>NZ_JBIRQR010000002.1:0-1459298 GCF_044333295.1 Streptomyces sp. NPDC021019
CGTTGACTTTTGGCACGCTGTTGAGTTCTCAAGGAACGGACGCTTCCTTCGGTCCCGTTTCACCGGGGCCCTCCGGGCGCTTCCCTTCGTTTACTTCTTTTTCCTGCTGTCCTGCTGTCTTGCGTTTCCGACTCTATCAGACTCTTTCGTGTCCGATTCCCGGTCGAAGCGGGTCCCGCATCTCGCTTTCCAGGTTCTTCACTTTCGCGTTTTCCCTTTCCGGCGAGTCCGACTTTACCAGACTCTTTTTCGTTCCGTTTCCGGTCCGAATTCGATTTCGGGTGGCCTACGGAGCGGCCTTGCCTTTCGGCGTGTGCACTACGTTAGCCGATCATCTTGGCAACTCATAATCGAGTCGATAGGGCAAATTACGGGCATGCCGAATTCGCACCCGCCAAGGGTGAGTCGTAGGTAGTGGTTTGGCCGCTTCGAGTGGCTCGGCCCGGTCCGATGGACTGCGCAGAGAGCTGTACCCGTGTCAAGCGGCTCGGACTACATTAGACGTCTGCCGAGGGTGCGTCAAGTCGTCTTGGTGCTCGGCCGACGGCGCGGTACGTGGGCGCGGTACGGGCTCACCGTGGGGTCTCCCTCGATCCAGAAGCGCCACGGCTGGTGGGCGCCGTCGCCGCCCACCCCTGTGCGGGGGCCGCTGCGTACGAGGGCGCGCGGCGGCGGGGTGCCGTGCAGTACGGACAGGGCCGGGGCAGGGCCGCCGAAGAGGTCGCTGCCGTCCAGGGTGCGGTCGACATCGAGGGCGGTGGCGAGCCGGGCCGGGCCTTTGGCCAGTTCCTTGTCGTTACGGGCCGAGACGCGTCGGTCGCGGGCCAGAGCGGCGCCGACGTTGATCTCGCCCGCCCGGAGCAGAACCCCGCTCGCCCGGCCTTCCGGGCCGCAGACCAGGTTGAGGCAGTGCCACATCCCGTAGGTGAAGTAGACGTATGCGTGACCGGGCGGACCGAACATCACGCTGTTGCGCGCGGTACGGCCCCGGAAGGCGTGCGATCCGGGGTCGACCTCGCCCGCGTACGCCTCCACCTCGGTCAGGCGCAGCTCGATCGTGCCCGCCGCGCTGCGGCGGACGAGCGTGCGGCCCAGGAGGTCGGGAGCCACTTCCAGTACGGAGCGGTCGAAGAACTGTCGTGTGAGGGGAGCGCGGTCCGGGGTCTTGGTCATGGCGACCGAGGGTACTGGGATCGCGCTGGCGGGAACCGGCTACCGTCGTGGCGCGTATGTAGGGGTCAGAACCTAGAAGGAGTGACTATGGGCTTCAAGCGGCTGCTCGCGAGCATGGGTGCCGGCGGTGCCTCGGTGGAGACCGAGCTCACCGAGGCGAACGTCGTCCCCGGTGGGGTCGTCCAGGGCGAGGTGCGGATCCAGGGCGGTTCGGTCGCCCAGCAGATCGAGGGGCTCTCCGTCGGCCTCCAGGCGCGGGTCGAGGTCGAGGGCGGGGACCAGGAGACCAAGCAGGACATCGAGTTCACCAAGGTGAGCCTCGGGGGTGCCTTCGAGGTGCAGGCGGGCGCGGTGCACGTGGTGCCGTTCGGCCTGGAGATCCCGTGGGAGACGCCGATCACCATGTTCGGCGGCCAGCAGTTGCGCGGGATGAACATCGGGGTGACCACCGAGCTGGAGATCGCCCGCGCGCTGGACTCCGGTGACCTGGACCCGATCAACGTGCACCCGCTGCCGGCGCAGGAGGCCATCCTGGACGCCTTCCGGCAGCTGGGCTTCGGCTTCCGCAGCGCGGACATGGAGCGCGGTCACATCCGCGGTACGCGTCAGCGGCTGCCGTTCTACCAGGAGATCGAGTTCGTGCCGCCGGCGCAGTACCGCGGTCTGAACCAGGTGGAGCTGACGTTCATCGCCGACGACCGCGAGATGGACGTCGTCCTGGAGATGGACAAGAAGCCGGGGCTGTTCAGCGAGGGCAGCGACTCCTACCGCGCGTTCAAGGTGGGGCTGCAGGACTACCAGCAGACCGACTGGGCCGCTTACCTCAACCAGTGGCTCGCCCAGGTCGGCGGACAGCGCAACTGGAGCTAGAGGAGGGCACCGCCCCCTAGAGTCGGGTGGGAAGGCAGACGAACCGATCAGGAGAGGTGCGAGACGTGACCGAGCCGAAGAGGGCCCCGCTGCCGCACGACTTCCATCCGGAGGTTCCGGCGTTCACCGTGGTGAGCGACGACCTGGCGCCGCGGGCCGTGCTGGGCGATGCCCAGGTGCTTGCGGGCGGGAACACTTCGCCGCAGTTGCGGTGGGAGGGTTTCCCCGATGGGACCAAGAGCTTCGCCGTGACGTGCTTCGACCCGGATGCCCCGACGGGCAGCGGGTTCTGGCACTGGGTGCTCTTCGACGTCCCGGCCTCGGTGACGGAGCTTCCGGCCGGTGCGGGCAGCGGAAAGTTCGAGGGGCTGCCCGAAGGGGCCGTCCAGGCCCGTAACGACTACGGCTCCAAGGACTTCGGGGGTGCCGCGCCGCCGCCCGGGGAGAACCACCGCTATGTGTTCACCGTGTACGCGGTGGACACCGAGAAGCTCGGCATCGACAGCGACGCGTCTCCCGCGGTGACCGGATTCAATCTTCGGTTCCACACCCTGGGGCGTGCTCAGCTGATCGGTGAGTACGAGGCTCCCTCCGGCGATTAGTTCGTCTGCTGTTTGCCCTGCTCTGGTCTTGGAGAGATCAGAGCAGGGCATTTTTTATTGCGTTGTCCATCGCGGCCTGCCCAGCCAGAGTTGATCCGGGCCTGCCAGGGGGCGGGCGGCACACGGGAGGTGGGCAGGATGCGTGACACGCTGGTTCTCAACGCGAGCTTCGAGCCGCTGTCGACAGTGACGCTCAACCGTGCGGTGGTCCTGATCCTGACGGACAAGGCCGTCGTCGAGCAGTCGCATCCCGAGCTCCGTATGCGTGGTGCCGCCGTGGACATTCCGGCGCCCCGGGTGATCCGGCTCTGCCGGTACGTACGGGTGCCGTTCCGAAGACAGGCACCGTGGTCCAGAAGGGGTGTGCTGATACGGGACCAGCACCGGTGCGCGTACTGCGGGCGGCGGGCGTCCACCGTCGACCATGTGGTGCCGCGTGCCCAGGGCGGGCAGGACACCTGGCTGAACACGGTGGCCTCCTGTGCCGAGGACAACCACCGCAAGGCCGCCCGGACGCCGGACCAGGCGGGGATGCCGCTGCTGAAGCAGCCGTTCGTCCCCTCCCCCGCCGAGGCGATGCTGCTGGCGATGGGAGCCGGCGGCCGTTCGGCGCTGCCGGAGTGGCTGGACCGGGCAGCTGCGGCGTAGGGCGCCGGAGTGATCGTCCGACGCGGCCGCGGGGAGCCGTGACGTAGTCGGTGTACGTCGGGTGGTGTATCCGTGGGCCCGTCCCTGTGAGGGGCGGGCCCACGTACGTCAGCGGAGCAGCAGTTGGACGATGGCCATCGTGCCGACGACGACGATGAGGGCGCGCAGGACGGTGGGGCTCAGGCGGCGGCCGACCTTGGCGCCTATCTGGCCGCCGATGGCCGAGCCGACCGCGATGAGGAGTACGGCCGTCCAGTCGAAGTGGGCGACGAAGAGGAAGAACAGCGCGGCGATGGTGTTGACCACGGCCGCCAGGACGTTCTTGACGGCGTTGAGGCGCTGCATGGTGTCGTCGAGCAGCATGCCCATCAACGACAGGTAGATGATCCCCTGGGCGGCGGTGAAGTATCCGCCGTAGACGCTGGCGAGCATCAGGCCGGTGAACAGGAGAGGACCGCCGTCGGTGCGGGGCGCGGCGCCGGTGTGTTCGCGACGGCGCTGGACGGCTTTGCTGATGCGTGGTTGCAGGATCACCAGGACGAGCGCCAGGGCGACCAGGACGGGGACGATCGTCTCGAAGGCGGTGGAGGGCAGGGCGAGGAGCAGGGTCGCCCCGCAGAGGCCGCCGACCGCCGCGCCGACGCTCAGCTTGAGGATGCGTCGGCGCTGCCCGGCGAGTTCCTTGCGGTAGCCGATGGCCCCGCTGATGGAGCCGGGGATGAGACCCAGCGCGTTGGACACGGTCGCGGTGACCGGCGGGAGGCCGGTGGCGAGCAGGACGGGGAAGGTGATCAGCGTGCCCGAGCCGACGATCGTGTTGATCGTGCCCGCTCCGACGCCGGCCGTGAAGACGGCGAGTATTTCCCAGATGGACAAGGCCATCTCCTTCGGTGGTCAGTGACGCCTCCCCGCCATGAAGGTCGAGGGGCCTCACTGATCATGCACGAAAGGGCTATCGGATCAGGAGACCGGGGGTTCCTCGCGTCGTTCCACCGCCGGGGCGGGGATGGAGCCGTGGCCGTTCCCGCCGTTCCCGCCGTTCCCGCCGTTCCCGCCGTTGCTGTTGCCGCCGGTGTTGAAGCCGGGCATGCCGCCGCCGAGGTTCCCGAAGGCTCCGCTGAGTCCCTTGAGGGCGTCGCCGATCTCGCTGGGCACGATCCAGAGCTTGTTGGCGTCGCCCTCGGCGATCTTCGGGAGCATCTGGAGGTACTGGTACGAGAGGAGCTTCTGGTCCGGGTCTCCGGCGTGGATGGCCTCGAAGACCGTGCGGACGGCCTGGGCTTCACCTTCGGCACGCAGGGCTGCCGCCTTGGCCTCGCCTTCGGCCCGCAGGATCGCGGACTGCTTCTCGCCCTCGGCGGTGAGGATCTGGGACTGCCTGATGCCCTCGGCGGTGAGGATCGCGGCACGCTTGTCGCGGTCGGCGCGCATCTGCTTCTCCATCGAGTCCTGGATGGAGGTCGGCGGTTCGATGGCCTTGAGCTCGACGCGGTTGACGCGGATGCCCCACTTGCCGGTCGCTTCGTCGAGGACTCCGCGCAGGGCGGCGTTGATCTCCTCACGGGAGGTGAGGGTCCGCTCCAGATCCATGCCGCCGATGATGTTGCGGAGGGTGGTGACGGTGAGCTGCTCGATCGCCTGGATGTAGCTGGCGACTTCGTAGGTCGCGGCGCGGGCGTCGGTGACCTGGTAGTAGATGACGGTGTCGATGTTGACGACCAGGTTGTCCTGGGTGATCACCGGCTGCGGTGGGAAGGGCACCACCTGTTCACGGAGGTCGATCCGGTTGCGGATCGAGTCGATGAACGGGACGACGATGTTCAAGCCCGCGTTCAGGGTGCGGGTGTAGCGGCCGAACCGCTCCACGATGGCGGCGCTGGCCTGTGGGATGACCTGAATCGTCTTGATCAGGGCGATGAAGACGAGCACCACCAGAATGATCAGAACGATGATGATCGAGTTCATGGTGTCTCTCGTGCCCTTCGGTTGGCCGGTGGATCGCGGTGATCGGGGTCGGTGCTCATGTGGGGCCGGTGATCCGTGCGTTGCGGGCCGGTCCGGGTTCGCATGGTGATCGACATGATCGACTTCGAGTCTGGCAGACCTGGGCCCGCCACGTGCACGCTTCGGTCACATGACGACGGCCGTCGCTCCGTCGATGTCCACGACATCGACCTGGCTGCCGGGGTCGAAGACCTGGTCGGCGTCGAGCGTGCGGGCCGACCAGACCTCACCGGCGAGCTTGATGCGTCCCCCGGAGGCCGATACCCGTTCCAGCACGACCGCCTGACGCCCCCTCAGGGCGTCGATGCCACTGGCGTGCCCGGCCTGACCGGCCCGGTGTCTGGCGGCGATCGGGCGCACGACGGCGATCAGCGCGACCGAGACCAGGACGAAAACCAGAACCTGGGCGACGATTCCGCCGCCGAGGGCGGCGACGGCCGATGCGGCCACCGCCCCGACGGCGAACATCCCGAATTCGGGCATCGCGGTCAGGACGAGGGGGATGCCCAACCCCACCGCGCCGATCAGCCACCACACCCATGCGTCGATGTCCACATGGTCATCGTAGGACTGTCGGTGCGTCACCGACAGGGCGCACGGGTGGCCAACTGCGGTGCACGGCCTGCCGATCGTGGCACGAGGGCCTGCCGGCGCCCGGAAGCAGGGCCCTTACGCGGCGGAGTCGGGGTCAGGAGAGCGGGAGGCCGTGGGCGGTGTAGCGGTCGCCGGTGTGCTCGACGATGAGCGGCAGGCCGAAGCAGAGCGAGAGGTTGCGGGAGCTGAGCTCCGTCTCCATGGGGCCGGCCGCGAGGATCTTGCCCTGGCGGATCATCAGGACGTGGGTGAACCCGGGCGCGATCTCCTCGACGTGGTGGGTGACCATGATCATGGAGGGGGCGAACGGGTCGCGGGCGAGGCGGCCGAGGCGGCGTACGAGATCCTCGCGCCCGCCGAGGTCGAGCCCGGCGGCGGGCTCGTCCAGGAGCAGCAGTTCGGGGTCGGTCATCATGGCGCGGGCGATCAGGGTGCGCTTGCGCTCTCCTTCGGAGAGCGTGCCGAACCTGCGGTCCAGGTACTCGGTCATGCCGAGGCGGTCGAGGAAGGCGCGGGCGCGCTCCTCGTCGACGGCCTCGTAGTTCTCGTGCCAGGTGGCGGTCATGCCGTACGCCGCGGTGAGGACCGTCTGCAGCACCGTCTGGCGCTTGGGCAGCTTGTCGGCCATCGCCACGCCCGCCATGCCGATCCGGGGGCGGAGCTCGAAGACGTCGGTGCCGACGCCGCCGAGCTGTTCGCCGAGGATCGTGGCCGTTCCCGTGCTCGGGAAGAGGTAGCTGGAGGCGAGGTTGAGGAGGGTGGTCTTGCCGGCGCCGTTGGGGCCCAGGATGACCCAGCGCTCGCCCTCCTTGACCGACCAGGAGACATCGTCCACCAGAGCGCGTCCGTCGCGGACCACGGATACGTCCACCAGCTCCAGTACATCGCTCATGGCGCGTTGTCTCCCCATGCAGTCTCGTCGATCGTCGCGTGCCGGTGGGCACGGCTCCCAAGGGAAAACCTACGCCACCGCGCGAGTGCTTCAGGCGTGAGGGCCGTTCCCAGGCGTTGCCTAGGCTGTCGGCATGCTTGTCGAACCACGTTCAGGGTTGTTGGCCGCTTGGGGAAACGCGCTTCTGGCGGGACTCGTCTCGCCGGACGAGGCGGCCCTCGCGATTGTCGGGGAGGACGCGGTGCACCGCGTCGATGGACTGCCGGGTGAGGCGGGGCCGGTGGGGCTCACGCTGGCGCTCGGTCGGCTGAGGGGGTTGGGGGCGACCGGGTTCCGGGTGGCGCTGCCGGTGCCGGGGCATCCGCTGGGGCTGAGCGGTCCGCCCGATTTCAACGCGCGGGCGCTGGAGGCGGAGGAGGCGGTGGTCGCGTACGGGGTGGCGTACGGGCTGGTGCCGGAGGTCGCCGAGGCGGGGCCGGCCGGGGATCTGCACGTCGAGGTGGTGTGGCGGGTGCTGCCGGTACGGGAGGCGCCGCCCGCGGACGTGCCGTCGCTGGGCGAGGCGGAGCGGGAGCTGGCGGAGGCGTTGCGGGACGCGACGGCGGTGTTGTCGCGGCTGGACGTGGCCGGTTCGGGGCCGGTGGCGGAGGCCGCGGTGGACGCGTATCGGGCGCGGGCGGAGCTGGGGCGCGAGGTACTGGCGCCCGGGTATCCGCCGCGGGCGGTGCGGGTGCTGGAGATGGCGCAGCGGGTGGGGCTGCTGGTCTCGGTGGCGTACGAGAACGGGCACGGCGGTGCGGTGAGCGCGTCGGAGATCGCGGCGCGGGGGGAGGCGTTGCGGCCGGTGGAGCGGGTGGCTCGGCGGGCTCAGGTGGCGGCGTACAACGCGTATGTGGAGGGCGGGGAGGTTCGGCGGTAGGCCCGCGGCCTTCTGTCCTCAAGCGCCGGACGGGCTGGGGTGACCCCGGAGTGCGGGGGCCCTGGCCCCGGGGCCCCGGCTCGGGGTTCCGTCCTCAAACGCCGGACGGGCTGGATGCGTGGGTGCGCCGAGTCAGCTGGGAGGGGGCGGCCCCGCCGCGGCGGGGCCCCACGGCCCTGCGGAGTCGTAGGGCTCGGGCCCCCCTTGGCGAGGGGTCCGTCCTCAAGCGCCGGACGGGCTGGAGAGGGACGGGCGGAGTCCGCGGGGCGAAAGCCGGACGAGGCCTTGGGGATGTAGGCGCGTCCGGCTTTCGGGAGGGGCTTGGGGTGGGTCAGTGGTTGAGGCCGAAGTTACCGAAGGCCGGGTTGAGCAGGCCCACCACGTTGACCGTGTTGCCGACCGCGTTCACCGGGACGGCGACGGGGACCTGCGCGAGGTTGCCGCCGACGACGCCCGGGGAGTGGGCGGCCACGCCATGGGCGTCGGCGCCGCTGTGACCGGTGGCGGAGGCGGCTCCGGCGCCGACGGCGACGAGCCCGCCCGCGATCATGGTGATGGCGGCGGCCTTCTTCAGGTTCTTCACTTCAGGATGCTCCTAGAGAGGCTGCGACAAGCCGTCGCAGCACACCCGGGAGAACGCCGTGCGGCCTGGAACGATGCGCCGTACGGGTGACATACACCCGACAGTATGAATCTCGGTCCGGACGGGAACCCGGCGGCGCCGACGTCAGCCCGCCGCTCCGTTGCGCACCGCCCACAGCGCCGCCTGGGTACGGTCGGCCACGTCGAGCTTCATCAGGATGTTCGACACGTGCGTCTTGACCGTCTTCTCCGAGAGGACGAACGCGCGGGCGATCTCGCGGTTCGAACGCCCGTCCGCGATGAGGCCGAGAACTTCGCGCTCCCGCTCCGTGAGCGTGCTCCCCCGGCCCGTTCCGGCGCCCGCGTCGTCCTGGGCGAGCAGCGCTCCCGCGACCTCCGGCTGGAGCAGGACGTGGCCGGCGTGGACCGAGCGGATCGCCCCGGCCAGGGCGTCCGGGTCGACGTCCTTGTAGACGTAACCGGAGGCTCCGGCGCGCAGGGCGGGGACCACCGTGCGCTGCTCGGTGAAGCTGGTGACGATGAGCACCTTTGCGGGGTTGTCGAGCTGCCGGAGGCGGCGCAGGGCCTCGATGCCGTCCGTGCCGGGCATCTTGATGTCCATCAGCACGATGTCGGGGCGGAGCTCCTCGGTCCGGGTCACGCCCTCCGCGCCGTCGGACGCCTCGCCGACGACTTCTATGTCCTCCTGGATCTCCAGGAACGTACGCAGTCCGCGGCGGACCACCTGATGGTCGTCGACCAGCAGCACCCTGATGGTCTTGTCAGCCACCGGGCACCTCCATCTCGATCGTGGTGCCCTTGCCGGGCTCCGAGGCAACGGTGAGTCGGCCGCCGACGCTGTTCGCCCGGTGGCGCATGGAGACGAGGCCGAGGTGACGGCCCGCCCGCCGCACGGCGGTGGGGTCGAAGCCCGCCCCGTCGTCGGTGACCCGGAGGACGGTGTCGGTGCCACGCCGGACCAGGGTGACGCTCACACGCTCCGCACCGGAGTGGCGCAGGGCGTTGTGGAGGGCCTCCTGCGCGACCCGGAGCAGTGCTTCCTCCTGGGCGGCGGGCAGCGCGCGCACTCCGCGGCTCTCGAAGGCGACCTCGGCGGCGTGCGCCCGGTCCAGGACCTGGATCTGGGTGCGGAGGGTGGCGGTGAGCCCGTCCTCGTCGAGGGCGGCGGGGCGCAGTTCCACGACGGCTGCCCGCAGCTCGTCGACCGCCTCGGCGGCGAGGGCGGCGACCTGCTGGAGCTCGACCTTGGCGCGGACCGGGTCGCGGTCGACGAGGGCGGTGGCGGCCTGAGCGGTGAGGCGGAGCGAGAACAGCTTCTGGCTGACCGCGTCGTGCAGTTCGTGGGCCAGCCGGGAGCGTTCCTCGGCGATGGTCAGTTCACGGCTGCGCTCGTAGAGGCGGGCGTTGGTGAGAGCGATGGCCGCGTGCTGGGCGAACATCTGGAGCAGTTCCTCGTCCTCGGCGGTGAAGCCGCAGCCGCCCTCGGGCTTGGGGCACAGCTTGTTGGCGAGGAACAGCGCTCCGATGATCTCGTCGCCGTCCGTGATGGGCAGGCCGAGGAAGTCGGACATGTCGGGGTGGGCGTCGGGCCAGCCCTCGAAGCGGGGGTCCTTGCGGACGTCGGCTAGGCGCTCGGGCTTCGCCTGGTGGAGCATCGCGGCGAGGATGCCGTGCTGGCGGGGCAGCGGGCCGATGGCCTTCCACTGTTCGTCGCTGACGCCGTCGACCACGAACTGGGCGAAGCCGCCGTGGTCGTCCGGGACGCCGAGGGCCGCGTACTGGGCGTCGAGCAGTTCACGGGCGGAGGCGACGATCGTCTTGAGGACGTCGCCCACTTCGAGGTGCCGGCTCATGGCGAGGAGCGCGGCACTCACCGCGGCGAGGCCCGACGGTGGGCGATGACTCATGGGATCACCGTACCGGCGGGGGCCGCGCGGTCGTATCGGGCCGGGGTCGGTGATGAGGGTGCGGGTGGCCTAGGTCCGGGGGGGTGGGCCTCTCCGCCGGAGGGCGTAGGACCGCTCGGGACCCACGCCGAAGTACGGGGGGCGGCCGCGGCTCCCGGCGAGGCGCGGTGCTGCCGGGGCTTCCTACGGTGGATTCGCCGGGGCCTCCCGGCGAAAGCCCAATGCCCGGTTGGCGGCGGTCCCGGGCGAGGAGGAGCCAGGGCCGCCGCGGGTGGGGGCGGTCGACCCGGGTGACTGGCGACGGACCTGTACGCCGCGGCGGTCCTCCAGGAGGCGGACGAGGTGCGGCAGCCGACACCGGAGAGCGTGGCGCCCGCGTTCCTGCGGCCGGTGCGGGAGCGGCCGGCCGGCGGGCGGTTCGCCGCGCCGGGCCAGCGCGCCGTTCACGGCCTCGCTGGTGGCGGGGCCTGCGCGCCGGGCTGTTCGCTCCGCTGTCCCCGCATACGGGGGGGGTGGCTTCGGCGGACGGGCACGAGCCGCCGCACCCCCAGCGGTTCGCGGTGCCGGCTGCGACGGCGTGGCTGGTGGACGCGGTGCGGGCGGCGCGCGGTGATGACCGTGCGGCGGGCGGGCGGGCGGGTGATCACGGTGGGGACGACGGCCGCGCGGGGGCTGGAGTCGGCGGCGGGGGCGGACGGAGGGGTGCGGTCGGCGGCGGGGTGGACGGATCTGGTGGTGACGCCCCGGCGGGGCGTGCGGGTGGTGGACGGGCGGGCTGGCTGACTGACTGACTGACTGACTGACCGGACTGCACCAGCCGGAGGCCTCGCATCTGTGATGCCGGAGGCGGTGGCGGGGCGCGAGGCTCTGCGCCTCGGGTACGAGGCGGCGCTCCAGGAGCGCTGCCTCTGGCACGAGTTCGGGGACGCCCGCCTCATCCTGCCGGACGAGGAACATGACGCTCCGAATTACTCAAGCAACGATCCGTGAGACCGCTAGGTCGCCGATGTGAGCCCAGGCATAGGGCCCAGGTCACTTACGAACGCACCTAGTGGGCGCATAAGGGCGATTTGAGCAGGCACGCGTGGGGGTCAATTCGGACGAACAGGACCCTCTTCCACTACCTACCTTCGTACGTCACACCTTTGCCACACGATTTTGCTGCCGCTAAGAATTGCTCTCGTCCCCGACGGAGGTACGCATCACCACCTCCGGTCTCGTCCTCCGTGAGGACACCCTGAGCATTCGAAGAGGTAGCCCTACATGTCTGCGACTCGCATACCCAGCCGTGTCCGTCGTCTGAACAAGGTCCAGAAGATCTCCGTGGCCGGTGTGTCGGCCCTTGGCGTCGCCGCCCTGACCTTCTCGCTCGTCCCGTCGAACGCCGAGGCCGAGATCGCTCCGCAGGCAGCGGCTGCCGCCGCGCCCGTGGCCTTCACCAACGCCGCGGGCTCCGCCCAGGCCAAGACCGTGCAGAACAGCATGCTCGAGCAGCACTCCACCGCCGAGCAGCTGGTGAAGGCCGCCGACGCCGCCAAGGCGAAGGCCGCCGCCGAGACCAAGGCCGCCGCCGCGAAGGCGAAGGCCGCGTCCGAGGCGAAGGCCAAGGCCGCCGCGGACGCCAAGGCGAAGGCGAAGGCCGCCGCCGACGCGAAGGACAAGGCCGCCAAGGCCAAGGCGGACGCGGAGAAGCGCGGCACCGAGGCCGCGAACCGCTCCACCCCGCGCAAGCCCGTCTACGCCAACAACCTGGACGGCTGGATCCGCGAGGCCATGTCGATCATGAAGAAGGAAGGCATCCCCGGCTCCTACGAGGGGATCCACCGCAACATCATCCGGGAGTCCAGCGGTAACCGCTGGGCCATCAACAACTGGGACATCAACGCCCGGAACGGCATCCCGTCCAAGGGCCTGCTCCAGGTGATCCAGCCCACCTTCGACCGCTACCACGTGGCGGGCACCAAGAAGGACCTGTACGACCCGGTCGCCAACATCGTCGCCGCCTGCAACTACGCGGCCGACCGCTACGGCTCCATGGACAACGTCGACAGCGCGTACTGAGCCCGGCCACACAGCTGATCGCAGCCGTACACACGCCGGAGGCCGGCACCCCCTCGGGGGTGCCGGCCTCCGGCGTCGTTCCGTTCCGGCGGGACTCTACTTGCGCATGACCTCGGGCTCGTGGCGTCGCAGCAGGCGCGCGACCGCGATGCCGCAGATCACGCCGAGCGCGAGCAGCACGGTGATGTTGATGCCCCACTGGCTCGCGGTGTGCTCCCACAGCGGGTCGAGGTCGGTGGGGTTCTTCGGGTCCCACGGCGGCATCAGGTGCGCGAGGTCCAGCGTGGCGCCGGCCGCGGCCATCGCCCAGCGGGACGGCATCAGCCAGGCGAACTGCTCCAGGCCGGGCGACCCGTACACCTGGAAGAGCACTCCGGTGAAGACGACCTGGATGATCGCGAACATGACCAGCAGCGGCATGGTCTTCTCGGAGGTCTTCACCAGCGAGGAGATGACCAGGCCGAACATCATCGAGGTGAAACCCAGCGCGATGATCGAGAGGCAGATCTCCACGGCGGGCGGCATGATCAGGCCCTCCGCCGGCAAGTCGCGGGTGGCGAAGCCGATGCCGCAGATGATCACGCCCTGGAAGGCGGTGATCACACCGAGGACGATCACCTTGGACATCAGGTAGGCGGAACGCGACAGGCCCGTGGCCCGCTCCCGTTCGTAGATGACCCGTTCCTTGATCAGCTCTCGAACGGAGTTGGCGGCGCCGGAGAAGCACATGCCGACCGCGAGGATCAGCATGATCGTTCCGGCCTTGCCGTTGAACCGGGACGGCGGGTCGGGCTCGGCGAGACCGAACTCCGCCGGGATGACCACGCTGACCACGCCCAGCACGGCGGGCAGGATCAGCATCAGGCCCATGAAGCCCTTGTCGGACGCGATGACGGAGGAGTATCTCCGGATCAGCGTCCACAGCTGCGCCATCCAGCCCTGCGGCTTCGGCGGGCGCATCTGCTGCGGGGGCGGCATGTTGACCGGCTGGGCCGCGACCGCGTCGATGTCGGCGGCGTACATCTGATAGTGCTGCGAACCGCGCCAGCGGCCCGCCCAGTCGTAGTCCCGGTAGTTCTCGAAGGCGGAGAAGACATCGGCCCAGCTGGTGTAGCCGAAGAAGTTCAGCGCTTCCTCCGGCGGACCGAAGTAGGCGACGGAACCGCCGGGGGCCATGACGAGGAGCTTGTCGCAGATCGCCAGCTCGGCGACCGAGTGCGTGACCACGAGTACCGTGCGGCCGTCGTCGGCGAGGCCGCGCAGCAACTGCATGACATCGCGGTCCATGCCCGGGTCGAGGCCGGAGGTCGGCTCGTCCAGGAAGATCAGCGAGGGCTTGGTGAGCAGCTCCAGGGCGACCGAGACGCGCTTGCGCTGGCCGCCGGAGAGCGACGTGATCTTCTTGTCCTTGTGGATGTCGAGCTTGAGCTCGGCGAGGACCTCGGTGATCCGGGACTGGCGCTCGGCCTCGGTGGTGTCCGCGGGGAAGCGGAGCTTGGCCGCGTACTTGAGGGCCTTGGTGACGGTCAGTTCCTTGTGCAGGATGTCGTCCTGCGGGACCAGACCGATGCGCTGGCGCAGCTCGGCGAACTGCTTGTACAGGTTTCGGTTGTCGTAGAGGACATCGCCCTGGTTGGCGGGCCGGTAGCCGGTGAGCGCCTTGAGCAGGGTGGACTTTCCGGAACCGGACGGGCCGATGACCGCGATCAGCGACTTCTCGGGGACGCCGAAGGAGACGTCCTTGAGGATCTGCTTCCCGCCGTCGACCGTCACCGTGAGGTGCCGGGCGGAGAAGGAGACCTCACCGGTGTCGACGAACTCTTCCAGCCGGTCCCCGACCAGCCGGAACGTCGAGTGGCCGACGCCGACGATGTCGTTCGCGCCGATGAGCGCGGAGCCGGACTTGTGGAGCGGCTGGCCGTTGACGTACGTGCCGTTGTGCGAACCGAGGTCGCGGATCTCGAAGCGGCCGTCGGGCGTCGCGTGGAACTCGGCGTGGTGGCGGGAGACCTGGAGGTCGGAGACGACCAGCTCGTTCTCCAGCGCACGACCGATGCGCATGACCCGGCCGAGGGCCAGCTGGTGGAACGTGGTCGGGCTGCGGTCGCCGTAGACCGGCGGCGCCCCCGCGGCACCGCCCTGTCCCGGTCCGGCCGGATGCCCGGGGCTCTGCTGGTGGGGCACCTTCTGGTGCGAAGGCTGCTGCGGCGGGACCTGCTGCTGCGGTGCCTGCGGCTGCTGCTGCCAGGCCTGCTGCGGAGCAGGGGCCTGGTGCTGGGCAGGGGCCTGGTGCTGGGCAGGAGCTTGATGCGCGGGCGCCTGCTGTCCTTGCCAGCCCGCGCCGCCCCCCTGGGGCTGGTGGTGGGGCTGCTGCACGGGTGCCTGCTGAGCACCGGCCGCGTGCCCGCCGCCGACACCGGCGCCCGCGGCGGCGCTGAGGCTCACCCGGGGCCCGTCTGTGGCATTGCCCAGATGCAGCACCGAGCCGGGGCCGATTTCCACCTGTTGGATCCGCTGACCCTGCACGTAGGTGCCGTTGGTGCTGCCGTGGTCCTCGATGAACCAACTACGGCCGCTCCAGCTGATCGTGGCATGCCGCCACGACACCCTGGCATCGTCGATCGCCAGGTCGCCCTGAGGATCACGCCCCAGGGTGTACGACCTGGACGGATCGAGCGTCCAGGTGTTGCCATTCAATTCCAGTACGAGTTCCGGCACTCCGCGCCCCACTAGTTGTCCCCCGTGTTACCCCCGTCGCAGGGAGTCTAGGGATGCTGAACATCGTGGGGAACTATTCCAGGACCTGTCCCCTATCCGAAAGTCGGGCGGGTGAAGAGCGCGCGGAGACCTGTGCGAACACCCCGATACCGAGGGGCGAAACGACCACGGAACGGATGAAGTACGGATGAAGGTCCGGTTACCGCCCAGAGAAGGTTCATCGACCGCATAACGGCGAAAACGAGGCGGATGATGTGTCCGAGCGCAAGACCCGTACCGGCCAGATCCGCAACGCCCCACGTCCCCCGCTCGACGCCGCGGGAACCGCCGCTCGGCGCAGCGGACAGCGCCGGGGGGAATTCCGTCCGGCACTCGGGACGGGCGGCCGGAGGAGCCGGTGGGACCGATACGGTGGGAGCACCATGAGCGCATCTCAGCCACCTCAGCCCTTCTCGTCCTCCGAGCCCCTTGGGCCCCGCCGGGTCGACGGCCCCGGAGGCGGGATCCCTCCGGGCGGCGACGCACCCACGCTCCTCGTCAAGATCTTCGGCAAGGACCGTCCCGGTATCACCGCCGGGCTCTTCGACACCCTCGCCGCGTACGCGGTCGACGTCGTGGACATCGAACAGGTCGTCACCCGGGGCCGCATCGTGCTGTGTGCTCTGGTCACCTCGCCCACCGCGGGCGGGACCACCGAGGGCGATCTGCGGGCGACCGTGCACAGCTGGGCCGACTCCCTGACGCTGCAGGCCGAGATCATCTCCGGTATCGGCGACAACCGCCCCCGCGGGGACGGCCGTTCCCATGTGACGGTGCTGGGGCACCCCCTGACCGCGGAGTCGACCGCCGCCATAGCGGCCACCATCACCTCGACCGGCGGGAACATCGACCGTATCTTCCGACTGGCGAAGTATCCGGTCACCGCCGTCGAGTTCGCGGTCTCGGGGACCGGGACCGCGGAGCTGCGGACCGCGCTGGCGACCGAGGCCGCGGAGATCGGCGTGGACGTCGCGGTGGTCTCGGCCGGGCTGAGCCGCCGGGCTCAGCGGCTGGTGGTCATGGACGTCGACTCCACGCTGATCCAGGACGAGGTGATCGAGCTCTTCGCGGCGCACGCGGGCTGCGAGGAGCAGGTCGCCCGGGTGACCGAGCAGGCGATGCGCGGCGAGCTGGACTTCGAGCAGTCCCTGCACGCCCGGGTCGCGCTGCTGGCCGGTCTGGACGCGTCGGTGGTGGACAAGGTCCGCACCGAGGTACGCCTCACCCCTGGCGCCCGCACCCTGATCCGTACGCTGAAGCGGCTCGGCTACCAGGTCGGCGTCGTCTCCGGCGGCTTCACCCAGGTCACGGACGACCTGAAGGAACGGCTCGGCCTCGACTTCGCCTCGGCCAACACCTTGGAGGTGGTGGACGGCAAGTTCACCGGACGGGTCGTCGGCGATGTGGTGGACCGGGCGGGCAAGGCCCGGCTGCTGCGGAGCTTCGCCGAGCAGGCGGGGGTGCCGCTGGCCCAGACGGTGGCGATCGGGGACGGGGCGAACGATCTCGACATGCTGAACACCGCCGGGCTCGGCGTCGCGTTCAACGCCAAGCCGATGGTCCGCGAGGCGGCGCACACCGCGGTGAACGTGCCGTTCCTGGACACCGTGCTCTATCTGCTCGGCATCACCCGTGAAGAGGTCGAGGCGGCGGACGGTCTCGTCGACTGACGGCCCCGGGCCTGCCGCCGCCCCGGCCGCCGGTTCAGGAGTCGTACGCGGTCGCCTCGGTCGTACGCGGCAGGGCCCCGGCACGGGATCTTGAGTCCTGGGTGCCGGGGCCCTGCGCGTTCCTGGGTCGAGCGGTACCGGGCGGCCGGTCGTCCGGCGCCGGTACGGCGCTCAGTCGTTCGGCGTCCAGTACTCGGTGAGCTTGCCGGCCCCGTGCTCCACGCTCTTCCAGGTGCCGGGGAACTCGACCACGGCGTAGGCGGCGGTGGGGAAGCCGTCCCGGGTCATCCGGGCCAGGGTGTCGCCCTCGGCCGATCCCGAGAGGGCGTCGGCGGCCCCGTGCATCCCGGGATTGTGGCCGATGACCAGGAGGTTGCGCACCTCGTCCGGGGTCTCGTTGAACAGGGCGATCAGTTCACCGAGGGAGGCCTCGTACAGCCTCTCCTCGTAGACGGTCCGGGGCCGCTGGGAGAATTCATGGACCGCCAGCTTCCAGGTTTCCCGCGTCCTGGCGGCACTGGAGCAGAGGGCCAGATCGAAATCGATGCCGGAATCGGCGAGCCTGCGGCCGGCCACGGGCGCGTCCTTGCGGCCGCGCTCGGCCAGCGGACGCTCATGATCGGAAGCCTGTGACCATTCCGCCTTGGCATGCCGGAGAAGGACGATCCTGCGAGGTGTCTCGACGCTCATACACCTCAGCTTCGCATGAAACGCGGCCTCTGGCGCAGGGGGTTGACGTGCTCGTCCGGGGAGTTGGCGTGCTGGTCCGGGGCTGGTTCGCCTCAACGGGACAGCAGCTGGAGGGTCCGCTCGATCAGCTGTCCGAGCGCGGGATCGCCGGCGGTGGCGGCCTGGGCCTGTCCGGGGCTGAGGATCATCAGCAACAGGGCGGCGAACGCGATGGCGGGCAGGGCCACGGCCCACCAGGGCAGCCGGATCTCGACGCCGTCCGCGGCCGGTCGGTGGGACCTGGTGTGCGTCGGTGTCGGCATGTCCGCCTCCGTCAAGTCATCGGGTCGTCACCGAAGAATCTACGGACCGGAGGCGGTCGGCCCCATCCGGTGGCCCACCCACTTCACCCTGACCCTGCCCCCCTAGGGGGAGGTGGTGCTAGCCCCACCCCTCGGGGTTTCAGGGTTCTCGGGCGTCAGGGCGAGGCGATCGTGGCGATCACACCGATGACGACGGTGATGAGGAGCATCGCCCCGAACACGAGGAGAAGCTTCTTCTGGCCGTTCTGGGGATTCGGATCGAGCACTGGCATGAGGTCAGTGTCGCATCTCAGCATTCGTCCTCGATCGTCCGGTCCCGGCCTGCGAGGATCCCGGCCACCATCTGCGGGATCATGAGGCCTGCCATCAGCGCGATCGGCAGCCCCCAGCCGCCGCTGTGCTGGTAGAGCACGCCGACGAGCAGCGGACCGGGGATCGAGAGCAGATAGCCGGTGGACTGGGCGAAGGCGGAGAGCCGGACGACGCCCGCGCCGGACCGGGCCCGCATGCCGATCATGGTGAGGGCGAGCGGGAAGGCGCAGTTGGCCACACCGAGGAGCAGGGCCCAGGCCCAGGCGCCGGCGGCGGGGGCGAGGTAGAGGCCGCCGTAACCGATCAGGCCGCACAGGCCGAGGACGACGACGATGGGGCCCTGCTGCTTGAGCCGGGAGGCGACCCGGGGGATGACGAAGGCGAGCGGGACGCCCATGGCCATGGTGACCGCGAGCAGGAGTCCGGCCGTGCCGGCGGAGACACCGGCGTCGCGGAAGATCTGCGGCATCCAGCCCATGGTGATGTACGCGGCGGTGGCCTGGAGCCCGAAGAAGCAGGCCAGGCCCCACGCGGTGCGGCTGCGGGTGATCCGCAGGGCCGGCGCCTCGGCGGGCGCGGCGTCCGGACCCGGAGCGGGGGCCGGCTGCCCGGGGGCCGGGGTCCGGTCGCGTACGAGGACGATCCAGGGCAGCACCGCGACGGCGGCGAGCACGGCCCAGACGACGAGTCCTGCCTGCCAGTCGCCGCCCAGCGCCCCGGTGACGGGGACGGTGACGGCGGCTGCCAGGGCGGTGCCGAGCGCCAGGGCCATGGAGTAGAGGCCCGTCATGGTGCCGACGCGGTCGGGGAACCAGCGCTTGACGATCACCGGCATCAGGATGTTGCTGACGGCGATGCCCATCAGGGCCAGCGCGCTGGCGGCCAGGAATCCGGCGGTGGAGCCGATGTACGGGCGGATCAGCAGGCCGGCCGCGATGGCGACCATGCCCGCGCAGACCACGGCGCCCGCGCCGAAGCGGCGGGCCAGGCGCGGCGCCATGATCCCGAAGACCGCGAAGCAGAGCGGCGGTACGGAGGTGAGGACGCCGGCCACGCTCCCGCTCATGTGCAGCCCCTCGCGGACCTCTTCGAGGAGGGCGCCGAGGCTGGTGATGGCGGGGCGGAGGTTCAGGGCGGCCAGGACGAGTCCCACGGCGATGAGGCGCAGCAGCCAGGGTGCGGGGGCCTCCCCCGCACCGGGGAGTCGCTGGGCGCGGAGCTCGTGGGAGGTGCGCGCGGCGGGGCCGCGGTTCAGGGTCGGGGTCTGGGTCTCGTCGTCCGGCATGAGGCCATCATAGAATCATGGGATGATTGCTTGTCCAATCGGTTGCCTCCCCTGACCCCCGGGTTTCCTGGGACAATCCGGCCCCGACCCCCTCTTCGGCCCGGCGCCTCCGGGCCGGGCCCCGAGCAAGGAGCATCATGGCGCTGACGTCTCCACGGCGTTCGGCACTCGCCGATCAGGTGATCGCCCAGCTGAGGAACCAGATCACCTCGGGCGAGTGGCCGGTCGGTTCGCGGATTCCGACCGAGCCCGAGCTGGTCGAGCAGCTGGGCGTGGCCCGTAACACCGTCCGCGAGGCCGTGCGGGCCCTCGCGCACAACGGGCTGCTGGACATCCGGCAGGGCTCGGGCACCTATGTGATCGCCACGAGTGAGCTGGCCGGGGTGATGCACCGCAGGTTCGCGGCCGCCGATCCGCGTCATATCGCGGAGCTGCGCTCGACGCTGGAGTCGTCGGCGGCCCGGCTGGCGGCGGCCCGGCGCACCGAGCGGGATCTGCGGCAGCTGGACACGCTGATGGAGCGCCGCGAGGAGGCCTGGGCCTCGGGGAACGCGGAGGCATTCGTGGCGGCGGATGCGACGCTGCACCTGGCGGTGGTCGCGGCCTCGCACAACGACGTCCTGACCGAGCTCTACGCCGACCTCGGGGATCTGCTGCGCGACTACCTGCGCGGCGACGTGGGCCCCGAGCTGCGGGCGGAGAACCATATGGACCATGGTCGGCTGGTCGAGGCCATCCGGGCCGGGGACGCGGAGACGGCGGCGGCCGAGGCGGCGAGCCACGCGCTGACCTGCCTGACGGACCGGGTCTAGGCCCGGTCGCCGAAACTACCGTCCGACCCCGCCCGACCCCGCCCGACCCCGCAGGGCCGCTTCCGGGCGACGACGGGAGTTCGACGAGGGGATCCAGCCGCGTCCCGGCCACGTCCGGCGGAGGCGGCCCCGTGCACGTACGGCGAAGGCGCCGCTCGGATCAGACGGGGGCTGGACGGTGGCTGACCCACGCCGCGGCGATCTCTTTCCAGCAGCGGTCCTCGAGGCGTACGGTCCGGCCGGGCTCCACCGCGACCGCCGCCCCGTCCGCGTCGACGTCCCACCAGCGGTCGCATTCGGTGTGCAGCCGGACCAGGTCGGTGGAGGGGTAGGGGTTGTGGCAGTAGGCGACGACCCGGGATCCCTCGACGGAGGTACGGCACTCCGAGCCGGCCGGTTCGGGCTTCGGGGGCTCCGCCTCCCTACCGGTGTCGGCTCCCCTGGCGGCGTGGACCCCCAGGGGGACGGCGAGGGCGGCGGCGACCACCGGGGCGGCCAGCAGGAGACGGGTTCGGCGGCGCGTGGGACGCACGGCGATCTCCCTCCCGCAGCCTGACAAGAAGTCCGGTTGCTCCTCATTCTGCGGTGGATCGGCCGACTTGACGACCGGAGGGGCCCAGGAGACCACGGACCGTGAACGGCCCCCGGCCGCGTACCGCCTCCGGAGAACCGGGAGGGGGTACGCGGCCGGGGGCTTCGGGCGTGCGGTGCGCGGTCAGGCGCCCATCATGTGCACGCCACTGTCGACGTGGATGATCTCGCCCGTGGTGCGCGGGAAGAAGTCGGAGAGCAGGGCGACGATGCTGCGGCCGGCCGGCTCCGGGTCGTTCATGTCCCAGGCCAGCGGGGCGCGGTTGTTCCAGACGTCGGCCAGCTCCTCGAAGCCCGGGATGGACTTGGCGGCCATGGAGCGGAGCGGTCCGGCGGAGATCAGGTTGCAGCGCAGCCCGTCCTTGCCCAGGTCGCGGGCGAGGTAGCGGGAGGTGGCCTCCAGCGCGGCCTTGGCCGGGCCCATCCAGTCGTACTGCGGCCAGGCGAACTGGGCGTCGAAGGTGAGGCCGACGATCGAGCCGCCCTCGCTCATCAGCGGCTTGCAGGCCATGGCCAGCGACTTCAGGGAGAACGCCGAGACGTGCATCGCGGTGGCGACGGACTCGAACGGCGTGTTGAGGAAGTTCCCGCCGAGCGCGTCCTGCGGCGCGAAACCGATGGAGTGGACGACGCCGTCCAGGGAGCCGAGCTCCTCGCGCACCAGACCGGCGAGCCGGTCCAGGTGCTCCTGGTTGGTCACGTCCAGCTCGATGACCTTGGCCGGCTTCGGCAGCTTCTTGGCGATGCGCTCGGTCAGGGTGGGGCGGGGGAAGGCCGTCAGGATGACTTCGGCCCCCTGCTCCTGGGCCACCTTCGCGGCGTGGAACGCGATGGACGACTCCATCAGCACCCCGGTGATCAGGATGCGCTTGCCGTCGAGAATTCCGCTCATGGTGATCAGTGACCCATGCCCAATCCGCCGTCAACGGGAATGACGGCTCCAGTGATGTACGACGCGTCGTCGGAGGCGAGGAAGCGCACCGCGGCGGCGATCTCCTCGGGCCGCGCGTAGCGGCCGAGCGGCACCTGGGACACGATGCCCTCGCGCTGCTCCTCGGTGAGCGCCTGGGTCATGTCGGTGTCGACAAAACCGGGGGCGACGACGTTGAAGGTGATGTTCCGCGATCCGAGTTCACGGGCCAGCGACCGGGCGAAGCCGACGAGACCGGCCTTGGAGGCGGCGTAGTTGGCCTGGCCCGCCGAGCCGAGGAGGCCGACGACGGAGGAGATCAGGACGACACGGCCCTTCTTGGCGCGCAGCATGCCGCGATTGGCACGCTTGACGACCCGGAAGGTCCCTGTGAGGTTGGTGTCGAGGACGGAGGTGAAGTCCTCCTCCGACATCCGCATCAGCAACTGGTCCTTGGTGATGCCCGCGTTGGCGACCAGCACCTCCACGGGACCGTGCTTCTCCTCGATCTCCTTGTAGGCCTGCTCCACCTGCTCGACGTCGGTGATGTCGCAGCGAACCGCGAGGACACCGGCATCGGTGAGCGCCTGGGGCGGCTCTCCGGAACGGTAGGTGATCGCGACCTGGTCGCCGTTGTCGGCGAAGGCGCGGGCGATGGCGAGGCCGATGCCCCGGTTTCCTCCGGTGACGAGAACCGAGCGGCTCAACGGATCACCCTTTCCTTGGCGGTCTGGTACGTCGAAAACCTATCGGTACCATGCGCCGATCGGGGAATCGGGCCCTGACAGTGGCTTGTCCGGGGTGCTGTTGGGTTCCTACAGTCCGCGCGGGTAGGTGGTAGCCCCACGCGTCTTCGCTATACCCCGGTGCGGTCACCCTCCGGCATGGTTCACTGCCGTCGTGTATCGAGAAGGGAACTCCCTGTGCCCCACGAGGTAGATCAGTCATTCCTGGCCCTGCCGTCGCGCGCGCTGGCCGACGCGGCGCTCGCCAGAGCGCGGGCGCTGGGCGCGACCCACGCCGACTTCCGGCTGGAGCGGGTGCGCAGCGCCTCCTGGCGGCTGCGGGACGCCCGGCCGGCCGGCGCGTCGGACAGCACGGACCTCGGGTACGCGGTGCGGGTGGTGCACGGCGGTGCGTGGGGGTTCGCCTCGGGGGTCGACCTGACGATGGACGCCGCCGCGAAGGTGGCCTCGCAGGCCGTCGCGATGGCGAAGCTGTCGGCGAAGGTGATCGCGGCGGCCGGGTCGGACGAGAAGGTCGAGCTGGCGGACGAGCCGGTGCACGGTGAGCGGACCTGGGTCTCGGCGTACGACGTCGACCCCTTCTCCGTACCGGACGAGGAGAAGGCGGCGCTGCTCGCCGAGTGGAGCGGGCGGCTGCTGGGCGCGGAGGGGGTCGCTCATGTGGACGCGTCCCTGATGGCCGTGCACGAGAACAAGTTCTACGCGGACACGGCGGGCACCGTCACCACGCAGCAACGGGTGCGGGTCCACCCGCAGTTCACCGCCGTCGCGGTGGACGGCACGAGCGGGGAGTTCGACTCGATGCGGACCGTCGCGCCGCCTGCGGGGCGGGGCTGGGAGTACCTGACCGGGACCGGCTGGGACTGGAACGACGAGCTGGAGCGGATCCCCGGGCTGCTCGCGGAGAAGATGCGCGCGCCGAGCGTCGAGGCCGGGGCCTACGACCTGGTCGTCGATCCGTCGAACCTGTGGCTGACGATCCACGAGTCGATCGGCCACGCCACCGAGCTGGACCGGGCGCTGGGGTACGAGGCGGCGTACGCCGGTACCTCGTTCGCCACCTTCGACCAGCTGGGCAAGCTGGCGTACGGCTCCCCCGTGATGAACGTGACCGGTGACCGTACGGCCGAGCACGGGCTCGCGACGATCGGGTACGACGACGAGGGCGTCGAGGCGCAGTCGTGGGACCTGGTGAAGGACGGCACGCTGGTCGGCTACCAGATGGACCGCCGCATCGCGAAGCTGACGGGCCTCGGCCGCTCCAACGGCTGCGCGTACGCGGACTCGCCGGGCCACGTCCCCGTACAGCGCATGGCGAACGTGTCCCTGAAGCCGGATCCGGGCGGGCTGTCGACGGAGGATCTGATCGGCGGGGTGGAGCGGGGGATCTACGTGGTCGGCGACCGGTCCTGGTCGATCGACATGCAGCGCCACAACTTCCAGTTCACCGGGCAGCGGTTCTTCCGTATCGAGAACGGGCAGCTGGCCGGGCAGCTGCGCGACGTGGCGTACCAGGCGACGACCACGGACTTCTGGGGCTCGATGGAGAAGGTCGGCGGCCCCCAGACGTACGTGCTGGGCGGCGCGTTCAACTGCGGCAAGGCCCAGCCGGGCCAGGTCGCGGCGGTCTCGCACGGCTGCCCCTCCGCCCTCTTCCGGGGCGTCAACATCCTCAATACGACGCAGGAGGCCGGGCGATGAGTCGCGTCAGCAAGCCGTACGAGATCGTCGAGCGGGCTCTGGAGCTGTCCACCACGGACGGCCTGGTGGTCATCGCCGACGAGCAGTCCTCCGCCAATCTGCGCTGGGCGGGCAACGCGCTCACCACGAACGGGGTGACGCGGGGTCGGACCCTGACCGTCATCGCGACCGTGGACGGGGCGAAGGGGACGGCGTCCGGCGTCGTCTCCCGGTCCGCGGTGACCACGGACGACCTGGAGCCGCTGGTGCGGGCCGCCGAGGCCGCCGCGCGGGGCGCGGATCCGGCGGAGGACGCGCAGCCGCTGGTGAGCGGGGCGCCCTCCTCCCCCGGCTTCACGGACGCGCCCGCCGAGACCGGCTCGGAGGTCTTCGCCGACTTCGCCCCGGCGCTCGGCGACGCCTTCGCGCGTGCCCGGGCCGGGGGCCGCGAGCTGTACGGCTTCGCGAACCACGAGCTGACCTCCACCTACCTGGGGACGTCGACGGGGCTGCGGCTGCGCCACGACCAGCCGAACGGGACGCTGGAGCTGAACGCGAAGTCGCCGGACCGTACGCGCTCCGCGTGGGCGGGCCGGGCGACCCGGGACTTCAGGGACGTCGACCCGGCGGCGATGGACGCGGAGCTGGCGCAGCGACTGCGCTGGGCGGAGCGGCGCGTCGAGCTGCCCGCCGGCCGGTACGAGACGCTGCTGCCGCCGGCCGCGGTGGCGGACCTGCTGATCTACCAGCTCTGGTCGTCGACCGCGCGGGACGCCGTGGAGGGCCGGACGGTGTTCTCCACGCCGGGCGGCGGTACGCGGCTGGGCGAGACGCTCGCCCCGCTGCCGCTCACCCTGCGCAGTGACCCGCACGCGCCGGGGCTGGAGGCGGCGCCGTTCGTGATCGCCCACTCCTCCGGCGACAGCGGTTCCGTCTTCGACAACGGACTGCCGCTGGCCCCGACGGACTGGGTCAGGGAGGGGAGGCTGGAGCGGCTGACGACGACCCGGCACACGGCGGGCCTGACCGGGCTGCCGGTCGCCCCGGCCATCGACAACCTGGTGCTGGAGGGCGGCGGCGAACGGTCGCTGGAGGAGATGGTCGCCGCGACGTCCGGGCGGGCGCTGCTGCTGACCTGCCTCTGGTACATCCGCGAGGTGGATCCGGCGACGCTGCTGCTGACGGGGCTGACCCGGGACGGCGTCTATCTGGTCGAGGACGGCGAGGTGGTCGGCGGGGTGAACAACTTCCGCTTCAACGAGTCGCCGGTGGACCTGCTCTCGCGGGCCTCGGAGGCGGGGCGTACGGAGAAGACGCTGCCGCGCGAGTGGGGCGACTGGTTCACCCGGGCCGCGATGCCCGCGCTGCGCATCCCGGACTTCAACATGAGCTCGGTCAGCCCGGGGGTGTGACCCGCCTAGACTGACACCCAGATCTCTACCAGGCATAAGGAGCACCGGAACCGTGACGGACATCGTCGACGAGCTGAAGTGGCGCGGGCTGTTCGCCCAGTCCACTGACGAGGACGCCCTGCGCAAGGCTCTCGCGGACGGTCCCGTCACCTTCTATTGCGGCTTCGACCCGACCGCGGCAAGCCTGCATGTGGGGCACCTGGTGCAGGTGCTCACCATGCGGCGGCTCCAGCAGGCCGGGCTGAGGCCGCTCGCCCTGGTGGGGGGCGCGACGGGTCAGATCGGTGACCCGCGGCCCACCGCCGAGCGCACGCTGAACGACCCGGAGACGATCGCCGCCTGGGTGGCCCGGCTGCGTTCGCAGATCGAGCCGTTCCTGTCCTTCGAGGGCGAGAACGCGGCGACGATGGTCAACAACCTGGACTGGACCGCGGGCCTGTCCGCGATCGAGTTCCTGCGGGACATCGGCAAGCACTTCCGGGTCAACAAGATGCTCACCAAGGACTCGGTCGCCCGGCGGCTGGAGTCGCAGGAGGGCATCAGCTACACGGAGTTCAGCTACCAGCTGCTCCAGGGCATGGACTTCCTGGAGCTGTACCGCCGGCACGGCTGCGTCCTTCAGCAGGGCGGCAGCGACCAGTGGGGCAACCTCACCGCGGGCATCGACCTGATCCACCGGCTGGAGCCGGGCGCCACCGTGCACGCGCTGGCGACGCCGTTGATGACGAAGGCGGACGGGACGAAGTTCGGCAAGTCCGAGAGCGGCGCGGTCTGGCTCGACCCCGAGATGACGACGCCGTACGCGTTCTACCAGTTCTGGCTGAACGTGGACGACCGGGACGTCTCGCGCTACCTCCGCATCCTCAGCTTCAGGAGCCGTGAGGAGCTGGAGGAGCTGGAGGAGCTGACCGCGGAGCGGCCGCAGGCCCGCTCCGCGCAGCGCGCGCTGGCCGAGGAGCTGACCACGCTGGTGCACGGCGGTGCGCAGTGCGCCGCGGTCATCGCGGCGTCGAAGGCGCTCTTCGGGCAGGGCGACCTGGCCGAGCTGGACGAGGCGACGCTGAGCGCGGCCCTGTCCGAGGTTCCCCACGCCACCGTCGCCGAGCTGGGTCCGCTGGTGGACCTTCTGGTGGAGGTCGGTCTGGCGCCCAGCAAGTCGGGTGCGCGCCGCACGGTCAAGGAGGGCGGCGCCTACGTGAACAACGTGAAGGTCGTCGACGGCGAGGTCGCGCCGGACGCCGGGGAGCTCCTGCACGGGCGCTGGCTGGTGCTGCGCCGGGGCAAGAAGAACCTGGCGGCCGTGGAGGTCGGCCCGGTCGGCTGACCCTCCCCCGCGTCACAGTGCCGCGGCCGGACACGTGAAGAAGGCGTGTCCGGCCGCGGCACTGTGTGACCCCGGAGGTCAGGTTCGTTGCCTGCGGCTGCGGCGGAAGGACTGCCAGGCCATGTCGCCGACGGCGACGACGGCCACGGCACCCGCCAGTTGCAGCAGATGGCGGATCCAGTCGATGCCCTTGGTGTTCTCCACACCGATCCAGCTGGCGACGGCGTTGCCGAGGATACTGCCGAGGATGCCGAACACGGCCGTCAGCCAGAGCGGGATGTCCTGTTTACCCGGCAGGATCGCTCTGGCGATGACACCGAGCACCAGTCCCACGATGATTGCCCACAACCAGCTCATTTCGCCTCCTCGTACGGCGCGGAGTGCGCGTCTGTCCAGAGTCGGCCCGCCGACCGGGCGGCGCATGCCCGGTTGGGCCGTCCGGGTGACGCCCGGCGGTGCGCGGTGGGCGGCCGGGCCCTCCTCGTACGGCGCGCCCCGGTCTCCTGCCCGGCCGGTGCCGGGCGTACCGTGGATGCGGGCCGGTCCGGGAGCGTCCGGCGACGAGATCTGGTGGTGGAGCATGCTGCGGAAGAGCGCGGGTACGGAGGTCATCCGGATCACGGGCGCCCGTCAGGGACTGACGGACGACGTCCGCGGCCGACAGCGGCGCTATGTGATCTCGATGTCGGTGCGCACGGTGTCGGTGGTACTGGCCGCGGTGCTGTGGAACGTGGAGCGGCATGTGGCGATCGTGGCGCTCGTTCTGGGGGTGCTGCTGCCGTACGTTGCGGTGGTCATCGCCAACGCGGGCCGGGAGAACGTGACTTCACTGCCGACGACGTTCGTGCAGATGCCGCTGCGGCCTGCTGTGGAGGCCGCACCGGTCCCCGGTCCCGCGGAGTCCGGGGATGCCGAGGGGTCGTCCGGCGGGGCCCGGCCGCCGCACGAGCACACCTGAGCCCGCACGTCTCTCGAAGCTCAATAAAAGCTCAGATCAATCATGACGTTCCTGTGCACCGGACCCCGGTCCCCGTGACATACTTCGAAAGCGCTCCGCATCCCCCGTCGGAGCGACGGACCGACGCCGGGCAGCTCCCCCCGTGGCTGCTCGGCGTCGCCCTTTCTCCGGCCGGGGATGTGGCAGGAAGCTCGTGGAGCCCCTGACGTGGCTCGTGGAGCCCCTGACTTAGGCTGGGCCACGTGATTTTTCCCGAGACGTCCGCCGAGAGTCCCGCCGGCGCCCCGCTCTGTTCCGCCAAGGGCTGTCGGGCCGCCGCGGTGTGGGTGCTCGCCTGGAACAACCCCAAACTGCACACACCTGAGCGGCGCAAGACCTGGCTGGCGTGCGACGAGCACCGGGAGCACCTGTCCTCGTTCCTCGGTGTACGGGGTTTCCTCAAGGACATCGTGGCGCTGAAGGACTGGGCAGCCGGGGACGGGATGGAGACCGGGGCCTGAGCCGGGGGCCCCTGATCCTCAAGGCCTTGGGCGCGGCCGTCAGGGCCTCAGCCGCCGATCGCCGACATCGGGCGGTCGGGCTGCAGGAAAGACGGGTCGTCCAGTCCGGAGCCCGCCTTCTTGCCCCACATGGCCGTCTTCCAGAGCTGGGCGATCTCCTCGTCCGGCGCGTCCCCGCGCAGTGCCCCACGCAGGTCCGTCTCCTCACGGGCGAAGAGGCAGGTGCGGACCTGGCCGTCGGCGGTGAGCCGGGTGCGGTCGCAGGCGCGGCAGAACGGGCGGGTGACGGAGGCGATCACGCCGACGCGGTGCGGCCCGCCGTCGACGGTCCAGCGCTCGGCGGGGGCGGAGCCGCGGGACTCGTCGCTCTCCGCGGTGAGGGTGAAGCGGGTGCGCAGCGAGGCGAGGATGTCCCCTGCGGTGATCATGCCGTCCCGCTTCCAGCCGTGCTGGGCGTCGAGCGGCATCTGCTCGATGAAGCGGAGCTCGTAATCGTGGGCGACGGCCCAGGCGAGCAGCTCGGGCGCCTCGTCGTCGTTGAGTCCCGGCATCAGGACGGAGTTGACCTTCACCGGGGTGAGCCCGGCCTCGCGGGCGGCCTCCAGGCCGTCCAGCACGTCCCTGTGGCGGTCGCGGCGGGTGAGGGTCTTGAAGACGTCGGGGCGCAGGGTGTCCAGCGAGACGTTGACCCGGTCGAGCCCAGCGGCCTTGAGGGCGGTGGCGGTCCGCTTGAGTCCGATGCCGTTGGTCGTGAGCGACATGCGGGGGCGCGGGGTGAGCGCGGCGCACTGCTCGACGATGGAGACGAGGCCGGGGCGGAGCAGGGGCTCGCCGCCGGTGAAGCGGACCTCGGTGATGCCGAGTGAGGTGACGGCGATACGGATCAGGCGCACGATCTCGTCGTCGGAGAGCAGCTCGCTCTTGCCGAGCCACTGAAGGCCCTCTTCGGGCATGCAGTAGGTGCAGCGCAGGTTGCACTTGTCGGTGAGTGACACGCGCAGGTCGGTGGCGACCCGGTCGTAGGTGTCGATGAGCACAGTGGGTCCCTCCCCCGGGGGGTGTCCGCGGTGGTGCGGTCGCTCTGGTGGCCGCTTGTCCTTCCGAGCCTACGTGAGACGTGTGACATCGGGGGGGCTCGTTTGCCACGAGGTGCGGCCGGGCGGCGTCGTAGGACTCTACGACGCCGCCCTGCCGGGGCGGTGGCGACGGGCCGAAGGGCCGTCGGCGCTGGACCGAGGAAGGGTCCTCCCGGTGTGCTCAGTGGGCTCCGATGCCGGTGAGGGACTTGACCTCCAGTTCGGCGTACTTGTCCGTGTCGGGCTTCTCCTTGGAGAGCAGCGAGCCGACCCAGCCGAGCAGGAAGCCGAGCGGGATCGAGATCAGGCCGGGGTTCTCCAGGGGGAACCAGGCGAAGTCGACGTCCGGGAACATCGAGCTCGGCTTGGAGGAGACGACCGGCGAGAACAGCACCAGCAGGACGGAGGAGGCGAGGCCTCCGTAGATGGACCAGAGGGCCCCCTGTGTGGTGAAGCGCTTCCAGAAGAGGCTGTAGAGGATCGTGGGCAGGTTGGCGGAGGCGGCGACCGCGAAGGCCAGGGCGACGAGCCCGGCGACGTTCAGGTCGCGGGCGAGTGCGCCGAGGCCGATGGAGACGATGCCGATCGCGATGGTGGCCCAGCGCGCGGCGCGGACCTCTTCCTTCTCGGTGGCCTTCCCCCTGCGGATGACGTTGGCGTAGATGTCGTGCGCGAAGGACGAGGAGGAGGCGAGGGTGAGTCCGGCGACGACGGCGAGGATGGTGGCGAAGGCGACGGCGGAGATCACCGCGAGGAGGATGGCGCCGCCGGTGGATCCGGAGCCGCCGCCGATCTCCAGTGCGGCGAGGGGCGCCGCGGTGTTGCCCGCCTTGTTGGAGGCGACGATGTCGTCCGGCTTGAGGATCGCCGCCGCGCCGAAGCCCAGCACGATCGTCATCAGGTAGAAGGCGCCGATGATGCCGATCGCCCAGTTCACGGACTTACGGGCGGCCTTGGCGGTGGGCACGGTGTAGAAGCGGATCAGGATGTGCGGCAGCCCCGCGGTGCCGAGGACCAGGGCGATGCCGAGCGAGATGAAGTCCAGCTTGGAGACGTTGTCGACGCCGTACTTCAGGCCGGGCTCCAGGAAGGCCGCGCCCTTGCCGCTGTTGCTGGCGGCGGTGCCGAGCAGGTCGGAGATGTTGAAGTTGAACTTCAGCAGGATCAGGAAGGTGATGAGCAGGGTGCCCGCGATGAGCAGGACGGCCTTGACCATCTGCACCCAGGTGGTGCCCTTCATGCCGCCGATGGTGACGTAGAGGATCATGAGCACGCCGACCAGGGCGACGATGAGGATCTTCCCGGCGTCGCTGGTGATGCCGAGCAGCAGCGAGACGAGGACGCCCGCGCCGGCCATCTGCGCCAGCAGGTAGAAGATCGAGACGACGATCGTGGAGGTTCCGGCGGCGGTACGGACGGGGCGCTGGCGCATCCGGTAGGCGAGGACGTCGCCCATGGTGTAGCGGCCGGAGTTGCGCAGTGGTTCGGCGACCAGGAGCAGGGCGACGAGCCAGGCGACGAGGAAGCCGATGGAGTACAGGAAGCCGTCGTACCCGAAGAGGGCGATGGCTCCGGCGATGCCGAGGAAGGACGCGGCGGACATGTAGTCACCGGAGACCGCGAGTCCGTTCTGGAATCCGGTGAACTGCCGGCCGCCCGCGTAGAAGTCGGAGGCGCTCTTGGTCTGGCGGCCCGCCCACACGGTGATGAAGAGGGTCGCCACGACGAACGCGGCGAACAGCGTGATGATCAGCGGCCGGTGCTCGCTCGCTCCCTCGGTGGCGGCGAGTTGGACGGTGGGGTAGAGGGCGTGGGCGGCGCTCACAGGTCGGCCTCCATACGGGATTTGATCGCGTCGGCCTTGGGGTCGAGCTTGGTGGCGGCGTGCCGGGAGTAGAGCCAGGCGATGAGGAAGGTGGTGGCGAACTGGGCGAGTCCGAGGACGAGCGCCATGTTGATGTTGCCGACGACCTCGGTGGCCATGAATCCGCCCGCGTAGTTGCAGAGCAGGACGTAGAGCAGGTACCAGGTCACGAAGGCGATGGTCAGGGGGAAGGCGAAGGAGCGGTGGGAGCGGCGCAGGTCGGCGAAGTCCGGGCTCGCCTGCATCGTGACGAACGCCTCGGTGGTGGGCTGGACGGGACCGGTGGGCGAACCGCCCTCGGGCGGCGGTGCATCGGTAGCCACGGAATCTCCTCGCGACGCGGGTGCGGTGATCTGGGGGACGGTGGGTGTCAAGGGAAGCCTCGTTGCCGACGGGGACGGTGATGTGCCTCCTGGACAACGGCACGGAGGGCGCGACGAAGCGGTTCACCGCGTCTTTCGCCTTCCCGGAGGTGCCGCGGTGCGCCCGGTTGCCCGGGAGTCACCCGTTCGCATTCGACCGTGAAGGTCACTCTTCGAACTCGCTTGCCCGTAAGCGTTGATGCATCGGGATGATCAGCGATAGCTTCACTCGTCATGTACGCGACCGAACACGCCAGGTGTCCGGTCGTTCGGCACGGATGATGTGGAGAACCCATGGCTCATCTGGCATCGAGACGGACGCGCGCACTCGCCGTGCCCGTCGGACTCGCGCTGACCGCCTCGCTCGGCTTCCTGCCGACGGCGACGGCCACGGCGGCGCCCACCGGCGAACAGGCCGCCGCGAGCGTCCGGACCGACGGGCCGAAGCTGTCCTACGTGGTCAACACCCGGGGCAACCACGGCACCGTCAAGAACGTCAAGAAGGCGATCGCCAAGGCCGGCGGCACCGTCGTCATCGCCTATGAGCAGATCGGCGTCATCGTCGCCCACTCCCAGAACCCCGCCTTCGGCGAAACGATTCGCCGGGCACGCGGCGTGGAGTCGGCGGGCGCCACCCGCACGAACCCGATCGTGCCGCAGGCCACCAAGGACGTCGGTGCGATAGCGCAGCCGCTCACGGCCGAGCAGGCGGCGGCCGCCGCCGCGGACGCGAAGGCCGGCGAGGACCCGCTGGAGCCCCTCCAGTGGTCGCTGCCCGCGATCAAGGCGGACAAGGCCCACGAGAAGTCGCTGGGCTCGAAGCGGGTGACGGTCGCCGTCATCGACACGGGCGTCGACGACACCCACCCGGACCTGGCCCCGAACTTCGACAGTGGCGCCTCGGCCAACTGCGTGTCGGGCGCTCCGGACACCACCGCCGGCTCCTGGCGTCCGGCGGCGGGCGAGAGCGACCACGGCACGCACGTGGCGGGCACCATCGCCGCCGCGAAGAACGGCGCCGGGGTCACCGGCGTCGCCCCGGGCGTGAAGGTGTCGGGCATCAAGGTGTCGAACCCGGACGGGTTCTTCTACACCGAGGCCGTCGTCTGCGGGTTCCTCTGGGCCGCCGAGCACGGCGTCGAGGTGACCAACAACAGCTACTACACCGACCCGTGGCTGTTCAACTGCAAGAACGACCCGGACCAGGGCGCCCTGGTCGACGCCCTCACCCGTGCCGTGAAGTACGCGGAGCGCAAGGGCACGGTCAACGTCGCGGCGGCCGGGAACTCCCGCCACGACCTGGCCCTCGACGCGATCGAGGACAAGACCAGCCCGAACGACACCGAGCCGGTGACGCGGACGATCGACCCGAGCGCCTGCCCGGACATCCCGACCATGCTGCCGGGTGTCGTGACGGTCTCCGCCACGGGCGCGAAGGGCCTGAAGTCCTCGTACTCGAACTACGGCAAGGGCATCATCGACGTGGCCGCCCCGGGCGGGGACTCGACGATCTACCAGACCCCCGAGGCGCCGGCCGTCAACGGGCTGATCCTGTCGACGCTGCCGGGCGGCAAGTTCGGTTACAAGGCCGGTACGTCGATGGCCTCCCCGCACGTCGCGGGCGTCGTGGCGCTGATCAAGTCCAAGCATCCCTACGCCTCGCCGGCCGCGGTGAAGGCGCTGCTGACGCTCCAGGCGGACGCGAAGGCGTGCGGTGAGCCGTACGACATCAACGGTGACGGCGTCATCGACGCGGTCTGCGAGGGCGGCAAGAGCTACAACGGCTTCTACGGGGCCGGAGTGGTCGACGCGCTGGACGCGGTGCGCTGGTAGGTACGTGGCCGAGCAAGGAGCGAGGGCCCGGGGAGAACGTTCTCCCCGGGCCCTCGCCCCACGTCGGGCCCTACGGCGTGATGAGCACCTTCAGCGCGGTCCGCTCGTCCATCTCCTTGTACCCGAGCGGTACTTCGTCCAGGCCGATGGACCGGTCGAAGACGGGCGACGGGTCGATCGTGCCGTCCAGCACGTCGGGGAGCAGCTCCGGTATGTACCGGCGTACGGGGGCGACGCCGCCGCGCAGGGCGATGTTCCGGCCGAACATGACGCCGAGGTCCACGCCGGTGGCGCTGCCGTGCGGAACGCCGACGTAGCCGATGGAGCCGCCGTCGCGGACGATGCCGAGGGCGGTGCGCATCGACTGCTCGGTGCCGACGGCCTCGATGACGCTGTGCACGCCCTCGCCCCGGGTCAGTTCGCGGACGGCGGCGAGGGCGGCCTCGCCGCGTTCGGCGACCACGTCGGTCGCGCCGAAGCGGCGGGCGATGTCGGTGCGCGCGGTGTGGCGGCCGAGCGCGATGACGCGCTCCGCGCCGAGCCGCTTGGCGGCGAGCACCCCGCACAGGCCGACCGCGCCGTCCCCGACGACCGCGACGGTGCCGCCCGGCCCGACGCCCGCGCCGACGGCGGCGTGGTGGCCGGTGCCCAGGACGTCGGAGAGCGCCAGCAGGGCGGTGAGCAGGCGGTCGTCGGAGGCGGCGGCGGCCGGGAGCTTGACCAGGGTGCCGTCGGCGTGGGGGACGCGGACGGCCTCGCCCTGGCCGCCGTCCGACTGCGCGCCGTCCGGGCCGACCGAGCCCCAGAAGCCGCCGTTGGGGCAGGAGGTGGTGAGGCCCTCGGCACAGTAGGTGCAGGTGCCGTCGGACCAGACGAACGGGGCGACGGCCAGATCGCCCACGGCGAACCCGTTGACGCCGGACCCCGCCTCCTCGACGACGCCGAGGAACTCATGGCCGGTGCGCTGTCCGGGCCGCCTGGCCGACTCGCCCCGGTAGGCCCCCAGGTCGCTGCCGCAGATGCAGGACCGCAGGACCCTGAGCACCACGTCGGTGGGCTGCTGGATCCCCGGGTCCGGCACCTCCCGCACCCGGATGTCGTGGGGGGCGTGGATGACGGTGGCGCGCATACGTTCGGGGTCCTTGCCGGTTTCAGACGCTGGTACCCGGTTCACGGTACGCCCCGGTTCGCCCGGTTTCCCCGGCCGGGGCCGCCGTGAGCACCCCGAGGGTCAGCAGGGCCTGGGCGGCGATATAGGTGAGCATGACCCAGAAGTCGGGGGCGGGCGCCTGCGGCCATTCCGCGATGCCGGTGGCGATGAGGGCGTCGGAGATCAGGAAGAGCGTCCCGCCGGCCGCCGCGTACCGGCCGAGCACGCCGGCCCGCCAGGCCACGGCCGTGAGCAGCAGGCTGTAGCCGGTCAGCGGGATACGCAGGTCCGCCGGGAGGTCCGGCCAGATCAGCACGAGAAAGACGGCCAGGACGAAGGCGTACCCGGCTCCCGTGGCCAGCGGCGCACGGGCCCGGCCGCGGCCGAACAGCGTCAGGTAGCAGACATGGCCGACCGCGAAGGAGCCCATGCCGAGGAGGAAGGCCAGGTCGTCGTCGGCGAGCAGGAAGACGTCGCCGCCCCACCCGAACAGCAGGGCCGCGACGAGTGGCCGGGGTCCGCCGCGTACCCGGCGAGCAGCGGCATCAGCAGCGGCTTGGCGACCAGGTGGGCGGTCTCGGCCCCGGCGATCAGCCCGGCCAGGTCGACCCCGGCGGCGACGAGGAAGGCGAGGAGCACGGGGCGGGCGAAGCGCTCGGCTCCGCGGGTGCTCGCGGAGCGGGAGTCGGTGGCGCTCACAGAGCCCGTTCCGGGACGGAGGTCTCCACGGACGCGTGCGCGGGTTCGCCCGCCGTGACCCCGGCCCCCGCCTTCGGCGCCGGCTGCCAGCCCGGCCCGCGGAAGACCCGTCCCGCCCGCTCTCTCCAGGTGTCGGCGGCCCGGACGTCCCGGGCGATGGCGACGTACTCGTGGGTCGCGACGCGCAGCGGGTTGTGGGTGGAGATGTTCTTGGTGAGCCCGTAGACGGGCCGCTCGGTCTCGGCCGCGAAGGACCCGAACATCCGGTCCCAGACGATCAGGATCCCGCCGTAGTTGCGGTCCAGGTAGCCGCCTTGGGAGGCGTGGTGGACGCGGTGGTGGGAGGGCGTGTTGAGCACGTACTCGAAGGGGCGCGGGAGCTTGCCGACACGCTCGGTGTGCACCCAGAACTGGTAGACGAGGTTGGCCGACTGGCAGAACGCCAGCGCCGCCGGGTGCACCCCGCAGGCGATCAGCGGCAGATAGAACGGCCAGACCGTCGCGGAGGTCCAGGGCTGGCGCAGCGCGGTCGTGAGGTTGAACTTCTCGCTGGAGTGGTGGACCACGTGGCAGGCCCACAGGATCCGGATCACATGGTGGCCGCGGTGGGACCAGTAGTAGAAGAAGTCCTGGGCGAGGAGCATCAGCGGGACGGTCCACCACAGCACGGGCACCCGTAGCGGCGTCAGTTCGTGGACGCCCATGTAGATCGCCAGGATGGGAATCTTCCACAGCAGGTCGAAGCCAAGACTGCCGATGCCCATGGTGAGGCTGGTGGCGGTGTCCTTGGTCGCGTACCCGGCGGCGTCCTCGTCCGGGTGGAGGCGGTAGCTGACCATCTCGATCACGGTGAGCAGCACGAAGGCCGGTATTGACCACAGCACGACATCGGGCAGGTTCGGCTCCATGCGAGCACCGTAGGGCCGCGGGCCGACCAGGGCTAGACGTTGTTACCCACAAGTATGCGAGACCTGGTGTCAGCAGTCTTTGGCACTTTCCGCCAGTCACCCGCGCCGGTGGATTCCGCTATCGGCCTCCTGGGAGGGGGAACACGCGCTGGACATACGGCTGGTCCGGCGCGACACGGAGCACGAGATCATCGGGGTGGGGGGCGTCGACCTGACCCGCGAGGAGCGGACGGCTCTGCTGCAACGACTCGCGTACTGGCTGATCCGCGGCGGCCCGGTCGAGGCCCGGCAGGACGAGGCGGTCTCTCCGGTCGCTGACTGGACGCGGGCCAGGTCTCAGGTCCGGGGCGCCCCCGACCAGGTCTTCGCCCACCTCCTCGACCGCAGCGACCTGCTCCGCGAACCGGCCCAGGGCTCGGTGGGGTTCGCGCGCCGCACCTTCAGGACCACCCGGGCGCGAAGGCGCGGTGGCGGCCCGCGACTTCGGCTCGCGTCCTGGTCCGCCACGCCCACGAGGACCGGGGGACGACGTGGTGCGGATGGCGGTGGGGCACGCCCGGCCGGACGAGCGGGCCCCGCTGCTGACGTCCCTCCTGCGGCGGGCCGGCGCGGAGGCCGTCGACGAGCACCGGCTGATCCTGCCGGCGGCGGCGAGCCTGGCCCGTGCGCCGGAGCCGGATCCAGAGGTACGGGAGCGAGGGGAGGGACGCACGGAAGGACTTCTGCCACCGGACAGCCAGGAGAGCGTCAACGAACGGGTCACCGTGGACGGGCTCGCGTCGGAGCTGCTGTCGTCGATGCTGGACGGGCTCACCGAGCATGCGGCCGAGGCCGTCGTGCGGACGGCCTCGGCGGTGGGCGGCGCCCTGGCGTACGACCTGGTGAAGCAGTGCCGGGACGACGACCGGAGCCAGGTGGTCCACGAACTGTCCGCCGCCCGGGAGGGGTTCGAACCCGAGCAGCGCTCTCGCGGAACTGACCTCGCTCACCTCGCTGAGCCTCGGCGGCGGCGAGGCCGTCCTCGACCTCACCCCGCCGGCCGGTGCGGTTCGGCTGATGATCCGGCCGGCCCACGACACCCCGTCACCGGCGCCGAACTCTTCCCGCCCGAACGGAGCGTCCGCCTCCCCTGACGGCGGGATCACGTCACCGTGACGGCCGAATAGGGGACTGTCAGTCGCGGCCCGTATTCTCTGTGACCATGCTCGACGACCGCCAGACAGCCGCACCATGGCCGACCGCCTACCCCCAGGGGTACGCGGTCGTCGACGTGGAGACCACCGGACTCGCCCGCGACGACCGGATAATCTCCGCCGCCGTCTACCGGCTGGACGCCCTGGGCAATGTCGAGGACCACTGGTACACGTTGGTCAATCCGGAGCGGGACCCCGGGCCCGTCTGGATCCACGGGCTGACGAGCGACGTGCTCGAAGGCGCGCCGCTCTTCCCCGACGTGGCCGCCGAGCTGTCGGAGCGGCTCAGGGACCGGGTGCTCGTCGCGCACAACGCGGCGTTCGACTGGTCGATGATCGCCCGGGAGTACGCGCGTGCGTCGGTGATCGCCCCCGTCGAGCACCGGCTGTGCACGATCGCGCTGGCCAAGGAGTTGCGGCTGCCGCTGCCCAACCACAAGCTGGCGTCCCTCGCCGCGCATTTCGGCGTCGTACAGCAGCAGGCCCACCACGCCCTGGACGACGCCCGGGTGCTGGCCGAGGCGTTCCGGCCGAGCCTGCACGCCGCGGCCCGGGGCGGGGTGCGGCTGCCGTTGTTGGAGTGCCGACCGCTGACCGAGTGGTCCGACTCCCCCGTCACCCCGCGCGTCGGCTATCAGCCCTCCCGGCAGCAGACCAGCTGGCGGCCCTCGCGCAAACGGCCGGCCTGCCCGTATCCCAATCCGGGGCGGTACGAGAAGGAGAAGCCGCTCCAGCAGGGGATGCGGGTGGCCTTCTCCGGGGACACCTCGATCGACCGGGAGCTGCTGGAGGACCGGGCGGTGGAGGCCGGCCTGCACGTGGCGACCGGTGTGTCGCGGCTGACCAGTCTGCTGGTGACCAACGACCCCGACGCCGCCACGTCCAAGACGCAGAAGGCGAAGACCTTCGGGACGCCGATCCTGGAGGAGAGCGCCTTCACCCATCTGCTGCGCGACGTGGCCCCCGCCGAGCCGGTCCCGGGTGCGACCCTGCCGCACCAGGCCCCCGCACCGTCATCGGAGTGAACCGGGCACGACTCGCCCGGCAGCCGCTCGCCCCGTGACCGCCGGGCGTCCCACCCTGTGGCGCATGGCACGTTGTGAGGTTTGCGGAAACGACTACGGCATGTCCTTCGAGGTGCACGCGCAGGGCGCGGTGCACGTCTTCGACTGCTTCTCCTGCGCCATCCACCGCATGGCGCCGATCTGCGAGCACTGCCGGGTCCAGGTGATCGGGCAGGGCGTCGAGGTCGAAGGGCACTGGTACTGCGGCGCCCACTGCGCCCGCGCCGAAGGGAAGGCGGGCATCGTGGACAAAGTGTGACGGCTCGGACCGCCGCCGGATCGCTCCGGCTCCACCCCTGAGTGCCGCACCCCATGACCCCGGTTGTACGGTCATGGGGTGTACCGCTTCCTGTTGACCCGGCAGTGGGTGATCCTCACCCTGCTCGGCCTCGCGCTGATTCCGACGATGATCGAGCTGGGTTTCTGGCAGTTCCACAAGCACGATCACCGGGTCGAGCAGAACGCGCTGATCTCACGGAACCTCGACGCGGAGCCGGTCCCGGTCTCCGAGCTCACCTCTCCCGGCCACACCGTCCCGCGGTCGGACTACTGGCGGGCGGTCACCGCGACCGGGACGTTCGACACCGAGCACGAGGTGGTCGTCCGCCGCCGGACCTCGGACGACGACCGCATCGGCGTCCATGTCCTGACCCCGCTGGACCTCAAGGGCGGCGGCACCGTCCTGGTCAACCGCGGCTGGGTCCCGGCCGCGCCGAACCAGACCGCCTTCCCCGACGTGCCGCCCGCGCCCCGGGGCGAAGTGACCGTCGCCGGCCGCCTCAAGGCGGACGAGACGACCGGCAGCAGCGGCATCAAGGACCTGGCGGGGCTGCCGGACCGGCAGGTGATGCTGATCAACAGCGACCAGCAGTCCCAGCTGCTGTCCCGGACGGTCCTCGGCGGGTACATCGAGCAGACCGCCCCCCGGCCGACCGGTGATCTGCCCGAGCGGATCGCCTCCCCGGACGACAGCTCGATCGGCCCGCACATGGCCTACGCCGTCCAGTGGTGGCTGTTCGTCGCCGCCGTCCCGGTCGGCTGGATCATTCTCGTACGCCGGGAGAAGCGCGACCGCGAGCAGGCCGCGGCCGAGAACGCGACGGCCGACGCCCCCGAACAGCCCGAACCGGCGAGCGCCTGAGGACTCCGGCGAACCCGCGGGCCCGATGGCTGGTTGACAAGGGCCCGGTTCGGGAAAACGCCAGGCGTGACCCCACGCATCGAGGACTACGCCCTGATCGGCGATCTCCAGACCGCCGCGCTCGTCGGCAGGAACGGTTCCGTCGACTGGCTCTGCCTGCCCCGCTTCGACTCCGGCGCCTGCTTCGCCGCCCTGCTCGGCACCGAGGAGAACGGCCACTGGCGCATCGCGCCCAAGGGGGCCAACACCTCGGACACCTGCACCCGGCGTGGGTACGCGGGTGACTCCCTGGTCCTGGAGACGTACTGGGAGACGCGGACCGGCACGGTGAAGGTCATCGACTTCATGCCGCAGCGCGACAAGACGCCGGACCTGATGCGGATCGTCGAGGGCGTCAGCGGCACCGTCGACATGAGTTCGGTGCTGCGGCTGCGCTTCGACTTCGGTTCGGTGGTGCCCTGGGTGCGGCGCTCGCACGGCCACCGGGTGGCGGTCGCCGGCCCCGACTCCGTATGGCTGCGCAGCGAACCGCCGGTCAAGACGTGGGGCCAGCAGTTCAGCACCTGCTCCTCGTTCACCGTCGCCGAGGGCGAGAGTGTGGCGTTCGTGCTGACCTGGCACCCCTCGCACGCGCCGCGCCCGAAGCTGATCGATCCGCGCAAGGCGCTGAAGCACACGCTCCACGACTGGGCGAAGTGGACCGAAGCCTGCACGTACGAGGGCCCCTACCGCGATGCCGTGCTGCGCTCCCTGATCACGCTGAAGGCGCTGACGTACGGCCCGACGGGCGGCATCGTGGCGGCCCCTACCACCTCCCTGCCGGAGGAGATCGGCGGCGTACGGAACTGGGACTACCGCTACTGCTGGCTCCGCGACGCCACGCTGACCCTCGGGGCGTTCGTCTCGGCCGGCTATCTGGAGGAGGCGGAGGCCTGGCGGGACTGGCTGCTGCGGGCCGTCGCCGGGGACCCGGCCGACCTCCAGATCATGTACGGGCTGGCGGGCGAGCGGCGGCTTCCCGAGACGGAGCTGCCCTGGCTCGCCGGCTACGAGCACTCGCGGCCCGTGCGCACCGGCAACGCGGCGGTCCGTCAGCGCCAGCTCGATGTGTACGGCGAGGTCATCGACGCGCTCCGGCTCGCCCGCGTCGCCGGACTCGACGACAAGCCGCACGCCTGGAACCTCCAGCTCAGCCTGCTCGGCTTCCTGGAGTCGACCTGGCGCGAGCCGGACGAGGGACTGTGGGAGATCCGCGGCCCCCGACGGCACTTCGTGCACTCCAAGGTGATGGCCTGGGTCGCCGCCGACCGGGCGGTGCGCTCGCTGGAGGAGAATCCCGAACTGCCCGGCGACGCCGACCGCTGGCGGGCGATGCGGGACGCCGTGCACGCCGAGGTCTGCGAGAAGGGGTACGACGCCGAGCGGAACACCTTCACCCAGTCCTACGGGTCACGGGAGCTGGACGCCTCGACGCTGCTCATCGTGCGGACCGGGTTCCTGCCGCCGGACGACCCGCGGGTGACCGGCACGGTGGACGCGGTCCGCGCCGAGCTGGGCAGCGACGGGCTGGTCCGTCGCTACAGCACCCAGGGCGTCTCCGTGGACGGGCTGCCGGGCGACGAGGGGGCGTTCCTCGCCTGCTCGTTCTGGCTGGTGGACGCGTTGCAGCGGATCGGCAGGCCGGACGAGGCGCGGGAGCTGTTCGAGCATCTGCTGGAGCTGCGCAACGACGTGGGTCTGCTGGCCGAGGAGTACGGCGTGGCGGCGGGGCGGCAGCTGGGCAACTTCCCGCAGGCCTTCAGTCATATCGGTCTGGTGAACTCCGCTGTCGACCTGGCCGGGGAGGACCCGGCAGGATAGGGCCATGGATCTTGGACTGAAGGACCGCGTCTACATCGTCACCGGAGCGACCCGGGGCCTCGGCAACGCCACGGCCCGTTCCCTGGCCGCCGACGGCGCGAAACTGATCATCACCGGACGGGACGAGAAGTCCGTCGCGGAGGCCGCCGCCGAGCTGGGCCCGGTCGCGGTCGGGCTCGCCGCCGACAACGCCGACCCGAGCGCCGCTCAACGTCTGGTGGACACGGCGCGGGAGCGCTTCGGACGGCTCGACGGCATCCTCATCAGCGTCGGCGGACCCGCCCCCGGCTTCCTCGCGGACAACACGGACGACCAGTGGCAGACCGCGTTCGAGACGGTGTTCCTGGGTGCGGTACGTCTCGCCCGGACGGCCGCGGCCGCGCTCGGCGAGGGCGGCGTCATCGGCTTCGTGCTCTCCGGATCGGTCCATGAGCCGATCGCGGGGCTGACCATCTCCAACGGGCTGCGTCCCGGCCTCGCCGGCTTCGCCAAGTCGCTGGCCGACGAGCTGGGCCCGCGCGGCATCCGGGTGGTGGGCGTGCTGCCGGCCCGGATCGACACCGACCGGGTCCGCGAACTGGACGCCCTGTCCGGCGACGCGGAGGCCGCCCGCACCGCGCACGAGGCGCGGATTCCGCTGCGGCGCTACGGGACGCCGGAGGAGTTCGGGAGGACCGCGGCCTTCCTGCTCTCCCCCGCCGCCTCGTACCTGACGGGAATCATGGTCCCGGTCGACGGCGGAGCACGGCACGGCTTCTGACCGGACCGGACCCACCGCTCCCCCGGTACGTAGGGGCCGTCAGGACACCCGCTCCGCGCGGTGCTTGACGGCCTTGAGGCGAATCTCGGCGGGAAGCCCGTCCAGGCCGGCGGAGTTCCTGGCGTGTGCCAGCGCCCCGTCGGCGACCGCGTGCAGCGTCCCCAGGGGGGCGGCGTGCGGTTCCATCAGCAGCCGGACCCGGGCCCGGGGCGCGGTGCGGCGGCCGGTCAGCATCGCCTGGGCGCGGGCCACCCCGTCCAGTGCTTCCGCCTCTCCGGCGAGGACGCCCTCCAGGGCGCGGCCCCGCAGCCGTGCCCCTTCGCCGTCGCCGCTGTCCACCAGTACGTCGGCCAGCCGACCGCGGCGGAGCTGGGCGAGGAACCACCACAGGGCGAGGACCACGAGGACGGCGAGGACGGCGATCACCGTCGGCCACCACCAGCCCGCGTCGCGCCAGCGCTGCCGGTCGGCCGTGCTCAGCAGCACGTCGGTCTTGCCGTCCCAGGGCCACCAGGACGGCACGGCGGCGCCGAGGCCGACGGCGAGTACCGCTCCGCCGAGGACGACCAGCACCAGCCCGGCCAAAGCCAGCAGGACCCGGTTGACGGTGGAGCGCATGCGGCTCATCCCTTCTTCTCCGGTCGGTGCACCTGGACGGAGAGGGCCGGCGGACGTGCCAGGCCCAGTTCCCGGACGGCCTTCTCCAGCACGGCGTCCAGGTCGGTCCGTACGTCGTCGAGGTCCCGGAAGTGGGACAGCGCGCGCACCTTCGCCTTCCGCCGCCCCATCCGGACCCGCACGGACTGCACGCCGGACACCTCCACGGACCGGTCCCGCAGGACCAGTGCGGCGGCGGTGCGGTCGAGTCCGGCCCGGACGTCGGCGCGGTCGCGACGCATCGGCAGCAGATCGCGCAGTCCGGGGGTGAGGGCGAGGAGGATCAGCCAGAGGCCGATCAACGCCGCCACCCCGGCGCCGATGAGCACCGCGACATCGTCCAGACGCTGTTCGGCCAGGCCGTCGGCGAGGGAGCGACGCCACCGCATGGCCGGGTGTCCCGCCCGGACGGCGGCGATGTCGTAGAGCAGCAGCCCGGCCCCGCCCAGGAGTACGAGGGCCAGCAGGGCGGCCGGAACCCGGCGGGCGGACCAGAAGCGGCCGGCGGCGCTGTCGCCCTGTTCCAGGGTGGGGACCGGTTCGCGGGCGTCGGCCGTCGTGTCCGGCGCAGGCGTGTGCGCGTCGGCGTCGTCCTGTCCGGGAGTGGGCATGCGCCGGGTGGAGCCGGTCGGTTCACCGGGTTCGGTCATCGGATCCTCCCCTGTGCGGCAGCGCTCGCTCCGGCGGGGTGCAGCCGTTCGACCTGCACGGCCACCTCGGGCACCTCCATGCCTGCCAGTGCCTCGACCCGCTGGGCGACCCGGCGGCGTACGGCGCCGCACTGGCGGCCGATGTCGCTGGGATAGCCGAGCTCCAGGCTGACCCGGACCCGGGCGGCGTCGCGGTGCACGGTGACCGTGGCACGCGGCGACGCCCCGTCCGCGGGCGGTTCGTCGATCGCCTCCTTCGCCGCCTGGGCGGCGATCTTGGCGACGACGCGGTCGGCGATCCGGGTCTCGCCCCGTACCGCGGCGGCGACCCGGCCGGTCACCGCCGTCACCGTCGCCGGTCGCCGCGCTCGCGACTCCGGAAGAAGTCGCCGGGCTCCAGGTCGCCGTCCAGGAAGCGGCCGGCGATGAAGCCGACCGCACCCAGCGCGGCCACCAGTACGAAGGCTCCGAACCCGCCGAAATACCCGGCGAACCCGAGCGCCATGCCGGCCAACAGACCGGCGACAGCCATGCTCATCGTGTTTCTCTCCTCAACTGGCGTGCGACGGAGATGCGGAAGGGCTACTGGACCCGCTGTTCGGACTCGTCCTCGTCGTCCTCCTCGTCGGGCAGCTTGACGTCGCTGACCGCGATGTTGACCTCGACGACTTCGAGTCCGGTCATGCGCTCCACGGCGGCGACGACGTTCTCGCGCACGTCGCGGGCCACGTCGGAGATGGACACGCCGTACTCGACGACGATCTCCAGGTCGAGGGCCGCCTGGGACTCGCCGACCTCCGCCTTCACACCGCGGGTGACGGACTTGCCGCCGCCGGGGACCCGGTCGCGGACGGCGCCGAACGTCCTCGACAGGCCGCTGCCCATCGCGTGGACACCGGCCACGTCGCGTGCCGCCATTCCGGCGATCTTCTCGACGACGCCGTCGGCGATGGTGGTGCGGCCCCGGGTGCCGGGGTCACCGCCGCCGCGCTTGCCGAGGTTCTTGCCGCCCGGGACGCTGTCGGGGTTGTTGCGCTGGGAGCTCTCAGTCATCGCCGATCTTCCCTTCGGGACAGGGTTGGACTTCCTTGCCCACGTTAAGTGCGCTTTCCCCATCCCGCGCCGTGGATGCGGCAGGCTGGGGCGATGACAACAGCGCGGGACCCGCAGAGGGACGACGGATGGACCGCCGCGGTACGGCAACGACTGGGCCTGGGCAGACTGCTGCCACTGGGCGGCCCGGCGGACGGCGCGTGGATCGCCGAGACCGCTGCCGCCGCGGTGCTGCGCGGGGCGACGGCCCGCCCCGGGACGGTGCTGGGGAAGCTGCGGATCGGCCCGACGGAGGCGGCGGTGGAGGCGGCGGTGACCGGAGGCGGCCGCGACGTGTCGCGGGGTCCGGCCGACCCGGCGCCGCCCCCGGCTCCGCCGAACGCGCTGCCGCCGGTACCGCTGCGGATCGAGGCGGAGTTCGCCACCACCCCCGACCGGCCGCTGACCGACACCGCGGCGGCCCTGCGAGCGGCGCTGCTCACGGCCGCCGCCGCCCGGCTGGGTCTGGAGATCGCCGAGGTGGACCTGACGGTCACGGCATTGCTGGAAGGCGGTGCGACCGATCAGGTGACGGCCGAGGGAACGGTGCCGCCGGCCCCGGGCGCGGAGCCCGAGGGGCCGGTGGCGACGGCTGCCGCCGGGGTGCCGGGGGTCGTCTCGCTGACCCGGGTCCTGGGCGGCCCGGTGCACACCGCCCGCGACCATGTGCGGGTCGAGGTGGCGACGGCCGGGGACCATCGGGCGCTGGATGTCGCCCGGTCCGTGCGTACGGCGGTGGCGGCGGCCGCGGCGGAGCGGCTGCCGGTGTCGGTGCTGGTCACGGACGTGGTCAGTCGGTGACGCCCGCCAGGTCGCGGAGTCGGCGGCCCTGGGCGGCCCGCTCGGCGACGCGCTGCTCCTCGTAGTCGCGCGAGAGCGCGCCGGCGAGGAGGGCCTTGGTCTCGACGACGGCGTCGCGGGGCGCCGCGACCAGGGCACCGGCCAGGTCGCGCGTCGCCGCGTCGAGCTGGTCGGCGGGGACGACGAGGTTGGCGAGGCCGGTGCGCTCGGCCTCCTCGGCGTGCACGAAGCGGCCGGTGGCGCAGATCTCGAGCGCGCGGGCATACCCCACGAGGTGCACCAGGGGATGGGTGCCCGTGAGGTCGGGGACGAGGCCGAGGCTGGTCTCGCGCATGGCGAACTGCACGTCCTCGGCGACGATCCGCAGATCGCAGGCGAGGGCGAGCTGGAAGCCGGCGCCGATGGCGTGGCCCTGGACCGCCGCGATCGACACCAGGTCGTTGCGGCGCCACCAGGTGAACGCCTCCTGGTACTCGGCGATGATCGCGTCGAGCTCGGCTTCCGGGCCGCGCGCCATGTCGAGGAACGACGGCTCGCCGTCGAAGCCCTCGGGAGTGAAGGCCTGGCGGTCGAGGCCCGCGGAGAAGGACATGCCCTCACCGCGGAGCACCACGACCCGGACCGTGCCGGGCAGCGCCCTTCCGGCCTCGGTCAACGCCCGCCACAGAGCGGGAGACTGAGCGTTGCGTTTGGCCGGACGGGTGAGCGTCACCGTGGCGACGGCGTCGTCGACGGTGAGCCGTACGCCGTCCTTGTCGAGCACAGTGTCGAGCGAGGTCATGGGGCGCCTCCGGAAGGGGTGCGGTCAGCACTCGGTATGAAGTGACTGAACAGTAACCACCCGGACGACCTTGCGATCAGCCGGGTGGTCACCCCGAATTTCCGTTGGGCCCGAAGGACGCCGAATGACGCCGCGGACACCGAACCCGCAGGGGCCTCAAGCCGAAGCGGCCTTCTTGCCCCGTGTCGCGCCGCCGCGTCCTCGCAGCGTCACTCCGGATTCACTGAGCATCCGGTGGACGAACCCGTAGGAGCGACCGGTTTCCTCGGCCAGCGCCCGGATGCTCGCACCGGAGTCGTACTTCTTCTTCAGGTCTGCCGCGAGCTTGTCACGCGCGGCGCCGGTTACCCGGCTGCCCTTCTTCAGAGTCTCGGCCACCCGTGCCTCCTCATGGGAAGTGCGCTCTGGACTCTCATGATCACCCCTCCCGCGCCTCCTGGCCACCCATTCGGCAAGGTCGGTGCGGGCGGTTTCCCGGACGGGAAGCGCGTCAGCACGAGCGGAATCCCCGATTCCCCAAGGCGCCGGAGGGCGCACGGCCCGGACCGGCAAGAGAAGAGCCAGGTCAGGGCCGTACGGGGAGGAGCGGCAGGAAAGGGGGCGCACGACGGGTGAGCGCCGGGCGCACCACCGGAGTACGAGACGTCCTCACGCAGATGACGGATCACGCGTAGGCCGAATGATCTATCCCCGGTGGATCAGGCGAGGGCGACGAGGTCGCGGTAGTCCGCTCCCCAGAGGTCCTCCACGCCGTCCGGGAGCAGGATGATCCGCTCCGGCTGGAGAGCCTCGACGGCGCCCTCGTCGTGGGTGACGAGGACGACCGCGCCCTTGTAGGTGCGCAGCGCGCCGAGGATCTCCTCGCGGCTGGCGGGGTCGAGGTTGTTCGTCGGCTCGTCGAGCAGGAGCACGTTGGCGGAGGAGACGACCAGCGTCGCGAGGGCGAGCCGGGTCTTCTCGCCGCCGGAGAGCACGCCCGCGGGCTTGTCGACGTCGTCGCCGGAGAAGAGGAAGGAGCCGAGCGTCTTGCGGACCGCCACGAGGTCGAGGTCGGGGGCGGCGGAGCGCATGTTCTCCAGGACCGTGCGCTCCGGGTCGAGGGTCTCGTGCTCCTGGGCGTAGTACCCGAGCTTGAGGCCGTGCCCCTCGATGATCTCGCCGGTGTCGGGCTTCTCGGCGCCGCCGAGGAGGCGGAGCAGCGTGGTCTTGCCGGCGCCGTTGAGGCCGAGGATGACGACGCGGGAGCCCTTGTCGATGGCGAGGTCGACGTCGGTGAAGATCTCCAGCGAGCCGTACGACTTGGAGAGGCCCTCCGCCATCAGCGGGGTCTTGCCGCAGGGCGAGGGGTCGGGGAAGCGCAGCTTGGCGACCTTGTCGGAGACCCGGACGGCCTCCAGGCCGGAGAGCAGCCGGTCGGCGCGCTTGGCCATGTTCTGGGCGGCGACGGTCTTGGTGGCCTTGGCGCGCATCTTGTCGGCCTGCGCGTTGAGGGTCGCGGCCTTCTTCTCGGCGTTCTGGCGCTCGCGCTTGCGGCGCTTCTCGTCGGCCTCGCGCTGCTGCTGGTAGAGCTTCCAGCCCATGTTGTAGACATCGATCTGGGAGCGGTTGGCGTCGAGGTAGAACACCTTGTTGACGACCGTCTCGACCAGGTCGACATCGTGGGAGATCACGATGAAGCCGCCGCGGTAGGACTTGAGGTAGTCACGCAGCCAGACGATGGAGTCGGCGTCGAGGTGGTTGGTCGGTTCGTCCAGGAGCAGGGTGTCGGCGTCCGAGAAGAGGATCCGGGCCAGCTCGACGCGGCGGCGCTGACCGCCGGAGAGCGTGTGTAGCGGCTGACCGAGGACCCGGTCGGGCAGGCTGAGCGCGGCGGCGATGGTGGCGGCCTCGGCCTCGGCGGCGTATCCGCCCTTGGTGAGGAACTCCGTCTCCAGGCGCTCGTACTTCTTCATCGCCTTCTCGCGGGTGGCGCCCTGCCCGTTCGCCATCCGGTCCTCGTTCTCGCGCATCTTGCGCAGGATCGTGTCGAGGCCGCGGGCGGAGAGGATGCGGTCGCGGGCGAGGATGTCGAGGTCGCCGGTGCGCGGGTCCTGCGGGAGGTAGCCCACCTCGCCGGACCTGGTGATGGTGCCCCCGGCGGGGGTGCCCTCGCCCGCGAGGCACTTGGTGAGGGTGGTCTTGCCCGCTCCGTTCCGGCCGACGAGGCCGATGCGGTCGCCCTTGGCGATACGGAAGGAAGCGGATTCGATGAGGATGCGGGCGCCGGCACGCAGCTCGATGCCGGAAGCGGTGATCACGGGAAAACTCCAGGGCAGTTGGGACGGCGGAGGGACGAGGGCGGAGGTCTCTCGACGCCGCTAATGCACAAGGAGGAAAGCCATACGGCCCATTCTACTGGCGGTGCGCAACTTCTTTTCCGCGTGCTCGTCGGGACGAACCGTCCGATCTCCGGCGCGGGGCGGGCCGCCCGGGCGCGGCGGCGGTCGGCGAGGACCGGATCCAGGAGGGCGTTGTCAGCGCCCGGTGGAAGACTGAGACGCAGATCACATCGGAGTGGTCCGGACAGCAGACACGACACCGGGAGAGGTGAGTGTGATGACAGGCGGGACGAGCGGCGTTCCCACGATCTACCCGACGATCCTGTACGACGACGCGAAGGCCGCGATCAGGACGCTGACGCAGGGCCTCGGCTTCACCGAGGAGGCGGTCCACGAGGGGGAGAACGGCAGTGTGCTGCATGCCGAGCTGTCCTGCGGCAACGGCAGGGTGATGCTCGGCTCCAAGGGGCGCGAGGGACTGTTCGCGCAGGCGATGACGGGCGCGGGCCCGGCGGGGGTGTACGTGGTCGTGGACGAGGTGGACGAGCACTGTGCCCGCGCCAAGGAGTTCGGCGTGGAGATCCTCATGGAGCCGACCGACCAGGACTACGGCTCCCGGGACTACATGGCGCGGGACGCCGAGGGCAACGTGTGGAGCTTCGGGACGTACGCCCCGGGGTCGGGCTGAGCGGGACGTACGCGCCGGGAGCCGGCTGAGCGGGCCGAGCGGATCCCGGCGGCGGCGGTCGGGCTTTCCTGCGGGGCCCCGGGTCGCCCGGGGCCCTGGGTCAGGCTCCTCCGGTGTGCACCTGGAACGCGGCCCGGCGGACCGCCTTGGCCAGGGCCGGGTCCGGGTGGGCCGCGGCCAGGGCGACCAGGACCTGGACGGTGCGCGGGTGGCCGACGGCCCTGACCTCGTCGAGCAGCGCCGGGACGGTGCCCTGGACGGCGGAGTCGAGGTGACGCACCAGCAGCCCGGTCTCGCCGTGGTCGGCGACGGCCGCCGCGGTGTCGACCCAGAGCCAGGTGGCCTCCTCGCGGCTGAGGACGTCCGGGGCGTCGTCCGGGTCGTTGCCCTCGTACTCGGCGAGCCAGAGCAGCGCGTAGGGCCGCAGCGAGGGTTCGGCGAGCACGGCCCGGACCTCCGGTTCGGCAGGGGCGCCGACGACCCTCAGCGCCTCGAAGGCCAGTCCGCGCAGCAGCGCGTCCTCGCCCCGGGCGACGGCCAGCAGTTCGGCGACGGCGCTGCCGACGGTGCGGGCGGCGAGCCAGGCGCGGTATTCGGCACGGGCCGGGCCGGGGGTGAGCCGGGCGCAGCCGAGGAGCATGTCGGCGGCGGACTGCTCGATGTTTCCGGCCGGGCTCTGGGCGGCGACGCAGATCTGTTCCAGCTTGACCCAGACCGCCCAGTTGCCGAGCGGGGTGAGGGTGGCGTGCCCTTTGCCGAGCGTCAGCGCCCCGACGGCGGCGAGGCCCTCCAGGGCCCAGTCGAGCAGCAGGGCGTTGAGGTCGGCGCTCCGGGCGGGTCCTGCGCCGTTCTCGGCCGCCGCTGCCCGGGCGGGGGTCTCCGCCGGGGCCGCGGGCGCGGTTCTGCCGGGTCCCAGGGGCACTTCGCAGCGCTCCTCCCGGAGTTCGGCGACACGCTGCCCGAGGAGGTCCAGCAGGGCGGGGACGGTGACGGGCCCCGCGGAGAGCTGGAGGAGGGAGAGTACCTGGGGCACGGCCTCGACGGCTTCGGCGACCGCCCCCGCCTCGATGTCCGCGGGTGCGGCGTGGACGAGCGACCAGGCGTCGAAGAGCGCCACCCAGCCGCGCAGGACGGCGGAGTCGTCCCGGTCCCAGGCACGCAGCCGCCAGCCGGGGCGGGCGGTGTCGCCGTGCAGTTCGATCAGTCCTGCCAGCCGGGCCCGGTCCCAGCCGGCGCGGACCTGCGCCGGGGAGAGTTCCAGGGCGGTGGCCGCCCGTTCGAGGGCGTGGGCCGCGAGCGGGGCGGCGTTGCCCGGCCCCGGCGTGCCCGCCGCCCAGTGGGCGATGCGTACGGCGTCGGCGAGCACCGTCCTGGCCTGGCGCGCCAGTTCCGTGCGGGGCGGGGTGCCCTCGGGGGGCCGGGGAGCCGGCCTGGTACGCCGGGTCGTCACGGCCTTGCGGGCGGTGGCGAGGGGTCGCGGGCGGACAAGTCGCAGCCTGGAGTCGCGCGGAGTACGGGACGTCACGGGAGCAGTCTTGCCCCTGACGGCCCGAAAGCCCAAACGGAAGGCGTTTCACCGGTACGGGAAAGGTTCCCCCGGTGCGGCGGCACGCGGGAGAGTTCACCCCATCGGCTCACATCAGAGGGGTGAGGAAGCGTCGCAGGGTCTCCTCGTAGCGGGCTGGGCCGGCGTTCCACATCGACGCATGCGGAGCCTGCGGTACGGCGTGGAGGCTGACCACGTCGGGGCGGCGGGCGGCGAGCTCGCGGGAGGCGGCCCAGGGGGCGATGGTGTCTTCCGGGCCGTGCAGGATCAGGGTCGGGGTGCGCAGGGAGGCGGGCGCCGAGGTCTCCAGCAGGGGGGCGGCGTTCATCCCGGTCCTGCCCTGGGCGGCGCGGACGGCGAGTGGCAGGAGGGCGGCCGGGACCCCGCGGGCCGCGGCCAGGGCGCGCAGGGTGACCTGCCAGTCCAGCACCGGGGAGTCGAGGACGAGGCCGCTGATCCGGTCGCGCAGCGGGGACTCGACCGCGGCGTACAGGGCCATCGTGGCGCCGGTGGACCAGCCGTGCAGGATCACGTTGCGGGCCCCGTGGCGCAGGGCCCAGCGGAGGGCGGCGTCGAGGTCGCGCCACTCGGAGGCGCCGAAGTGGCCGAGGCCGTCCGCGGGGCGCGGGGCTCCGGGGTCGCCCCGGTGGGCGAGGTCGAGCACGGGGAAGCTCTGTTCGTGGAGGAACCCCATCAGGTTCATGGGGTGGGCCCGGGTGGTGCCGAGGCCGTGCACGGTGATGACCCAGGTGTCGCGGGCGCCGGCGACGTACCAGGCGGGCAGGATGCCCAGTTCGCCGGGGATCTCGACCTCCTGGTGGTCCAGGCCGAGGTCGACGCTCGGGTCACCGTCGTACAGCGCGGGGGTGAGCCGCACTTTCACGCCCGGTTCGAGGAGGCCCCGGCCGACGCTCTCCAGCCTGCGGACGACGGTGTCGGCGGCCTGGGAGGCCCCTTCGACGACGGGCCCGACGACCGCGTGGACGCCGGGTCCGGACAGGCCGTAGGTGCCGGGCCTGAGCGCCGAGAAGGACCGGGTCAGGGTGACCTGGCCGGCCGCCGTGGCGTGCACGGTGAGTCTGCGGTCGGCGGGGAGGGGACGTCCGGGCGCCGCTTTGAGGGCGGCGTCGCTGGCGTACCGGCCGGCCGCGACCGCTGTCGCACCGACGCCGAGGATCGTGGTGACGGCCGTTGCCGTCGCGGTTACCGGGCGCACCGCTTCAGTGTCGTGGGGCGGGAGGCGGGCTGCCAGTGGGCGGGGCCGTCCGGGGCGGACGCGGGCCGGGTCCGGTCCGGAGCCGTGGCACCCGGCGCCTGGTGGTTCACGCGGGTGTCCGGGGCGGGCGGGGGTCAGCCGGGCTGGCCGTATCCCTTGAGGGCTTCCGTCACCTCGTCCAGTTGGGCCGCGTCGAGCAGGGACGGGGTGCGGCCGGGTACGGAGCTCGCGGTGAGCCAGAGGCGGCAGAGCCACTCCAGTTGGGCGGTGCGCTCGTAGGCCTGGTCGAGCGTGTCGCCGTAGGTGACGGTGCCGTGGTTGGCCAGCAGACAGCCGGTGCGGTCCTCCAGGGCCCCGAGCATGGCCTCGGCCAGTTCCGGGGTGCCGTAGCGGGCGTAGGCGGCGGTGCGGACGGGGCCGCCGAGGATGGCGGCGGCGTAGTGGACGAGCGGCACCTCGGTGACGAGGGTGGAGACGGCGGTGGCGTGCACGGCGTGGGTGTGCACCACGGCGGCGGCGTCGGTGGAGCGGTACACGGCCAGGTGCAGGGGGAGTTCGCTGGTCGGCCCGAGGTCTCCGAGGACCTGGCGGCCCTCCAGATCGACTCCGACCGCGTCGTGGGGCCCGAGCCGGTCGTAGGGCACCCCGCTGGGCGTGACCAGGACCAGGTCGCCGACGCGTGCCGACACGTTGCCCGAGGTGCCGACGACCAGACCGTCCGCCGCGCTGCGGCGGGCGGTCGCGACGACGTCCAGCCAGGTCCGGCCGACGGATTCCGGGTGCTGCTCGCTCATGGGGCGAGCGTAGGGGGCCGGACGCGCAACCGGAACGTCACGGGGGAGGTGACGGAGGTCTCTTCCGGGTGCCGAACAGCCGTTCAAAATGTTCGCCAACTAGTGGCAAAGGGCGGTCCACACCCCACCCCACAGGCACCGCGCAGCCCCTCCCGGACACAAGCGGAGGGAGCCCACTCCGTTTGGAGTCACCGCAGCGCCCTGCCCAGTTCATCTTCCGTTCATCCAGGTTGCCTACGGTCCATGTGCCACTGACGTCGAACGATTGCCTGGGTAAATGGAACACATCACGCTGCTGCTTGCGATTGTGGTCGTGACAGCTCTCGTGTTCGATTTCACGAACGGTTTCCACGACACCGCCAACGCGATGGCTACGACCATCTCGACCGGCGCCCTGAAGCCCAAGACAGCGGTGGCGATGTCCGCCGTTCTCAACCTGATCGGCGCGTTCCTGTCGGTGGAGGTCGCCAAGACGATCTCCGGCGGGATCGTCAACGAAGACGGCATCAGAACCGAGGTCATCTTCGCGGCGCTCGTCGGCGCCATCCTGTGGAATCTCCTGACCTGGCTGGTCGGCCTGCCCTCCAGCTCTTCCCACGCCCTGTTCGGCGGACTGATCGGCGCGGCCGTCATGTCGGCCGGCTGGTCCTCGATCAACGGCGGCACCGTCGTCACCAAGGTGCTGCTGCCCGCGATCGCGGCCCCCCTGGTCGCCGGTATCGCCGCGATGCTGGCCACGCGGCTGACGTACCGGATCAACCGGAACGTCACCGACGAGGGTCAGCTCAAGTCGACCGCCAAGGGCTACCGGGCCGGACAGATCGCCTCCGCCGGTCTCGTCTCGCTCGCCCACGGCACCAACGACGCCCAGAAGACGATGGGCATCATCACCCTGGCGCTGGTCACCAGCGGTGTCCTGGCCCCCGGCTCCAACCCGCCCATGTGGGTCATCGTCTCCGCCGGTGTGGCCATCGCGCTCGGCACCTACCTCGGCGGCTGGCGCATCATCCGCACGATGGGCAAGGGCCTGACCGACCTCCAGCCGCCGCAGGGCTTCGCCGCCCAGACCAGCGCGGCGACGGTCATCCTGGCCTCCTCGCACCTCGGCTTCTCGCTCTCCACCACCCAGTCCTGCTCCGGTGCCGTCATGGGCGCGGGCCTCGGCCGCAAGGGGGGCGTGGTCCGCTGGTCCACCGCCACCCGGATGTTCGTCGCCTGGGGGCTGACGCTCCCGGCGGCCGGTCTGATCGGCGCGGGCGCCGAGTACCTGACCAAGCAGGGCCCCTGGGGCATCGCGGTCACCGCGGTCGTGCTCGTGGGCGGCTCCTTCGCCATCTGGCTGGCCTCGCGCCGCCAGCCGGTCGACCACACCAACGTCAACGACACGGACGGGGAGGGCGAGCCCCAGGGCGTCGTCACCACCGCCATCGCCGCGGTCCAGCCGCCGCCCGTCGGCGGCCCGGCCGCCGACCTCGCAACCACCATCCCGGCCCCGGCCCCGTCGCCCGACGACCCGGCACGGCCGCCGGCCAAGGTGTAAGGACAGATCAGCATGAAAATCGACTGGGCAGCTCTCGCCTCCGTGTTCGGTGTCAGCCTCGTGGTCACCGTCGCGCTGGTCGGCCTCTTCACCCTGGGCATCGTCGCCCTCTCCAAGCAGTCCGCCACGGCCGGAAGCAGCGCCGCCGGAGGGTCGGTCGCGCTGGCGCGCACCGGCGCGTACACCTGCTTCGCGGCGTGCGTGGCGGCGGTCGCGTACGGGATCTACCTGATCGTCGCCTGACTCCGCACCCCGCCCCCTCTTCGGGCCGGACACACTCTCGTGTGTCCGGCCCGATGTGTGTCTGCGCACAGTGGAGCCCCGCAGGTCAACAGCGAGTTGACGGTTGTTCGCGGGGCGTGGTGGACTGCCGGAGCCATTTACGGCGACAGCAGAGGAAGCCGGTGCGAATCCGGCGCGGTCCCGCCACTGTCACCGGGGAGCGCTCCCCCACACCGGAACGTCACGGCCCGCTCACGCGGGCTGGAAGGCCGGGGGAACCGCGGATCCGGAAGCCAGGAGACTCTCGTCGCCGGTCACGTCGAACCAGGGCGCGGACCCTGAGTGAGGACATACGCCATGCCCGGCCGCCGTGCACCCCGTCCTGTGCCCCCCACGACAGGCCCTCGCGCCGGAACGCCTCTCCCCGCGACCGGCTGATCCGTGCGTGCCGACCGCGTCTTCGCGTACGGCGCCACGGCCGGGCTGATCGCCGACGCCCTGCTCGGCGACCCCCGCCGGGGCCACCCCGTCGCCGGATTCGGCCGCGCCGCCGCGCGGGTGGAGTCCCTGCTGTGGCGTGACGACCGGGGCCGGGGCGCGCTGCACACCCTCGTCTGCGCCGGAGGCGCCGTGGGGGCCGCCGCGCTGACCGCGCGCGCCGTCCGGGGACGCCCCGCGCTCGCCGTCGCGCTGACCGCCGTCACCGCCTGGTCCGTCGTCGGGGGGACGTCGCTGGGGCGGGAGGCCCGCGCCATCGGCGGTGCCCTGGCCGCCGGGGACCTGGAGGTGGCCCGGGAGCGGCTGCCGCACCTGTGCGGGCGTGATCCGCACTCCCTGGACGGTCCGGGCATCGCCCGCGCGGTCGTCGAGTCGGTCGCCGAGAACACCTCGGACGCCGTCGTCGGCGCGCTGGTGTGGGGGGCGATCGGCGGGGTGCCGGGACTCGTCGGCTTCCGGGCGGTGAACACGCTCGACGCGATGGTCGGCCACAAGTCGCCCCGCTACCGCCGTTACGGATGGGCCTCGGCCCGTCTGGACGACCTCGCGGGGTGGCCCGGTGCCCGGCTGACGGCCGCGCTGGCCGTGGCGGGCGGCGGGCGGCCCAGGGAGGCCGTACGCGCCTGGAAGGCGGACGCGGGGCGTCACCCGAGCCCGAACGCGGGGCCGGTGGAGGCCGCGTTCGCGGGGGCGCTCGGCGTACGGCTGGGCGGGACCCTGGCGTACGCGGGGCGCGTCGAGCACCGGCCGGTGCTGAACGGGGAGTCCGGGCGGGACGTGCGGGGCGCGGACATCGAACGCGCGGTACGGCTGTCGCGCCGGGTGAGCATGCTGGCCCTCGGAGTGTGCGTGGCGGGGCGGACGGTCGCGGGACGCGTGGTCGCGGGACGGTCGTCGGCAGGACGGCAGCGGGGGCGGGGGCGGTCATGAACGGTCCGGCACGGAACGCGGTACGGGAACGGGAGCGGGTATGAGCGGCGGTCTGCTGGTCGCGGGGACCACATCGGACGCGGGCAAGAGCGTCGTCACGGCGGGCATCTGCCGGTGGCTGGTGCGCCGGGGCGTGAAGGTCGCGCCCTTCAAGGCCCAGAACATGTCCCTGAACTCCTTCGTGACCCGGGAGGGCGCGGAGATCGGCCGGGCCCAGGCGATGCAGGCGCAGGCCGCCGGGGTGGAGCCGACGGCCCTGATGAACCCGGTGCTGCTGAAACCCGGCAGTGACCGGTCCAGCCAGGTCGTGCTGATGGGCAAGCCGGTGGGAGAGATGAGCGCCCGGGGGTACCACGGGGGCCGTCAGGAGACGCTGCTCGGGACGGTGACGGACTGCCTGGAGCAGCTGCGGGCCACGTACGACGCGGTCATCTGCGAAGGGGCCGGGAGCCCCGCCGAGATCAATCTCCGGCGCACCGACATCGTGAACATGGGGATCGCCCGCGCGGCCCGCTTTCCCGTGCTGGTGGTCGGGGACATCGACCGGGGCGGCGTCTTCGCGTCGTTCTTCGGGACGACGGCCCTCCTGGGCCCCGAGGACCAGGCGCTGGTCGCGGGCTACCTGGTGAACAAGTTCCGGGGCGACGTCTCGCTGCTGGAGCCGGGCCTGGACATGCTCCACGGGCTGACCGGGAGGCGGACGTACGGGGTGCTGCCGTTCGCCCACGGGCTCGGTATCGACGAGGAGGACGGCCTGCGGGTGTCCCTGCGGGGTGCGGTACGGGAGTCGGTCGTGGCTCCCCCGCACGGCGAGGACGTGCTGCGGGTGGCGGTCTGCGCGGTGCCGCTGATGTCGAACTTCACGGACGTGGACGCGCTGGCCGCCGAGCCGGGCGTCGTCGTGCGGTTCGTGGACCGGGCGGAGGAGCTGGCCGACGCGGACCTGGTGATCGTGCCCGGGACGCGCGGCACGGTGAAGGCGCTGGCCTGGCTGCGCGAGCGTGGCCTCGCGAATGCGCTGGTGCGGAGGGCCGCGGAGGGCCTGCCGGTGCTGGGCATCTGCGGCGGGTTCCAGGTGCTCGGCGAGCGGATCGAGGACGAGGTGGAGTCGCGGGCCGGCGTCGTGGACGGGCTCGGGCTGCTGCCGGTGCGCATCCGCTTCGACCGGGCCAAGACGCTGGCGCGGCCGGTCGGTTCGGCGCTGGGCGAGCCGGTGGAGGGGTACGAGATCCACCACGGGGTGGCCGACGTGCGGGGCGGGGAGCCGTTCCTCGACGGGTGCCGGGTGGGGGCGGTGTGGGGGACGCACTGGCACGGGTCGCTGGAGAGCGACGCGTTCCGGCGGCGGTTCCTGGTGGAGGTGGCCCGGGCCGCCGGGCGGCGGTTCGTGCCGGCGCCGGACACGAGTTTCGGGGTGCTGCGGGAGGAGCAGCTGGATCGGCTCGGGGATCTGGTGGAGGAACACGCGGACACGGACGCGTTGTGGCGGTTGATCGAGGGGGGTGCGCCGGTGGGGTTGCCGTTCGTGCCCCCGGGGGCGCCGGTCCTGCCGGGGGCCGACGCGGGTACGGGTGCGGGTGGTGCGGCGAGCCGGGGCGCTGCCCCGGACCCCGCTCCTCGATCGCCGGAGGGGCTTGGTTTTGCCGGGTCCGCTGGAGCAAGGCCCCAAGGGCTCGGGGAAGCAGCTGTTGTTCATGTCGACCAGGAGGCCAAGTGAGTACGCCGTATCCCTTCACCGCGATCGTCGGGCAGGACGACCTGCGGCTCGGGCTGTTGCTGAACGCGGTCAGTCCGGCTGTCGGCGGGGTGCTCGTACGGGGCGAGAAGGGGACCGCCAAGTCCACCGCCGTGCGCGCGCTCGCCGCCCTCGTGCCGGAGGTCTCCGTCGTGCCGGGGTGCAGGTTCTCCTGCGATCCCCTCTCCCCCGATCCGGCGTGTCCCGACGCGCCGCACGCGGAGGCCGCCGGTGTGTCGCGGGCCGCGCGGACCGTGGAGCTGCCCGTGGGCGCGTCCGAGGACCGGCTCGTGGGGGCGCTGGACATCGAGCGGGCGCTGTCGGAGGGCGTGAAGGCGTTCGAGCCGGGGCTGCTGGCCGACGCGCACCGCGGGATCCTGTACGTCGACGAGGTCAACCTGCTCCACGACCACCTGGTGGACCTGCTGCTGGACGCGGCGGCCATGGGCGCCTCGTACGTCGAGCGCGAGGGCGTCTCCGTACGGCACGCGGCACGGTTCCTGCTGGTGGGGACGATGAACCCGGAAGAGGGCGAGCTGCGGCCGCAGCTGCTGGACCGGTTCGGGCTGACCGTCGAGGTGGCTGCCTCCCGGGACACCGACGAACGGGTCGAGGTCGTGCGGCGCAGGCTCGCGTACGACGACGACCCCGAGGGGTTCGCCGCGCGCTGGGCCGGGGAGGAGAGCGCCCTGCGGAAGCGCATCGCCGCCGCGCGCGCCCTGCTGCCCCGCGTCGTGCTCGGTGACGGCGTGTTGCGGCAGATCGCCGCGACCTGCGCCGCGTTCGAGGTCGACGGCATGCGGGCCGACATCGTGATGGCCCGTACCGCGACCGCGCTCGCCGCCTGGGCGGGCCGCGAGGAGGTCACCGCCGACGACGTGCGGCAGGCCGCTCTCCTCGCGCTCCCCCACCGGCGTCGCCGCAACCCGTTCGACGCGCCCGGTCTGGACGAGGACAAGCTCGACCAGACCCTGGACGAGGCCGCTCCGCGGGAGAACGACGACGACGGTGACCGGCCCGATCCCGATCCCGATCCCGACGGCGGCGGGAACGATGACGGCGGTGGTGGCGGTGGTGGCGGTGTGCCGCCGCAGGCCGACGGAGACCGTACGCCGCCGCAGGGTGAGGGCGGCAACGACAGCGACACGCCAGCCGGAGCCCCCGAGGGCAGCCCCGACGCGCCCGGCCGGTCCACCGGGGCCGAGCAGCAGCCGGTAGCGTCCGCCGAGCCGTTCCGGACGAAGATGCTCAGCGTGCCGGGGCTTGGCGAGGGCGCTGCGGGCCGGCGCTCCCGGGCCCGTACCGAGCACGGGCGTACGACGGGCGCCCGCCGCCCGCAGGGGTCGCTGACCAAGCTGCATCTGGCCGCGACCGTCCAGGCCGCCGCCCCCCACCAGCGGGCGCGCGGGCGTTCCGGGCGGGGGCTCGTGGTGCGCCGGGACGATCTGCGGCAGGCGACCCGGGAGGGGCGTGAGGGCAATCTCGTGCTGTTCGTCGTGGACGCGTCGGGCTCGATGGCGGCGCGGCAGCGGATGAGCGCGGTCAAGGGGGCCGTGCTGTCGCTGCTGCTCGACGCCTACCAGCGGCGGGACAAGGTCGGTCTGGTCACCTTCCGGGGCAAGGAGGCGGAGGTGGTGCTGCCGCCGACCTCGTCCGTGGACGCGGCCGCCTCCCGTCTGGAGTCGCTGCCGACCGGGGGCCGTACGCCCCTGGCCGCGGGGCTGCTCAAGGCTCATGACGTGCTGCGGGTGGAGCGGCTGCGCGATCCGTCGCGGCGGCCGTTGCTCGTCGTGGTGACGGACGGCCGGGCGACCGGCGGGCCGGAGCCGGTGGCGCTCGCGGGGCGGGCAGGCCGGCTGCACCGCTCGGAGGGGACGGCATCCGTCGTCGTGGACTGCGAGTCGGGGTACGTACGCCTCGGTCTCGCCGGGGAGCTCGCCCGGGAACTGGGAGGCGCCGCCGTCACGCTCGACGAGCTGCGGGCCGACTCGATCGCCGGGCTCGTCAAGGACGTCACCGCAGCCGGGAGGGCCGCTTAATGCCACAGGGACAGCCGACATCGGTGCCGGACGACGGGCTCACCACCCGTCAGCGGCGCAACCGTCCGCTTCTGTTCGTCCACACCGGCATCGGCAAGGGCAAGTCGACGGCCGCCTTCGGGCTCGCGTTGCGGGCCTGGAACCAGGGCTGGCCGATCGGGGTGTTCCAGTTCGTGAAGTCCGCGAAGTGGAAGGTCGGGGAGGAGAACGCGCTGAAGGTCCTCGGAGCGAGCGGCGAGGGTGGCACCGTCGACTGGCACAAGATGGGCGAGGGCTGGTCCTGGGTCCAGCGCGACGGTCAGCTGGACAACGAGGAGAAGGCCCGCGAGGGCTGGGAGCAGGTCAAGCGCGACCTGGCGGCCGAGACGTACAGGCTGTACGTGCTCGACGAGTTCGCGTACCCGATGCACTGGGGCTGGATCGACACCGACGAGGTGGTCGAGGTGATGCGGAACCGGCCCGGCACCCAGCATGTGGTGATCACCGGCCGCAACGCGCCGGACAAGCTGATCGAGGCCGCCGACCTGGTGACCGACATGTCGAAGGTCAAGCACCCGATGGACGCGGGGCAGAAGGGCCAGAGGGGCATCGAGTGGTGAGAGTGCCCCGTCTGGTCATCGCCGCTCCGGCCTCCGGCAGCGGCAAGACCACCGTCGCCACCGGTCTCATGGCCGCCTTCGCCGCGCGCGGGCTCGCCGTCTCGCCGCACAAGGTGGGGCCGGACTACATCGATCCGGGCTATCACTCGCTGGCGACGGGACGCCCCGGCCGCAATCTCGACGCGTACATGTGCGGGACGGATCTGATCGCCCCGCTGTTCGCGCACGGGTCGGCGGGGTGCGACCTCGCCGTGGTCGAGGGGGTGATGGGGCTGTACGACGGCGCCTCGGGGCAGGGGGAGCTGGCGTCCACCGCCCAGGTGGCGAAGCTGCTGCGCGCCCCCGTGGTGCTGGTCGTGGACGCCTCCTCGCAGTCCCGTTCGGTGGCGGCCCTGGTGCACGGGTTCGCCTCCTGGGACCCCGAGGTCCGGATCGGCGGGGTGATCCTGAACAAGGTGGCCTCCGACCGGCACGAGGCACTGCTGCGGGACGCGTTGGACGAGTCGGGGCTGCCGGTCCTGGGCGTGCTGCGCCGGGCCCCGCGGGTGGCGACGCCCTCGCGCCATCTGGGGCTGGTCCCGGTGGCCGAGCGGGGCTCCGAAGCGGTGGACGCCGTGGCGGCGATGGGCGAGCGGGTGCGCGCCGGGTGCGACCTGGACGCGCTGATGGCGCTGGCGCGGACCGCTCCGGCCCTGCCGGACGCCGCGTGGGAGCCGACGCCCGCCTCGGACACCGGTTCCGTGCGGCCCGTCGTGGCCGTGGCCGGTGGCGCGGCGTTCACCTTCGCGTACGCGGAGCACGCCGAGCTGCTGAGGGCGGCCGGTGCGGAGGTCGTGGTCTTCGACCCGCTGCGGGACGAGAAGCTGCCGGTGGGTACGGCGGGGCTCGTGATCGGCGGCGGGTTCCCGGAGATGTACGCCCCCGAGCTGTCGGCCAACGAGCCGTTGCGGCGGGCGGTCACGGAACTGGCCCTGAGCGGGGCCCCGGTGGCGGCCGAGTGCGCGGGGCTGCTGTATCTGGCGCGGGAGCTGGACGGGAAGCCCATGTGCGGGGTGCTGGACGCCGAGGCCCGGATGTCCGAGCGCCTCACGCTCGGGTACCGGCAGGCGGTGGCCGTGTCGGACAGTGTGCTGGCGGTGGCGGGGACCCGGATGCGCGGTCACGAGTTCCACCGCACGGTGCTGGAGCCGGGTGCGGGGACCACGCCGGCCTGGGGCATGCACCAGCCGGAGCGGCGGGTCGAGGGGTACGTCCAGCGGGGCGTTCACGCGAGCTATCTGCACACGCACTGGGCCGCGTCGCCCGGGGTGGCCCGGCGGTTCGTCGAGCACTGCCGGGCGCGGTGAACCCACCGTCCGGGGGGCGCGCCCGTCGGGACGGGGCGCTCGGGCGTACGCGTGGCTCACTCCGCGATGCCGACGACCAGCCAGATGAAGCCCACGCCCCCGATGGTGCAGAGAAGGGTGGAGCGGGCGGGATGGGTGTGGTGCGCCTCGGGAAGGATCTCCGCAGCGGCCAGGTAGAGCAGCGCTCCGCCGAAGAATCCGAGATAGCCGCCGAGCAGTTCCTCCGGAAGGGTGAACAGCAGCGTCGTCGCGGCGCCCACGACCGGTGCCGCGGCAGCGGCGAACAGCATCAGGAGCGCCTTGCGACGGGCGTTCCCGTAAAGACTGGTGAGGGTGTACGTGTTGAATCCGTCGGCGAAGTCATGACTGATCACCGCCAGCGCGACGGCCACGCCCATGGAGCCGCTGACCTGGAAGGCGGCACCCAGCGCGATGCCGTCCATCAGGCTGTGGACGACCATCGCGGCGGCCGCCGTCAGCCCCACCTGCGGCACGCGGTCGCCGTGGTGGCCGCTCGCCCCGTGTGCCACCTGGCGTCCGGCGAGCAGCCGCTCCACCAGATGGGCCGCCAGGAAGCCGCCGACGAACAGCAGCAGGGCGGCGGGGACCCCGAACACCGGTGTGCCCGCCGCCTCGATCGCCTCCGGCAGGAGGTCGAGTCCGACGACGCCGAGCATCAGCCCGCCCGCGAGGCCGAGCACCAGGTGACGGCGGTCGGTGACGCGTTGCGCGACCCAGCCGCCGGCCAGAGTCATCAGGAACGCGCCGAGCGCGACGAACACCGCCATGGGGCCTTGCTAGCCGATCGGGGCCCCTCGCCGCATCTCAGGCTGTCCTTACCCGCGGCGTCCGCCGTACCCCTCCCACCGCCCGTTTCCGTATACGGAACGGCTCCACCGCCTCCTCCCCCGCACCACCGGGACGTATGACCTGAAAGGCAGGACTCCACCGATGACCGGAGCATCCGTCGGCACCGGACCGGAGTCCGGGGCCCGCAGTCTGGTGGTGGGGGTCGGCGCACGCCGGGGCGCCCCCGGCGATGTGGTGTTCGCCCTGATCGAGGCGGTGCTGAGCGGGGCGGGACTGGACGCGGCGGACGTGCTGGAGGTGGCGACGGTCGACGCCCGGGCGGACGAGCCGGGGATCGTGGGGGCGGCGGCCCGGCTCGGGGTGCCGCTGCGGACCCATCCGGCCGGGGCGCTGGCCGCGGTCCGCGTGCCGCACCCCTCGGGCGCGGTGGGCGCCGCGGTGGGGACGCCGTCGGTCGCGGAGGCGGCGGCGCTGATCGATGCGGACGAACTGGTGGTGCCGAAGACCCGTGCCCCGGGCGGGAAGGCCACCGGCGGGGGGATGGCGACCTGTGCGGTGGCCCGCCGGATTCCGGCGGTCGCCGGGACTTTCCAGGTTTCCGGGAGGAAAACTTCCACCTCACCGGTGACGTCGGGCTCCCACCCGTTCACCATGGCTGCCATGAATCCCCCCACGCCCCCCACGCGGAACATCGAGAGCGCAGGGCCCGACCTGCGCCACCACGGCGACGCGGAGGTGCGCGGCGAGAATCTGACCGATCTCGCCGTGAACGTCCGTACCCACACTCCCCCGGAGTGGCTGCGCGAGCGGATAGCCGCGTCGCTCACCTCCCTGGCCTCCTATCCGGACGGATCCTCCGCCCGTGCCGCGGTCGCCGGCCGGCACGGGCTGCCGGTGGAGCGGGTGTTGCTGACGGCGGGCGCGGCCGAGGCGTTCGTCCTGATCGCCCGTGCCCTGCCGGCCCGTTGTCCGGTCGTGGTGCACCCTCAGTTCACGGAGCCGGAGGCGGCTCTGCGAGCGGCCGGGCACGCGGTGGGCCGGGTGCTGCTGCGCGCCGAGGACGGCTTCCGGCTCGATCCGGAGGCGGTGCCCGAGGAGGCGGACCTCGTGGTGATCGGCAACCCGACGAACCCGACGTCCGTGCTGCACCCGGCGGCGCTGCTGGAGCGGTTGGCGCGGCCGGGGCGGACGTTGGTGGTCGACGAGGCGTTCATGGACGTCGTGCCGGGTGAGCGCGGGGCGCTGTGCGACCGGACGGACATCCCGGGGCTCGTGGTGCTGCGCAGCCTCACCAAGACGTGGGGGCTCGCCGGGCTGCGGATCGGTTATGTCCTGGCCGCTCCGGAGACCGTGGCGCTGCTCTCCGAGGCGCAACCGCTGTGGCCGGTGTCGTCCCCGGCACTGGCGGCGGCGGAGGCCTGCATGGAGCCGAGGGCGCTCGTGGAGGCGGCCGAGGCGGCGGACCGGATCACGGTGGACCGGGCCCATCTGCTCGCCGGGCTGGCCGAGTTCAGCGAGGTGGAGGTGGTGGACGCGGCCCGGGGGCCGTTCGTCCTGGTGCGTCTTGAGCGGGCGGCGGAGGTGCGGGAGCGGTTGCGGCTGCTGGGCTTCGCGGCGCGGCGCGGGGACACCTTCCCGGGGCTGGGGCAGCAGTGGCTGCGGCTCGCGGTCCGCGACCGGGCCACGACCAATCGTTTCCTCCAGGCCCTGGACCAGGCCGTGCAGGCGCTGCCCGCAAGATCGGGGCGCTGAGGGGCTGTCGGGTGTCCTCGGGCCGGACAGCGGACGCGGTCTGGTGCGTGCGATTCCCAGGCGGCGGAGGAAGGCGACGCGGATGGGGTCTCCCCTGGTCGAGGGGGCTGAGACCTTGGGGAAGTCGTCGACCGACGACAACGCCGGAAGCGTGCGTGCCAGGGCGTGGCCGCCCGACCAGAGGTCACCCGACAGCCTCGGGGCCCGGCAGGGGCGGGGGCGGCGTTCGTCGTGCGAAAGCCGCCCCCGCACGCGGATCAGCTCCGGCTGGCGCCACGCCTGCGGGCGAGCACCGTCGCGCCCGCGCCGACGGCCAGCAGCAGGGCCGCTCCGCCCGCGATGTACGGGGTGGTGGAGCTGCCGCCGGTCTCGGCGAGGTTGGCCTCGGTGGGGGCGGTGCCGGTGTCGGAGCCGGTCTGCGTCTTCACGTCGCCGCCGCCCGTGGAACCGCCGTCCGTGGAGCCCGGCTCCTCAGGGGTCTTCGGCTCCTCGGGGGTCTTCGGCGCCTTCGGGGTCTCGCAGGTCGCCTCGGCGAGGGTGACCTCGCCCTGCACCTCGGCGACGTTGAGATTCAGCGGGTTGACCGACACCTTGAGCTGGAGCGCCGTCGCGGCCGCCGTGCGCTCGGTGGTGACCGTCTTCGACAGGTCGAGGGTGACCTCACCGACGCCCGGCACCGACACCCGGGTCGGCCCGCCCGCGGAGAGCGTCACCTTCTTGCCGAGCACCGCGACATGGCCGAGCACGTTCGACTCGGCGACGGGCTTCCTGCCGGTCTCGCAGACCGCCTTGGAGGTGACCTTCTCGACCTCGATGAGCGAGAGCACCGGCAGTCCGGGGACATGGACCCTGGCCTTCGCCAGGTTGGTGCGGCCCTCGGCCCTGTGCGCGTCGACGGTGGCGTTCGCGGTGGCCACGTCGGCGCGCAGGACGCTGACCGGCGCTCCGCCCGCCACCCCGTCCACGTTCACGCTGAGCGCGGTCTTCTCGGCGCTGGCCGGGGCCGTCACCTCGTTGAGCGTGGCCTTGAGGGGCACCTGGAGGGACTTGTTGAGGAGCGAGACGTCGAGCGCTGTACGGAGCACGACCGCGCTTGCCCTGCCCTCGCCGCCGGTGGTGGGCGTCGCCGGGGCTGCGTGCGCGGGGACGGCGGCAAGCAGGGCGACGGGGCCGGCGGCGACCGCCAGGGCGGCGAGACGGAAGGTGTTGCTGTTCAAGATGGTGGAACCCCCACAAGAGACATGGAGCCACCGGCACAGTCCAATGGGGGACATCGCCTGCGCCGGTGGCCTCGACTCCGTGAATCTTTACGCACTGAGGGTGAACTGGCGGACACCTGGCGTGAGTTCACCCCAAAGGGGGGTTTCCGCGCGCATATTCGAATCTTTCGGCACGTGCGTTCGTCGGTGTCACCCGTTTCACCCGGCGCGAGCCGTACGGAGCGCGCTCGCGCCGGAGCGTGCGCAGAGGTGCGTCAACGAGTCGGGGGCCGTATCCGTCACTGCTCGTCAACACAGCACCGCGCCGCTCTCAGCCGATCACCCGCCCGTTCAGCACGATGTGGCGAGGCGCCGCCAGCACCCGGACGTCGGCGCGCGGGTCCTCGTCGTACACGACCAGGTCCGCCGGAGCGCCCTCCTCCAGCACGGGCCGCCCCAACCAGCGCCTGGCCCCCCACGCGGTGGCGGAGAGGGCCTCCAGGGGCGGGATGCCCGCCTTGACCAGCTCGGCGACCTCGCCCGCGACCAGACCGTGCGCCAGGGAGCCGCCCGCGTCGGTGCCGACGTAGACCGGGATCCCGGCGTCGTACGCGGCGCGCACGGTGTCGTAGCGGCGTTCGTACAGCTGCCGCATATGCGCCGACCACCGGGGGAACTTGGCCTCGCCGCCCGCCGCGAGGTCGGGGAAGGTGGCGATGTTGACCAGCGTCGGGACGATCGCGACCCCCCGCTCGGCGAAGAGCGGGATGGTCTCCTCGGTGAGGCCGGTGGCGTGCTCGACGCAGTCGATGCCCGCCTCCACCAGGTCGGTGAGCGACTCCTCGGCGAAGCAGTGCGCGGTGACGCGGGCACCGAGCCGGTGCGCCTCGGCGATGGCCGCCTCGACCTCGCCACGTGGCCAGCAGGCGGTCAGGTCCCCGGCGTCGCGGTCGATCCAGTCCCCCACCAGCTTGACCCAGCCGTCCCCGCGCCGGGCCTCCCGGGCGACGTACGCGACGAGGTCGCCGGGCTCGATCTCATGGGCGTAATTGCGGATGTAACGGCGGGTCCTGGCGATGTGACGGCCGGCCCTGATGATCTTCGGCAGGTCCTCGCGGTCATCGATCCACCGGGTGTCGGAGGGCGAACCCGCGTCCCGGATCAGCAGCGTTCCGGCCTCCCGGTCGGTGAGCGCCTGCTTCTCGGCGGTCGCCGCGTCGACCGGACCGTGCCGGTCGAGGCCCACATGGCAGTGCGCGTCGACCAGCCCGGGCAGCGCCCAGCCCCTGACCGTCATGGCGCCGTCGGCGCCGGGCGGCCGCTCGTAGGTGATCCGCCCGCCCACGGCCCACAGTTCGTCCCGCACCTCGTCCGGGCCGACGAGCACCCGGCCCTTCACCCGCAGCACCCGCTGCTCCTCCTGATCACTCATACGCGGCACTGTACGAGGCCGTCGGTAGGCTGCCCGTGCGATTCCGACCGTCGAACGATCCCGAAGAGAGCCCCACCGTGACGCACCCCTTCCTCGACCTTCCCCCGCTCACCGCCGGCCGCTTCGCGGCGATCGAGCGGCGCGTGGCCCGGCTCCTCGCCACGGAGCAGGACGTCGTCATCACCCAGGGCGAGGCGCTGCTGCCGCTGGAAGGCTGCATCCGCGGCGGCGCGCGGCCCGGCTCGACCGCGCTGAACGTGGTCACCGGACCGTACGGGCAGACCTTCGGCAACTGGCTGCGGGACTGCGGTGCGGAGGTCGTCGACCTCACCGTGCCCTTCCACGCCGCGGTCACCGCCGACCAGGTCGCCGAGGCGCTCGCCGAGCACCCGGGGATCGACTTCGTCTCGCTGGTGCACGCGGAGGCGGCGACCGGTAACACCAACCCGGTCGCGGAGATCGGCGAGGTGGTCCGGGCACACGGAGCGCTGTTCATGCTGGACGCGGTCGCCTCGGTCGGCGCCGAGCCCCTGCTGCCGGACGCCTGGGGCGTCGATCTGTGCGTGATCGGCGCGCAGAAGGCCATGGGCGGGCCCGCCGGGGTGTCGGCGGTGTCGGTGAGTGAGCGGGCCTGGGAGCGGATCGCCGCCAACCCGGCCGCCCCGCGCCGCTCCTACCTCTCCCTCCTGGACTGGAAGGAGCGCTGGATCGACGCCGGCCGCAGGGCGTTGCCGCACGCCCCGGCGCAGCTGGAGATGCTGGGCCTGGAGGCCTGCGTGGCGCGGATCGAGGACGAGGGCCTGGACACGCTGATGGCCCGCCACTCCTCGGCCGCCGCGGCGACCCGGGCCGGTGCGGTGGCCCTGGGCGGCGGGCTGGAGCCGTACGTCCACGAGGCGCGGGACGCGGCCCCGGTGGCGACGACGCTGCGCGCCCCCGCGGGGACGGACGCGGCCGCGCTGGTCGCGGGGGCGCTGGCGGCGGACCCCGCGCTGCCGCTCGTCGCGGGTGGCGGGGCGCTGTCCGAGGAGATGATCCGGGTCAACCATTACGGGGCGGATGCGACGCGGGGCGCGGTGCTGTCCTCGCTCGCGGCTCTGGGGGCGGTGCTGGCCGACGCGGGCCTGCCGGTCGACATCGAGGCTGCCCGGCGGGCTGTTTCGGAAACCTGGCCGAGCCTCTGATATTCATAATGTGGGAAGCTGCTTTATTAAAAGCAGCTTCCCACATTCTTCTGCCCGCTTTTCCGTCACCTAAACGGGCCAGTTTTTTCCGGCCTCGAACTTCATAATTCGGACACATCTCGCGAGAGTTACAACCCTGTGACCGACTCCACAAGAGCGGCGTTATGCCCGATTAATTCGGGACAAAGCGTATGAAGTTGCACCCGGATCGGTAGAAGCCTCGCGCACGCCTGATAACACATGAGGGCTCGTCACCCAACCCTCTAAGTCGATGCAATTTCGAAATTTGCTGGGTAAATTCAATTCGCATGACCGCCGCACCAGCAGATTTTGCCCGTGCCCGAAGCGAATTCCTCAGTATCGATGTGCCACGAGTGGAGGACGGAGCCGCGATCTGGCGCATAGCCCGCGACTCCAAGGTCCTGGACCTGAACTCCTCGTACAGCTACCTGCTGTGGTGCCGTGACTTCGCCGCGACCTCCGCCGTGGCCCGTGGCGAGAACGGCGAGCCCATCGCCTTCGTGACGGGCTACATCAGGCCCGACCGTCCCCAGACCCTCGTCGTCTGGCAGGTGGCCGTCGACCAGGCCCACCGCGGCAAGGGACTGGCCGCCACTCTGCTGGACGCGCTGACCGCCCGCGTCGCCGCCGACCAGGGCCTGGCGTCCGTGGAGACGACGATCACGCCGGACAACACCGCCTCCGACCGGCTGTTCACGTCCTACGCCCAGCGCCACGACGTCGCGCTGGAGAAGGAAGTGCTCTTCGACGGCGCGCTGTTCCCCGAGGAGACGCACCTGCCCGAGGTGCTCTACCGGATAGGCCCGTTCGCCACCTGAGCCGCCCCGGCTCCCGCACTCCGGCGTACCCGACCAGTACGCCCGGACCATCGACTTTTCGCGCCGTCCGACCACTCGGCGCGGTCCCGGCCGCATCCGTGCGGCGGGGAGCACTCGACCACTGCCCGTCACACCCCCTCACGCAGGAGATCCGCTGTGACCATCACCCCGCCCGCCCTGAGCGTCTTCGAGACCCTGGAGTCCGAGGTACGGAGCTACTGCCGCGGCTGGCCCGCCGTCTTCGACCGCGCGCAGGGCGCCCGGCTGACCGACGAGGACGGCCACTCCTACCTGGACTTCTTCGCCGGGGCCGGCTCGCTCAACTACGGCCACAACAACCCGGTGCTGAAACGAGCGCTGATCGACTACATCGAGCGCGACGGCATCACCCACGGCCTGGACATGGCGACCACCGCCAAGCGGGCGTTCCTGGAGACGTTCCAGAACGTGATCCTGCGCCCGCGTGACCTGCCGTACAAGGTGATGTTCCCCGGCCCGACCGGCACCAACGCCGTCGAGTCGGCGCTGAAGCTGGCCCGCAAGGTCAAGGGCCGCGAGTCCGTCGTCTCGTTCACCAACGCCTTCCACGGGATGTCGCTGGGTTCGCTCGCCGTGACCGGCAACGCGTTCAAGCGGGCCGGGGCCGGCATCCCGCTGGTGCACGGCACCCCGATGCCGTTCGACAACTACTTCGACGGCACGGTCCCCGACTTCCTCTGGTTCGAGCGGCTGCTGGAGGACCAGGGCTCCGGGCTCAACAAGCCCGCCGCCGTGATCGTGGAGACGGTCCAGGGCGAGGGCGGCATCAACGTCGCCCGCGCCGAGTGGCTGCGTGCGCTGCAGGAGCTGTGCCACCGCCAGGACATGCTGCTGATCGTCGACGACATCCAGATGGGCTGCGGCCGTACCGGCGGCTTCTTCTCCTTCGAGGAGGCCGGCATCGTCCCGGACATCGTCACGCTGTCGAAGTCCATCAGCGGCTACGGCATGCCGATGTCGCTGTGCCTGTTCAAGCCGGAGCTGGACATCTGGGAGCCGGGCGAGCACAACGGCACCTTCCGCGGCAACAACCCGGCCTTCGTCACGGCCGCCGCCGCGCTCGACGCCTACTGGGCGGACGGCCAGATGGAGAAGCAGACCCTGGCCCGCGGGGAGCAGGTCGAGCAGACGCTGCTGGCCATCTGCGCCGAGGAGCCGACCGCGCGGTTCCGCGGCCGGGGCCTGGTGTGGGGCATGGAGTTCGAGGACCCGGCGCGCGCCTCGGCGGTCTGCGCCCGCGCCTTCGAACTGGGGCTCCTGCTGGAGACCTCGGGCCCGCAGAGCGAGGTCGTCAAGCTGCTGCCGCCGCTGACCATCACCCCCGAAGAACTGGACGAGGGCCTGCGCACGCTGGCCCGCTGCGTCCGCGAAACGGCCTGACCCGGCACCGTCGGGGCAGGTGGAGAAGAAGAAGTCCCGGGCCGCGAGGCCCGGGACCCTGTGGAGAGAAGAGAAGGGCAACCGTTCACCGTGATCGTCCGATCGTTCAGTGACATCGAGAACACCGACCGGCATGTGAAGTCCGCGTCCGGCACCTGGGAGAGCAAGCGCATCGTGCTCGCCAAGGAGAAGGTGGGCTTCTCGCTCCACGAGACCGTGCTGTACGCGGGCACGGAGACCTCGATGTGGTACGCGAACCACATCGAGGCGGTGCTGTGCACCGAGGGCGAGGCCGAGCTCACCAACGACGAGACCGGCGAGACGCACTGGATCACGCCCGGCACCATGTATCTGCTGGACGGGCATGAGCGGCACACCATGCGGCCCAAGACGGACTTCCGCTGCGTGTGTGTCTTCAACCCCCCCGTCACCGGACGGGAGGACCATGACGAGAACGGTGTCTACCCACTGCTGACCGAGGAGGCCTGAACCACCATGACCACCGAAGTACGCGCCGATCTGTACCCCTCGCGCGGCGCCGCCGAGATGACCACTCCCCGCCAGGACCCGGTCATCTGGTCCGCGCCGGGCGCACCGGGCCCGATCGCCGCCAAGGACCTCCAGGGATACGAGCACGACGGCTTCCTCACCGTCGACCAGCTCATCACCCCGGACGAGGTCGCCGTCTACCGGGCGGAGCTGGACCGGCTGATCTCCGATCCGGCGGTCCGCGCCGACGAGCGCTCGATCGTCGAGAAGCAGTCGCAGAACGTACGGTCCGTCTTCGAGGTCCACAAGATCAGCGAGGTCTTCGCCGGTCTGGTGCGCGACGAGCGGGTGGTGGGCCGGGCCCGCCAGATCCTCGGTTCGGACGTGTACGTCCACCAGTCCCGGATCAACGTGAAGCCGGGCTTCGGGGCCACGGGCTTCTACTGGCACTCGGACTTCGAGACCTGGCACGCGGAGGACGGCCTGCCGAACATGCGGACGGTGTCCGTGTCGATCGCGCTGACCGAGAACTTCGACACCAACGGCGGGCTGATGATCATGCCCGGCTCGCACAAGACGTTCCTCGGCTGTGCGGGCGAGACGCCGAAGGACAACTACAAGAAGTCGCTCCAGATGCAGGACGCCGGCACCCCGTCCGACGAGGCGCTGACGAAGATGGCCGACCGCCACGGCATCAGGCTCTTCACGGGCAAGGCCGGTTCGGCGACCTGGTTCGACTGCAACGCGATGCACGGCTCGGGCGACAACATCACCCCGTACGCGCGCAGCAACGTCTTCATCGTCTTCAACAGCGTGGAGAACGCGGCGCAGGAGCCCTTCGCGGCTCCGATCCGCCGCCCCGAGTTCATCGGGGCGCGGGACTTCACCCCGGTGAAGTAACGGGACGCACGGGACATAGGGGCCGGGACGGTACGCCGTCCCGGCCCTCGCCGCGTAACTCGTTGGACCGGGGCCGGGCCAGCGGAGAGGGTGTCCGCCATGACTTCCCATGTACGCCACATCACGATCGACTGTGCCGACGCCTACGCGCTCGGCAGCTTCTGGGCCCGGGTGCTCGGCGCGCCGCTCTCCGACGAGGACGTCCCCGGCGATCCGGAGGCGCTGGTCGAGGCCCCCGGCACGGCGGTCCTCTTCGTTCAGGTGGACGAGAGGAAACAGACCAAGAACCGCGTCCATCTGGACATCCAGCCGCGGGACCGCTCCCGGGACGAGGAGGTGGAGCGGCTGCTCGCGCTCGGCGCGACCCTGGTGGGCGATCACCGCAGGCCGAACGGGCGCGGCTGGGCGACGCTCGCCGATCCCGAGGGCAACGAGTTCTGTGTGGAGTGCTCCGCGGCCGAGCGGGCGGCGCTCACCGGGACCCGGCCGCCGGTGACCGCCGACGATGTGACCGCGGCGGTGCGGCTCGCGGTGGACGTGCTGGCCGAGGCCCCGGCGGACCGCTGGGACGCGCCCGCGGGAAGCCTCGACTGGACCTGTTGGGAGACGGTGGAGCACCTGAGCGACGATCTGTTCGCGTACGCGGTGCAGTTGGGCCCCCGTACACCTCCGCTGGACCGCGAGGTGCCCTACCGGTGGGCGCCCGAACGGCAGGGCGGGCCCCACAACGCGGTCTTCGCCGACCGTGACGCCGGGCCCGCCGGGCTGCTGGCCACGCTGGAGGCGAGCGGGGCGCTGCTGGCGTCGATGGCGCGGACGACGCCGCCCGAGGTGCGCTCGTACCACGGGTACGGGATCTCCGACCCGGAGGGCTTCGCCGCGATGGGCGTGGTGGAGACCCTGGTGCACACGCATGACCTCGCCGAGGGCCTGGGGCTGGACTGGTCGCCGTCCCCGGCGCTCTGCGACCGGGTGCTGGCCCGGCTCTTCCCGGACGCCCCGGCGGGCGGCGACCGGTGGGCCGTACTGCTGTGGGCCACCGGTCGCGCCGAGCTGCCGGACCGCCCGCGCCGCGCCTCGTGGCGGTGGGACGGGAGGCCGCGCGAGGACGGTCAGACGGAGTCGAGCGCCGGGTAGGCGGTGTAGCCCTTGGCGTCGCCGCCGAAGAAGGTCGACGGGTCGGGGGTGTTGCACGGGCCGCCCGCCGTGAGCCGGGCGGGCAGGTCCGGTTCGGTGAGGAAGAGCGCCCCGTAGGCGATCAGGTCGGCGATGCCGTCGTCGATCACCGTGTGTTCGTCGGGTCCGGTGGCGCCCTCGGACGGCACGTCGAGGACGACGGTCCCGGAGAAGGCCTTGCGCAGGGTGAGCGTCAGCTCCCGGATCGGGGCGGCCGACCTCTACCCGGGCAGGAGCTGCTGATGATGCACCTGTGGACCGGGGCGCGGTCCGTCAGACGGAGCTGATCAGAGTTCTGGACCTGGACCCGTCCACGGTGACGAAGACGCTCCAGCGGCTGGAGCAGACCGGGCATGTGCGCCGCCGCCCCGACCCGGCGGACCGGCGGACCGTGCTGGTCGAGGCGAGGGACGAGAGCTGCGCGCTGCACACCGCGGTCGGAGAGGCCTGGGGCAGCCTGGAGGAGCAGACGCTCGCGGGCCTCGGACCGGCCGAGCGCACGGAGCTGGTCCGGGTGCCGGCGAAGGCCGAGAAGAACCTCTGCCGGGAGACCGCGGACCGCCCGGACCGGCGCTGAGCCTGCCGAGCCTGCCGAGCCGCATCCCTGCGGATCAGGCCAGGACCTCCAGCACCCGGTCCACATCGGCCTCCGTGTTGTAGAGGTGGCAGGAGATCCGCAGATTCCCGGCCGGGGCCGAGACGGCGACGCCTGCCTCCACCAGCTCGGAATGACGGCTCTCGAGACCCGGCACGGAGACGATCGCGGACTCCCCGGGAACGGTCTCGTGCCCGAGCTCCGCCAGCCCCGCCCGCAGCCGGGCCGCGAGCCCGGTGGCGTGCGCGTACAGGGCGTCGGCCCCCACTTCACCGAGCAGCTCCAGGGAGTGCTCGGCCCCGTGGTACGAGAGGAAGGCGGGCGGCTCGTCGAAGCCGCGGGCGGTGGGGGCGAGGCGCTCCAGCGGGCCGTAGTTGCTCGTCCAGGGAGCACCGGCGGAGACCCAGCCGGCGAAGAGGGGCGGCAGCGTGTCCTGCGCTTCCTCGGTGACGGTCAGGAACGACGTACCGCGTGGACAGAGCAGGAACTTGAAGCCGCCGGTCACGGTGTAGTCGTACGCCCCCGCCTCCAGCGGGAACCAGCCCGCCGCCTGGGTTCCGTCCAGCAGGGTCCGGGCGCCGTGCGCCGCGGCGGCCGCGCGGACGGCGGCGAGATCGGCCACCCGGCCGTCGGCCGACTGCACGGCGGAGAAGGCGACGAGGGCGGTCGAGGGGCCCACGGCCCCGGCGAGCCCGTCGAGCGGCGCGTACCGCACGCGCAGATCGCCGCGGAGTGCGAACGGGCTGACCACGGAGGAGAACTCGCCCTCGGGGCAGAGGACTTCGGCTCCCGGCGGCAGGGAAGCGGCGATCAGGCCGACGTGGACGGTGACGGAACTCCCGGTGGCGACCCGGTCCGGATGGACCCCGGCGAGCCGGGCGAAGCCGGCCCGGGCGGCCTCCACCGCGTCGAAGCTGCCCGCCCCCACCCGGCGCCCCGCGGCGTTCTCGTCGGCCAGGGCCTTGACGGCGGCGATCGTCCGGCGGGGCAGCAGGCCCCAGCTGGAGGTGTTGAGGTAGGTGACTTCGGGGGCGAATTCGACGGCTGCCGCTTGGATGGGCGCGAGGATCGTCATGCGTCCACCCTGAAGCCCCCTTGAATCAAAGTCAATCACTCAGATCCCTGGGGGTGCCAAAGGAATGCTTATAGGAGGCCGACGGCAACGCCGCGGGTGTGCGTGCGGGGGCCCGTGAGCCCGACATGATCCGGACGAGAGGCCCTAGCCGCGCGGAACCTCGCAGGCCCCGTCCGTGGCACAGGCCTCCGCCTCCCCGCCGACGGCGGTGAGAGCGGTGACGGGTCGATCCTTCCACGCCTGCTCCAGCGCCTGGAGGAAGACCTCCGACGGCTGGCCGCCGGAGATCCCGTAGCGACGGTCGAGGACGAAGAACGGCACGGCGTTGGCGCCCAGTTCGGCCGCCTCGCGCTCGTCGGTGCGGACGTCGTCCGCGTACGCCTCCGGGTCGGCGAGCACCGCACGGGCCTCGTCGGCGTCGAGTCCGCCCTCCACGGCGAGAGCCAACAGCACCTCGTCGTCGAAGACGGACCGCTCCTCGGCGAAGTTCGCCCGGTAGGCGAGGGTCAGCAGCTCGTCCTGACGGCCGCGGGCCTTGGCCAGGTGCAGCAGCCGGTGGAGGTCGAAGGTGGAGCCGTGGTCACGGCCCTCGGTGCGGTAGCCGAGCCCCTCGGCCTGCGCGTTGGCCGCGACGTTGGCCTCCATCGAGGCCGCTTCCTCGCGGCTGCGGCCGTACTTCTCGGCCAGCATGTCGATCACGAGCGCCGTGTCGCCCTTGGCCCGCGAGGGGTCGAGCTCGAAGGAGCGGTGCACCACCTCGACCTCGTCCCGGTGGGCGAACTCCGCGAGGCCCTTCTCGAAGCGGGCCTTGCCGATGTAGCACCACGGACAAGCGATGTCGCTCCAGATCTCGACGCGCATGACTCTTCTACTCTCCAGGGGTCGCGGCGGGCGCGGAGGGGTCCTCCGCACGGTCAGTGGGTCGAACGCGAATCCGGACCGGGTGATTCCCGGATCCTCCCGCCCGCTCCTCCTCCCACGACCACCGCGACACCCCCGTCACCGTCGTGTCGGCCCCGTCACCGCCCGTCGCGCAGGTCCTCCACTCCCCCGGCCAGGAACGCGATCCGGTCGAAGACCGCGCCGCAGCCCTCACCGGTGGGCGACTGCACCAGGAAGCCGGCGCGGGCGGCCGCCCGTTCCTTCTCCGTACCCAGGGTGAAGAAGCGGACGAAGGTCCACCTCTCGCCGTCGGTGGAGGCGTGGAAGGCGTAGGCGCCGCCGGTGCGGCTGAGGCGGAGCCAGCAGACGCCCTCCTCCACGACGAAGGCGTTGGCGTCGTCGGAGTGGCCCCGGGTGACGACGGTACAGACGGTCGGGAGGCCCGCGGAGTGCTCCAGGCAGAGCTTGGCCCACGCGCGGTCCCCGACGTGGAGGTACAGCGCGCCCGCGTCACCGAACGACAGCAGCCCCGGGCGCACCCGGGCCACCAGCCGGAAGTCGCCCTCCCCCACCGGGCCGAGCAGGCGCGGGGCGTCGGAGGCCGGGTCGAGGGAGTCGCCGGACGGGGGAACGAACAGGTCCTGGCCGGGTCCGGCCCGGCCCGTCAGCACGCCGTCGGCGTGGGTCCAGCGTCCGTCGGGGCCCTCCGCGTCCAGGGCGAGGGGAAAGGCGTCCAGGTGCAGGCTCATGCGCGGCGTCCGTCCACCCGGCGGGGCAGGCCCAGCGGGTTGTCCTCGCGCAGCTCCGGCGGGAGGAGCGCCTCGGGGGTGGACTGGAACGTGACGGGGCGCAGCCAGCGTTCGATCGCCGTCGCGCCGACGGAGGTGGAGGTGGAGGTGGTGGCCGGGTAGGGGCCGCCGTGGTGCTGGGCGGGGGCGACGGCGACGCCGGTCGGCCAGCCGTTGACGAGGATGCGCCCGGCGAGCGGGGTGAGCGCGGCCAGCAGGCGCGCCGCGTCGGGGTCATCGTCCTCGGTCGCCGCCTGGAGGGTGGCGGTGAGGTTCCCGGGCAGCCGGGCGAGGACGGCGGCGATCTCGTCGACGGAGGCGTACCGGGCGATCACGGTGACCGGCCCGAAGCACTCCTCCAGCAGCGCGTCGTGCGGGCCCCCGGCGGTCAGCCGGGCGGCCGGGACGGTGAGGAATCCGGCGGAGACGGTGTGCTCGCCGCCCGCGCCGGGGGTGACGGGCGCCCCGACGTCCGGCAGCGCGGCCCGCTCCCGCACGCCGGTGACGAAGGCGTCCCGCATGCGGTGGTCCAGCAGGACGCCGGAGCCGGTGGAGCTGACCGTCTCGGTGAGCGTCTTGAGGAGCTGGTCGCCCGTCGCGCCCTCGGGGACCAGGACGAAGCCGGGCTTGGTGCAGAACTGGCCCGCGCCCAGGGTCATCGAACCGCCGAGCCCGGCGCCGATCTCCCCGGCGCGCTCGGCGGCGGCCGCCCCGGTGACGACGACCGGGTTGAGGGAGCCGAGTTCGCCGTGGAACGGGATGGGGGCGGGGCGGGCGGCCGCCGCGTCGAACAGGGCTCGTCCCCCGCGTACCGAACCGGTGAAACCGGCGGCGCTCACCAGCGGGTGGCGGATCAGGTCGACGCCCGCGTCGAAGCCGTGCACCAGGGTCACGACGTCCTCGGGCAGTCCGGTGCGGGCGGCGGCGCGACGGAGGACCGAGGCGCAGAGTTCGGAGGTGGCCGGGTGGTCGGGGTGTGCCTTGACCACGACCGGGCAGCCGGCGGCGAGCGCGCTGGCCGTGTCGCCGCCGGGGACGGAGAAGGCGAGCGGGAAGTTGCTGGCCGCGTAGACGGCGACGACCCCGAGCGGGATCTTGTAGCGGCGCAGGTCGGGCCAGGGCGGGGTCCGGGAGCCGTCCTGGTGGTCGATGTGGACGTCGAGGTAGGCGCCTTCGTCCACGACCTCCGCGAACGCCCTCAACTGGGCTGCGGTACGGGCCAGTTCACCATTGAGCCGGGCCGGGCCGAGGGCGGTCTCCGCGTCGGCCGCCTCGACGATGTGCTCACCGGTCTCCTCCAGGAGGTCCGCCGCCGCCCGCAGGAACGCGGCGCGCGCCGCGCGGTCGGCGAGGGCGTCGCGGACGGCGTGGGCCGCCCGGACCGCCCGGTCGACCTCCTCGGCGGTGGCCTCCACCGCGACCTGCTCGCGCGGGTTCCCGGTTCGGGGGTCGACACTCCAGACTGGTGCTGCGCTCACCCTGATTACCTCCCGTGGTGCGACCGTCCTCCGGCCGACTTCCGGCCGGCTTCGGCCGCACATCGGCAAGTGTTCGGTATTCTGAACGGAGTTCCTGAACGTGAATGTCCTCGGACTCTATTTCGGGGCGTTCCGTGTTGGCAATCGTGTGGCGGTTTTTCGGACGCCGACGCGGACGAGAAGTCGATGAGCTGGAGAAGGGGGCGTGGGCGATGTCGGTCGCCGAGTCCGGTGGGGCACAGGTCAAGTCCGCGGTACGGACCGTGGAGCTCCTCGAGTACTTCGCGGGGCGGCCCGGCATGCACTCGCTGGCCGCAGTCCAGGAGGCCGTCGGCTATCCCAAGTCGAGCCTCTACATGCTGCTGCGCACCCTGGTGGAGCTGGGCTGGGTGGAGACGGACGCGACGGGCACCCGGTACGGGATCGGCGTCCGCGCCCTGCTGGTCGGTACGTCGTACATCGACGGCGACGAGGTCGTGGCCGCCGCCAGGCCCACCCTGGACAGGCTGTCCGACGACACCACGGAGACCATCCACCTGGCCCGCCTCGACGGCACGAACGTGGTCTACCTAGCCACCCGTCAGTCGCAGCACTATCTGCGCCCCTTCACCCGGGTCGGCCGTCGGCTGCCCGCGCACTCCACCTCGCTCGGCAAGGCGCTGCTGGCGACCCACAGCGACGAGCAGGTCCGCAAGATGCTGCCCGAGTCGCTGCCCGCGCTGACCGAGCACACCATCACGGACCGCGAGAAGCTCATCGAGGAGCTGCGGCTGGTTCGCGAGCAGGGCTACGCGGTGGACCGCGAGGAGAACACCGTCGGCCTGCGCTGCTTCGGCGTGGCGATCCCCTACCGGACGCCCGCGCGCGACGCGATCAGCTGCTCGGTGCCGGTCGCCCGGCTCACCCCCGGTCACGAACAGCTGGTGAAGGACGCCCTGTTCGACGCCCGGGACCGGCTCGCCCTCGCGACCCGGAGACTCTGATGGCCGCGATAGCGCTCCGCCCGGTCGAGGACGGGGACCTGCCGCTGTTCTTCGCCTGGATGAGCGACCCCGGGGCGACCCGCGTCGCCGCGTTCACCGCCGAGGACCCCACCGACCGGGCCGCGTTCGACGCCCACTGGGCGCGGATCCGGGCCGGCGCCCGGGTGGTGATGCGCACGGTGGTGGCCGACGGTGCGGTGGTGGGACACGTCGGGGAGTACGGGGAACCCGGGGACCGCCAGGTCACCTACTGGATCGACCGCGCGCACTGGGGCCGGGGGCTGGCGACGGCCGCCCTGCGGGCGTACCTCGACGAGACACCCACCCGCCCGCTGCACGCGCGGGCGGCGGCCGACAACCTCGGCTCGCGCCGGGTGCTGGAGAAGTGCGGCTTCGTGGTCACCGGCAAGGATCGCGGATTCGCCCGCGCCCGGGGCGAGGAGATCGACGAGGTCCTGGTCACGCTGCACGGCTGAGGCAGGGTGCGGGCGGCCCGTGGGCGGCTCCCTCCCCCGCGTGGCGGAGGCGGATCGTCGCCGGGCAGGACGTGCGGGACCGGCCGGCGCGGAAGCCTGGAGGCCATGACAGTGAACCGGCCCCCCGAGGCGCCGACGCCCGCCCCGCCGCACCGTTCCGGGGCGCCCGGGCGTTCTGGGACGCCACCGCACCGCGCCGAGGCGGCCCCGTACCGCGTCGGCCGGGCACGGTCCGTGCTCCGGGTGGTCGCCATGGTGGCCTGTCTGCCCTACATCGGGCTCAAGGTGGCCTGGATGGCGGGCAGTCGGCTCGGCATCCCGGAGGGCAGCGCGCTGCTGGACGGCGGCACCCTGCTGCGCGTCGGCAACGGGGCCACGGTGCTGATGGACGGCGCCGTCATCGTCCTCGCCCTGCTGCTCACCCAACCCTGGGGCCGGCGGGTGCCCGCCTGGCTGCTGGTGCTGCCGATGTGGGTGGCGAGCGGCCTGCTGCTGCCGATCATGACGGCCTTCCCGGTCCAGCTGGCCGTCGGGTTCCTGGGCGGTGGCGGCGGCCGGCCGGGCGGCGAGGGGAACTCCGAGCCGTTCCTCGACCCCTGGGTCTTCGGCGTCGTCTACGGCGGCTTCATCGTGCAGGGCCTCGCCCTCGGCGCCCTCTTCGCGCTGTACGCCAGGGAGCGCTGGAGCAGACTGTGGCAGGGGCGGCTGCGGGAGCTGCCGACGGGTCCGACCGCGCCCGCACTCCGCGCGACCGCCGTCGCCGCCGCTTCGGCGGCTCTCCTTCCCGGCGTCACGCACCTGTTGTGGGTCAGCGGTTCCACCGCCGGGCTCCACGTCGGCCGGGCGGCGGACCGCACCAGCGACTTCTACGTCCTGGAAGCCGTCAACCTGCTCTTCGTGGTGGCCACCGTCGTCGGGGTGCTCCTGCTCGCCTTCCGCCGCTCCGGCCGTCTCTCCCTGCGTCTGCCGCTCGTCCTGTCCTGGGCCGGTTCGGCGGAGATGGCCTGCTGGGGCGGGTGGCTGAGCCTCGCGGGGCTGCTCGGCGCGGGCGAAGCGGCGGACCGGCCGACGACGGCGACGGTGTTGACCTACGCTGTCCAGATGCTGGCAGGGGCGCTCGTCGTGACGCTGGGCGCCTACTTCTTCGCGGAGCGCGCGGCGGCTTCAGGGCTGCCCACCGACGTCGGCGTCGCCGACCCGGCCGCCGCCGACCGGGTGTCATGAAGCCGCTCGCCGTGGTGTTCGGACGCAGGACACGGCTGCGCTGGCTGCATCTGATCATCGGTGGCGCGCTGCTGATGCCGTACTTCCTGGTCGGCACGGTCCTGGTCGGCATGACGGGCGGCGGGGCAGCGCTGTTCACCTCCCTGCCCGCCCAGTTCGCCGCGTTCGCCGTCGCCCTGCCGATCGTGGCGGCCACCGGCTTCTTCCCGCTCGTCCGGCCTCTGTCCGTGGCCGCCGTCCGCGCCCTGTGCCAGGTGCCGCCCGCCCTCCTGGCCGACGGTCCCGCCCGGACCCGGCAGGCCCGGGTACGTACCGCGGGCTGGTACACCCTGCATCTGGCGCTCGGCGGGATCGTCAGCGGGGCCACCCTGGCACTGCCGCCGTTCGTGGTGGCGGTCGCCGCGCTGCCGTTCTCCGCCGGGCTGCGCTCCACCTGGCTGCTCGACGGCCCCCGGGTGTTCCGGGAGCCGTGGGCCGTGGCTCTCGCCCCCTTCGCCGCGCTCGCGATGCTGGTGGCGCTGGCGCTGGTCGCGGCCGCGGCCGGGGAGTTGCTGGCCCGGCGGGCCCCGGTGCTGCTGGGACCGACCCCGGAGGACCGGCTGGCCACCGCCGAGCGCCGGGCGGCGGATCTGGCGGTGCGCAACCGGCTCGCCCGGGAGCTGCACGACTCGGTGGGGCACGCGTTGAGTGCGGTGACCCTTCAGGCGGGGGCGGCGCGCCGGGTGCTGGACCGCGATCCGGAGTTCGTCCGCGAGGCGCTGACCGCCATCGAGGAGACGACGCGGCGGACGGTCGGGGAGCTGGACTCGGTGCTGGGGCTGCTGCGGCAGGACGGGGAGCCGGACGACGAGGGCACGGCGTACGGGCCGGGGCTCGACGCGCTCGACGGGCTGCTGGCCCACTGCGGGGTGCGGGTGGCGTACGAGCGGCAGGGCGATCCGGACGGTCTGGACCCGGTGGTCTCGCGGGAGGCGTACCGGATCGTCCAGGAGGGGCTGAACAACGCGTCGCGGCACGGCGGGGGCGCGTCCCCGGTGCGGCTGCTGATCGCGGTACGGGAGAGGGAGTTGGAGATCGTGATGGAGAATCCGCTGGGCGAGCGGCCCGCCGTGCTGCGTCCCGGGGGTGGTCGCGGACTGCGCGGCATCGCGGAGCGGGCCGTCCTGCTGGGCGGCCGCACCGAGGCGGGGGCGGTCGACGGCGTCTGGCGGCTGACCGCCCTGCTGCCGCTGACGGTGCCGGGTACGGCCGGGCGGAAGAGGGGACGGCGATGAGCGGGGCTTTGGTGCGGGTGGTGCTGGCGGACGACGAGCGGATGGTGCGTACGGCGCTGCGCGTGATCCTGGAAGCCGAGGAGGGCATCGAGGTCGTCGGGGAGGCCGCCACCGGTGCGGAGGCCGTCTCCGTGGTGCGGGCGCTGCGACCCGACGTGGTGCTGATGGACGTGCGGATGCCGGAGATCGACGGCATCCGGGCCACGGAGCAGATCCTCGCCACGCTGGAGGACCCGCCGAGGATCGTCGTCGTGACGACCTTCGAGAACGACGCCTACGTGTACGAGGCCCTGCGCGCCGGGGCGGCCGGGTTCCTGCTGAAGCGGGCGGCCGCGGAGGAGCTGGTGCAGGCGGTGCGCCTGGTGGCGTACAGCGACTCGATCCTCTATCCGGCGGCGGTGCGCACGCTGGCCACCGAGCACGCCGGACGGCGGGCGGCCGGGGCTCCGGCGTGGGTGGCGAGGCTGACCGGCCGGGAGGCGGACGTCCTGCGGCTGATGGCGGCGGGGCTGACCAACGCGGAGATCGCGGGGCAGCTCTCGGTGGGCCCGGCGACGGCGAAGACGCATGTGGCGGCGGTCCTCGCGAAAACCGGCGCCCGGGACCGCACCCAGGCGGTCATCGCGGCGTACGAGTCCGGTTTCATCACCCCGGGCTGAGCCGCGCGGCTCCGCGTGCCGGGTGAGAAACCGGTGAGAAGCGGCACGATCGGGAACGGCCGGAACGCGCCCGCTCGTCCCTCCAGCGGGATGAACAAGACAATCAGGCGCGCTTCGGTCTTCTGTCTGCTCATGGTGCTCGCCCTGCTGGTGCGGGCGACGTGGGTGCAGGGCTTCCAGGCCGAGGCGCTCGCGGACAGCGAGCACAACCGGCGGAACACCATCGCGCAGTACGCGCAGCCGCTCGGGGACATCATCGTGGCCGGTTCGCCGGTCACCGGATCGAAGGAGACCAGTGGCGGCGACCTCCGGTACAAGCGCACGTACCCCCAGGGCGAGCTGTACGCGCCCGTTACCGGCTACAGCTCGCAGGTGTACGGGGCGAACCAGCTCGAAGGCGTCTACAGCGACGTCCTGGACGGCACGGACGACCGGCTGAGGAACCCGAAGGACCTGCTCACCAGTGGGCAGGCCGCCCCCGGCAACGTGCTGACGACGATCGACCCGGAGGTCCAGAAGGCGGCCTACGAGGCGCTCGGCGACACCAAGGGCGCGGCGGTGGCCATCGACCCGGGGACCGGCCGGATCCTCGGCATGGTCTCCACCCCCTCCTACGACCCCTCGACGATCAGCGGGACGACGGACCAGGACGCCTGGCAGGCCCTGCTGGACGACCCGGACAAGCCGCTGGTCAACCGGGCGATGCGGCAGCCGCTGCCGCCGGGCTCCACGTTCAAGCTGGTGGTCGCGGCGGCCGCGCTGGAGAACGGGCTGTACGGCTCGGTCGACGAGCGCACCGACAGCCCCAGCCCGTACACCCTGCCCGGCACCAGCACCGTGCTCCCCAACGAGAACCCGTCCGCTCCCTGCGAGAACGCGACCCTGCGCACCGCGCTCCAGTACTCCTGCAACAACGTCTTCGCGAAGGCCGCCGTCGACCTCGGCCAGGACGAGGTCAAGGAGATGGCGGACGCGTTCGGGTTCGACACCGAGAAGCTGGACGTCCCCGTACGGGCGGCGAAGAGCGTCTACCCGACCGGCATGGACAAGGCCCAGACGGCGCTGACGGGGATCGGCCAGTTCGAGGTCACCGCCACCCCGCTCCAGATGGCGATGGTCACCTCGGCGCTGGCCAACGGCGGTGAGCTGGCCGCGCCACACATGGTCTCCCAGGTGACCGACGGGGACGGCACGGTGCTGGAGGAGACCGCCGACGGCGACACCGAGCGGGTGGTGAAGGAGTCGACCGCCGAGCAGTTGCGGAGCGCGATGGTGACGGTCGTCGAGGAGGGCACCGGCACCAACGCCCGGATTCCCGGGGCCGAGGTGGGCGGCAAGACGGGGACCGCGCAGCACGGCGTGGAGAACAGCAACACCCCGTACGCCTGGTTCACCTCGTACGCGAAGGACCGCGACAGCGGCAAGGAGGTCGCCGTCGCGGTGATCGTGGAGGACTCGGGGGCGGCGCGCTCCGAGATCAGCGGCAACGGGCTGGCCGCGCCGATCGCGCAGAAGGCGATGCTGGCGGCGCTGGATCGGTGACACGGGGGCGGCCGGAGCGGTCACACCCGGCGTCGCCGGAACGGCCGGAGCGGTCACACCCGGGGCGGCCTGGTCACCGCACCGGTGGTCCGGAGGTTCCACCGGTGCGATCACCCTCGGCGTCAGGGGATGTCCGGGACTCCCGGCCCCGGCCGGCCATGAGTCCGGTCCCGTCGGCCCGGCCGCGCCCCGGCGAACCTCTGCCGACCGGCCTGGGGATGCCGCGTGGGGATCAGCGATCGCGCGCACGCGACATCCCCCAGAAGCGTGATCGGCGCGACCGGGCGGCGGCCGCCCGGTCGCCCGGCAGGCCGGGCCGTGACGTACGAAGGGTGTCAGGATGTCCGTATGGGTATGGACGTGCGCGCGAGAAACCGGGTACGGGTGAGAGGCCGGGAGAGCGGTCCGGTGGTGATGCTCGCCCACGGTTTCGGCTGCGATCAGAATCTCTGGCGTCTCGTCGCGCCCGCGCTGGAGGAGCGCTTCCGGGTGGTCCTGTTCGATCATGTGGGGGCGGGACGTTCCGACGCGTCGGCCTGGAGCCCCGAGCGGTACTCCACCCTGGACGGCTACGCGCAGGACGTCATCGACATCTGCCAGGAACTCGGCCTAGGCCCCCTGACCTTCGTCGGGCACTCGGTCAGTTCCATGATCGGTGTGCTCGCCGCCGTGCGGGAGCCCGCACTCTTCGAGAAGCTGGTCCTCCTCACCCCCTCGCCCTCGTACATCGACGACGGCGACTACCGGGGCGGATTCAGCGAGCAGGACATCGAGGAACTCCTCGATTCACTGGACAGCAACTACTTGGGCTGGTCGGCGACCATGGCTCCGGTGATCATGGGAAATCCGGAGCGTCCCGAGCTGGGCGAGGAGCTGACCAACAGCTTCTGCCGAACGGACCCCGAGATGGCCCGGGTCTTCGCGAGAGCAACGTTCCTGTCCGACAACCGGGCGGATCTCCCCAAGGTGACCGTTCCGACGCTCGTCGCCGAGAGCGCCCGCGACACGATCGCCCCGCGCGAGGTGGGCGCCTACGTCCACGCGCGGATCCCCGGCAGCGAACTGGTCACGCTGGACTCGACGGGCCACTGCCCCCAACTGAGCGCCCCCGAGGAGACCGCCGAAGCGATCATGGCCTTCGTGCAGGGGCCGTGACCGTGCACCCGGGCGGCGGCGGGGCCGACGGATCGTGGCGGACGGAGGACCGTGAGCCGGACCCCCCGCTGTCCTCCGCCCTGCTGGAGGACAGCGCGGAGGACCTGTACGAGAACGCGCCGTGCGGCTACCTCTCCACGCTGATGGACGGCCGGATCGCCAAGGTCAACGGAACGCTCCTCAAATGGCTCGGCCACCGTCGTGAGGACCTGGTGGGCCGCAGACACTTCTCCGACCTGCTGACCATCGGCGGCAGGCTCTACCACGAGACGCACTTCGCACCGCTGCTGCGGATGCAGGGCGAGGTCAACGGCGTCGCCCTGGAACTCAGGGCCGCGGACGGCACCCGACTGCCCGTCCTGGTCACCTCCACCGTCAAACGGGACGAAGCCGGCGAACCGCTGCTGATCCGCACCACCCTCCTCGACGCCCGGGACAGGCGGTCCTACGAGCGTGAGCTCCTGCGGGCCCGACAGGATGCCGAGCGCGACCGCGAACGTCTGCAACGCCTCGCCACCACCCTGCAACGCACCCTGATCCCGCCGGCCATCGAACCGGTTCCGGGCATGGAGGCCGCCTCGCACTACCACTTCGCGTCCTCCGACGAGGTGGGCGGGGACTTCTACGATCTGTTCCCCCTCGCCACCGGAGGCTGGGGGTTCTTCATGGGGGACGTACGCGGCAAGGGCGCGGACGCGGCCGTGGTGACGTCGCTGGCGCGGTACACCCTGCGAGCCGCGGCGGTCTCCGATCCCCTGCCGATCAGGGTTCTGGCCAACCTCAACACCGCGCTCAACCACCAGGCCCAGGAGGACGAACCACTTTTCTGCACCGTGATCTTCGGCCTGCTCATACCTGAGGAGAACGACGTCGGGTTCCACGTCGTCCTGGCCGGCGGTGGCCACCCTCCCGCCGTGCTGCTCCGGGCCGACGGCAGCGCCGACTACCTGCCCACCCCCGGCGGCCAGTTGGTCGGGGTCGTACCGGACGCGCAGTTCACCACCGCCACCCTGGACCTGCGTCCCGGTGACACCCTGCTGCTGTACACCGACGGCCTGACCGAGGCCCGTACCGGGGGCCCGGGTGAACGCTACGGCGACGAAGCACTCCTGGACTTCGCGCGGTCCCTCGCACCCACCTCGGCGTCCGGTGCCGTCGGGGCGCTCACCTCGCTGCTGAACTCGTTCGGCGAGGGACTCGACGACGACACCGCGCTCCTGGCGATCAGCGTGCCCGGAGCGAACGGTGAGGGGGCGGGGCGGGCGGCGCCGAGCCCGGACAGCCCTCAGGACGTGTCCGGCCCTGATCCGCCGGACACGCCCTAAGGCATCCGCCCGATGCTGCCGCGCTGCCTTACTCCGCAGCATGAGCCGCACGGCCCGCACGGACGGGTCGCGGAGCACGAGGCGGAGGGCGGGGCGACATGGGCGGTCCGGCGGTGGTGCGGGTCCTGCGGGACCCGACGGCGGGGCGGTATCTGGCGGGGGTGGTCGTCTCCGGGTTCGGTACGTCCGCGATGTGGCTCACGGCCGGGATCTGGGTCAAGTCGCTGACCGGCTCGGACAGTCTGGCGGCGCTGACGGTGTGCGCGATGTGGGCCCCGGTGCTGGCCGGGCCCGCGCTCGGCGCGCTCGCGGACCGGATGGACCGGAAGAAGCTGCTGGTCCGGGTCAACCTGGCGATGGCCGCTCTGCTGGCCACGCTGGTACTGGTGGACTCGGGCCGCGCCGTCTGGCTGGTCTTCGTGGTGCTGGTCCTCTACGGGGCGTGCGGCGTCCTGCTCGACGCGGCGGAGTCGGCGCTCGTCGCGGGGACCGTGCACGCCTCACTGCTGGCGGACTTCAACGGGCTGCGGACGACGGCGAACGAGGGCGTGAAGCTGGTCGCCCCACTGGCGGGCGCCGGGCTGTACGCGCGGTTCGGCGGGTCGGCCGTGGCGCTGCTGGACGCGGCGACGTGCGCCCTGGCCGCCCTGATCTTCGCCCGGCTCCGGGTACGGGAGGCTCCGCGGCCCCCGGTGGGGGCGTGGCGCGGTGAACTCCTCGCCGGCTTGCGGCGGATACGCGCCTCGGCCGTGCTGCGCCCGCTGGTGGCGGCGGGAGCGGCAACGATGCTGCTGGCGGGGGTGAACGGGGCCGTGACGTTCGGTTACGTCGATGACGTGCTCGGCCGGACGCCGGAGTACGCGGGGGTCCTGTACGCGGTGCAGGGCGCCGGTTCCGTGGCGGTGGGGCTGCTGGTGGGGCCGCTGCTGCGCCGGCTGCCGGAGCGGGTCTTCGCGGCGGCCGGGATGGCCGTGTTCGCGCTGGCGGTGGGCGCGCGGACGCTGCCGCACGACGGGGCGGCCGTGGCGGCGAGCGCGGCGATCGGGTTCGGCCTGCCGTGCGTGCTGATCGCGACGATGACCGCCGTGCAGCGGGAGACGCCGGACGCGGAGCTGGGGCGGACGGCGGCGACGGCGGGCTCGCTGATGACGGCGCCCAACGCGGTGGCCCTGGCGGTGGGGGCGGGACTCGTCGCGGTGGTGGACGTGCGGGTGCTGACAGCGACCGCCGGGGCGGCGGGGCTGCTGGCCGCGGCCCTGCTGGCGGTGGGGGCGGCACGGCGCCGCACCGCCCCCACGTCGCCGTCCGTCCCCACGTCGCCGTCCGTCCCCGCCTCGACATCCACCCCCGCGTCGCCGTCCCGCCCGGCAGGGGAGGCCGGCCCCGCCTCATCCCAGCCGTGAGAGCGCCGCGGCGACCGCCTCCAGGTCCGGGCCCGAGGCGAGTCCCGCGTGGTACAGGCGCAGCTGGTCCGCGCCGAGCGAGGCGGCGTGGGCCGCGTCGCGCTCCAGGGTACGAGGGCTGCCGCCCATCCCGGTGACGATCCCGAAGTTGGCGGCGCGCAGACCTCCCCGGCCGGCGAACGGCCCCAGGGCCGCTTCCCGGGCGCTGTCGGGTCCGGTGCAGGGCAGCACCACGCCGTCGGCCACGCTCAGGATGTGGTCCGCGTCGACGCCGGCGTTGGCCCCGGTGCGGTACGGGACGGGGTCGGCGTGCAGCAGCACCTGGAAGCCGGGCGGGGCCGCGTCCCGTACCGCCGCGACGGCCGCCTCCTGGAACGCGCGGGCGACCCCGCCGCGCCACCTCAGGGTGGCGTCCGCGAGCTCGGGTCCGAGCAGCTTCCCGATGCCGTCCCGGCCTGACTCCGGGGAGCCGGCGCCGGACCAGGCCGGCTCCAGGGCACGGCGGACGGCGGCGGACAGGTCGTCGGGGTCGGCGCCCGCCTCCCCGTATCCCTCGCGGCACACCGGGCAGAAGCACAGCGACATCAAATACTGCGCGGCCTCGCCGAGGCCCACGCCGGCGACCTTGTCGTGGGCGTGCAGATGGGCGAAGCCGTACCAGCCGCAGGACTCCAGCTCGGTCCCGTGTGTGCCGGGCCGGACGGCGGCCTCGGCCGCGAGGTCCACGAGGTACGCCCGCACGGCGGGGCGGGCGATGCAGGGGGCCCAGGGGTAGCGGTCCCCGTAGGCGTTGACCACCGAGGTGTCCGGGTGCTCCGCGCCGAGCCGCGAGCTGTGGGCGAGGACCACCCAACTGTGCACCTCCGGACCGGCGGCGGCCAGCGCGCCCGCGGCCTCCCCGTACGGATCGTCGCCGGCCGTCCAGCTCTGGCGGTACGGGGCGAGGGCCCGCCCCGCCCAGCGGTCCGGGTCCGGCGGATAGAGGACGGCGGCGTGCTCGGCGGTGACGACGCGGTGGGCGGGGTGGCGGGGGGTGAGGGCCCGGGTGGAGTGGTAGGCGGAGGCCAGGGTCACCTGCCGGACGCCGAGGTCCGCGATCCGGGCGGCGGCGTCCGGGTCCCCGACGACGTCCCACGGGTAGAGGAACGCGCCCGCCTTCACGCCCGGCCCCCCGCCCGGCCCGCCGGGGGGCCCTGTAGCGGGGACGCGGGCTCCGGGGACGCTGGCTCCGAGGCCGCGTGCTCTTCCAGCAGCGCGCGGCCGCTCGCGATGATCTCGATGAGGTCCTTGACGTGTGCGGCGGGCGGTTCGGTGAGCGGGGTGCGTACCTCGCCGACGTCCAGGCCCTGGAGCCGGACTCCGGCCTTGACCAGGGAGACGGCGTACCCGCGGCCCTTGGCGCGCAGTTCGACGAGCGGCCGGTAGAAGTGGTCGAGCAGCCCGTCGACCAGGGCCTCGTCGCCGGAGTCCAGGGCCCGGTAGAAGGCGAGGGCGATGTCCGGGACGAAGGCGAAGACGGCGGAGGAGTAGAGGGTGACGCCGATGCCCCGGTAGGCGGGGCCGGTGAGTTCGGCGGTGGGCAGTCCGTTGAAGTAGAGGAAGTCGCCGTCGGGCCGGTGGGTGCGGACCGCGCTGACGATGCGCTGCATCAGGTCGAGGTCGCCGTGGCCGTCCTTGAGCCCGATGATGCCGGGGGTGCGGGCCAGGGCGACGACCGTCTCGGGGGTGAAGACCGCGTTGTCGCGCTGGTAGACGATCGTCTCCAGGCCGGTGGCCGCGGCGAGCGCCGCGTAGTGGTTCAGCAGCCCTTCCTGACCGGCGACGACGAGGTAGGGCGGCATGGCGAGGAGCCCGTCCGCACCGGCCTCCTCGGCGGCGCGCGCGTACTGGACGGCGAGCGCCGTGCCGTAGCCCGCACCCGCGAGGACGGGGACCTGTCCGGCCGTCTCCTCGACGGCGGCGGCGACCGCGAGGCGGAACTCCTCGGGGGTCAGCGCGTGGAACTCGCCCGTACCGCAGCAGGCGAAGACCGCGGCGGCTCCGGCGTCGATCCCCGCGCGCACATGGGCGCGGAAGACGGCGAGGTCGACGGTGCCGTCCGGCCCGAACGCGGTCACGGGGAAGAAGAGCGGCCCGGCGACTTCGCTGAGCCGGGCGGCGAGGGGGGCTGAGGTCACGGGCGCTCCCTGAACAGTCACAGACGTGCACAATTCTGATCGGTGTCCATATTTATGAACATCGCAACGCTAAGGCAGCCTCCGATGGCTGGTCAAGACGGACGCGGGCTCTTGACGCACCTCGCCTCGCCTCCCTAGTTTGTCCACGCATGTGAATGCCAGCCAGAATTGCGCACAGCGCTCCGTGTACGCCCCGAGGAGACCCCCGTATGACCGCTCCCCGTACCGTCCTGCTCACCGGCGCCGCAGGCGGCCTCGGCACTTTGATGCGGGGGCTGCTGCCCGCGTACGGATACGACCTGCGGCTGCTCGACCTGGTCCCGGTGGAGGGCGCGCCCGAGGCGATCACCGCCGACCTGAACGACCGGGAGGCGCTGCGCGAGGCCGTGCGCGGGGTGGACGCGGTCATCCACCTGGCGGGCATCTCGCTGGAGTCCACGTTCGACAAGATCCTCCGCGCCAACATCCAGGGGACGCACCACCTCTACGAGGCCGCCCGCGAGGAGGGCGTCCGGCGCATCGTGTCCGCCTCCTCCAACCACGTCATCGGTCACACCCCGCGCCCGGAGCCGGGCGATCCGCCCATCACCCTGGACGCCCCGCGCCGCCCCGACACCTTCTACGGGCTCTCGAAGTGCTTCGGCGAGGACCTGGCCCAGCTCTACTGGGACCGGTACGGGCTGGAGACGGTCTCGGTGCGCATCGGGTCCTGCTTCCCCGAGCCCACCTCGGTGCGGATGCTGTCGGTCTGGATGAGCCCCGGCGACGGGGCACGGCTGTTCCACGCGGCCCTCACCGCCGAGGACGTCGGGCACTCCGTCGTCTACGGATCCTCCGCCAACACTCGCCTGTGGTGGGACCTGGCACCGGCGCGGGCGCTGGGCTACCGGCCTAGGGACGATTCGGAGCCGTACGCGGCGAAACTCGTCGCCGAGCAGGGCGAGCTGGACCCGGACAACCCGGCGCACGCCCGCGTGGGCGGCCACTTCGCGACCGACCCGCCGATCTGGCCGCACTGAGCCGCCCGGGCGGCGGCAGCGGGCGGCGGCAGCGGGGACCGGGCGGCGGAAATCCGGGCGACGCGGGCGCGGCGGGGCGGGCAGGATACGGGCCATGCCGAGACCTTCCGGATTCCAGTACGAACAGCACGGCGACCAGAGCGTCACCATCACCCACCACGGCCGCCCCGCGGGCACTCTGCGCGGCGGCCGGGCGGAGAAGTTCCTGGCCGAGGTGGGCTCGGGCGACGCCCAGTTGGTGATGGCGCGCTGGACCGGTGCGTACAAGCACGGCAACGAGCGCACCGCCCGCGACCACCCGCGCAACCGCCGCTGAGACCCTCCGGCGACCGTCCCACGACCGTCTGGCGACCGTCCTCCGGACGGCCGAAGGTAAGGGAACGGCAAAGCCGGGTCGTTCGTTACCCCGTGCATGACCGCAATGACCCCCGGCTCGAACATCCCTCTCTCCGCCGCCCGCGTGGCGGTGGACGTCGCCGCTCCGGTGCGGCTCGACGTCTCGGGCCTGCTGCTCACCGCCGACGGCAAGGTGCGCTCCGACGACGACTTCATCTTCTACAACCAGCCCTCGGGCCCCGGCGTGACCTACCGCTCCGGCGGGGGCTCCGCGCCCGACGCGATCGTGGTGGACACCGCGGCCGTCCCGCCGGGCATCGAGAAGATCGTCGTCACCGCGAGCCCCGACGCCGTGGGCCAGACGTTCCAGGGCGTCGAGCCCACCGCCACCGTGCGCAACGCGGACGACGGCAGCGCGCTCGCCACCTTCACCCCGCCGCAGCTGGGCGCCGAGACGGCGCTCGTGGTCATCGAGATCTACCTGCGCAACGGGGCCTGGAAGGCCCGCGCGGTCGGCCAGGGGTACGCCAACGGGCTGGCCGGGATCGCCACGGACTTCGGCGTCTCGGTCGAGGAGCCCGCGGCCCCGGTCGCCCCTCCGGCTCCGACGCCCCCCGCCCCGGTCGCCGCCGCCCCGGCCGCTCCGGTCGCCGCCCCCGTCGACCCGCGGATCGCCCCGCCCGCTCCGGCCGCCCCGCCCGCTCCCCCGGCGGCCCCCGCCGCGCCCATGGGCTCCGGGAAGATCAACCTGGACAAGGGCCGGGTCAACCTCCAGAAGAACCAGACCGTGTCCCTCGTCAAGGGCGGCGCACCGTTGCTCTCACGGGTCAGGATGGGCCTGGGCTGGGAGCCCGCGTTCCGCGGCAAGGACATCGACCTGGACGCGTCGGTGATCGCCTACGGCCCCAACCGCAACCACCTGGACAGCTGCTACTTCGGCAAACTGACCATCCTGAACGGGGCGATCAAGCACTCCGGCGACAACCTCACCGGTGAGGGCGCGGGCGACGACGAGGTGATCATGGTGGACCTCGGCCGGATCCCCGCCGAGGCGACGGGCCTGGTCTTCACGGTGAACTCGTTCACCGGCCAGAAGTTCAACGAGGTGGCCAAGGCCTACTGCCGGCTGATCGACGACGCGTCCGGCGAGGAGCTGGTCCGCTTCGACCTCACCGGTGCCGAGCCGCAGACCGGGGTGATGATGGCCAAGCTCATCAAGCAGTTCACCGGCGAGTGGGAGATGACAGGGATGGGCGAGTTCGTGAAGTCGCGCACCGTGCGGGGCATGGTGAAGCCCGCCGCCAAGTCCCTGTAGCCGCCGCCGTGGGCCCTCTTCCCGAGGGCCATGACGGAGTCCGGGGCGCCTGAAGTGATTCAGGCGCCCCGGATCCGGAGAAGGCGGACGCTGCTCGTACTCGTTCCGCGTCTCAGAGCTTGGTCAACTTGGAGTACGGGCTCAGGATCCTTCCCTGTCGCCCCGAGAAGTCGATGAGGACCGCATCGTTGTCGCCCTCGACAGCAAGAATCCTGCCGAGCCCGAACTGGTCGTGCGACACCCTGTCGCCCACATCGAAGCATTCGACCGGTGGGGCCTCCTGGGCCGGGCGGTTGAAGGGACTGGAAGGCAGGTGACGCCGGGCTGACTGTTTCATTAAGTCGAGTATGCGCCCTCCGGAGGCCCTACGCCATGCCCGTCGGTGCCCAAGGCCCCAGACGTGCCGGATTCGTAATCAGCGCTCACCACGGCCAGTCAGCGCTTCCTGCCGCCTCCGGCAGCGGAACCCTCCGGAACGCCGCGTCGGAAAGACCCCCGAACGTGTGGCGGTTTCCCTCGCCGGACGGGGCGTGGCCGAGCCGGTATCCGGCCGGATTCCAGGTGCAGACGGGCCTCGTGTCCGGACAACTCCGGGTCGCGCCGCCACGGCGCGTGTACGCGACCTGCTCGTCGGTGACGATGGGTACCCGGTCGCGGTCCCGGTAGTGCCGCACCGCCTCCGCCGTGTTCGCGCCGCCCGGGTTCCCGAAGCGGTCCAGGACAACCGGCGGTTCCATCAGCTCGCGGTGGGCGCTCGGAACCCGGTCGGCGGCGGGCGGCACGGCGGTCTCCGGCCGGGGCCGACGTTCCAGCGCGTACCGGAACAGCTCGCCCTGCCAGGGCTGCCGGGACGGGCCCGGTCGCACGCGAAGTATTCCCGCCGGCCCCGGAAGGTCCCGGCGGGAACCCCCGGGGACGCAACCGAACGGGAGGGCGCGGGCGTCGCACAGGAGGGGCCCGCGGTGGTCGCCCCGGCCCGGCGGACGACGAGGGGGGACGCACGGCATGGAGCGGGTCGCGGGGTACCGGATCGTGGCGCTGCTGGGCGAGGGCGGCATGGGCCGGGTCCACCTGGCCCGGACGGCGTCGGGGCGGCTCGCGGCGGTGAAGACCGTCCATGAACACCTCGCGACCGACCCGCTCTTCCGGGAGCGGTTCCGCCGCGAGACGCTTGCCGCGCGGGCGGTCGCCGGTCCGTTCACCGCCGCGGTGCTGGACGCCGGCCCCGACGCCGTACGGCCGTGGCTGGCGACCGAGTTCTGTGCGGGGCCGACGCTCACCGAGGCCGCCGGGGCACTCGGGCCGCTGGGCGCGGGGCCGCTGGCCGGGCTGGGGGCGGCGCTCGCGGAGGCGCTGGCGAGCATCCACCGGGCCGGGCTGGTCCATCGCGACCTGAAGCCGTCGAACGTGGTGCTCACCCGCGGCGGCCCGAAGGTCCTGGACTTCGGCATCGCCCGGCGGGCGGCCGACGAGACCCTCACGGGGACCGGGGAGGTCATCGGATCGCCCGGGTTCATCGCCCCGGAACTGCTGACGGCCGACGACGAGCCGTCCCCCGCCGCCGATGTGTTCGCCCTCGCTGCGCTGCTCGCCCGGATGGCGACGGGCCGACCGCCCTTCGGCTCCGGCCCCGCGCACCAGGTGCTGTACCGGACGGTGCGGGGGGAGGCGGATCTGGACGGGTCCCCGACCCGCGAGTGGCGCGCGTTCCTCGCCTCCTGTCTGACGGGCGACCCGGCCGGGCGTCCCACGGTGGCCGACGTCCTGGACTGGTGCGCGGAGCGGTCCCCGGCCGACACGTGGTGGGAGCGGGACCCGGTGGCCGGCCTGGTCCGCGACCACGAGAACGGGGTCGCGGCGCTGGTGGCGGACGCCGCGGACGGCAGCCGGGACGACGCGGACGCCCCGGCCGACACGGACGAAGCGGACGAAGCGGACGACGCGCACGAGTCCGGCGCCCCGGAAGGCGGGGCGGGCGTCGGCCCTGCTCCGGTCGACGCCGTACCCGCCCCCTCCCCCTCCCGCACCGACGGCGCGCGCCCCCCGACGGACGCCGTCCCGTACCGGGCCCGGCCCGTGGCCGCGCCGCGGGACGCCGTCCCGTACGACGGTGAGCCGGGCCGGGGTCCGGCCCGGCGGCGGCTGCTCGCGTTCGGCGGGGCCGCGCTCCTGACGGGAGGGGGTCTGCTCGGCGGCGCGGCTCTGCTCCGGCGCACCGAGAAGAACGACCCGACCGGCGGCCGGGGAGCGTCACCGGCGCCGAGGACCCGCTGGGCCCGGGGACGTCTGCTGTGGACCCGGACCGTCGGCGACCTCGGCCCCGCCGGCCGGGTGCTGCGCCACGGCAGCGCGCTCCTCATCACGGACGCGGCCGCGGTGACCGCGCTCGACGCGGCCACCGGTGCCGTGCGCTGGCGGCATCCGGCGCGGGGCGTGACGGCAGTCCGGCCGCTCGGGAACCAGGTGCACCTCCTGCTCTCCGGCCTGCTCTTCGCACCGGAACTCCTCACCCTCGACGCCCGTAGGGGCCACCTGCGTTGGTCGGCCCTGCCGGACCGGCCGGCCAACGCCCAGACGTCCCCCGCCCCCGACGGCCAGTCGGCGTTCTTCACCGTCGACGGCGGGACGACGGTCCTGGTCTCCTACGCTTCCGACGCCTCCCTGTGGGCGAAGCGCTCGCTGGGTGATCGCCCGTGGCGCGCCTACGGGTTCGACTCCCGTACGGGGAGGACTCTCTGGTTCCACGAGGGAACGCGGGCCGCGGTGACCGGCATCGACGCGGCGGGCGGCCGGCTGGCGGTCGGACTCCGCCTCCCGGCCCGAAACGGGGCCCCCGGCGAGGAGCCTTTGTTCGTGCTGCGGACCACCGGTGCGACACCGCGGCCCGAGCCGGAGATACCCGGCGGCGCCCCGTATCCGCACGCCCACCCCGGCGCCTCCGGCATCCGGTACTACGCGCGCGACAGCCGGGTCGTCGCGATCGATCTGGCGGCCCGGCGCACCCTCTGGCGCCGTACGCTCGAAGGCGGGTCGCCCACGGTCACCCCCACGGCTACCGATGGCGTGGTGCACGCCGCGACGGCGGACGGGGTCACCGCGCTCGACGCCCGGAGCGGGCGGGTCCGCTGGAGCCGTACGGACGTCTGGCGGCTCACCTCCGACGACGGCGGCGGCATCGGCGACGGGCCGCCGCTGGTGGCGGACGGCGCTGTGTACGCCACCGGGCCTGAGCCGGGCCACGAAGCGAAGTCCGGTGAGGGCGCGTTCTGGGGGGTGCACGCCCTCGACGCCCTCCGTGAGCGCCGGCTGTGGTCGGTGCCCGTCGAGGGGGACGGGCCCTCCCTCGCCGCCGCCGGCGGGGGTCTCCTCCATGTCTGTGCCGGCGGCACCGTGCAGACGTTCACCGGACCGGAGCCCGCGTGACCGGCGCCCTGCTTCCGGGCGATCCCGAACGGCTCGGTTCGATCCGGCTGCTGGGCCGGCTCGGAGCGGGCGGCATGGGCACCGTCTATCTGGGCCGTACGCCCGGCGGGCTGACCGTCGCGGTGAAGACGGTGCACGAACACCTGGCGGCCGACCCGCACTTCCGTGAACGGTTCCGCCGCGAGGCGGCCGCCGCCCGCGCGGTGACCGGGGCGCACACGGCGGCGGTGCTCGACGCGGACCCGGAGTCGTCGCGGCCCTGGCTCGCCACCGCCTACCTGCCGGGCGTCACGCTGCGACACGCGGTGGCGGCGACCGGACCGCTGGTCCCCTCCGCCGTACAGTCCCTGGGCGCGGCCCTCGCCGAGGCGCTGGAGGCCGTCCACCGGGCGGGGCTCGTCCACCGCGACCTCAAGCCGTCGAACGTGCTGATCACCGCCGACGGGCCCCGGGTCATCGACTTCGGGATCGCCCGCGCGATCAGCGACCACGGGCTGACCGGGGCGGGTGACGTCGTCGGCACGCCGGGGTTCATCGCCCCGGAGCAGATCACCGGGGCCTTCGTCACCGGAGGCACGGAGTCCCGGGAGGCGGAGGCGGCGAGCGGGGCGGCCGTGACCGGGGCAGCCGATGTGTTCGCGCTCGGGGCGGTGCTGGTGTTCGCCGCCACCGGAGGCAGCCCGTTCGGCTCGGCGACCCCGGCGGTGCTGCTCTACCGGGCCGTCCACGAGGACCCGGATCTCACCGGAGTACCCGACGGGGTGCGGGAGGTGGTGACGGCCTGCCTGGAGAAGGATCCCGGCCTGCGTCCGACGGTGGACCAGGTCCTGCGGGCCACCACGTGTCCGCATCCGGCGCTGTGGTGGCGCACGGAGCCGCTGCGCACCCTGGTCCTGGGCAGGGCGGCCGAGCAGCCCGTCGAAGAGCCCGCCGCTCCACCCGGTCCGCCGGGGACGGCCCCGACCGCTTCGGCGCCGGCTCCGGCCCTCACCCGCCCGGTGTCCGCCCTGCCTCAGCCGCCCGTGGTGAGGAGCCCGGCGGCCCGGCGCGGCGAACTCACCCGGCGCGGTCTGCTGCTGGCCGGGGGCGGCGGGCTCGCCTCGCTCGTCACGTACGCGTCCGTCCGGAGCGGGGCCGACGGGCGGAAGAAGCGGGTCGAGGATCCCTTGGGGATCCGGCCGGGGAGCGCGCGGCAGGGCGCCCTGCGCTGGACCCTGGCCCCCGCGTTCGACGGCACGACCGTGGACGCGCTGCGGTGGGCCGGAGGTTCGCTGCTGGTGCACGGCGTCGCCGTGCCCGATGTCGGGGGCGCCGGCAGCAGCGGCGGATACGTCACCGCGCGGCGACCCCGTGACGCCGGGCGCCGTTGGCTTACCGGCGCCGCGGAGAACGCCCCCGCGCAGTGGGGGGTGTCCGGTTCGGTGCTGGCGGCGGCCGATGTCGGCCTGGGGGCCCTCGATCTGGCGACGGGCGAACCGCTCGGCACGCCCGCGGAGCGACCGGCCCCGCTGTGGTTCGCCGTCGCCTCGGGGGTACTCGTCTCCGGTTTCGCGGCGGACGGCGACGCACCGACGCTGAACGCCGTGGACCTGCGCTCCGGGGCGGAACGCTGGACCGCGGGCACGGCGGAGGCCCGGCCGCCCGCCGTGCTGGACCGGTCGGTGCTGCTGGCCGACGAGGACGGCGAGAACATCCGGTGCGTCGATGCGGTCAGCGGTGAACTCCGTTGGGTCTACGAGGAGTTCGAGGGGACCGCGGCCGCTCTGGCGGCGGTGCCGGGGGCGGGCTGTTTCGCCCTGCTCAGCGGGGGTGGCACCCTGCACTTCCTCCGGGCGCGCGACGGCGGCCGCCTGGCCACCGGCACGCTGAAGGAGGGGCCGAGTTCCGGTTCCAGCGCACTGGCCGCCGCCGGCTCCAGGGTGCTGCTGACCACCGGGGGCCGGGTCCACGCCTACGCGCCCACCACCGGCCGGTCGCTCTGGTCGGCCGGGACGGTGGGGCTGGACACCAGCTGGCCCGCGGGCACGGGCGGTGTCCGGGCCCCGGTGACGTCCGGCGGAGCACTGCTCCACTGGGCACGGGCAGGGGTCCTCCAGTGCCTGGATCTGCGCAGCGGCGAGGAGCGCTGGGCGGCCACGCTCGGCGGGGTCGGCCAGGTGCCGCCGGTGGCGGTCGGGGGCACGGTGTACGCGGCGACGGGTGAGCTGTGCCGGGCCCTGGACGTGAACCGGGGTGCGGTGCAGCGCGGTTGGGGCGTCACCGACGTCCGCGACCTCGCCGCGGACCCGTCCGGCTGGTACGCCCGCGTCGGCACGAAGGCGATACGGGCGTACAACCACACGGCTGCGCCGGTGCGGGGCTCCTGAGGCCGCACACTGCTGACGGCTGCCCGGCAAGGGCAGAGCTCCTCAGCCGAACGGTGCTCCGAGCCCGCCGTCCACCCCTCAACCGCCCGCGCGCGAGCGGGCCTTGAACGCGGCCTTGCGGGCGTCCTTGGCCGCCTTCTTGTCGCTGTGCAGCCGGCCCATGGCCTCCAGCACATCGGCGGTGGCCGGGTGGTCGACGCGCCAGACCTCGTCGAAGAAACCGCTGTGCTGCGCGGAGAGCCCCTCGACCAGGCCCTGGAGCTCGTCCAGCTCGCCGTCCGCGTCCAGTTGGGCGGCGATCGTGTCGATGGCCAGCCAGAAGATCATGTCCTCCGGCGGTGCGGGCACGTCGGCCGCGCCGCGCTCCGCGAGCCAGACGCGGGCCAGGCCGCCCAGCTCCGGGTCGCCGAGTACCGCGCGTACGGCGGGCTCCGCCCCGGGGCCCGCCAGGGCGAGGGCCTGCTGGCAGTGGAGGCGGCGCAGCGGCGCGCCCTCGTCCGTGCCCCGGGCGGCGGCCAGCAGCTCGGCCGCCGCGGCCACCGCGCCCTGAGCGTCGTATCCCGCGAGCCAGAGCTTGACCTCTGCGCGGGCGGCGGGCTCCGGGTAGTGGGCGATGCCGTCGAGGAGGACGTCGGCGCCCTTGCCCGCGAGGTCGCCGACGGCGGGGGCGTCCACCCCGGCCTCCAGCATCCGGGCCCGGATGCCGTACAGGCCGAGGGGGGTGAGCTTGACCATGCCGTAACGGGTGACGTCGTCGTCGGCCCCGGCGGCGGAGTCGTCCGCGGCCTCGCCCTCCTCGACCAGCAACGCCTCGTCGACCGGGCGGTATTCGACGATCCCGATGGGTTCGAGGAGCCGGAACTGGTCGTCGAGACGCATCATCGCCTCGGACACCTGCTCCAGGATGTCGTCGGTCGGCTCGCCCATGTCGTCGGGGACGATCATCGACGCGGCGAGGGCGGGCAGCGGGACCGGTCCTTCGCCCGCGCCGTTGTCCGCGAGGGTGAGCAGGTAGAGGTTGCCGAGGACGCCGTCGAGGAACTCCGCCTCGGCCTCCGGGTCCCAGTCCAGGGCGTCGAAGTCGATCGAGCCGTCCTCGCCGACGAGGTCCGCGAAGTCGTCCAGGACGGGCGCGGTGGCGTCGGCGTGCACGGCGTCGAGGCCGTCCAGCCAGATGGCCAGGACGTCCTGCGGGGAGCCGCCGGTGAGCAGGGCCAGGTTCTCGCCGGTGGTGACGGTGCCCTCGCCCCCGCCGCCCGTGCCCTCGTCGCCCTCGCCCTCCTCGGGGTCGGTGACGTCGAGGAGGCCGGTGTCCACGGCGAGCCGCCAGGCCTCGCTGGCGTACGCGGCGCCGTCCTCGTCCGCCGGGAGGGCGAGGTGCTCGGCGGCCGCGGGAAGCTGGTCCTCGACCAGTTCGCCGCCGGCCCCGACCCGGGTGTCCGGGCCCGCCCAGCGGGCGAGCTCGACGGCGCGGACGAACAGCGGAGCGGCGAGCGCGTCCCGTGCCAGTTCGGCCTCGGTGTTCAGCCGCACCGGCGGCAGGGAGGGGCGCTCTGCGGACATCGGGGGTTCTCCTCGGTGCGTGCTCGGGGCATACGGAGTGCGTACGCGGTTCAGCCGTCCAAGCCTAGACGCAATACTCCGTGTACCGCCCGCCGCTTCGCCACATACCGCCCGCCGCGCGCCTATCCGCCCGCGCCCCGTTCGACGCTGAGGACGGGGGTGTAGCGGTGCACGCCGCCGCCGGTCATGCCCGGGTAGTTCTGGACGCGTTCCCAGAGCGGGGACGGGGAGCCGACGCCCTCCCCGGGCGCGGCGAGGGCGGCGATGTGGTGTTCGGCGCTCTCCCACTCGGCGTAGTTGAGGACCCGGGTGCCGTCGGCGCCGACGTGGAAGTACGCGGCGATGCCGCCGGCGGGCAGTTCGGCCTCTTCGCCGAGCGCCTCGAACACCGCGTCCACCCAGGCACGTTGGCGGGCCGGGTCGGGCCCGTCGAACTCGACGTCCACGACGACGAGGCAGCCGGTCTCCCGGGTGTCGCCCTCGGCCCGGAGGCTGGAGCGGTACAGCTCGTACGTGTGCAGTGCGATGCGTTCGATGCCGGGGACGGCGGCGTCGATCTCGGCGTTGCGGGCGTCGCGGCTCTCGCGTACGAAGTCCTGGTAGGCCTGTTCGCCGGCCCACTGGGAGTAGTGCAGCAGGGTCGCGCCGTCCTCACCCGCGTAGACGCTGTAGGAGAGGAGCCCGGGGTGCGGCCACTCCCGGCCCTCCCAGGTCTTCCGGATGGCGTCGGCGGCCTCTCGCTGCCGCTGCGGTGTACCGACGTTCCAGGTGCTGGCCTTGGCGATCCGGGCATCGGTGCGGGCCGGGTCGGGGCGGTCGGTGAGGCGGGTGGTCATGGCGGGTTCCCTTCGTCACGCGCGCCGGTCGGTGCGTCGTGGCCACCACGGTGACACCTCAAGTGTGGTTGAGGTCAAGGGTGTTCCACCCCGACGGCGCCCTCGCCACGTTCGCCCACGGCGTGAGCGGCCCCGGGTGCGGTCGGAGCCGGCCGGGGAAGGGTGGGGACATGCCCCTCTCCGTGGCGCACCTGAGCGACCCGCACCTCACGACCGGTCCCGGGGCGGCGGCCCCCGCCGCCGGGTTGCGGGCCGCCCTGCGCCGAGTGCTCGCGCTGGACCCGCTCCCGGACTGCGTCGTGATCACCGGTGATCTCACCGAGCGCGGGGAGCCGGGTGAGTACGCGGCCCTGCGCGAGGAGGTCGGCGCGTTCCCGCTCCCGCTGCGTCTGGTGGCGGGCAACCACGACGTGCCGGAGGCCCTCGTGGGCGCGTTCGGCGGGACGCGCTTCCTGGGCGGAGGGACGCTGACGTCGTACGCGGTGGAGCACCCGGCGTTCACCGTGGTGGTCCTGGACTCCCGGGTCGCCGGTGCGCCGGGCGGCCGGCTGGGTCCCGCGCAGTTGTCCCGGCTGGACCGGGACCTCTCCCGACGCCCCGGCGTACCGGCCCTCGTCTGTCTGCACCACCCGCCGGTTCCGGTCGGCATTCCGTTCCTGGACGCGATGCGCCTGGCGGACGGCCCCGCCCTGGCGGAGGTGGTCGCCGCGCACCCCCGGGTCGTGCGGGTGCTGGCGGGCCATGTGCACCGCCCGGTCACGGCGGCCTTCGCGGGCAGCACGGTGGCCGTCGCGCCCAGTACGTACCGGCAGAGCGGGCTGGCGCTGCGGGAGGGTGTGCCCGGCTACCCCGACGAGCCGGCGGCCTTTCTGCTGCACGTCCTGCCGGAGGGGTCGCCCGGCACGGGCTGGGTCACGCACACCGTGCCGGCGGGCGACGGCTGAAGGGCCGGTCGGGCCCCGCGCCCGGGGCGGTCACTCGGGCAACTCCGCCCGCCAGGCCGTGATGTTCAGCTCGTCCATGTACCGGATGTCGTGACCCTCCAGCGGGTGGACCCGCGCCCCCGCGTCGGGGGCGGCGGCCAGCTCCAGGGCGTCGGCCATGACGAGCTCGCCGCCCTCCCGCGTGGAGACCCAGGCGAGCATCGACCGCGCGGTGCCGCCCGGCTTCAGCGTGAGCGCCTGGGGGCCGTGGTCGCGGCCGAACTGGGAGCCGGCCGGGTTGACCTTCACGGGGAGGCGTTCGCCGTCCTCGCCGAGTGCCTGGACCGAGGGGTAACCGTCGACCCGGTAGGGCTTCGAGCCGCAGTTGGTCAGGGTCAGGGCGACCGCACGGCTCATCATCGCGGTCAGCACCTCCCCCATGGTCACCACGGCCCCGGAGGCGGGGCACTCACCGGGCGGGGCGGAGGCCGGGGCGGGCGGGGCGGTCCGCTCCGGCGCGCCGTAGACGGGGGCCGGGGTCGGCGGCAGCGTCTCGGCGCGGACGATGCCGGGGCCGGACGCGGACGCGGTGGGGGCCGGTTCCTCGCCCTCGCCGACCGGGACGAGGAAGCCGGAGCAGCCGGTCAGCGCGGTCAGCGTCACCGCCGACACCACGACAGCGCCCCGTCTCCGCACCCGTACGCACACACCGCTGCCCATGCCCCCACCTCTCGCCACGATCTGCCGTCGCGGCCTGTCGTCCGTGCGTTCGATCATGTCAGAAGCGGTGACGGAGCAGCCGCCGCCCCTGCGAACCCTTCAGCATCTCTTGCTGGTCGTCCCAAGAAGATCTAAGTGGACCTACAGGGTCCCGGGCGCCGACACTTCGGACATGACCGCCACCGCACCGCGTCCCTTCGGCCGCACGCTCTGCGCCATGATCACGCCTTTCACCGCCACCGGGGCCCTGGACCCGGACGCCGCCCGTGCGCACGCCGCGCGCCTGGTGGCGGAGGGCTGCGACGGGATCGTCCTCAGCGGCACCACGGGCGAGTCCCCCACCACGACGGACGCCGAGAAGTCCGCCCTGCTGCGGGCCGTCCGGGCTGAGGTCGGCGACGGGGTGCCGCTGCTCACCGGCGTCGGGAGCCCGGACACCGCGCACACCCTGCGCATGGCGCGGGAGGCCGAGGAGGCGGGCGCGGACGGACTGCTGGTGGTCGGCCCGTACTACAGCCGCCCGCCGCAGGCCGCCGTCGAGGCGTACTTCCTGCGGGTCGCGGACTCCACCGGACTGCCGCTGATGCTGTACGACATCCCCGGCCGCACCGGCACCCGGATCGAGCCGGAGACCCTGGTGCGGCTGGCGGAGCACCCCCGTGTGGTGGCGGTGAAGGACTGCTCCTACGACCTGCTCGGCTCGACCAAGGTGCTGGCCCGCACCTCGCTGGCGTACTACTCGGGCTGCGAGGAGCTGAACCTGCCGTTGTACGCGGTGGGCGGCGCGGGTTACGTCAGCACCGTCGCGAACGTGGCCCCGCGCCAGGTACGGGCACCGCTGGACGCGTTCGACGCGGGCCGCACCGACGAGGCGGCCCGGCTCAACGGGCTCACGGCGCGCCTCACCGAACTGATGATGGCGAGCGGCCTCCCCGGAACCGTCACCGTGAAGGCGCTCCTGGACGCGGGACCGGTCCGGGAACCGCTGCAGCCCGCCGGGCGCGAGGCGACCGGCGGGCTGCGTGCGGCGTACGAGGAGCTCCTCGCCCTCTGCTGAACGGGTCAGTTGTGGGCGTGCAGGACCTCGTTGAGACCGCCCCACACCGCGTTGTTCGGGCGGGCCTCGACGGTGCCGGTGACCGAGTTGCGGCGGAAGAGGATGTTGGAGGCGCCGGACAGCTCACGCGCCTTGACGATCTGGCCGTCCGGCAGCGTGACCCGGGTGCCGGCGGTGACGTACAGACCGGCCTCGACGACGCACTCGTCGCCGAGCGCGATCCCGACGCCCGCCTCCGCGCCGACCAGGCAGCGCTCGCCGATGATGATGCGCTCCGTGCCGCCGCCGGAGAGGGTGCCCATGGTGGACGCGCCGCCGCCGATGTCCGAGCCGTCGCCGATGACGACGCCCGCGGAGATGCGGCCCTCGACCATGGAGGTGCCGAGCGTGCCCGCGTTGAAGTTGACGAAGCCCTCGTGCATGACGGTGGTCCCGGTGGCGAGGTGCGCGCCGAGCCGGACCCGGTCGGCGTCGGCGATGCGTACGCCCTTGGGGGCGACGTAGTCCGTCATCCGGGGGAACTTGTCGACCGAGGTGACCTGGAGGTGCAGGCCCTCGGCGCGGGCGTTGAGCCGCACCCGCTCCAGGTCGTCGACGGCGACCGGGCCGAGCGAGGTCCAGGCGACGTTGGCGAGCAGCCCGAACAGCCCGTCGAGGTTCTGGCCGTGCGGCCGGACGAGCCGGTGCGAGAGCAGGTGCAGGCGCAGGTAGGCGTCGTGGGCGTCGAGCGGCTTGTCGTCGAGCGAGGAGATGACCGTGGACACGGCGACGACCTCCACGCCGCGCCGGGCATCCACGCCGAGAGCCTTGGCGGCGCCTTCGCCGAGCCGGTTGACGGCCTCGTCCGGGCCGAGGCGCGTCGTTCCGGCCGGGCCGGGGTCGGAGGTCAGCTCGGGGGCGGGGAACCAGGTGTCGAGGACGGTGCCGTCACCGGCGACGGTGGCGAGGCCGGCGGCGACGGCGCCGGTGGTGCGGGCAGAACCCTGGGAAGTCGTGTCGGTCATGAACGCAACCTAACGGGCCGGGGCCCGCTCGGGCGAACCGGTCTCGGCGTGGGGCCCCTTTCCCGCCACCCGCGCCCGCGCGGTCACCTCACCTCCATGACCTGCTGCGCCTCCGGGTCGGGAGGATCCGCCGGGACCACGGGGGTGTGTCGACGCAGCGGGCGTATCACCCTGCCGGTCAGCAGAGTGCGGGGGACATAGCCGAAGCGACGGGAGTCGACGCTCACGGGCTGGTTGTCGCCCAGGACCAGGTAGTGGCCGGGTGGCACGATCGAGCCGGGGGGGACGTCCAGCCGCTCGGCCATGAGCGCGGGAACCGGGTCGCCGGGCCCGGCGGCGATCCGTTTGATGATCAGGCCCTCGTGCGTGAGCCCCTCCTCACGCGCGCCGGGAGGCGGTTCGAGGACGACGACGTCTCCCCGGGCCACCCGGCGCGCGCGGCGGCGGACCAGGACGCGGTCCCCGTCGTGGAGGGCGGGTTCCATGCTCGGGCCGGTGACGGTGACGGCCAGCAGGCGGGTCCGCAGCAGACGGCGGGCGAGGCGCACGATCACGGGGGGCCTCCGCTCCGGGAGGCTTCGGCCACCATGTCGGCGGGCGGCAGCGGCCCGGCGTCGGCGGTACGGGCCGGCGGGGTGGGTACGGAAGCCCCCGCGCCGGATGGTCCGGCGTCGGGCGCGTACCCGCTGGCCTGAAGGGTGAACAACCGGGCGTATACCCCGGAACGGCGCATCAGGTCGGCGTGCGGTCCCCGTTCGACGATCCGGCCGTCCTCCAGGACCACGATCACGTCCGCGTCGCGCAAGGTGTTGAGGCGGTGCGAGATGAGCAGCCCCGCCCGGCCCGCCCGGTGGCGTCGCAGCCGGCGGTGGATCTCGTACTCCGCCTCGGGATCGAGACCGGAGCCGGGCTCGTCGAGGACGAGGAGGTCGGCGTCGTCCCGGATCAGGGAGCGGGCGAGGGCGAGCCGCTGCCACTGCCCACCCGAGAGGACGACTCCGGTCGTGGCGTCGTCCTTGTCCCGCTCGCTGAAGAAGATCCGGCTCAGCAGGGTGTCGTAGCCGTGGGGCAGGCCGGTCAGCCGGTCGTGGATTCCCGCGACGCGGGCGGCCTCCGCCACCCGGTCGCGGTCCTGGAGCGCGGTGAGGTCGCCGAGTGCGATGTTCTCGCGGGCGGTGAGGTCGTACTCCATGAAGTCCTGGAAGGTGGCCCCCATCCGGCGGCGCAGCTCGCGCGGGCACAGTTCGCGCAGGTCGACGCCGTCCCAGAGGATCTGTCCCCGGACGGGATCGTAGAACCGGCACACCAGCTTCACCAGCGTGGACTTCCCGGCGCCGTTGAGACCGACGAGGCCCACGTCCTGCCCGGCGGGCAGGACCAGGTCGACGCCCCGGAGCACCCAGGGCTGGTCCTCCCCGTAGCGGAACCACACGTCGCGGAACTCCACCGAGTGGCGCAGCGGCGGTACGGGACGTGGCCGGGCGGGCACGGGCAGGTCGGGCCCGGCGTCGGTCACGGTGAGGAAGTGGCGGAACATCAGGAGGGCGTGGTGGCCCGTGGCGAGTTCGACGGCGAGTCCGGCCAGCGCCGTCTGGACCGCGGGCAGGGCGGTGACCAGGACGGTCACCCCGCCGACGGTGATCTGTCCCGAGCGGGCGGCCGAGACCGCCCACAGCAGTCCGGCCCCCGCGACCAGGGCGGAGAGGAGGGCGAGTCCCGCCTGGACGGCCAGTTCCTGACGGTCCATACCCCGTTTCGCCGCATCCGAGGTGCGGCGCTCCGCGACCATCCGGTCGCCGAGGAAGCGCCCCAGGCCGAAGAGCCGGATCTCCTTCGCGGCCCGCAGGTCGGTCAGCAGTGCGCTGTAGAACAGCTCCCGGCGCTCCACCGGGCCCACCGACCAGACGAGGGCGGCCCGTCGGCGGCTGAGAGCGATCTCGGCGCCGAGGACGAGGGCACCGGACGTCAGGACGGCCGCCGCCATCCAGGGGCCCAGCAGGGTGAGCGCGCCGAGGAATCCGGTGAGGGTCACCACCGCGCCGACGGTGCCGATGACACTGCCGACCGCGTCGACCGGCGCGGTGCCGCCGTACTGACGGGCCATGCGCAGCCGGTCCAGGAAGCGCGGGTTCTCGTAGGGGCCGATACCCGTGAACCGGTCGACCGCGGTGTGGAGTTCGATCTGAGCGCGCAACCCGACCGCCCGGCCGAGCTGGGTCCGCAGGTACTGGAGGAACTGGGGGACGACGGCGAGGGCGACACCGCATCCGACCAGCAGCAGAACCGGGCCGGTGAGGGAGCCGCCGGCGAAGGGGGCGGCGACCAGGCGGTCGATCACGGTCTTGAGGGTCCAGGCGGCGGCGACCGGGGCGGCGGACGCGGCCACCGTGAGCAGCAGCCAGCCCGTCAGGGTGGCGGGCGCCGCCCGGCGGGCCAGGCGGACCGCGGCGACCAGGACGGTACGGAGTGGGGAGTGGCCGGGTTCGTCGTCGGGCCGGCCGGCGGGGGCGGGCCCGGTCATCGGGCGGCGACGGGGGTCTGGGGCCACCGGCCGACTTCCGTCACCACGAGGCCGCCGTCAGGGCTGTGCCCCACCCGTACACAGCTGGGAAAGGCCTTGGCGGCGAACGCCGTGGTCACCGGGCCGTCGAAGGGTTCCTGGACGGTCGGCACCACGGCGGCCAGGGCGGCGGCCATCGCTCCGGCGTCCTCGCCCGGCCTGCCCGGCCCGTGCGGGTCCGCTGCTTCGTGTGAGCTCTGCGGGTCCCGTGCTTCGTGTGAGCTGTAGGAGTCGTTGACGACGACGGCGAGCACCTGCCGGGCCTCATCGGGCCGGTCCGCGTAGCGGGCGACGAAGCCGGGCAGTTTGTCGCGACAGGGCTCGCAGGTGGGCGAGAAGAACGCGACGAGGGTTCCGTCGGTGAGATCCCGGTCGGTGACGGGGCTGTCGGACGGGCCGGCGGTGAAGGAGGGCACGGGGGTGCCGACGCTCGCGATCCCGGACATGCCTCCGGGCATGGCGGCGGCCGGTGCCGATGCCTGTCGCAGCAGTTCGGAGTGTTCCCGCAGCCGTCGGACGACTCCGACGGTGAGTACGAGGTCGACCATGGCCAGGGCTCCGACGGCGAGAACGGCGGCGGCGAGCGGACTCACGGGGTGGTTTCCTTTCGGGGCAGGGGACGGAAGAGCGCGACGAGGTCGTCGAGGGCGGTGACGAGCAGTCCGAGAACCGCGCCCGCGAGGGAGGCGGTCAGCACCGCCACCGGGCCGCCCGTACCCGGGCCGCCGACGGCCGCGGCCAGGAGGCCGGTGACCGCCACGGCCAGCAGGATGGAGTTGCGTACGGCGTGTACCGCGCCGAGCGGAGTCGTCGTACGGCCGAAGCAACGGCAGGGCGTCCGACGGCCGCTACGGGCGGCGGCGACGGCCAGCGCGGTGAAAGCGGCGAGCAGTACGGCGGCGATGCCGAGCCCTGCGACGAGTACGGTCGGCGGAGCGAGGAGGCCGGGCAGGGCGAAGGCGGGTACGAGGACGGCCTCGGCGGTCACCACCAGCGCGGCGAGGGGGCGGGCGGGCAACGGCCCGGGGAGCCGCAGGGCTCGCACGGTCCCGGTGAACTCCACGAAGGCGGCCGGGTTCTGGACCTTGCCGAGGACGGAGCGCGTGAACACCAGCAGCAGACAGCCGCGGACAGCCCAGACGACGAGGTCCACGAGGGTGTGTCCTTTCTGAGTGGGCGGCCGCGGCGGACACCGCCGGCGCGGCACGCCCCCGGGGCACTGTCCCTGAGAGGCCACCGTCAGGTCGCCTCTCAGGGGTGATGCCGTCAGCAGGTGGCGCAGCGCCGATCCAGGTACACCTGGGTTCCGTCGGAACAGACCCGATAGGTGGAGATCGCCCTGAAACCGGTGCGGTGACACATCGGGACCATCACCGAACCGCACCTTTCCTCGGTCCAGCACTCGACGGCGGCAGCCGCCTCTGCCCGGGGAACGAGGCGGTCGACCAGCGAATCGGCCAGGCTCCGGATCCAGTCACGCATGGAGATCCTTTCGTCTTCGGTGGGTGAGAGGGGGTGCCGGAGGCAGGTCAGCCGTTGCAGCGGGCGCAGCGGACGCCCCGGAAGCTGCGGGTGCCGTCGGCGCACACCTGGTAGATGAAGTAGCCCCAGCGGCCGGTGGAGCCGCAGAGCTGGAGCGGTCCCTGCTGGCAGACCTCCTCGGTCCAGCACTGGGTGGCGGCGGCGGCCTCGGTCTTCGGGACCAGGCGGTCGATCAGGGCATCGGAGAGGTTCTCGAACCAGGCACGCATACGGAATCCTTCGGTCAGTGGGTGAGCGGCCGACCCGGAGCGGGCCGGCCTGCCGGTGCGGCGCTCGCAGCGGTAGCGCGGGGGAAGCCGACCGCTGTCCGTCCGGATGTGGCGGACCACGGTCGTTCAAGGGGCCTGTTCCGGCCCCGTAGCGGAGCCGGGCGCCCTGTCGGCGAGCCTGCGGCTACCGACGCCCGGTGCGGCCGGCCGCCCGGGGTGCCCGGGCGGGGGCCAAAGAGCCGGGCCGGTTCTGGAACCTCTTGTGCAGGGAAATCCTCTCGGTGGGTGAGGGACCCGCGGTGTGCTCCCGGCCGGCTGTGTGGGAGCGCCTTCGACTCCGTCAGCTTCCGTGGGCGCTCTTGCACGAACCTTGATCGGATCTAAAACCGGCGGCGGCTGGTGGGGCGGCACTCAGCAGACGGGCGGAGCGCGTTGGCAATCTGGTACGGAGTCCTCGGGGAGATCGAGGCCCGGCGGGACGGACGCCGGGTGGATCTGGGCCCGGCCCGGCAGCGGACCGTCCTGGCGGCACTGCTGATGGATGCGGACCGGGTGGTTCCGGTGGACGGCCTGGCGGAGCGGGTCTGGGGCGACCGGCCGCCGCGCCGGGTCGCGGCGGCCGTGCACACCTATCTGTCACGGCTGAGGCGGGCGCTGGAGCGACCCGCGCCAGGCGGCGTCGTACCGGCCGGTGCTGGTACGGGGCTGCCCGCGATCGTGCGGCGGCCCGGCGGGTATACGGTGCCGGCCGGTCCGGACACGGTGGATGTGCATCTCTTCCGCGATCTGGTCGCCCGCGCGCGGTCCGCCGACGACGGCGGGGCGCTGGAGCTGTACGACCGGGCGCTCGCGCTGTGGCGGGGCGAGCCGTTCGCGGCGGTGGACACCCCGTGGTTCAACGCGGCGCGGATCTCGCTGTCGGAGCAACGGCACGCCTGCCGCCTGGACCGCAACGATGTGGCACTGCGGCTGGGGCGTCACGGCGCGCTCCTGCCGGAACTCGGCGCCTGTCATGACGAGCGCCCCTGGGACGAGCGGCTGACCGCCCAGTTGATGATCGCGCTGAGCCGCAGCGGACGGACGGCGGATGCGCTGCGCTGTTTCGAGCGGGTGCGGTGCGCGCTGGCGGAGGAGTTGGGCAGCGATCCGGGGCCGGAGCTGCGGCAACTGCATCAACGGGTGCTGGCAGGCGATGCGGCGCTCGGGCCGGTCGGGCGGCCGGACTCGCCGACGCCGGGCTTCTCCACGGCGTCCGGAGCACCCGCGGGAGCGGACTCCCGGCCGTTCCCCCGTGGGCCGCGGGTCGGCACGGTGCCGCGCGAGCTGCCCCCGGCGACACGGCACTTCACCGGGCGTACCTCTGAGCTCGCCCTGCTGGACGAGGCGTTGGGCCGCTCTCCGGACGAGACGGCGGACGAGACGGCGGGCATGGCGGGACCCGGCGGCCCCGGCGCGGGGCCGGTGTGTGTCATCAGCGGCGGTGCGGGGGTGGGGAAGACCTCGGTGGCGCTGCGCTGGGCGCACCGGAACCTCTGCCGTTTCCCCGACGGGCAGTTGTACGTGGATCTGCGCGGGTTCGCCCGCTCGGGCGGTCCGCTGCCGCCCGCCGCGGCGCTCCGACTGCTGCTGTGCGGTCTCGGCGTGGACCCGGCGGCGGCGCCGGCGGGCCGGCAGGCGCTCGCAGGGCTGTACCGGAGCCTGGTCGCCGACCGCCGGGTGCTGATCGTGCTGGACGACGCCGCCGACGCCGAACAGGTGGCGGCGCTGCTGCCGGGGAGCGCGGGGGCCGCCGTTCTGGTCACCAGCCGCCGCCGTCTGACGGGGCTCGCCGTCACCCAGGGAGCGCACGCGGTGTCGCTGTCCACCCTGTCCCGAGCGGACTCCCGGGAACTCCTCGGGAACCGGTTGGGCGAGGCGCGGCTGGCGGCCGAGCCGGAGTCGACGGCGGCCGTCCTGGAGCAGTGCGCGGGTCTGCCGCTGGCGCTCGGCGTGGTGGCGGCGCGGGCGGCGGCCCGGCCGGGCTTTCCGCTGGCGGACCTCGCCGAGGAGCTGCGGGACGCGACGGGCCGGCTGACCGCTCTGGGCACGGGTGATCCGTCGGCGGACGTCCGGACGGCGCTGCGTCTGTCGTACCGGGCGCTGAGCGGTGCCGCGGCCGGGGCGTTCCGGTTACTGTCGGCGGTGCCGGGGCCGGACATCGGGCTGGGCGCCGCGGGGAGTCTGCTGGGCTGTCCCCCGGCGTCGGCGCGGGTGCTGCTGCGGGAGCTGGAGGCGGTCCATCTGCTGGAGCAGCACTGGCCCGGCCGGTACCGCATGCACGGGCTGGTACGGGTGTTCTCGGCCGAACTGCGGGAGGCGGGGCCGTTCGAGCGGGCGCTGCGGCGGGTGCTGGACCACTACGCGCACACCGCGTGGGCGGCCCGTCGGCTGCTGGGCCCGTACGGGCATCGGCCGATGTGGCTGGGACCGCCGCTGCCGGGGGTGACCCCGGAACGGCCCGCCGACCGGCGTGCGGCGGGGGCGTGGTTCCACGCCGAACGGGTGTGTCTCACCGCCGCCCGACGGCTGGCGGAGCGGCGGGAGTGGGACTCGGTGGCGTGGGAGCTGGCCCTGGTCCTGGACGGTCTGGTGCCACGGCAGGGCCGGGCGTACGGGGCAGCGGGGACGGTCGTGGGAGCGGGCAGGGGCGAGCTGTCCGGCGGGGGGCATCGCCGGGCGGTCCACAGCCGTCGCCCGGGGTACGCCGTGGTGGAGACCGGGGCGCGAGGAGGCGGTGCGGACGGCGAGCGTGGTGGGGGCCGGGTACCGGCGGGGGCCGCGCCGACGCTGCCGTGCCTGGCGTGAGGGATCACGTCCCGGCAGAGCGGCGACTGCGCCAGTACGGCAACGGTCTTCGGCCTGATGGCCGGGCAGCTTCTGGTGGTGTGTGGCCGCGTTGTCCGTAGTGGCTGGTGTGGGCCTGGTGTCGTCGTCCGCGGTGCCGGTGTGACCAGTGCAGGACGTTCGGATACCTGGTCGCCGCTCTCGGCCTCTTCGCCGTCGGCTGCTCCACATCACCTGCGGCGGCTGGACCCGGCCGATGGCCGCGCTGCTCGTAACGGCGACAGCACAGCTCGTCATCGGGATGGCGCTTTCCGTCCGCCGGCGCTGGCCTGCGGAGCCCAGGGAGCGAGGCTCGCATCAGGTGAAGGTCTGCCCGAGCTCACGCGTCTGCAGGAGGCAGGGGACGGACCGGGCACTGTCCGGCCGGGGTCCGTGGTCTCCCAGAACGGATCATTTCCGGGAAAGGAGATCATCGGACAAGCCGAGGTGGTGGCGGAGTGCCTGTCGGCCGACGTCTGTGACGGCCACGGCGCGCGTGGTGCCGATGGGAGTGATCCAGCCTGCGTCGAACGCGTGGCGGCACAGGGCGGCACCGACAGCCCCGGCAAGGTGTGGACGGCGCTCGGTCCAGTCCAGGCACGAGCGCACTGACGGTCGGCGCGTGCCTGTCGGGACGGTGATGCTGAGCTCTTCGAGCCAGGTCGCCCCGGCGCTCGTGAGCCCGAGGCCGCGCTCAAGGGCCAGCAACCGTCCCTCGATCATGGCATCGGTGATGGCCACCCCGACTGTCCCAGCAAGGTGGTCGTAGCAGGTACGGGCGTGGGCCAGGGCCTGTCGGCGGCCGACCGCCGACAGGGAACGGGGCGCCCGGGCGCGGTCGGGCGCCATGGCGGCGAGGCTCTCGATCAGCTCGGCTACGTGCGGACTGGCCAGACGCACGTAGCGGTAGCGTCCCTGCCGCTCCTCGGCAAGCAGGTTTCCGCGCACGAGCGCGTGCAAGTGCTGGGTCGCGGTCGAGGGCGCCACCCCCGCATGGCGCGCCAGTTCCGTTGCCGTCCATGCCCGGCCGTCGAGCAGGGCCAGACAGAAGGCTGCCCGCGTGCCATCGGCCAGCAGCCTGGCCACTGAGGCGAGATCAGGGCCGGTCTCGTGTGCGCGCCGCGTGTCCATGCGGTCCATTGTCACCCGTGACACTTCGGTCCCCGCCGAAACGAACCGTTTCTAGGCTGCTCGCCATGCACACAGCACCTCCCACCCCGCCCATAGGGGCTGACGTCACTCACCTGGAGATCAAGCCCAGCATCTTGTACTTCGGGACGCCGGTGGTACTCCTCTCGACAGAGAATCAGGACGGCTCGTTCAACCTTGCCCCGATGTCCTCCGCGTGGGCACTCGGACAGACGGTCGTGATCGGACTGGGCCGCGACGGGCAGACCGCGTACAACCTCGGCAGCCGACCCGACCTGGTGATCAACCTGCCGGCCCCCGCCCAGTGGCCGGAGGTGGAGAGACTGGCGCCACTGACCGGCCGGAACCCAGTGCCCCCGACCAAGGCCAAGGGCGGCCGCTTCGAGCCGGACAAGTTCGCCGCGGCCGGCCTGACCGGCAAACCGTCGCACGTGGTCCGGCCTCCTCGCGTCGCCGAATGTCCGATCCAGCTGGAGGCCCGCGCGGAGCGGGTGCGGCCGGACGTCTCCGGAGGATTCGTCATCGTCGAGGCGGTCGTACACAAGGTCCACGCCGACTCCCGCATCGTCGTTCCCGGCACAGACCACGTCGACCCCGCCGCTTGGAGCCCCCTCATCTACAACTTCCGCCACTACTTCGGACTCGGCCCGGAACGCGGCCATTCCTACCGCACCCAGACACCCCGCGACTCCGGGAGTCCTTCCGCGGAACACGCGCTCATGGGCACCGCGCCCGACTGAGCGACCAGGGCTTCTCGACGGTTCCGGTGCTCGTCCGGCGATGGCCGGGGTTTCCGACTGCCAGTGGCTCCGACCGTCCCCGAGCACTCGGCGCCGGGGCGGGCCACGAACACGCCGGTGAGGGAGCCGGCGCGGGAGGGGGGCCTGCGGTGGACATCAGCGACTGCTGCCGCCGTCCACGATCCGGGCCAGCATCTCGAGGGTGCAGGGCGCGTCGAACGTGCCGCCGGTGAGCAGCACCTGGAGACAGACGCCGTCCATCAGCGCGACGAGCGCCCGCGCGGTCTCCGGGTCGGTGTGCCGGGACAGCAGCTCGACGGCCTCCTCGGTCCATTCGGCGGCGACGGGACGCAGCACGGGACGGCGCAGGGCCGCGAGGTACAGCTCGTACTCCAGCTCGATCGCCCCGCGTTCCCCGGCGAACCACCGGCCCAGCAACCGCGTCAGCTCCTCCGCGAGACCGGCCGAGCCGGCGGGTCCCGCCAGGACCTCGCTGCCGCGCAGTTCCCGCACGAAGTTCTCGTTGCACCGGCGCAGGGCCGCGACCAGGAGTTCGTCGAGGGAGCCGAAGTGGTACGTGGTCGAGCCGAGCGGCACATCGGCCTCGGCGGCCACGGTGCGGTGGCTGAGGCCGGCCATGCCCTCGGCCGCGATCACCCGCAGCGCCGCGTCGATGATCTTCGTCCGCCGCCCGGGGTCGTACCGCCGGGCCATCAGTGCGCCCCTCCCAGGTTGAGGACGACGACCCCGGCCACGATCAGGGCGATGCCCGTGATCTTGGCCAGGTCGCCGGCCTCCCCCAGGAACAGGATCCCGATGAGGGCGACGGCCGCGGTGCCGACACCGGCCCAGATGGCGTAGGCGGTGCCCACGGAGAGCGTCTTGAGGGTCTGCGCGAGCAGGGTGAAGGCGATGAGGTAGCCCACCACGGTGCCGAGCGAGGGCCAGAGCCGGGTGAAGCCCTCGCTGTACTTCATGGCCGTCGTCCCGGCCACCTCCGCCGCGATGGCGGCGGCCAGAAGTCCGTATGCGTATCCCATGTGTACGACTGTACCCAACGCTGCGTACGGTCGTACATATGATCGACCCACGTCGGGGGCGCTACGGTGTGCCGACCGACCACACGGCCCGTGACACGGGCCGACGACACGACGGAGACGCAGTGGCGCAGGACGCAGGGTGGGGCGGCGGCCCGTACGGGGGCGCACCTCACGGTGGGGGGCCCTTCCACGGGGGCGCGCAGGGATCGGGCGGGGGATGGAACAGCGGGTGGGCCGCACCGCCCAAGCCGGGGGTCATACCCCTGGCGCCGCTGAGGGTCTCGGACATGCTCAGCGGCGCCTTCTCGACGCTCGGTCGGTACTGGAAACCGCTGATCGGGATCGCCCTGACGCTGTTCGGGGCCGCGACGCTCGTGATGATCGCCGCGCTGGTGGCCGCCGGCGCCGCCGTGGCGAGCCAGTGGGACGAGCTGACGGCCGGTTCCTCGGGGTCTCCGGACGCGGCGCAACTGGTCCCGCTGGGCGTCGCGTTCGGCGTGCTGATGGTCATCGGCATGATCGTCTACCTGCTGGCGTCCGCCGTGGTGCAGGCAGCGGTCCCGGTGGTCCTCCAGGAAGCCGTCCTGGGCCGCCCGATCGGCTTCGGGGAGGTCTGGAAGCGGGCATGGTCGCGGGTCTGGTCGATCCTCGGCGCGGTGTTCCTGACCGGGCTGATCATGGCCGTCCCGATGGCGCTCATGATCGGCGCCGTCGCCGGGCTGATCATCTACGCCGCCTCGCTGGGCGACGAGGGCGGCGTCGTGCCGCTGATGGTGATCGGCTTCCTCGGCGCCCTGCTCGTCGCACCGGTGGCGATGTGGCTCTACGTCCGCTTCTCCCTGGCCCCGACGGTCGTGGTCTTCGAACAGCAGCGTCCGGTCGCCGCCCTGCGCCGCTCGGTCCAGCTGGTGCGCGGCAGCTGGTGGCGGGTCTTCGGCGTCTGGCTGCTCGCCGTCGGACTCGCGGCCGTGATCGGCTACACGATCCAGATGCCGTTCCAGATGATCGGCCTGCTCCCCGGCGTGTTCGACCCGGCGGACATGGACACGGACCCGAGCGGCGGGCAGATCATCGCGGTGCTCGGCACCGTGATGCTGCTGTCGTTCATCAGCCAGATGATCGCCCAGCTGTTCACGGCGATCTTCCCCCCGCTGGTGGTCGGCCTGCTGTACGTCGACCTCCGGATGCGCAAGGAGAACCTGGGCCCGGTCCTGGCCGAGGCGGCGGCGACGACCCTGCCCGAGCAGTACGGCCCCCCGCCGCCCTCCCACGTCTGAGCACGCGGGGGCCGGGCCCGGCTCAGTCGGTCAGGGTCCGCTTGGGGCGCAGCACGCAGAACTCGTTGCCCTCCGGATCGGCCATCACCACGAAGGTGGCGTCCGGCCCCTGCCCGACGTCGACCCGTCGGGCGCCGAGTGCGAGGATCCGCTCGACCTCGGCGTCCTGGTCGTCCGGTGTCAGATCGATGTGCAGCCGGTTCTTGACCGTCTTCCCCTCCGGCACGGGGAGGAAGCACATGCCCGGCAGCGCGGTCTCGTGCGCGCCGATGACGATCTCCTTCCCGTGCTCGAAGAGCACCTGCCAGTCCAGCACCGCGCTCCAGAAGCGGGCCATGAGCGGCAGGTCGTGAGCGTCGACGGCGATGTGGTACATGGAGACGGCCATGTCCGCCAGTCTGCCTGGCGGGCATGGCCGTTCATCGCTCTTCGCGGAGCGTGTCAGACGTTGAACCCCAGCGCGCGGAGCTGCTCGCGTCCGTCGTCGGTGATCTTGTCCGGGCCCCACGGCGGCATCCAGACCCAGTTGATCCGGAGCTCGTTGACGATGCCGTCCGTGGCGGACTTCGCCTGGTCCTCGATGACGTCGGTCAGCGGGCAGGCCGCGGACGTCAGGGTCATGTCGAGGGTGGCGATGTTGGCGTCGTCGACGTGGATGCCGTAGATCAGGCCCAGGTTGACGACGTCGATGCCCAGCTCGGGGTCGACGACGTCGTACAGCGCCTCGCGGACCTCCTCCTCGGAGGCCGGCTTCATGGTCGCGGTCTCGTTGTCGCTCATGCGGTCTTCCCTTCGGACAGCGCCTTGGCCGTCGCGTCCTTCCACGCCATCCAGCTCAGCAGCGCGCACTTGACCCGGGCGGGGTACTTGGAGACGCCGGCGAACGCGACGGCGTCCTCCAGCACCTCCTCCATCGCGTCGTCCGGCTCCAGCTGGCCCTTGGACTGCATCAGCTCCAGGAAGGTCTCCTGGATCTTCCGCGCCTGGGACAGCTCCTTGCCGACGAGCAGTTCGTTCAGCACGGAGGCGCTGGCCTGGCTGATGGAGCAGCCCTGGCCGTCGTAGCTCACGTCGGCGACGGTCTCGCCGTCGTACTTCACCCGGAGCGTGATCTCGTCGCCGCACGTCGGATTGGTGTGGTGCACCTCGGCGTCGCCGTCCCGCAGGCCGCGCCCGTGGGGGTGCTTGTAGTGGTCCAGGATCACTTCCTGGTACATGGATTCAAGCTTCACCAGTCAACCCTCAGCCGAAGAAGTTCCGGACGTGCTCCAGACCGTCCACCAGGGCGTCGACCTCGGCGGGCGTGGAGTACAGATAGAACGACGCTCGCGTCGTCGCGGGAATTCCGTACCGCAGGCAGACCGGACGGGCGCAGTGGTGGCCGACCCGGACGGCGATGCCCAGCTCGTCGAGGACCTGACCCACGTCGTGCGGGTGGATGTCGCCGAGCGTGAAGGAGATCGTGGCCCCGCGGTCCTCGGCCGTCGCCGGACCGATGATCCGCAGGTCCGGGACCTCCAGGAGGAGCTTCACCGCGTACTCGGTGATCGCCTTCTCGTGCTGGTGGATCTTCTCCATGCCGATCGCCGAGAGGTAGTCCACGGCCGCGCCGAGGCCGACGGCCTGGGCGATCGGGGGCGTACCGGCCTCGAACTTGTACGGCGCGGGGGCGTACGTCGAGGAGTGCATCGACACGGTCTCGATCATCTCGCCGCCGCCGAGGAAGGGCGGCAGGTCCTCCAGGAGCTCCTGCCGTCCCCACAGCACGCCGATGCCCGTCGGGCCGACCATCTTGTGGCCCGTGAAGGCCACGAAGTCGGCCTGGAGCGCCTGCACGTCCAGCACCATGTGCGGGGCCGCCTGCGAGGCGTCGATGCAGACCAGCGCGCCGACCTGCTGGGCGCGGCGGATGATCTGCTCGACCGGGTTGACGGTGCCCAGGATGTTCGAGACCAGCGTGAAGGAGACGATCTTCGTCTTCTCGGTGATGACCTCGTCGATGTTCGACAGGTCGAGCCGGCCGTCGTCGGTGATGCCGAACCACTTCAGCTTCGCGCCGGTGCGCTGCGAGAGCAGCTGCCACGGCACGATGTTGGAGTGGTGCTCCATCTCCGTGGTGACGATCTCCGTGTCGCTGTCCACCCGATAGGGCTCGTCCGCCCAGCCGAGCATGTTCGCCACGAGGTTGAGCGACTCCGAGGCGTTCTTGGTGAAGATCACCTCGTTGCGGCTCGGCGCGTTGATGAAGGCCGCGACCTTGTCACGGGCGCCCTCGTACAGCGCGGTGGCCTCCTCGGCGATCGTGTAGACGCCGCGGTGCACGTTCGCGTTGTGCCGCTCGTAGTACTCGTTGAGCGCGTCGAGGACCTGACGCGGCTTCTGCGAGGTCGCCGCGGAGTCCAGGTACACGATCTTCTTGCCGTCGTGGACCGTGCGGTCCAGGATCGGGAAGTCCTTGCGGATCGCCTCGGTGTCGAGGAGGCCGGTGAGCCCCTGTCGGGCGTCAGTCACGCGGAAGCGCCACCCTTCGTGTAGGCCTCGTAGCCCTCGTTCTCCAGCTGGTCGGCCAGCTCGGCGCCACCGGAGGCCGCGATACGGCCGTTGGCGAAGACGTGCACGAAGTCGGGCTTGATGTACTTCAGGATCCGGGTGTAGTGCGTGATCAGCAGGGTGCCGACCTCGCCGGTCTCGCGGACCCGGTTGACGCCCTCGGAGACGGTCTTGAGCGCGTCGACGTCCAGGCCGGAGTCGGTCTCGTCCAGGACGGCGATCTTCGGCTTGAGGAGCTCCAGCTGGAGGATCTCGTGGCGCTTCTTCTCACCGCCGGAGAAGCCCTCGTTGACGTTGCGCTCGGCGAAGGCGGGGTCCATCTGGAGCCCGGCCATCGTCTCCTTGACCTCCTTGACCCACGTACGCAGCTTGGGGGCCTCGCCGCGGATGGCGGTGGCGGAGGTGCGCAGGAAGTTGGAGACCGAGACACCGGGGATCTCGACCGGGTACTGCATGGCGAGGAACAGGCCGGCGCGGGCCCGCTCGTCGACGGACATCTCCAGGACGTCCTCGCCGTCCAGGGTGACCGTGCCACTGGTGATCGTGTACTTGGGGTGACCCGCGAGCGAGTACGCGAGGGTGGACTTGCCGGACCCGTTGGGGCCCATGATGGCGTGGGTCTCGCCCTGCTTCACGGTCAGGTCGACGCCCTTGAGGATCTCCTTCGTGGCGTTGTCGGCCTCGACGGTGACGTGCAGGTCGCGGATTTCAAGCGTTGCCATGGGTGACTCAGGACTCCTGGGTGACGGAGACGAGCACATCGTCCCCTTCGATCTTTACGGGGTAAACGGGGACGGGGCGCGTCGCGGGAAGGCCGGACGGCTTGCCGGTGCGGAGGTCGAACGACGATCCGTGCAGCCAGCACTCGATCGCGCAGTCCTCCACCTCGCCCTCCGAGAGGGAGACGTTCGCGTGCGAGCAGATGTCGTTGATCGCGAACACCTCGCCCTCGGTACGGACGAGGGAGACGGGTGTGCCGTCGAGCTCCACCCGCTTGGGGGTGTCGTCCTCCAGCTCACTCAGCGCACAGGCCTTGACGAAGGACATCAGACGGACGCCTTCAGCTCGGTCTCGATCTTCTCGAGGAGACGCGCTTCGACGTCCGGCAGACCGATCTGCTGGACCAGTTCGGCGAAGAAGCCGCGCACGACGAGACGGCGGGCCTCCTCGGCCGGGATGCCGCGGGACTGGAGGTAGAAGAGCTGCTCGTCGTCGAAGCGGCCGGTCGCGGAGGCGTGGCCGGCGCCGACGATCTCGCCGGTCTCGATCTCCAGGTTGGGCACGGAGTCGACCCGGGCGCCGTCGGTGAGGACGAGGTTCCGGTTCATCTCGTAGGTGTCGGTGCCCTCCGCCGCGGCCTGGATGAGGACGTCGCCGATCCAGACGGCGTGCGCGCCGTCGCCCTGGAGAGCGCCCTTGTACACCGCGTTGGACTTGCAGTGCGGGGTGTTGTGGTCGACCAGGAGGCGGTGCTCCTGGTGCTGGCCCTTGTCGGTGAAGTACAGGCCGAAGAGCTCCGCCTCGCCGCCGGGGGCCGCGTAGGCCACCCGGGGGTGCAGGCGGACGACGTCGCCGCCGAAGGTGACGACGATCGACTTGAACGAGGCGTCCCGGCCGACCAGCGCGTTGTGCTGGCCGACGTGGACGGCCGTGTCGTCCCAGTCCTGGACGGAGACGACGGTCAGCTTCGCGCCGTCGCCCAGCACGTAGTCGACGTTGGCGGCGAGCACCGCGTCACCGGTGTGGTCGATGACGACGACGGCCTCGGCGAAGGCGCCCAGCTGGATGAGCTGGTGGCCGTAGGCGACGCCGCCCTCGCCGTGCACGGTGATCCGGACCGGCTCGGTGAGCACGGCTTCCTTGGCGACCGTGACGACCGAGGCCTGCTCGAAGGAGCTGTACGCCTGGGCGGCGACCCGGTCCACCGGGGTGCCGGCCTTGCCGAGCCGGGAGTCGTCGCGGCCGACGGTCTCGACCGTGACGCCCTCGGGCGCCTCGATCGCGACCTTCACGCCGCCGCCGCTCGCGACCGCGGTGCCGTCGTGCAGGCCGCGCAGCCGCTCCAGCGGCGTGAAGCGCCACTCCTCCTCGCGGCCGTGCGGGACGGGGAAGTCCGCGACGTCGAAGGACGGGGGTGCGCTCATGCGGGTGGCGACGGTCGACTCGGCGGCCACCGCGATGGAGCCGGCGGTGGTGGAGCCCACCGGAGTGTTCTGAGCCTCAGCCATGGCTGTCGTAGTGCTCGCTTTCTCAGTCAAGAAGGGGGGTGGTTCGGTGGGAGTGCGGGGACGGCCGCGAACGGCCGTCCCGGTGGTCCTCGGACGAGGACCTAGCCGACCGAACCCTCCATCTGCAGCTCGATCAGCCGGTTGAGCTCCAGGGCGTACTCCATGGGCAGCTCCTTCGCGATCGGCTCGACGAAGCCGCGCACGATCATCGCCATGGCCTCGAACTCGGTGAGTCCGCGGCTCATGAGGTAGAAGAGCTGGTCCTCGGAGACCTTGGAGACGGTCGCCTCGTGGCCCATCGACACGTCGTCCTCGCGGACGTCGACGTAGGGGTAGGTGTCCGAGCGGGAGATCGTGTCGACGAGCAGAGCGTCGCAGAGCACGTTGGACTTCGCGCCCGGCGCGCCCTCGCCGATCTCGATCAGACCACGGTAGGACGTACGGCCACCGCCTCGCGCCACCGACTTGGAGACGATGTTGGAGGAGGTGTTGGGTGCCATGTGGACCATCTTGGCGCCGGCGTCCTGGTGCTGGCCCTCGCCCGCGAAGGCGATGGACAGGGTCTCGCCCTTGGCGTGCTCGCCCATCAGGTAGACGGCCGGGTACTTCATGGTCACCTTGGAGCCGATGTTGCCGTCGACCCACTCCATGGTCGCGCCCTCGTAGGCCACGGCCCGCTTGGTGACCAGGTTGTAGACGTTGTTCGACCAGTTCTGGATGGTCGTGTAGCGGCAGCGGCCGCCCTTCTTCACGATGATCTCCACCACGGCGCTGTGCAGCGAGTCCGAGGAGTAGATCGGGGCGGTGCAGCCCTCGACGTAGTGGACGTAGGCGTCCTCGTCGACGATGATCAGCGTCCGCTCGAACTGGCCCATGTTCTCCGTGTTGATACGGAAGTAGGCCTGGAGCGGGATCTCGACGTGGACACCCTTGGGCACGTAGATGAACGATCCGCCGGACCAGACGGCCGAGTTCAGCGAGGCGAACTTGTTGTCACCGACGGGGATGACGGTGCCGAAGTACTCCTTGAAGAGCTCCGGGTGCTCCTTCAGCGCGGTGTCGGTGTCCATGAAGATGACACCCTGCGCCTCCAGCTCCTCGTTGATCTGGTGGTAGACGACCTCGGACTCGTACTGCGCGGCGACGCCGGCGACGAGGCGCTGCTTCTCCGCCTCGGGGATGCCGAGCTTGTCGTACGTGTTCTTGATGTCCTCGGGCAGCTCCTCCCAGGAGGCCGCCTGCTTCTCCGTGGACCGCACGAAGTACTTGATGTTGTCGAAGTCGATGCCCGACAGGTCGGAGCCCCAGTTCGGCATGGGCTTCTTGCCGAAGAGCTTGAGGCCCTTGAGCCGCAGCTTCAGCATCCACTCGGGCTCGTTCTTCTTCTCCGAGATGTCGCGGACGACAGCCTCGGAGAGGCCGCGCTTCGCCGCCGCGCCTGCCGCGTCGGAGTCGGCCCAGCCGAATTCGTACGTGCCCAGACCCTCGAGCTCAGGGTGGGCAGTCTCCGTGGGGAGCGTCATGCGGGGTTCCTCCCGGCCGTGCTTGCAGATGCTGAATGGGTGGTCTGTGGGGGTGGGGCGTGGCCACTGCGCGGCACGTAGGTCGTGCACACACCATCGCCGTGGGCGAGGGTGGCCAGACGCTGCACATGGGTCCCGAGGAGGCTGGAGAAGAATTCCGTCTCCGCCTCGCACAGCTGTGGGAACTGCTCGGCGACATGCGCCACCGGGCAGTGGTGCTGGCACAGCTGCTCGCCCTGCTGCGGGCCCGGCGCGCTTCGCGCCATTGCAGCGTACCCGTCGGCCGACAGGGCCTTGGCCAGGGCCTCGGTGCGCCTTTCGGGCGCCGCGGCCTCGACCACGGCGCGGTACGCCTCGCCCACCGCGGCCATCCGGGCGCGGGCGAAGGCGAGGACCGCCTCGTCCCCCCCGGACTCGGCGATGAAGCGCAGGGCGTCGGCGGCCAGCTTGTCGTAGGACTGGTCGAAGGCGTCCCGGCCGCAGTCCGTCAGGGCGAACACCTTGGCGGGCCTGCCGCGGGTCCGCGCCCCGTAGACCCGCTGCTCGCGGGCTTCGACGACATCGTCGGAGACGAGGGCGTCCAAGTGGCGGCGGACGGCGGCCTGGGTGAGGCCGACGCGCTTGGCGAGGTCCGCGGCGGTGGAGGGGCCGTGGTCCAGGATGGAGCGCGCGACCCGGTTGCGCGTCGAGCGCTCACCGGTCGCGAGTTCCTCCTGGGGAGCCCGTCCGTCGTATTTCACAACACCATTGTTGCGTAATTCATTCGACTCTGACAACCACGGTCCGGAACGATCAACGGTGTGGTTCATCACTTAGGGTCACCTAATCTGCCCCGGGAGCCGTCCTCCCCGGAGGGCTGCCTAGACTGGTGCGCCATGGAGAACGAGCCCGTCGTACAGGTCGAGGACCTGGTGAAGCGGTACGGCACGAAGACCGCGGTGAACGGCCTCGATCTGGTGGTCGCCACCGGCGCGGTGACCGCCGTCCTCGGCCCGAACGGCGCCGGGAAGACCACCACGATCGAGACCTGCGAGGGCTACCGCCGCCCCGACGCCGGCACCGTGCGGGTCCTCGGCCTCGATCCGGTCGCCGACGCGGAGCGGCTGCGCCCGCGGATCGGGGTGATGCTCCAGTCCGGCGGCGTCTACTCCGGCGCCCGCGCCGACGAGATGCTCCGCCACATGGCCAAGCTGCACGCCCACCCCCTCGACGTGGACGCCCTGATCGAACGTCTCGGCCTCGGCGACTGCGGCCGCACCACCTACCGGCGGCTCTCCGGCGGCCAGCAGCAGCGCCTCTCGCTGGCCATGGCGGTGGTCGGCCGGCCCGAGCTGCTGTTCCTGGACGAGCCGACCGCGGGGCTCGACCCGGGAGCCCGCCGCTCCACCTGGGACCTGGTGCGCGAGCTGCGCGCCGACGGGGTGTCCGTGGTGCTCACGACCCACTTCATGGACGAGGCCGAGGCGCTCGCCGACGACGTCGCGATCATCGACGCGGGCCGGGTCATCGCCCAGGGCAGTCCCGAGGCGCTCTGCCGGGGCGGCGCGGAGAACACCCTGCGCTTCACCGGACGCCCGGGCCTCGACCTCGGCTCGCTCGTCAAGGCGCTGCCCGACGGCTCCGGGGCCGCCGAGCCGCTGCCGGGGACGTACCGGATCACCGGGTCCATCGACCCGCAGCTCCTGGCCACGGTGACCTCCTGGTGCGCCCAGCACGGCGTGATGCCCGAGGGCATCTCCGTGGAGCGGCACACCCTGGAGGACGTCTTCCTCGAACTGACCGGCAAGAAGCTGACCGGCAAGGAGCTGCGCGCATGAGCGCCGGTACGTACACCCCGCGCCCCGGCGCGGCCCCGCTCCCCCGGATGATCGCCGCGCAGACCGCGCTGGAGACCCGGATGCTGCTGCGCAACGGCGAGCAGCTGCTGCTGACGGTGATCATCCCCACGCTGCTGCTGGTGCTGTTCAGCGCGGTCGACATCGTGGACACCGGGCCGGGCGCGTCGGTCGACTTCCTGGCCCCGGGCGTCCTGGCGCTCGCCGTGATGTCCACCGCCTTCACCGGCCAGGCCATCGCCACCGGCTTCGAACGCCGTTACGGGGTCCTCAAGCGGCTGGGGGCCTCCCCGCTGCCCCGCTGGGCGCTGATGACCGCGAAGACGCTCTCGGTGCTGGTCACCGAGGTGCTCCAGATCGTGCTGCTGACGGCGATCGCCTTCGCCCTGGGCTGGTCGCCGCAGGGCAACCCGCTCGCGGTGCTGCTGCTCCTGGTGCTGGGCACGGCCGCGTTCTCCGGGCTCGGGCTGCTGATGGCGGGGACGCTCAAGGCGGAGGCGACGCTCGCCGCCGCCAACCTGGTCTTCCTGCTGCTGCTGGTCGGCGGCGGGGTCATCGTGCCGCTGGAGAAGTTCCCGGACGCCGTGCAGTCGGTGCTGGGGCTGCTGCCCGTGTCGGCGCTCTCCGAGGGCCTGCGGGACGTCCTCCAGCACGGTGCGTCGCTGCCGTGGGCGCAGGCCGGGATCCTGACGGTGTGGGCGGTGCTGGGGCTCGGCGCGGCGGCGAGGTTCTTCCGCTGGGAGTAGCGGTCCCGGAGGGACCGCTCAGGGCAACCCGCCACGAACCCACCCCCTCGTGAAATCATGCACAAGCCCCGTCCTACGATGGTCCGCGTGGAAACCCCCATCTCCCTCATCGCCAAGCGCTGGACGCCGTCCACCAGGGTGGTGAAGCGCGCCGCGCTCTCCGCCGTCATGATGAGCGTCTTCATCATCGTCACCGGCGGGGCCGTCCGGCTCACCGGTTCGGGCCTCGGCTGCGACACCTGGCCCAAGTGCACCGACGACAGTCTGTTCGCGACGCCCGAACAGGGACTGCACGGCGCGATCGAGTTCGGCAACCGGATGCTGGCCTACGTCCTGTCGGCCGCGGTCGGCTGGGCGATCATCGCCATCAGCTCGGTCAAGCCGCGCCGCCGCAAGCTCGCCCGGCTGGCCTGGCTGCAGTTCTGGATCGTGCTGGGCAACGCCGTCCTCGGCGGCATCACGGTCTGGGCGGGCCTCAACCCCTGGACGGTGGCCGGGCACTTCCTGCTGGCCAACGTGCTTCTCGCGGTCGCCGTGATCACCTGGGTGCGGGTCGGCGAGGGCGACGGCCCGCCGCGCCCGCGGGCTCCGCTGCCGGTACGGCGCCTGGCCTGGGCGATCGTGGCGACCACGGTGGTCCTCATCGTGCTGGGCACCTCGGTGACCGGCTCCGGCAAGCACGCCGGAGACAGCAGCGACGTTCCGCGCATGCCGTGGGACTGGTCGGCAGCCGCCCATGTGCACGCGGTCTCCGCCTGGGTCGTCTGCGCCCTGGCCATCGCGATGTGGCTGGCCCTGCGGGTGGTCGACGCGCCCGCCGACACCCGGGCACGCGCCCGCGACCTGCTGGTCGTGCTGCTCGCCCAGGGCGCGATCGGGTACGTCCAGTACTTCAGCGACGTCCCCGAGATCCTGGTCGGCATCCACATGTTCGGCTCGTCCATCCTGTGGATCGCCGTGATCCGGCTCGTGCTGAGCATGCGCGAGCGCGGCGAGGACGACGCCGCCCCGCTGCCCGGCCCGGCCACCGGGCAGCCGGAGTCGACACCGGCGGCGGTCTGACGGACGGACGGACACGGTGAGGGGCGGCGGGCCGGTGGCCCGCCGCCCCTCACGTCTGCCGTGACTCCTCACTCCGGCCCGTCCACAGTGCGCCGCGCCCGAGCCCGAGCGGGGGCGGGCACCAGCGGCGCCGAAAGCGGCCCCGGCCCCTCAGCGGTCGTTGGAGGGGCCGCCGACCTGGATGCCGGCCATCCGGGACCACTCGTACGGACCGGTGCGGACCTTCAGCGCGAACTCGCCGTCGAACTCCTCGTGCATCGTGATGCCGGACTTCCGCGCCGCGTTCTCGGCCACGGCGTAGCTCGGGGCCACGAGGTCGCCCCAGGCGCCGTCCTCGCCGACCAGGACGATGCGGGCGCCCGCCTGGCCGAGGTAGGCGAGCTGCCCCTCCGCGCCGCCGTGCTCCTTGGCGAAGGCGCCGATCTCACGGGCGAGCTTCGCCGCCCTGCGCTCGGCGCGCGCCGCCTTCCTGGCGTCCGTGCGTGAAGTCTGTCCGGTGTCCGCTGCGTCTGCTGCCGTCTCTGCCATGAACAGGATGCTACCGACGGGTAGATGAACTGGCGACGGGCGGGTCGCGTGGCTTGTGCCACGCGACCCGCCCGTCGGCGAAGTACTGGGTGCCCTAGCGGAGGAAGGGGTCCACCGCGACCGCGAGGAAGAGGAGGGAGACGTAGGTGATCGACCAGTGGAACAGCCGCATCTCCTTGAGCTTGGCTCCGGTCACCCCCGACTTGGCCCGGTTCTGCAGGCCGTGGGCCTCCCAGAGCCAGGCGCCCCCGGACAGCAGCGCCACCGCGGTGTAGAACCAGCCGGTGTAGCCGAGCGGGGTGAGCAGCAGCGAGACCCCGACCATCACCCAGCTGTAGAGGACGATCTGCTGGGCGACCACCCGGTTGGAGGCAACCACAGGGAGCATCGGGACGCCGACCCGGGCGTAGTCGTCCTTGACCTTCATGGACAGCGGCCAGTAGTGCGGCGGCGTCCAGAAGAAGATGACGGCGAAGAGGATGACGGCGGCCCAGGAGAGCTCGTTCGTCACGGCCGACCAGCCGATGAGGACCGGCATGCAGCCCGCGATGCCGCCCCAGACGATGTTCTGGGAGGTGCGGCGCTTCAGCAGCATCGTGTAGACGACGACGTAGAAGAGCAGCGCGCCGAGCGCGAGAGCGGCCGAGAGCCAGTTGACGAGCAGACCGAACCAGAGCGTGGAGACCACCGCGAGGGCGATGCCGAAGGCGAGGCATTCGCGGGGGCTGACCATGCCGGTGACCAGCGGGCGCTGGGACGTACGGTCCATCAGCGCGTCGATGTCCCGGTCGATGTACATGTTCAGCGCGTTGGCGCCACCGGCGGAGAGATATCCCCCGATGGTGGTAGTGAGAACGAGCCACAGGTCGGGTACACCCTGGGCAGCCAGGAACATCACTGGAACGGTGGTGATGAGCAGCAGCTCGATGATCCGTGGCTTGGTAAGCGCCACGAAAGCCTTGACGCGGGCCCCGAACGGGCGATGGCCCCCCGGGCTGGGAGTCAAGGCGACCCCTGCGGGTCGGGACTCAACGGCCGTCACGCACACCCCTGACAGAGAAATCCCAGCAAGCTCCGGGCGAAGAGGCCCGGTGAAGACTTGCGCGAACCCGTTCACTCTAAACGTTGCGGATACGCCGCCCTTCGCGGGGGTGGGGTCGTGTTGGGGGTGACTGTTCACCGGCTATACGCATTCCGCCGGGAGGCGAACTCCACGGGCCGCCCACACCCTGGAAAGTACTCGGAAAGTGTGCGTGTCAACGGGGGTAGGCTCGACAGCGCCCGGTGCGGTAACAAGTCACCGGCCTACCACAGTGGAGAGGAGCCCTGACTCAGGGTGAGCATCAAGCCGACCACCACAGACCTTCAGTGGACCGATTTGGACCAGCGGGCCGTGGACACCGCCCGCGTTCTCGCCGCGGACGCCGTACAGAAAGTCGGAAACGGCCACCCGGGCACGGCGATGAGCCTGGCTCCCGCCGCGTACACCCTCTTCCAGAAGGTGATGCGGCACGATCCCGCGGACGCCGAGTGGACCGGCCGCGACCGGTTCGTCCTCTCCGCCGGCCACTCCAGCCTGACGCTCTACATCCAGCTCTACCTGGCCGGGTACGGCCTGGAGCTGGACGACCTCAAGGCCTTCCGCACCTGGGGGTCCAAGACCCCGGGCCACCCGGAGTACGGCCACACCACCGGCGTCGAGACGACGACCGGGCCGCTGGGCCAGGGCGTCGCCAACGCGGTGGGCATGGCGATGGCCGCCCGCTACGAGCGCGGCCTCTTCGACCCCGAGGCGGCCCCCGGCACCTCCCCCTTCGACCACATGGTGTGGGTCGTCGCGGGTGACGGCTGCCTCCAGGAGGGCATCTCGGCCGAGGCCTCCTCGCTGGCCGGGCACCAGAAGCTGGGCAACCTGGTCCTGCTCTGGGACGACAACCACATCTCCATCGAGGGCGACACGGAGACCGCGGTCTCCGAGGACACCATCAAGCGGTACGAGGCATACGGCTGGCACGTCCAGCGTGTCGACCAGCTCCCCAGCGGCGACCTGGACCCGGCCGGTCTGTACGCGGCGCTCCAGGCGGCCAAGGCCGAGACCGAGCGCCCCTCGTTCATCGCGGCCCGCTCGATCATCGCCTGGCCCGCCCCGAACGCCCAGAACACCGAGGCCGCGCACGGCTCGGCGCTCGGCGACGACGAGATCGCGGCGACCAAGCGGGTCCTCGGCTTCGACCCGGAGCAGACCTTCGAGGTCTCCGACGCGGTCATCGGCCACACCCGCGAGGCGCTGGACCGCGGCCGTGAGGCCCGCGCGGAGTGGGACAAGTCGTTCGCCGCGTGGCGCACGGCCAACCCGGAGCGCGCCGCCTCCTTCGACCGGATCGCCGCGGGCGAGCTGCCCGAGGGCTGGGAGGAGAAGCTCCCCGTCTTCGAACCCGGCAAGGCCCTGGCCACCCGGGCCGCCTCCGGCAAGGTGCTCCAGGCGCTCGGCGAGATCGTGCCCGAGCTGTGGGGCGGCTCCGCCGACCTCGCGGGCTCGAACAACACCACGATCGACAAGACGTCGTCGTTCCTGCCGGTGGGCAACCCGCTGCCGGAGGCCGACCCGTACGGCCGGACGATCCACTTCGGCATCCGCGAGCACGCCATGGCCGCTGCCATGAACGGCATCGCGCTGCACGGCAACACCCGTGTCTACGGCGGCACCTTCCTGGTGTTCTCCGACTACATGCGCAACGCGGTGCGACTGTCCGCGCTGATGCACCTGCCGGTGACGTACGTGTGGACGCACGACTCGATCGGCCTCGGCGAGGACGGTCCCACCCACCAGCCGGTCGAGCACCTGGCCGCGCTGCGCGCCATCCCGGGCCTGAACGTCGTGCGCCCGGCGGACGCCAACGAGACCGCCATCGCCTGGCGCGAGATCCTGCGCCGCTACACCAAGGTGTTCGGCAAGGGCGCCCCGCACGGTCTGGCGCTGACCCGGCAGGGCGTGCCGACGTACGAGGCGAACGAGAACGCGGCCAAGGGCGGTTACGTCCTGTTCGAGGCCGAGGGGCCCTCCGGGCAGGACGCGGAGCCGCAGGTGCTGCTCATCGCGACCGGTTCCGAGGTCCACGTCGCCGTCGGGGCGCGCGAGCAGCTCCAGGCGGCCGGGGTGCCGACCCGGGTCGTCTCGATGCCGTCGGTCGAGTGGTTCGAGGAGCAGGATCAGGGTTACAAGGACAGCGTGCTGCCGCCGTCGGTGAAGGCGCGGGTCGCCGTCGAGGCGGGCATCGGCCTGACCTGGTACCGGTACGTGGGCGACGCGGGCCGCATCGTCTCGCTGGAGCACTTCGGAGCCTCGGCCGACGCGAAGGTGCTGTTCCAGGAGTTCGGCTTCACCGCCGAGAACGTGGCTTCCGCCGCGCGGGAATCTCTCGAAGCCACAGCACGCTGACGCCGGTAGATACCACTAGTAGGAGATGCAACTCATGACAGACGCACTCAAGCGCCTCTCCGACGAGGGCGTGGCGATCTGGCTCGACGACCTGTCGCGCAAGCGGATCACCTCCGGCAACCTGGCCGAGCTGATCGACCAGAGCCATGTCGTCGGCGTCACCACCAACCCGTCGATCTTCCAGAAGGCGATCTCCTCGGGCGACGGTTACGAGCAGCAGCTCACCGACCTCGCCGCCCGCAAGGTCACCGTCGAGGAAGCCCTCCGCATGATCACGACGGCGGACGTCCGCGACGCCGCCGACATCCTGCGCCCGGTCTTCGACGCGACCGGCGGCCAGGACGGCCGGGTCTCCATCGAGGTCGACCCGCGCCTGGCGCACAACACCCTGGCCACCGTCGCCGAGGCCAAGCAGCTGGCGTGGCTGGTCGACCGGCCGAACACGCTCATCAAGATCCCGGCGACCAAGGCGGGCCTGCCGGCGATCACCGAGACGATCGGCCGGGGCATCAGCGTCAACGTGACGCTGATCTTCTCGCTGGAGCGCTACCGCGCGGTCATGGACGCCTACCTGGCGGGCCTGGAGAAGGCGAAGGCCGCGGGCCTGGACCTCTCCAAGATCCACTCGGTGGCGTCCTTCTTCGTGTCCCGCGTGGACACCGAGATCGACAAGCGGCTGGACGCCATCGGCTCGGACGAGGCGAAGGCGGCCAAGGGCAAGTCCGCCCTGGCCAACGCCCGCCTGGCCTACGAGGCGTACGAGGAGGTCTTCTCCTCCGACCGCTGGGCCCCCCTGGACAAGGCGCAGGCCAACAAGCAGCGTCCGCTGTGGGCCTCGACCGGCGTCAAGGACCCGTCCCTCAAGGACACGCTGTACGTCGACGACCTGGTGGCGCCGAACACGGTGAACACCATGCCGGAGGCGACGCTGGAGGCGGTGGCCGACCACGGCGAGATCACCGGCAACACCGTCGCCGGCGGCTACGACCGGGCGCGCGCCGACCTCGACGCGATCAAGAAGCTCGGCGTCTCGTACGACGAGGTCGTACAGGTGCTGGAGGACGAGGGCGTCGAGAAGTTCGAGGCGTCCTGGAACGACCTGCTCAAGTCGACCGAGGCGGAGCTCTCGCGCCTCGCCCCCTCGGAGGGCTGACCACTTTGTCTGCTGTTCCCGGAGCCAACCCGCTCCGTGACGCACAGGACCGACGGCTCCCGCGTATCGCGGGGCCGTCGGGCCTGGTCATCTTTGGCGTCACGGGCGATTTGTCCCGTAAAAAGCTGATGCCCGCCGTCTACGACCTGGCCAATCGCGGCCTGCTGCCGCCGGGCTTCTCGCTCATCGGCTTCGCGCGCCGCGACTGGGAGAACGAGGACTTCGCCCAGGTCGTCCACGACGCCGTCAAGGAGCACGCCCGTACGCCGTTCCGCGAGGAGGTCTGGCAGCAGCTCATCCAGGGGATGCGCTTCGTCCAGGGCAACTTCGACGACGACGAGGCGTTCGAGACGCTGAAGTCGACCATCCAGGAGCTCGACAAGGCGCAGGGGACAGGCGGCAACTTCGCCTTCTACCTCTCCGTGCCGCCGAAGTTCTTCCCCAAGGTCGTCCAGCAGCTGAAGAAGCACGGCCTGGCCGACCAGAGCGAGGGCTCCTGGCGGCGTGCCGTCATCGAGAAGCCGTTCGGCCACGACCTGGCCAGCGCGCAGGAGCTCAACCAGCTCGTGCACGCCGTCTTCCCGCCCAACGAGGTCTTCCGGATCGACCACTATCTGGGCAAGGAGACGGTCCAGAACATCCTGGCGCTGCGGTTCGCCAACACGATGTTCGAGCCGATCTGGAACCGGTCCTACGTCGACCACGTACAAATCACGATGGCCGAGGACATCGGCATCGGCGGCCGGGCCGGCTACTACGACGGCATCGGCGCCGCCCGTGACGTCATCCAGAACCACCTGCTCCAGCTGCTGGCGCTGACCGCGATGGAGGAGCCCGGCTCCTTCCACCCGAAGGCCCTGGTCGCCGAGAAGCTCAAGGTCCTCACCGCGGTCGAGCTCCCCGACGACCTCGGCAAGCACACCGTGCGCGCCCAGTACGAGCACGCGTGGCAGGGCGGCCAGGAGGTCCTCGGCTACTGCGAGGAGGAGGGCATCGACCCCAAGTCGACGACCGACACCTACGCGGCGATCAAGCTGACGATCAACAACCGCCGCTGGGCGGGCGTGCCGTTCTACCTCCGCACCGGAAAGCGGCTCGGCCGCCGGGTCACGGAGATCGCGGTCGTCTTCAAGCGCGCGCCCTATCTGCCCTTCGAGTCCGGCGCCACGGAAGAGCTGGGCGGCAACGCGCTGGTCATCCGGGTGCAGCCGGACGAGGGCGTCACCGTGCGCTTCGGCTCCAAGGTGCCCGGCACCTCGATGGAGGTCCGGGACGTGACGATGGACTTCGCGTACGGCGAGTCGTTCACGGAGTCCAGCCCGGAGGCCTACGAGCGGCTCCTTCTGGACGTCCTGCTCGGCGACGCCAACCTCTTCCCGCGCCACCAGGAGGTCGAGCTGTCCTGGAACATCCTCGATCCGATCGAGCAGTACTGGGACAAGCACGGCAAGCCCGCGAAGTACCCGGCCGGCACCTGGGGCCCGGCCGAGGCCGACGAGATGCTCGCACGCGACGGACGGAGCTGGAGGCGGCCATGAAGATCGATCTCACGGAAACCACGTCCAGCAAGATCAACCAGGCGCTGGTGTCGGCCCGCCGGGCCATCGGCACCCCTGCCATCGGCATGGTGCTCACGCTGGTCATCGTCACCGACGAGGAGAACGCGTACGACGCGCTCAAGTCGGCCGGCGACGCCTCCCGCGAGCACCCCTCGCGGATCATCGCGGTGATCAAGCGGGTCAGCCGCTCACCGCGGGCCCGCCGGGACGCCCGGCTCGACGCCGAGGTCCGGGTCGGTTCCGACGCGGGCACCGGCGAGACCGTCGTCCTGCGTCTGCACGGCGAACTGGCCAACCACGCCCAGTCGGTGGTCCTTCCGCTGCTGCTGCCGGACGCCCCGGTCGTGGTGTGGTGGCCCGAGGGTGCGCCCTCCGACCCGGCGAAGGACCCGCTGGGGGCCCTCGCGCAGCGCCGGATCACCGATACCTACTCGGCCGAGCGCCCGATCGAAGCGCTGGCGGTACGGGCGGCGACGTACAGCCCGGGCGACACCGACCTGGCGTGGACGCGGATCACTCCGTGGCGTTCCATGCTGGCCGCGTCGCTGGATCAGCAGCCCGCCGAGGTGATCGCGGCGACCGTCGAGGGCGAGAGCGACAACCCGAGCTGCGAGCTGCTCGCCATGTGGCTCGCGGACCGGCTCGACGTCCCGGTGGAGCGCATGGTCTCCGAGGGCCCCGGCCTCACGGCGGTCCGGATGGAGACGAAGAACGGCGTCATCGTCCTCGACCGCGCCGACGGCACGCTGGCCACGCTCTCCATGCACAACCAGCCGGACCGCGGTGTGGCGCTCAAGCGACGCGACACCGCCGAGCTGCTGGCCGAGGAGCTGCGGCGGCTCGACCCGGACAACACCTACGCGTCCGCGGTGAAGTTCGGCGTCGACCGGCTGCACGCGGGCGGCGAGGCCAAGGCCGCGCCGGTCGGGGGCGTCGAGGAGAAGGCGGCCGGGGCCACCGAGGCCAAGGCTCCCGCCGCGAAGAGGCCCCCGGCCAAGAAGGCGGCGTCGAAGTGACGCCTCCCCAACTGGTCGTGCACCGCGACAAGGAGCTGATGGCGCAGGCCGCGGCGGCCCGGCTGATCACGAAGATCGTGGACGCCCAGGCCTCCCGGGGCCACGCCTCGGTGGTGCTGACCGGCGGCCGCAACGGCAACGGCCTGCTGGCCGCGCTCGCCGCCGCGCCCGCCCGGGACGCGATCGACTGGGCGCGCCTGGACCTGTGGTGGGGCGACGAGCGGTTCCTGCCCGAGGGCGACCCGGAGCGCAATGTCACCCAGGCCCGCGAGGCGCTGCTCGACGCGGTGCCACTGGACCCGGCCCGGGTGCACGCGATGCCCGCGTCCGACGGCCCGTACGGCGACGACGCGGACGCGGCGGCAGCCGGTTACGCCGCAGAACTCGCCGCCGCCGCGGGTCCCGAGGACCATGGCGCGGTGCCCGCGTTCGACGTGCTGATGCTGGGCGTCGGCCCGGACACGCATGTGGCCTCGCTCTTCCCGGAGCTGCCCGCGGTACGGGAGACCGAGCGCACCGTCGTCGGTGTGCACGGGGCTCCCAAGCCGCCGCCGGTGCGCGTCTCGCTCACGCTGCCGGCGATCCGCGCGGCCCGCGAGGTGTGGCTGCTGGCGGCGGGCGAGGACAAGGCCGAGGCGGCGGCCATCGCGCTGTCCGGTGCCGGGGAGATCCAGGCCCCGGCGGCGGGCGCGTACGGGCGCGGCCGCACGCTGTGGCTGCTGGACGCGGCGGCGGCCTCTCAGCTGCCGCGCGCACTGTATCCGCAGGCGTCCGCCTGAGCGTTCCGCGCCCCACGGGCCCGGCCCTTCTCCTTCCGGAGCGGGCCGGGCCTTCGGCGTGAAGGTCCGCCGCGGGCCCGTTCTCCGCCCGGTCTTCCCGGACTCCTGGAAAGGCCGAATCCGCGCGACGCCCGCGCGCGACGCGGGGTCCCGGGGGTCAGAGGACGACCTGGTCCGTTCCCTGTTCCAGCTTCGTGATGGCCGCACGGCAGGCGCCGACGAAGCGGTCGAAGACCGGGGTCGTGCTGCCGGCCCGGCCCGCGCGGGTGTTGACGGTGAACATGGCGGCGCGCAGCTCCGTGGTGAGCTCCAGCTGACCGCCCTTGGCGAGCATGGTGCGGTTGACCGGGTTGGCGGGGTTGACCCCGCCCAGGTCGGGCAGCTCGTCGCCGTCGCGCCAGGCGAGGCCGATCGCGTCGAACTCGGCCTTGAGCAGCGTCTTGAAGCGGGTGTTCAGCCCGCCGACGACCACGGCCTGCGGGACGGTGCCCGCCTGCGCCGCCGTACAGCCGTGCAGACTCAGGACGTTGAGGCTGCTCGCCGCCATGGAGAGGGCGACGTGGTCGTCGCAGTTCTTGGAGGTGACGTGCAGGTCCCTGTTGCCGGAGGAGCGCAGCCCCTCGAACATCCAGTAGTCGAACACCCCGTGGCCGTCCGTCAGCGGGGCGAGCGTGGCCGGGTGGTAGCCGGCTATGGCGAGGCAGAGCTCGGAGGTGCCCATCTCGATGCCGCCGCCGTGCAGGGCCATGACGGTGGTCCGGTTGTACGGGAATCTCTGCGGGCCCGAGTGGTCGACGTACTCGTGTCTGCGGTAGCGGCGGGCGAATTCCACACCCTCCTGTCCGGCGAGCTTCCTGTAGAGGTCGGTGTTGGAGGTGTAGATGTCCAGGTCACCGGTGGCGTGGGCGTCGGTCGCGGTGAGCGAGCCCAGCAGCGGACCGCTGACGGCCGCGGTGGCGAGGGCGGTGAGGACCGTACGCCGGCTGGTGGAAGTCATGATCGATATCGTCGCCGACCCGGACCGGGCCGCATAGGAGGCCTTCTGTGCCGTACGTCACGGCCCGGTGCTCCCTGCGCGCTCCAGGAAGGGTTCCAGCAGCCCCGGTACCGCCTCGGCGGCGAAGGCGAGTCCCTCGGCCGCGTCGGCGTCGTGCACCGTGTAGGCACCCCCGCCGGCGGCGGTGGTGGCCGTGATGCTCACCAGTTGGGCCCGCCGCTGGAAGACCGACTGCTTGACCGTCCAGCCGATCACCCCCGCCCGCTCCAGGGCGGCCGTGGAGCGGCGGACCGTGCCGGAGCGGGTGACCAGGTAGCGCCCGGAGAGCCCATGACCGAGGCCCCGGTAGGCGTCCAGGGCGAGCGCCACCGCCACGGGTCCCAGAACCACCGTGCAGCCGAGCGCGATCCACAGCAGCACGGGCGTGAGCAGCACCCCGAGGACGGTCAGGACCAGGACCGGGCCGAGGACCGCGGCGAGCGACCAGCGCAGCCGGCGGCCCCGGGCGGCGCGCGGGTGCGGGGTGAGGGCCGCGCCGGTCGGCGTGACCGCCTCGCGCAGCACGTCGGCGGCGACGGTGTCGGCCCGGCTGCGGGGCACGGTCGGGAGCAGGGTGTTGTGGTCGGCGTTCTTGGCCTCGTTGTCCTTGGCCAGGCCGGTGGTGATGGCGTCCAGCCGGGCCGCGCCGAGCAGCCGTACGCCCAGCGGCTCGACCAGGTCGACGCCGCGCAGCCGGGCCTCCTCGACGGAGATGGACCGGGAGGTGAACAGCCCGCGCCGCACCCGTAGTGTGCCGCCCGGCTCGCGCTCCAGGCGGTAGTTCCACCACATCTCGATCCAGAGGCCGAGCGCCCCGACGACGCCGGCGACCAGGGCGGCGAGGACCAGGATGAGGGTCATCCAGAGCAGCGGGGTGTCCCGGAAACGGTCCCCGATCCACTCGATGACGTCGCCCTGGGCTCCGACCCAGTCGCTGACCTGCATCACGGCCCCGGCGGCCGCCCCGCCGAGCGTGGGGGCGACGAAGGAGACCGGTGCGTAGCGGATCCAGCGGGGGTCCAGGACGGCCAGTTCCCCTTCGCGGTGGACGCCGCCGGACGGTGCGGTGGCGGCGCGCTCCAGGAGGAGGCGGCGCAGCCGTTCTCCCTCGGCGCGGGTGACCGGGTCCAGTTCGAGGGTGGATTCGGAGCCCTGTTCGCCGGTGCCGATCCTGACGGTGACCAGGCCCAGGAGGCGGAGCGTCGGATTGGCGGTGAGGTCGACCGTACGGATGCGGCTGCGGGCCAGGGAGCGGCGCTTGACGATCAGGAGGCCGGTGTGGAGGTCGACGCGCTCCTCGCCGATGCGGTAGCGCGTGCGGTGCCAGCGGACCCGGTCGGCGCCCGCCGCGGCCCCGATGATCAGGACCGCGCCGGCGAGCACCTGGAGCACGGCGGCGGTCAGACCGAACCACCGGGTGAGCCCGAGCGTGACGGGGATGGCGGCGCCCGCGACGACCCCCGCCACGACGAGGGCGGTGACCAGGACCGTACGGGGGTCGAGGCGGCGCCAGTCGGCGGGCGGGGCGGCGGTGCTCATGTGGCGTCGCCGGGGGTGTCGCGGGTGATGCGGGTGAGCTGCTGGGCGAGGTCGGCGGCGACCTCGTGGTCCAGGCCCGCGATCCGTACCGCGCCCTTGGCGGAGGCGGTGGTGACCGTGACGGTGGCGAGCCGGAAGAGCTGCTCCAGCGGGCCCCGCACGGTGTCGACGGTCTGGATGCGGGACATCGGGGCGATCCGCCACTCCTGCCAGAAGAACCCGGTGCGGACGTACACCGCGTCCCCGGTGATCTCCCAGCGGTGCGTACGGAACCACCACAGGGGGAGGAGGACGGCGGCCGTCGTGCCCGCCGCGGCCAGGACCGCGGCGGGCAGCAGCAGCCAGAAGCGGGCCGGCTCGATCAGCGCGCCCAGGACCGCGAGCGGCACGACGGGCACCGCCGTCAGCAGCAGCCACTGGGCCCGCCACCAGCCGACGGCGCGCTCGTCCACCGTGTTGCGCGGCGGCCGCAGCACTACCGCCGTCCCCTCCCCCGGTGGCATCGGCTCAGCGCCCGCGCAGTGTGCGGTAGGCGTCGACCAGGGCGGCGGTGGAGCTGTCGAGCTCTCCGGCGTCCGCTCCCCCGTCACCGGTCAGCAGCGGTTCGATCTGCTTGGCGAGGACCTTGCCGAGCTCGACGCCCCACTGGTCGAAGGAGTCGATGTTCCAGACGGCGCCCTGGACGAAGACCTTGTGCTCGTACAGCGCGATGAGCTGGCCGAGGACCGAGGGGGTCAGCTTGTCGGCGAGGATCGTCGTCGTGGGGTGGTTGCCCCGGAACGTCTTGTGCGGGACCAGCTCCTCGGACACCCCTTCCGCCCGGACCTCTTCGGGTGTCTTGCCGAAGGCGAGGGCCTGGGTCTGGGCGAAGAAGTTGGCCATGAGCAGATCGTGCTGGGCGATCAGGCCGGGCAGCAGGTCGTGGACCGGGGCGGCGAAGCCGATGAAGTCCGCCGGGATCAGCTTGGTGCCCTGGTGGATCAACTGGTAGTACGCGTGCTGCCCGTTGGTGCCGGGCGTGCCCCAGACGACCGGTCCGGTCTGCCAGTCCACGGGGTTGCCGTCGCGGTCGACGGACTTGCCGTTGGACTCCATGTCGAGCTGCTGGAGGTACGCGGTGAACTTGGACAGGTAGTGGCTGTACGGCAGTACAGCGTGCGCCTGGGCGTCGAAGAAGTTGCCGTACCAGACACCGAGGAGGCCGAGGAGGAGCGGGGCGTTCTCCTCGGCGGGGGCGGTGCGGAAGTGCTCGTCGACGAGGTGGAAGCCGTCGAGCATCTCGCGGAAGCGGTCCGGGCCGATGGCGACCATCAGCGAGAGGCCGATCGCCGAGTCGTAGCTGTAGCGGCCGCCGACCCAGTCCCAGAACTCGAACATGTTGGCCGTGTCGATGCCGAACTCTGCGACCTTCTCGGCATTGGTCGACAGGGCCACGAAGTGCTGGGCGACGGCGTCCTGACCGGCCTTCAGCTCGGTCAGCAGCCAGTCCCGGGCGGAGGTGGCGTTGGTGATGGTCTCGATCGTCGTGAACGTCTTCGAGGCGATGACGAACAGCGTCTCGGCCGGGTCGAGGTCGCGGACGGCCTCGTGGAGGTCGGCGCCGTCGACGTTGGAGACGAAGCGGAGGGTGAGCGCGCGGTCCGTGAAGGAGCGCAGCACCTCGTACGCCATGGCGGGGCCGAGGTCGGAGCCGCCGATCCCGATGTTGACGATGTTCTTGACGGGCTTGCCGGTGTGGCCGGTCCACTGCCCCGACCGGACCTTCTCGGCGAAGCCGGCCATCTTGTCCAGGACGGCGTGCACGGCGGGTACGACATTCTCCCCGTCGACCTCGATCACCGCGTCGCGCGGGGCGCGGAGCGCGGTGTGCAGGACCGCCCGGTCCTCGGTGGTGTTGATCTTCTCGCCGCGGAACATCGCGTCCCGCAGCTCCGCGACCCCGGTGGCGGCGGCGAGTTCGCGCAGCAGGCGCAGCGTCTCGTCGGTGACCAGGTGTTTGGAGTAGTCGAGGTGGAGGTCGCCGACCCGGAGGGTGTAGGCGGTGCCGCGGTCCGGCTGCCGCGCGAACAGCTCGCGCAGCTGGGGTGCGCCGAGCTCCTCACGGTGCTCGGCGAGAGCCGTCCACTCGGGCTTCTGGTTGAGCTTGGTTCGGCTTGCTGCGTTCATCCCGGATATCAGCCCACTTCTTCTCGTCACTCAGCATCCCCGCTGCCCCTCCAACCTAATTGATCGAGGAGGGCCGCGGCGTGGAGGAGGGCGGTGGCGCGGGGACGCGCTACGGCCGGACACCCGTGGGGTGTCCGGCCGGTGAACGACTGGGCTTCCGGGGAGCCGCGTCGGAGGGAGCCTCAGATCTCGCCGCGGAGTTTGGCCAGCGCCTCGGCGAGGATCGCTTCGCCGTCCTCGTCGCTCCGCCGCTCGCGTACGTACGCCAGGTGCGTCTTGTACGGCTCGGTGCGGGGCGGGTCGGGCGGGCTGTCCTTGTCCTGGCCGGCCGGGAAGCCGCAGCGCGGGCAGTCCCAGGTGTCCGGCACCTGCGCGTCATGGGCGAAGCTCGGCTGCGTCTCGTGCCCGTTCGAGCACCAGAAGGAGATGCGGGCGCGCGGCGCGGACTCGCCTCGCTCCGCCTCCCCCATCGGCCCCGCTCCGACCCGGCTTCCCCGGATCGCGTTGCCACTTGCCACGGTCGTAACTCCCTGCGTGATGGTGCTCGAGCGATGCCCCAGTCTACGTAAGGCCCAACGCGCGTCCAGTGGAAGGAGTCACACCGTCACCGGTATGCGCGGACGACGGGTCAGTTGTCCAGCTTGACGAGCAGACCGAGGACCACGACGCACGCGAACCAGGCCAGGCCGACCACGACGGTGATCCGGTCGAGGTTGCGCTCGGCGACCGAGGAGCCACCGACGGAGGACTGCATTCCGCCACCGAACATGTCGGAGAGGCCACCGCCCTTGCCCTTGTGCATGAGCACCAGCAGCATCAGCAGCAGGCTGAAGACGATCAGAGCGATCTGGAACGCCAAAACCACGGCTGGTCCCTACTTTCCGGAATTCTTGACTACTGCGTGTACGTGCACCGGGGGCCGAAGGGCGACTAGCCCCTCCGGCCCCCGCAAGGGTACGACGGATCCGCGCTACCGCATACTCACTGGTCGCGGAAGCGGACGATCTTGACGAACTCGTCGGCGTCCAGCGCGGCGCCTCCGATGAGGGCGCCGTCCACGTCGGGCTGCGCCATGATGGCCGCGACGTTGCCGGACTTCACCGAGCCGCCGTACTGGATGCGGACGGCGTCGGCCAGCTCCTGGGAGTACAGCTCGGCCAGCCGGCCACGGATCGCGCCGCAGACCTCCTGGGCGTCCTCGGGGGTGGCGACCTCGCCGGTGCCGATGGCCCAGACCGGCTCGTAGGCGATCACGATGGTCTCGGCCTGCTCGGCCGGGATGTCCTTCAGGGCGCCGTCGAGCTGCGCGAGCGTGTAGGAGACCTGGTTACCGGCCTTGCGGATGTCCAGGCCCTCGCCGACGCAGAGGATCGGGGTCAGGCCGTGCTTGTAGGCGGCCTTCACCTTGGCGTTGCAGACCTCGTCGTTCTCGCCGTGGTACTGGCGGCGCTCGCTGTGGCCGACGGCCACGTACGTGCAGCGCAGCTTGGCGAGCATGGGGCCGGAGATCTCACCGGTGTACGCGCCGGAGTCGTGCGCCGAGATGTCCTGGGCGCCGTACTTGATCTTCAGCTTGTCGCCGTCGACCAGGGTCTGCACGGTGCGCAGGTCGGTGAAGGGCGGGAGGACGGCGACCTCGACGTCCTCGTAGTCCTTGTCGGCCAGGGCGAAGGCGAGCTTCTGGACGTGGGCGATGGCCTCGAGGTGGTTGAGGTTCATCTTCCAGTTGCCCGCCATCAGCGGGGTGCGGGTGGTCATGAAAGGTCAGTCCTCCAGTGCGGCGAGGCCGGGAAGCGTCTTGCCCTCGAGGTATTCGAGACTCGCGCCGCCACCGGTCGAAATATGTCCGAAAGCATTCTCGTCGAAGCCCAGGATGCGAACGGCCGCGGCGGAGTCGCCACCGCCGACGACGCTGAAGGCCGACGAGTCGACGAGCGCCTGGGCGACCGCGCGGGTGCCGTCGGCGAAGTCGGGATGTTCGAAGACGCCCATCGGGCCGTTCCAGAAGACGGTGGCCGCGTCGGCGAGCTTCGATGCGTAGAGCTTGTTGGTCTCCGGTCCGTTGTCCAGCCCCATCTGGCCGGCCGGCATGGCGTCGGCGGCGACGGTGGTGGGGTGGGCCGGAGCCTTGGTCTTGAGGTCCGGGAAGGACGGGGCGACCACGACGTCGACGGGGAGGACGAACTCCACACCCTTGTCCTCGGCGCGTCGCAGGTACTCCTGGACGGCCGGGATCTGGTCCTCCTGGAGCAGCGAGCTGCCGACCTCGTGGCCCTGGGCCTTGAGGAAGGTGTACGCCATGCCGCCGCCGATGAGAATGCGGTCGGCCCGCTCCAGCAGGTGGTCGATCACACCGAGCTTGTCGGAGACCTTCGCGCCGCCGAGGACGACCGCGTACGGCCGCTTGACGTCGGTGGTGAGCTTCTTCAGGACGCCGACCTCGGTGGCGATGAGGTAGCCCGCGTAGTGCGGGAGCCGGGCCGGGAGGTCGAAGACCGAGGCGTGCTTGCGGTGCACGGCGCCGAAGCCGTCGCCCACGTAGAGGTCCGCGAGCCCGGCCAGCTGATCGGCGAAGGCGCCGCGCTCGGCGTCGTCCTTGGACGTCTCGCCGGCGTTGAAGCGGAGGTTCTCGACGACCGCGACCTGGCCGTCGGCGAGGCCGGCGACCGCGGCGCGGGCGGACTCGCCGACCGTGTCGGTGGCGAAGGCGACCTCGGCTCCGAGGATTTCACCCAGGCGAGCGGCGGCGGGAGCCAGCGAGAAGGCCGGGTCCGGGGCGCCCTTGGGGCGGCCGAGGTGCGAGGCGACGACGACGCGCGCGCCGGCCTCGGCGAGCTTGGCGACCGTCGGGACGACGGCGCGGATACGGCCGTCGTCGGTGATCGTGGTGCCGTCCAGCGGCACGTTGAGGTCGGCACGGACGAATACCCGCTTGCCCGCGACCCCTTCGGCGAGAAGTTCGTCGATCGTCTTCATCTGTTCCGTTCACTCCTTGGAAGGACCGATGAGCATGCTAGGCCGTGTCGACAATCCGCCGTCGTCCGGCCGCGGGCCGGGCCGCGCGGCAGGGGGAAGTTCGTCGACACGGCCTAGGGGCTCGACCCGCGCTTCTTTGCGCCGGTCGAGCCCCTTCGCTCACATCGATGTGCCTGCCGACCCGAGGATCAGAGCTGCTCGCCGACGAAGACCGTGAGGTCGACGAGGCGGTTGGAGTAGCCCCACTCGTTGTCGTACCAGCCGAGGATCTTCACCGTGCTGCCCTCCTGGACCATGGTCAGGGAGGAGTCGAAGGTGCAGGACGACGGGTCGCCGACGATGTCCGAGGAGACGATCGGGTCCTCGGTGTACGTCAGGAAGCCCTTGAGGGCGCCGTCGTCGGAGGCCTTCTTGAACGCGGCGTTGACCTCGTCCTTGGTGACCTCGCGCTGGAGGGTGACGACCAGGTCGGTGGCGGAGCCGGTCGGGACCGGGACGCGCATCGCGATGCCGTCGAGCTTGCCCTTGAGCTGCGGGAGGACCAGGGCCGTGGCCTTGGCGGCGCCGGTGGTGGTGGGGATGATGTTCTCGGCGGCGGCGCGGGCGCGACGCAGGTCCGAGTGCGGGAAGTCCAGGATCCGCTGGTCGTTGGTGTACGCGTGGACCGTCGTCATCAGGCCCTTGACGATGCCGAAGTTCTCGTCGAGAACCTTGGCCATCGGCGCCACACAGTTGGTGGTGCAGGAGGCATTGGAGATGACGTGGTGGTTGGCCGCGTCGTACTTGTCCTGGTTGACGCCCATCACGATGGTGATGTCCTCGTCCTTGGCCGGAGCCGAGATGAGGACCTTCTTGGCGCCGCCCGCGATGTGCTTCTCGGCGTCGGCCTTCTTGGTGAAGATGCCGGTCGACTCGATGACGATGTCGACGCCCAGCTCACCCCAGGGGATGTCGGCCGGGTTGCGCTCGGAGAGCACCTTGACGGTGTGACCATCGACGGTGATGGTGTTGGCGGTGTGGCTGACCTCTGCCTTGAGACGACCCAGAATGGTGTCGTACTTCAGCAGGTGGGCCGTGGTCGCAGTGTCACCCAGGTCGTTGACAGCCACGATCTCGATGTCCGCACCCTGCTCCAGCAGAGCGCGGAAGTAGTTGCGGCCGATGCGGCCGAAGCCGTTGATGCCTACGCGGATCGTCACGAACCGATCTCCTCGTTAGGTACGCCGGTTTTCGACGCCGGCGAGTTGTATAGGGATGTCCCCGACCGCTTCCGACCCTACCTCTCCGAGGGCCCGGGGGTGACATCGAGAGGGCCTCCGCACGCCACCGGATACGACCGGAGATCCGTACTCGCCAGTAGGAGTACGGACCTCCGTTTCGCCCCCGGGGGCCAACGTCCCCTGCCCGTCGACGAGTCAGCCGACCAGGCCGTCGGCGAGCTCCTCGCTGAGGGTCGAGTCGGTTCCCGGGATGCCCAGATCCTGGGCCCGCTTGTCGGCCATCGCCAGCAGCCGGCGGATCCGTCCGGCGACCGCGTCCTTGGTCAGCGGCGGGTCGGCGAGCGCGCCCAGCTCCTCCAGGGAGGCCTGCTTGTGCTCCATGCGGAGCCGTCCCGCGGCGGCCAGGTGCTCGGGGACCTCCTCGCCGAGGATCTCCAGCGCGCGCCCCACCCGGGCCCCGGCGGCGACCGCGGCACGGGCCGAGCGGCGCAGGTTCGCGTCGTCGAAGTTGGCGAGCCGGTTGGCCGTGGCGCGGACCTCGCGCCGCATCCGGCGCTCCTCCCAGGCGAGCACGGCGTCGTGCGCGCCGAGCCGGGTCAGCAGGGCGCCGATCGCGTCGCCGTCGCGGACGACCACACGGTCCACACCGCGCACCTCGCGGGCCTTGGCCGCGATGGAGAGCCGGCGCGCCGCCCCGACCAGGGCGAGGGCCGCCTCCGGCCCCGGGCAGGTGACCTCCAGCGAGGAGGAGCGGCCGGGCTCGGTGAGCGAACCATGGGCGAGGAAGGCTCCGCGCCAGGCCGCCTCGGCGTCGCAGGTGGCCCCCGAGACCACCTGCGGGGGCAGCCCGCGGATCGGACGGCCGCGGCCGTCCACGAGACCGGTCTGGCGGGCCAGCTGGTCGCCGCCCGCCACCACCCGTACGACGAAGCGCGAGCCGCGGCGCAGTCCGCCGGGGGCCATCACGATCAGCTCCGAGCTGTGCCCGAAGATCTCCAGGATGTCGCGCTTGAGGCGGCGGGCGGCGTTGCCGGTGTCCAGCTCCGCCTCGATCACAATCCGCCCGCTCACCAGGTGCAGGCCGCCCGCGAACCGAAGAATCGCCGAGACCTCTGCTTTCCTGCAGCAGGTCCGGGTGACGGGAAGATGAGAGATTTCGTTCTTCACCGCTGGCGTCATCGCCATGGGCCGATCCTTCCATGCATCCGAAAAATACGGTCGTACGCGGCGGCCAACAGCTCCTGATCATGGACCGGAACGCCGTCGGGCGATGCCACCGGCGCCAGCTCGACCGCGGCTCCGAGCCGTAGTGCGGCATCGGCGAGTGACTCACGGTCGGGCACGGCGGCCTCATCGGCCAGCACCACGTCCAAGGCGAGTTTAGGGGCGTGTCGCCCCAAAACCTCCAAATGACGCTGCGGTGAGAAGCCTTCTGTTTCACCGGGCTGGGGGGCGAGGTTCAGCGAGAGGACCTTGCGGGCCTTCGTGGTGACCAGCGCGTCGAGCAGTTCCGGCACGAGCAGGTGCGGGATCACCGAGGAGAACCAGGAGCCGGGGCCGAGCACCACCCAGTCGGCGTCCAGGACCGCTTCCACGGCTTCCGGGACGGCCGGCGGGTCGGGCGGGACCACGTGCACGGACTGCACCTCGCCGGGGGTGAGCGCCACCGTGGCCTGGCCGCGCACGGTGACGATCGCGTCGGGCAGGTCGGGGTCGTGGCCCTTGACCAGCGCCTGGAGCTCCAGCGGGACGGCCGACATCGGCAGCACCCGCCCGTGCGCGCCGAGCAGCTTGCCGACCAGGTCGAGCGCCTGTACGTGGTCGCCGAGCTGCTCCCAGAGGGCCACGATCAGCAGATTGCCGACCGCGTGCTCGTGGAGGTCGCCCTTGGACTCGAAGCGGTGCTGGATGACCTGGGACCAGGTGCGGCCCCAGTCGTCGTCGCCGCAGAGCGCGGCGAGCGCCTTGCGCAGGTCGCCGGGGGGCAGCACGCCGAGCTCCTCGCGCAGCCGGCCGCTGGAGCCGCCGTCGTCGGCGACGGTGACCACGGCCGTGAGGTCGCCGGTGATCCGGCGCAGCGCCGCCAGGGACGCCGAGAGACCCATGCCGCCGCCGAGCGCGACGACCTTGGGCTGAGCACCGCGCTTGCGACCGGAGAGCGCCGAGGTGGCGCGGCTCAGGCGTCGCATCCGCAGGTTGCGTCCGGTCACTCTCGCCCCATGTCGCGGTGGACGAGGACGGTCTCGACGCCTTCGGCGGCGAGGCGGGCCGAGAGCTTCTCCGACATGGCGACGGAGCGGTGCTTGCCGCCGGTGCAGCCCACGGCGATGGTCACGTACCGCTTGCCCTCGCGGCGGTAGCCGGCGGCGATCAGCTGGAGCAGCTCGGTGTACTGGTTGAGGAACTCCTTGGCGCCCGGCTGGTCGAAGACGTAGTCGGACACCTCCTCGTTGACGCCGGTGAAGGGGCGCAGCTCGGGGACCCAGTGCGGGTTGGGCAGGAAGCGGCAGTCGACGACCAGGTCGGCGTCGACGGGCAGGCCGTACTTGTAGCCGAAGGACATCACCGTGGCCCGCAGCTCCGGCTCCGACTCGCCCGCGAACTGGGCGTCCATCTTGGCCCGCAGCTCGTGCACGTTGAGGCTGGAGGTGTCGATGACCAGGTCGGCGTCGCCGCGCAGCTCGCGCAGCAGGTCGCGCTCGGCGGCGATGCCGTCGACGATGCGGCCGTCGCCCTGGAGGGGGTGCGGGCGGCGGACGGACTCGAAGCGGCGCACGAGGGCGTCGTCGGAGGACTCCAGGAAGACGATCCGCCGGGTGACGTGCTTGGCCTCCAGGTCCGCGAGGGATTCGCGGAGGTTGTCGAAGAAGCGCCGGCCGCGCACGTCGACGACGACGGCGATCCGGGCCACGTTGCCCTGCGAGCGGGCGCCGAGCTCCACCATGGTGGGGATCAGCGCGGGCGGCAGGTTGTCGACGACGAACCAGCCGAGGTCCTCAAGACACTTGGCGGCGGTGCTGCGGCCGGCGCCCGACATCCCGGAGATGATCACCAGCTCGGGGATGGCCGCCTCACCCGTCTCGTTCGGGGCGTTCGTACTCACGTCTGCTGCTCCGTCTGCTCGGTCGGTGTCGATGTCGGTGTCTGCGGTGTTCTGTGCGGTCTCGTGGCTGTTCTCGGTCATGAGCTGCCCCCGTCGTCCTCTTCGATGATCTCTCCTGTGGCCGTGTTCACGGCAGGTGCCGCGGGAGTGGTCGAGGCGAGGGCTGCGGCCACCGATTCGGCCGTCCTTCGCCCTATCCCGGGGACCTCGCAGATCTCGTCGATTGTCGCCTGCCTGAGCTTCTTCACCGATCCGAAATGCTTGATGAGGGCCTGCTTGCGGGTCTCGCCGAGGCCGGTCACGTCGTCGAGGGGGCTGCTGCGGATGCGCTTGGCGCGTTTGGCGCGCTGGTAGGTGATGGCGAAGCGGTGGGCCTCGTCCCGGATGCGCTGGAGGAGGTAGAGGCCCTCGCTGGAGCGGGGCAGGACGACGGGGTCGTCGTCATCGGGGAGCCAGACCTCTTCCAGGCGCTTGGCGAGGCCGCAGACCGCGATGTCGTCGATGCCCAGCTCGTCCAGGGCGCGCTTGGCTGCGGCCACCTGGGGCTGCCCGCCGTCGACGACGACGAGCTGCGGCGGGTAGGCGAACCGCTTCGGGCGGCCGTCGTCCTCCCGGGGCTCGGGCTCGTCGTCCGGGGAGGCGGCGGTGAGGTCCGGGGCGGGAACGGGGCCGGTGGCGGCGGGGACCGGCGCGGGGGCCGGGGCGCTGGGGGCGGGGGCGCCGGGGGCGGGGCCTGTGGCGGCCTCCGGCGTCTCCTCCCACTCCCCCGTGCGTTCCTTGTCCTGGAGGTAGCGCTTGAAGCGTCGGCCGATCACCTCGTGCATCGAGCGGACGTCGTCCTGGCCCTCGAATCCCTTGATCTGGAAGCGACGGTACTCGCTCTTGCGGGCGAGGCCGTCCTCGAAGACGACCATGGAGGCCACCACGTCGTCGCCCTGGAGGTGGGAGATGTCGTAGCACTCGATGCGCAGCGGCGCGGTGTCCAGGCCCAGCGCCTCGGCGATCTCCTCCAGGGCGCGGGAGCGGGTGGTCAGGTCGGAGGCGCGCTTGGTCTTGTGCAGCCCGAGCGCCTGCTGGGCGTTGCGCTGGACGGTGACCATGAGGTCCTTCTTGTCGCCCCGCTGCGGGATGCGCAGACTGACCTGGGAGCCCCGGCGCTCGGCGAGCCACTGGGAGACCGCTTCGGCGTCCTCGGGCAGGGCGGGGACCAGGACCTCCTTGGGGACGGCGTCGCCGCGCTCCTCCCCGTACAGCTGCTGGAGGGCGTGCTCGACGAGGCCGGAGGTGTCGACCGCCTCGACCTTGTCGGTGACCCAGCCGCGCTGGCCGCGCACCCGGCCGCCGCGCACGTGGAAGATCTGGAGGGCGGCCTCCAGCTCGTCCTCGGCGACGGCGATCAGGTCGGCGTCGGTGGCGTCGGCGAGGACGACGGCGCTCTTCTCCATGGCGCGCTTGAGGGCCTCGGCGTCGTCGCGGAGGCGGGCCGCCCGCTCGTACTCCATCTCCTCGGCCGCCTGCATCATGTCCTTCTCCAGGCGACGGATGTACGTGCCCGTGCGGCCGGCCATGAAGTCGCAGAAGTCCTCGGCCAGCTCCTGGTGTTCCTCGGGGGTGACCCGGCCGACGCAGGGGGCCGAGCACTTGCCGATGTACCCCAGCAGGCAGGGGCGGCCGGTGCGCGCGGCGTTCTTGAAGACCCCGGCGGAGCAGGTGCGGACGGGGAAGACGCGCAGCATCAGGTCGACCGTCTCGCGGATCGCCCAGGCGTGGCCGTACGGACCGAAGTAGCGCACGCCCTTCTTCTTGGCGCCGCGCATGACCTGGACGCGGGGGAACTCCTCGTTGAGCGTGACCGCGAGGTAGGGATAGCTCTTGTCGTCCCGGTACTTGACGTTGAACCGGGGGTCGAACTCCTTGATCCAGGAATACTCCAGCTGGAGCGCCTCGACCTCGGTGGAGACGACCGTCCACTCGACGGAGGCGGCGGTGGTGACCATCGTGCGCGTCCGCGGATGGAGGCCCGCCAGGTCCTGGAAGTAGTTGGCCACGCGCTGGCGCAGGTTCTTGGCCTTCCCGACGTAGATCACCCGGCGGTGCTCGTCGCGGAATTTGTAGACCCCCGGGGAGTCGGGGATCTGTCCCGGCCTGGGGCGGTAGCTGGAGGGGTCTGCCATGTCTCACACCCTACTTGCGGGCAGGGACAGCGCGTCGTCCTCAGGTGTTGCCGGGGGCGGTGCCGCGCTCCGGGGTGCCGTGGGGTGTTCACACCCCGGAGCGCGGGCCCGTGGGCCGGTGGAGCCGCAGCTCAGGCGTCCGTGGCCGGGGATCGCCCGGCACGGTTCCTGCGGCGCAGGGCGGCGGCCCCGCAGAGGACCAGGGCGAGCAGCGCCCCGGCCCCGGCGGTCGTGGACACGGCGGTCAGGGCCGTGTCCGGGGAACCGGACGCCGTGCCGGCGAGCGCGGGGCTCCCGGCGGTTTCGGGTGCCTGGTCCACGGCCGGGCCGGGAGCCGGTGCGGCCGCCGGGGCTCCCCCGGTGCCGGTGGCCGCGTCGGGGCCGTAGCCGCCGGCCTTGCCGGAGCGGGCGTATCCGGAGCCGGGCAGCTTGTCGCCGTACGCCTCCTGGACCCGGGTCCGGTAGGCGCTGAGCGCGGTGCCGCGGGCGCCCACGGCGGCCTCCGCGTCCTCGTCCAGCGGGAGTACCCGGGAGCCGTCGTGGACGTACCAGGCGTCGATCTGCGGTTCGCGGAACACGGTGCCGCCGGGGAGCGCGCGGGCCCCCTGTGCGGTGTAGCGGGCCTCGTCGTCGCCGGTGGCGATGTTCACCACCTGCCACCGGTCGCTCCCGTCCGTGACGGGGACGGTCCACAGGGAGGCCTTCTGGCCGTCGGAGGAGACGGCGGTGCTGGCCAGGTAGTCCACCGTGCTCGGGGCGGCCCCGGGCTTCCCGGCGACGAAGGCGGCGGAGAGCGTGCGGACGGGAACGGTCCTCTCCTCGATCCTGGGTGCGCTCGCCGCCCTGCTCACCGCGCCCTCCCGGGCGAAGAACCGGGAGAGGGTGTCCAGGGTCGCGGGCTCGGTGGCGGCCTCGTGGGCCGCTTCGAGGGTGGCGGCGGTCAGTTTCGACGGGGCCGCCGGGCCGTCGTCGGCGAGGGCGGGGGCGGCGGCGGTGAACAGGGCCGCGCTGGTGAGGGCGGTGGCGACGGCGATGCGCCGGGTGGTGCAGTTCATGACCTCACGCCCCGATCCGGTAGAGCGAGTGGGTCCAGGAGAACTCGTTGTTGTTGACGTACCAGGCGTGCGAGGCCCAGTTGTAGCGGTCGCTGGAGGGCCACGGATCGCCCCAGTAGACCCAGCTGTTGGCGTCGTCGTACCCGTAGATGACATGCATGTGGCCGCCGCCGGACGACCACTGGATCCGGGTCTCGATGGGGCGCCGGGCGGATATCTCGGCCTGCACGGTCGGGTAGCGCAACCAGCCGGTGACGTAGCTGCCTGGCCTGACCCCGGCCCAGGACAGTCCGGTCTGGACGTTGCCGAGGGTGGCCTGCGAGTTGGGGCACTGGGAGTTCTGGCCGCGGTTGAAGGCGGCGTTGCAGAACTGGTTCTGGGAGTAGTTGCGGCCGAACCAGGCGGCGATGGTGTTGCCGCCGGCCGCCCAGCACCAGTTGCTCTGCTGTTGCGCCTGCATGGTGATGTCGAGCCGCTGGGCGGCGGCGACGGTGGAGCCCGTCGCCGCGTCCGGGGACGGTGCGGCGGTGGCGGTGGCGGTGCCCGCGGGGACGGCGAGCAGGACGGCGGCCAGGAGGGCGGTGAACGAGAACCTTCCGGGCCTGACTCTTCGGTTGCGCATGGCGTTCCTCCCAATGCGGGGGTGGGGATCGGAGGAGCGCGTCCGGACGCTGACGATGAGCATCCGGCGTTGTCCGGAGCAGGTCAACACGCTTCAATGCGAGGTGACATCACGGTGTGAACGGCACGGCGTCCGTGTGAACGGCCCTGTTCCGGTCACCTGCTCCCCCGCACCCCCCGGGGCCGGTGTCGCCACTCCCCACGTGAACGTTCACCGGAGGCCCGCCATGCGGCAGACCGAGACCGAACTGGCGCAGGTACTGCGGACCGGACCGTTCCATCTGGCGTTGCGCACCGCTCTGTCGGTGCGCGGGCTGCCGCTCCAGCGGGTGCAGCACCATCTGGCGCACCGGGGCGTCAAGCTCGGGGTGACCAGCCTCAGCTACTGGCAGCAGGGGGTACGCCGCCCCCGGCGGGCCGAGTCGCTGCGGGCCGTCGCCGCGCTGGAGGAGGTGCTCGCGCTGCCGGACGACTCGCTGCTGCGGCTCCTGCGCGACGGTGACGCCCCGGCGGACGGGGACCGTCCGGCGGCCCGTTCGTACCGGTCGCTCATGGAGGCGTCGGGCTCGGTGGAGCGGCTCCTCGCGGCGATGGAGTCACCCGTGGACGGCGGCCTGCACACCGTGGGGCACCAGGAGCGGGTACGGATCGGGGCGCGGCGCGAGCTGGCGGGCCGCACGTCGCAGCACGTGGTGCGCGCGCACCGGGACGGCGTCGACCGCTATCTCGCGGTCCACCGGGGCGATCCCGGCTGCGACCCGTCGCGGATCGCGGTGCGGGCCCTGGAGAACTGCCGGACGGGCCGGGTCCGCTGGGATCTGGACGCGGGGGTGCTGGTGGCGGAGCTGCTCTTCGACACCCGGTTGCGGTCCGGTGAGACGTACCTCTTCGGCTACGGCTTCGAGGACGGTACGGGCGGGGCCGGCGGAGAATACGTGCGCGGCTTCACCTTCGGGGGCGGGCAGTACGTGCTCCAGGTCGGCTTCGACGAGGCGGCGCTCCCGGTGCGGTGCCGCCGGTTCGTCCAGGCGTCGGCGGGGGCGGTGCGCGGGGCCCGCGAGGACCTCACGCTGACCGGCCGGCACCGGACCGTGCACCTGGTGGAGGAGAGCGTACGGCCCGGTCTGATCGGGGTCGACTGGGACTGGGAGTGAGGCCCCGGGGGCTCAGGCGTCGAGGACTCAGGCGTCGGGGCCCGCCACGAGCTTTCCGCCCTCGGCGGTGACCGGGACGGCGGGCAGCGGCACGGTGGCCGGGCCCTTCACCGGCTTGCCGGTGGTCATGTCGAAGCGGCTGCCGTGGCAGGGGCAGTGGCCCTCGGTGCCCTCGACCTTGTCCAGGACACAGCCGCCGTGGGTGCACTGGGCGCTGAACGCCTTGTACTCGCCCTTCGCCGGGCAGACGACGACCACGCGCTGCTCGCGGTAGAGCTTGGCGCCGCCGACGGGCACCTCGGAGGCTGCCCCGAGGTCGACGGGGGCGGTGGGGGTGGGGTTCTTGGCGTGGCCGAGCTTGGACTCGGTGGAGCAGGCGGCTGCTCCCAGCCCGGCGGCGCCGGCGAGCGCGGCGCCCTTCAGCACGGTACGGCGGGCGGCGGGCAGGCCGGGCATGCGGACTCCACGGGGTTGTCGTTCGGGGTGGATCATGGTGGGGCTCGTCGTTCGGGGGTGGATCACGGCGGATCCGCGTCGCCGGACAGGGCGGAGCGGCGACGGCGGCCCCGCGTGCCGTGACAGAACCGACGATACCGGCGGGGATCGGCAGCCCTGCGGCCGGGCCGGAGCGCCTGTGCGGACGGGCGGCGGCAGCCCCCTTCGTGCTGGGGGGCCGCCGCCGTGGACGAGGGCCTGTCCGGCCATTCCCGTCGTTGCCCGCAGGGCGTCGGGAGGCGGGCGGGAATGGTGGGACGGGCCCGGAGGCGCGAGCGGCCGCCGGGTCGGGCGACCGCTCGCTCCTCGCTCAGGCCTTGCGGGCGCGGGTGGCCTTCTTCGCGGCGGCCTTGGCCGTACCCGCCTTGGCTCCCGTGGCGGTCGCCTTGGTCACCGCGGCCTTCTTGGCGGCCGCCGTCTTCTTCGCCGGGGCGGTCTTGCGGGCGGCCGTCCTGCGGGCCGTTCCCCGCCCGGAGGTCACCGCGGCCTCGCTGACGCGATCCGCGTCCAGGACGCCCTGGAGGAACTTCCCCGTGTGGCTGGCGGGGATGGAGGCCACCTGCTCCGGCGTCCCCTCGGCGACCACCAGACCACCGCCGTTGCCGCCCTCGGGGCCCATGTCGACGACCCAGTCGGCGGTCTTGATGACATCGAGGTTGTGCTCGATGACGATGACCGTGTTGCCCTTGTCCACCAGGCCGGAGAGCACGGTGATCAGCTTGCTGATGTCCTCGAAGTGCAGACCGGTGGTCGGCTCGTCCAGGACGTAGACCGTGCGTCCGGTGGAGCGCTTCTGGAGCTCGCTCGCCAGCTTGACGCGCTGCGCCTCGCCGCCGGAGAGGGTGGGCGCGGACTGGCCGAGCCGCACATAGCCGAGACCGACCTCGTTGAGCGTACGGAGGTGGCGGGCGATCGTGGGGACGGCCTCGAAGAAGTCCAGGCCCTCCTCGATCGGCATGTCCAGCACCTCGGCGATGGACTTGCCCTTGTAGTGGACCTCCAGGGTCTCCCGGTTGTAGCGCGCTCCGTGGCAGACCTCGCACGGGACGTACACGTCGGGCAGGAAGTTCATCTCGATCTTGATCGTGCCGTCGCCGGAGCAGTTCTCGCAGCGGCCGCCCTTGACGTTGAAGGAGAAGCGGCCCGGCAGATAGCCGCGCACCTTCGCCTCCATCGTCTCGGCGAAGAGCCGGCGGACGTGGTCGAAGACTCCGGTGTACGTCGCCGGGTTGGACCGGGGGGTCCGGCCGATCGGCGACTGGTCGACGTGCACCACCTTGTCGACGAGGTCGTCGCCGTCGACCCGGGTGTGGCGGCCGGGGACCGACTTGGCGCCGTTCAGCTCGCGGGCCAGGTGGGTGTAGAGGATGTCGTTGACCAGCGTCGACTTCCCGGACCCCGAGACGCCCGTGACGGCGGTGAGGACGCCGAGCGGGAAGGAGACGTCGATGTCCTGGAGGTTGTTCTCCCGGGCGCCGTGCACGGTGAGACGGCGGGCCGGGTCGACCGGGCGACGGATGTCGGGGGTCGTGATGGAGCGCTTGCCGGACAGATACTGGCCGGTGATGGACTCCTTGTTGGCCAGCAGTTCCTTGAGCGAGCCGGAGTGGACGACCTTGCCGCCGTGTTCACCCGCGCCGGGGCCGATGTCGACGACCCAGTCGGCGACCTTGATGGTGTCCTCGTCGTGCTCGACGACAATGAGCGTGTTGCCCATGTCGCGGAGCCGGACCAGGGTCTCGATGAGCCGGTGGTTGTCGCGCTGGTGCAGGCCGATGGACGGCTCGTCCAGGACGTACAGCACGCCGACCAGGCCGGAGCCGATCTGGGTCGCCAGCCGGATGCGCTGGGCCTCGCCGCCGGACAGGGTGCCGGCCGCGCGGTTCAGCGACAGATAGTCCAGGCCGACGTCGACGAGGAACTTCAGCCGCTCGTTGACCTCCTTGAGCACCCGCTCGGCGATCTTCTTGTCGCGGGCGTTCAGCTTGAGGCGGCCGAGGAACTCGGCGCACTCGCTGATCGACATCGCGGCGACCTCGGCGATGGACTTCTCCATCACCGTCACCGCGAGCACGATCGGCTTCAGCCGGGTGCCCTCGCAGGTGGGGCAGGGCACCTCGCGCATGTAGCCCTCGAACCGCTCCCGGCTGGAGTCGCTCTCGGCCTCGGTGTGGCGCCTCTTGACGAACTGCACCGCGCCCTCGAAGGCGGGGGTGGTGTAGGCGCGCTCGCGCCCGTAACGGTTGCGGTAGCGGACCTCGGTCTGGATCTTGTGGCCGAAGAGCAGGGCCTTCTTGGCCCGCTGCGGCAGCCCGGCCCAGGGGATGTCCGTACGGAAGCCGAGGGCTTCGGAGAGCGCGCCGATGAGGCGGCCGAAGTACTCCTTGGTGTGTCCGTGGGACCAGGGGTGGATCGCGCCCTCGTCGAGGGACTTCTCCTCGTCCGGGACGATCAGCTCCGGGTCGACCTCCATGCGCGTGCCGATGCCGGTGCAGTCGGGGCAGGCGCCGAAGGGTGAGTTGAAGGAGAAGGAGCGCGGCTCCAGTTCCTCGAAGGAGAGGTCGTCGTACGGGCAGTAGAGGTGCTCGGAGAACATCCGCTCGCGCTCGGGGTCGTCCTCGGGGAGGTCGACGAAGTCGAGCACGACCATGCCGCCGGAGAGACCGAGCGCGGTCTCGACGGAGTCGGTCAGCCGGCGCTTGGCGCTGTCCTTGACGGTGAGGCGGTCGACGACCACCTCGATGGTGTGCTTCTCCTGCTTCTTGAGCGTGGGCGGCTCGGCGAGCTGGATGGTGGCGCCGTCGACCCTGGCCCGGCTGTAGCCCTTGGTCTGGAGGTCGGCGAAGAGGTCGACGAACTCGCCCTTGCGCTCGCGCACCAGCGGCGAGAGGACCTGGAAGCGGCTGCCCTCCGGCAGGCCGAGGACCTTGTCGACGATGGCCTGCGGCGACTGGCGGGAGATGGGGCGGTGGCACTCGGGGCAGTGCGGCTTGCCGATCCTGGCGAAGAGCAGCCGGAGGTAGTCGTAGACCTCGGTGATGGTGCCGACCGTCGAGCGCGGATTGCGCGAGGTCGACTTCTGGTCGATGGAGACGGCGGGCGAGAGACCTTCGATGAAGTCGACGTCCGGCTTGTCCATCTGGCCGAGGAACTGCCGGGCGTACGAGGAGAGCGACTCGACGTAGCGGCGCTGCCCCTCGGCGAAGATCGTGTCGAACGCGAGGGACGACTTGCCCGACCCGGAGAGCCCGGTGAAGACGATGAGGGAGTCACGGGGCAGGTCGAGCGAGACGTTCTTCAGGTTGTGCTCGCGCGCGCCACGGACGATGAGACGGTCGGCCACGCCGGTCCGCACCTTTCTAGAGGGAAGCGGGGAACTGAGCCCCTCTCCCAGGGTATGGGGGGTGCCACAGCGGTGTAAGAAGCTTTCGATTCCGAGCGTATAGCACGCACATTCGATTTACGGCCACCCTCGGACTCCTTCACCCGAATGAGTGGCAGAGCTAGGCTCGGCCGCATGATTGATCATGCGCACGACCTGGGAGCTGTACGCGAAGCGACCGAACGACTGCTCGACGCAGTCGGCAAACTGGACAACGCCGCTGTCGCGGAGCCGTCACGGCTGCCCGGATGGAGTCGGGGCCATGTTCTGGCCCACCTGTCACGTAACGCCGACGCGATCGGAAATGTTCTCCGGGGACTCCCGATGTACGCGAGCAGCGAAACCCGGGACACCGACATCGCCGACGGCGCCCCCCGCCCGGCGGCCGAGCAGCTGACCGACCTGCGGGAGAGCGCGGACGGCTTCCTGGCGGTCGCCGCCGAACCCGCCGACTGGTCCCGTACGGTCACCCTGCGCAACGGGGTGACGGACTCCGCGGCCCGGGTGCCCTTCCGGCGCTGGGTCGAGGTGGAGCTGCACCACGTCGACCTGGACGTCGGCTACGAGCTGGAGGACCTGCCCGCGGAGTTCGTCTCGCGGGAGATCGCCTTCCTGACCGAGCGCTTCCTGGGCAACGAGGAGGTGCCCGCCACGGCGCTGACCGACCTGGACGGCCGCACCTGGAGCACCGGCGGCGGCCCGCCGAGTGCCCTGGTGACGGTGCAGGGGCCCGCCGCCGAGCTGCTGGGCTGGCTCTCCGGCCGCCGTGACGGCACCGCTCTCACCGCGGCCGGGGGCCCTCTGCCCGCACTGCCCCCGCTATAGGCTGAGCCGTATGACGTACAGCGGAGCGGTGAAGGTCGGCGGACCGGCGAGCGTGCACGAACTGACGGATCTGATGATCTCCAAGGTCGCCGTCGGCGAGATGAACAACAACGCCTATCTGCTGCGCTGCCGGGCGACCGGCGAGCAGCTGCTGATCGACGCGGCCGCCGAGCCGGAGACCCTGCTGGCGCTGATCGGTGACGACGGAATCGCCTCCGTCGTCACCACGCACCGGCACGGGGACCACTGGCAGGCGCTGCCCCAGGTGGTCGGGGCCACCGGCGCCCGGACGTACGCGGGCCGCTACGACGCCGAGGGCATCCCGGTCCCGACCGACGTCCTGGTCGGGGACGGCGACACGATCACCGTCGGCCGGGTCGAGCTGACCGCCCGCCATCTGGTCGGTCACACCCCGGGCTCCATCGCCCTGGTCTACGACGACCCGCACGGCGCCCCGCACCTGTTCACCGGGGACTGCCTCTTCCCCGGCGGGGTGGGGAACACGAACAAGAACGCCGAGGCGTTCGCGAGCCTGCTGAACGACGTCGAGACGAAGCTGTTCGACCGGCTGCCCGACGAGACGTGGGTCTATCCGGGCCACGGGCACGACACGACGCTCGGCGACGAGCGGCCCCGACTGCCCGAGTGGCGCGCCCGCGGCTGGTAGACCGCGCGCGCCTCTCCGGCGCGTGTCCCTCGTACGCGTACACAGCAGCGGCCGGGGCGGACGGCTTTCGCCGCACCGCCCCGGCCGCTGCCGGTGTGTCCCTGTGCCGCCCGGGGCGGCCCCGGGTCAGCTCTTGATGCTCTTGCTCTCCTCGTCGGACGGTCCGGCGGTCTCCGGCTTCCCGTCCTTCGCCGCCTCGGCCGCCGCCATCTTCTTGCTGGCGATGAGGCTGGTGATCGTGGTGATCACCAGGACACCGCCGATGACGGCGAGGGAGAACGGGATGGAGACGACGGGCACGTGCACGCCGCTCTCGTGCAGGGCGTGCAGCACCAGCTTGACGCCGATGAAGCCGAGGATCACCGACAGGCCGTAGCTGAGGTGGACCAGCTTCTTCAGCAGACCGCCGATGAGGAAGTACAGCTGACGCAGACCCATCAGGGCGAACGCGTTGGCCGTGAAGACGATGTACGGGTCCTGGGTCAGGCCGAAGATCGCCGGGATCGAGTCCACCGCGAACAGCACGTCGGTCATGCCGATGGCGAGCATGACCACCATCAGCGGGGTCATCACGCGCTTGCCGTTGTTCCGGATGAAGAGCTTCGTGCCGTGGTACTTGTCGGCGACACCGAAGCGGTGCTCGATCGACTTCAGGAGGCGGTTCTCCTCCCAGTCGTCATCGTCCTCGTCGGCCCGCGCCTCCTGGATGAGCTTCCAGGCGGTGTAGATCAGGAACGCGCCGAAGATGTAGAACACCCACGAGAAGTTCGCGATCACGGCGGCGCCGGCGGCGATGAAGATCGCGCGGAGCACCAGGGCGATCAGAACACCGATCAGCAGCACGCGCTGCTGGAGCTGCGAGGGCACCGCGAACTTCGCCATGATCAGGACGAAGACGAAGAGGTTGTCGACGCTCAGCGACTTCTCGGTGATGAATCCGGCGAAGAACTCGCCGGAGGCCTTGCCCTCGCCGAGGACCGCGAGTCCGGCTCCGAAGAGCACGGCCAGCACGATCCAGACGATCGTCCAGATTCCGGCTTCCTTGGTCGACACGTCATGGGGCTTGCGCCCGATGAAGAAGTCGACGGCGATCAGGGTTGACAGACCAACGATGGTCAGGACCCATACGGTCCATGAAACGTCCACTGCGCCTCCGGCAGTTCGCTACGGCTACTTATCAGCGTCGTCGCTGCCGGAGGTCTCTTCCACCCTTGCGCGCGCTGCGCCTGCAAGGACCGGCGCCCCGGGACCGTTAAACGGTCCGTATTGACGGGACGTCGCGTAAGGAGTACTCCCCTCCGTTCCCCGAACAGTACAGGCATCACCAAGCGTAGGTAAAGAAAAGGGTAAAGGAATCGTCAAAAGCGCAGGTCGAGGCCTTCTGCTCGATCAGCTGCCGGCCCCTCGGCGAGCCGCTGCCACCGCCGCGAGCACCTGTTCCAGGACGCGGCTGCCCGGCGGGACCGTCAACGGTTCGTACGTCCAGGCATGCCCGACCCACGGATCGGCGAGGTGGGTGTCGGCTACCGGGGTGATCCGCAGGAGCGAACGCCACAGCGGGTCGAGCACCGGCCCGTACGCACTGGCCTCCTCCCGGTCCGCGACCATCAGGAGGTGCACCCCGACCGCGGGGCCCTCGTCGGCGAGATAGCGGAGCTGGGTGACGGCCCGGTCGTCGAAGCCGTGCGGGAAGTCGTTGACCACCAGGAGCTGTTCGCCGGTGTCCAGATCGGGCGGGAGCGCATCGGACGCACCCGCCCGCACCGCCATCTGCACCAGGTCCACCCGCCGGGTGAGGTGGGCGAGGACCGAGGCCACTCCCCCGGGTCCGGCGGCGGGCGGTCCGGCGAGGACGCCCGCCCCGACCAGCGGCGCTAGCGGGCCGGCCGCGGCGCCCGCCGGGTCGATGACGTGCACCGAGAACTCACCGGGCGGATACACCGCGAGCAGCCGCGCCGCGTGGGCGACCGCGGTCTCCATGGCCAGCCGGCGCAGCCGGTCCGTGTCCATCGGGGCGGCCGCCTCGGACGCCGTCCGTCCGCTGTCCACCCAGATCCCGCGCTCCAGCGGCAGCCGGACGAGCAGCGGTACGCGCAGGTCGGGGCGCTCGGGAAGGTGGAGGTCGCCGATCCGCAGGGCCATCGGCATCTCCATCGGGACGCGGTGGGCGTGCCAGACGGGGTTGCCCCAGCCCGCGTACGCGGCCGGGAGGGCGGGCTCGACGACGGCCGCCTCGGCGGCCAGCTGAGCCAGATCGCGGTCGAGTGCCTCCCGGGCCCGGGAGGTCAGCTCGTCGCGCTTGGCGCGGGCCCCCTCGCGGGCACGGTCCCCCGCGCCCCCGATCCGGTTGCGCGGGTCGGACAGGGACCGGTCGACTTCCTGGTCCATGCGGGACTCGGCGAAGTCCACGGCGCTGCGGTAGGCGGCGACGGCGCGGGCCAGATCCTCGAACATGCCCCAGATCTGGTTGTAGAGGCGCTCGTCCATCGACCAGCCGGTGGCGTCCCCGGCGACCGGCTGCGGGGCCTGTCCGGGCTGGGCCGGAGGCGTGGTGGGCGGGGGCGGCGGGGGCGCGGCGTGCTGCCGCCGCGGGTGCGCGTAGTTGACGGGGCCGTCGGCGGGTCCCGCGGCGGCCGGGCCGGCGGCGGTGTGCGGCTCTGGGGTGGTGGCCGGGTCGGTCAGCGGCTCGGGGGGCTCCTGGGCCGGGGGCGGCGTGGGCGAGGTGTGGCCCGCGGAGCCCGTCGCGTCCCGTACGCGGTCGCCTTCCTGGGTACGGGGCGGCGGCGCCACCGCGCGTGCCATGCCCCGGGTGACGGCCTCCTGAATGGATGCGGCCAGTCCGGTGGCCTCGGCCACGCCCTGGTCGGCGAGCATCTCGGCGAGCCCGCCGGCGTACCCCTGTCCCACGGCGCGGACCTTCCAGGCGTCCTGGCGGCGGTACAGCTCCAGGGCGCTGACCGCGGACTCGACGTCCAGGCCGGTGAGCGTGAAGGTGGCGATCTCGGTGCCGTCGAGCCCGGTGACGGCGACGAAGGGGGCGGGGACGGCGCCGAACCGCGCCGGGCCGCCCGCTCCGAGGGGAAGCGCGAGCAACACGGTGACCCGGTGGGCGCCGGCGGGCAGGGCCTCCAGGTCGACGGCGAGGCGGTGATCGGCCACCGCCTGCTGGGAGACCTCAAGACCGGGGAGCTGAGGAGAGCCGGGGTGGGCGATCCACTCGACGCCGCGCACCGTGCCCCGTTCGTCGCCGAGGGTGGCTCCGGCCACGACGGGCGCGCCCGCCGATACCCGGATCTCCAGACGAGTCTGGGGCAAGGTGTGGTTCTGCCCCCGGACCAGTTCGGCCGTCATTGCCCTGTCCCCCTCGACGATGGCCCGCGCGTCGAGGGGCGCGGTGCCGTGCGGTGCCGTGTTTCTGCTGTTCCGTGCAGGGCCGGGTGCCTGTGTACGGTGCCCGGCCGGGTGCGTGTGTTCCGTGCCCGGCGTCTACGTGCGCGGCCGTGTACGGGAGTGTGTGCCCTGTCGCCGGTGGGTGCCGCCGCGTGGGACAGCTCCCGGCGGCGGGTGCCTCCGGGAGCTGCTCCTGGCCGTTACGGTGCGGGCCGTGCCGGACCGGTGCGGGTCCTACAGGTGCGGGAGGATCGACGGCATCAGGTCCTGGAAGGTGCGGCCGTTGGCCGGGTTCCCGAGGGCCGTCATCTGCCATCCGCTGCCCGCGCGGTGCACCTTCGCCATGATCTGGGCGGTGTACTGGCCGCCGCCGTCGAGCGTGTACCGGGCGAGCTCCTGGCCGTTGGTCTCGTCGACGATGCGGCAGAAGGCGTTCTGAACCTCCTGAAACGTCTGCCCGGTGAAGGAGTTCACCGTGAAGACGATCTGGTCGATGTGGACCGGAACGCGCTGGAGGTCGACGAGGATCGCCTCGTCGTCGCCGCCGGAGCCGGCGCCGCCGACCAGGTTGTCACCGGTGTGCTTGACCGAGCCGTCATCGCTGACGAGGTGGCGGAAGAACACGACGTCGACCGGCTGCTTGTCGGCGAAGAGCACCGCCGAGGCGTCCAGGTCGACCTCGCGGGTGCGCGAACCGAACAGGCCACGGCGCGGAGCCGCCTGCCAGCCGAGCCCCATCCGTACCGCGGTCAGGGTCCCCCCGTCGCTCTTCTGCAGGCTGATGGCCTGACCCTTGGTCATATTGACCGTCACGCGCTGTCCCCTCTCGGCATTGCCCCGCAACCATCCGTGTGCGGTTTCCCGCACCCTACGCATTCCCCCCCGGGCGACAGGAGGCTCGACCCGTTTTTGTGTCGCTCTTGCAACACACCCCGCGCGGCCTGCCCGGCGCATCGGAAACCCCACCGGAGTCGCACCGGAAACCGCGCCGGAACAGGCGCGGGACCGGCGCGCGTCAGCGGCGATCCCCGGCCCGCCGGGGCACCGGGATCAGGCGAGGCCCGCCTCCTTCATCTGGCGCAGTTCCTTCTTCAGCTCACCGACCTCGTCGCGCAGCCGGGCGGCCACCTCGAACTGCAGGTCCGCGGCCGCGGCCCGCATCCGCTCGGTCATCTCCTCGATGATCCCGGCCAGTTCGGTGGCGGGCCGGTCGCTGAGCACCGCGCCCGGCGAGGCCGCCCTGCCCTTCGCCCCGCCCTTGGCCGCCTTGCCACCGAGCGCGGGCACCGGCGCCTTGGCCTCCTTGCCCTGCCGGTAGCCGGTACCGAGCAGTTGCTCGGTGTCGACCTCCTCGCGGGCGATGGTCGCGACGATGTCGTTGATCTTCTTGCGCAGCGGCTGCGGGTCGAGGCCTCGCTCGGTGTTGTACGCGACCTGCTTCTCGCGGCGGCGGTTCGTCTCGTCGATCGCCTGCGCCATGGCCGGAGTGATCTTGTCGGCGTACATGTGGACCTGGCCGGAGACGTTACGGGCGGCGCGGCCGATGGTCTGGATGAGCGAGGTGCCGGAGCGCAGGAAGCCCTGCTTGTCGGCGTCGAGGATGGCCACGAGGGACACCTCGGGAAGGTCGAGGCCCTCGCGCAGGAGGTTGATGCCGACCAGCACGTCGTACTCGCCGGAGCGCAGCTCGCGCAGCAGCTCGATACGGCGCAGGGTGTCGACGTCGCTGTGCAGGTAGCGGACCTGGATGCCGAGCTCCAGGAAGTAGTCGGTGAGGTCCTCCGACATCTTCTTGGTGAGCGTGGTGACCAGGACCCGCTCGTCGCGCTCGACGCGCTCGCGGATCTCGTGGACCAGGTCGTCGATCTGGCCCTCGGTGGGCTTGACCACGACCTCGGGGTCGATGAGGCCGGTGGGGCGGATGATCTGCTCGACGAAACCGTCGCCGCGCGACAGCTCGTACTTCCCCGGAGTGGCGGAGAGGTACACCGTCTGGTCGATCCGCTTCAGGAACTCCTCCCACTTCAGCGGCCGGTTGTCCATCGCGGACGGCAGCCGGAAGCCGTGATCGACGAGGGTCCGCTTGCGGGAGGCGTCCCCCTCGTACATCGCGCCGATCTGCGGGACCGTGACGTGGGACTCGTCCAGGACGAGCAGGAAGTCGTCCGGGAAGTAGTCGAGGAGGGTGTTGGGGGCGGTGCCGGGCGCGCGGTCGTCGAAGTGCATCGAGTAGTTCTCGACGCCGGAGCAGGTGCCGATCTGGTGGAGCATCTCGATGTCGTACGTGGTGCGCATGCGCAGTCGCTGGGCCTCCAGCATCTTGCCCTGCTTCTCCAGCTCGGCCAGGCGCTGCTCCAGCTCCTGCTCGATGCCGCTGACGGCCTTCTGCAGACGCTCGGGCCCGGCGACATAGTGGCTGGCGGGGAAGACGTGGACCATGGGGTCCTCGCTGATGATCTCGCCGGTCAGCGGGTGCAGCGTGGACAGGGCCTCGATCTCGTCGCCGAACATCTCGATCCGAACGGCGAGCTCCTCGTAGACCGGGAAGATCTCGATGGTGTCGCCCCGGACACGGAAGGTGCCGCGGGTGAACGCCAGGTCGTTACGGCTGTACTGCATCTCGACGAAACGGCGCAGCAGCTGGTCGCGGTCGATCTCCTCGCCGACCTTGAGCCGGACCATGCGGTCCACGTACTCCTGGGGCGTGCCGAGGCCGTAGATGCAGGAGACGGAGGCGACCACGACGACGTCGCGCCGGGTGAGCAGCGAATTGGTCGCCGAGTGGCGCAGCCGCTCGACCTCCTCGTTGATGGAGGAGTCCTTCTCGATGTAGGTGTCCGACTGCGGGACGTACGCCTCGGGCTGGTAGTAGTCGTAGTACGAGACGAAATACTCCACCGCGTTGTTCGGGAGGAGCTCGCGGAACTCGTTGGCCAGCTGGGCGGCGAGAGTCTTGTTCGGCGCCATCACCAGGGTGGGGCGCTGCAGCCTCTCGATCATCCAGGCGGTGGTCGCCGACTTGCCGGTGCCGGTCGCGCCGAGCAGGACGACGTCCTTCTCGTCCGCGCGGATGCGCCGCTCCAGCTCGGCGATGGCCGTCGGCTGGTCGCCGCTGGGCTGGTAGGGACTGACGACCTCGAAGGGCGCCACCGAACGTTCGATCTTGGAAACGGGCCGCATGCATCCACCGTACGGCCCGCCACTGACAACGGCCCCGGATCAGCGGTACCGGACCCCTCCCGCCCCCTCCCGGGCGATGCTCCGCGGGCGCTGCCGGCCCCCCGGGCCCGGACCGGGCTCCCCCGTCACGGCCTTGGGGTCGAACATCAGCACCACGGCGGCGAGGAGCAGGAAGCAGCCGGGTCCAGCCAGCATCGGGCCGATCATCTCGGCGGGCCGGTCGCCGGGCAGGACGTCGGACAGGTCGGAGGGCAGGGTGGGCGGCAGGTGGAGATGCACGTCGAGCGCGGCCATGCCGGTGTAGTGCATCCCGGTCACCGCGACGGCCATCAGGATGCTCGCGCCGAGGCCGGAGCGGGCGCCCCGAAGGGTGACGGCGGCCCACAGGGCGCCCGTGGCGGCGATTCCGGCGATCAGCACGGAGAGGACGACGAGGGGCGTGTCGTACGCGAACCGAGCCTCCATGCGCATGCCCGCCATGCCGAGATAGTGCATCGAGGCGATGCCGAGGCCGGTGATGGTGCCTCCCGTGATCAACGCCATGCGGGTCGCGCCCCGGTAGCCGACAATGAAGATGCCGATGCCGACCATCACCACGGCGATGGCCAGGCCTGCGAAGGTGAGGGGTTTGTCGTAGGAGATCGGGGTCTCCTGGACGGTGAAGCCCGTCATCGCGACGAAGTGCATGGTCCATACCCCGGAGCCGATGGACAGCGACCCCAGCGCCAGCCAGCCGGCCCGCCAGGAGCGTGCCGCGTGAAAGGACCGGGTGGTGCAGCGGAGTCCGAGGGCGGCTCCCAGGGCAGCCATGAGGAAAGCCGCGACCGGAGTCACCAGGCCGTAGGTGAATCCGTCGACTGTTCCTTGCATGCGCGCACGCCCTTCGAAAAGCCCGGGGTCGAGGAGGATCCCCCAAGGGGCGAGTCCCGGCGGGCAGACAAAGAAAGCACATTTTATCGGCACGGCCGCGGGCCATGCTCCAGCGGTGGCCCCGGGATCGAAGGTTCCGTTCATTTCGCGGCCATCGCCGCCCCGCCGGGCGTTGGCGGGCCGCTGTCACTCTCTGCGTGTCCGCACACTCCCGACGTGAGGAGTCCCCGTGTTCGTCCGCACCGCCACCGCCTCCACCACGGCCGCCGCCCTGCTCGGCGCCGGCGCCCTGCTGCTGCCCGCCGACCGGCCCGAGGCTCCGGAGCGGCAGGGGCAGGACGCCCCGGTCGTCGTGGCCCACCGGGGGGCGTCGGGCTACGCGCCGGAGAACACCCTCGCCGCCGTCGACGCCGCCGACGCGCTCGGCATCGAATGGGTCGAGAACGACGTCCACCGCACCCGCGACGGCGTGCTCGTCGTGCTGCACGACACCGACCTCAAGCGCACGACGGACGCCGAGCAGGTCTTCCCCGACCGGGCGCCGTGGGCGGTGAAGGACTTCACCGCGGCGGAGCTGGCGAAACTCGACGCGGGCAGCTGGTTCGGAGCGCGGTTCACCGGGGCCCGGGTGCCGACGCTCACCCAGTTCCTGCACCGCATGGAGCGCAACCGGCAGAAGCTGCTGCTGGAGATCAAGAGCCCGGCGACCTACCCGGGCATCGAGCGGGACATCATCCGGGTCCTGGGGCGGTCGGGGTGGCTGGACCGCTCCCACGTACGGAGCCGGCTGGTCATCCAGAGCTTCGGCGCCGACAGCGTGAAGAAGGTGCACAGCCTGCGCCCCGACATCACGACCGGCTTCCTGGGCACACCCGCGGTGGCGGACCTGCCCTCGTACGCGGCGTTCACCGATCAGATCAACCCCTCGTACGCGACGATCGGCGCCGACTACGTGGCGGCGGTCCAGGGGCTCAAGGGCGCGCACGGCAAGCGCCTGCGGGTGAACACGTGGACGGTCAACAAGGCGGCGGACGCGGTGAAGGCCCGTGACTACGGGGTGGACGGCATCATCACCAACTTCCCCGACGTGGTGCGCGACGCGACGAGCTGACGCGGCGGGGGGCGGGCCCGTCGGTTTCCGCCGACGGGCCCGCCGCTGTCAGTGGCGGGTCGTACGGTGGTCGGCATGAACAGCTACCGGTCCGGCGCCGAACCGGCCGTCGAGTGGACCGTCGTGGACAGCGACATCGGCCCGCTGCTGCTGGCCGCGACCGGGGCCGGTCTGGTGAGTGTGTCCTTCCACGCCCGCCCCGCCGTGCGGGACGCGGTCCTCGACCGGTTGCGGACCCGGTTCGGCGCGGAGCCGGTGGAGGCGCCCGGCTCCGCGCGGCTCGCCGGGCCCATACGCGCGCTCGCCGCGTACTTCGCGGGCGAGCGGCAGGATTTTGACCTCGATCTGGACTGGTCGCTCACCTCCGGGTTCCACCGTGAGGTGCTCCGCGAGCTGGCGTCCGGGGTGCCCTACGGGACGGTCGTCGGATACGGGGAGCTGGCCGCGCGGGTCGGCCGTCCGGAGGGGGCGCAGGCGGTGGGCGCGGCCATGGGGGCCAACCCGCTGCCGGTGGTGGTGCCGTGTCACCGGGTGGTGGAGAGCGACGGAGGCCTGGGCGGGTTCGGCGGCGGTCTGGAGACCAAGCGGCGGCTGCTGGCGCTGGAGGGGGTCCTGCCGCAGCCGCTGTTCTAGGGCCCGCGGCGAGCGCTGTTCCACCGTGTGGGTGCCACTTGTGCTCCGGAGACTGTGGGGCGACTTGTGCTCCGGATGCTGTGGGGCCGTTGTGCTTCGACGTCAGCGGTGATCGCCGCTCGGAAGAGCTGGCGGAGGCCGCTGTTCCCCCGGATGGCCGCATATCGCCGGGGAGCGTCCGGTCGATCGCCGTCTGGGTCCGTTCACCCGTCCGGGTGCACGGCACCGCCCGGGCGGTGACACACTGCGCCGGTGACACGACCCCTCTCCCTCCCCCAGGTCACGGCCGCCGGTCTGCCGGCCCTCCGGCGTCGGACGTCGGCCGTGCTCGTCATCAGCCAGATACTCGGCGGCCTCGGCGTGGCTGTCGGCATCGCCCTGGCCCCGATGCTGGCCGCCGACGTGAGCGGGTCGGAGGCGTTGTCCGGCCTGGCTCCGACCGCGTCCGTCGTCGGCACGGCGCTGCTGTCGCTGCCGCTCGCCGCCCTGATGAACGCCCGGGGGCGCAGGTCCGGCCTGGCGCTCGCCTATCTGATCGGTGCGCTGGGCGGCGGCCTGGTGGTCCTCGCCACGGTGCTGCCCAGCTTCCCGCTGCTGCTGCTCGGCATGGCCGCGTTCGGTGCGGGATCCCTGGCCGGTCTCCAGGCCCGGTTCGCGGCGGCCGACCTGGTGGGACCGGAGCGGCGGGGGCGGGCGATCTCCACCGTCGTCTGGGCCACCACGATCGGCTCGGTCGTGGGCCCCAACATCTCGGCCCCGGCGAGCCGGCTGTTCCGCGGTACGCCGGTGCCCGAGGCCGCCGGGCCGTATCTGTGCTCGGCCGCCGTGTTCCTGCTCGCCGGAGCGGTCGTGGCGCTGGCACTGCGCCCGGATCCGCTCCTCACCGCCCGCGCCCTGGCTCCGGAGGGCCCGACAGGGGCGCCGAAACGCTCACTGCGCGCCGGGATCGAGGCTGTCCGGGAGTCGCCGATGGCGAGGCTCGCCCTGCTGACGGTCACCGTGTCGCACACCGCCATGGTGTCGATCATGGTCATGACCCCGGTCGATCTGGGCCGGCACGGCGCCGGTCTCCAGCTGATCGGGCTCGTGATCAGCGGGCACATCGCGGGCATGTACGCGTTCTCCCCGGTGATGGGGTGGCTGGCCGACCGGTTCGGACGGCTGGCCGTGATCGGCCTGGCCGTCGGCCTGCTGAGCTGCGCCGCGCTGCTGGCGGGCACCGCCGGGCCCCGGCACGGGCAGACCGCCGCGGGCCTGTTCCTGCTGGGCCTCGGCTGGTCGGCGGGGATGATCGCCGGTTCGGCGCTGCTCACGGACGCCGTGCCGCAGTCGGCCCAGGCCGCGGTGCAGGGGCTGTCGGACCTGACGATGAACGCGGCGGCGGCGGTCGGTGGGGCGGCGGCCGGGGTGATCGTCGCCCAGTGGGGGTACGGCCTCCTCAACGCGATCGGCGCCGCGCTGCTGCTGCCGGTCGCCGCGCTCGCCCTGCGCCGGAGCCTGCGGCGGCCAAGAGCGGTCAGCGGCTGACACGTCACCGGACCGCGTCCACGGCCGCAACCGCGGGCAACCGCGGGCAACCGGGGGCAACCGCGGGCGACCGGGGGCAATCGCCACGACTACCGCAACCGCCGTCGGCGCGACCGTAGTTATCAGCCACAGCCCTCAGAGGCTGATGTGGTACGCCTTGCGGAGCGTCTCGTGGACGGTCCAGGTCGTCCGGTCGCCCTCGCGCAGGACGCAGGCGTCTCCCGGGCCGATCTCCAGTGTCGCCCCGCCCTCGACCGCGACCGTCGCCCGTCCGCTCACGACCACGAACAGCTCGTTCGCCTCGGTGTCTGTGACCACCCCGGGGGTGATCTGCCAGATCCCCCGGAGCTGCCTGCCGTCGGCCGATTCCCCCAGCACCTTGCCCGTCACCACGGGATCGCCCGAGACGATCTGCGCCGGATCGAGAGGTTCCGGTACGAGTTCGGCGTCCGGGATGTGCACGGCGAAGGAGGCGGGGGCCTGGTCGTTTGTCGTCATGGCCGGTCACCTTAGCGACCGCTTCCGGCCACCCAGCGGCCAGGACCCGCCCCAGGAGGTCCGTCCGTGGTTTGCGTCCCTCCCGGCCGCGACAGGGATGGGGCATGCTGCCTCAGAATCCACCGGACCAGCGTCCCGCTCCGCGCGGGAACCTCGGGTCGAACGCCTACGAATTCGTGCTCTCGGCGGAGGTGCGGGACGCTCTGAGCGCCGGTCTGCCCGTCGTGGCGCTGGAGTCGACGATCATCGCGCACGGTCTGCCGCGCCCCCGCAATCTGTCCGTGGCCCGGGAGCTGGAAGGGCTCGTCCGGTCCGTCGGCGCCGTCCCGGCCACCATCGCCGTTCTGGACGGGCGGGCCCATGTCGGCCTGGGAGCGGACCAGTTGGAGCGGGTCGCCGGGGACCCGGCGGTACGCAAGCTCGGGCACCGCGATCTCGCCCCGGCGCTCGCCGCCGGGGCGAGCGGGGCGACGACGGTGTCCGCGACGGCGTTCCTGGCGGGGCGGGCGGGCCTCGGCGTCTTCGCGACGGGCGGGCTCGGCGGCGTACACCGGGGGTGGGCCGAGAACCAGGACGAGTCGGCCGATCTGCGGCTGCTCGCCCACACCGGGATCACCGTGGTCTGCGCGGGAGTGAAGTCGATCCTCGACGTCCCGGCGACCCTCCAGCGGCTGGAGACCCTCGGCGTCTGTGTCGTCGGCTACGGCACCGGGCACTTCCCCGGCTTCTACCTGAGCAGCTCCGGCGAACCCGTCGACTGGACGGTGCGCAGCCCGGAGGAGGTGGTGGAGGTGATCCGGGCGAAGGAGGCGCTGGGCGGCCCGCCGGCCGCGCTGATCGTCGCCAACCCCGTGGCGGCCCAGGATCAGTTGGACCCGGCACTGCACGACCGGGTGCTGGCGGAGGCGTTGGACGCGTGCCGGGAGCGGGGCGTCTCGGGGCAGGGCGTGACGCCGTTCCTGCTGGACCAGCTGATGCGGCGCACCGGGGGCGCGTCGCTGGAGGCGAACCTGGCGGCCGTCCGCGGGAACGTGACGCTCGCGGCGCGGATCGCCGTCGCGGCGGCGGGCGCCCGGTGAACCGTCCGGCGGTGGGCGGTGGGCTTCTGGTGGTGGGGGACGTGGTCACGGACGTGGTGGCGCGGTACGGATCGGCGCTCGCCCACGGTACGGACACGGCGGCCCGGATCCGCACGCTGCCGGGCGGCGCCGGGGCCAACGTCGCCTGTTGGGCGGTGCGTTCGGGATGCACGGACGTGCGGCTGCTGGCCAGGGCGGGGGCGGACTCGGCCGGCTGGCATCGGGGGGAGCTGGAGAGGGCGGGGGTCCGGGCGTTCCTGGCGGTGGACGACGCGTTCCCGACGGCGACCGTCATCGCCCTGGTCGACGCGGCGGCGGAGCGTACGTTCCTGACCGACGGCGGGGCGGTGCTGCGGCTCACCGGCGAGGACTTCGTACCCACGATGCTCGACGGTGTCGGGCGGCTGCACCTCTCCGGCTATCTCCTGTTCGCCGCGGTGAGCCGGGGCGCCGCCCTCGTCGCCCTGCGTGCCGCCGTGGAGCGGGGAGTTCCGGTGAGCGTGGACCCGGCGTCGGCCGGGTTCCTCGGCGAGCTGGGGCCCCAGCGCTTCCTGGAGTTCGCGGAGGGTGCGGAGCTGCTGCTGCCGAACGCGGACGAGGCCCGCCTGCTCACCGGGCTCCCGGGACCGGAGGCCGCGGCGGCCGAGTTGAGCCGGTGGTTCCCGCGCGTCGTCGTCACCCTGGGCGCACGGGGGGCAGTGGTGGCCGCGGGGGGCGAGGTCGTCGGCCGCGCCCCCGCCCCGCCGGTACGCGAGCCGGTCGACTCGACGGGGGCGGGCGACGCGTTCACCGGCGGGTTCCTCGCGGCGCTGCTGGCCGGGGCCGACGACCTGACCGCGGCGGCCGAGGGCTGCCGGGCGGGGGCGGTGGCCGTGGCCACGGTGGGCGGCCGGCCGCCGGTCCGGAGCCCCCGGCCGCCGCCGGTCCGGTGACGGGCGCTCCCGGAGAGGGCCCCGTTCACCCGCTACCGGGCAGCCCCGACCAGGCGGGGTGCGCCGGGTCGTCCGCCCGGACCACCACGTCCGCGCGGTCCGAGGGCGCCACCTCGTCCTCGTACCGGGCGAACGCGGGCAGGGTCCAGCGTTCCGGCTCCGCCGTGCGTCGCCGCAGCGCCCCCGGGGACAGCCGCACATGGACGCTGAGCGCGAACGGGAACCAGTGCCCCAGCAGGAACGGGCCGTGCACGACGACCACCCCGCCCTCGGGCAGGGAGTGGTACGGGCTACGGGTGGCCCGGTCGGTCACGGGGTCCCACAGATCGGGCAGCACGCGGCCGGAGCCGCCGGTCTCCAGCGGCCCGAACACCTCGCGCCACAGCGCCCCGGTGTCGTACCAGCTGTCGGCGTACGCGTCCGGGTCCCGCTTCCCGTACTCGAAGCGCAGGCTCGCCGGGCGCAGGAAGCCCTCGGTGGAGACGACGAGCACCGCACGGCCGAGCAGCCGCAGCTCCCGCGCGAGGCGTTCGGCGCTCTCGCGGGTGCGGGCGGCCGGCGCTCCGTCGATGCCGAGTGCGAGCCAGGGCCCGCCGTCGGCGGCGGACAGCCCGTCGGCGTAGCGGGCCAGTTCGCCGGCCAGCCGTTCCCGGGTGATCGCTTCGAGTCGCACGGACCCATCATCGCCGCACCGGCGGAGGGGACGCTCGGGTGAGGGAGGTCCGGCCGCCCGCGCGGGAGGTTCAGGCGCCCCGCAGTTCGGCGGCGAGCGGGCCTTCGCCGAGCACCTCGACGCGGCCGTCCTTCACCGCCTCCGCGAGGGTCGCCCCACCCCGCGCGAGCTCCAGACACACCTCGGCGTCCAGGACGATCCGGGCGTCGGGGCGGTCGGCGGGGCCGTAGCCGTACACCGCGGCGACCGCTTCGGCGGCCGTGAGCGCGGTCCCCGCTCCCCCACCGACACGGAGGTGGAACTCGCCCTCCTCCAGCCGGACCTCGAGGACGCCCTCGCGGGTGAGCCCGGCGAGGGCGCCGAGCAGGGGCAGGGCGAACCAGTGGGCCCGCACCGCGTCCGTGGGGCGGCGCTCGGCGAGGGCGGGCGACCCCCACTCGGCGAGGGCCGCGAGGACGGGCAGCAGGCCGCGGCCGCGGGCGGTCAGCTCGTAGACCGACGCCGCCGACGGGGGCGGCAGCTTGCGGCGCAGGGCGAGTCCGGTCTGTTCCATGTCCTTGAGCCGGGAGGCCAGCACATCCGTGCTGACGCCGGGCAGGTCGGCGTGCAGGTCCGTGTACCGGCGCGGCCCGCCCAGCAGTTCACGGACGATCAGCAGCGTCCACCGGTCGCCGACGGAGTCGAGGGCGCGGGCGGTGGCGTCGAACTGGTCGTAGCTCCGGCGACGGGCGGGGCGTGCTGCTGGCTGCTGCTGACGTGGCATGCGACGCAGTCTAGACATGTTGTTGGACTTTCCAAGCTGAAGCTTGGTAAAACCAAGTATCGCAATTCGGCTCGGGAGGCAGCGCATGGAGTTCCGGCAGTCCAGCAAGCTCAACGAGGTCTGCTACGAGATCCGGGGCCCGGTCATCGAACACGCCAACGCCCTGGAGGAGGCGGGCCACAGCGTGCTCCGGCTCAACACGGGCAATCCCGCGCTCTTCGGTTTCGAGGCTCCCGAGGAGATCGTCCAGGACATGATCCGGATGCTGCCGCGGGCGCACGGCTACACCGATTCGCGCGGCGTCCTCTCGGCCCGGCGGGCGGTGGTCCAGCGTTACCAGGCCATGGGCCTGACCGAGGTCGACGTGGACGACGTGTTCCTCGGCAACGGGGTCTCCGAGCTGATCTCCATGGCGGTGCAGGCGCTGCTGGAGGACGGCGACGAGGTGCTGATCCCGGCCCCGGACTTCCCGCTGTGGACGGCGGTGACCACGCTCGCGGGCGGCAAGGCCGTGCACTACGTCTGCGACGAGGAGTCCGACTGGAATCCGGATCTCGCCGACATGGCCGCGAAGATCACCGACCGGACCAGGGCCGTCGTGATCATCAACCCGAACAACCCCACCGGCGCGGTCTATCCGCGCGCGATCCTCGAAGGCATCCTCGATCTGGCCAGGCGGCACGGGCTGATGGTGTTCGCCGACGAGATCTACGACCAGATCCTGTACGACGGGGCCGAGCACCACAGCGCGGCGGTCCTCGCCCCCGACCTGGTCTGCCTCACCTTCAGCGGCCTGTCGAAGACGTACCGGGTGGCCGGCTTCCGGTCCGGCTGGATGGTGGTCTCCGGTCCGCGGCAGCACGCCCGCAACTACCTGGAGGGCCTCACCATGCTGGCCTCCATGCGCCTCTGCCCCAACGCCCCGGCCCAGTACGCCATTCAGGCCGCGCTCGGCGGACGGCAGTCCATCCGGGAGCTGGTCGCGCCCGGCGGGCGGCTGCACGAGCAGCGCGACCGGGCCTGGGAGCGGCTGAACGAGATCCCCGGCGTCTCGTGCGTGAAGCCGAAGGGCGCTCTGTACGCCTTCCCGCGCATCGATCCGAAGGTGCACCACATCGTCGACGACGAGAAGTTCGTGCTGGACCTGCTGTTGCGGGAGAAGATCCAGGTGGTGCAGGGCACCGGCTTCAGCTGGCCGCGCCCGGACCACTTCCGCATCCTCACCCTCCCGTACGCCGACGACCTCGACGCGGCGATCAGCCGCATCGGCCGCTTCCTGAGCGGGTACCGGCAGTGATGCGCGCGCCCCGTCCGGCCGGGGTCGGGTGAAGCGGATCCGGCCGGGGGTCAGATGAGCCGGAAGAGATCCGCGGCGGCGTGGACGTCGGTGAGGTCCTCGATGGAGCGGAGGTTGTCGCACAGCGCGTCCAGGACCGAACCGGCCTCGGCGGCCCCCGGGGCGCCGACGGCGAGGCCGAAGACGCGGAAGCCCAGCGCCCGCCTGGCCTCGTTCCAGCCACGCATCCACTCCTCGGGGACGCCGCATTCGTCATCGGTGATCATCACGATGTCGCCGCGCGTGGTGGCGGCGTCGTCGAACTCCTCCTCCAGAAGTTCGCGGGCCGCGGTCAGGGGCGACTGGTAGCTGGTGCCGCCGCCGAGGAAGGTCTCCGCGAAGTCGAGCACCCGCTCGACGCCGGCGGACCGGCCGGCCGGGAAGCGGAAGACCTGGATCCTGTCCTCGGCGGAGAACAGGATGCCGACGAAGTCGCGCCCGGCATGGCGGGCCTGGTCCAGCAGCGCCAGGGCGCACGCCTTGGACCACGCCTCCCGCGTGACTCCTCCGGGCCCCGCCGCGTACATCGAGTGGGAGGTGTCCACGCAGGCGATGACGGCGCCCCGCCCCGTCGGCTGCTCGCCCCGGCTGTCGTAGAGCATCAGCTCCCCGGCGGCGTACCGCGCGGCGAAGACGGCACGCAGCCCGGGCAGGCCGAGGTTGGCCAGTTCGGAGGGGATCAGGCGGGAGAGGTCGTCGCCGAGCGTGACGCCGACCAGCTCCCCGGCGGTGCTCTCCACCTTGCGGGCCCGCTCCCCGTCGGCCATCTGCCGGAAGCGGCCGATCAGTTCGGCCCACCGGGCGAGACGGCCGGCGCGCAGCCGCTCGGCGAGCCGGGCGCGACGCGCGTACGGCATCCGCTCCAGCTCGCCGGGGCCCACACCCCAGGCCCGCATCAGCACGGCCTCCTCCTCGACGGCCTCGGCGGCCTTCGCCGCCGCGTGGTGCGCGGCGGTGCGGAGGCCGGGGACGGCGGCGGCGCCCTGCTCGGCAGCCCGGGCGGCCAGCCGCGCGGCGGTTCCGGTCGCCTCGGCGGCCTCGATCGCCCGGTGGACGGCGGCGGCGGTCGATGCGGGTACGCCGCCGTCCTCGTCGGCCTCCTCGGCGGCGCGCTGGAGCGCCTCGGCCACGGTGGTCGCAGCGCTGTCGGCGTCCTGGAGGGCTTTCGCCGCTCGCTCGGCCCGCCCCTGGGCGTCCTGCGCGCGCTCCAGCATCCCGCGGAGGGCGCCGGACTGGGCGAGGACGGCCATGGCGGCGGCGTAGGGGTCGCCGACGGTTTCCCGGCGCAGTGCGGCGAAGTCCGGTGACTCCACCAGTGCGGTGACGATCTGGTGGTTGACCAGCCGCGAGGGTTCCATCTCCGTACGCTCGCGCAGTCGGAGGCCGACCTTGTAGGCGGCCAGGAACACGTCGGCCAGGAGGTCGGCGGCGTGGTCGTGACGCTCGCCCAGTGCCTGGGCCAGCTCGCGCAGTCCTTCGGACTGCTCGCAGGTGTCGCGCCAGGTGAACCGTTCGAACCGGTCCGCGACGACGGCCCCCGCGCTCCGCTCGGCCGTGGAGTGGCCCAGCCACGTCCGGGCCCGGCCCGCGAGCGCGTCGAGCGCGGCCGGCGCCCTGCCTGCGCCGCTGTTCCTCCCGGTGTTCAGAGCCGGTCCTGGACCATGCTCGCGTCCATGCCGAGCGCCTCGGTGAGGACACGGGCGCGGACGGCGCGCTGACGGCCGGTGACCCGGTCGATGGCGGCGGTGGAGCGGCCGGCGCCCGCCGCCTCGGCACGCAGCTTCTCCAGCCGCTTGCCCGCCGTGGCGAGCTTGTTGTGGGCCTTCTTGATGACCCAGTCGCTGAGCGCCTCGCGGGACTGCCCCGCCATGGCGTCGAGTTGAGCCTCCAGCTCGTCGAGGGCGTCGGCCAGGTCGAGCGCCTCCTTGGCGTCGGGGTTGACCAGGTGCAGCACCTCCCGCTCGACGGTGGGGCGCTGCGCCGGGGAGTCCCACAGCACGTGGGTGAGCACGGTCAGGTCGGTCGCGGCGACCGTCGGGCGGCCGTCGAGGTACGCGGACGCCTGGAGCAGCCGCACCGCCTGCCGCCAGCGGCGGTCGGAGGCGACGAGCTCCTTGCGGCGCAGGGCCGCCCGCAGTGCGCACACGGCGTCCACGATGGCGTCGGGGACGTCCACGGCCGGGACGGATCCGGTCACCGCGTGCTGCAACGCGGCCAGTTCGACGGTGGTACGGACCGGGGCCGCCGGGCGGCTGACGGCGGAGCGGACCAGCGCGGCGAAGTTCGACGGGTCCGCCAGGTATCCGACCTCGATCCGCACCAGCAGCCGGTCGTAGATCGCGGCCGTGTCCTCCCCGGTCGGCAGTTCGTTGCTCGCCGTGATGGCGCCGATCAGCGGGCAGCGAATCGGCTCGCCGCCGCTCTCGGGGTGGTAAATCCGCTCGTTGAGGTAGCCCAGGGTCTCGTTCAGCGCCGCCGTGGAGCACTTGAAGATCTCGTCGATGAAGGCGACGTGCGCGGTCGTGGCGCGGCCCTCGTACACCTGGCGGTACTCCCCGCGGGCCAGCGCGGCGACGTCGACGGGACCGAACATTCTCGTCGGCGCGGTGAACTTCGACAGGAGGATCTCCCAGTAGGCAGCCCCCTCGACCCTGCCGGTGAGCTCCCGGGCGATCTCGGACTTCGCCGTTCCGGGCGGGCCGAGCACCAGCGAGTGCTGTCCGGCCAGCAACGCCACCACGAGCGTGCGCACCACGTCGGCCCGCTCGTAGAAGCGTTCCGACACCTCGTCACAGATCGCCCGCAGCCGGGCGGCTGTGCCCTGCGCGTCCCCGGCACCTTGCTCGTCTACGTCTCGCACGTCCTGCATTGTGCCCTGCGGGTCCCGCGCCCCTGTGGTCGGCTCCGGGTCTCCGCCGCTCCCCGGGGACGGGAGCGGGCCCGGAGGCGTAGCCGGCCTCCGGGCCCTGAGTGTGCCGCCCATCGGGCACGCCGGCACGTTTAAGGATCCGGGTCAGTCTGATGTCGTCGCGTCCTGCCTTTGGACCACCGCAGATCGGAGCTCTGCGGGCCGGACTTGAACCGGCATTTCGACGCGCGCGGGCCCGGGCCCGTTCGATCCGGCGATCGGCGGCGAATGCTGAGTCTGGAGCAATAGTCTGAGATTGACGGCGGTCTGCCTCTGCCTGCTTGGGCTACTCCGGCCCGTGCCGGAGGGAGGAGTCGAACCTCCACTGGAACCGCGCCTTCACGACAAGCCTCAGTTTCAGCTTGCGCTCCTCGCGCACCCCGGCCCCCGAGAAGTCGGCGGCCGGGGAATCCATGGTCGGTCACCCGAAGAGGTAACCGAATACCGCATCACCCACCCGCTGGTCGGTGACCTCTGCGCCGTTGGCCTCCTCGCGGGCGAACTTCACGGCCTGCTGGAGCTTCTCGATCCGGTCCAGCAGTTCGTTGACGCGCCGCGCGGGCAGCGCCCCGGAGAACTTGACCGTCGTCCAGTACCCGATCGGGATGTCCTCGTAGTACACCTCGACCTGCGCCGGGTGCTTCTCGGTGGCCTCCGCCTTCACGTGGTTGCGGGGCACCTTCTTCGTGCGGACCGTGCGGACCGGCTCGGTCTTCCAGGCGTCGGTCGAGGGGTCCTGCACCCAGGCCTCGGCGGCATCCAGCACGGGCAGCTTGCGGACGAAGGTGTTGAGGTCGGTCAGCTGCTTCTCGAGGAAGAGCAGATACGACACCGGCACCTCGCTCACCAGCACCCGCCCGTCGACCTTGACATCGGCCCTGGCCGAGCAGTTCGCCCAGTCCTTCGTGGCGGTCACATCGAAGAGCCGGGTCAGGGTGACCGCGGTGTCCCGCAGCACGTCCTCGGCCTTGACCTGGACGAGCGTCGACTCGGGCGGAAGCTGTTCGCCCTCCTCGTCCTTGGGCTGGTAGGTCCGGGAGATCCCGGCCAGCAGTCCGGCCTTCTGGAGGCCGTGATGAGCCGCCGTCAGGTCCTGGTGTGCCTTGGACTTGACGCCCTTCTCCACTGCGATGATCTGATTGAGTTTCGCCACGTCGTGGACGCTAACAGGGGCGAGTCTCCCCTGGCCAGGGGTTTTATCGTACGTACGACGGGGCGTCGGTCCCGGAGGCGTCGGGGACGGAGTCGCCGGCCAGCAGGGCCTCCAGGGCGGCCACCGGATCGGGGTCCGGGGCGGCGCGCGGCCACCAGTCGTCGGCGCCGGGGTCGGATTCGTAGCCGTACCACCGGTGGTCGTGGCCGAGGCGGAGCTGGAGCGAACCGTCCGGGTGGGTGAGGTGGTTGCGCGAGGGGGTGAAGCGCGGATAGCCGGCGGCGGCGAGCGCGGGCCTGGCCCGGTCGAAGGGGCCGGCCGGCGGGTCCCAGGGCGTCTCCAGGACCGCGAGGCCCTCGGCGTCGCCCTGCCGCCAGGCGGCGACGGCGCGGGCGAGGTCGGTGGTGGTGCGGCCGGTGGCGTAGGCCAGCTCCCGGTAGAGCGCGCGGGTGGTGGCGGTGAGCCCGGCGGTCGGCCGTGCGGCGGCGAGGCGGACCGCGTCCTGCCACGGGGTGAGCCCGGCCAGCGGATCACGGCCCGTGGTCAGCAGTGCGTGGGCGCGGGCGGCGGCGTCGGTGGCGAGGTGGTCCAGGCCCAACGGGTCACGGGCGCCGGGCAGATCGGGATACGACGGTGGCTGGCCGGGGTGCGGCGGTACGGGCAGGGGTGCCGGGAGCGGCGGCAGGAAGCGGGCCGCGAAGGCCTCCGGGGCCCCGACCGTCGGGACGGCGGGAGCGGCGGGGCGCTCGCGGGCGGAGTGTTCGGCGTTGCGCCGGCCGAGCTCGTCCAGCAGCTCGCGCTCGCCCCGGCCCCGCATCAGCAGCAGGACGAACGGGTCGCCGTCGAGGAGCAGGGCCGTCTGGAAGCAGAGGGCGGCGACGTGCTTGCAGGGCCGCCCGTGGTCGGGGCAGGTACAGCTGGGGTCGAGGTCGTCGGCGGCGGGCAGCAGCCGGACACCGGCCTCCTCGGCGGTGTGGGCCAGGGAGTGCGGCATCTCCTTGGCCAGCAGCGCGGACAGGTGGCCGGGGTGGGCGGCGACCGCGTCGAGCAGGGTCTCCCAGCCGGGGTCGGTGAAGGTGCGCAGCCGCAGCTCGGCGCGGTAGGGGCGGGCCCGGCTGCCGTGCACGTAGGCGACGACCCGCCCGGGGGTGACGGTGATCGCGGCGACCTGGCCGTCGTCGGCGTACGCGCGGCCGCGGGCGAGGCGGGCCTCGTCCATCGACAGCGACTCCAGCGCGTCCACCCAGGCCCGGCCCCACCAGCTGCCCGCGAAGGGCTCGCCCTCGGCGGAGATGCGGGCGGGCACCGCCTCGAAGGTGCGCCGCAGATCGTCCGGTCCGGGCCGGACACGGGGTGCCGATCTCCGGGCGGCCGGGCCGGTGGTCGGGCGGGGGCTCATGCGGGCCTCCGCAGCGATACGAGGTCGGCCAGGTCACGGTCGCTGAGCTCGGTCAGGGCGCTCTCGCCGCTGCCGAGCACCGCGTCGGCCAGGACCCGTTTGGACTCCAGCAGCTCGGCGATCCGGTCCTCCACCGTGCCCTCCGCGATGATCCGGTGGACCTGCACGGGCTGGGTCTGGCCGATGCGGTACGCCCGGTCGGTGGCCTGCTCCTCCACGGCGGGGTTCCACCAGCGGTCGAAGTGGACGACATGGGCGGCGCGGGTCAGGTTCAGCCCGGTGCCGGCCGCCTTGAGGGAGAGCAGGAAGACGGGGACCTCGGCGGACTGGAAGCGGTCCACCATCCGCTCCCGCTCGGCCACCGCCGTACCGCCGTGGAGGAGCTGGGAGGGGATCGCTCGGGAGGCGAGGTGCGCGGAGAGGAGCTTCGCCATCGCCACGTACTGCGTGAAGATCAGGACCGAGCCGTCCTCGGACAGGATCGTGTCGAGCAGTTCGTCGAGGAGGGCGAGCTTGCCGGAACGGCCCGTGAGCCGGGTCGGCTCCTCCTTCAGATACTGGGCGGGGTGGTTGCAGATCTGCTTGAGCGAGGTCAGCAGCTTCATGACGAGACCCCGGCGGGCGATGCCCTCCGCCGCCTCGATCCGCGCCATCGTCTCGCGGACGGCCGCCTCGTAGAGCGTGGCCTGCTCACGGGTGAGGGAGACGGGGTGGTCGGTCTCCGTCTTGGGCGGCAGCTCGGGGGCGATGCCGGGGTCGGACTTCTTGCGCCGCAGGAGGAAGGGCCGCACCAGCCGGGACAGCCGCTCCACCGCCTCCTCGTTGCCCAGGCCCGCGGCGGTGCCGGTGTTCTCCACGATCCGGGCGTGCCGGGCCCGGAACGCCTTGAGCGGGCCCAGCAGTCCGGGTGTGGTCCAGTCGAGGAGCGCCCAGAGCTCGGAGAGGTTGTTCTCGACGGGGGTGCCGGTGAGGGCGACCCGGGCCGGGGCGGGGATGGTGCGCAGCGCCTTGGCCGTGGAGGAGTGCGGATTCTTGACGTGCTGCGCCTCGTCGGCGACGACCAGGCCCCAGCTCTGCTCGGCCAACTGGGGAGCGCTGGAGCGCATGGTGCCGTAGGTGGTGAGGACGAAGCCGCCGTCCGGGTCGCTCAGGGTGCGGTCCGTGCCGTGGAAGCGGCGCACGGGGACGCCGGGGGCGAAGCGGTTGATCTCGCGGTGCCAGTTGCCGAGGAGGGAGGCGGGGCAGACCACCAGGGTGGGCGAGGGGTGCGCCCGGTGCAGATGGAGGGCGATGAGGGTGATCGTCTTGCCGAGGCCCATGTCGTCGGCGAGGCAGCCGCCGAGCCCGAGCGAGGTCATCCGGTCCAGCCAGGCCAGACCGCGCAGTTGGTAGTCGCGCAGCGTCGCGTCGAGGCCGGGCGGCGGCGCGATCGTGGTGTCCTGGGTGAGGATCCTCGTACGGAGGGCGGCCAGCGCCCCGGCGGGGACGGCGTCCACCCGCTCGCCGTCCACCTCCGCACTGCCGGTGAGGGCGACGGCGAGCGCGTCCACCGGATCCAGGAGCCCCAGCTCCCGCTTGCGCGCCCTGCGTACGAGCGCGGGGTCGACGACCACCCACTGGTCACGCAGCCGAACCACCGGGCGGTGGGCCTCGGCCAGGGTGTCCATCTCGGCCTCGGTCAGCCGCTCCTCCCCCAGGGACAGCTGCCAGTCGAAGGCGAAGAGGTGCTCGGCGTCGAAGAAGGACGTGCCGTCGGTGGCCGATCCGGGCGCGGGCCGCACGACGGCGGTCGCGGTGAGGGAGCGGGCCAGGTCGCGCGGCCAGTGCACCTCGACCCCGGCGGCGGCCAGCCGGGATCCCGCGTCGCTCAGCAGCTCGTACAGCTCGTCCTCGGTGATCGCGAGCACATCGGGGGCGGGCTGCCCCAGCAGTCGTTCCAGCGGGGCCCAGACGCGGGCGGCGCGGCGCAGCGCCAGCACCGCGTCGACCCGGGCACGCGGCCCGAACGGCTCGCCCGCCGCGCCGTTCCACAGGGCGGCCGCGTCCACCACGTAGGTCGGGTCGGCGAGGCTGTGGACCTGGACGACGGCAGCGGCGGCGTGCCGGGCCGCCGGGTCGTCCGGGTGCTCCGGCGGCGCGGCTCCTCCGCCGGTCTCCGTCTCCTCGCGGGCGGCCGTGACCTCGTAGGTGTCGGCGGTGTCGAACAGCTCGTACGCGGAGAGGTCCAGGCGCAGCGAGACCCGCACGCCCGCGTCCAGGCCCGAGGCGACCTCCACGGCCCAGGCCGCGGCATGGGGCAGACGCTGGGGCTCGTGGGCGGCGAACGGCGCGCCCATCGCGAACGCGGCGGCGGGGGTGCGCGGCAGGGTGTCGGCGACGGCGTCCAGGAACGCTCCGATCAGCGCCTGGGGGTCGGGGAGCCGGGGCGGCTCGGAACCGGGGACGGGTGCCGCGTGCCCCTCGGGCGGCAGGGCGGCGGCGACCGCCCGCAGATGCGCGACGTCCTCGGCGTCCCTCGGACCCGCCCGCCACGCGTCGTGACCGGCCGCCGTGAGTCCGGGAAGGAGCCTGCCGCGGGCGACGAGCTGAAGGGCGTGCAGGGCGGCCGCGCCCCAGCAGCGGGTGGCGGGATGGGCGGAGGCCTGATGGCGGGCCCGGACGAGCAGGGGGAGCGCGTCGGCCACGGACAACAGCGCCGCGGGCGCCGCGACGGCGCGGACGCTCCCGGGGCCCGCCGCCGGGTCCGGCCGGACAACCGTGAGCCGGGCGGTGGTGCACGGGACGGAGTCGGGACTGCGGGGGGTCTCCGCGTACCCGAAGTGCGTCCCGCTCCGCCCCTGCTCGCCGTCGTCGTGCCACGGTCCGGCGTCCCCGAGCGGGTCCCAGAAGGCGATGCGGCCGTCCCTGGGCACCGGGCCGGGCAGGAAGACCGCCGCGCAGCGCAGCAGGCGGCCGGCATCGGCGGTCCGGGCCGGGCCCTCGGTGTGCCGCGGCTCGCTCTCGCGGGTCCGTGCCGTCATGTCCGTCACCCCCTCCCCCCTGATCCACGGTCGCCGTCGGCACGGAATGTGCTGACTCCGCGAGTCTAGGCGGGAGGTCTGACACTGCGGACGCCCGCCGCATCACCCCAGGTCAGCGGCGGCGGAATCGATCGGGCGGGTACCCCGCTCCGCGCGTGGGCCGCCACGCTCAGTGATGGGCGAACGGCTGTTCCGATGAGGACGGCGCGGCCGGGGCAGGGGCGGTGGGGGGTGCGTTCGGGGCGAGGAGGTCGGCGGGTACGGCCGGGGCGGGGGGTGCGGCGGGTCCGTCGTGCCCCGCCTCCGCCGCCGGTTGCTGCGCGCGCTCCAGGAAGCGGAGCAACTCGACCGGGAAGGGCAGTACCAGCGTGGAGTTCTTCTCGGCCGCGACGGCGACCACGGTCTGCAACAGCCTCAGCTGGAGCGCCGCGGGCTGGGCGGACATCTCGCCGGCCGCCTGCGCCAGCTTCTTCGAGGCCTGGAGCTCCGCGTCGGCGTTGATCACCCTCGCGCGCCGTTCCCGGTCGGCCTCCGCCTGGCGGGCCATGGAGCGCTTCATGGTCTCCGGCAGCGAGACGTCCTTGATCTCCACCCGGTCGATCTGTACGCCCCAGCTGACCGCCGGGCTGTCGATCATGACCTCCAGCCCCTGGTTCAGCTTCTCGCGGTTGGACAGCAGATCGTCCAGGTCGCTCTTGCCGATGATCGACCGGAGCGAGGTCTGGGCCATCTGGGAGACGGCGAACCGGTAGTCCTCCACCGCGATGACGGCGTTCGTCGGGTCGACCACCTTGAAGTAGATGACGGCGTCCACGCGGACGGTGACGTTGTCCCGGGTGATGCCGTCCTGGGCGGGCACGGGCATGGTGACGATCTGCATGTTGACCTTGTGCAGCCGGTCGATCCCCGGCACGACCATGGTGAAGCCCGGCAGCCGCACGTCGTCCCGCAGTCGGCCGAGCCGCAGCACCACACCGCGCTCGTACTGCCGGATCACCCGCGCCGCCGAGGCCACGTACAGCGCTCCGGCGCAGACCACCGCCACCAGGGCGATCACCAGTTCCTGAACCATGACGGCCCCCAGGGAGGGAAGGGGAGCGGACACCCGCAGGCCCGTGGAACACCTTTCACACGTAGCACCTTTTATAAATTTATGCCCCATTTGGGCGTATGAGGAACCTTGGTCCGTCGCACCGCGGCTCGCCCGGTCGGCCGCGCACCGGATGCCTGCCCGCCCCGGGGCGGGCAGGGTGACCAGCGCCAGCACGTCTTCCCGACGTACCGAATCGCCGGACGAGCACCGGACGAGCAGACGAGGACCCGCCCATGTCCGTGACCGCCCCCGTTCCCCGCGGCCGACGCCGCCTCGGGATCGCCGCCGGAGCCTCGCTCCTCGCCCTCGCCGTCTCGGGCTGCTCGGGGCTCGGCCGCACCGCGGTGGGCCCGGTGACGTACACGACCGAGCGCGAAGCGGTGCTCCAGGTGAACAGCCCGTCGGTACGCGGCTGCCACCGGATCGCCCCGGCGGGAGCCCACGAGGTGGAGAACGGGACGCTGGTCGACGTCATCCTGTACCGCACACGGGACTGCACGGGCGACAGGACGACGTACGTGCCGACCAGGTTCAGCGATGTGACGGCGCCGGGCAGCGGTCCGTGGCGCAGCTACAGCTTCGTCCACTGAGCGACCGGCAGGGGGCGCGGCCGAAGCCCGCCCGCCCGCGGCCCCTCAGAGCACGGGGCGGGCCAGCAGCCAGGTGCCGTCGTCGGTGAGCGTGCGGTCCACCGTAAGCCCGGCCGTGGCCAGATGGCGGGCGATGTCCTCGTCGGACAGCTCCCGCGACAGGAAGGTCTGCGTCCACCGCGCGTCGTCGAAGTGATACTCCGCGCGCACCGAGCGCACACCGTCGCCCACCGGGTCCGCGGCGACGATCCGGATCAGTCCGCCGGACGGGTCGGTCCGCTCCCACGGCAGCTCCGAGCGGTGGGCGACCCCTTCGCGCTGGACGAGGACGATCCCGTCGTCCCGCACGTGGTCGCGGCAGACGCGCAGCATCCCGTCGCGCACCCGGTGCTCGCCCGCGTGGACCAGGAACGAGCCGAGCAGCACCACGTCGAACCGCTCGCCGCCCAGGTCCAGCGTTTCGATGGGGCTGCGCACCCTGCGCGCCCCGACGATCTCCTCCAGCATCTCCGGCGACTCGTCCACCGCCGTCACCCGGAATCCGCGCCGCACCAGCGGGTGGGTCACCCGGCCCGCCCCACAGCCCAGTTCGAGGATGCTCGCCCCGGCGGGGGCCACGCCCGCGATCACGTCCGGCTCGTCGCCGACGGACAGCCGACGATACAGCTCCACCGCGCACCCGTCAGGCGTGATGACTCCGGGGCCGGTCCCGTCGCACCCCTCGCGTACCAGCGATTCGCTCATGAGGGACGAACGAGCCGTCGCCTGGCGCGGTTCCCCGCCCCGTCGCTGTTTCGTCCGACGCCGGGTGGGTCCATCCTGGAAAACGAGGTGATCGCTATGCGTACGGGCAGTGAACCCGCGACCGCCCGCAGTCCCCTCCGGATGCGGCTCTGGCTCAGCCTGTGGGGAATGGCCTGGGCGCTCTTCGGCCTGGTGGCATTCGCCCTGAACGGACGGCCGGGCTGGGCGGCGGCCTGCGGGGTGGTGCTGCTGCTCGCGGTCCTGGACCTCGGCGTGATCACATACCGCATGCGCCAGGGCCCGCACTACCAGCCGGGCCGGGACGTCCCTCCGTACGAGCCGGACCACGGCGACGGCCGGCCCCGCCGCCCCGGGGCCGGTACGGACGGCCCTGGCAAGAACGGAGGGTGGGCTGGTCCTTCCTCCGGACCTCCCTAGGAGGGCCCCGGGCGTCGTCGGCCCCGCCCCGTCAGCCCCGCTCGTCGAACTTCGCCGCCCGGAGATACTCCGGCTTCGGGTCGAGCGCCGCCGCCAGGCGGAAGTGCCGGGTCGCCTGCTCGGGGCGGCCGGCCCGCTGGAAGGTGCGGGCCAGCGCGAAGTGGGCGAACGCGTTGTCCGGCTCACGCTCCAGCACCAGCTCGAATTCCAGCTCGGCGGGGCGCAGTTGGGCGGCGGCGAAGAAGGCGCGGGCCCGGAGCAGCCGGGCGGCGGTGTTCTCCGGATGGGCGGCGATCACCGAGTCGAGGAGCTTGACGGCACCCCGGGGGTCCCGGGCGTCGAGCAGTTGCTCGGCCGCACGGAAGTCGATGACGTGGGTCTCCGGATTCCTCTCGGGCACGGTCGCGTCCTTCCCTTCCCTCGCCGGTTTCCAACGTCCACCCCGGAGCCGGTATTCCGGTACGTCCGGCCGGGGCGTCCGGCGCACGCCGACTCAGCGGGCGGCGGCTCTGCGGACCAACTCGTCCCAGACCGAGCGCACCTGCGGTTCCAGCGCCTCCAGCGGACCGTCGTTGTCCACGATCAGGTCGGCGACGGCGCGGCGCTGGTCGCGGGTGGCCTGTGCGGCCATCCTGGCACGAGCGTCGGACTCCGTCATCCCGCGCAGCGTGACGAGCCGGTCGAGCTGGGTCTCGGCGGAGGCGTCGACGACCACGACCAGGTCGTAGAGAGGGGCGAGCCCGTTCTCCGTGAGGAGCGGGACGTCGTGGACGACGATGGCGTCCTCGGGGGCCGCCCGTTCCTGTTCGGCCGCGCGGGCGCCGACCAGGGGGTGGACGATCGCGTTGAGCGCGGCCAGCCGTCCGGCGTCGGCGAAGACGAGCGCGCCGAGCGCCGGGCGGTCCAGAGCGCCTTCGGCGGTCAGCACGCCCGGCCCGAACTCCTCGACGACGGCCGCGAGTCCGGGCGTACCGGGCTCGACGACCTCGCGGGCGATCCGGTCGGAGTCGATCAGGACGGCACCGTACTTCACGAGCAGCCGCGACACTTCGCTCTTGCCGGCTCCGATGCCGCCGGTCAGGCCCACTTTCAGCATGGGCCGCAGCCTACGGGCCGGGCGGGGGCGCTCAGCCCTCGCCCTCCCGCTCGGCGAGGAAGCGCTCGAACTCGCGGCCGATCTCGTCGGCCGACGGCAGGTCGACCGGTTCGGCGACGAGGTTGCCGCGCGTCTCGGAGCCGGCGACGGCGTCGTACTGGTGCTCCAGGCCCTCGACGAGCGAGACCAGTTCCTCGTCGCCCTGGCCGATCTGCCGGTCGATCTCGGTCTGGGTGCGGTGCGCCTCGGTGCGCAGGGAGTGCGCGAGCGCGGGCAGCACGAGGCCCGTCGCCGCGGTGATCGCCTCCAGTGCGGTCAGCGCCGCGTCCGGGTAGGAGGACCTGGCGACGTAGTGCGGGACGTGGGTGGCGACCCCGAGGACGTCGTGGCCCGCCTCCATCAGCCGGTACTCGACGAGGGCTTCGGCCGAACCGGGCACCTGGGCCTCGTCGAAGGGGCTGCGGTGGCCCGGCATCAGGTCGGTGCGGTTGCCGTGCGGGGTGATGCCGACGGGGCGGGTGTGCGGGACGCCCATCGGGATGCCGTGGAAGTTCACCGCGAGCCGGACGCCGAGGCGCTCGACGATCTGCTCGACCGCGGCGGCGAACCGCTCCCACTCCACGTCCGGCTCCGGGCCCGACAGCAGCAGGAAGGGCGCTCCGGTGGCGTCCTGGACCACCCTTACCTCCAGGGTCGGAGCCTCGAAGGACGTCCAGCGGTCGCGCCGGAAGGTGAGCAGGGGGCGCCGTGCGCGGTAGTCGACGAGCCGGTCGTGGTCGAAGCGCGCGACGACCTGGTGCGGCAGTGTTTCGAGCAGGCCGTCGACGATCTGCTCGCCGGTCTCGCCCGCGTCGATGTAGCCGTCGAAGTGGTAGAGCATGACCAGGCCGGCCGATTCCTGCGCCAGGGCCATGTCGACGACGGCCAGGCCCTTCGGCTCCCATTCGTACAAACTCTGCGGATCAGGCACGGTTACCGCTCCTCCTCGTGTTCGTAGAGAAGAACGCGAGGGGCGGCAGACGCATTCCCGCACCCTGATCTTTCCCCGGTGCGGGCAGGTCACGGTATGTCAGTTACCGGTCCCGCACCGGCCCTTCGCCGCTTCCGGCGCCGCCCGCCGATCCTGGTCCAGACCTTGACGCACTCCGCCGCCGTCCCTACCGTCACTGGGCAGTACGTTCAGGGACTCGCCCCATATTCATGTACGGGAACCCCTGGACCTCTCCGACGGGAAGGCACCCCCCATGCGCACCCGCTCCTCCCTCACCGCCCTGCTCGCCGCCGCCCTGGCCGCCGGCGGTCTCACCCTGGCCGGCGCCGGGCCCGCGAACGCGGCGGTCATCGACGTCAGCACCGCGGCCCAGCTCAAGTCGGCACTCACCGCCGTCTCCCCCGGTGACACGATCCGGCTCGCCGACGGCACGTACACCGGGAACTTCAAAACCACCCGGCCCGGCACCCCCGGGGCGCGGATCACCCTCACCGGCTCCAGCAGGGCGATCCTGACCGCGGGCGGCGGCTACGGGCTGCACCTGAACGGCGCCTCGTACTGGACCGTCCGGGGCGTCACGGTCAAGGGCGGCCAGAAGGGCATCATGACCGACGCGGCGAACGGCGTCGTCATCGACTCGGTGACCGTGCACGACCTCGACATGGAGGGCGTCCACTTCCGCAGGTCCAGCAAGGACGGCGTTCTGAAGAACTCCCGGATCCACGACACCGGGCAGAACGGACGCGGCATGGGGGAGGGCGTGTACGTCGGTTCGGCGGGCGACCTCTCCGACCGCAGCGACAACGCGCAGATCCTGAACAACATCATCGGCCCCGGTGTCGGCGGCGAGAGCATCGACATCAAGGAGGGCACGACCGGCGCGAGGATCATCGGCAACACCTTCGACGGCGACGGGCTGACCGGCGCCAACTACGACGACTCCTGGGTCGACGTGAAGGGCAACAACGTCCTGGTCGAGGGCAACAAGGGCTCGCGCACCACCAACAACGGCTACGAGACCCACACCCAGCAGAGCGGCTGGGGCTGCGGCACCGTCTTCCGCGGCAACACCTCGAACCTCTCCGGGGCCACCGGCGACAGGCAACTCGCCATCAACGTCACCAACAACGGTTCCGGTTGCCGCACCACGGTGTACGCGAGCAACACGGTCACCGGCGGCAAGGGGCTGACCAACGTCGCCGTCACCCCGTAGCCGCCCCGCCCCCTGAACACGAGTGAGGCCCGCCCCCCGAAGGGGACGGGCCTCACTTACCGCTTTACAGCTACCGCAGCCGATGGGCCGCCGGGGTCAGAGCGTCAGCTCTGGCCGCCCGCGAGCTTCTCGCGCAGCGCGGCAAGGGCCTCGTCCGACGCCAGGGCGCCGGAGTTGTCCGCCGACTCCGAGGAGTAGGAGCCGCCGCCACCGCCACCGCTGCCACCGGAGGCGGCCGGAGCAGCGCCGGCCGGGGCAGCAGCGCCCTCGGCCGCAGCAGCCTCGTCGGCCTCGCGGGACTTGATGACCTGGGCCTGGTGCTGCTCGAAGCGCGTCTGCGCCTCGGCGTACTGGGTCTCCCAGACCTCGCGCTGCGCCTCGAAGCCCTCGAGCCAGTCGTTGGTCTCGGGGTCGAAGCCCTCGGGGTAGATGTAGTTGCCCTGGTCGTCGTACGACGCGGCCATGCCGTACAGCGTCGGGTCGAACTCGACCGAGGCCGGGTCGCCACCGAAGGACTCGTTGGCCTGCTTCAGCGAGAGGCTGATGCGACGACGCTCGAGGTCGATGTCGATGACCTTGACGAAGATCTCGTCGTTGACCTGGACGACCTGCTCCGGGATCTCCACGTGGCGCTCGGCCAGCTCGGAGATGTGGACCAGGCCCTCGATGCCCTCGTCGACGCGGACGAACGCACCGAAGGGAACGAGCTTGGTGACCTTACCCGGGACGACCTGACCGATCTGGTGCGTCCGGGCGAACTGCTGCCACGGGTCTTCCTGCGTCGCCTTGAGCGACAGGGAGACGCGCTCGCGGTCCATGTCGACGTCGAGGACCTCGACGGTGACTTCCTGGCCGACCTCGACAACCTCGGAGGGGTGGTCGATGTGCTTCCAGGACAGCTCGGAGACGTGCACGAGACCGTCGACGCCACCCAGGTCCACGAAGGCACCGAAGTTGACGATCGAGGAGACGACGCCGGAGCGGACCTGACCCTTCTGCAGGGTCGTGAGGAACGTCTGGCGAACCTCGGACTGGGTCTGCTCGAGCCAGGCACGGCGGGACAGGACCACGTTGTTGCGGTTCTTGTCCAGCTCGATGATCTTGGCCTCGAGCTCCTTGCCCACGTAGGGCTGGAGGTCGCGGACGCGACGCATCTCGACGAGCGACGCCGGCAGGAAGCCACGGAGGCCGATGTCGAGGATGAGACCACCCTTGACCACCTCGATGACGGTACCGGTGACGATGCCGTCCTCTTCCTTGATCTTCTCGATGGTGCCCCAAGCACGCTCGTACTGAGCGCGCTTCTTCGAGAGAATCAGGCGGCCTTCCTTGTCCTCCTTCTGGAGAACCAGGGCCTCGATCTCGTCGCCGACCTTGACGACCTCGTTCGGGTCGACGTCGTGCTTGATCGAGAGCTCGCGGCTCGGGATGACACCTTCGGTCTTGTAACCGATGTCGAGGAGAACCTCGTCCCGGTCAACCTTGACGATGACGCCATCAACGATGTCGCCGTCGTTGAAGTACTTGATCGTCTCGTCGATCGCCGCGAGGAACGCGTCCGCGTCGCCGATGTCGTTGACCGCAACCTGCGGCGTGGTGGTGGTCTCGGTGCTGCTCGTCATGTGGGAAAGGGCTCCGGTACGGACAGAGAGTCGTAGGTACTGCTACGCCGAAAGCCCGTATCGCCTCTGCAGAAGCCGGACAGCCTGGAAAGCGCGCAATCCGTTTCCGGAGAGACGCCTCGACAACCGAGGGGACATGCAACAGACGCGAGCGCGGCCTGCTAGGTCTGAGGCGCGCAGGCTCGCAGCGCAACTTGTAGCATACGGGGGCAGCCGGACAGGGTCAATGCGCGAAGGCGCGCACCCGGGGCACATCGCCCCGATTCCGGCACAACTCCTGTTCCAGGAGGCCGTATCGGCCCGAGAACACTACGGCACGGCGCCGCGGACGCGCGTCCGCACCCTCGGGGTACATCCCCTGGTACGTACCGCGCGCGGCGGGTGAAGGCAAACTACAACGACGGGCACGATGAGCCAAGAGATCCACGGGACCTACTCCGCAGAACCCGCCGAGCCCCCGGAGCCGGAGGCCACACGCCGTGCGGCGGACGAGACGGAGAGCAGCCGGGCCAGCCGCGGCTGGTGGGACCGGAACGCCGACGCGTACCAGAGCGACCACGGCAATTTCCTGGGGGACGACCGTTTCGTCTGGGGTCCGGAGGGGCTGGACGAGGCGGACGCCGCCCTGCTGGGGCCCGTCGGCGCCCTCAAGGGCCTCGACGTCCTGGAGATCGGCGCCGGGGCCGCCCAGTGCTCGCGCTGGCTGGCCGGGCGGGGCGCCCGCCCGGTCGCGCTCGACCTCTCCCACCGCCAGCTCCAGCACGCCCTGCGGATCGGCGGGGACGTACCCCTGGTCGAGGCCGACGCGGGCCGGCTCCCGTTCCGGGACGGCTCCTTCGACCTGGCCTGCTCCGCGTACGGGGCGGTGCCGTTCGTCGCCGACCCCGTGCGGGTCTTCCGCGAGGTCCACCGGGTGCTGCGGCCCGGCGGGCGCTGGGTGTTCTCCGTGACGCACCCGATCCGCTGGGCCTTCCCGGACGAGCCCGGGCCCGAGGGGCTGTCCGTCGCCGCCTCCTACTTCGACCGCGTCCCCTACGTGGAGCAGGACGAGGGCGGCGACGCCGTCTATGTGGAACACCACCGCACGCTGGGCGACCGGGTCCGGGACGTGGTGGCGGGCGGCTTCCGGCTGGTCGACCTGGTCGAACCGGAATGGCCCGCCTGGAACGACCAGGAGTGGGGCGGCTGGTCCCCGCTGCGCGGCAACCTGATCCCGGGCACGGCGATCTTCGTCTGCGAGCGGGGCTGAGCCGCTGACCGGCCGGGGTGCGCGGAATCCCTGGGGCAGTTCCCGTACGACACTGGGGGCGTGATCCGCACCGAAGCCCTGGACCGCCTGCCCGTCCGCACCGCCGTGCCCGCCCTGCGGCGCGCGCTCGACGACCGGGGCGTCGCCGTCCTGTGCGCCCCGCCCGGCACCGGCAAGACGACGCTCGTCCCGCTGGTGCTGGCCGGGCTGACCGGCGAGGGCCCGGCGCGCCGGGTCGTGGTCGCCGAGCCGCGCCGGATCGCCGCGCGGGCCGCGGCGCGGCGGATGGCCTGGCTGCTGGGCGAGCGGCCGGGCGAGCGGGTCGGTTTCACGGTGCGCGGCGAGCGCGTGGTGGGGCGGGACACGGTGGTGGAGGTCGTGACCACCGGGGTGCTGCTCCAGCGGCTCCAGCGGGACCAGGAGCTGGCCGGGGTGGACGTGGTGATCATCGACGAGTGTCACGAGCGGCACCTGGACGCCGACACGGTCGCCGCGTTCCTCCTGGACGTACGGGAGGCGATCCGGCCCGATCTGCGGCTGGTGGCGGCGTCCGCGACGACGGACGCGGAGGGCTGGGCGCGGCTGCTCGGCGACGCCGAGGTGATCGAGGCGCGGGGGATCTCGCATCCGGTGGAGGTCCTCTGGGCGCCGCCCGCCCGTCCGGTGAAGCCGCCGCACGGGATGCGCGTCGACCCAGCGCTGCTGACGCATGTGGCGGCGACCGTGCGGCGGGCGCTCGCCGAGCGGGCGGGGGACGTGCTCTGCTTCCTGCCCGGCGTCGGCGAGATCGGGCGGGTGGCCGGGCAGCTCGCGGGGGTGGACGCGGAGGTGCTCCAGGTGCACGGACGGGCTCCGGCCGCCGTGCAGGACGCGGTGCTCGCCGGATCCTCCGGGGGGCGGCGGGTGGTCCTCGCGACCTCGGTGGCGGAGTCGTCGCTGACGGTGCCGGGGGTGCGGGTGGTCGTCGACTCGGGCCTCGCGCGGGAACCCCGTACCGACCATGCCCGGGGGCTGAGCGCCCTGAGCACCGTACGGGCCTCCCGGGCGGCCGGGCGGCAGCGCGCCGGGCGGGCGGGGCGGGAGGCTCCGGGGGCGGTCTACCGGTGCTGGGACCAGGCCGAGGACGGGCGGCTCGCGCGCTTCCCCTCCCCGGAGATCAAGGTCGCCGACCTGGCCGCGTTCGCGCTCCAGGCGGCGTGCTGGGGCGATCCGGACGCCTCCTCGCTCGCGCTGCTGGACCCGCCGCCCGCCGGGGCGATGGGCGCCGCCCGGGAGGTGCTGGAGGCGATCGGCGCGGTGGACGGCGGGGGCCGGGTCACCGAGCGCGGCGCCCGGATGTCCCGGCTCGGGCTGCACCCGCGGCTGGCGCGGGCCCTGCTGGACGGCGCCCGGGAGGCCGGGGCGCGGCGGGCCGCGGAGGTGGTGGCGCTGCTGAGCGAGGAACCGCCGAGGGAGTACGGGGACGATCTCGCGGCGGCGCTGCGGACCGCCCGCCGGGGCCAGGACGGATACGCGGCGCGCTGGAAGCAGGAGGTGCGGCGGCTGTCGAGCCAGGTGGAAGGCCCCGGCTCCGGCGGGGCTCGCTCCGATGACGCCGTCGTCGGCCTCATCGCCGCGCTGGCGTTCCCGGAGCGGGTGGCGCGGGCCCGGGGCGACGGGGCCTTCCTGATGGCGTCGGGCACGGGCGCGGAGCTGCGGGACGCCTCCCGGCTGCGCAGCGCGCCCTGGCTGGCCGTGGCGGTCGCGGACCGGCCCTCCCACGCGGCGTCGGCGCGGGTGCGGCTGGCGGCGGTGGTCGACGAGCCCACCGCGCTGCTGGCCGCCGGGCATCTGCGGGTGCGGGGCGAGGAGGTCCGGTGGGTGGGCGGCGAGGTGGTGGCCCGGTCGGTGGACCGGCTGGGCGCGGTGGAGCTGGCGGTACGGCCTCTGAAGCAGCCCGATCCGGAGCTGGTGCGCGGGGCCCTGGTCGAAGGGCTGCGGCGGGAGGGGCTCGGGTTGCTGCGGTGGACCCGGGACAGTGAGCAGTCGCGGCTGCGCCTGGCGTTCCTGCACCGGGTGCTGGGCGCGCCGTGGCCGGACGTCTCGGACGAGGCGCTGCTCGCGGAGACCGGGGCGTGGCTGGAGCCCGAGCTGTCGCGGGCCCGGCGGCGCTCGGACCTGGGCCGGATCGACGCGGGCCAGGCGTTGCGGCGGCTGCTGCCCTGGGCGAGCGGGGAGGCAGCCCGGCTGGACGAGCTGGCGCCGGAGCGGATCGAGGTGCCGAGCGGTTCCCGTATCAGGGTCGAGTACGGCGGCGAGCAGCCCGTCCTGGCGGTGAAGCTCCAGGAGTTGTTCGGGATGGCCGAGACGCCCCGGGTCGCCGGCGTGCCGGTCCTGGTGCACCTGCTCTCCCCCGCCGGGCGGCCCGCGGCCGTCACGGCGGATCTGGCGTCGTTCTGGCGGGAGGGCTACAAGGCGGTGCGGGCGGAGCTGCGCGGCCGCTACCCGAAACATCCGTGGCCGGAGGACCCCGCGACCGTACCGGCGACGCGGTTCACCTCGGCGCGGCTCAAACGGTCGTAGGAGTCTCGGCCCGCCGGGACCGCGCCTCCAGCCAGAGGGCGAGCGCGAGCAGTCCGACGCCGAGGCCGAGGAAGGACCAGGGCAGGTACGAGGTGAGGAGGAGGACCAGCACGCGCTGGGACTTCACCAGGTCGACGGTGTCCGCGATGTAGTCCTCGCGCATCTTCACATGGCCGGAGAACGCGGTGACGGTGTCCTCGGACATGCCCATCTTCCTGGCGTCGCGCAGCTCCTCCGTGTGGATCTCCTCGCCGTTGACGGGGGCTCCGGTGACGGGGTCGACCCAGAACATGCGCTGCGTGGTGTACCAGCGGGTCATGCCGGTCTGCGCGATCTGTTCGGCGGTGACGCCCTCGATGGGCATCTTCTTGGGCATCGGGACCTTGGTCCAGGGGATGGTCTGCTCGAAGTAGTACACCTCCAGACCGCGGAAGGTCCGGGTGCCCTTGTAGTGGATGGGGGCGGTGGTGCGGCTCTGGGCGTCGAAGTACGCGTAGTCCCGCTTCTCGGTGAGGAAGGGCCACTTGTACTCGATGCCCTCGCGCCGGACCGGGTCGCCGTCGACCATCTCGCCGGTGGCGTTGACGGGGGCCTGGCTGTGGGCGTCGAAGATGTAGCGCTCGGGGATCTCGGAGACCATCCTGCCGTCGGGGCCCTGGATGTAGGAGAGCGCGTCCCAGACGACGACGTCGCGTCCGGCGCCGCGTTCGATCTTCTCGGACTCCTCCACGTTGCCCTTGAGCGTCTGGACGATGGTGACCTTCTCGACCTTCCTGGCCTTGAGGGTGGTGTAGTCGAGGAGGGTCGCGGGGGACGCCTCCAGGACGACTTCCTGGTACTGGTTCGGCGGGACCTTGGCCAGGCGGGGGAAGGCGTACCAGCGCAGCAGGGGTGACAGGGCGGCGAAGAACACGGCGAAGGCCAGGAGTACGAGACCGGCTCGGCGGCGCATGGTGGTGACCTCTCCCTCTGCGGCGGCTATCTCTTCGGTCCCGGGACGGTGGTCAGCAGGGGTTTCGGCGAGGTCTCCCCGGCCGGGGAGCCGACGGCGGAGAGGGTGAACACGAGCACGAGGGCGGCGGCCAGTCCGATGGCGGCGGCGACGAGGGCACGCATGCTCGGCCTCCCGGGGCGGTGATCCGACGACGGCGACCTGATGGGCCGCCGGTGACCTGATGGGACGTCAGGGCTGGGGCACCGTAGCAACCTGGGCGCGAGATGAGAACAGAGCGGACAGCCCCTCGGCCGGATGACCGAGGGGCTGTGCGCGGCGGCTGTGCGGTGTGGCGGGTGCGGGCGGGGTCAGGCTTCGGGGGTTCCCGTCTCCTTCGGAGCCGCCTCCGCGGGGGCTGTCCCCTCCGGGGCGGCCTCCTCAGGGGCTGTCTCCTCGGGAGCCGTCTCCTCGGGAGCCGTCTCCTCCGGGGCCCGGATGGTGAGTTCGATGACGACCGAGGCGCCGCCCTCGGTGGTGAGGCGCAGCTTGAATGTGCCCTCGGTCTCGTCCGCGAAGATCTCCGGGAGCCGGAGCACGCCTCCGGCGTCCGTCGTCAGGGTGGTCAGGGTCCGCACCGGCTTGCCGGCCGCGTCCTTGAAGTACGGGCCCTTGTCGTTGTCGAAGAGCCCCAGGGGGTCCTTGACCATGGTGGCGGTGACGGCCACTCCGGCCGCCGCGGCGTTCTTGTACGTGGCCTTGACGGTGACGGCGTCCGCGAACTTCTCGCCGGGTGCGGCGACCAGCGTCTTCTCGCCGGTCCTGGCGAGGTCGTCGGCCTGGCGGGCGGTGACGGTCGCCGCGTAGGTCAGGGTGCGCGGCCTGCCGGTGCCCGCGACGGCGGTCACCGTGAACTCCCCGGCCTTCTCGCCGGCCCTGAGCTCCGGCGCGGTGGCGGTGCCGTTCGCCCCGGTCCGCACCGTGACGGTCTTCTTGCCGCCGGCGAAGAGTGTTCCGGTGTTCCCGGTGACGGTGAACGTGACGGGCACCTTGCCGAGCGGAGCGCCGAGCGCGTTGCGGGCCAGGACGGCGACCCGCTCGTCGAACGCCTGGCCCGCGGTGGCGCGCAGCGGGCCGGTGCCGGCGTTCTCCAGGGAGCCGAAGGTCTCGGCCGGCGTCGGCTTGGCGGTGGGCGGCTTCGGCGGCTTCGGCGTCGGGCTGGTGGAGCCGTCGCCGGGCTTCGAGGAGCCCGGCCCCGGCTTCCCGCCCGGCTTGTCCGGGGAGGGCTTCGGGCTCGGGGTGGCACTCGGACCGGCACCGGGACCGGTGCTCGGGCCCGGGTTCGGGGAGGGGGTGCTCGGAGTGGTGGGCAGCGTTCCGGTGCCGTCGGGGATCTCGTGCGTACCGCGCTGGTAGTAGGAGAACCAGGAGCGGACCGTGCGCAGGTACTCGTTCGACCGGTTGTAGCTCAGCACGGCCTTGTCGAGGTCGGCGGCGATGGCCAGGTCCCGGTCGTTGGCGCAGAGGTAGCGGCCGGCGGCGAGCGCCGCGTCGTAGATGTTGTTGGGGTCCTTGCGGCCGTCGCCGTTGGCGTCCTGGCCCCAGGAGGCCCAGGTCGACGGGATGAACTGCATCGGGCCGACCGCGCGGTCATGGACCGCGTCGCTGTCGTACGCCCCGCCGTCGGTGTCCTTGATCAGGGCGAAGCCCTGGCCGTTGAGGGCCGGGCCGAGGATCGGGGGGCTGGCGGTGCCGTTGGCGTCGACGCGTCCGCCGCGGGCCTGGCCGGACTCGACCTTGCCAATGGCCGCGAGGAGCTGCCAGGGCAGCCGGCAGGTGGGGTCGGTCGTCCTGACGGTCTGCTCGGCCTGCTTGTACGCGGCGAGGATCGACGCCGGAATGCCCGCTTCCGCGCTCCCGGTCACCGGCAGATTGCTGGAGGCTCCGGGCTTGTTGGGTGTCACCAGGGGCGGAAGGTCCGTGTAGTAGGGCGAGTTGCCGGTCGCGGCGTCGTCGTCCTCGGTGCTCGCGGTGTCCTCACCGGCCGCCTTCGGGTCACCGCCGCCGGCGGCTCCGTCGGCCAGGGTCACTGCGGGCGCCTGCGAGGCCGCGAGTGCCGCCACGGCGGCCGCCGCCACCGCGGTGGTCGTGGCCCCCTTGCGCAGACGTCGGCGAATGTGCGCTGCCATACGTTCCGGTCCCTCCCCCTCGAAGGCTGCTCGCGCTCCCCAGCGCAAGGACTCCAGCGACCCTACGGCACCTTGTGTCGGCCGAGCACTGAGCCCTGACCGCTTCTTACTGTTTTTTCACGTTCGCGGACGCATGTTGTCCTGCCGGCCACAGAAGGGTGCCCGAACGGTCCCGCATACTTGCCGTCATGCCGTTCACGCTCAGTCATGCCGCCGCCGTGCTCCCGGCGATCCGCCGGAACGGGACGGCCCGGTGGCCGCTGTTCCCCTCCGCTCTCGTCGCCGGTTCCTTCGCGCCCGACATCACCTACTTCGCGGACACGGTGATCCCCGGGGCGATGGAGTTCGGTTCGTTCACGCACACCTTCCTCGGGGTCGTCACGGTGAACGTGGTCATCGCCGCGGCGCTGGTGACGGTGTGGGTCCTGCTGCGGGAGCCATGGGCGGCGCTGCTGCCGGTACGCGTACGGGGCCGCGTCCACGCCTTCGTCCGGGGGCAGCGGTGGACGCGGGCCTCCTTCGGTCCGTCCGCCTGGCTGTGGTTCGCCGTCTCCGGTGCGCTGGGCGCGGCCACGCACGTGGTGTGGGACGCGTTCACCCACCACAGCCGGTGGGGGACGGAGCTGGTGCCGGTACTCAGCCGCAGTGTCGGCGGCTTCCCCGTGTACCAGATCGTCCAGTACGGCACTTCGGCCCTGGCCCTCGTGGTCATCGGCTGGTTCGCCGTCACCGGGCTCCGGCTGACCCCGGAGGCCCCCGCGCCCGAGGAGGTGCCGGTGCTCGGCCGCCGGGAGAGGTGGGGCGCTCTCGGCCTGCTGGGCCTGTGCGTGCTGCTCGGCACCGTCCACCGGTGCGTTCGCTGGTACGCCCACTTCGGCCGGGTGGAGAGCCCGCTCGACATCATCCCCACGGCCTGCTTCGGCGCGGGCGCCGGGCTCGCGGCCGGGCTGCTGCTGTACGGGGTGTGGATGCGGCTGCCGGGCGGGCGGCGGGGGACGCCGGTAGCGGTGGGGACGCAGGGCCCGGAGCGGACTCCGGTAGCGGAGGGGACCCGTACGGGAGCGCCGGCCGACCGGAGGTAGGGCCGGGCGGAAGGCCCGGGCCCGGAACCGTGACGCGGTCCGGGCCCGGCCTCTGTCGGCGGCTCAGTGCGCGGCCGACTCCCAGTCCTCGCCGACGCCGACCGACACGTCGAGCGGGGCGCGCAGCTCGACCGCGTGGGCCATCTCGTGGCGCACGATCTCCTCCACCCGCTTCCGCTCACCCTTCGCGATCTCCAGGACGATTTCGTCGTGGACCTGGAGCAGCATCCGCGAGGTCAGCCGGGCCTCGGTGAGCGCCTTGTCCACCCGCAGCATCGCGACCTTCACGATGTCCGCGGCGGTGCCCTGGATCGGGGCGTTGAGCGCCATCCGCTCGGCGGCCTCGCGGCGCTGGCGGTTGTCGCTGTTCAGGTCGGGGAGATAGCGGCGCCGGCCGAGAATCGTCTCCGTGTACCCGGTGGCCCTGGCTTCCTCGACGACCCGGTGGAGATAGTCCCGTACCCCGCCGAACCGCTCGAAGTAGGTGTCCATCAGCACCCGGGCCTCGGCGGGGTCGATGTTCAGCTGCTGGGAGAGGCCGAACGCGGAGAGACCGTACGCCAGGCCGTAGGACATGGCCTTGATCTTGCGGCGCATCTCCCCGTCGACCGCGTCCTTCTCGACGCCGAAGACCTGCGAGGCGACCGTGGTGTGCAGGTCCTCGCCCGAGGCGAACGCCTCGATCAGACCGGCGTCCTCGGAGAGGTGCGCCATCACCCGCAGCTCGATCTGGCTGTAGTCCGCCGTCATCAGGGTCTCGAAGCCCTCGCCGACGACGAAGCCCCGGCGGATCGCCCGGCCCTCGTCCGTGCGGACGGGAATGTTCTGCAGGTTGGGGTCGGTGGAGGAGAGCCGACCGGTCGCCGCCACCGTCTGGTTGAACGTGGTGTGGATCCGGCCGTCGGCGGCGATCGTCTTGATCAGGCCCTCGACGGTGACCCTCAGCCTTGCCTGATCGCGGTGGCGCAGCATCAGGACCGGCAGCTCGTGCTCGGTCTGCGCGGCCAGCCAGGCCAGCGCGTCCGCGTCCGTGGTGTATCCCGTCTTGGTCTTCTTCGTCTTCGGCAGGCCCAGCTCGCCGAAGAGGATCTCCTGGAGCTGCTTGGGCGATCCGAGGTTGAACTCGCGGCCCACCGCCGCGTGCGCCTCCTTCACCGCCTGCTGCACGGTCCCGGCGAACTGCTGCTCCATCCCCTCCAGGTGGGCCCGGTCCGCGGCGATCCCGTGCCGCTCCAGACGGGCCAGGAGGATCGACGTCGGCAGCTCCATGTCGTGCAGCAGCTCCGCCGCGCCCACCTCCTGGAGACGGGTGGTGAACGCGTCGCCCAGGTCGAGCACGGCGCGGGCCTGCGCCATCAGGGCGTCCGCCTCGGCCCGGTCGTCCGCGCCGAAGGCCAGCTGCCCGTCGGAGGCGGCGGCCGGGGCCAGCTCCCGGCCCAGATACTCCACGGCCAGCGCGTCCAGGGCGAAGGAGCGGCGGCCCGGCTTCACGAGATACGCGGCGAGCGCGGTGTCCATCGTGACGCCTTCGAGCCGCCAGCCGTGCTCGGGGAGGACCCGCATCACGTTCTTCGCGTTGTGCAGGACCTTCGGCCGCGCCGGGTCCGAGGCCCAGGCGGCGAACGCCTGCTCGTCGGCCTCCTCCAGCTGCGTCGGGTCCAGCCAGGCGGCGGCCCCGTCGGCGGCGGCGAGCGCGATCTCCGTGACCGTGCCGGCCCCCAGCGACCAGGTGTCCACCGTCATGACGCCGAGCGGCTGCGCACCGTGCGCCTCCAGCCAGGGGGCGACCTCGCCGGAGCCGAGCACGGCCCCGTCCAGCTCGATCCCGGGCGCGGGCGCGGGCGGCTCGGCCTCCGCCGCCCCGGGGTCGACGGCGAGGAGGCGCTCGCGCAGGCTCGGGTTGCGGATCTCCAGTATGTCCAGGACACCGGTGACCGCCGTGCGGTCGTACGGCGCGCGCTCCAGCTCGGCCGGGGTCTTCGGCAGCTCCACGTCCCGGACCATCTCGGTCAGCACCCGGTTCATCTTCACCGCGTCCAGGTGGTCGCGGAAACTCTGCCCGGCCTTGCCCTTGACCTCGTCCGCCCGCTCGATCAGCTCGGCGAACGAACCGAATTCGTTGATCCATTTCGTGGCCGTCTTCGGCCCGACGCCGGGGATGCCGGGGAGGTTGTCCGACGGGTCGCCGCGCAGCGCGGCGAAGTCCGGATACTGCTGCGGGGTGAGCCCGTACTTCTCGACGACCTTCTCCGGCGTGAACCGGGTCAGGTCGGAGACCCCCTTCATGGGGTACAGCACGGTCACGTTCTCCGTGATCAGCTGGAAGGAGTCCCGGTCGCCGGTGACGATCAGCACCTCGAACCCGGCCGCCTCGGCCTGGGTCGCCAGCGTCGCGATGACGTCGTCCGCCTCGAAACCGTCCACCGCGAACCGGTCCGCGCGCATCGCGTCCAGCAGCTCACCGATCAGCTCGACCTGCCCCTTGAACTCGTCGGGGGTCTTGGAGCGGTTCGCCTTGTACTCCGGGAACTCCTGCGCACGCCAGGTCTTGCGGGACACGTCGAACGCCACCGCGAAGTGCGTGGGCGCCTCATCACGCAGGGTGTTCGCCAGCATCGACATGAAGCCGTACACGGCATTCGTCGGCTGCCCCACCGCCGTCGTGAAATTCTCCGCGGGCAGGGCGAAGAACGCCCGGTACGCCAGGGAGTGCCCGTCCATGAGGAGCAGGCGCGGTCGGTTGTCTGCCGTCTTCTTCGATGCCGTCTCAGCCACGCCCCCGATCCTGCCACGGCCCACTGACAATCCGGACCGGCACGACATCCACGGGGCCGTGACAGGATCGACAGTGAGGACGAAGACACAGGGAAGAGCGCTCGAAGGGGAGCAGCATCATGGCCACCAAGCCGCCGACCGGTGACCCGGTCCAGGACGCCCCGCAGGTCGAGCCGGCCCCGCACGCCGCCGCGGGCCTGCCCGCCGTCGCCCACTCCCTGCGCATCGCCCAGCAGCAGATGGGCGTGCGCCGCACCGCGCAGACCCTCCTCAAGGTCAACCAGAAGGACGGCTTCGACTGCCCCGGCTGCGCCTGGCCCGAGGGCGACGAACGGCACACCGCCGAATTCTGCGAGAACGGCGCCAAGGCCGTCGCCGAGGAGGCGACCCTGCGCCGCGTCACCCCCGCCTTCTTCGCCGCCCACCCCCTGGCCGACCTCGCCGAACGCAGCGGCTACTGGCTCGGCCAGCAGGGCAGGATCACCCAGCCGGTGTACCTGCCCGAGGGCGCCGACCGGTACGAGGCGGTCACCTGGGAGCGGGCCTTCGCGATCATCGCCGAGGAGCTGACCGCCCTCGGCTCCCCCGACGAGGCCCTCTTCTACACCTCGGGACGCACGAGCAACGAGGCCGCGTTCCTGCTCCAGCTCTTCGCCCGCGAGTTCGGCACCAACAACCTGCCGGACTGCTCCAACATGTGCCACGAGTCGTCCGGCTCGGCGCTCACCGAGACCATCGGCGTCGGCAAGGGCAGCGTCTCCCTGGAGGACCTGCACCAGGCCGACCTGATCATCGTCGCCGGACAGAACCCCGGCACGAACCACCCCCGGATGCTGTCCGCCCTGGAGAAGGCGAAGACCGCCGGGGCGAAGATCATCTCGGTGAACCCGCTGCCCGAAGCCGGCATGGAGCGGTTCAAGAACCCCCAGACCCCGCAGGGCATGATCCGGGGCACCGCCCTCAACGACCTCTTCCTCCAGATCCGCATCGGCGGCGACCAGGCCCTCTTCCGCCTCCTCAACAAGCTGGTCCTCGCCGCCGACGGTGCCGTCGACACCGCGTTCGTCGCCGAACACACCCACGGCTACGAGGAGTTCGTCAAGGCCGCCGAAGCGGCCGACTGGGACGAGACCCTCACCGCGACCGGCCTCACCCGCGCCGAGATCGAGCAGGCCCTCGCCCTCGTCCTCGCCTCCAAGCGCACCATCGTCTGCTGGGCGATGGGCCTCACCCAGCACAAACACTCCGTGCCCACCATCCGCGAAGTCGTCAACTTCCTCCTCCTGCGCGGAAACATCGGCCGTCCCGGCGCCGGAGTCTGCCCGGTGCGCGGCCACTCCAACGTCCAGGGCGACCGCACCATGGGCATCTTCGAACGGCCCGCACCGGCCTTCCTCGACGCCCTCGACAAGGAGTTCGGCATCACCTCGCCGCGCCACCACGGCCTGGACGTGGTGCGCTCCATCCAGGCCCTGCGCGACGGCGAGGCGAAGGTCTTCTTCGCGATGGGCGGCAACTTCGTCGCGGCCACACCCGACACCGCCGTCACCGAGGCCGCGATGCGCCGCGCCCGCCTCACCGTCCACGTCTCGACCAAGCTCAACCGCTCCCACGCCGTGACCGGGACCCGCGCCCTGATCCTGCCCACGCTCGGCCGGACCGACAAGGACGTCCAGGCGAGCGGCAAGCAGTTCGTCACCGTCGAGGACTCCATGGGCATGGTCCACGCCTCACGCGGCAACCTCGCCCCCGCGAGCCCCCACCTGCTCTCCGAGCCGGCCATCGTCGCCCGCCTCGCCCGCGCCGTCCTCGGCGACGCCTCCCGTACGGACTGGGAGGCCTTCGAGCGGGACTACGCCACCATCCGCGACCGCATCTCCCGCGTCGTCCCCGGCTTCGAGGACTTCAACACCCGCGTCGCCCGCCCCGGCGGCTTCACCCTGCCCCACGCCCCCCGCGACGAGCGCCGCTTCCCCACCGCCACCGGCCGCGCCAACTTCACCGCCGCCCCCGTCGAGTACCCCGAACTCCCCGACGGCAGGCTGCTGTTGCAGACCCTGCGCTCCCACGACCAGTACAACACCACCATCTACGGCCTCGACGACCGCTACCGGGGCATCAAGGGCGGCCGCCGCATCGTCATGGTCAACCCCGAGGACGCCGCCGCCCTCGGCCTCGCCGACGGCGCGTACACCGACCTCGTCAGCGAGTGGAAGGACGGCGTCGAGCGCCGCGCGGCCGGCTTCCGCGTCGTCCACTACCCCACCGCCCGCGGCTGCGCCGCCGCCTACTACCCCGAGACCAACGTCCTGGTCCCCCTGGACTCCACGGCCGACACCAGCAACACCCCGGCCAGCAAATCGGTCGTCGTCCGTTTCGAGAGCACCCGGGCCGACGGAAGGACCGCCACCCCCTAAGCGTCCGCTCAGCCGTCTGATAAGAACAGTGCGGACAGCAACGAACGAGCGCACCGAAACGGAGCCGGACCATGGGCGAGCACACCGCACCCCTCTTCCCGCAGGAAGTCATCGACGAGTACGCGACACTCGGCGTCGACCTGCCCGCCCTCTTCTCCGCCGGCCACCTCGGCGAACGCATGGGCGTCACCATCGTCGATGCCTCCGCCGACCGCGTCGTCGGCACCATGCCCGTCGAGGGCAACACCCAGCCCTACGGACTCCTGCACGGCGGCGCCTCCGCCGTCCTCGCCGAAACCCTCGGCTCCATCGGCTCCATGCTCCACGGCGGCGCCACCAAGCTCGCCGTCGGCGTCGACCTCAACTGCACCCACCACCGGGGCGCCCGCAACGGCCTCGTCACCGGCGTCGCCACCCCCGTGCACCAGGGCCGCTCCACCGCCACGTACGAGATCGTCATCACCGACGAACAGGACAGGCGGGTCTGCACCGCACGCCTCACCTGCCTCCTCCGCGACGCCCCCCGCCCCGAAGCCGGCTGACCCCCGCCACCCGTCAACCCCTTCGCCCCGCACGGCGCCCCCCCCCTGCCCGACCAGAACCGCACCCTGTGCATTCCGGCCGGGCAGTGCCATATCCCCACCAAAAAACGACAGTTGGCCAACACACTCGGTCAACTTCCTTGACCACACGGCACGTTCCATGAGCCACTCAGCAGCCACATCAGCCCCGCGGCCCCGCCGACCCCAGCGCCGATGTAACACTGCGTAACGTGCAGGCGATGCGGAATCCGGCCGCGCACCCCGGCGACCGACACCCGGGGAAGTTCGCCGCGCCCACCGCGGCCACCGAACCGCGTCAGCACCAAGATCACCCCAAGCCCCTTAGCAGAGCTGCGCGTTCTCACCATGTGGTCCTTCCGCACTCCAGGCGAAACCGCCACATGTCCTCACAGGAACCTCAAGCCTTGCTCAAGGGCATAACAAGAGAGTCACATCCGCCGCCGACCAGTCCCGGTGGCCCCCAGCTGCGCTTAGAGTCACCGCCAGTCACCGCGCCGCCGGGCGCGTCTGCTGCACGGCCCTGTACCAACCCAGTACGGCCCGGCGATCGTCACGGCACCTCAAGCAGAGGAGGCCGCGCCAGGGAAAGGACTTTTCGTGCGACACCGTTCTTTGCTCATACTCACCGCAGTGCTCACCACCGGAGCACTCACCCTCACCGCCTGCGGTTCGCGCGACGACAGCAAGGGCAGCGGCGGCGACGGAGGCAACCAGACGGTCGTCATCGGCCTCGACGCTCCGCTCACCGGCGACCTGTCCGCCCTCGGCCTCGGCATCAAGAACTCCGCCGACCTCGCCGTCAAGACGGCGAACAAGGAAAAGACCGTCCCCGGCATCACCTTCAAGCTGGAAGCCCTCGACGACCAGGCCCAGCCCTCCGTCGGCCAGCAGAACGCCGTCACGTTCATCGGCAACGACGAGGTCCTCGGTGTCGTCGGCCCGCTGAACTCCGGCGTCGCCCAGTCGATGCAGAAGCCGCTCAACGACGCCAAGCTGACCCAGGTCTCCCCCGCCAACACCGGCACCGAGCTGACCCAGGGCAACAACTGGAAGACCGGCGACAAGAAGCGCCCCTACGCCTCCTACTTCCGCACCGCCACCACGGACCAGATCCAGGGCGCCTTCGCGGCCAAGTACCTCTTCGAGACCGCGAAGATCAAGGACGTCTACCTCATCGACGACCAGAAGCCCTACGGCGCCGGTCTCGCCGCCTCCTTCAAGGCGACCTTCACCGAGCTCGGCGGCAAGATCGTCGGCACCGACCACGTGAACCCCGAGGACCGCGACTTCAACTCCGTCGCCACCAAGGTCAAGAGCTCCAAGGCCAAGGCCGTCTACTACGGCGGCGAGTACCCCGCCGGCGCCCCGCTGAGCCAGCAGATCAAGGACAGCGTCAAGATCCCCTTCATGGGCGGCGACGGCATGTACAGCGCCGACTTCATCAAGCTCAACAAGAAGGCCGAAGGCGACATCGCCACCTCCGTCGGCAAGCCCGTCGAGGAGCTGGAGTCCGCCAAGAAGTTCATCGCCGACTACAAGACGGCCGGCTACAAGGACGCCTACGAGGCCTACGGCGGCGGCACCTACGACGCCACCTGGTCCATCATCGAGGCCGTCAAGATCGTCGCCGCCGAGAACGACGGCAAGATCCCCGCGGACGACGCCCGCGCCAAGGTCCTCGCGGCCATGGACAAGGTCAAGTTCGAAGGCGTCACCGGCCCCGTCTCCTTCGACGAGTACGGCGACACCACCAACACCCTCATGACCGCCTACCAGGTCACCGGCGGCAAGTGGGTCTCCAAGGTCAGCAGCACCGTCGAGTAACCACCGGCCGGGCCGCCACCCCGCCACCCTCACACAAAGCAACCAGACCGCGCGGGAGCGCTACGAGCCCTCCCGCGCGGTGCCATATCCGAACCACTCCACGGAGGCCCTGCGGTGAACGAACTGCCGCAACAGCTGGCCAATGGACTCATCCTCGGCGCGATGTACGGTCTCATCGCGATCGGTTACACGATGGTCTACGGAATCATCCAGCTCATCAACTTCGCGCACGGCGAGATCTTCATGATCGGAGGCTTCGGAGCCCTCACGGTCTACCTCGGGCTTCCGTCCGGATTCTCCCTCATAGCCGCGATACCCCTCATGATCGTCGGCGGCGTCATAGCCGCCGTCGCCATCAGCATGGCCGCCGAACGCTTCGCCTACCGGCCCCTGCGCGGCGGACCACGCCTGGCACCACTCATCACCGCCATCGGGCTCTCCCTCGCCCTCCAGCAAGCGGTGTGGATGTGGTACCCCAACGCCACGAAGGACCGCTCCTTCCCCCAGTTCGAAGGCGAAGCCTTCGACATCCTCGGCGCCACCATCCAGCGCGGCGACATCTTCGTCCTCGTCGTCGCCCCCCTGTGCATGCTCGCCCTCGGCCTCTTCGTCTCCAAGACCCGCGCCGGCCGCGGCATGCAGGCCACCTCGCAGGACCCCGACACCGCCAAGCTCATGGGCATCAACACCGACCGCATCATCGTCATGGCCTTCGCCATCGGTGCCGCGTTCGCCGCCGTCGCCGCCGTCGCCTACGGGCTCAAGAACGGTCAGATCGGCTTCCGCATGGGCTTCATCATGGGCCTCAAGGCCTTCACCGCGGCCGTGCTCGGCGGCATCGGCAACATCTACGGCGCCATGCTCGGCGGCATCGTCCTCGGCGTCGCCGAAGCCCTCGCCACCGGCTACATGAGCGAAGTCCCCGGCATGGAACTCTTCGGCGGCGGCGCCTGGAAGGACGTATGGGCCTTCGCGCTCCTCATCATCGTCCTCCTCGTACGCCCCCAGGGCCTGCTCGGCGAACGCGTCGCGGATCGGGCGTGATGACCATGACGATCAACACCACCGAGACCACCCCGGTCATCGCCATTCCCACCGCGGTCGCCCGCGCAGCCACCGTCACCGGCGCGGCGCTCACGGTCGCCTCCACCTTCCTCGCCTGGACCTACACCGACGCCTTCCCCGGCGACCTCACCGTCTACGGGTACCCCGGCGGCCTCCAGGTCCTCACCCTCATCAGCGCACTGCTGACCCTCCTCTTCGCCACCGCCGGCTACGGCGTACGAGGACTGGGCTGGCTCAACCCCGCCGGGGGCAACAACTCCACCTTCTTCGCCGCCCTCGGCGCCTTCACCACCACCTCGTTCACCACCATCGCCATCGCCGTGCAACTCGGCGGACTGGCCAACCTCGAACCCGGCGGCTTCGTCGCCCTGGTGGTCTCACTCCTCACCGTGATCGCCTCCCTCGGCCTGCCACTCGACCGGCACACCAAGGAATCCCAGCCCGCGTTCAGCTGGCCGGCCTTCATCGGCCTCACCATCATCACCGGGCTCATCACCTACCCGCTCTGGCGCTACATCCGCCTCGGCTCCAACCCCCGCGAGATCCGACGCGCCAAGGACCTCCCCAACTGGGCCGAGATCCTCATCATCGCCGGAGCCTTCGGCGTCGCCCTCCACGTCTTCACGTACGGCATCGACACCGAGTACGCCGAACTCTTCATCGGCTACATCATCAGCGTCGCCTTCGGCTTCACCGCCCTCACCCGGGCCGGGCTCATCGCCCGCATCACCCGGCTGACCACCAAACACCGCAACGTCACCATGGCCGCCGCACTCATAGCGGCGTTCTGCTTCCCCTTCACCCAGCAGAACGAGCAGTACGCCCTCATCGGCGCGAACATCCTCATCTTCGCGACCGTCGCACTCGGCCTCAACGTCGTCGTCGGCCTCGCCGGCCTCCTCGACCTCGGATACGTCGCCTTCCTCGGTGTCGGCGCCTACGCCGCCGCCCTGGTCTCCGGCTCCCCGCTCTCCCCCGTCGGCGTCCAGTTCCCGTTCTGGGCCGCCGTCCTCACCGGCGCAGCGGCCTCACTGATCTTCGGCGTCGTCATCGGCGCCCCGACCCTCCGACTGCGCGGCGACTACCTCGCCATCGTCACCCTCGGATTCGGCGAGATCTTCCGCCTCACCGTCAACGCCCTCAACGGCGTCAGCGGCCCCGACCTCACCAACGGCTCCCAGGGCATCCCCAGCATCCCCGACCTCAACCTCTTCGGCTTCGACTTCGGCATCAGCCACGACATCGCCGGATTCACCCTCGGCAGGTCGGCCAACTACTACCTGCTGATGCTCGTCTTCACCGCCGTCGTCGTCCTGGTCTTCCGACGCTCCGGAGAATCCCGCATCGGCCGCGCCTGGGTCGCCATCCGCGAGGACGAGACCGCGGCCACCGCCATGGGCATCAACGCCTTCCGGCTCAAGCTGCTCGCCTTCGCCCTCGGCGCCACCCTCGCCGGACTCGCCGGTACCGTCCAGGCCCACGTCTCCTACACCGTGACGCCCGAGCAGTACCAGTTCGCCGGCTCCGTGCCCCCGAACTCCGCCTTCCTCCTCGCCGCCGTCATCCTCGGCGGCATGGGCACCCTCAGCGGCCCCCTCGTCGGCGCCGCGCTGCTCTACCTCATCCCGGCCAAGCTGCAGTTCATGCAGGACTACCAGCTCTTCCTCTTCGGCATCGCGCTCATCCTCCTGATGCGCTTCCGCCCCGAAGGACTCGTCGCGGACCGCAGGAAGCAGCTCGAATTCCACGAGACCGGCCAACTCGACGTCCCACCGGACGTCCCACTCACCGACCAGGCCGCCGGCACCACGAAGGCGGGGGCGTGATCACATGACCACCACCACGACCACCCCGGCCAACCCGGCCACCAGCGTCCTCGACGCCAGCGGCGTCACCATGCGCTTCGGCGGACTCACCGCCGTACGCGGCGTCGACCTCACCGTCAACAGCGGCGAGATCGTCGGCCTCATCGGCCCCAACGGCGCCGGCAAGACCACCTTCTTCAACTGCCTCACCGGCCTCTACGTCCCCACCGAGGGCAAGGTCAGCTACAAGGGCACCGTCCTGCCGCCCAAGCCCCACCTCGTCACCAAGGCCGGCATCGCCCGCACCTTCCAGAACATCCGGCTCTTCGCCAACATGACCGTCCTGGAGAACGTCCTCGTCGGACGCCACACCCGGACCAAGGAAGGCCTCTGGTCAGCCCTCCTGCGCCTCCCCGGCTACCACAAGGCAGAAGACGCCAGCCGCGAACGCGCCATGGAACTCCTGGAGTTCATCGGCCTCCAGGACAAGGCCGACCACCTCGCGCGGAACCTCCCCTACGGAGACCAGCGCAAGCTGGAAATCGCCCGCGCACTCGCCAGCGACCCCGGACTCCTCCTCCTGGACGAGCCCACCGCCGGCATGAACCCCCAGGAAACCCGCGTCACCGAAGAACTCATCTTCGCCATCCGGGACCAGGGCATCGCCGTCCTCGTCATCGAGCACGACATGCGGTTCATCTTCAACCTCTGCGACCGCGTCGCCTGCCTCGTCCAGGGCGAGAAACTCGTCGAGGGCACCCCCGGCGACGTCCAGGCCGACGAACGCGTCGTCGCCGCCTACCTCGGCACCCCCTTCGAAGGCGCCCCCGGCGCCGAGGAAGTCGCCGAGGTGGAGGCCGCCGAGGCCCACGCCGCAACGGCCACCGGCACCACCACCCCGGCGAAGGACACCACGACGCCCGACACCACCAGCACCGATGAGGAGGGCACCCGATGACCGCACTGCTAGAGGTCGAAGACCTCCGGGTCGCCTACGGCAAGATCGAAGCGGTCAAGGGCATCTCCTTCACCGTCGACGCCGGCCAGGTCGTCACCCTCATCGGCACCAACGGCGCGGGCAAGACCACCACCCTGCGCACCCTCTCCGGACTGCTCAAGCCACTCGGCGGCCGCATCCTCTTCGAGGGCAAACCACTGGCCAACATCCCCGCCCACAAGATCGTCTCCCTGGGCATCGCCCACTCCCCCGAGGGACGCCACATCTTCCCCCGGCTGACGATCACCGAGAACCTCCTCCTCGGCGCCTACCTCCGCAACGACAAGGCAGGCATCGAGAAGGACGTCCAGCGCGCCTACGACCTCTTCCCCATCCTCGGGGAACGCCGGAAGCAGGCCGCGGGCACCCTCTCGGGCGGGGAGCAGCAGATGCTCGCCATGGGACGCGCCATGATGTCCCAGCCCAAGCTGCTCATGCTCGACGAGCCCTCCATGGGCCTCTCCCCGATCATGATGCAGAAGATCATGGAGACCATCGTCGAGCTCAAGGCGTCGGGCACCACGATCCTGCTCGTCGAGCAGAACGCCCAGGCCGCCCTGTCCCTCGCGGACCAGGGTCACGTCATGGAGGTCGGCAAGATCGTCCTCTCCGGCGCGGGCTCGGACCTGCTCCACGACGAGTCGGTCCGCAAGGCCTACCTCGGCGAGGACTGACACCCCGCCGCTGCCGTACGCGAGAGGCCCGCACCGCCCGATCTTCCGGGGTGCGGGCCTCTCGCATACGTACGTATGTGTACGGGGCTAGTCGGCCGACTTCTTCTTCTCCTCGGCATCCTCGATCAGCGCCTCCGCCAGCTGCTGCATCGACATCCGGCGGTCCATCGACGTCTTCTGGATCCACCGGAACGCGGCCGGCTCGGAGAGCCCGTAATCCGTCTGGAGGATGCTCTTGGCCCGGTCCACCAGCTTCCGGGTCTCCAGCCGCTGCGACAGGTCCGCGATCTCGCTCTCCAGCGCCTTCAGCTCCGCGAACCGGGAGACGGCCATCTCGATGGCCGGCACCACGTCGCTCTTGCTGAACGGCTTCACGAGGTACGCCATGGCCCCGGCGTCCCGGGCCCGCTCGACGAGGTCGCGCTGCGAGAAGGCGGTGAGCATCAGGACCGGGGCGATGGACTCCTCGGCGATCTTCTCGGCGGCGGAGATCCCGTCGAGGACCGGCATCTTCACGTCCAGGATGACCAGGTCCGGCCGGTGCTCCCGGGCCAGCTCGACGGCCTGCTGCCCGTCGCCCGCCTCACCGACGACGGAGTAACCCTCCTCCTCCAGCATCTCCTTGAGGTCGAGGCGGATGAGGGCCTCGTCCTCGGCGATGACGACGCGGGTCGTCAGCGGCGGGACGTGCGACTTGTCGTCGTCGACGGCGTCTACGGGCTGGGGCGACTCGGGGGTGGTCACGGGGCTCCTTGATTCAGGGCAGGCTCTGCTGCGAAGCAGCCTACCTAGCTGCTGCCGCCTTCTGTCACCAGGTACACTGCTGATCGGTCACCACGCCGGGTTGGCGCAATTGGTTGACGCGGAGGTCTCAAACACCTCTGTCCGAAAGGACATGTGGGTTCGAATCCCATACCCGGTACTACCTCGCAGAGCGGATGTTCACTTTCGCGTGAACATCCGCTTTTTGCTGCCCGAGGCCGCCCCTCTCCCCCAAGAGTGGACGAATGAACACACACAGCACAGAAGTGCGCCAACAAGCTCTCACCCTCCTTCGGAGCGGCACCCGAAACGCTGAAGTGGCCCGCAGACTGAACGTTCCGCGCGGCACCGTCTCGTACTGGCTCCACATGGATCGTTCTCGACGCGGCGAGTGCCCCGGGGCGCACAACCCATCGTGCCACCGGTGCGACGGCACAGTGCTCGACGAGTCCACCTACGCCTACCTGCTCGGGCTCTACCTGGGCGACGGCCACATCAGCCAATACTCGGCACATCGAGCACCTAGCCTGATGATCACGCTGGACGATGCCTGGCCAGGCATCCAGGACGAGGCGGAGGCCGCGTTACGCAAGGTCTTCCCGCAGAACACCACGTGCCGGGTCCGCCGGGCCGGCTGCCACAACATCAAGATGTACTCGAAGCACCTCGTCTGCTACTTCCCGCAGCACGGTCCGGGCAGGAAGCACGAGCGCGAGATAGTCCTGGAGCCCTGGCAGCAGGAGATCGTCGACGCCCATCCCTGGCAGTCGTCCGAGGTCTCATCCACTCCGACGGCTGTCGGCTCACCAACTGGACGACTCGCGTGGTCGGCGGTGGACGCAAGCGCTACGAGTACCCCCGGTACTGGTTCACCAACGTCTCCGACGACATCCGCCGCCTCTACACCGACACCCTCGACGCGCTCGGCATCACCTGGACGCACTGCACACGCGCGGGCAAGCCCTACAACATCTCCGTAGCCCGACGGGCATCCGTCGCCCTCATGGATGCGCACGTCGGGCCGAAATACTGAGCAGATCCTGAGCCGCCCTACTTCGGGCTGTCGTCCTCGCCGATGTGGTGGACGCGGACCAGGTTCGTGGAGCCCGCGACGCCCGGCGGGGAGCCGGCGGTGATGACCACGACGTCGCCCTTCTGGCAGCGGCCGATGCGCAGCAGCTCCTCGTCGACCTGGGCGACCATCGCGTCCGTGGAGTCGACGTGCGGGCCGAGGAAGGTCTCGACGCCCCAGGTGAGGTTGAGCTGGGCGCGGGTGGCCTCGTCGGGGGTGAAGGCGAGGAGCGGGATGGGTGAGCGGTAGCGGGAGAGGCGCTTGACCGTGTCGCCGCTCTGGGTGAAGGCGACGAGGAACTTCGCGCCGAGGAAGTCACCCATCTCGGCGGCGGCCCTCGCGACGGCGCCGCCCTGGGTGCGGGGTTTGTTGCGCTCGGTGAGGGGCGGGAGGCCCTTGGCGAGGAGGTCTTCCTCGGCGGCCTCGACGATGCGGGACATGGTGCGGACGGTCTCGATGGCGTATTTGCCGACGCTGGTCTCGCCGGAGAGCATGACCGCGTCGGTGCCGTCGATGATGGCGTTGGCTACGTCGGAGGCTTCGGCGCGGGTGGGGCGGGAGTTGTCGATCATCGAGTCGAGCATCTGGGTGGCGACGATGACGGGTTTGGCGTTGCGTCGGGCGAGTTTGATGGCGCGTTTCTGGACGATGGGGACTTGTTCGAGGGGCATTTCGACGCCGAGGTCGCCGCGGGCGACCATGATGCCGTCGAAGGCGGCGACGATGTCGTCGATGTTGTCGACGGCCTGGGGTTTCTCGACCTTGGCGATGACGGGGAGGCGGCGGTTCTCCTCGTCCATGACGCGGTGGACGTCGTCGATGTCGCGTCCGGTGCGGACGAAGGACAGGGCGATGATGTCGGCGCCGGTGCGCAGGGCCCAGCGGAGGTCGTCGATGTCTTTTTCGGAGAGGGCGGGGACGGAGACGGCGACGCCGGGGAGGTTGAGTCCTTTGTTGTCGGAGACCATGCCGCCTTCGATGACGGTGGTGTGGACGCGGGGGCCTTCGACGCCGGTGACTTCGAGGGTGACGCGGCCGTCGTCGACGAGGATGCGTTCGCCGGTGGTGACGTCGGCGGCGAGTCCGTCGTAGGTGGTGCCGCAGATGTCGCCGGTGCCTTCGCCTTCGAGGGGTTCGACGGTGATGGTGAAGGTGTCGCCGCGTTCAAGGAGTACGGGGCCTTCGCGGAAGCGTCCGAGGCGGATCTTCGGGCCTTGAAGGTCGGCGAGGATGCCGACGTTGCGGCCGGTTTCCTCGGACGCTTTGCGGACGTGGTCGTAGCGCGCTTGGTGTTCGGCGTAGCTGCCGTGGCTGAGGTTGAGGCGGGCGATGTCCATTCCCGCTTCGACCAGGGCTTTGATCTGGTCGTATGTGTCGGTTGCGGGTCCCAGGGTACAAACGATTTTTGCTCGGCGCATGGTTCGAGACTAAACCTTACCTACGGGTAGGTATTTGGCTCTGCATGACACCTCAACAACCTTCTCATGAAGGGTTGTTGACAACTGTTGAATTGTGCAGCGGGGTGCTCTGATGAGCGTTTATCCAAGGTTCGGCGGGATGAGTGTGAAGGCCGCTTCGACCTGGGCGTCGACGTTCTGGCGTACGGGTTCGAGGTCGAGGGGGGCCGCTTCGGCGGCGGTTTCCGCGCGGGCGGAGCGGAGGACCCCTGCGCCGCCGTAGGTCGCGGTGGCGAAGGTGGCTCCGCCGACGCTTCCGGTGTCGCTGAGTTCGAGGAGGGCGCCGATGCGGGTGTCGAGGGCTTCGGCGTATTCGCGGGCGCGTTGGAGTGCTTCCTGGACGGCTTGGCGGCGGGCGGCGGCGTGGTGGGGGGAGGTGGGGCGCAGTGCCCACCAGGGGCCGTCGACGCGGGTGAGGTCGTTGTCGGCGAGGCGGGTGACGAGTTCGCCGAGGGTGGTGAAGTCATTGAGGGTGGCGGTGAGTTGGATGCTGCCGTGGTAGGCGCGGATGCGTTCGGCGCGGCCGTGGCGGGTGAGTTCGGGGCGGATGGCGAGGGTGCCGGTCTCCAGTTTCTCGATGGCGTCGCCGTAGGTCTTGATGAGGTCGAGGGTGGTGGTGTTGCGGCGGGTGAGGTCGTCGAGGGTGGTACGGCGGTCGGTGTTGCGGGCGGTGAGGGTGACGGCGATGCGGGCGATCTCGGGCTCGACTTCGAGGTGGGCTTCGCCGCGGACGGTGACGCGGGGGGCGGCGGGGGTGCCGTGGGAGGGGTGGGGGGCGGGTGCGGGGGTTTCGGTCATGTGTTCACTGTGGCATGGGGGGCGGGGTGTCGTGGTGTGTCTCGCGTGGTCATCGGATCGAAACCTGCGTGGGGTGTTGTGGGTGGTGGTGGCTGGGCCAGAATCTACGCGCGTTGCCCTACTGAACGAGGAGTGAAGAGATGCCGTTGAACCCGTTGAACCGTAGGACGTTTCTGGGCCGTTCGGCTGCCGCCGGTGCGGGTGTGGCGATGGCGGGCGGTGCGGTCGCGGGCTCGGCCGGTGCGGCGGAGGCGAAGGGGCCCGGTCACGGTCATGGGCGTCCGGCGAAGCGGTATGCGTTCACGGTGATGGGCACGACCGATCTGCACGGGAACGTCTTCAACTGGGACTACTTCACGGACAAGGAGTACGACGACGCCGCGCACAACGATGTCGGTCTGGCGAAGATCTCGACGCTGGTGGAGCAGGTGCGCCGGGAGAAGGGCCGCCGGAACACGTTGTTGATCGACGCGGGTGACACGATCCAGGGCACGCAGTTGTCGTACTACTACGCGAAGGTCGATCCGATCACGGCGCGGCGTGGTCCGGTGCATCCGATGGCGCGGGCGATGAACGCGATCGGTTACGACGCGGCGGCGCTCGGGAATCACGAGTTCAATTACGGCATTCCGGTGCTGCGGAAATTCGAGGAGCAGTGCGACTTTCCGTTGCTGGGGGCGAATGCGCTGGATGCGAGGACGTTGCGGCCGGCGTTCGCTCCGTATGTCATCAAGCGGATGCGGACGCCGTACGGGCGTGATGTGCGGGTGGCGGTGCTGGGGCTGACGAATCCGGGTATCGCGATCTGGGACAAGGCGCATGTGGGCGGGAGGATGGTTTTCCCGGGTCTGGAGGAGCAGGCGGCGAAGTGGGTGCCGAAGCTGCGGTCGATGGGCGCGGACGTGGTGTTGGTCTCGGCGCATTCGGGTTCTTCGGGGACGTCGTCGTGGGGGGATCAGTTGCCGTACGTGGAGAACGCGGCGGCTCTGGTGGCGGAGCAGGTGCCGGGGATCGACGCGATTCTGGTGGGGCACGCGCATGTGGAGATCGCCGAGCACTTCGTGACGAACAAGGAGACGGGGAAGCGGGTCGTGCTCTCGGAGCCGGCGAAGTGGGGTCAGCGGCTGACGCTGTTCGATTTCAATCTGGTGTGGGAGAGGGGCCGCTGGACGGTGGAGAGGGCCGGTTCGCGGGTGTTGAACTCCAACACGGTGCCGGAGGACCGGAAGGTGACGTCGCTGCTGCGGTCGGAGCACCGCAAGGTGGTGGAGTACGTCAATCAGGTGATCGGTACGTCGGTGGTGGCGATGTCGACGGCGGACGCGCCGTGGAAGGACGAGCCGATCATCGATCTGATCAACCAGGTGCAGACGGAGACGGTGAGGGCGGCGCTGGCGGGTGGGGAGTTCGCGGTGTTGCCGGTGCTGTCGCAGGCTTCGTGCTTCTCGCGTACGGCGGGGATTCCGGCTGGTGAGGTGACGATCAGGGACGCGGCGGGGCTGTATCCGTTCGAGAACACGCTGGAGGCGCGGCTGCTCACGGGTGCGCAGTTGAAGGAGTATCTGGAGTATTCGGCGCGGTATTTCGTGCGGACGCCCGTGGGCGGTCCGGTGGACACGGCGAAGTTGACGAACGCGGACGGGATTCCGGACTACAACTACGACGCGGTGTCGGGGGTGACGTATGACATCGACATCGCTCGGCCGGTGGGTTCGCGGATCGTGGGGCTGGCCTTCGAGGGGAAGGCGATCGATCCGGGGGCGCGGTTCGTGTTCGCGGTGAACAACTATCGGGCGAGTGGTGGGGGGAACTTCCCGCATGTGCCGGGTGCGCGGCAGGTGTGGGCGGATTCGGACGAGATCCGGAACACGATCATCGGGTGGGTACGGGAGAAGGGGTCGGTGGATCCGGCCGTGTTCGCTTCGGTGGGGTGGCGGCTGACGCGTGAGGGGGCGCCTGTGTTCCCGTAACGCCGGTGTTGCCGTGGTCCCTTGGCGCTGGTGTTCCCGTAACGCCGGTATTCCGTAAGGCCGGTGTTCCGTAAGTCCGGTGTTCCTGTGACGCCGGAGTTCCTGTGACGCCGGAGTTCCTGTGACGCCGGTGTTCCTGTGACGCCGGTGTTCCTGTGGTGCCGGTGTTCCCGTATCCCTGTGTGCGGTGGGTTGTTCGTTCGGCCCGGGTCTCCTTCGGTGGGGGCCCGGGCCGTTCGTTGTGCGGGGGCTAGACGGATTGGCTCAGGGGGACGAGGGCGTGACCCTGGGCGGGGATTCTCGGGGGTTGTGGGGTGAGGCCGAAGGTGGTGAAGGCGGTGCGGTCGGGGAGGGGGTAGGGGTTGGCGCCGGTGAGGTTGTTGAGGATGGTGGCGCTGCGCCAGGCGGCGAGGCCGAGGTCGGGGGCGCCGACTCCGTGGGTGTGGCGTTCGGCGTTCTGTACGTAGACGTGTCCGGTGACGGCGGGGTCGAGGACGAGGCGGTACTGGTCGTCGATGCGGGGGCGGTGGGAGGCGTCGCGGCTGAGGTAGGGGCCGAGGCTGCCGAGGACGGCGTCGAGGGGGCGTTCGCGGTAGCCGGTGGCGAGGATGACGGCGTCGGTGGTGAGGCGGGAGCGGGTGCCCTGCTGGGTGTGTTCGAGGTGGAGTTCGACGCGGGTGTTGGCGAGGCGCCCGGCGGTGCGGACGTGGACTCCGGGGGTGAGGGTGGCGTCGGGCCAGCCGCCGTGGAGGGTGCGGCGGTAGAGCTCGTCGTGGATGGCGGCGATGGTGTCGGCGTCGATGCCTTTGTGGAGTTGCCATTGGCGGGGGACGAGTTCGTCGCGGGCGGATTCGGGCAGCGCGTGGAAGTAGCGGCTGTAGTCGGGGGTGAAGTGTTCGAGGCCGAGTTTTGAGTACTCCATGGGGGCGAAGGCCTGGGTGCGGGCGAGCCAGTGGATCTTCTCGGCGCCTTCGGGGCGGGCGCGGAGGAGGTCGAGGAAGATCTCGGCGCCGGACTGTCCTGATCCGATGACGGTGATGTGTTCGGCGGTGAGGAGCCGTTCGCGGTGGCGGAGGTAGTCGGCGGAGTGGAGTACGGGGACGGTTTCGGCTTCGGCGAGGGGTTTGAGGGGTTCGGGGACGAAGGGTTCGGTACCGATGCCGAGGGCGATGTGGCGGGCGTAGGCGCGGCCGAGGGCTTCGGCTTCGCCGTCGCGGTCGAGTTGAGTGAAGTCGACTTCGAAGAGGGCGCGGTCGGTGTTCCAGCGGACGGCGTCGACCTGGTGGCCGAAGTGGAGGCCGGGGAGTTGTTCGCTGACCCAGCGGCAGTAGGCGTCGTATTCGGCTCGTTGGATGTGGAAGCGCTCGGCGAAGTAGAAGGGGAAGAGGCGGTCGCGGGTGCGGAGGTAGTTGAGGAAGCTCCAGGGGCTGGTGGGGTCGGCGAGGGTGACGAGGTCGGCGAGGAAGGGGACCTGGAGGCTGGCGCCGTCGAGGAGGAGGCCGGGGTGCCAGTGGAAGGCGGGGCGTTGTTCGTAGAAGGTCGCGGCGAGGGGGCGGGGGTCGTCGGTGCTCGCGGGGATGTTGTGGGCGAGTGCGGCGAGGGAGAGGTTGAAGGGGCCGATGCCGATGCCGACGAGGTCGTGTGGCTGGTCGGGGGCGGGGGCGGGCCGGGCGGTCATCGCGGGGTGTCGCTTTCCGTGGGGTGAGGGGTGGGGTGGGTCGCGGTGGGGTGGGTCGCGGTGGGGTGGGTCGCGGTGGGGTGGGTCGCGGTGGGGGTGGTGGGTGGGTGGGTGAGGTGGTCGGTGGTGGTGTCGGTGATGAGGTCGAGGAGTGCTTGGAGGTCCTGGGGGGTGGTGTGGGGGTTGAGGAGGGTGGCTTTGAGCCAGAGGCGGCCTTCGGCGTGGGCGCGGCCGAGGACGGCGTGGCCGCGTTGGAGGAGGGTGCGGCGGACGGTGGCGACGGTGTGGTCGTCGGCGTCGGTGGGGCGGAGGAGGACGGTGCTGATGGTGGGGCGGTCGTAGAGGTCGAGGTCGGGGTTCTTGGTGACGAGGTCGGCGAGGTGGTGGGCGGTGGCGAGGGTGCGGTCGATGAGGTCGGCGAGTCCGGTGCGGCCGAGGGCCTGGAGGGTGACGGCGATCTTGAGGGCGTCGGGGCGTCGGGTGGTGCGCAGGGAGCGGCCGAGGAGGTCGGGGAGGCCGGCTTCGGTGTCGTCGTCGGCGTTGAGGTAGGGGGCGTGGTGGTGGAGGGGGGTGAGGTGGTGGTGTTCGGGTACGGCGAGGAGGCCGGCGCTGGCGGGTTGCCAGCCGAGTTTGTGCAGGTCGAGGGTGACGCTGTGGGCGCGGTGGAGGCCGTGGAGGAGGGGGCGGTGGGTGGGGCTGAAGAGGAGGGGTCCGCCGTAGGCGGCGTCGATGTGGAGTTCGGCGCCGTGGGTGGTGCAGAGGTCGGCGATGGCGTCGAGGGGGTCGATGTCGCCGGTGTCGGTGGTGCCGGCGGTGGCGATGACGAGGAGGGGGCGGTGGAGTTCGGTGAGGGCGTGGTCGAGGGCGGCGAGGTCGAGGGTGCCGGTGGGGGCGGGGACGATGACGGGTTGGGGGAGGCCGAGGAGCCAGGCGGCGCGGGTGATGCTGTGGTGGGCGTTGGCGCCGCAGATGGTCTGTACGGGGCCGTGGCGTTCGCGGGCGAGGAGCAGGGCGAGTTGGTTGGCCTCGGTGCCGCCGGTGGTGATGACGGCGTCGGGTGCGCGGGTGTGGGGGTAGATCTCGGCGGCGAGCGCGGTGGTGAGGTCGGCTTCGAGGGCGGAGGCGGCTGGGGCCTGGTCCCAGGAGTCCATGGAGGGGTTGAGGGCGCTGGCGGCGAGGTCGGCTGCTGCTGCCAGGGCGAGGGGTGGGGTGTGGAGGTGGGCGGCGCAGTGGGGGTGGGCGGGGTCCGCGGCGCCTGCGGCGAGGGCGGTGACGAGGCTCCGGAGGGCGTGGTGGGGGCCGGTGCCGTGGTCGGGGATGAGGGGGTGGGTGGCGGTGCGGGTGCGGGGGGTGACGGTGTCGGGTCCGCCGGCGGGGAGGGGGCCGTCGCGGAGGGTCGCGCCGTCGTGGAGTGCGGTGAGGACGGTGTCGATGAGGGGGCGGAGGGCGGCGGGGCCCGCGGTGCCTCCGGCGAGGGGCGGGGTGGACATGGGGGAGGTGGTCCTTCGGGTGCGCGGGGGTGGGCGTGCCGGCTTGTCCCGGGTTTCGGGTGGCGCGGCCGAAGAGCCCAACGATCCGAACTCGAAAGGGGTACTGCCGGTCGGTGTGGCCCGGTTCGGGAAGGGCGGGGGTGGTGGGGGTGTGCGGTTGAGGGACGGGTGGGCCTGTCCGGGGGAGGCTGAGGTGGGGGGCAGCTGAGGCAGGGGCGGCCGAGGTGGCGGGGAAGACCGAGGCGGTGGGGCGGCCGGGGCGGGTGGCCGAGGCGGGTGGCCAAGGCGGGTGGCCGAGGCGGGTGGCCGAGGCGGTGGGGAAGACCGAGGCGGTGGGGCGGCCGGGGCGGTGGGGCGGTGGTGGGGCGGCCGACGTGGGGCCGGGGCGGGGCTCGGGGGCGAGCGGCCGGGCCGGGGGCTGGGGCGCGCCCCCTCTCCGACTGTTGCCCAATGAGTCAATTGCAGATTTCAGCAATCCACTACATGCTGTACGGGCCGTTCCGCCGCTGGCGCGCGGCCCCCGCGCGGCTCTCCGGCCCGCGGCGGTGGTTTCCTGGCCGGGGAGTCCGCCCGATGATCACGCCGCCCGACACGTTGCCGTACCGGCATGTGCTGACGCTTCCCGCGATGGGGGCGGCCGTGCGCATCGCCCGGGAGACCGCCGAGCAGGTGCTGGCGGAGTGGGGGGTGGGGTCGGGCGACACGTGCCGGGATCCGGCGTTGCTGATCCTCAGCGAGCTGGTGGCCAACAGCGTGCGGCATGCGGCGGTGCTCTCGCCGAACGTGACGGTGGTGTTCGCGGGCGGGCCGGCCACGTTCGCGTTCGGCGTGCACGACCGTCACCCCTACCGGCCGGCTCTGTTCGCGTCCGCCGGTACGGCTCCGGGGCGGGGCCTGGCCACCGTGCTGGAGCTGACCCACGGTCTGGGTGGCAGCGCGGTGGTGCGGGGCGACGTCGACGAGGGCGGCAAGAGCATCTGGATCACCCTCCCGCTGCGGCCCGGCGGCCGGTGAACCGACCGCCGGGTGGCTTCCGGGCTGCCGGGGGACTTTTCGGGCCGCCGGGTGACTTCGCGGCGGGGTGCCGTCCCCGGGTTCATCCGTGGGGCGCGAAGGCGCGAGGATGAACCCATGGAGAAGAGTTCTGGTCAGGTGTGGTGCGGCGGGTTGCCGGCGTGCGGAACGGGGCCGCGCCGGTGAGCACACCGCTGTACCGATTGAAGGCGGAGTTCTTCAAGACGCTGGGGCACCCGGTACGGATCAGGGTGCTCGAACTGCTCAGTGAACGCGAGCACGCGGTCTCGGAGATGCTGATCGAGGTGGGGGTCGAGGCAGCCCATCTCTCGCAGCAGCTGGCCGTGTTGCGCCGTGCCGGTCTCGTGACGGCCCGGCGGGAGGGCTCGGCCGTCCACTACACGCTGGCCGACCCGGGGGTGGCGGAGCTGCTGCGGGTGGCGCGGACGATCCTGACCGGGGTGCTGGCGGGCCAGGCGGAGCTGCTGGCCGATCTACGGGCGACGGGCGGCCCCGCGGATGACGCCCCGGTCGGGGCTCCGGACGACGTCGCGGACGGGAGCGGCGACCACCCCGGCTGATCCTCCGTACCGCCCGGCCGCGGGGCGGGAAGCGGTTCCCGTCCCGCGGCGGTGCGCGCCGGTCAGTCGGCGGGGGCGACGGCCGACCGTACGGCGAGGGCGCGGCGCAGGTCGTCGAGCTGGTCGACGAGCTTGCGGCGCAGGGCGGGGGTGAGGGCCGGGTCCTCCAGGGCGCGGATGCCGGTGCCGAGGCTCGTGGGGTCGACGGCGTACGCGGGGAAGGCGTAGCGTCCGGCGGCTTCGGCGATGGCGGGGCCCCGGCGGGCGGCGAGGGCGATGGCGTCCGGGTAGAAGCGGGCCACGTAGGCGTCGGTCAGCTCTTCCTGTCCGGGCTGCCAGAAGCCCCGGGCGGTGGCGGTGAAGAGGTAGTTGGACAGGGTGTCGCCGGTGAACAGGGCGTCCCAGGCGGCGGCCTTGGCCTCGGCGGTGGGCAGCGCGGCGCGGCAGCGGGCGGCACCCTCGCGGCCGGTGGCGCTGGGGTCGGCTTCGAGCGCGGCCGCGATGGTGGTCTCGTCGGTGGCGCCGAGGACGGCGAGCCGGGTGAGGATGCGCCAGCGCAGCTCGGGGTCGAGCTCGGGTCCGCCGTGGACGGTGCCTTCGTCGAGCCAGCTCCGGAGTGTGTCGGGCTGGGTGGCGGCGTCGATGAAGTGGCGTACGGCGATGAGGCGGAGGCCCGGCTGTGAGCCGTCCTCGGTGCGGCGGATGAGGTCGCGGCAGAGGTCGGTGAGGGTGGCGCGGGCGGCGGGCAGGTCCTCGCGGTTGGTGTAACGGTCGACGACCTGGCCGGCGGCGAAGGACAGGACGCCCTGGACGAGCGCGAGGTCGGTCTCGTGCGGGAGGTGTGTGCGGGCGGTCGCGAGGTAGGTGGCGGGAGGGAGCTGCGCGTCGCGGACCATGTCGCGGGCGGTGTTCCAGACGACGGCCCGGGTGAGGGCGTCGGGGAGGCCGGAGAGGCTGGTCAGGACGGTGTCCCAGGAGGCGGTGTCCAGGCGGATCTTGGCGTAGGTGAGGTCGCCGTCGTTGAGCACGACGAGGGCGGGGCGGCGGCCGGGGCGGATCGTGGGCGTCCCGTCGCCGGGTACGTCGAGGTCGAAGCGGTCGCGCAGGGCGAGGTGGCCGAGGCCGGGCGGGGTGCCCAGGGCGTGGTCGTAGGCGCCGACGGTGACGCGGTGGGGGCGGGAGCCGTCGCGGGTGACGGTGAGGGCCCAGGACTGGCTGTTGCCGTTCGGCTCGGTGGGGCCGCCGGTGGGCTCGGGGGCGCTGATCCCGGCGGTGAGGGTGTCGATGCCGGTGGTGCGCAGCCACTGTTCGGCCCAGGCGTGGACGTCGCGGTCGGTGGCGGACGCCAGGTTGTCGATGAAGTCGGCGAGGGTGGCGTTGGCGAACTTGTGGCGGGCGAAGTGGGTGTTGATGCCGGCCAGGAAGTCCTTCTCGCCGAGCCAGGCGACGAGTTGGCGCAGTGCGGAGGCGCCCTTGGCGTAGCTGATGCCGTCGAAGTTGAGGAGGGCGGACGCGGTGTCGGGTACGGCGTCGGGGTCGGGGGCGACGGGGTGGGTGGAGGGGCGCTGGTCGGCGTCGTAGCCCCAGCCCTTGCGGGCGACGCCGAAGTCGACCCAGGTGTCGGGGAAGGGGGCCTGGAAGGGGGCCTCCCCTGCTCGCACGGAGTGGAGGGCTCGGGGAAGTGTGACCTCGGTGAGGGTCTGGTAGCCCATGTACTCGGCGAAGGACTCGTTGAGCCAGATGTCGTCCCACCAGGTCAGGGTCACGAGATCGCCGAACCACATGTGGGCCATCTCGTGGGCGATGACCATGGCGCGGGTCTGGCGCTCGGTGTCGGTGACGGCGGAGCGGTAGACGAACTCGTCGCGGAAGGTGACGAGTCCGGGGTTCTCCATGGCGCCCGCGTTGAACTCGGGGACGAAGGCCTGGTCGTAGGAGTCGAACGGGTAGGGCTCGTCGAACTTCTCGTGGTAGCGGTCGTACAGGGCGCGGGTGATGTCGAGGATCTCGTCGGCGTCGGCGTCCAGGTACGGCGCGAGGGAGCGGCGGCAGTGGATGCCGAAGGGCAGCCCGGCGTGCTCGGTGGTGATCGAGTGCCAGGGCCCCGCGGCGACCGCGACGAGGTAGGTGGAGACGAGGGGTGTGGCGGCGATGGTCCAGCGCCCCTCCCCCGTGTGTTCGGCGACGCCGTTGCCGAGGACGGTCCAGCCTTCGGGCGCGGTGACGTCGATGGCGAAGACGGACTTGAGGTCGGGCTGGTCGAAGGCGGCGAAGACGCGCTGGACGTCCTCCATGAACAGCTGGGTGTAGACGTAGGTCTCGCCGTCGGTGGGGTCGGTGAAGCGGTGCATGCCCTCGCCGGTGCGGGAGTAGTGCATCGCGGCGTCGACGCGGAGTTCGTGGGGGCCGGCGGTGAGTCCGGTGAGGGGGTAGCGGTTGCCGTCGAGGAGGGCGGGGTCCAGGGGGTGTCCGTCGAGACTGATCGAGCGCAGGGTGGCGGGCTTGACCTCGACGAAAGTGTCTCCGGCCGCGCGGGCGGTGAACCGGATGGCGGTGGCGGAGTCGAAGGTCTCCTCGCCGGTGGTGAGGTCGAGGGCGATCGTGTACCGCTCCACGTCGAGGATCTGGGCTCGGGTCTGCGCTTCGTCGCGCGTCAGTACGGACATGTCCCCATGCTGCCGTACGGGGGACGGCGGGCGCAGCGGGGTTCTCCCTGGGCGGACGGGGCGGTTCGGGAGGGCGCGCGGGGCGGGTCTCGCGGGGCGCGTCCCCCGTGGCGGGCGGGCCTCGCCGGGCGGTTTTCACCGGGCGGGCTTCACGGTGCGCTTCCTCAGGTCCGGACGGTCAGGTTCCACGGCGCGCGTCCCTCGGTCCGGACGGTCGGACGTCACCGTGCGCGTCCCTCGGTCCGGACGGTCAGGCTCCGGTGGTGGCGGCCCTCGTGTCTTCGGTGCGGTCGGCGTCGCCGTTCCCCGCTTCGTCGCCGTTCCCCGCTTCCTCGGCGATGCGCTCGTGGTGGCGGATCACCTCGGCGATGATGAAGTTCAGCAGCTTCTCGGCGAACGCCGGGTCCAGGTTGGCGCTCTGCGCGAGCTGCCGGAGCCGGGCGATCTGTCGGGTCTCGCGGGCGGGGTCGGCGGGCGGCAGCCGGTGGTCCGCCTTGAGGCGGCCGACCTGTTGGGTGGCCTTGAACCGCTCGGCCAGCATGTGGACGACGGCGGCGTCGATGTTGTCGATGCTCTCGCGCAGCCGGTTCAGCTCGGCCTGGACGGACGCGTCGATTTCACTCGTACTCATGGTCAGCGAGCTTAGACCCACCGGCGATCGAGGGCCCTCGTCGCCGGTGGGTCCCGGACCGCCGCGCTCACGTCGTGATCGTCGGTGGGTCGTCGGGGTCGGGCACCCGGTCGCTCCAGCCGCCGGGCACGCTGCGGCCCTGCTGTTCGCGGAAGCGGACGGGGGCGGTGCCGACCCGGCGGGCGAAGAGCCGGGAGAAGTAGGCGGGGTCGTCGTACCCGACGCGGCGGGCCACGGCGGCGACCGGGAGGTCGGTGGCGGCGAGGAGTTCCTTGGCCCGGCCCAGGCGGATGCCCAGCAGGTAGTCCTTGGGGCTGCAGCCGGCGCCGCGCCGTACGGCGGTGCGGAGTTCGGCGGGGGTCATGCCGTGCCGGGCGGCGTGCTCGGCGACGGTGAGCGGCTGGTACGCGTCACGGGCCAGCGCCTGGAGCACCGGGTCGCCGTCGGGGCCGATGTCGGCGCGGGCGCGGCGCAGGGTGACGAGGAGTTCGTGGACGGCGGCCCCGGTCTCCACCTCCAGGAGAGGGTTGCCGCGCCGGGCGGCACGCACGATGCGTCCGACGGCCGCGCGGGGGGCGGCGGTGTCGGAGAGGGGGACGAGGGGGCGGTCGGGCTCGATGTAGCCGAGTTCGGTGTAGGTGGTGGTGGCGGGGCCGGTGAAGTCGACGAAGCTCTCGTCCCAGCCGGTGCCGGGGTCGGCGCCGTAGTGGTGGCGGGTGCCGGGGGTCAGCCAGATGAGGCTGGGGCCGGTGACGGATGTGCGGCGGCCGTCGGAGCCCTTGAACCAGCCGGTGCCGGAGTTGACGATCACGGCGACGTGGTGGTCGAGGGTGCGGGGTCCGACGGTGGGCAGCGCCCCGTGCTGGAGGCCGACGCCGAGGCAGACGAGGCCCAGGCGGTGGTGGAGCGGGCTCGGGGTGAAGAAGCGCATCCAGGTGTGGTACATCGCGTCCTTCCTCTCCCTGCTGGTCCGGGTGCCGATCCGGCCGCCCCGGCAGGCCGGTGGTGTCCCGGCCCCGCTGGCCCGTGGTGTCCCGGCCCCGCTGATCCCTTGTGTCCAATCAACAGCGATCTTTGTCCATGGACCGGGTGCGGCGCCAGAGGTGAAGGTGGTCGGACCGATCGACCCGAGGGCTGCCGGGTGCGGCCGAGCACAGGAGCGTACGAGCACCATGACCGACTTCACCGTGGGGGACGACTGCTTCCGGCTCGACGGGAAGCCCGTGCGGCTGCTGTCGGGCGCCCTGCACTACTTCCGCGTGCACGAGGCGCAGTGGGAGCACCGGCTGGCGATGCTCGCCGCGATGGGGCTGAACTGCGTCGAGACGTACGTACCGTGGAATCTGCACGAGCCCCGGGAGGGCGAGGTCCGGGATGTCGGGGCCCTCGGCCGGTTCCTGGACGCGGCGGGGCGGGCAGGACTGTGGGCGATCGTGCGGCCGGGGCCGTACATCTGCGCCGAGTGGGAGAACGGCGGCCTTCCGGTGTGGGTGACGGGCCGGTTCGGGCGTCGGGTGCGCACCCGGGACGCGGCGTACCTGGCGGTGGTGGAGCGGTGGTTCCGGGAGCTGCTGCCGCAGGTGGTGCGGCGGCAGGTGTCCCGGGGCGGTCCGGTGATCCTCGTCCAGGCGGAGAACGAGTACGGGAGTTACGGCAGCGACGCGGTGTATCTCGGGTGGCTGGCGGGGCTGTTGCGGCAGTGCGGGGTGACGGTCCCCCTGTTCACGTCGGACGGTCCGGAGGACCACATGCTGACCGGTGGTTCGGTGCCGGGGCTTCTCGCGACGGCCAACTTCGGTTCGGGGGCGCGGGAGGGTTTCGAGGTGCTGCGCCGGCATCAGCCGGGGGGCCCGCTGATGTGCATGGAGTTCTGGTGCGGCTGGTTCGACCACTGGGGGGCCGAGCCGGTGCGCCGGGATCCGGGTCAGGCGGCCGGGGCGCTGCGGGAGATCCTGGAGTGCGGGGCGTCGGTGAACATCTACATGGCGCACGGGGGGACGAACTTCGGGGGCTGGGCGGGGGCGAACCGGTCGGGCCCGCATCAGGACGAGTCGTTCCGGCCGACGGTGACGTCGTACGACTACGACGCGCCGGTCGACGAGTACGGGCGGGCCACGGAGAAGTTCCGGCTGTTCCGGGAGGTCCTGGAGGCTTACTCCGAGGGGCCGTTGCCCGCGCTGCCGGCGGAGCCGGTCGGGCTCGCGGGGCCGGTGCGGGTGGAGCTGGCGGAGTGGGCCGGGCTCGGGGACGTCGTGGAGGCGCTGGGCGATCCGGAGACGGAGTCGGGGGTGCCGCCGACGTTCGAGGAGTTGGGCGTGGACCGGGGTCTCGTGCGCTACCGGGTGGCGGTGCCGGGGCCGCGCCAGGCGTATCCGCTGGAGGCCGCGGGGCTGCGGGACCGGGCGGTGGTGTCCGTGGACGGGGTCCGCGCCGGGGTGCTGACCGAGGAGTCCGGCACGCTGCCGGAGCCGGTGGCGGGCCCGGCCGAGGTCGAGCTGTGGGTGGAGTCGCTGGGCCGGGTCAACTACGGGCCGCGCCTCGGCGAGCCGAAGGGCGTCACGGGCGGGGTGCTGCACGAGCGGCAGTATCTGCACGGGGTACGGGCCCGGGGGCTGCGGCTCGACGCGTTCGAGGCGGCGGACGCGTTGGCCGCGGTCCCGTTCGGACCGGTGGAGGCCGCCGCCGGGGCGGGTGACGCGGGGCGGACGGGCCTATTCCGGGGGACCTTCACCATCGAGGGGGCCACGGGCGATTCAGCCGCTCCAGCCGCCTCCGGCGCGACAGCCGCTTCCGGCGCTTCCGGCGCTTCCGGCGCTTCCGGCGCTTCCGGCGTCGATCACGCGGGGCTCGAACTGCCGGGCTGGACGCGCGGGTTCGTCTGGGTGAACGGGTTCTGCCTGGGCCGGTACTGGGCGGTGGGCCCGCAGCGGATTCTGTACGTGCCGGGCCCGGTGCTCCGCGACGGCGCCAACGAGGTGTGGGTGCTGGAGCTGGAGGACGCGGGCGAGCCGTGTGTGGAGCTGGGTCCGGGGGCGCCCGCCGACGCGGGCGCCCCCGGGGTGGTTCAGCCGTGATCACCGGCCGGACGTGCGGTGATCCGGTGGCCGGCCCGGACCGAGGTCCGGGCGGAAGCCGAGGTCCGGGCTCGGACCGGGGTCAGAGCGAGCCGGCCGCGGAGGCGATGTCGCCCGCGAAGTGCGAGACCTCGGTGTAGACGCCCGGGTAGTTCGGGCGGGCACAACCCTGGCCCCAGCTGACGATGCCGACCTGGATCCACTCGTCGGCGTCGTCCTTGCGGAACATCGGGCCGCCGGAGTCGCCCTGGCAGCTGTCGACGCCGCCGGTGTCGAGGAGGCCGGCGCACAGCTCCTCACCGGGGACGAGGTCGCGGTAGGCGCTCTGGCAGTCGGCGTCGGAGACGAACGGGACGTCGGCCTTGAGCAGGTGGCGCTGCTGGCTGCCGCCCTCACGGTCGGCGCCCCAGCCGGCGACGGTGAAGGTGCCCTCGTCGTAGGTGCTGTCGGTGGCGATCTTCAGGGTGGGCTGGTCGATGGGCTGGGCGAGCTTGATCAGCGCCCAGTCCTTGCCGGTGCCGTTGTAGCCGGGGGCCTGGAGGACCTTGGTGGACTGGACCTCGACGGCGTCGGGGGACTGGAGGTCGGCGACGCCGCCGGTGACGGTGATCGAGGTGTCGTTGCCCGAACCGTCCACGCAGTGGGCGGCGGTGAGGACGATGTCCTGGGCGTAGAGCGCACCGCCGCAGCCCATGGAGAGCCGGACCATGAACGGGAACTCGCCCTGTGCGGCGCGTTCCCCGCCGACGATCGGCTGGGGGGCCGCGGAGGCGGGCTGGAGACTGACGGTCGCGAGGGCGACGGCGGCTATGGCGACGGAACACCTTTTCAGCGCGCTCAGAAGCTTCACGGAGGCCTACTTTCGTGGGGGGATTTCGTGTGGGGGGTTGCTGTGGGAGGTTGCCGTGCCGCGTTGCGGTACAGGAGTCCCCGTATGAAGCGCTGGGCGGTGGCTTCCGCACAGCGGTGCCGTGTGGGGTCCTGCGGAAGTGCAGGCGTACGGAAATACGGGTGTACGGAAGAGCGGGCGTACGGCAGTACGGAAGTGCTGGGGGGGGTCGCGCGGTCCGGCACGCGAGTCCCGGCCGGGTGACGACCGCCGGCGCCGAAGCCGACTAGTCATGTACCCGACAAGAACGATCCGATTATCGGTGCCGAGTGACCGCTGCCACAAGGTGTACTTTCCGGCCAAGATCGTCAGGGCGCATTCACGACCCCCTCCCCGGCCCGGCATACAGTGGAGGTCCGTCGACCGTCACGGATGGGGGGTTCCGACGTGGCGAACGGCCCTCCGGGCGCGCCCGTCGTCCATGGCTTTCCGCATCTGGACACGGTCCGCTCCGCCATCACCGCGCTCTACCGGAGGCTCTCCGCGGACGGCGTCCGCGCCTATGCCACCAGCCTCCCTCCCGTCGACGCCGCGTTCGCGGACCACGACGATCTGCATCTGGGGGCCCAGCGGGTGGCGCGCTCCCTGGTCCACCACCTCCATCTGCCCGAGGCCCGCATGATCGTCGGCTTCCGGGCGATGGAGCACGCGGCGAGCGTGGAACTGACCGCCGGCCCCGAGTACTTCATCGAGCTCAACGACCGCTTCCGCACCCACCGCAGGGACATCGGGGCGGCGCTCGCGCACGAGGTCACCCATGTGCTGCTGCACCGGCTCGGCCTGGAGTTCCCCGGCACCCGCGCCAACGAGATCCTGACCGACACGACGACGGCCTACCTCGGTGCGGGCTGGCTGCTGCTGGACGCGTTCCGGGAGGACGCCACGTCCCGCCAGAAGCTCGGCTATCTCACCCCCGAGGAGTTCGGATACGTCCTGGCCAAGCGGGCGTTCGCCTTCGGTGAGGACCCCTCTCCGTGGTTCACCAGCCCCCAGGCGTACACCGCGTACACCAAGGGGCGGGAGCGGGCACTGCACGACCTGCGCAGGCCCCCGCTGACCGCCGCGGGCTGGGCGGGCCGCCGCCGCTACGCCAAGGACCGGCGGTACGCCCAGGACCACCCCGGCACGAGCCCGGACCCGGACGTCCCGTACGCCTTCGAGACCGGCGACCGGGGACTGCGCGTCTCGTTCCCCTGCCCCACCTGCCACCAGCGCATCCGGGTCCCCGTCCGGGGCCGGTTCACCGCGCGCTGCGGACTGTGCCGGACCACCCTGGAATGCGACACCTGAGCACCGTTTCGGCCACCGTAGGATCGAAGCATGACGAACGAGCCGATCAGGGACGAACTACACCTGTTCGACGCGCTGTACGAGGACGAGAACGCGGTCGTACGGGCGCTGCGCTCGGGCGCGCCGGCCGAGTCGAGCGACGAGGAGGGCACGACGGCGCTCTATCTGGCGTCGGTGCAGGACCTCCTGGGGGCGGTGCGCCTGCTGCTCGCCGCCGGAGCCGACCCGAACCGGGCGAGCGGCCCGGAGGCGGGCGATCTGCCGCTGTGCGGGGCGGCGTGCGGCGGGCACACCGAGGTGGTGGAGGCGCTGCTGTCCGCCGGGGCCCGGCCGGACCTGCGCGAGGAGTTCGGTTTCACCGCGCTGCGGTGGGCGGTCGGTCTGGGGCAGGCCCCGACGGTGGAGGCGCTCCTCGCCCATGGCGCGGACCCGCTGCTGCCGGGCCCCCAGGGCGAGGCGATGCTGGTACTGGCGGCGCAGCGCGGATCCTTGCGGACGGTACGGGCGCTGCTCGCGCACGGCGCGGGGGCGGCGGGGCAGGAGTCCGTGGTCACCCTCGCGCTGGCCGAGGCGCGGCGCGTCGCCGCCCTCGATCCGGAACGGGAGTTGCGGCGGCGGCTGGAGGAGTCGTACGGCTCCGGCATCGAGACGGTGACGCGCCACGACCGCAGGGACGGCGAGGAGACGATGGCCGTGGAGCTGCTCCGGGACGGGGTGCCGTCGGCGGGCACGGACCAGCACATGGGCCACGGGGAGATCGCGGTCCTGCTGGGCGGACCGTCGTAGCGGCTACCGGGCTGCCCGCCGGCCGCGCTCCCAGACCTCACGGGTGAGCACGTACTCGACCTCGCCGCGCTCGGAGCCTTCGATGGCCTCCGGCCAGTCCTCGGTGTAGGCCCGCAGGAAGGTCAGCCCGGTCTTCTCCATCACGCGCCGGGATCCCGTGTTCACCGCCATGGTGTTGGCGGTGACCCGCTGGATCCCGAGGTCGGTGAACCCCTTGTCGACCAGGGCCCGCGCGCCCTCGGTGGCGTAACCGCGGCCCCAGGCGGCCCGGTTCAGCCGGTAGCCGAGCTCGGCGACGGCGGGGTCGTGGTCGTCCAGCGGCCGGAGTTCGAACCAGCCCAGAAAGGCCCCGGCGTCCTTCTCCCGCGCGGCCCAGAAGCCGCGGGTTCCGGTGCACGGGTGGTCGTGGAGGAGCCTCGGCAGGGTCCGGTCCCGGATGTCCTCGGGGCTCGTCGGCCGGCCGCCGTTGATGTACCGCATGACGGCGGGGTCGTTGTCGAGGGCGAGCAGGTCGGGGGCGTCGGCGTGCGTGACCGGGCACAGGACGAGCCGGTCGGTCTCCAGGAAGGTGCGCATACGGTGATCCTCACAGCCTCCGGCCGGGTCGCGCCACCCGATTCGCGCGGGCGTCAGCGGTCCGCTCCCGAACCCTGGTTGCGGGCCTGGATCAGGAACGTCAGCCCTTCCGGGCTGCGCAGCCGCACGACGCGGCGACGGCCCTCCCCGGCGAGGGTGACGAGATCCGGACCGTGGGCGCGGGCCCGGCGGATCACGGCGTCCGGATCGTCCACGGCGAGGGCCAGTTCCCACTGCGGCGCGGAGCCGGCGGCGGGGCCCGCGCCTGTGCCGGCCGGAGCGGGGCCGGCTTCCAGGAAGGCGGCCCGGCCCAGGGGCGCCCCCGTCGTCCTGGCATAGAACTCCCGGGCCCGCTCGGGGTCTTCGCAGGCCAGGACCGCGTGGTGGGGTGTGCCCTCCGCGGTGGCCGACACCGGCCAACCGGCGAATCCCCGCGGCCGCCAGAGGGAGAGGACGGCGCCCACCGGGTCGATCAGCGTGGCGATCCGGCCCTGGTCCCCCGCGTCGAACGGTGCGACGACGACCCGCGCCCCGTTCGCCACCGCCAGATCCGTACGGTGGTCCACGTCGTCGACCGCGAGGTAGGAGGCGATGTGGGGCGGCGTGCCGGGCGGGTAGACCGGCTGGGCCAGGTCGCTCACCCCGCCGATCCGGTCGGCCCCTGCGGAGATCTTGACGGCCCGCCGCCAGTCCTCCTCGTCCACGGCGAAGTCCCAACCCAGCACCGAGGAGAAGAAGGCGGCGGTGCCGGACGGGTCGCGGGTCTTGAGGTCCATCCAGCAGAACTCGTTCATCGGGCCGTGCCGCGTCATCGTGCGCTCCTCAGGTGCCCTTCGCTGGATACTGAATACCGGGCGCCCGCACGGGTGCGCAAGCGGGTTTCCCGCGACGTTACGGGATCGGCGGGGCGCGGTGCCGGGGCACGGGCGCCCCGGCGTGATCGGCCAGGCGCCCCCGGGGCCAGGCCTCGCCCGGTTTGCGGCAGGTCGACGACACTCCCTAGGACGCCCCGTAGACCTGCCCCGGCTCCTGCGCGTCCGCCAGCAGCCGGCGCACCGTTTCGCCCACGTCGGCCGGGGACCTGCGCGCGCCCCGGTCGTCGGTGGGGCCGGGGCGCCAGCCCTCCATGACGGTGATGCGGCCCGCCTCGGCCTCGAAGACACGGCCCGTCACCCCGTCGCTCGCGGCGGAGCCGAGCCAGACGACGAGGGGCGAGACGTTCGCGGGGGCCATGGCGTCGAACTCCCCCTCCCCCGGGGCCGCCATCGCCGCGGCGAAGGTCCGCTCGGTCATCCGGGTCCGGGCGGCCGGGGCGAGGGCGTTGACGTGGACCCCGTACCGGCCCAGCTCGGCGGCCGCGACCAGGGTCAGGGCGACGATTCCGGCCTTGGCCGCCGCGTAGTTGCCCTGGCCGACACTGCCGAGGAGTCCGGCGCCGGAGCTGGTGTTGATCACCCGGGCGACCGGCGCCCGGCCCGCCTTCGCCTCGGTCCGCCAGTGGGCGGCGGCGTGCTTCAGGGGCAGGAAATGGCCTCTGAGGTGGACCCGCATCACCGCGTCCCAGTCGTCCTCGTCGAGGTTGACGAGCATCCGGTCGCGCAGGAAGCCCGCGTTGTTGACCAGGGTGTCGAGGCGGCCGAAGGCATCCACGGCGGTGGCGACCAGGGAGGCCGCACCTCCGGCCGTGGCGATGTCGCCGCCGTGGACGACGGCTTCGCCGCCCGCCGCCACGATCTCGTCGACGACCTCCCGGGCCGGGCCGGCGGAACCCCCGCCCCCGTCGGGCCCGACGCCGAGGTCGTTGACGACGACCCGCGCCCCTTCGGCGGCGAAGGCCAGGGCGTGGGCCCGGCCGAGCCCCCGTCCGGCGCCCGTGACGGCGACGACCCGGTCCGCGCAGAGTCCGGCACGGCGTTCGGTGGGTGCGGTCATCTCATCTCCCCGTGATGGACGGCTGGTTGACGGCTGACGGCTGACGGCCGGTTGGCGGCCGGGGGCGCGACTGCTACCGTCCACCTAACAAATGTTTGGTGGAAAGGTAGCTGATCCTCCGATGAGTGTCTCCACCGCCCGCCCCTCGGACGGCGTCCGCGTCGTCACCGTGGACCGTCCCCCCGTCAACGCGCTCCCCGTGCAGGGCTGGTACGACCTGGCGGACGCCGTCCGGACGGCGGGCCGCGACCCCGAGGTCCGCTGCGTCGTCCTGGCCGCCGCCGGGCGCGGCTTCAACGCGGGCGTCGACATCAAGGAGTTGCGGCGCGATTCGGGGCACGAGGCCCTGATCGGCGCCAACCGGGGCTGCGCCGAGGCGTTCGCCGCGGTGTACACGTGCGAGGTCCCGGTCGTCGCGGCGGTGCGGGGCTTCTGCCTGGGCGGCGGGGTCGGACTCGTCGGGAACGCCGACGCGATCGTCGCGAGCGAGGACGCGGTCTTCGGCCTGCCGGAGCTGGACCGGGGCGCGCTCGGCGCCGCGACCCACCTGGCCCGACTGGTCCCGCAGCACCTGATGCGCACGCTGTACTACACCTCCCGCACGGTCACCGCGGCGGAACTGCGTGCCCACGGATCGGTCTGGCGAGTGGTCCCGCGCCTCGAACTGATGAACGCCGCGCTGGAGTTGGCGGATGAGATCGCCGCAAAGGACGGCCATCTGCTGCGCCTCGCGAAGGCCGCCCTGAACGGCATCGACCCCGTCGACGTCCAGCGCAGCTACCGCTTCGAGCAGGGGTTCACCTTCGAGGCGAACCTCGCCGGGACCGCCGCCCGGGTCCGCGACACCTTCGGCGAGGAGGCCTGAACCATGAGCACTCCCCCTCATGCGCGCGACAAGACGATGACGCCCGAGGAGGTCGTCGACCGGCTGAGCAGCGGCATGACGATCGGGATAGGCGGCTGGGGGTCGCGCCGCAAGCCGATGGCCCTGGTCAGGGCGGTGCTCAGGTCACCCGTCACCGATCTCACGGTGATCTCCTACGGCGGCCCTGACGTGGGGCTGCTGGCCGCGGCGGGCCGGATCGCCCGCCTGGTCACGGCGTTCGTGACGCTCGACTCCATCCCGCTGGAGCCGCACTACCGAACGGCCCGGCAACGCGGGGCGTTCGCGTTGACGGAGATCGACGAGGCGATGTTCATGTGGGGACTGCACGCGGCGGCGAACCGGCTGCCCTTCCTGCCGGTCCGCGCGGGCATCGGTTCGGATGTGATGCGGGTCAACCCCGAGCTGTGCACGGTGACGTCACCGTACGAGGACGGCGAGGAGTTCGTGGCGATGCCGGCGCTGCGGATGGACGCGGCGCTGGTCCACCTCAACCGGGCGGACCGGCTCGGCAACGGCCAGTACCTGGGCCCCGACCCGTACTTCGACGACCTGTTCTGCGCGGCGGCCGACGCGGCGTACGTCTCCTGCGAACGCATCGTGGAGACCCGGGAGCTGACCGAGGACTCCTCCGCCCCGCAGACCCTCCTCGTCCAACGGCACTCCGTCACCGGTGTCGTGGAGACGCCGGGCGGAGCGCACTTCACCTCCTGCGTACCCGAGCACCCGCGCGACGAGCCGTTTCAGAAGGCGTACGCGGCCGCGGCGGCGGACCCGGCCGCCTGGGCGGCGTTCGCGGCCCGCTTCCTGCCGTCGGACGGCGACGAGAAGGGCTACCGGCAGGCCGTCCGCACCTGGCACGAGGAGCAGAAGTGAACGCGTCGGCGACCGGAGGCATCACCCGTGCCGAGTACTGCGTGATCGCGTGCGCGGAGGCCTGGCGCGGCGACGGTGAGATCCTGGCCAGCCCGATGGGCGCGGTGCCGTCGGCCGGGGCGCGGCTGGCCCGGCTGACCTTCGCCCCCGACCTGCTGCTCACGGACGGCGAGGCGACGCTCGTCGGCCCTGACGGTGAGGCGGAGGGCTGGCTGCCCTACCGCAGGCACCTTGCCCTGGTGACCGGCGGGCGGCGGCACGTGATGATGGGCGCGAGCCAGATCGACCGCTTCGGCAACCAGAACATCTCCTGCATCGGCGACTGGGAACAGCCCTCCCGCCAGCTGCTCGGGGTCCGTGGCGCACCCGTCAACACGCTGAACAACCGCGTGAGTTACTGGGTCCCCCGGCACTCCCCACGGGTCTTCGTCGAACGCGTCGACATGATCTGCGGGGTCGGCCACGACAGCGCGCGGGCGGCGGGCCCGTCGGCCACCCGCTACCACCGCATCCCCCGGGTCGTCAGCGATCTCGGGGTCTTCGACTTCACGACGCCCGACCGCTCGATGCGGCTCGCCTCGGTCCACCCCGGCGTCACGGTGGACCAGGTCCGCGAGGCGACGGGCTTCGCGCTCACGGTCCCCGCCGACGTCCCGTACACCCGCGCCCCCTCCCCCGCCGAACTCGCCCTGATCCGTGAGGTCGTCGATCCGGCCCGCGCCCGGGACCGCGAGGTGCGGTCCTGATGCGCACCGCCCTGACCGACCTCGTCGGTGTCCGGCACCCGATCGTGCAGACCGGGATGGGCTGGGTGGCGGGCCCCCGCCTGGTCACCTCGACCGCACGGGCCGGGGCGCTCGGCATCCTCGCGTCGGCGACCATGACGCCGGATCAACTGCGTTCCGCCGTACGGGAGGTGAAGTCACGGACGGACGCGCCGTTCGGGGTGAATCTGCGGGCGGACGCGGGGGACGCCCGGGAGCGGGTCCGGATCATCGTCGAGGAGGGCGTACGGGTGGCGTCGTTCGCGCTCGCCCCGTCGAGGGAGCTGATCGCGGAGTTGAAGGACGCGGGCGTGGTCGTCGTCCCGTCGGTGGGGGCCCGGCGGCACGCGGAGAAGGTCGCGGCGTGGGGCGCGGACGCGGTGATCGTGCAGGGCGGCGAGGGCGGCGGCCACACCGGCGAGGTCGCCACCACGGTGCTGCTGCCGCAGGTCGTGGACGCGGTGGACATCCCGGTGGTCGCGGCGGGCGGCTTCCACGACGGCCGTGGCCTGGTGGCGGCGCTGGCGTACGGGGCGTCGGGCGTCGCGATGGGCACCCGGTTCCTGCTGACCTCGGACTCGACGGTCCCGGACGCGGTGAAGGCCCGCTATCTGGCGGCGACCGCGCAGGACATCACCCTGACGAGGGCGGTGGACGGCCTCCCGCACCGGATGCTCCGTACGGAGATGGTGGCGGAGTTGGAGGGTGCGGGCCCGCTGCGTTCCCTGTACCGGGCGCTGCGCCGGGCGTCCGGCTTCCGCCGGATCTCCGGCCTGAGCTGGCCGGGCATGGTCCGCGACGGCCTGGCGATGCGGCACGGCAAGGAGCTGAGCTGGAGCCAGGTGCTGCTGGCGGCGAACACCCCGATGCTGCTGAGGGCGTCGATGGTCGACGGCCGCACGGACCTCGGCATCATGGCCTCGGGCCAGGTCGCGGCCCTGATCGAGGACCTGCCGAGCGTGGCGGAGCTGGTGGGCCGGATCATGGTCGAGGCGGAGACGGCTCGCGCGACCCTGGGCACCGAATTCGGCCCGGCCGGCGCGTGAGGCAGGCCCTGGCCCACATCGGCGCGCGGCAGGGCTCTCCGCCGACGCCAACGGCCGGGCGGGCGTTTCCAGCCCGTCCGCGACACCCAGCCCGTCCGGGGCTTGAGGACAGCCCCGGCCCCCGTCGGCCCGAGGCCGGGCTCCGGCCGACACCAACAGCCCGTCCGGTGCTTGACGGCCCTGTCCAGCCCGTCCGGCGCTTGAGGACAAAGCCCCGCGCCCGGGGCTTTCGGGGCTCTGCCCCGGACCCCGGTCCTCAATCGCCGGACGGCTTGAGGTGACCCGGCCCTCAGCCGCCGGACGGCTTGAGATGACCCGTCCTCCGCCACCGGACGGCTCGGGGCGGCCCCGGTCCTCGATCACCGGACGGCTCGGGGTGGGCCCTACGCGGCCCGACGTCCCCGCGCAGGCGCGCCGGAGCGCCCGGCGCCACGGGACTCGCCGCCCGATCGCGCCCCGCCGCCGGAACGCGCAGCCCCGCCACCGGAACGCGCCGCGCCGCCACCCGTGCCACCGAGCCCGGCACCCGTACCGGCCCCTCGCCGCCCACGTCCCCGGCTCCCGGAGCGCACCGCTCCCCCGCCGGAGCCGGTTCCGGTGCCGGAACCGCCCGACCGGGTCCGCTGCTTCGGCGCAGTCGGCTGCGGTACCTCGATCACGATCGCGACGCCCGAGGGCTCGCGGGCCCCCGTGATCCGGCTCAGTTCCGCGTCGCTGGAGGTGACCCGCGTGGTGCGCGGCGCGATGCCGGCGTCCTGCATCAGCCGGGTCATCTCGCGCTTCTCCTCGGGCAGCACCAGCGTGACGACGCTGCCGGACTCACCGGCGCGCGCCGTGCGCCCGCCGCGGTGGAGGTAGTCCTTGTGGTCGGTCGGCGGGTCCACGTTGACGACCAGGTCGAGGTCGTCGACGTGGATCCCGCGGGCCGCGACGTTCGTCGCGACGAGCGCGGTGACCTGCCCGTTCTTGAACTGGTCGAGGGTCCGGTTGCGCTGCGGCTGCGAACGTCCGCCGTGCAGGGCGGCAGCCCGTACACCGCTGGCGAGCAGTCGCTTGGCGAAGCGGTCGGCGGCGCGCTTGGTGTCGACGAACATGATCACCCGGCCCTCGCGGGCGGCGATCTTCGTGGCGACGGCCTTCTTGTCGGTCTCGTCCAGGACGTGGAGCACGTGGTGCTCCATCGTGGTGACCGCACCGGCGGACGGGTCGACCGAGTGCACGACCGGGTCCGTGAGGAACATCTTCACGAGCCGGTCGATGTTCTTGTCGAGGGTCGCGGAGAACAGCATCCGCTGCCCGTCCGTCTCGACCTGCTTGAGCAGGGCGACGACCTGCGGCATGAAGCCCATGTCGGCCATCTGGTCGGCCTCGTCGAGGACGGTGATGGAGACCTCGTCCAGTCGGCAGTCGCCGCGCTCGATGAGGTCCTTGAGCCGGCCCGGGGTGGCGACGAGCACTTCGGCGCCGCGCCGCAGGGTGGCGGACTGCTTGGTGATCGACATGCCGCCGACGACCGTGGCCATCCGCAGGTTCACGGCGGTCGCGTACGGGGTCAGCGCGTCGGTGACCTGCTGCGCCAGCTCGCGCGTCGGCACGAGGACCATGGCGAGCGGAGCGCGCGGCTCGCTGCGGCGTCCGGCGGTGCGGGCCAGCAGCGCCAGGCCGAAGGCGAGCGTCTTGCCGGAGCCGGTGCGCCCGCGGCCGAGGATGTCGCGGCCGGCCAACGAGTTCGGCAGGGTCGCGCCCTGGATCGGGAACGGCTCGGTAACGCCCTGCGCGGTGAGGGTCTTCAGCAGCCCGGCGGGCATGTCCAGGTCGGCGAAGGCGTCCACGGACGGCAGTGCGGGCGTCACCATCTCCGGCAGGGCGAACTCGCCCTGCGGCGGGGTGGCGCGGCGGCGGGCCGGGGGCTTGGAGCCGCCCTGGGCCTTGGAGCGGGGTGCGCCGCCCCGGCCGTTCGCGGGAGCCTGGGCGCCGGCGCCCTGGCCGCGGCCCCGGCCACGGGCCGGTCGCGAGCGGGGGGTGCGGTCCTGGCGTTCGGAGCTGGTCATACGGAATTGCCCTCCTGGGGGATTCCTGGGCAACTGCCGAGTGGGTTTACTGCGATGTGCCGGCCCGACCGTCTGTGATGCGCCCCCAGGATGTGCGCACGAAACGGGTTTTCTCTCGGACAGCACAAACCGGGGCCCGCACCTTCACGGTGCGGGCCCCGGTCAGCGAGGTACGCGTCCGGCAATTAGGCCGGGACGATGTTCTCCGCCTGCGGGCCCTTCTGGCCCTGCGTGACGTCGAAGGAGACCTTCTGGCCCTCCTGGAGCTCACGGAAGCCCTGGGTGGCGATGTTGGAGTAGTGGGCGAAGACGTCGGCGCCGCCGCCGTCCTGCTCGATGAAGCCGAAGCCCTTTTCCGAGTTGAACCACTTCACGGTTCCAGTAGCCATGTCATTCTCCTAAAAGAGGTGCAGTGCCGAGAACCCGCACTTTACGGATTCCAAGTCGCCGCATTGAGCCCCACCCGGAGAAAGCCGGAAAACAATAAAGCGCCTGAGGAAGCATTCCCGTCAGGCGCACATAAAGTTCATGGGTACCAAAACTGCAACGGGAAACACCCTAGCACGTCCTCTCCTCCGGCGGCGGAGCGCGCCGCGCCGCCGGAGGGAAAACTTGGCTGACCAGAAGGTGTACGGGCGGGGCCACCGGGGTCCGCCGGCGGGGCGGGGCCGGGTTCTCAGAGTCGCTCGACGATGGTGACGTTGGCCTGTCCGCCGCCCTCGCACATGGTCTGGAGCCCGTAGCGGCCGCCGGTGCGTTCCAGTTCGTGGAGCAGGGTCGTCATCAGCCGGGCCCCGGTCGCGCCGAGCGGGTGGCCCAGCGCGATGGCTCCGCCGTTGACGTTGACCCGCTCGGGGTCGGCGCCGGTCTCTTTCAGCCAGGCGAGGACGACCGGGGCGAACGCCTCGTTGATCTCGACGAGGTCGATGGCGTCGAGGGCGAGGCCGGTCTTCTTCAGCGCGTACGCGGTGGCCGGGATCGGGGCCGAGAGCATCCGGATCGGGTCCTCGCCCCGTACGGACAGGTGGTGGACCCGGGCCCGCGGGGTGAGCCCGTGTGCGGCGACGGCCCGTTCCGAGGCGATGAGCAGGGCCGCGGCCCCGTCGGAAACTTGGGAGGAGCAGGCCGCGGTGATGGTGCCGCCCTCCACGACGGGTCGCAGACCGGCCATTTTCTCCAGGGTGGTGTCGCGGCGCGGCCCCTCGTCCGCGGTGACGTCCCCGTACGCGACGGTCTCGCGGGCGAAGCGGCCCTCGTCGATGGCGCGGAGTGATCGGTGGTGGGAGGTGAGGGCGAACTCCTCCATGTCCCGGCGGCTGACGCCCCACTTCTCGGCGATCAGCTGGGCGCCGTGGAACTGGTTGACGGGGGCGTCGCCGTAGCGGGCGCGCCAGCCCTCGCTGCCGGCGTACGGGCCCTGGGTGAGGCCGAGGGGTTCGGCGGCCTGCCGGGAGGCGAAGGCGATCGGGATCTGGGTCATGTTCTGGGTGCCGCCCGCGACGACGAGGTCCTGGGTGCCGGAGAGGACGCCCTGGGCCGCGAAGTGGAGGGCCTGCTGGGAGGAGCCGCACTGCCGGTCGATCGTGACGCCGGGGACCTCCTCGGGGAGTCCGGCGGCGAGCCAGGACGTACGGGCGATGTCACCGGCCTGGGGTCCGACGGTGTCGAGGCAGCCGAAGACGACGTCCTCGACGGCCGCCGGGTCGACTCCGGAGCGGGCGATCAGCTCTTTCAGCACGTGCGCGCCGAGGTCGGCGGGGTGGGCGGCCCCGAGGCCGCCCCCGCGCCGCCCGACGGGGGTGCGTACCGCTTCGACGATGTAGGCCTCGGCCATGGCTGCTGCTCCTCGGTGCGCTGGGGATGGACCGGTTGCCGGTTACGTACGCAGGGCGATTCCGTCGAGCACCATCGAGAGGTACTGACGGGCGATCTCCTCGGGGCTGTGGTGTCCGCCGGGCCGGTACCAGGAGGCCGCGACCCAGACGGTGTCGCGGACGAAGCGGTAGGTGAGGCGGATGTCGAGGTCGTCGCGGAAGGCGCCTTCGGCGACGCCGCGTTCCAGGGTGCCGAGCCAGGCCTTCTCGAACTTGGTCTGCGAGTCGACGAGGTAGGCGAAGCGCGGCTGGGTGGCGAGGTGCTTGGACTCCTTCTGGTAGATCGCGACGGCGGGGCGGTGCCGGTCGATCTCCCGGAAGGACTCGGTGACCAGGGCCTCGATGGTCTCGCGGGGGCCGAGGCCGGCCTCCAGGACCGTGTCGTAGCCCTGCCAGAGCTCGTCGAGGAAGGTGGAGAGGATCTCGTCGATCATCGATTCCTTGGAATCGAAGTGGTAGTAGAGGCTGCCCGCGAGCATCCCGGCCTCGTCCGCGATCCGGCGGACGGTGGTGGCGTTGTATCCCTGGGCGGCGAAGACCTCGGCGGCGGTGGCGAGCAGTTCACGGCGTCGCTCCGGCGTGGGGGTCACCTGGGGCTTCTTCTTGGTAGGCACCCGGCCATTGTCCGCCCGCGGCCCGTGTGTTCACGCATGCTGGCTGCTGACGGGGACGACCTCGCCGGTCATGTACGAGGAGTAGCCGCTGGCGAGGAAGACGATCACGTTGGCGACCTCCCAGGGTTCGGCGTACCGGCCCAAGGCCTCCTTCGCGGTGAGTTCGGCGAGGAGTTCGGGGGAGGTGACCTTGGCGAGATGCGGGTGCATGGCGAGGCTGGGGGCGACGGCGTTGACGCGTACGCCGTAGTCGGCGGCCTCGACGGCGGCGCAGCGGGTGAGGGCCATGACGCCGGCCTTGGCGGCGGCGTAGTGGGCCTGGCCGCGCTGGGCACGCCAGCCGACGACGGAGGCGTTGTTGACGAGGACTCCCCCGGCGCCGGCGGCCTTGAGGGAGCGCAGGGCGGCGCGGGTGCAGCGGAAGGTGCCGTTCAGGGTGACGTCGAGGATCTTCGTCCACTGGTCGTCGGTCATCTCCGTGAGTTCGGCGGTGCCGCCGAGGCCCGCGTTGTTGACGACGATGTCCAGGCCGCCGTGGGTGCGTTCGGCGTGTGCGAAGAGGGCCCCGACCTGGTCCTCTTCGGTGACGTCGCAGGTCAGGTGGGTGACGCGGTCGGGTCCGAACGTGGCGGCGAGGGCGTGCGCGCTCTCCTTCAGCCGGCGGGCGTGGGCGTCGCCGATGACGATGCGGGCGCCCTCCTCCAGGAAGCGGCGGGCGGTCGCGCCGCCGATACCCGCTCCGGCGGCGGCGGTGATCACGGCGGTGCGGCCGGCCAGCAGTCCGTGTCCCGGCAGGTACGACGGTGTGTCCATGGCCCGGTCCCCCGACTTCTCGACGGTCTGTGGGTCGTACGTTAACCTACCAAACACTTGTTAGGGAACGGGACGCCTCGGCGACGGCGCCGACCGGTCGGAAGGCGGGCACCTCATGGATCTGGCGCAGACGGCACGGACAGCAGCCCTGCGGGCCGAGGCCCGGGCCTGGCTCCGGAACCACGTACCGGCCCGGCCGCTGCCCTCCCTGGAGACCGAGGAGGGGTTCGCGGCGCACCGGGAGTGGGAGGCGCTGCTGGGCGCCGGCCAGTGGTCGGCGGTCTCCTGGCCCAAGGAGTACGGGGGCCGGGGCGCGGATCTCTTCGGGTGGCTGGCGTTCGAGGAGGAGTACTGGGCGGCGGGCGCGCCGGGCCGGGTCTCGCAGAACGGGATCAGCCTCCTCGCCCCGACCCTCCTCGCCCACGGCACGGCGGAGCAGCGGGCCCGCGTGCTGCCCCCGATGGCGAGCGGCGAGGTCATCTGGGCGCAGGCCTGGTCGGAGCCGGAGGCCGGGTCGGACCTGGCGGCGCTGCGGTCGCGGGCGGTGCGCACGGACGGCGGCTGGCTCCTGTCGGGGCAGAAGACCTGGTCCTCACGGGCGGCGTTCGCGGACCGGGCCTTCGGTGTCTTCCGTACGGACCCCGGGGCGTCGAAGCCGCATCACGGGCTCACGTATCTGATGTTCGGGCTCGCCGAGCCGGGGGTCACCGTGCGCCCGATCGGGCGGCTGGACGGGAAGCCCGCGTTCGCCGAGATCTTCCTCGACGAGGTCTTCGTACCGGACGCGGACGTCATCGGGGAGCCGGGGCAGGGCTGGCGCATCGCCATGTCGGCCACCGGCGACGAGCGCGGCCTCACCCTCCGCTCCCCCGGCCGCTTCCTGGCCGCCGCCGACCGGTTGCGGGCCTTGTGGCGGGAGGCGGGCGACCCGGCGGACACGGCGCTGCGGGACCGGGTGGCGGACGCGGTGATCGGGGCGCGGGCGTATCAGCTGTTCACCGCCGCCTCGGCGGCCCGGTTCGCGGCGGGGGCCTCGCTGGGGCCCGAGTCCAGCCTGAACAAGGTGTTCTGGTCGCGTTACGACATCGCGCTGCACGAGACGGCGCTCGATCTGCTGGGCCCGGACGCGGAGCTGGCGGACACGGCATGGGCGGAGGGGTACCTCTTCGCGCTCGCGGGCCCCGTGTACGCCGGGACCAACGAGATCCAGCGGGACATCATCGCCGAGCGGCTGCTCGGCCTGCCGAAGGGACGGCGCTGATGCGTTTCCTCCTCCACGACGAGCAGCGGGAGTTCGCCCGGTCGCTGGACGCGATGCTGACGGCGGCCGGCACACCGTCGGTCCTGCGGGCGTGGGCCGCCGGGGTCCACACGCCGGGGCGGGCCCTGTGGGGGCGGCTCGCGGACGCGGGGGTGTTCGCGCTCGCGGTCCCTCAGGCGTACGGGGGTCTCGGGCCGCTCCCCGTGGAGCTGGCCGTCGCCTGCGTCGAACTGGGGCGGCACGCGGTGCCCGGACCGGTGGCGGAGACCCTGGCGGCCGGGGTGCTGCTGAGCGGAGCGGGCGGACCGGCGGCCGAGGAGTGGCTGCCCCGGATCGCCTCCGGCGGGGCGGTCGTCTCGCTGCGGCTGGCGGGGCACGGGCCGTACGCCCTGGACGCGGACGCGGCGGACGCGGTGTTCACGGTGGACGGCGACGAACTGCGGCTCGCGCCGGGGCCCGGGGAGCCGTCGGCGTCGGCGGACCCGGCGCGGCGGCTGTTCCGGCCGGAGGCGGGCGGCACGGTGGCGGCGGCCGGTCCCGGGGTGCGCGAGGCCGCGCGGGCGGCGGGCGACCTGGCGGCGTTCGCCACGGCGGCCCTGGCGCTGGGCTGCGGGGAGGAGCTGCTGCGGGCGACCGTGGCGTACGTGAAGCGGCGCACCCAGTTCGGGGTGCCCGTCGGGTCCTTCCAGGCGGTCAAGCACCGGCTCGCGGACACCCTGCTCGGCCTGGAGTTCGCGCGCCCACTGCTGTACGGGGCGGCGGTGGAGCTGGCCGGCGGGTCGGCCGGGGCGGGGGCGGCGGTCGCGGCGGCGAAGGCGGCGGCGGGCGAGGCGGGGTACGCGGCGGCCCGCACCGCGCTCCAGTCGCACGGCGCGGTCGGCTACACCGAGGAGCTGGACCTCGCGTGGTGGCTGCGCCGGGCCCGGCCGCTGCGGGACGCGTGGGGGACGCCGTCCGCCTGCCGGGCCCGGGTGCTGGCGGGCTGAGCGCCGACGCGCGGACCCGGTTCAGGACACGTCGGTCGGCGGGGTGTCGTCGCCGGTGCGGCGCACGGTGCGCAGCGGCTGCCCGGGACGCCAGGACCGGATGACCATCGCCTCGCCGTCGAGCCCGATGCGGACCACCTCGGTCAGCTCCGCCCGGAAGAGGTGGAAGGGCTCCGGCGGGGTCGCCTCCTCGATGAAGCGGGCGATCATCTGCGGGTCGGTGACCTCCACGGCCCGTCCGCTGACACGGACGTCCCCGTCCTTCAGCTCGGCGTCGGGCCCGGGGTTGGCCTGGAGCGCGAAGCGCGGGTCGCGTCGCAGGTCCAGGGCCTTGCGGGAGTTCGGCATCATGCCGAGCAGCAGCTCACCGAAGCGGAAGTCGGCTTCCAGACCGGTTACCCGGGGAGAGCCGTCCTTCCGCAGGGTGGCCAGGACGTGGTGCTTGTAGAGCCGGAAGCGGCGCTGCACGGTGTCGGCGAACTCGGGCTCGGCGGCGGCGAAGCCGTCCCAGGAGACAGGCGCGTGCGAGGGGGATGAAGACGTCGTGGATGCCATGGATGCCATGGAACACCGGATACCCGACATCTCCTGTCGGTGTTTGCGCGCGACAGGCGGGCGACTTCCGCCGCGCCGAACGCCGTCACCGCCGTCACCGCCTCAGGCGTGGTTCTCCGGAGCCGGCCGGGTGAGCCTCAGCATGACCTCGTCGTACTCCTCGTCGACGCGACGACTCTCCTCCACGAAGCCCATCCGGGCGTAGAAGCTCCGGGCCCCTCTGTTCTTCTCGTACACCTCAAGGGTCAACGCCCCGTGCAGCGCCGCCGCGTGTTCGACCAGGCGCCGACCCACCCCGGTGCCCTGTGCCTCCGGGGCCACGAAGAGACCGCCGATCTCGGTGTCCAGGAGGCCCAGGAGAGCTACCACACGGCCGTCCGTCTCGGCGACCCAGTTCTCGGCGTGGACGAGGTAGACCTCGCGCATCTTGCGGGCGCGCTCGCCCTCGCCCTCGCCGGGGATGAAGGGATGCGCCAGGCTGCCGGCCCGGGACCAGACGTCCACCGCCGCGTTCTCGTCGGAGGCGGCGTAGCGACGGATCACCGTGCGTTCGGGTGCGTTTCGGGGCATGCGCGCGACCGTATCGCGAGGCGGGGAGATCGGCAGCCGAGTTTCCCGGCCGCCGAGAGCGGGGAGCCGGGGAACCGGTCGGTCACGCGGCCGAGAAGGTGATCAGCACCGCCTGGCCCATCGTCCGCAGGACCCCGGGCGACGCCCCGGTCGCCAGTACCGCGTCGTAGCGGTCCAGCCTGACGCCCGCGCCCTCCAGCTCCGCGCCGTCGTCCAGGGAGACGGCCAGCACCGCGCCGCCCTCCGGTGGCAGCAGGCGGACCGTGCCGCAGACGACGGCGGTCTCCGCCCGCGTACGGGCCCTGCGGTACATGACGTTGAGATTGACGACGGGGCCGCCCAGCAGGAAACCCTCGGTGGGCAGGTCGCCGGGGAAGCCGTGCGGCCACAGCGGCTCGTCGACGATGTGGTGCTCGCCGCCGACGACGAGGTCCATGCCCGCGCCCTCGACCACGGTCAGCACGCGCTCCACGCCCGGAAAAGCGGAGAACGGCCCGTCGGCGGTGACGTCCGCCAGGCTCACCCGCCAGTCGAAGCCGTCCGTCCCGGCGCCCTCGGGGCCGGTGGCGATCTCGCGGACCGTCCCGCCGCCGTTCTTCCACGGGACGGGCTCGCGGTCGGCGGCGCGCAGGATCCGTACCGTCATCGGACGATCCCCCGCTCCCGGGCGGCGGCCAGCCAGAGCGGGAACTCGGCGACGATCCGTTCGTACAGCTCGGGGTCCGGGACCTTCCGGGGGTCCTCGCCGGCGTGGAAGTATCCGGCGTTGTCGACCATCCGCCTGGCGGGGACGGCCAGCTCGTCGAGCTTGCGCAGGAAGTCGAACTGACTGCTGCGGGTGTTGCCGAAGCCGACGAACTGCCAGAACAGGGGCAACTTCGCCGCCTTGCAGAGGTAGCGCTCGGCGGCGAGCTTGTTGATCGGCCCGCCGTCCGTCTGGAAGACGACCAGGGCGGGCGCCGTGGAGCCGCTGTCGAGGTAGTGGTCGATGACCGCGTCCATCGCCAGGTGGTAGCTGGTCCTGCCCATGTGCCCGAGCCCCGCCCGGATCTCGTCGATCCGGCCGCGGTGGTTGTCGAGGGCGATGTCGGTGACCGCGTCGACGTCGGTGGAGAAGAAGACGACGGGCACCGTGCCGTCGTCGTCGAGGTTGGCCGACAGCCCCAGCACCCGGTCGGCCAGCGCCTGGACACTGCCGTCGTTGTAGTACGGCTTCATCGAGCCGGAGTGGTCGAGGACGAGGTAGACGGCCGCGCGGTGACCGCCGAGGCCGTGCTTCTCCAGCGAGGTCCGGGCGCTCGTGTAGTGGCCGACCAGGGCCGGAGCCGTCTCCCGCACCTTGGTGAGGCTGATGGCCGGGCCGGTGCCCACGGCCGTGATCGCGCCGTTCATGACGGGCCCCCGTTCTGTGCTCCGCGGACCTCGAGCGTAGGCCACGACCGGCCCCGGTCTTAACGCCGGTCACTCCGGTTCGCTATCTTGATCGCCGCCGCCCCCACCGGCCCCGTTGCACATCCCCAGTGAAGGAGCCGGCCATGGAGGCCGCCGCCACCGTGTGTTACCGCCATCCGTCCTACGAGACGTATGTCCGATGCACCCGTTGCGACCGCTACATCTGCCCGGACTGCATGCGGGAGGCAGCCGTAGGGCACCACTGCGTGGAGTGCGTGAGGGAGGGGCAGCGCTCGGTGCGCCAGGCCCGCACGGTCTTCGGCGGCGCGGTGTCCCGGGCGACGGCGCCGATCGTGACGTACGTCCTGATGGCGCTCAACGTCCTCGTCTACGTCGGCGAGGTGGTCAGGCCGGAGATCGTGGACCGGTTCGCGGTGCTCGGGGCGGCGCTCACCGGGCCGGACGGCGAGCAGTACTACTACCGGGGTGACACGTACGCCGGGTACGAGCTGACGGGCATCGCGGACGGGGAGTGGTACCGGCTGGTGACCGGGGCCTTCCTGCACCTTCCGCCGGACGCCTCGTTCGGGGTGATGCACCTGGTGTTCAACATGTTCGCGCTGTGGAACATCGGCCGGGCGGTGGAGGGCCAGCTCGGGCGGGCCCGCTATCTGGCGCTGTATCTGCTGTCGGCGGTGGGCGGTTCGGTCCTGGTGTACCTGCTGGCCCCGGACACCTCGACGGTCGGCGCCTCGGGCGCGGTCTTCGGGCTGGCGGCCGCGTACTGGGTCATCCACCGGCGGCTCGGCCGTGACATGGCGGCGGTCAACCGTTTCATGGCCGGATTCCTGCTCTGGATGCTGATCTCGGCCGCGTTCACGTCGTGGCAGGGGCACCTGGGCGGTCTGCTGACCGGGGCGCTGGTGACGTACGCTCTCGCCTTCGCGCCGGCGAAGCTGCGGGTGTGGCCGGTCCAGCTCGCGGGCGGGCTGGTGCTGGCGGGCCTGTTCGCGGTGGCGGTGGTGCTGAAGACCTCGGCTCTGACGGGCGGCTGAGGCCGGGCGGCGCTGAGGCCGGGTCCCGTAACGGGAACCCGGCCCCGGACGCGCCACGGCGCCCGCTGGAGTCCGGTCGGGGACAGGCAGGCGCCGCGTTCAGTTCCGTACGCCGTTGTACGGGACGTCTTGTGGGGGCTCCCCCGGGCCGCGTGGCCCAGAGGGAACCCGGGTGGTGCTCAGACCAGCAGCGAGCGGTCCGTCGGGCGGATCGGCGCCGGCAGGGCGCTGGTCCCGGTCAGGAAGCGGTCCACTCCGCGGGCGGCGGAGCGGCCCTCGGCGATCGCCCAGACGATCAGCGACTGGCCGCGTCCCGCGTCACCGGCGACGAAGACGCCGTCGACGTTGGTCGCGTAGTGCTCGTCGCGGGCGACGTTGCCGCGCTGGTCGAGCTCCAGGCCGAACTGCTGGACCAGACCGTTGGACTGGTCGGTTCCGGTGAAGCCCATGGCGAGGGTGACGAGCTGCGCGGGGATGCGCCGCTCCGTGCCGGGCTTCTGCTCCAGCTTACCGTCCTTGAACTCGACCTCCACCAGGTGGAGAGCCGCCACGTTGCCGTCCTCGTCGCCCTCGAAGTGGGTGGTGGAGACGGAGTAGACCCGCTCGCCGCCCTCCTCGTGCGCGGAGGTGACCTTGTACAGCATCGGGAAGGTCGGCCACGGCTGGTTGGCGTTCCGGTCCTCGCCCGGCTTCGGCATGATCTCCAGCTGGGTGACGGAGGCCGCGCCCTGGCGGTGGGCGGTGCCGACGCAGTCGGCTCCGGTGTCGCCGCCGCCGATGACGACGACGTGCTTGCCGCCGGCGTGGATCGGGGCGACGGTCAGGTCGCCCTCCTGCACCTTGTTGGCGAGCGGCAGGTACTCCATCGCGAAGTGGATGCCGCCCAGCTCACGGCCGGGGACGGGCAGGTCGCGGGAGACGGTGGCGCCGGCCGCGATGACGACCGCGTCGTAGCGGCGGCGGAGCTTCGCGGCGTCGATGTCCTTGCCGATCTCCACCTCCGTGCGGAACTTGGTGCCTTCCAGGCGCATCTGCTCGATGCGGCGGTTGATGTGCGACTTCTCCATCTTGAACTCGGGGATGCCGTAGCGGAGGAGGCCCCCGATGCGGTCCGCGCGCTCGTAGACGGCGACGGTGTGGCCGGCCCGGGTCAGCTGCTGGGCGGCGGCGAGTCCCGCCGGGCCCGAGCCGATGACCGCGACGGTCTTGCCGGAGAGCCGCTCGGGGGGCTGCGGGGTGACGTCGCCGCTGTCCCACGCCTTGTCGATGATGGAGACTTCGACGTTCTTGATGGTGACGGCGGGCTGGTTGATGCCGAGCACGCACGCCGACTCGCAGGGGGCCGGGCACAGCCGCCCGGTGAACTCCGGGAAGTTGTTCGTGGCGTGCAGCCGCTCGGAGGCCGCGGTCCAGTCCTCGCGGTAGGCGTAGTCGTTCCACTCGGGGATGAGGTTTCCGAGGGGACAGCCGTTGTGGCAGAACGGGATGCCGCAGTCCATGCAGCGGCCGGCCTGCTTGCTGATGATCGGGAGCAGGGAGCCCGGAACGTAGACCTCGTTCCAGTCCTTGACGCGCTCGGCCACGGGGCGGGTCTGGGCGACCTCGCGTCCGGTGGTCAGGAAGCCCTTGGGGTCAGCCATGGGTCGCCGCCTCCATCATCTTCTCGGTGGTCTCCTGCTCGGAGAGACCGGCGAGCTCAGCGGCGTCCTTGGCGGCGAGCACTGCCTTGTACGTGGACGGGATGATCTTGCTGAAGCGGGTCACGGCGGTGTCCCACTCGGTGAGGAGCTTCTCGGCGACGGTGGAGCCGGTCTCCTCGCGGTGGCGGCGCACGACGTCGTGCAGCCACTGCCGGTCGGTGTCGTCCAGCTCCTCGACCGCGCCGAGGTTGCCGACGTTGACGTTGTCGCGGTTCAGGTCGATGACGTACGCGACGCCGCCCGACATGCCGGCGGCGAAGTTGCGGCCGGTCTCGCCGAGGACGACGGCCTGGCCGCCGGTCATGTACTCGCAGCCGTGGTCGCCGACGCCCTCGGAGACGACGAGCGCGCCGGAGTTGCGGACGCAGAAGCGTTCGCCGGTGCGGCCGCGCAGGAAGACCTCGCCACCGGTCGCGCCGTAGCCGATGGTGTTGCCGGCGATGGTGGAGTACTCGGCGAGGTGGTCGGCGCCCCGGTCGGGACGGACGATCACCCGGCCGCCGGAGAGGCCCTTGCCGACGTAGTCGTTGGCGTCGCCCTCCAGGCGCAGGGTCACCCCGCTCGGCAGGAACGCGCCGAAGGACTGGCCGGCCGAACCGGTGAAGGTGAGGTCGATGGTGTTCTCGGGCAGGCCCTGACCACCGAACTTCTTGGTCACCTCGTGGCCGAGCATGGTGCCGACGGTCCGGTTGATGTTGCGGATCGCGACCTGGGCGCGGACCGGCTGGGCGGCCTCGGGGGTCTCGGCCCCGAGCGCGTCGGCGGCCAGCTTGATCAGCTGGTTGTCGAGCGCCTTCGTCAGACCGTGGTCCTGCTCGACGACGTGGTGGCGGACCGCGCCCTCGGGCAGGTCGGGGACGTGGAAGAGCGGGGCGAGGTCGAGACCCTGCGCCTTCCAGTGGGTGATCGCCCGGTCGGTGTCGAGGAGCTCGGCGTGGCCGACGGCCTCCTCGATGGTGCGGAAGCCCAGCTCGGCGAGGATCTCGCGGACCTCTTCGGCGATGAACTCGAAGAAGTTGACGATGTACTCGGCCTTGCCGGAGAACCGGTCCCGCAGCACCGGGTTCTGGGTGGCGATGCCGACCGGGCAGGTGTCCAGGTGGCAGACGCGCATCATGACGCAGCCGGAGACGACGAGCGGCGCGGTCGCGAAACCGAACTCCTCGGCGCCGAGCAGTGCGGCGATGACGACGTCGCGGCCGGTCTTGAGCTGGCCGTCGGTCTGCACGACGATGCGGTCGCGCAGGCCGTTGAGGAGCAGGGTCTGCTGGGTCTCGGCGAGGCCGAGCTCCCAGGGGCCGCCCGCGTGCTTGAGCGAGGTGAGCGGGGAGGCGCCCGTTCCGCCGTCGTGGCCGGAGATGAGGACGACGTCCGCGTGGGCCTTGGAGACACCGGCGGCGACCGTGCCGACGCCGACCTCGGAGACCAGCTTCACGTGGATACGGGCCACGGGGTTGGCGTTCTTCAGGTCGTGGATCAGCTGGGCGAGGTCTTCGATGGAGTAGATGTCGTGGTGCGGCGGCGGCGAGATGAGGCCGACGCCGGGCGTCGAGTGCCGCGTCTTGGCGACCCACGGGTAGACCTTGTGGCCGGGCAGCTGGCCGCCCTCGCCGGGCTTGGCGCCCTGGGCCATCTTGATCTGGATGTCGTCGGCGTTGACCAGGTACTCGCTGGTCACACCGAAGCGGCCGGAGGCGACCTGCTTGATGGAGGAGCGGCGCGCCGGGTCGTACAGGCGGTCCGGGTCCTCACCGCCCTCACCGGTGTTGGACTTGCCGCCGAGCTGGTTCATCGCGATGGCGAGCGTCTCGTGCGCCTCGCGGGAGATGGAGCCGTACGACATGGCGCCGGTGGAGAAGCGCTTGACGATCTCGGAGGCGGGCTCGACCTCGTCGAGGGAGATCGGCTCGCGGCCGGAGTCGAAGCCGAAGAGGCCGCGAAGCGTCATGAGGCGCTCGGACTGCTCGTTCACCCGCTCCGTGTACTGCTTGAAGATGTCGTAGCGCCTGTTGCGGGTGGCGTGCTGGAGGCGGAAGACCGTCTCCGGGTCGAACAGGTGCGGTTCGCCCTCGCGGCGCCACTGGTACTCCCCGCCGATCTCCAGCGCGCGGTGCGAGGCCGCGATGCCGGAGGCGGGGTACGCCTTGGTGTGCCGGGCGGCGACCTCCTTGGCGACGACGTCCAGGCCGGCGCCGCCGATCTTGGTGGCGGTGCCGTTGAAGTACGTCGCGACGAAGGCCTCGTCGAGGCCGACGGCCTCGAAGACCTGGGCGCCGCGGTAGGAGGCGACGGTGGAGATGCCCATCTTGGACATGACCTTCAGGACGCCCTTGCCGAGCGCGTAGATCAGGTTCCGGATGGCCTGCTCGGCCTCGATGTTCTCGATGAAGGTGCCGGCGCGGACCAGGTCCTCGACGGACTCCATGGCGAGGTACGGGTTGACCGCGGCGGCGCCGTAGCCGATGAGCAGCGCGACGTGGTGGACCTCGCGGACGTCCCCGGCCTCGACCAGCAGGCCCACCTGGGTGCGCTGCTTGGTGCGGATGAGGTGGTGGTGGACGGCGGAGGTGAGCAGCAGCGAGGGGATCGGGGCGTGCTCGGCGTCGGAGTGCCGGTCGGAGAGGACGATCAGGCGGGCGCCGTCCTCTATGGCGGCGTCGACCTCGGTGCAGATCTGTTCGATCCGCGCGGCCAGCGCGTCGCCGCCGCCGCCGACCCGGTAGAGGCCGGAGAGGGTGGCGGCCGTCATGCCCGGCATGTCGCCGTCGGCGTTGATGTGTATCAGCTTGGCGAGCTCGTCGTTGTCGATCACCGGGAAGGGCAGCGTGACGCTGCGGCACGCGGCGGCGGTCGGCTCCAGGATGTTGCCCTGGGGGCCGAGCGAGGAGCGCAGCGAGGTGACGAGTTCCTCGCGGATGGCGTCCAGCGGCGGGTTGGTGACCTGGGCGAACAGCTGGGTGAAGTAGTCGAAGAGCAGCCGGGGGCGTTCGGAGAGCGCGGCGATCGGCGAGTCGGTGCCCATGGAGCCGAGCGGTTCGCCGGCGGTGCGGGCCATCGGCGCGAGGATGACGCGGAGCTCTTCCTCGGTGTAGCCGAAGGTCTGCTGTCGGCGGGTGACCGAGGCGTGGGTGTGCACGATGTGCTCGCGCTCGGGCAGGTCGCTCAGCTCGATCTCGCCGGTCTCCAGCCACTCCTGGTAGGGCTGCTCGGCGGCGAGGGACGCCTTGATCTCGTCGTCCTCGATGATGCGGTGCTCGGCGGTGTCGACGAGGAACATCCTGCCGGGCTGGAGGCGGCCCTTGCGGACGACCTTCGCGGGGTCGATGTCCAGGACGCCGACCTCGGAGGAGAGCACGACGAGGCCGTCGTCGGTGACCCAGTAGCGGCCGGGGCGCAGACCGTTGCGGTCGAGGACCGCGCCGACCTGGACGCCGTCGGTGAAGGTCACGCAGGCCGGGCCGTCCCAGGGCTCCATCATCGTGGCGTGGTACTGGTAGAACGCGCGCCGGGCCGGGTCCATCGAGTCGTGGTTCTCCCACGCCTCGGGGACCATCATCAGCACCGAGTGCGGCAGCGAGCGGCCGCCGAGGTGGAGCAGTTCCAGGACCTCGTCGAAGGAGGCGGAGTCGGAGGCGTCCGGGGTGCAGACGGGGAAGATCCGGTCGAGCTGCGCCTGGCCGAAGAGCTCGGAGGCGAGCTGGGACTCGCGGGCCTTCATCCAGTTGCGGTTGCCCTTGACCGTGTTGATCTCGCCGTTGTGCGCGACGAAGCGGTACGGGTGGGCCAGCGGCCAGCTGGGGAAGGTGTTGGTGGAGAAGCGGGAGTGGACCAGCGCGACCGCGGAGGCGAAGCGGCGGTCGGAGAGGTCCGGGAAGAACGGCTCCAGCTGCCCGGTGGTGAGCATGCCCTTGTAGACGATGGTGCGGGCGGAGAGCGAGGGGAAGTACACCCCGGCCTCACGCTCGGCCCGCTTGCGCAGGACGAAGGCCTTGCGGTCCAGGACGATGCCGGTGGACTCGCCGTCGGCGACGAAGACCTGGCGGAAGGTGGGCATGGTGGCGCGGGCGCCGTTGCCGAGAAGTGCGGGGGCGACCGGGACGTCGCGCCAGCCGAGGACCGTCAGGCCCTCCTGCGCGGCGATGTGCTCGATCGTCCGGACGGCCTCGGCGGAGTCGTCCGCGGGGAGGAAGGCGATGCCCACGGCGTACGAGCCGGCCTCGGGGAGTTCGAAGGAGGTCTCGGCGCGGAGGAAGGCGTCCGGGACCTGGCAGAGGACGCCGGCGCCGTCGCCGGAGTCGGGCTCGGAGCCGGTGGCGCCGCGGTGTTCGAGGTTGCGCAGTACGGTCAGCGCCTGCTCGACCAGCTCATGGCTGGCCACACCGGTCAGAGTGGCCACGAACCCGACACCACAGGCGTCGTGTTCGTTACGGGGGTCGTACATCCCCTGCTGGGCGGGGCGACCGTCCATGGGCGACCAGGCGTCGATACGCATCGGCTCTCCCGTCGTCGTCGTGGCATTTGCGGTGCCGAGGGACGACGTTGGCCCTCTGCGAAATTTCGTGCAGGTTACATGATGGGGCGCTTCTCAAGAAGCGGAAGGCGTGTTCCAACATGCGGACACCATGGTGACCGGAAGCGACTGGGTGACCAGAGGTGACCAGGTTGACCAGGGGGTGGGTCGCGGTCGGAACGATCGGCGCCCGGGGACCCGCAGAGAGCAGGCGTCGTTGCCTGCGGTGCCTACGGCTCATGCCCGGTGGCGGAGAGAACGAAACCACCGAGGTAATGGCTACTTATGTGCAGCCCTGCATAGAGCCTCATTTTACGACCGCCGGGCCCGTCCCGCCCAGTGGGCGGCGCCAAGACGTACGTCACACGGGTTGCCGCGGCGTTGCGCCGTTCGGGCGGCCCGGTCACGACGCCCGCCCACAGCCCCGCATCGCCCGCGTCAGCCGACGGCGACGCCGAACAGGGTGCCGAGTCCGTACGTCATCGCCGCCGCCGCACCACCCAGGGCGAGCTGGCGCAGCCCGCTGAACCACCAGCTGCGGGCGGTCACCCGGGCCACCACCGCACCGCAGGCGAACAGGCCGATCAGCGCGAGGAGCACCGCGGGCCACAGGGCGCTCGCGCCGAGGAGGTAGGGCAGGACGGGCAGCAGGGCGCCGAGCGCGAACGCGCCGAACGACGAGACGGCGGCCACGAGCGGCGAGGGCAGGTCGCCGGGGTCGATGCCGAGCTCCTCGCGGGCGTGGATCTCCAGCGCCTGCTCCGGGTCGCGCGACAGCTGCCGGGCGACCTCGCGGGCCAGCGGGGCGTCCACGCCGCGGGACTCGTAGAGAGCGGCCAGCTCGGCCATCTCGTCCTGGGGATGCTTACGCAGTTCACGGCGCTCGACGTCGAGCTCGGCCTCGACCAGCTCGCGCTGCGAGGCGACGGAGGTGTACTCGCCCGCCGCCATGGAGAAGGCCCCGGCCGCGAGCCCCGCCAGACCGGTGATCACGATGGTCTGCTGGGAGACCGCGCCGCCCGCGACCCCGGTCATCAGGGCGAGGTTGGAGACCAGACCGTCCATCGCACCGAAGACGGCGGGGCGCAGCCAGCCGCCGTTCACATCCCGGTGGGTGTGGTTGTCCCGGTGCGCCTCGTGCAGGACGGCTTCGGTCTCGATGATGGCCACGGCGTGCTTCTCCCCTTCGCTCCGGCGGGCCGTCACCCCGCCGTTCCCCGCTGAATACAACTTTCGACAAAGTCCAAACTACGCCGTCCGGGCGACCTCCGCCAGCAAGCCAGGCCTGGCTAACCACCCCGCTGACCTGCGAAGAAAGGTCAGCCTTAGCTATCCGGGCCGTCATCCGCCTGGCCCCTTTCCCACCGTTTTCCGCCTCTCCTCGCCCGCCGCGTGGCACAGATGCGGACAGGGCCCGGAAACGGAATCGGATGCGGACTCGGATGCGGATGCGGATTCGGACTCGGGCCCGGATGAGGATTCCCACCGCCGGAACGAGCGAAGGGCGACGCGATGAACACGGCCGTCGGCAATGACCGGGCCAGGGGTGCGCTGCTGGGACTGGCGGTCGGGGACGCGCTCGGCGCCCCGGCGGAGAACCTGCGGCCCTCCGAGATCCGCCGCCGCTGGGGGCGGATCGAGGGCTTCGTGAGCGATGATCCGGCGGGCACCGACGACACTGAGTACGCGATCTTCTCCGGGCTGCTGCTGGCCCGGCACGGTTCGGCGCTCGACGTCTCCCATGTGGAGCGGGCCTGGCACCACTGGATCGCCGATCTGGACGAGGGCCCGTTCCGGGGGGCGGGGTTCAGCGAGCGCGGCACGCTGGAGAACCTGCGCCGAGGCCTGGCCGCGCCGATCTCGGCCCAGCACCGGCACGCCTGGAGCGACGGGCTCGCGATGCGGGCGGCCCCCTTCGGGGTCTTCGCGGCGGGCCGCCCCGCCGAGGCGGCCCGGCTGGTCGCGGTGGACGGCCGGGTCAGCCACGAGGGCGAGGGGATCTACGGGGGCCAGGCGGTCGCGGCCGGGGTGGCGGCGGCCATGGTCGGCTCGGGCCTCGCCTCGGTGATCGCGGCCGCGCTCTCGGTGGTCCCGATGGACTCCTGGACGGCCCGGTCGCTGCGCCGGGCGGTGGCGGCGGCCCAGCGGCCCTACCCCGACCGGCTCACGATGGAGCGGGCGGTGCGCTCGGCGGTGGTGATCGCCGGCTACCCGTGGACGGACCTGGCGCCGGAGGCGGTGGGCCTGGCGTTCGGGGCGTTCACGGCCGCGCGCGGGGACTTCCGGACGGCGGTGCTCACGGCCGTCAACATGGGCCGCGACGCGGACACGACGGCGGCGGTGGCGGGCGCCCTGGCCGGGGCGCTGAACGGGGAGAGCGCCATCCCGCCGGACTGGGCGGGCGCGATCGGCCCGGTCCGGGGCAGCTGCCTGCCCTCGATGCGCGGCTACCACGTGCTGGACATCGCGGACCTGCTGACCCCCGAGGACCCGGACGGGACCGGACCGGCGGGGTCCCCGCAGGGGAGGGGCGGCGGCGAGCCGTCGGCCGTACGGAGCCTGGCGTCGGTGGCGGCTCCCTTCGAGCCGGTACGGGACCTAGCGTCCGCGGCGACCCCCTCCGTACCGGTACGGGGCATGGCCCCCTCCGCACCCGTACGGAACTTGACGTCCGCGGCGACTCCCTCCGCACCCGTACGGGAGGACCGGCGATGACGACGTCGGGCGGGGCGACCGGAGGCGGACCGGCCGTGACCACACCACGCGGAGGCCCGGCGGGAGTCCCGGCGGAGACGGCGGCCCACGCGGCCGGGCCGACAGCCGCCCCCGGGGCCCCCGCCCCCTCCCGCCGCGCCCGGATCGAGGGGCTGCTGCTCGGGCTCGCGGCGGGCGACGCCGCCGGGTGGCCCGCCGCCCGGCACCGGGCGGCCCGGATGCCCGAGTGGACCCGGCGGCTCACCCGGGAGCTGGACACCTTCGCCGAGCAGAACGCCACCACCACCCTCCCGGTGCCCATCGCCCTCAACCAGCCGCCCGAGCCGCTGCGGCTCGGCCCGTCCGACGACGCCGAGTGGGCCGCGTTCGCCGCCCGTACGGTGCTGGCTGCGGCCGAGGACGCGGTGGGCCTGGCCCCCGGCCGCCGGACGCGGGACGCGGTCGACCGGGCCTGGAACGCGCTGGCCGCCACCGTCGCCGCCGCCAGCGCCCGGGCCCCCGAGGTCGAGGCCGCCGTGCTCCCGCTGCGGGCCCGGATCTCGGTGCGGGCCGGGCTCGGCAACCTGGCGGCCGGGCTGCGGCCCCCCGCCACCGGGCACGACAACCCGCACTACTTCGACGACGCCGCCTGCGTCCGGGCCGCCGTCCTCGCCGTGGTCCACCCGGGCGACCCCGAAGAGGCGGCGGCGCTCGCCGAGTTCGACGCCCGCTACACGCAGGACGGCGACGGGGTGCACGGGGCACGGGCCGTGGCCGCCGCCATCGCCGTGGCACTGGCCGGGGCGGACGTCGACACCGTGGTGGACGCGGCCCTCGCCCAGCTCCCCGAGGGCACCGAGATCGCCCGCAACGCCGCGCACGCCGTCCGCCTGGCCCGGGAGTTCGCGGACGAGCCCGCCGGGGCGTTCGCCCTGGTCCCGGTGGTGGAACACCAGATCGTGGACCACGTCTACAGCTACGGGATCGCGGCGGCGGAGACCGTGCCGGTCGCCCTGGCCCTCACCACGGCGGCCCGGGGCGAGATCGCCCAGGCGGTCCCGGCCGCGGCCTGCCTGTCCCGGGTCGCGGACTCCGCGCCCGCCCTGGCCGGGGCGCTGACCGGGGCGATCGGCTCGATCACCGCCGTGCCGGCGGGCTGGCGCGAGGCGTGCCGGACGCTGGCGGGCTGTGCGCTGCCCCGACTCGCGGGCACGGACCTGATCGAACTCGCCGGGCTGCTGGCAGCCACGGAACCGGCCACCCCGGGTGGACAATTCCGGCATGACACCCACAACGGCCACGGAAGCCGCCCTCTCGGCCCCGCGCCCCTCCTCCCTCACCACGCCCGGACTCGATGAACGCATCCGCCGGGCGCTCGTCGGGGCCGCCGTCGGCGACGCCCTCGGCGGCCCGGTCGAGGGCTGGACCCCCGACCAGATCGCCGAGCGCCACGGCGGCCGGGTGACCGGGATCGTCGGCCCCTGGTACGGCGAGGACTGGCGCACCGCGCGCCCCATCGCCCCGTACCACAAGGGCGACGGGCACGTCACCGACGACACCCTGATGGCCCACGCCCTGATCCGGGTCTACGGCCGGGTCCGCGACCACCTCGACGCGTACGCCGTCGCGGACCACCTCGTCCCGGACCTGCTGTCGCCCCGCTGGATCCCGGAGCTGGAGGCACAGGCCCTCCCCCTCCAGCGGATCTTCCTGGCGGAGAAGTGGATCGTGGCCCGGCTGCACTACGGGCACGTGGACCCGCGCGAGGCCGGCGCGGGCAACATCGTCAACTGCGGGGCGGCGATGTACATGGCCCCGGTCGGGCTGGTCAACGCCGGTCACCCGGAGGCGGCGTACGCCGAGGCGCTGGAGGTCGCGGCCCCCCACCAGTCCTCCTACGGCCGGGAGGCCGCCGGGGTCTTCGCCGCCGCCGTCGCCGCCGCCTGCCGCCCGGGCGCCACACCGGGCACCGTGGTCGACGCGGCCCTCTCCACGGCCAGGGACGGCACCCGGTCCGCGATCGAGGCGGTCGCCGAAGTGGCCGTGCGCCACGAGGACTTCGAGGCCGCGCTCGCCCCGCTGCGGGCGGCCGTGGAGCCCTTCGACACCGTCGGCCCCGACTACCGGAACCCCTCGCTCGGCGCACGCCGCCCCTCCCGGCTGCACGCCATCGAGGAGCTGCCCATCGCGCTCGGGATGCTGCTGGTCGGGGGCGGTGACTACCGGAGTACGGTGCTCGGTTCGGTGAACTACGGGCGGGACTGCGACTCCATCGCGACGATGAGCGGGGCGATCGTGGGCGCGCTGGGCGGCGAGGTCCCCGCCGACTGGGCCGCCACGGTCGCGGCGGCGAGCCGACTGGATCTGGACGCCCCGGCGGGAGTGCTGGCCCAGGTGGCCCGGGAGGTCTTCGCCCGGGACCTGGAGCGCCGCCGGGCCCATGAGCAGGCCTTCGGCGTGCTGGCCGGCGAGCGGTGAACGTCCGCCTCACCTGGGTGCAGCCCGAGGACCTGGTCGGCCACGAGCTGCGGCAGGCCGCACAGGACGGCCGGGACGCCCGGGAGATCGAGGAGCGGTGGTACGCCGCCGGGGGCGCCCCCGCCCCGGCCCGGGCAGGCGCGTCCGAGCCGCCCGCACCGCCCCGTCTGCGTGCGCTGGCCGAACGGCTTCTCGACGAACTCGCCCTGCTGGATTCGCCGTTGGCGGCCGACGAGCCGACCGGGCTGGACGAGATCGTGGCCGCCTGCCCGCACTGGCCGGGCCCGGTGGACACCGCGCCCGCCGTCGGCCGGGCCCGGCTGCACGCGGCGTGGCTCGGCCGGGCGGCGGGCTGCCTGCTCGGCAAACCGGTCGAGAAGCTGCCGCTGGACGGCATCCGCGCCCTGGGCCGCGCCACCGGTAACTGGCCCCCGACCAGCTGGTTCACCGCACACGGCGTACCGGCCGAGCTGCTGGCCGCCCACCCCTGGAACCGCCGCTCGGCCCCCACGTCCCTGGCCGAGAACATCGACGGCATGCCGGAGGACGACGACCTCAACTACCCGCTGCTCACCCTGCGGTTGCTCCAGCGGCACGGCCGCTCCTTCACCACCGCCGACCTGGCCCGGCTCTGGCTGGACGAACTCCCGGCGGGCCGTACGTTCACCGCCGAACGGATCGCGTACGGCAACCTCCTGGCGGGTGTCGAGCCCCCGGATACCGCCCGCCGCCGCAACCCGTTCCGGGAGTGGATCGGCGCGCAGATCCGGGCCGACGTGCACGGCTGGACCCACCCCGGCGACCCGGCCGGAGCCGCCGCCCAGGCCCACCGCGACGCGGTCCTCACCCACACCGGCAACGGGGTCTACGGCGCGATGTTCACAGCGGCGGCCCTCGCCGTCGCGGCCGGCGGCGAGAGCGATGTGCACGGCTGTCTGGCCGCCGGGCTGCGGGTGGTGCCGCCGCACTCGCGGTACGCCCGCGCGATCCGGCTCGGCATCGAAACGGCCCGTACGGAAGGGGACTTCGACGCCGCCGTGGACCGGCTGCACGCCCTCTACGGGGACACCCACCACTGGGTGCACGTGCTGCCCAACGCCGCACTGCTGGCCGCCGCGCTCACCCACGCCGACGGTGACTTCACCCGGTCGATCGGTCTCGCGGTCTCCGGCGGCTGGGACACCGACTCCAACGGGGCGACCGCCGGATCGCTGGCCGGACTCCTCGCGGGTGGGCATGACGCCCTGCCCGAGCGCTGGACGGCTCCGCTGAAAAACCGGCTCGCCACCTCCGTACGCGGCTTCGACCGGACCGGGTTCGACACTCTTGCCGCACTGACCCACCAGGAGGCTCTGCGCCCATGACCCGCATCGCGGTGCTCGGCAGCACCAACATGGACCTCGTCGCGTACACGCCCCGCGCCCCCGGGCGCGGCGAGACCGTCACCGGCCGGGAGTTCCGGACGGTCCCCGGCGGCAAGGGCGCCAACCAGGCTGTCGCCGCCGCCCGCGCGGGCGGGGAGGTGACGATGATCGGCGCGGTCGGCGACGACGCCTACGGCACCCTGCTGCGCGACGGCCTCGAACACGCGGGGGTGGACACCGACCTCCTGCACACCGCCGAGGGCCCCAGCGGCACCGCGCACATCGTGGTGGACGACACCGGGGCCAACGCGATCGTGGTGGTCCCCGGCGCGAACGGCGTCGTCACCGCGCTGGGGCCCGGGGAGATCGCCGCGATCGCCGCGGCCGATCTGCTGCTGATGCAGCTCGAACTGCCCCTGTCCGCCGTCGTCGAGGGAGCCCGCGCGGCCCGGGCCCAGGGCGTGCGGACCATCCTCACCCCCTCCCCCGCGCAGCCCCTGCCCGATGAACTCCTCGACCACATCGACCTGTTGGTGCCCAACGAGCACGAGGCCACCGAGCTGTCCGGGCAGGTTGAACCGCACGCCGCCGCCCAGATCCTGCTCCGCCGGGTGCCCGAGGTCATCGTCACGCTCGGCGCGAAGGGCTGCCTGTACGCGGCCCGGGGCGGCGAGCCGGTGCTCTTCCCAGCACCTTCGGTGACCACCGTCGACACGACCGGGGCCGGGGACACCTTCGTCGGGACGCTGGCCGTGGCGCTCGGCGAGGGGCGCCCGGTGGCCGAGGCCGTGGCGTTCGCCTCATCGGCCGCCGCGCTCTGCGTCCAGAAACCCGGCGCGTCCACGTCCATGCCCTACCGCAGCGAGATCGAGGCCTCATGAGCGCCACCGCAGCAGGACCCCTGACCGGGCTCAAGGTCATCGACCTGGCCACCCTCTTCGCCGGGCCGCTCGCGGCCACCATGCTCGGGGACTTCGGCGCCGATGTGATCAAGGTCGAGCACCCCCGTAAGCCGGACCCCTCGCGCGGGCACGGGCCCGCCAAGGACGGGATCGGCCTGTGGTGGAAGCTGCTCGGCCGCAACAAGCGCAACCTGACCCTCGACCTGTCCGCGCCCGGCGGCCGGGACGTACTGCTGGAGCTGGCCGCCGGGACGGATGTGATCATCGAGAACTTCCGGCCCGGGACCCTGGAGCGCTGGGGCCTGGGCCCCGCGGAGCTGCACGCCGTCAACCCGCGTCTGGTGCTGGCCAGGGTCACCGGCTTCGGCCAGTTCGGGCCGTACGCCCACCGCCCCGGCTTCGGCACGCTCGCCGAGGCGATGAGCGGCTTCGCGGCGATCACCGGGGAGCCGGACGGCCCGCCGACGCTGCCGCCGTTCGGGCTCGCGGACTCCATCGCGGCCCTGGCCACGGCGTACGCGGTGATGGCCGCGCTCGCCGGGCGGGAGAAGACCGGCGAGGGGCAGGTGGTGGACCTGGCGATCATCGAGCCGATCCTCACCGTGCTGGGCCCGCAGCCGCTCTGGTACGACCAGCTCGGCTACGTCCAGCCGCGCACCGGCAACCGCTCTCGCAACAACGCCCCGCGCAACACCTACCGCACCGCCGACGGCCACTGGGTCGCGGTCTCCACCTCCGCCCAGTCCGTCGCCGAGCGGGTGATGCGCCTCGTCGGCCGCCCGGAGCTGATCGACGAGCCGTGGTTCGGCGCGGGCACCACCCGGGCCGAACACACCGAGGAGCTGGACGCGGCGGTCGGGCACTGGATCTCCCGCCACAGCCGCGAGGAGGTCCTCGACCGCTTCGAGAAGGCGGACGCGGCCGTCGCGCCGATCCACGACGTACGGGAGGTGCTGGAGGACCCGCAGTACCGGGCGCTGGACACCCTCACCGAGGTCGACGACCCGGAGCTGGGGCCGCTGCGGATGCAGAACGTCCTGTTCCGGCTCTCGAAGTCCCCCGGCGGTATCCGGTGGGCCGGCCGCCCGCACGGCGCGGACACCGAGGAGATCCTGGCCGGGCTCGGCCTCTCGGAGACCCGGATCGCGGCGCTGCGGGACCAGGGGGCGCTGTGACCGGCCGGCCGATTCCGGCGCCGCCGCTGCCGGAGGGCCCGCCGCCGCCCCTCGGCCCGCCGCCGCCCCTCGGCCGGCCGCCGCTGACCTGGCTGTACGTGCCCGGGGACCGGCCGGAGGTGGTGGCCAAGGCGCTGGGCAGCGGGGCGGACGTGGTGATCGTCGATCTGGAGGACGCCGTCGCCCCGCACCGTAAGGAGTACGCGCGCTCCGCGACCGCCGAACTCCTCGGCGACCAGGTCACGGCGGCCCCGGACGCGGTGCCGGTCCATGTCCGGGTGCACGGCGAGGACGACATCCGGGCGCTGGCGGGGCTGCCGGGGCTGGCCGCGTTCCGGCTGCCGAAGATCACCCACGCGGTCTCGGTGTCCCATGTGGCGGCCGTGGCCCCGGGCGTGCCGCTGTATCCGCTGCTGGAGTCGGCGCTCGCGGTCGAGCACGCGTACTCGATCGCCTCGGCCCACCACGCCGTGCGCGGCATCGCCCTGGGCGAGGCGGACCTGCGGGCGGATCTGGGCGTACGGGAGGACGCCGGGCTCGACTGGCCGCGCAGCCGCGTCGTGGTGGCGGCCCGGGCGGCGGCTCTTCCGCCGCCCGCCCAGTCGGTGTTCCCGGACGTCCGGGACCTGGACGGGCTGTGGACGTCGTGCGGGCGGGGGCGGGCGCTCGGGCTGCTGGGCCGGGCGGCGATCCACCCGCGGCAGCTGCCGGTGATCGAGCGGGCGTTCCGGCCGACCGCCGAGGAGATCGAGGCGGCCGAGGAGATCGTCGCGGCCTCGGCGGTGGAGGCGGGGGCGCTGGCCCTGCCGGACGGGAGGTTCGTGGACGCGGCGGTGGTGGCGTCCGCCCGCAGAACGATCGCGCTCGCCGGGCGGGCCTGAGAGTGCGGGCCCGCCCGGCGAGCGGGAGGTGTGCGGGAGTGCGCCCATGACCAGGATCTAGGCGCGCGGCCGGTCAGCTCTTCTCGGCTGCTCCGGCCGCGCCGGCCGCTTCGGAGTTCTCGGCGGTGGCGTCCTTGCCGGGCCCCTCCTTCGTGAGCGGGTCCTTCTTCGCCCCGGCGTCCGGCTCGTCGGCGTCCGCCTTCGCGGAGCCGTTCTCGTCGGGGCCGTTCTCGTCGTCGGAGTCGTCCTTCGCCGTGGGGGCGGCGTCCCGGTCGGGCTCGACGATCTCCTCGCGGCCCGGACGGATCTTCGCGGAGATCACGATGTAGACGACGGCGAGGACGAAGACGATGATCGCGGTCCACACGTTCAGGCGGAGGCCGAGGATGTGGTGGGCCTCGTCGACCCGCATGTACTCGATCCAGCCGCGTCCCGCGCAGTAGGCGGCGACGTACAGCGCGAACGCCCGTCCGTGGCCGAGCCGGAAGCGGCGGTCGGCCCAGATGACCAGGAGCGCGACACCGATGCACCACAGCGACTCGTACAGGAAGGTCGGGTGGTACGTCCCGGCGACCCGGTTCGGGCCCTCGCTGATCTCCAGCGCCCAGGGGAGATCGGTGGGCTTGCCGTACAGCTCCTGGTTGAACCAGTTGCCCCAGCGGCCGATGGCCTGGGCGATGGCGAGGCCCGGAGCCAGTGCGTCGGCCCAGGCGGGCAACGGGATGCCCCGGCGGCGGCAGGCGATCCAGGCCCCGACCGCGCCGAAGGCGATGGCGCCCCAGATGCCGAGGCCGCCCTCCCAGATCTTGAAGGCGTCGACCCAGTCCTCACCGTCGCTGAAGTACAGCTGGTAGTCGGTGATGACGTGGTAGATCCGGCCGCCGACGAGGCCGAACGGCACCGCCCAGACGGCGACGTCGGCCACGGTGCCGGCTTTGCCGCCCCGGGCCACCCAGCGCTTGTTGCCGAACCAGACGGCGACGAAGACACCGATGATGATGCAGAACGCGTAGCCGCGGAGCGGGATCGGGCCGAGCTCGATCACGCCGGTCGACGGACTGGGGATGAAGGCAAGATTCATGGCGAGGTCGACGCTACCCTGCCGGGCGGTGGGTACGGCAAGCCACCCGGCAACGTCTGGGTAACGAGGACCGCCTCACGGGCGGGCGGGGGACGCGGTCAGGAAGCGGGGGCCGACGACGGGTCGGCCGGGCCGGAGGACCCGTCGGCCGGCTCGGCCGGGGTGGCGGTGCCCGGCTTCTTGCCCTTGTTGGCCGCGGCGACCCACTTCTTCAGATTCTCCGGGGAGATCTGCTCTCCGCCCTTGCTCGGGAAGACGGACTCGCCGTTGAGCAGCACCGTCGGCGTGCCCTGGAAACCGCCCTCGCGGAACGCCGTGTCGGACTTCTGCACCCAGCTGTCGTGCTCGCCGTCCTCCACACAGCTGCGGAAGCCCGGCGTGTCGAGCCCCTCGACCTCGCCGGCCAGCTCGATCAGCCGGCTGTTCTTGCCGAAGGCGTCGTCCGGCTCCGGGGGCTGGTTGGCGAAGAGCACGTCGTGGTAGGGCGCGAACTTGCCGGCGTCCTGGGCGCAGGCGGCGGCGTTGGCGGCGCGCAGCGACCCCTTGCCGCCGAGATTGCCGTCGATGATCGTGGCCAGGTGGTACTCCACCTTGAGCCGGCCGTCGTCCGCCAGCTCCTTGATGGTGTCCCGGAAGGCGGTCTCGAACTGGGCGCAGACGGGGCAGCGGAAGTCCTCCCAGATCGTGAGGGTGGACGGGGCGTCCGCCGCGCCGACCGGCAGGGTCAGGGCGGCCTCGCCGGTCGCGCCCGAAGGGGCGATGGCGGGGCCGGAGGCGGTGTCGCCGCCGTCGTCCTTGCCCGCGTTGGCCGCGATCAGGCCGACCACGGCGGCCAGGGCGAGCACCCCGACCACCGCCGAGGCGACGATCAGCGTCCGGCGGTGCTTCTCGCGCCCCTTCTCCCGCTCGCGCTGCTGGGCCAGGCGCTCACGCGCACTTCTGTTTCCCTCAGGGATCTTGTCGCTCACACCCGGGGAACGAACCGGGGAGGCACCTCCGCGCCTCCCCGGTCCACAATCCACCCATTCGGGTGATTCAAGGGCTCAGCGCTTTCGAACGCCCTCGGCCAGTTCGCCCGCCAGGGAGCGGACGGCGGCGAGACCGGCGGCCTCGTCGGGGGCGTCCAGCATGGCCTTGACGAAGGCCGAGCCGACGATGACGCCGTCCGCGAACCCGGCGACCTCGGCGGCCTGCGCCGCGTCGGAGACGCCGAGGCCGACGCAGACCGGGAGATCGGTGGTGGCGCGGGTGCGTCCCACCAGGTCCTGGGCCTGGGCGCCGACGGAGGCGCGGGTGCCGGTGACGCCCATCAGGGACGCGGCGTAGACGAAGCCGCTCCCGGCCGCCGTGATGGTGGCGAGGCGGGCGTCCTGGCTGCTGGGGGCGACGACGAACACGGTCGCGAGGCCGTGCTTGTCGGCGTGCTCGCGCCAGAGCGCGGACTCCTGGACCGGCAGGTCGGGCAGGATGCACCCGGCGCCGCCGGCCTCGGCCAGCTCGGCGGTGAAGCGCTCGACGCCGTAGCGGTCGATGGGGTTCCAGTACGTCATGACCAGGATCGGGACGCCGGTGGCCTCGTGCGCCTCGCGGACCGTGCGCATCACGTCGGCGATCCGGACGCCGCCGCGCAGGGCGATGTCGTCGGCGGTCTGGATGACCGGCCCGTCCAGGACCGGGTCGCTGTGCGGGAGCCCGATCTCGACGATGTCCGCGCCGCCCGCGATGACGGCCTTGACCGCCTCGATGCCGCCGTCGACGGTCGGGAAGCCCGCCGGGAGGTAGGCGATGAGCGCCGCCCGGTCCGCGGCCCTGGTGGCGGCCAGGGTGGTGTTCAACAGCTCGATGTTGCCGCTCACTTGGCGTCCCCCTCGATCTCGGCGCGGTCGCTGTCGGCGTCCGCCTCGACGGCGGCGTCCGTGTCGTAGAGCCCGAAGTAGCGGGCGGCGGTGTCCATGTCCTTATCGCCGCGGCCGGACAGGTTGATGAGGATCAGCCCGTCCTTGCCGAGCTCCTTGCCGAGGTCCAGGGCGCCGGCGAGGGCGTGGGCGCTCTCGATGGCCGGGATGATCCCCTCCGTGCGGGACAGCAGCCGCAGGGCCTGCATGGCCGCGTCGTCGGTGACGGCGCGGTACTCACCGCGCCCGACGTCCTTGAGGTAGGCGTGCTCCGGGCCGATGCCGGGGTAGTCCAGGCCCGCCGAGATGGAGTACGGCTCGGTGATCTGACCCTCGTCGTCCTGGAGGACGTAGGAGCGCGAACCGTGCAGGATGCCGGGCTCCCCCGCGGTGAGGGTCGCCGCGTGCTCGCCGGTCTCCACCCCGTGCCCGGCGGGCTCGCAGCCCACCAGGCGGACGTCGGCGTCGGGGATGAAGGCGTGGAAGAGGCCGATGGCGTTGGAGCCGCCGCCGACGCAGGCGACCGCCGCGTCGGGGAGACGGCCGGCGCGCTCCAGGATCTGGCGGCGGGCCTCGACGCCGATGACGCGGTGGAAGTCGCGGACCATCGCGGGGAAGGGGTGCGGGCCCGCGACCGTGCCGAAGAGGTAGTGCGTGCGGTCCACGTTGGCGACCCAGTCACGGAACGCCTCGTTGATGGCGTCCTTCAGCGTCCGCGAGCCGGACTTCACGGCGACGACCTCGGCGCCGAGCATCCGCATCCGGGCCACGTTCAGCGCTTGGCGCTCGGTGTCGATCTCCCCCATGTAGATGGTGCATTCGAGACCGAAGAGGGCGCAGGCGGTCGCGGTGGCGACGCCGTGCTGGCCGGCTCCGGTCTCGGCGATGACACGGGTCTTGCCCATGCGCTTGGTGAGGAGGGCCTGACCCAGCACGTTGTTGATCTTGTGCGAGCCGGTGTGGTTCAGGTCCTCGCGCTTGAGGAAGATCCGGGCGCCGCCGGCGTGCTGGGCGAAGCGCGGGACCTCGGTCAGCGCGCTGGGCCTGCCCGTGTAGTCGACCATGAGCTCGTTGAGCTCGGCGGCGAAGGCGGGGTCGGCCTTGGCCTTGTCGTACTCGACGGCGACCTCGTCCACGGCGGCGACGAGCGCCTCCGGGATGAACTTGCCGCCGTACGCGCCGAAATAGCCCTCGGCGCTGGGGATCAGACCCTCGGGGTCCGGAATGAAGAAGTCGGACGACATGCGACGTGCTCCTTGGCATGGCAACGGATGGGTGCACCGGATGCGCGGAGGGACGAGCACCACCGCGACCGGCATGCGGTCACGGCGGAGCGGTCGTACGTACGAGGAGGGGTGCTGCGGTACGTCGGCCGGGGTTCGCCTACTGCGCGGACCCCGGGCGCCATCGCATGCCGTTCACCTGGCCGGGCTCGTCGCCGATGACGTACCGGACGCGCCGGCCGTGCACGCGGCGGGCGGGGGCGCGGCAGCCCCGCGGCCTGCATCCGCGCGCCAGCGGGGCGTGCGGGTCCCGGGCCGGGGCCCCGGCCGGGGCGAGGCCCGGCCGGGTGCGGGGCACGGGACGGTCGGTCATGGTCGTCGGTCTCCCCGTCAGCCGCGGCCGTGGCGGAGCGCCGGGTGGGCGCCCGCGGCGACGAGGTCGGCGACGGCGGCGCGCGGGTCGCGGCCGGTGACCAGGGACTCGCCGACCAGGACGGCGTCGGCGCCCGCGTTGGCGTACGCGATCAGGTCGTGCGGGCCCCGGACGCCGGACTCGGCGACCTTGACGATGTGGTCGGGGATCTCGGGGGCGACGCGCTCGAAGGTGGAGCGGTCGACCTTGAGGTCCTTCAGGTTGCGCGCGTTGACGCCGATGATCCTGGCTCCGGCGTCCACGGCGCGCTCCGCCTCCTCCTCGTCGTGCGCCTCGACGAGCGGGGTGAGCCCGATCGACTCGGCGCGCTCGATGAGGGAGACCAGGGCCTCCTGGTCGAGGGCGGCGACGATCAGCAGGGCCAGGTCGGCGCCGTAGGCGCGGGCCTCCCACAGCTGGTACGAGGTGACGATGAAGTCCTTGCGCAGGATCGGGGTGTCGACCTTGGCGCGGACGGCCTCCAGGTCGGCGAGCGAGCCGCCGAAGCGGCGCTCCTCCGTGAGGACCGAGATGACGGACGCGCCGCCCGCCTCGTAGTCCGCGGCGAGCGCGGCCGGGTCGGCGATGGCGGCGAGGGCCCCTTTGGAGGGGGACGAGCGCTTGACCTCGCAGATGACGGTCACGCCCTCGCCGCGCAGGGCGGCGACTCCGTCCTTGGCCTGGGGAGCGCGGGCCGCGCGCTCCTTCAGCTCGTCGAGGCTGACGCGCGCCTGCCGCTCCGCGAGGTCGGCGCGAACGCCGTCGATGATCTCGTCGAGCACACTCACGCGAGCGGCCCCCTTCCGAACGGTTGACGGTGGACTGGATCAGCCCTGTCGATGGTATCCGCAGGATGCCCCGGGGCTCGCATCCGGCCACGTCGCATCCCACTTCCTGGTCATTCGGGGGGGGCGACCCGGCCGTTCAAGGGGCCAGGGCCGAACCGAACGGCAGATTCCGGACCACGGTGAAGAGCAGCAGGACGGTGCCCACACCCCACCACCAGACGGGTGCCAGACCGATGCGCAGGGGCTGCCCGCGCCAGGCCCGGAGCAGCCAGACGGCCCAGACCGCGGCGAAGAGGAAGTAGCCGACGGTGGCGATCGCGTTGGCTTCGAGCGCCGCGCCGAGGTCTCCGTGGATGAAGGCGTGGGCGCTGCGCAGCCCGCCGCAGCCGGGGCAGAGGACGCCGGTCAGCTTGAGCAGCGGGCAGGCCGGGTAGTGACCGGACTCGTTCGGGTCGACGGTGCCGACGTACGCGAAGGCGCCTGCGACGGCGGCGAGGATGCCGAGGGGGGTGGCCAGGCGGCGCACCTTCTGGCCCGTCGGGCGGCCCGACCAGCCCGTCCGGCGTTTGAGGACGGGACCGTGGCCTTGGGGGCCGGGCGCCTGCGAGGGCCCTTCGCCCGAGGGGCCAGTGAGCTCCGGGCCCACCCCGGCGAGGGTTCCGTCCTCAAACGCCGGACGGGCTGAAGTGGGCATGGCCATGTCGGGGGTCGGGCAGACGGTCAGCGGCATGGGTCCGTGGCCCGGCGGGGGCTCCGTTTCCGGGTCCGGGGGCTGGGCTGCGGCGGAGGTAGGCGAGGCGTCCACCCGCTGATTGTCCCCCCGCCTACGCGAAAAGGCGCAGCCCCGGGTGAGAGCTGCGCCTGTCGGCGTGTCGGTCGCCGGGACGGGCCGGCGTCCGGGTCAGTGGGAGATCTGCGCCCGCCCGGCGCGTTCCCTGGCCTCGATCAGCTCGGCCGACTCCTTCGGCATGCCGAGGCCGGCCACCTTCATGGCGAGGCCCACGAGACCGCCGGCGAAGATGATGGCGATACCGGCCCAGAAGCCGAGCGGGTTGGCCGCGACCATGAAGACGCCTGCGACGCAGAAGCCGATGAAGGCGATGATGACACCGGTCCAGGCGGCCGGGGTGTGTCCGTGGCTCGTGCCCGCCATGAGTTGCTCCTCGTTGGTGTTGCGCCGTGGGTGGCGCTGTACGTGTGGCCGCCGCCCGGGGACGGCTCGGGTTCATTGTCCCGTACGGGACCGTGAGAGGTGAGCGTGGGGGTCAGGCCTCGCGCGTCGGGTCCTCGCCGCGGTCCAGGGCCTTCCACAGGTCCTCGGGCCGGTCCGGGTCCGGGGCGGTGCGGGGCGCCTTGCCGGGGCGAGGGGTGCCGTCGCGCTCGTACTTTCCGGACATGGCGGGCCAGCGGCTGCCGTAGCGCAGGGCGAGGAGCCCGGCCAGCAGGATCAGCAGACCGCCGGCGGCGGTGACGTAGGGCCAGGCGGTGTGACCGAGCGCGTGGATGGTGGCCGCCGCGTCGCCGGTGGTTCTGGCGGCCTCCTCGTCGAGGGCCGTGCTGTCCGAGCCGCCGGCCCAGGCGCTGACGGTCGCGCCGAGGCCGCTGAGGGCGAGGAGGGCGGCGACGGTCCGGCGGCCGACGCCGCGTACGGCGAAGACGGCGACGAGGGCGGCGAGGCCGACGACGGCCAGGGCGGCCGGGACGCCGGTGACGTCCTGGCCGTCGACGGTCAGCGCGATGGCGCCGCCGCCGGTGGCCGCCTCGCCCTCGGCCCAGGTCTGCCCGGAGGCGAGGAGGACGACGGTCGCGCCGGCCGCGCCGAGGAGCAGACCGGCCGCGAGACTGCGCCGGCTCCCCGCGGAGTCGGGCGCGGAGTCGGCGGTTCGGGCACGGGGCTGGGGTACGGGGACAGCGCTCACGCCCTCCACTATCCCCTACCGCCCCGACGCCCGTGGAGCCGGTCGGCCGTCAGCGGTTCAGCGGTCGTGGAGCCGGTTGGCCGTATGGACGGCGCGGAGCACGGCCGCGGCCTTGTTGCGGCACTCGGTGTCCTCGGCGACCGGGTCGGAGTCGGCGACGACCCCGGCTCCGGCCTGGACGTACGCGGTGCCGTCGCGGAGCAGGGCGGTCCGGATGGCGATGGCGGTGTCGGAGTCCCCGGCGAAGTCGAGGTAGCCGACGCAGCCCCCGTACAGTCCGCGGCGGCTCGGTTCCAGCTCCTCGATGATCTGCATGGCGCGGGGCTTGGGGGCGCCGGAGAGGGTGCCCGCGGGGAAGCAGGCGGTGAGCACGTCGAAGGCGGTGCGGTCCTCGGTGACGCGGCCGGTGACGGTGGAGACGATGTGCATCACGTGGGAGTAACGCTCGATCGACATGAAGTCGACGACCTCGACGCTGCCGGGTTCGCAGACCCGCCCGAGGTCGTTGCGGCCGAGGTCGACGAGCATCAGGTGCTCGGCGCGCTCCTTGGGGTCGGCGAGCAGTTCGTCGGCGAGCGCCTGGTCCTCCTGCGGGGTGGCACCCCGGTGCCGGGTCCCGGCGATCGGGTGGACCATGGCCCGGCCGTCCTCGACCTTGACGAGCGCCTCGGGGCTGGAGCCGACGACGTCGAACCCGTCGAAGCGGAAGAGGTACATGTACGGGGACGGGTTGGTGGCCCGCAGCACCCGGTAGACGTCCAGGGCGCTCGCCGTGCACGGGGTCTCGAAGCGCTGGGAGGGGACGACCTGGAAGGCCTCGCCCGCCCTGATGCGCTCCTTGATGTCCACGACGGCGTCCTGGTAGGCCTCGCCGCCCCACAGCGCGGTGTACGGCGGCAGCTCGGACGGGGGCAGAACGGCGGGGGCGTTCTCGACCGGGCGGCGCAGGTCCCGCTCCATCGCGTCGAGGCGGGCGACGGCGTCCGCGTGCGCCTCGTCGACGCCGGTGTCGAGGTCGTTGTGGTTGATCGCGTTGGCGATCAGCAGGACGGTGCCGTTCTGGTGGTCGAGGACGGCGAGGTCCGAGGTGAGGAGCATGGTCAGCTCGGGCAGCTCCAGGTCGTCGCCGCCGTGCTCGCCGATCCTCTCCAGACGGCGTACGACGTCGTAACCGAGGTAGCCGACCATGCCGCCGGTGAAGGGCGGAAGGCCCGCGTCGCTCACCAGGTCGCGGGGGGTGTGGAGGGTCTCGACGGTGGCGCGCAGGGCGTCCAGCGGGTCGCCGGCGGCCGGGACGCCGACGGGCGGGGCGCCGAGCCAGTGGGCCTCGCCGTCGCGGGCGGTGAGGGTGGCGTCGCTGCGGACGCCGATGAAGGAGTAGCGCGACCAGGTCCGGCCGTTCTCGGCGGACTCCAGGAGGAAGGTGCCGGTGCGTTCGGCGGCGAGCTTGCGGTACAGGCCGACCGGGGTGTCGCCGTCCGCGAGGAGGCGGCGGCTGACGGGGACGACGCGCCGGTCGACGGCCAGCTTGCGGAAGGTGTCGAGATCCATGGCCGGACCTTAGCTGTCGAGGAGGGGCAGGGCGTCGGCGTCGAAGCAGGTGCGGTCACCCGTGTGGCAGGCGGCGCCCGTCTGGTCGACCTTGACGAGGACGGTGTCGGCGTCGCAGTCCAGGGCGACGGACTTCACCTGCTGGACGTGACCGGAGGTGTCGCCCTTGACCCAGTACTCCTGACGGCTGCGCGACCAGTAGGTGCAGCGGCCCGTGGTGAGGGTGCGGTGCAGCGCCTCGTCGTCCATCCAGCCGAGCATCAGCACCTCGCCGGTGTCGTACTGCTGGGCGATGGCCGGGACCAGGCCGTCGGCGCCGCGCTTGAGGCGGGCGGCGATGGCCGGGTCGAGACTGCTGGCGGGCGGCGTGGCGCCGGGCGTGCTCGTCATGGGCCCATTGTGCCGTGGCCGCGAGGGCTGTCCGGGCGGACGTCCACTGGGCGGACCAGGGGTGACGGTCGTACGCTGGCGGGCATGTCGACCCATGCGAAGCGTGAACGTCTTCTGCTCGCCGATCTGTTGGAAGCGGCGGGCCCCGAGGCCCTCACCCTGTGCGACGGCTGGAAGACCCGCGATCTGGCCGCCCATGTGGTGGTCCGCGAACGTCGCGCGGACGCGGCGGGCGGGTTGCTGGTGAGCGCGCTGAAGGCCCGGTTGGAGCGGGTGCAGGCGGAGTTCGCGGCGAAACCGTACGAGGAACTGATCCAGCTGATCCGCACCGGCCCGCCCCGGTTCTCCCCGATGTCCCTCAAGCAGATCGACGAGGCGGCGAACACCGTGGAGTTCTTCGTCCACACGGAGGATGTGCGCCGGGCCCAGCCCGACTGGTCGCGCCGCGAGCTGGACCCGGTCTTCTCCGATGTGCTGTGGTCCCGGACCGAGAAGACGGCCCGCCTGCTGGGCCGCAGGTCCCCGGTGGGGCTGGTGCTGCGCCGCCCGGACGGCCAGACCGCGGTGGCCCACAAGGGGACCCCGGTGGTGACGGTGACCGGGGAGCCCGCCGAGCTGCTGCTGTACGCGTTCGGGCGGCAGGACGCGGCGGACGTCGAGGTGGAGGGCGATCAGGCGGCGGTGGAGCGGCTGAGGGTGGCCGAGCTGGGGATGTAGGCCCTGGGCGCCGGAGGTGCGGGGTCAGCGGGCGGTTCCGACTCAGCGGGGCAGTTCGGCGCGGCGGAGTGCGGTGAAGGCGAGGCCCGCCGCGCCACCGGTCGCGCACACGGCAGCGCTGACGGCGTAGACCGGCCCGGTGCCCCAGAGGGCGATGGCGGCCCCCGTGACGGGGTAGCTCAGCGGGATGAGCGCGTAGGTGAAGAACGTCGATACGGAGGTGACCCGGCCCAGGTACGCCGGATCGGCGGTGGTCTGGACGAGGGCTCCGCACAGCGCGCCCGCCAGTCCTCCGACGAGGCCGACGAACGCGGCAGCCGCGGCGGCGAGGGCCACCGAGGGGGCCTGGGCCAGGGCGGCGATGCCCGTCGCGCCGACGAGGGCGGTCAGGCACATCACCAGCCCGGCGCGCGGCACGCGGCCCCGGACGGCGAGGAGGAGGGCGGACCCGGCCGCGCCGGAGGCGAATCCGGCGACGATCCAGCCCATGCCGGCCGCACCCCAGCCACGCTGCTCGGAGAGCAGGATCATCCCGAGGTTGAGCGGCCCGACGAAGCCGAGCTCGCTGAGGGCGATGACGAGCATGAGCGGGCCGAGCACGGGGTGGCGGCGGATGTACCGGAGCCCGTCGGCGAGGTCCTGCCAGGCGTTCGGTGCCCTCCCGGTCCCCGCCGACGCCTCCTGCGCCTCGACCGCCGGCGCGGGAAGCGGTGTGATCCGCAGGCTCAGGAGCAGCGGCAGGGACACCGCGAACAGCACTCCGGCGGCGGCGAGGGCGAGCGCGGGACCGCCCGCGGCCACGGCGGCCCCGCCCAGCGGCGCGCCGACGATGGAGGCACCGCGTGCGGCGAGTCCGCGCAGGCCCTGGATCCGGGCGAGCTGTCCCGGAGGGCTGATCCGGGGCGGCAGGGCTCCTACGGCGGGCAGGAACAGGGCGTCGACCGCGCCGAAGAGCAGGGCGACGGCCACCAGGACGCCCACCGTGGGCGCGGTGAGCACCAGGGTCGCGGCGAGCCCGAGGACGAGCAGCGCACGGGCGGCGTCGCTGCCGATGACGACGCGGCGGGGCCCGAGCCGGTCGGCGAGCACTCCCCCGCCGAGCATCAGGAGGGCCCGGGGCAGGGAGCCGGCGGCGAGGACGAGACCGGTGCCGGAGGCGCTGCCGGTGCGGGCCGCGGCCCAGGCGAGGGCCATGAAGTAGATGCTGTCGCCGGTCATCGACGCCGTGTACGCGCCGAGCCAGCGCTGGACGTTGGGGTCGCGGTGGGCGGGGCGTTCGGGGGCTTCCACGGCGGTGACGGTCATGTCGTTCGTCCTTCCGGGCGCAGTGACGGGCTCAGGGGCGGAAGGGGAATCCGTACGTGTGCAGGGCGACGCTCTCGCGGCCCTCCGTGTCGCCCGCTTCCTCGCGGGCGCGGCCCGTTTCCTCGTAGCGGTCGATCAGCGCGCCCATCTCCCGGCCGAGGGCGGCCAGTTCCGCCGCGGTGAGGCGCAGGAGGTTCTCCGCGCTCCAGGAGGCGCCGCGCCAGTCCGCGTCCCAGGTGTGCCGTGCGTCCTGGTGGGCCCGGTAGAGCTCGACGTGCTGGTCGAAGGACATCCGGCCGGCGGCGGCGTAGACGGCCGCCTTGTCGGGTGCGTCGTCGAAATCCGTGTCGCTGAAGGTCAGCCCTCGGGAGGACGGCTGCCACCAGCGCTCCCGGCCGTCGGTGCCCTGGCCCTCGGCCGGTTCGATCAGTCCGTGGTCGGCGAGCTTGCGCAGGTGGTAGCTGACGAGGGAGACCGCCTCGTCGACCTGGTCGGCGAGGTGGGAGGCGGTGGCGCTGCGCTTGATGTGCAGGGCTCGGTAGAGCTTCAGGCGCAGGGGGTGGCCGATCGCCTTGAGGGTGTCGAGGTCGGAGACGCGGCGTCGTTCTTCACTGGGCATGGCACGACCGTAGACGCACAGGAAAAGTTGCGCAACGATAATTGCGCAATATTTGTTGCAAAGTTTTCCAGGTGTCAGCTCTTCCGGTGGCCAGCTCTTCAGGTGCTGGCTGCCGGCTCTTCAGGTGCCGAGCAACCGCCGCGCCCTCAGGTGCCGAGCAGCCGCCGCGCCGCCAGCGCGAGCGAGACCTCGACCGCGTCCCGGGGGCGGGTCAGGCAGCGGCCGGTGAGCTGTTCGAAGCGGCGGAGGCGGTTGAGGACGGTGTTGCGGTGGCAGTAGAGCCGCGCGCCCGCCCGCTGCGCCGAGCCGTCCGCGTCCAGCCAGGCGGTGAGGGTCTCCACGATGACGTCGCGGTCGGCGGGATCCAGCCGGTCCAGCGGGCCCAGCACCCGGTCGGCGAGCGCCCCGGCGAGCGCCGGTGAGGACACGACCAGGGCGTCCGGGAGGTGCTCGTCGAGCAGGACGGTGCCCCCGGACGCCGGGCAGGCGCGCAGCGCGGTCTCCGCCAGCCGCCGGGCGTCGCCGAGCGCGGCCAGACCCTCGACCGCGGAGCCGATCCCGGCCCGGACGCCGGCCGGTACGTCCAGCGCGGCGGCCAGTGCTCCCAGCTCGCCGGGCGGGCCCGCCAGCGGCAGGATCGCGAACTCGGCTCCCGGGCCCGGATGCCAGAGCGCCGGGGTGTCCGGGGTGACGGGCAGCGTCAACGGCGGACGGGCGGCGGGCCCGGGGCCGCGCGGGGCGGCGGCCACCGCGAGCACGGCGTAGCGGCCCTGCTCCGGCAGGCCCAGCATGGCGGCCGCCTCGGCGAGGTCCGCGATCCGGGCGGTCCCGTCCAGCAGGGCGGCGACCATGAGCCGCTGCCGGTTCTCGCGCCGCCAGGACAGCCGCCGCTCGGCCTGCCGGTAGGCGTCCGCGACGATCCCGCAGTGCTCGTCGACGAAGTTCCACACGTCGGCGGCGACATGGACGAGCAGCCGCACGTCGTCGGGGTCGCGCCGGGCGGTCTCGTCCACGAGGTCCTGCCAGACCATCGCGCCGCCCATCCGGAAGGCGTGCAGGACGGCGTCGAGCGGCACGCCCTGCTCGGCGCGGATCTCACCGATCCAGCGGGAGGTGCGGTGGGCGGACTCGCGGAACTCCCGGGGCTGGATCAGGGAACCGACGTTGTGCCGCAGCGAGTGGTGGACCTCCTGCCAGACCTCGGCCCGGCCGGAGTCGATGGCCGCCCGGTAGCCGGGCTCCTGGGCGTACAGGGCCTCGACGAGCCGGTCGGTGAGGGCCGGCAGCGAGGCGACGAGGACCCGGGCGGCCCGGTGCAGCACCTCGACGGCCTCGCGGTCGGCAAGGGACCGGAAGCGGTGCGGCAACGGCGTTGCCGGGGACGGGCCGTGCGGCGCCCCGATCCGCGAACGTACGACCTGTGGCATGGCGGCCTCCACCGGGAATCGACCGGCCGCGCGAGCGGCGGGCCCGGCACCCGGCCCGGGCGGGGCGCGAGCGCGGCGACACGATCCTGACGCCCGCAGAATGACATACCGCCCAGTCGGTACCTAGGGGTCTGCGCGGAACTCGTCATCACGGTCTCGCAACCGACCCCGTCCAGGACGCGCCCACTCGGCGACCGGGCCGAGTTCCTCCCCGACCGCCCCCGACCCTTCTGACGATTCCAGGTCCTCCCCCGCGGGTACGCCCCTCACCCGCAGTGCGGAGACGGTCCGCCGCAGCGGAGGAAGCGCGGCTGCCGTGCTCAGGACCAGCATGGACGTCATGACGCCACCGGCCCCGTCCCTCCCCGCCCCCGCGCCCGTCTGGGCCCGCCGCGCTGCCCACGCGATCGCCCTGTGCGCCGTCCCGTCCGGCCTGTGGCGCATCGCCATGGCTTCCGGTGTCCCCGTGGGCTACAGCGACCAGGTACTGCGCGACGTGTTCGACATTCCGGGCTGGGGCGTCGCGTACGTCGTCGGCCTCTCCGTCCTCGCCGAGCTGGCCGCCCTGTTTCCGCTGCTGCTGATCAGCGACCGGTGGCGACCGCTCCGCCCCAGGGTCCTCGCCCGGCTGGCCTGGACCGCCTCGGGCGCCCTGGCTCTGGTGGCGTCGTGGCAGGTCGTGGTCGCCGTGACCGTCGAGAGCCAGACGTACCTGTCGAGCGGTACGGCACGGACGGTCTGGGGCTCGGCCTTCGCTCCGCTGTTCGCCATCCCGGCCCTGATGACCGCGGTGACCTGGTCGTACGCCAAGCGGCACCGGACGGGGCGACAGGCACGGCCGCTGCCTCGCCGTTGACAACGGCCACACCCCGGCCGGCCGCGCGAACGACCTTCGGGGTCAGTACACCGGGCCCAGCAGCCGGGCCAGTTCGGTGCGGGAACGAACGCCGAGGGCGGCGAAGACGTTGCGGAGGTGGTGGTCGACCGTGCGGGGGCTGAGCGACAGCCGCAGCGCCACTTCCCTGTTGGTGGCCCCTTCGGCGACGCAGCGGGCGATGCGCAGTTGCTGGGGGGTGAGCGCCGCCGGCGGTCCGCCCGCCGCGTCGCGTGGGGCCCCGACCGGCTCCCCCGCCGCCCGCAGCTCCCCGGCCGCCCGGTCGGCCCAGACGCGGGCCGAGCAGCACTGGAAGGCGACCAGGGCGTCGCGCAGCGGGCCGCGGGCCGCGCGGGTGCGTCGACGGCGGCGCAGCCACTGCCCGTACAGCAGGAGGGTGCGGGCCCGCTCGAAGTCGCCGTCGGCACGGCCGTGGTGGTCCAGGGCCTCGGCGTAGCGGGCGTCCGCCTCGTCGAGGGAGGCCAGCAGGGCCCGGCAGCGGGCCAGCTGGGCGGGCGCCCCCGGGTCGGCCGTCCGGGCGGCCCAGGACGCGAACGCGTCGACGGCGGCCTGGAGTTCGCGGGACTCCTCGGGCTGTCGGCCGCCCAGCACGGCGGCCTCGACCCAGCAGGGCACGGCGAGCATCCGGGCGGCGAAGTGGCCTCGGCCGGGGCCGGTCCCGACGAGGGGGGCCAGCCGGGCGGCCGCCTCGGCGGGCCGTCCGGCGGCCAGGTCCGCGCGGGCCCGCGCCCAGGTGGCGAGAGTGACGGCCTGGACCAGCCCGTGCGGCCCCGCCCCGGTCAGCGCGGCGTCGGCGTGCGCGGCGCACGCCTCGGCGGGCCCCGCCACGGAGGCGGCGAGGGCGAGCACGGCGTGCAGGTGGGCGGAGCTGTTGGGCTGCCCCGTACGGCGGGCGGCGTGCAGCCCCTCCAGGGCGTGGGCCCGAGCACCGGAGTGACGTCCGGCCCGCAGTTCGGCGTACGCGAGGTGTTCGAGGGCCTGGGGCAGCAGCGCGTCGGGGCCCCTGGTCCGTACGGCGGCGAGCGCGCGGGCGCCCGCGCGGCAGGCGGCGGCGATGTCCCCGAGGACCAGGGCCGCGACCCCGGCCCGGAGCAGCGCGGCCGGGGCGACCGGGTCCCCGGCGGGGTCGAGGCAGCGGCGGAGCAGGGCGTGGCCCTCGGCGGTGCGGCCCGCGAGCACGGCGCACATGCCGGCCCGGTAGTGCTCCAGGCCCGCTGTCGGCGGGGTGCGGGCGAGGCGGTTCATGGCAGCGAGGTAGCCGAGCGCGTCCCCCGCCGCCCAGGCGGCCTCGGCCGCGCCGAGGAGGGCGTCGAGGGCCCGGCGGGGATCGTGCGGTCCGAGCAGCGCGGCCGCGGCGAGCAGCGTTTCGTGGGCGTCGGCCGCGGGCCCGGAGCGCAGGGCCAGCATGCCGTGGACGTACGGGGCGAGGCCCCGCGCGGGCTCGGGGGCCGGCCCCGCCGCGGCGGGCGCCCGGGGCCCGGTCCTGGCCAGCAGGGCCCGGGCCAGGGCCGGGTCGCCCGCGAGCCCCGCCTGTTCGGCCGCCGCGGCGAGGCGGGCCGCCCGCAGCGCCGGTTCGGTGGAGAGGAGGGCGGCGCGGGCCAGGGCGGCGGAACGTTCGGCGTGCGGGAAGGGGGCACCGGCGGCCGCTTCGAGCCGGGCGGCCAGCTCGGCGTCCGGCCCGGACGCGGCACAGGCCCGCTGGACGAGGGCGGCCAGCGGGACGGGTGGGGGTGCGGCGGCCGGGGCGTCCGGAGGAGACGGGGAGGACGAGGTGGGGGCGCCCGGGGAGGACCGGTCCCCGGCCTCCGTCAGCAGGGTGGCGAGCAGTTCGTGGGCGGCGCGGCGGTGGGACCGAGGGGCGTGGTGGAGTACGGCGCGGGCCACGAGGCGGTGGGCGAAGTGGACTCGGCTGCCCGCCCGTTGGAGGAGGCAGTCGGTGGCGGCGGCGCCGGACAGGGCCCGGTCCAGAAAGTCCTGGGGCAGCCCGCAGCGGGTGCCCGCGCGCAGCAGGAGCAGGGCGTCCGCCCCGGCGTCCTCCGGCTCGTGCTCCTGGGCCGCGGCGGCGAGCAGGAGCAGGGTGCGGGTCCGGGCCGGGAGGCCGTCGAGCCGTTCGGCGTGGGCGGCGAGCACCGCTTCGCCGCCGGGCAGGGGGAAGGGCAGCGGGGTGCGGCCGGAGAGCTGGCCGGGGGTGAGGCGTCCGGTGAGCCCGGCGAGCAGGCGTGGGTTTCCGGCCGCCTCACGGAGCAGCTCGGCCCGCACGACCGGGTCGATCCCCTCCGCACCGGGGGCCGCGCCGAGAGCCGACCCGGAAGCCGTACCCGAGGCCGCCGGGGTCATTCCGGGCGCCGCACAGGGAGCGGGCCCGGGGGCCGCTCCGGGGGTCGCACCAGGAGCCGCCACGAGGGCCGTACCAGGGTCCGCTCCGAGGGCCGTACCGCCGGTCAGCCGGTCCAGGAGCGCCGAGGCCGCGCCCTCGTCCAGGGGCGCGAGGTGGAGCGTGGGCAGCCCGGCGAAGCCGGTGCCGTCGGCGGCCGAGAGCAGGACGGCGGTCCGGCTGCCCGGACCCAGCCCGCGGGCCGCGACGGTGAGCGCGGACCTGGACGCCGGGTCCCAGGCGTGCGCGTCGTCGGCGCAGACCAGCAGGGGGTGTCCGGTGCCCGGTTCCCGCAGTCGGCGGGCGAGCGCCTCGGGGGTGATGACCGGGTACGGGGCGGCGGGCGCCAGGCCGGCGGCGAGGGCCGGACCGAGCGGGGCGACCGGCCCGCCGCCCGGCACGGACCGTCCGGTGGAGGCGGCCGTGGCGTACAGCACGGGGCCCCGGCCCCGGTGTGCGTCGGCGGCGGCGCGCAGCAGCGCCGTACGGCCGAGACCGGGCGGCGCGGCCAGCACGAGCGCACCTCCCTCACCCCGCCACAACAGCTCCAACAGGCTTCGCAGAGCGGCGAGTTCATCGTCCCGGCCGTACAGCCGGAGCGGACTGGGCGCGGTCGTCGATGGGGTCACACCGGCACCGTACGGTCGCGTCGGCGACGGTGGAAGCGCCGCGTCCGGGTACCCGGCGGGGACGGCCCGGTGCGGTGCGCGCTCCCAGCCGGAGCCCTGCCGCGCTGTGCCGGAGCACAGCGCGGCAGGGTTGGAGGACGCCGGGATCACGCGGTGTGCGGGCAGTTGCCCCGGTACTCCGCGATGGTCAGGCTCGGCCGCGGGAGCGGGCAGAGGAACTGCTCGTAGCGGGTGTCGTCGTCGATGAATCGCTTCAGCCAGGAAACGCTGTATTTCGCGATCGTCGTGTTGGAGGTGTTCGGCGTGAAGTGCGAGGCGCCGCGCAGCTCCAGGTACGCCTTGTCCAGGGAGCCGGGCAGCGACTCGTAGAACGGCTCGGAGTGCGTGGCGACAGGGGCGACCGAGTCACCGTCCGCACCCACCACGAGGGTCGGCGTACGCAGTTCGGGCCAGGTCTTGTCGGTGTTCCAGCCGGTCAGCGGGATCGCCGCCTTCAGCGAGGTGCGACTTTTGGCCGCCTCCAGGCTGCCGCCGCCCCCCATCGAGTGGCCCATCACCCCGAGCCGGGAGCCGTCGACGCGGGCCCGCACCGAGCTGCGCTGGGTCAGGTAGTCCAGAGCGGCGAGGAGTTGGCGGCCCCGGCTGTCGGGCTGGTCGAGCGTGGTGTTGGTGTCGATGGTGAAGACCACGAAGCCCTGGGACGCCAGGCGCGGTCCGAGCCAGGCGATGGAGGACTCGTAGGCGGTGAAGCCGGGCGAGATGACGACCGCGCCGAACGTGCCGTCGGCGGTGGAGGTCGGGTAATAGATGGTGCCGCCGCCGAACCCGCTCACGGCGAGCGAGGAGACGGAGGTCTGCGAGGTGGCGTAGGAGCCGCGGCTCGCCTCGATGGAGGCGTTGGTGGGGGCCGGGCCGCGCTCGTAGGGGTTGTCGGCGGCCTGGGCGCCCGGGACCAGGGCCGTCATCAGGAGACCGGCGGTGGCCGCGGCGGCGGTCAGCAGACCCGCGAGGGTACGGGGGCGGCTCGGGCGCGGGGGGAGCTGGTGCGAGGGGAGGAGGTGCTGCTGCACGAGGGGGATCCTCTCGGTGGTGGCGGAACCACACCACGCGAGGCCCGTGAAGCCCGTCGTCCGGAGGCTCGGGGTGCGCCGCGTGGCCGCCGACGTCGTCCGTCGGCGTGCGCCACTCTCACGCCCCGTCCCGTGCACACGCATCGGCGGTATCACCGGCCTCGGGATGCGCCGGTGACACCGCCGTTTCTCGTCACGTGCTCAGCGGACCGGGTGGCCCGCCTCCCGCAGGGCGCCCTTGACCTCGGAGATCCGCAGGTCACCGAAGTGGAAGACGGACGCGGCGAGCACCGCGTCGGCCCCCGCCTCGATCGCCGGGGCGAAGTCGGCGAGCCGGCCCGCGCCGCCGGAGGCGATGACGGGGACGGTGACGTGCTTCCGCACCGCCTCGATCATCGCGACGTCGTAGCCGTCCTTCGTGCCGTCGGCGTCCATCGAGTTGAGGAGGATCTCGCCCGCGCCCAGCTCGGCGGCCCGGTGGGCCCACTCGACGGCGTCGATGCCGGTGCCCTTGCGGCCGCCGTGCGTGGTGACCTCGAACGTGCCCTCCGGGGTGCGGCGGGCGTCGACGGAGAGCACCAGGACCTGGCGTCCGAACCGTTCGGCGATCTCGCGGACGAGGTCGGGGCGGGCGATGGCGGCGGTGTTGACGCCGACCTTGTCGGCCCCGGCGCGCAGCAGCTTGTCGACGTCGTCCGGCGTACGGACGCCGCCGCCGACGGTGAGCGGGATGAAGACCTGCTCGGCGGTGCGGCGGACCACGTCGTACGTCGTCTCGCGGTCACCGCTGGAGGCGGTGATGTCGAGGAAGGTCAGCTCGTCGGCGCCCTCGGCGTCGTACAGCTTGGCCATCTCGACGGGGTCGCCCGCGTCGCGCAGGTTCTGGAAGTTGACGCCCTTGACGACCCGGCCGTCGTCGACGTCCAGGCAGGGGATGACCCGTACGGCGAGGCTCACTTGGCGCCTCCCCGGTAGGCCTCGACCTCGACCTCGACGACCAGGCTCGGGTCCACGAAACCGGAAACGATGATCATGGAGGCGGCGGGGCGCACGGCGTCGAACAGCTCCTTGTGGGCGCGGCCGATGTCCTCCACGTCCCGGGCGTGCGTGAGGTACATCCGGGTGCGGACGACGTCCTCGCGGGTGAGGCCCACCTGTTCCAGCGCCGCGAACGCGACGTCGAAGGAGGTGATGGCCTGCTCGTACGGGGAGCCTGCGGCGATCTGGCCGTTGACCACGGAGGTGCAGCCGGCGACCAGGACGAGCCCGTTGGGGAGCTCGACGGCGCGCGAGTAGCCGAACCTCTCCTCCCAGGGCGCGCCGGTGGAGATCCGGCGTACGGAGGAAGCTTCGGTGGACTCAGGAGACTCGGTCATGCGGCGACCGCCTTGAGGGCCTCTTCCAGCGTGAACGCCTTCGCGTACAGCGCCTTGCCGACGATCGCACCCTCGACGCCTTCGGGGACGAGGAGGGAGATCGCGCGGAGGTCGTCGAGCGAGGAGACCCCGCCGGAGGCGACGACCGGGCGGTCGGTGGCGGCGCAGACGTCCCGCAGCAGGCCCAGGTTGGGCCCCTCCAGGGTGCCGTCCTTGGCGATGTCGGTGACGACGTAGCGGGCGCAGCCCTCGGCGTCGAGGCGGGCGAGGGTCTCGTAGAGGTCGCCGCCGTCGCGGGTCCAGCCCCGGCCGCGCAGGGTGGTGCCGCGGACGTCGAGGCCGACGGCGATCTTGTCGCCGTGCTCGGCGATGACCTTGGCGACCCACTCCGGGGTCTCCAGGGCGGCGGTGCCGAGGTTGACCCGGCGGCAGCCGGTGGCGAGGGCGGCGGCGAGCGAGGCGTCGTCGCGGATGCCGCCGGACAGCTCGACCTTGATGTCCATGGCCCCGGCGACCTCGGCGATCAGGGCGCGGTTGTCGCCGGTGCCGAAGGCGGCGTCCAGGTCGACGAGGTGCAGCCACTCGGCGCCGGCGCGCTGCCAGGCGAGGGCGGCCTCCAGCGGGGAGCCGTAGGAGGTCTCGGAGCCGGACTCGCCGTGCACGAGGCGGACGGCCTGGCCGTCGCGGACGTCGACGGCGGGGAGCAGTTCAAGCTTCGGCATTACAGCGTCTCGATCCAGTTGGTCAGCAGCTGGGCGCCGGCGTCGCCGGACTTCTCGGGGTGGAACTGGGTGGCCCACAGCGCACCGTTCTCCACGGCGGCCACGAACCGTTCGCCGTGCGTGGCCCAGGTGACCTTGGGGGCACGGATCTTGGCGTTGGTCACTTCGAGGGACCAGTCGTGCGCCGCGTAGGAGTGCACGAAGTAGTACCGCGCTTCGGCGTCCAGGCCCGCGAAGAGCCGGGAGTCCTCGGGGGCCTCGACGGTGTTCCATCCCATGTGCGGGACGACGTCGGCCTTCAGGGGGCCGACCGTGCCGGGCCATTCGTCCAGGCCCTCGGTCTCCACGCCGTGCTCGATGCCGCGCTCGAAGAGGATCTGCATCCCGACGCAGATGCCCATGACGGGGCGGCCGCCGGAGAGCCTGCGGCCGACGATCCAGTCGCCGCGGGCCCTCTTCAGCCCGTCCATACAGGCGGAGAACGCGCCGACGCCGGGGACGAGGAGCCCGTCCGCGTTCATCGCGCGGTCGTAGTCCCGGGTGATCTCGACGTCCGCGCCGACATGGGCGAGGGCGCGCTCGGCGGAACGGACGTTGCCGAAGCCGTAGTCGAAGACGACGACCTTCTTCTTACCGGAGGACTTACCGGTCGATGCGGCAGTCGATGTACCAGTCGGTGTGTCAGTCACAGCGTGCCTCTCAGTCCCACAGTCCCTGGATCCGCAGGATGCCCGCCACCAGGCACATCACGGAGCCGATCGACAGCAGCACGATGACGCCCTTGGGCATCCCCTGCTTCGCGAAGGAGTAGACGCCGCCGGCCAGGAAGAGGCCGACGACGATCAGGATGGTGTTGAGGCCGGTCACAGGGCGCCCTTCGTGGAGGGCAGGATGCCGGCGGCGCGCGGGTCGTGCTCGCTGGCGTACCGCAGGGCGCGGGCGAGCGCCTTGAACTGGCACTCGACGATGTGGTGGGCGTTGCGCCCGTACGGCACGTGGACGTGCAGGGCGATCTGCGCCTGGGCGACGAAGGACTCCAGGATGTGCCGGGTCATCGTCGTGTCGTACGCGCCGATCATCGGCGCCATCTTCTCGGGCTCGGTGTGCACGAGGTAGGGGCGGCCGGAGAGATCGACGGTGACCTGGGCGAGCGACTCGTCCAGCGGGACGGTGCAGTTGCCGAAGCGGTAGATGCCGACCTTGTCGCCGAGGGCCTGCTTGAAGGCGGCGCCGAGTGCGAGGGCGGTGTCCTCGATGGTGTGGTGGCTGTCGATGTGCAGGTCGCCCTCGGTCTTGACCGTGAGGTCGAAGAGGCCGTGGCGGCCGAGCTGGTCGAGCATGTGGTCGTAGAAGCCGACCCCGGTGGCGACATCGACCTTGCCGGTGCCGTCGAGGTTGATCTCGACGAGCACGGACGTTTCCTTCGTGGTGCGTTCCACGCGGCCTACGCGGGGGCTCATGCGTCGTGCTCCTTCTTCAGTTCGCGTACCGCATCGAGGAACGCGTCGTTCTCTGCCGGGGTTCCCGCGGTGACCCGCAGCCATCCCGGTACGCCGTTGTCCCGGACCAGGACGCCCCGGTCGAGGATCTGCTGCCAGACGGCGTGGCTGTCGCCGAAGCGGCCGAACTGGACGAAGTTGGCGTCCGAGTCGGTGACCTCGTAGCCGGTGGCGCGCAGCTCGGCCACCAGCCGGTCGCGCTCGCTCTTGAGCTGCGCGACGTATCCCAGCAGCGTATCGGTGTGCTCCAGGGCGGCGAGCGCGGTGGCCTGGGTGACGGAGGAGAGGTGGTACGGCAGCCGTACCAGCTGGACCGCGTCGACCACGGCCGGGTCGGCGGCGAGGTAGCCCAGGCGGAGCCCGGCCGCGCCGAACGCCTTGGACATGGTCCGGGAGAGGACCAGGTTGCGGCGGCCCTCGATCAGCGGGAGCAGCGAGGGGTGGTGGCTGAACTCCCCGTAGGCCTCGTCGACGACGACCATCGAGGGGCCGGCGGCCTGGGCTGCGTCGTACAGCGCGAGGACGGTCTCCGCGTCGACCGCGGTGCCGGTGGGGTTGTTGGGCGAGGTGATGAAGACGACCTCGGGCCGGTGCTCGGCGATGGCGGCGCGGGCGGCGTCCACGTCGACGGTGAAGTCCTCGTTGCGCGGCCCGGAGATCCAGCCGGTGCCGGTGCCCCGGGAGATCAGGGCGTGCATGGAGTACGAGGGTTCGAAGCCGATCGCGGTGCGGCCGGGCCCGCCGAAGGTCTGGAGCAGCTGCTGGAGGACCTCGTTGGAGCCGTTGGCGGCCCATACGTTGGCCCTGCTCACCGGGTGTCCCGCCGTGCGGGACAGGTAGCGGGCCAGCTCGGTGCGGAGCTCGACGGCGTCCCGGTCGGGGTAGCGGTTGAGGCCGCGGGCGGCCTCGCGGACCCGCTCGGCGATCCGGTCGACCAGGGCTTCGGGGAGCGGGTATGGGTTCTCGTTGGTGTTGAGGCGTACGGGGACGTCGAGCTGCGGTGCTCCGTACGGGGACTGGCCGCGCAGTTCGTCGCGGATGGGGAGCTCGTCCCAGGGGTTGCGGGGCGCGGGGTCGTTCGTCACTGCTGCGGAACCTTCCAGCCACTGCGTTCGTCGAGTTCGCCTTCGGCGAAACGTGCCTTGAGGGCGGCGCCGTGGGCGGGGAGGTCCTCCGCCTCGGCGAGGGTCACGACGTGGTGGGTGACCTCGGCGAGCGCGTCGCGGCTGTAGTCGACGATGTGGATGCCGCGCAGGAAGGACTGCACGGACAGGCCCGAGGAGTGGCAGGCGCAGCCGCCGGTGGGCAGGACGTGGTTGGAGCCGGCGCAGTAGTCGCCGAGCGAGACCGGCGACCAGGGGCCGACGAAGATCGCTCCGGCGTTGCGGACCCGGTCGGCGACGGCGGCGGCGTCGGCGGTCTGGATCTCCAGGTGCTCGGCGCCGTACGCGTCGACGACCTTGAGGCCGTCCTCGATGGAGGAGACCAGGACGATGGCGGACTGGCGGCCGGCGAGGGCGGGCTCGACGCGGTCCTTGATGTGCTTGGTGGCGGCGACCTGGGGGGCCAGCTCGGCCTCGGTGGCGGCGGCCAGCTCCTCGGAGTCGGTGACCAGGACGGCGGCGGCCATCGGGTCGTGCTCGGCCTGGCTGATCAGGTCGGCGGCCACGTGCGCCGGGTCGGCGGTGGCGTCGGCGAGGATGGCGATCTCGGTGGGCCCGGCCTCGGCGTCGATGCCGATGCGGCCCTTGAGGAGGCGCTTGGCGGCGGCGACGTAGATGTTGCCGGGGCCGGTGACCAGGTTGACCGGGAGGCAGTCCTCGGTGCCGTACGCGAACATCGCGACGGCCTGGGAGCCGCCGGCGGCGTACACCTCGTCGACGCCGAGCAGGGCGCAGGCGGCGAGGATCGTGGGGTGCGGCAGCCCGCCGAAGTCCTTCTGCGGCGGGGAGGCGACGGCGACGCCCTCGACGCCCGCTTCCTGGGCCGGGACGACGTTCATCACGACGGAGGAGGGGTAGACCGAGCGGCCGCCGGGGACGTAGAGCCCGACGCGCTCGACGGGCACCCACTTCTCGGTGACGGCGCCGCCGGGGACGACCTGGGTGGTGTGCGTGGTGCGGCGCTGCTCGCGGTGGACGAGGCGGGCGCGGCGGATCGACTCCTCCAGGGCTGCCCGGACGGCCGGATCCAGCTCCGCCAGGGCGCGGGAGATGGCGTCGGCGGGCACCCGGACCGACGCGATCCGGACACCGTCCAGTTTCTCCCCCCAGTCGATCACTGCCGCGGAGCCACGATGGCGCACGTCCTCGCAGATGGGCCGCACCGTCTCCAGGGCGGCTTCCACGTCGAACTCGGCACGGGGCAGCAGGTCGCGCAGGGCGGCGCCCTCGGGGAGGGCGTCACCGCGCAGATCGATTCGAGAGATCACACGGCAATTCTCTCAGACCGCGCGGAGCGGCCGGTCGCCCGTATCACTGGCTGATACCGGTCGCCCGTATCACTGGCCGATACGCGTCTCGGCCATGTCCGGCTGTCACTGCTGACCGCTAGCTTTCACGGCGTCACACGGAGGGAAGAACAGCACCACAGCATGTGTGCACGGAGGGAGCGGCCGTGACCGAGCCGCACGAAGGCGATATCCCGGACGGCCTCAGCGCAGCGGAGCTGGGCATGTGGCAGTCCTTCCGCAACGGGACCACCTACGACTTACGCAGCTACGACCCGGCCCACAACGACCCGTTCGCCCCGCAGGTCTGGGGGCCCGAGCGGAGCGTCGGCGCGCGCACGGTGGCGCGGCTGCTGCTGAGCGGCCCGGCGGCCCGGCCCGGCCGGGTGGCGGCGCTGAAGCTCCGGGGGGTGCGGATCACCGGAAAGCTGGACCTGGCGGGCGGCCGGGTGGCTCCGTACGTGGAGCTGACCGGCTGCCGCTTCGAGCAGGAGGTGTCGCTCCCCGAGTGCCACTTCACGACCCTGCGGCTGGTGGGGTGCGCGCTGCCCCGGCTGGAGGCCGCGCGGCTGCGCACGGAGGGAGATCTGCATCTGCCGCGCTGCCGGGTCGACCGGGGCATCCGTCTGACCGACGCCCAGATCGGCACGGATCTGCTGATCAACCAGCTCAGCGTGGGCCCGGACCGGCACGGCCGGGCCGTCGTCGGGGACGGCATGGCGGTCGCCCAGGACCTCCAGGCCGAGATGATCGAGACGCTCGGCGAGCTGAGTCTGCGCGGGGCGAAGGTGGGTGGTTCGCTGAGCCTGCGCGGCAGCCGGCTGCGCGCCGCGGAGGACCGTCGCGCGCTGAACGCCCCGCAGCTGACGGTGGAGCGCACGCTCTACATGACCGAGGCGTGGGTGAGCGTCGACACGGGGAACCAGGGCACCACTCCCCCGTACGGCGTGGTCTACGCCCCGACGCCGGCGCGCGGCACCCGCTCGCAGATCTTCGAGTGCCGGGGCGGGGTGCGGCTGGACGACGGGCGGTTCGGAGACGCGGTGGACCTGCACAAGGCCCGGTTCACCATGACCCGGCAGGAGGAGCTGTCGTTGCGCCGGATCGTGACGCCGGAGCTCCGGTTCAACGCGGAGCGCCCGGAGGAGGGCCGGGTCGTGCTGAACGGCGCGAAGGTGGTGACCCTGATCGATCTGTCGACGAGCTGGCCGGGCCCGGGCGGTCTGGCGATGGGCGGTTTCGTCTACGAGAACCTCGTCCCCTACGGCCACTTCCCGCTCTCCCGGCGGCTGGAGTGGGTGCAGGCGGCGACGCCGGAGTACGTCCCCGAGCCGTACGAGCGGCTGGCCACGGTGATGCGCAGTTGCGGCGAGGACGCGGACGCGCGCGAGGTGTTGCTGGCCAAGCAGCGCCGCCGCCGCGAGACGCTGCCGCCCGCCGCGAAGGCGTGGGGCTACCTCCAGGACTGGACGGTGGCGTACGGCTACCGGCCGGGGCGGGCCGCGGTGTGGATGGCGGTGCTGTGGGCGGCGGGCACGGCGGCGTTCGCGCAGCACGCTCCGCCCTCCATCAAGGGCGAGGAGCATCCGCAGTGGAACCCCGCCCTGTACGCGCTGGATCTGCTGATCCCGGTGATCAACCTCGGGCAGGACGGCTACTGGCGGATGGAGGACGCCTGGCAGTGGGCCGCGGCCGGTCTGGTGCTGGTGGGGTGGGTTCTGGCCACCACCGTCGCGGCGGGGGCGTCCCGGATGCTGCGCAGGGGCTGACCCCGGAAGGCTCTTCACGCGGTCGTGGGCGGTCGGGGCCAGGGACCGGGCCGCCCGCGCCCCGTGACCGAAGGGCGGGGCGAGCGTCACGGGAGGGGTGCGATCAAGCCAGCGGCGGACATTTCCTTTGCCCTTTCTTGACCCGGCCCGCTACAACCCATCCACTCGGCACAGAAGCTTCACAGCACGCCCCTGGCGCGGCCCTCACCAGCGCTTTTCAATGGTCTGCACCATGGCCTTCCTTCGCGCTCTGCTCAGTACCGCGCGCATGATCCGGCACAGCCCTCCGCTGTCCGCCGGACTGTCCGCGGATGAAGCGGTGCTGCTCGACGCCCCGGACGAGCGGCTCTCTCCCGCGCTGGTCGCCGCTGCCCTGGGCGACCACCAACCCGCCGCCGAGCTCCTCGCCACCACCCGTGACGCCGCCGACTGGGAGAACCGGGACCGCTACCTCGGCAGGCTCGTCGCCTTCGCCCGCGGCCGGGACGGCTGGCTCGTCGACTGGCTGACCGCCGCCCCGCGCGACCCGGACGCGCTGCTGGTCAAGGCGGAGCTGTCGGTCCGCCGGGCCTGGGAGTCGCCCGCCCGCGCGGAACGGCTCCGCGAGGTCGGCCCGCTGATCACCGCCGCCGCCGACGCGGACCCGCGCGACCCCGTGCCGTGGCGGCTCGCCCTGGACCACGCGCGCGGCACCCACGCCACGCACACCGCCTTCGAAGCGCTGTGGGAGCAGGCCGTACGGCGCTCCGCGCACCACTACGGCTGCCACGTGGCGGCCCTGCGCTACCTCTCCGCCGCCTGGTACGGCTCGCACCGCGAATGCTTCGACTTCGCCGAGCGGGCCGCCGAGGACGCGCTGCCCGACTCCCTGGTGCAGGCCCTCCCCGCCCGGGCGGCCTTCGCGCTGCTCCTGGACACCCAGGCGACGGGCCGCACCACCTCCGTACTGGAGGAGCGGATCGACGCGGCGGCCGACCTGGCGATCAGGCTCTCCGCCGCCTACCGGCCCGGCGATCCGTGGCCGGCCGAGGTCCGCAACCTCCTCGCGTACGTCCTGCTCGCCCGGGGGCGTTGGGCGGAGGCGCTGCACCAGTTCGACCTGATCGGCCCCCACGCGACGTCGTTCCCGTGGTCGTCGGTGTCCGAGGACGCGCTAGGCCGGTTCCTGGACGCGCGGGACGGCGCACGGCTCCAGGCGGCCTCCCTGACCCCGTTGCGCGACCGGGCCGACCACGGCCGCCCCCGGGGCCATTACGCTTGAGCGTTGTGACCACCGCCCGCCTTCCCCTTTTCCCGCTCAACGCGGTGCTGTTCCCCGGCCTGGTGCTGCCGCTCAACGTCTTCGAAGAGCGATATCGCGCCATGATGCGGGAACTGCTGAAGAGCGACGAGGACGAGCCTCGCCGCTTCGTCGTGGTCGCGATCCGCGACGGCCGCGAGACCGCACCGACGGCCACCGGCATGCCGGACACCGTCGCGGCCGCCCCTCCCCCCGAGCGCGCCCCGGCGGAGGGCTTCGGCCCCGACCCGATCCAGACCTTCCACCGGGTGGGCTGCGTCGCCGACGCGGCGACGATCCGCGAGCGCGCCGACGGCAGTTTCGAGATCCTGGCCACCGGCACCACCCGGGTCCGGCTGCTCTCCGTCGAGGCGAGCGGCCCGTATCTGACCGCCGAGGTCGAGGAGCTGGCCGAGGAAACGCCGGGCGAGGACGAGGGGGACGAGGCGGGAGCGCTCGCCGAGGGTGTCCTGCGGGCCTTCCGCGCCTACCAGAAGCGACTGGCCGGGGCGAGCGAGCGGTCCCTGGCGACCGGCGCCGACCTCCCCGACGACCCGTCCGTGATCTCCTATCTGGTCGCGGCGGCGACGGTCCTGGACGTCCCCACCAAGCAGCGTCTGCTCCAGGCCCCGGACACCGCGACCCGGCTGCGCGAGGAGCTGACGCTGCTGCGCAAGGAGACCGCGGTCATCCGGTACCTGCCCTCGCTGCCCGCGACCGACCTGACCAGGGCCCCCACCCACCCCAACTGACGAGGACAGGCCCCGGTGGCGAAGAAACCCAAGAAGCGGCAGTCGGGCGGCACCCCGGCCACGGTCGCCCTGACCGCGGCGGGCACCTCCTTCACGGTCCACGCCTACGACCACGACCCGGCCTCCCCCTCCTACGGGGAGGAGGCCGCCGAGGCGCTGGGCGTCTCCCCCGACCGGGTCTTCAAGACCCTGGTGGCGGACGTGGACGGTGCTCTGACGGTCGCGGTGGTCCCGGTGGGCGGCTCCCTGGACCTCAAGGCCCTGGCCTCCGCGGTCGGCGGCAAACGCGCCGCGATGGCGGACCCGGCCGCCGCGGAGCGCACCACGGGCTACGTACGCGGCGGCATCTCCCCCCTGGGCCAGCGCAAGCGCCTGCGCACGGTGCTGGACGCGTCGGCGCGCGCCCACCCCACGATCTGCGTGTCGGCGGGCCGCCGCGGCCTGGAGGTCGAACTGGCGGCGACGGATCTGGCGGAGCTGACGGGGGCGGTGTTCGCGGAGATCGCGCGGGGTACCTGAGCACGGGCTCCGCCCCCGTGCCGGCCCCTCCGGCGATTGAGGAGCGGGCTCCGGGGCGGAGCCCCGGTTTCGGGAAGGGGCGGGGTGGGAACAGCCCGCCGCAGGCGGCTCTAGGCCGCCCCACCGCCACCGGCGGGCGACGACGGGGGCCCGGATCCCGGCCCCGCCAGGGGCCCCTGCACGGGCCCGTCGTAGTACGACCCGTACCCCAGCCACTCCGGCCCCGCATCCCGCGGCCCGAACGCCGCCGTGAGCAGCAGATGGATCCCCATCGCCGCGAACGGCCATGCCAGCACCGCCACCCCCACCGAGTGCAGCTCCAGCGGCGCGTCGAACGTCACGCCCCGGCCGGCCTCCCGGGCCCGCGCCACCACGTCGGACGACGGTCCCAGCCAGATGCCGACCCGCCACGCCACCAGCGAGGCGAGCAGCGCGCCCAGCGCCAGCCCCACGACCACGAGGACGCCCCCGCGACGCAACCGCCAGAAGACGGCGGCGGCCGAGAGCGCGCCGAAGCCGAGAGCCAGCAGGACGAACGTTCCGTCAGCCCCGATCGCCTCCTCGCCCTCGCTGTTCTTGAGGAAGACGGCCGTGTCGTCGGAGATCAGCGGCACCCGCGGCGCGAGCCACAGCCACAGCAGCCCGAGCGCGATGCCCGCAAGCGTGACCAGAACGAGGACGACGGCGGCCTGACGGAGCTCCGTGGCCGTATCCGGGTGGTCCGGACCGCCCACCGAGGGTGCTGGGTGGGAGCCCGAGGGCGGGGCCTGCCACGGGTCATGGGGGCCGGGCTGGTGAGGCGGCGTCAGAGGTGCGGTCACCGTGCCATCGTGCCAGGCCACCCGGTGAGGCGCCTCACCGGATGCCGCACCCGGGCCTACCGGACGGCGGCCCGCCGGTACGCCCACGTCGCCACGGCCAGCGAGAGAACCCCCACCGCCGCACAGATCGCCAGGAAGAAGGCGATGAGCCCCCAGTCCGGGCGGGCGTCGAAGGACCGGGCCAGCGCCTCGACCCCGTAAGTCGAGGGCAGCAGGTCACGGGCCCACCCCACCGGCTCCGGCAGCCGGTCGGCGGGCAGCACCCCGAGCAGCAGGGCGGCGGACATCCCCAGCTGGCCCAGCAGGGTCGCCAGCTCCGGCCGCGGGGCGAGCAGCCCGAGGGCGGCGCCGAGACCGGCCAGGGCAGCGCCGGAGAGCGGGACGACGGCCGCCAGGACCCAGAGATGGGTCATCGGCAGCTGGAACAGCACGCTGCCGGTGATCGCCGTGAAGACCGTGCCGGGCACGGTGAACGAGGCATAGGCGCCGGCCGCGCCGAGCACCACCGCGGCGGGCGGCACCGGCAGGGTGGCGTAGTGGTCGAGCCCGCCGCCCGCCCGCAGCTGCCCGAAGTACTGGGCGAGCAGGTTGAGCGCGACGAACGCGACGACCAGGACGCTGGATCCCGCGACCACCGCGCGGGCCTCCGCACCGCCGTCGACGACGCCCCGCATCAGGACCATGATCCCGACGGACTGGAAGGTCGCCACGAAGAGCAGCGGGATCCGGGCGACGCGCGCCCGGGAGAGCTGGGCGCGGTAGACGGCGGCCAGCGACGGCAGCAGCCGGGCGCGCGGCGCGAGGGGCGCGGCGACGGTACGGGCGGGGCCCGTACCGGTGGCGCCGGGCGAGGGCCGGACGCCGGACGGTGCGGTCCTGGCCGGAATGATGCTTGTCACCTGCGGCTGCCCCCCTGAGAAACGTCCCACACGTCCCACACGTACAACACGTCCAGACTGCCGCATACAGGCATCGCGCTCACCCCGTTCACACTGCCCACGCCTCTCACCCCGTTCACGCCTTGACCAGCCCCTTGGTCGCATTGGCCGCGTCTCCCCCGAGCGCGAGATAGACATCTTCCAGGCTGGGCGTGGCCAGGGTGAAATCGTCGAGCGCGGCGAAGGCCGCGCCGCCCGTCACCGCGGCGACCGCTGCCCGTGCCTCGTCCGGCCCGAGCCGCAGCACCCAGCGCCGCCCGGACTCCTGGGCGGACGGCCGCAGGGCCGCCACCTCGGGGACGTCCAGCGGGGCCCGTTCACGCCACACCAGCTCGACGCGCACCTCCCCGGCGACCTGCTCCTTGAGCCCGGCGGGGGTGTCGCAGGCGATGACCCGGCCGCGTTCGAGGACGGCGACCCGGTCGAGGACGGTCTCGGCCTCGATCACGTTGTGGGTGACCAGCAGGACGGTGGCCCCGCGCTCCGCACGACGGCGGTCGACGGCGGCCCAGACGGCGCGGCGGGCGACCGGGTCCATTCCGGTGGTCGGTTCGTCGAGGACGAGGACGGGCCGGTCGCCGACCAGGGTGGCGGCGAAGCAGGCGAGCCGCCGCTGACCGCCGGAGAGTTTCTTCAGGGGCCGTCCGGCGATCGCGGTGAGGCCCAGCTCCTCCAGGACCGCGTCGCGCTCGGCGCGCGCCTCCCGAACGGCGAGACCGCGCAGCCGTCCGGTGGTCTCGGCGGCGAGCGAGACGGTCAGTTCGTCGAGGGCGGTGGACTCCTGCCCGAGGTAGCCGATCAGCCGGGAGGCCCGCTCGGGGTGGCGCACGAGGTCGTGGCCCAGCACCTCGACGCTGCCGGAGTCGGGCCGCATCAGCCCGGTGAGCTGGCGGACCAGGGTGGACTTGCCGGCGCCGTTGGGGCCGAGCAGTCCGAAGATCTCGCCGCGCTCGACGTCCAGACTGATGCTGTCGGTGGCGCGGATCTCGGGCGTCGCGGGGGTTCCCCGGCGGCCTCGGACGGCGGAATAGGTCTTGACCAGATCGCGCACCGCGCACACGGTGCCGGTGTCCCTCTGCGCCTGTGCAGTGCCCGTACTCACGAGGTATGAGGGTACGGGGTCACAGACCCCGGTCCACGTCCGGGGCCACCCCGCGTCGCCGGGCGGCACGGGACGGTGCGGGACGGCTACTCCCCCGCCGGTACGTGCTCGGCGGCGGCCCGCACGTCGATCTCCCGCCAGAAGCCGGCCCGGATCGCGTAGCGGTCGTGCTCGTCGATCTGGTCGTCCTTGTGGGCGAGGAGCCCGAAGCGGGCCGCGTAACGCAGCAGTTCGCCGTCGATCCGGTGCGGGATGCGCGGGTACATGGTGGAGAGTTTCTGCAGGTGGACGGTTTCCGGCAGGCGCTCCATCCAGCGGCGGGCGAAGACCTGGCCCACCTCGAAGGGGTCGCCGCCGACGGTGGTGATGTCCTCCTCCCGGTCCGCCCAGCGCTGTTCGGCGCTGGTGACCTGGGCGAGGGTCGGCAGGGAGGCGGTCTCCGCCGGCTCGCCGAGTGGCCCGCCGCGCTCCACCCAGCCCTTGTCGGAGGACCAGCGCAGCGTGGCGTTCGCGGGCTGGGGCGGGTGCTGGCGGTCCGGGTGGGTGGCGTGGGCGCGCAGCGCGGCCAGGTCCTTGGGGGTGGGGACGGTCTTGTGTCCGGGGGCGGACGAGGTGTCGGACGACGAAGCGGCGGCGTTCTCGGCGGGGGCGGCGGCGCCGCTCCGGGCCGCGGCGGCCTGGGCCTCGGAGGCGCGTTCGGCGGAGGCGGCGAGGGCCGCCTCCGGCAGCGGTGCGGAGAGGATCGCGGCGATCTCGGGGCGCGGGACGGGCGGCGGGGCGCAGCTGCCGCCGAGGTCCTTGGCGCGTACGGCCTTGGTGATCCAGACCCGGTCCAGGACCCGCCGTTCGTCGGCCTCGGCGACGAGGTCCTCGGACTGGTTGTAGTCGCCGTCGGCTGCCTGCACGGCCCAGAGGTGGACGGCGACGCCGTGTTCCTTGGCGGACATCAGGCCGGGCAGCAGATCGCCGTCACCGGTCACCAGGACAATGTCGGAGCAGGCCCGGTTCCTGGCCAGTTCGGTCAGCTCGGCGTGCATCGCGGCGTCGACGCCCTTCTGCGCCCAGCGTCCGTCGCTGCGGGTCAGGGCGCCGAGCCGGACGGTCACACGGGGCATCACGCGGAGCCGGCGGTGCTCGGGCTGGGGCACCCGGTCGGGGGCGCCGTCGAACCAGTAGATGCGCAGCAGGGGCTGTTGGGTGTCGGCCTCGGCGCGCTCGCGCAGCCCCTGGATGAGGGCCGCGTGGTCGACGGTGATGCGGGAACGGGCGGGCTCTCCGGCCAGCAGACTCGCGGCTGCGCCCAGCAAGTAGCCGGCGTCCACCAGGACGACGCAACGGTCCACGCGTTCCACCCTCTTCCGAATTCGGGAACGGTTCAGCGGCCCGCTCCTCGATGACCGGGTCCGCTTACCCAGGGTTTCCTTCGAGTCTGCCCGACCGCGCAAGGGTTCACGGCCGGAACTGGATCATCGGCGTGGCGGATCCGGAAAGGAAGAGGGGAGGGAAGGTGAGAAGGGAAGAAGGACGCGTCGCGCGAGGCCGCGGAGACGCGGAAAGCGCGAGGCCGCGGAGACGCGGAAAGCGCGAGGCCGCGGAGACGCGGAAAGCGCGAGGCCGCGGAGACGCGGAAGGACCGGGCGAAGGCGGCGGAACCGGACCCCACCGCGGAAACCACTACGCACGGTAATGATCCAACATGCGTCGTTTGCGGCGTCATGTGAATCTGACAACGGTCCTGGCCCCCCAGGATTCCCCACAGGAGGCATTCACCATGGCCAAGAACAAGAACCGCAAGCAGGGCAGCCAGCAGGACCGCGCGTCCGCGTCGGAGCGCAGCGCGGAGCAGGCCAAGTCGACGGCGTACGAGTCGCAGAACCAGCCGCAGGCGCAGGCCCAGGGCAGCCCGTCCGACGTGGCGCGCAAGCACCAGCGGCGCTTCGGCCACAACTGACCCGTCGGCCGCTCGCGGTAGAGACTGGTACCGAGGACAGCGAGAGGGGCGTCCCGCACGTGCGGGACGCCCCTCCTGCCGTTCGTGTCGCCGGTGGCGCCCGCTCAGCCGGCCAGGCAGGCCGGGCCGAGCAGCACCTTCAGGTCGCCGAAGAGCGCCGAGTCGGCCTTGACCCGGTGCCGGTCGAGCCGGAGCACCGTGGTCTTGCGGGGGCCCTGGAGCTTGATGCGCACCTCGGTGTCGCCCCGGTGGTGGCTGAGCACCTCGCCGAGCCGGGTGACCATGGGCGGGGTGATCTTCACGGTGGGGATGGTGAGGACGACGGGCGCGTTGGTCCCGGCGTTGGAGATGTCGGGGACCTGCATCTCCATGGCGACCAGCCGGGGCACGTCCTCGCGCTTGTCGAGGCGTCCCTTGACGAAGACGACGGTGTCCTCGACGAGCTGGGTGGAGACCAGCTGGTAGGTGGCGGGGAAGAACATGCACTCGATGGAGCCCGCCAGGTCCTCCACGGTGGCGATGGCCCAGGCGTTGCCCTGTTTGGTCATCTTGCGCTGGAGGCCGGAGATGATGCCGCCGACGGTGACGATAGCGCCGTCTCCGTAGTCCCCGCCCATGAGCTGGGAGATCGAGGAGTCGGCCTTGTCGGACAGCACGTGCTCCAGGCCGAACAGCGGGTGGTCGGAGACGTACAGGCCGAGCATCTCCCGCTCCTGGGCGAGCAGGTAGGCCTTCTCCCACTCGATGTCGGAGAACTCCACGTCGAGCCCGAACCCCGGCTCGCCGCTCTCCTCCTCCCCGCCCCCGAAGAGGTCGAACTGTCCCTCGGCCTCCTTGCGCTTGACCTGCACCACGTTGTCGATCATCGGCTCGTGGTGGGCGACGAGGCCCTTGCGGGTGTGACCCATCTCGTCGAACGCGCCGGCCTTGATGAGCGATTCCACGGTGCGCTTGTTGCAGACGACCGCCTCGACCTTGTCGAGGAAGTCGGGGAAACTGCTGTACTTCCCCTTCGCCTTGCGGGACCGGATGATCGAGTCGACGACGTTCTGTCCGACGTTGCGGATGGCGGTCAGGCCGAAGAGGATCACGTCGTCGCCCTGGGCGGCGAAGTTGGACAGCGACTCGTTGACGTTGGGCGGGAGCACCTTGATGCCCATGCGGCGGCACTCGTTGAGGTAGACCGCGGACTTGTCCTTGTCGTCCTTGACCGAGGTCAGCAGGGCGGCCATGTACTCGGCGGGGTAGTTCGCCTTGAGGTAGCCGGTCCAGTAGGTGACCAGTCCGTACGCTGAGGAGTGCGCCTTGTTGAAGGCGTACCCGGCGAACGGGACCAGCACGTCCCACAGCGCCTTGATCGCGGCGTCGGAGAAGCCGTTCTTCTTGGCGCCCGCCTCGAAGAGGACGAAGTTCTTCGCCAGTTCCTCGGGCTTCTTCTTGCCCATCACGCGGCGCAGGATGTCGGCCTCGCCCAGTGAGTACCCGGCGACGATCTGGGCGGCCTTCTGGACCTGCTCCTGGTAGACGATCAGGCCGTACGTGAGGCCGAGGACCTCCTTGAGGGGCTCCTCCAGCTCCGGGTGGATCGGGGTGATCTCCTGGCGGCCGTTCTTGCGCTCCGCGTAGTTCGTGTGCGAGTTCATGCCCATCGGGCCCGGCCGGTAGAGGGCCGAGACGGCGGAGATGTCCTCGAAGTTGTCGGGCTGCATCTGGCGCAGCAGGGAGCGCATCGGCCCGCCGTCGAACTGGAAGACGCCGAGCGTGTCGCCGCGGCAGAGCAGTTCGTACGTCTTGGGGTCGTCCAGCGGGAGGGAGAGCATCTCCAGGTCGACGCCCTTGTTGGACTTCACCATCTTGATGGCGTCGTCCATGATCGTCAGGTTGCGCAGGCCGAGGAAGTCCATCTTCAGCAGGCCGAGCGACTCGCACTGCGGGTAGTCCCACTGCGTGATGGTGACGCCGTCGGTGTGTCGCGTCCAGAGCGGCGCGTGGTCGACGATCGGCTCGCTGGACATGATGACGCCGGCGGCGTGCACGCCCATCTGCCGGACCAGGCCCTCGACGCCCTTGGCGGTGTCGATGACCTTCTTGACGTCCGGTTCGCTCTCGTACATCCCCCGGATCTCGCCCGCCTCGCTGTAGCGCGGGTGCTTGGGGTCGGTGATGCCGTTGAGGTCGATGCCCTTGCCGAGGACGTCGGCGGGCATGGCCTTGGTGAGCCGGTCGCCCATCGCGTACGGGTAGCCGAGGACGCGGGCGGAGTCCTTGATGGCGTTCTTGGCCTTGATCTTGCCGTAGGTGCCGATCATGGCGACCTTGTCGGCGCCGTACTTCTCGGTGACGTACCGGATCACCTCGACGCGCCGGCGCTCGTCGAAGTCGATGTCGACGTCGGGCATGGAGACGCGCTCGGGGTTGAGGAACCGCTCGAAGATCAGCCCGTGCTCGATCGGGTCGAGGTCGGTGATGCCCATCGCGTACGAGACGATCGATCCGGCGGCGGAACCACGGCCGGGGCCCACCGCGATGCCGTTGTTCTTGGCCCACATGATGAAGTCGGCGACGACCAGGAAGTACCCCGGGAACCCCATCTGGATGATGATGTCCATCTCGTACTCGACCTGCTTCTGCCGGTCGTCGGGGACGCCGTTCGGGAAGCGGCGGGCCATGCCGACCCGGACCTCCTCCTGGAACCAGGTGATCTCCGTGAAGCCGTCCGGGATCTCGAACTTCGGCATGAGGTTCTTCGCCTCGAACATGCCGGTGGTGTCGATCTGCTGGGCGACCAGAAGCGTGTTGGCGCAGCCCTGCTGCCAGGCGTCGGAGGAGTCGACGGCGTACATCTCGTCCGTCGTCTTGAGGTAGTAGCCCGTGCCGTCGAAGCGGAAGCGGTCGGGGTCCGAGAGGTTCTTGCCGGTCTGGATGCAGAGCAGGGCGTCGTGGGCGGTGGCCTCGTGGGCGTACGTGTAGTGGGAGTCGTTCGTCACGAGCGGCGGGATGTCGAGCTTCTTGCCGATCTCCAGCAGCCCGTCGCGGACCCGGCGCTCGATCTCGATGCCGTGGTCCATCAGCTCCAGGAAGTACTTGTCCGCCCCGAAGATGTCCTTGTAGTCGGAGGCCGCCTGGACCGCCTCGTCGAACTGGCCGAGCCGCAGCCGGGTCTGCACCTCGCCCGAGGGGCAGCCGGTGGAGGCGATGAGGCCCTCCGACCACTGGGAGATGGTCTCCTTGTCCATCCGGGGCCACTTCTGGAGCCAGCCCTCGGCGTACGCGTCGGAGGAGAGCCGGAAGAGGTTGTGCAGTCCGGTCTTGTTGGACGCCCAGATCGTCTTGTGGGTGTAACCACCGGATCCGGACACATCGTCGCGCTTCTGGTGCGGCTGTCCCCACTGCACCTTGCGCTTGTGTTTGCGCGACTCCGGGGCGACGTACGCCTCGATGCCGATGATCGGCGTGACGCCCGCCTTCGTCGCCGAGTGGAAGAAGTCGTAGGCCCCGTGGAGGTTGCCGTGGTCGGTCATCGCGATGTGCGACATGCCCATCTCGTTGCAGGCCTCGAACATGTCCTTGAGCCGCGCCGCACCGTCCAGCAGCGAGTACTGGGTGTGCACGTGCAGGTGCGTGAAGGGCGGCTTGGTCACGGCGTCGGGCCTCCGGGAAGTCGGGCGATGACGGACGGGGGGACAGCGTGGAAGTCTACGACGTGACGGAGTCGAACGACGGGCACTCCCGGCTTCCGCCGAGCGTTGGAGAGGGCGGGACACCTGTCCGTTTTGTCATGCACTCAGTCAGGACCCGATCGGGCGGACCCGCGGTCCGGCCGGACACGCCAGCGACAGCAGGAGGCAGCAAGAAATGTCGGAAACGCAGACCGGCGCAGCGCGGCGCGGGGAGCAGATTCTCGCCGTTTTCGACACCGCCTTCGGGGAGCTGCTGGCCGCCGATCCGGCCGCTTTCCGGGTCAAGTTCCGCAAGATGGCGGGCTCGGCCTTCGCCTTCTACCGGGGCACGGCCTGCCTGTTCTACGGCGACCTGGAGCGGGAGCGGCACGGCGGCCCGTTCCTGGACGAGCGCACCGGCCGGGTGTGGATCCACGGCGATCTCCACGCGGAGAACTTCGGCACCTACATGGACGCCAACGGCCGCCTCGTCTTCAACGTCAACGACTTCGACGAGGCGTACGTGGGCCCCTTCACCTGGGACCTGAAGCGCTTCGCCGCCTCCGTGGCGCTGATCGGTTACGCGAAGGCGCTGGCCGACGAGCAGATCAGCGAGCTGGTGACGATCTTCGCCATCGCCTACCGCGAGCGGATCCACGCGCTGGCGACGGGCGCGAAGAACGACGAGGTGCCGCCGTTCACACTGGACACCGCGGACGGCCCGCTGCTGGGCGCGCTCCGCGCCGCCCGGTCGCGCACGCGTTTCTCGCTGCTGGACTCGATGACGGTGATCCGGGACTTCGAGCGCCGGTTCGCGGACGGCGGCGGGTCGATCGACCTGGACGCAGCGACGCGCTACAAGGTGCTGGCCGCGTTCGACGGCTATCTGGAGACGCTCCCCGAGTCGAGCCTGACGCGTCCCGACTCCTACCGGGTCAAGGACGTGGTGGGCCGCCGGGGCATCGGCATAGGGTCCGCCGGGCTGCCTTCGTACAACATCCTCCTGGAGGGCAACAGCGACGCCCTGGAGAACGACGTGGTGATCTACCTCAAGCAGGCGCAGACCCCGGCGGTCTCCCGGCACATCACGGACGCCGCCGTGCGGGAGTACTTCCAGCACGAGGGGCACCGCACGGTGATCTCGCAGCGCGCGCTCCAGGCACACGCGGACCCGTGGCTGGGCTGGACCGAGCTGGACGGCTCGGGCCAGCTGGTCGCCGAGGTCTCGCCGTACGCGGTCGACCTGGACTGGTCCGACATCGACGAGGCGGACGAGATCGCGGCGGTCGTCGCGGATCTGGGCCGGGCGACGGCCACGATGCACGCGGCCGCGGACGACGAGAGCGGGCACTCGCTGGTGCCGTTCTCCACCGAGCGGGCGATCGACGCGGCCATCGCCGGCGAGGAGGAGAGCTTCGCGCCGATGCTGGTCGACTTCGCCCACAGCTACGGGGCGAGAGCCCGCGCGGACCACCAGATCTTCGTGGACCTCTTCCGCAACGGCCGGATCCCGGGCCTGTAGGGCGCCGGAGCCCCGGGAAACCACCCGGGGCTCTCAGCCTCCTTTAAGGTCCGCTTATCTCGGCGCATGACACACTTTCCGGCGATGGACATCTCAGGGACGCAGCTCAGGGTCGCGCGTGCGGCGGTCTTCACCGCGCTCGTCGTCACCCTGTCCACGGCGTCCCATGTGCTGCTCTCCGGGGTCCCGCTGCCGCTGGCCGCGGTGGGGCTGCTCGCCGCCGCGGTCTTCACGGTGGCGTACGCGCTGGCCGGCCGGGAGCGCGGCTTCGGGGCGATCGCGGGCCTGCTGGTCCCGCTGGAGCTGGCCGCCGACACACTCTTCACCACGGGCCAGCACCTCTGTTACGGGGCCGCGGGCGGCCCGGTCGCGGGCACGCTGCGCGCGGTGGGCTTCGACGTCCTGTGCGGCGGTGGCGAGGTCGGCGCGGGCGGGGCCCGGATCGCGGGCGTCGGCGCGGTGGGCACCCCGCTGGCCGGTGTGGCCGGTGCGGGCGACCGTGCGGCGGCGCTGCTGGCACAGCCGGGACCGGCCGTGCCCTGGCTGCTGCTCGTCGCCCATGTGGCGGTCGGCCTGCTCGCCGCGGCCTGGCTGCGGCGTGGCGAGGCGGCTCTGGCCGGGCTGGTGCGCGCGGCGGCCCTCCTGGCCTTCCGGCCGCTGCTGGTCGCGGTCGCGGTGGTGCGCGCGGGCGCCCGGGCCGCGACCCGCCGCTCCCGGCCCGCCGGGCGTCCGCACCCGCCGCTGACCGCCCGCTTCCTCGTGCACTGTGTGGGACGCAGAGGCCCGCCGCCGGCGACGTACGCCGCTGCCTGAGGGCACGGCCACGCGACGACGGCAGCACCCGCCCACTCCTCACATACGTACTCACGGAGAACGATCATGAGCAAGCGCAACACCCAGGCGAACAAGGCAGCGGCCCGCGAGCGGCTGCGCGCCGAACGCGAGGCCCAGGCCAAGAAGGACAGGACCCGCAAGCAGCTCGTCGTGGCGGTCTCGGTCGTCGCCGCCCTCGCCGTGGTCGGCGGCATCAGCTACGGCGTGACGCAGCTGAACAAGCCGGACGCCTGGGAGGCGGCCGCCGACGCGAAGAACGTCACCGCGCCGAAGAACACCTCGGGCGAGGACGGCACCACCGTGGTGATCGGCGAGGCGGGCGCGAAGAAGACCCTGGAGCTGTACGAGGACTCGCGCTGCCCGGTCTGCGCCACGTTCGAGCAGGGCGTCGGCGAGACCGTCTCGAAGGACGTCGAGGCCGGCAAGTACAAGGTCAAGTTCGTCGGCGCGACCTTCATCGACAACACCGACAACGGCGAGGGCTCCAAGAACGCCCTGAGCGCGCTCGGCGCGGCGCTGGACGTGAGCCCCGAGGCGTTCATGGAGTACAAGGCCGCGCTGTACTCGGCGAAGTTCCACCCCGAGGAGAGCGACGACAAGTTCGCCAAGGACAGCTATCTCGTCGAGGTCGCGGACTCGGTCGACGCGCTGAAGGGGAACAAGGACTTCCAGAAGGACGTCGAGGACGGCACGTACGACGCCTGGGCCATGAAGATGTCCAAGTCGTTCGACAAGAGCGGTGTGCAGGGCACGCCGACGGTGAAGATGGACGGCAAGAAGATCACGGCCGAGGGCAGCGAGAACGCCCCGATGACGGCCGACGAGTTCACGAAGGCCATCGACAAGGCACTCAAGGCGTAACGGCCTTCGCCTTCCGCGACACCCGGCGCACCGGGCGGGCCGACCGCCCGGACGCGCCGGGTGTCGCGCGTTCTACAGGGTGGCGAGGAAGCCGAGCGCGACCTTCCAGGTCTGCTCGGCGGCCGCCTGGTCGTAGTCGTGCAGATCGGGATCGGTGAACAGGTGCCCGGCCCCGGGGTAACGGTAGACCTCGACGTCCGCGCCGGTGCGCTGCATCTGGAGGTACCAGCTGTTCAGCCAGTCGTGGGACTCGAAGGGGTCCGGGTCCGCGACGTGCAGCTGCACGGGGAGCTCGTCCACCGAGGCGTTCTCGGCGAGGTCCGAGGTGCCGTGGAACAGCAGCAGCCCGCGGGCCTTCGCGTCGCCGAGCGCCAGGGTCTGCGCGGTCGCCGCCCCGAGGGAGAAGCCGGCGTAGACGAGCCCCTGGTCGGAGTAGGGGGCGGCGGCCAGCACGGCGCGCTTCAGCAGCTCCTCCTTGCCGATCTCGTCCTTGTAGGCCATGCCCTCTTCCACCGTGTCAAAGGTGTGCCCCTCGAACAGATCGGGCACGCGCACCTCGTGGCCGGCGTCCCTGAGGCGCGCCGCCGCGGCGTGCACGGCGGGCCTGAGCCCGTACGTCGAGTGGAAAAGCATGATGTTCATGGGGCCCATGGTGCCATTTGTGCCCTGGGGCCCGCCCTACAGCTTGGAGGACGAGGGAATGGAGAGCGTGCTGCGCCCGCTGATCGTCATCGGCGGTTCCGTGGTGATCACCCTGCTGGTCGGCTGGCTGGTCGACCGGCTGCTGCGGCGGGCCGACAGCCGTCACCACGAGACCCCGCTGTGGGGGCTGCTGCGGCGCTGCCGGCCTCCGCTCCAGGTGGTGATCATCACGGCGCTGCTGCGCGGCAGCTACCGCCAGATGGGGATCTCCTGGGTGTGGGAGCACCGGGCCGGGATCGGCCAGGTGCTGACCCTGGTGCTGATCGGCGCGTCCGCCTGGCTGGTGGTGCGGGTCGCGGCGACGGTCGTGGAGGCCAGCTACGCCCGGTACGCGACGGCCGGCCGCGACCCGGCCCGGGTCCGCCGGGTCCGTACGCAGGTCACGCTGATCCAGCGGGTGGTCATCGCGGTGGTGACGGTGGTCGCCATCGCGGCGATGCTGCTGACGTTCCCGCCGATGCGGGCGGTCGGCACGTCGATGCTCGCCTCGGCCGGTCTGCTCGGCATCGTCGCGGGTGTCGCCGCCCAGTCGACGCTCGGCAATCTCTTCGCCGGATTCCAGATCGCGTTCGGTGACATGGTGCGGCTCGGCGACACCGTGGTGGTGGACGGCGAGTGGGGCACGATCGACGAGATCACCCTGACGTTCCTCGCGGTACGGACCTGGGACGAGCGGCGGATCACGATGCCGGTCTCGTACTTCACGAGCCAGCCGTTCGAGAACTGGTCGCGCGGCGGGGTGCAGATGACGGGCACGGTCTTCTTCCACCTCGACCACTCCGCTCCGGTCGCCGCGATGCGGGAGAAGCTGCGGGACCTCCTGGGGGACATCGCCGCCTGGGACGGCCGGGACTGGTCGCTGGCCGTCACCGACACGACGCCGTCCACGATCCAGGTGCGGGCGGTGGTCACGGCGAAGGACGCGGACGACATCTGGACGGTGCGCTGCGCGGTGCGTGAGCAGCTGATCGGCTGGCTGCGCGACCACCACCCGTACGCGCTGCCGCGGATCGCCACCTCGCCCGCCGTAGTGCCGCCGGGCGACCAGTGGGCGGAGCTGACGGGTGCGGGGGGCCGGGTGGGCCGCGACAAGGCGGCGCCCACCGACGGGGACGACTCCAGGGCCCCGCGCACGGGCCGCGGCTGAGGCTGCCCCGCGACGGCTCCTCAGCGCAGCGAGCGGAAGTCCAGATACCGCAGCACCCGGTCCACGACCTCCGGGTCGGAGCCGGGCTCGCTGCGCGCGGAGAGCACCTCGTGGCGGGCGGCCGACATCATCTCGCGCTGGACACGGCTGATCGCCTTGAAGCGTTCCGCGCGCTGGGCGTAGGCCTCGCGCCGTTCCTCGTCGACCATGTCCGGGCTGATCCGGGCTCCGATGTCGTACGCGGCGCGCTGGAGCCGCTCGATGACCTCCTCGGGGAAATCCTCGACCTCCTGGATCTCCTTGAGGCGGTACTTGGCGGCCTTGGCGGCCCGGACGGCGAGGTCCCGCTCCAGTGCCTCCTCGGCGTCGGTGTCGGCCCGGACTCGCAGCCTCCGCACCAGCCAGGGCAGGGTGAGCCCCTGGAAGACCAGGGTGGCCATGATCACGGCGAACGCGATGAAGATGATCTCGTCACGGCCGGGGAAGGGCTGTCCGTCGTCGGTCTCCAGCGGGATCGCCAGCGCCAGGGCGACCGAGGCCACCCCGCGCATCCCGGCCCACCACATCACGACGGTCTCCCGCCAACTGGTGGGGATCTCCTCGCTGACGTCACGACGGGTGTGGAGCCGCTTGGCCAGCCAGGTCGCCGGGAGCAGGTACAGCAGCCGTACGCCGACGACGACCGCGACGATCGCGAGCCCCCGGCCGACCATCTCCGGGGCGTGCCCGTCGGCGGTGCCGAACACGCTGTGCAGCTCCAGACCGATCAGCCCGAAGGCCACGCCGGTCACCAGGGTGTCGACGATGTCCCAGAACGTACGTCCGGTGAGCCGGCCCAGCACGTCGTCGGCGTCGGCGGTGTGCTCGGCGAGGAACAGCGCGACGGTCAGGACGGCCAGGACACCGGAGCCCATGAGCTCCTCGGCGAGGACGTAGGCGACGAACGGCACCAGCAGGGTCAGCCCGACCTGGAGGGTGGCGTCGCCCAGCACGTTCATCAGCTTGATGGTGAGCCAGCCGAGCGCGAGGCCGACGACGACCGCGACGACGGCGGAGAGGACCAGCAGCCCGAAGGCCTCGGGGAGCGAGAAGGTGCCGCTGACGGCGGCGGCGATGGCCACGTGGTAGAGCACGATGGCGGTCACGTCGTTGAAGAGCCCCTCGCCCTCCAGGATCGACACCAGGCGGCGCGGCAGTCCCACGGAGCCCGCCACGGCCGTCGCCGCGACCGGGTCGGGCGGGGCGACGAGCGCGCCGAGGACGACGGCGGCGGCGATGGGCAGCCCCGGCACGATCGAGTGGGCGACCGCGGCGACGGCGGCGGTGGTGACGAAGACGAGGGCGACGGCCAGCAGGAAGATCGGGCGCCTGTTGGCGGCGAACTGCCGCCAGGAGGTGCGCTGCACGGAGGCGTAGAGCAGCGGCGGAAGCAGCGCGGGGAGAATGATCTCCGGTGGGATGTCGACGTTCGGCACGAACGGCATGAAGGCCATCGCGACGCCGATGAGGGTCATCAGCACCGGCGCGGGCAGCCCCAGCCGGTCGCCGAGCGGCACCGTGACCACGGCTCCGAGCAGCAGCAGGAGCAGCAGGGACATCTGTTCCACGAGGTGCCTTCCGGAGCGTGCGGGTCCGGCACACCACCAGCTGCCGAACAGGGCTCCCACACTGCCACGCGGCGTACGCGATTCGGGCGGTACTCCCCGCTACCGGGACTCAGGCCGGGCGGATCTCCCGCCGCATGGCCCGGTGGGGCATGCCCGCGTCGGGGAACTCGGGGCCGTACGCCACATATCCGAGCCGCTCGTAGAAGCCGAGGGCGTGCGTCTGGGCGTGCAGGTCGACGGCGGCCAGGCCCAGCGCCCGCGACTCGTCCTCGATGGCCCGTACGAGGGCGGCGCCGACCCCGAGGCCACGGGCCTCCCGGCTCACGGCGAGTCGGCCCAGCGAGCCGACGGCGGGGTCGCCGCCGGTCTTCCCGGCCGCGTCGGCGCCGTGCAGCAGCCGGCCCGTGCCGAGCGCGGTGCCGTCCGCCGCGACCGCCAGGACATGTACCGCGGTCGCGTCGTGGGCGTCGTACTCCAGCTCTTCGGGCACGTTCTGCTCGCCGACGGAGACCTCTTTGCGCACCTGGAAGCAGGCGTGGAGGTCACTCTCCTCGACGGCCCTGCGGGTGTAGTACGAGGAGGGGGCGGAGCTCACTGGCTCTCCGCGGAGATGGTGTCGAGGGCGTGCTGGAGGTCGGCCGGGTAGGTGCTGGAGAACTCCACCCAGCCGCCGTCGCTCGGGTGCTCGAAGCCCAGGCGCACGGCGTGCAGCCACTGACGGGTCAGCCCGAGGCGCTTGGCCAGGGTCGGGTCCGCGCCGTAGGTCAGGTCGCCGACGCAGGGGTGGCGGTGGGCGGACATGTGGACCCGGATCTGGTGGGTGCGGCCGGTCTCCAGCTTGATGTCGAGGAGGCTGGCGGCGCGGTAGGCCTCGATCAGGTCGTAGTGGGTCACCGACGGCTTGCCCTCGGCGGTGACCGCCCACTTGTAGTCGTGGTTGGGGTGACGCCCGATGGGGGCGTCGATGGTGCCGCTCATCGGGTCCGGGTGGCCCTGGACGAGCGCGTGGTACTTCTTGTCGACGACCCGGTCGCGGAACTGGGCCTTGAGCAGGGTGTAGGCGCGCTCGGACTTGGCGACGACCATCAGGCCGGAGGTGCCGACGTCGAGGCGGTGGACGATGCCCTGGCGCTCGGCGGCTCCGGACGTCGAGATCCGGTAGCCGGCGGCGGCGAGGCCGCCGATGACGGTGGTGCCGGTCCAGCCGGGGCTGGGGTGGGCGGCGACGCCGACCGGCTTCATGATGACGACGATGTCGTCGTCGTCGTGGACGATCTCCATGCCTTCGACGGGCTCGGCGACGACCTGGACGGGAGGGGCCGTCTGTGGCATCTCCACTTCCAGCCAGGCGCCCCCGTGGACCCGCTCGGACTTCCCGGCCACCGAACCGTCCACCTGGACCTTCCCGGCTGCGGCCAGCTCGGCGGCCTTGGTGCGGGAGAAACCGAACATCCGGGAGATGGCGGCGTCGACGCGCTCGCCTTCCAGGCCGTCCGGTACGGGCAGGGTGCGGATCTCGGGGTGCGTACTCACCTGTCGAGTATGCCTTGCGCCCGCAGGTCCCCGCGCCGGGCGGTCAGTCCTTGTGCACGGTGCCGTCGGGGTCCAGGCCCTTGAAGGAGAGGATCACGATGAGGATGCCGCCGCAGACGATGGCGGAGTCGGCGAGGTTGAAGACGGCGAAGTTCTTGGGGGCGATGAAGTCCACCACCGCGCCCTCGAACGCGCCGGGCGCCCGGAAGAGCCGGTCGGTGAGGTTGCCGAGCGCACCGCCCAGGAGGAGGCCCAGGGCGATGGCCCACGGCAGGCTGTAGAGCTTGCGGGCCAGCCGGATGATCACCACGATCACTCCGGAGGCGATGATGGTGAAGATCACCGTGAACGCCTCGCCGATCCCGAACGCGGCGCCCGCGTTCCGGATCGCCCGGAACTGGAGCCAGTCGCCGATGATGTCGATCGGCGGCTGGTGCTCCAGCTTCGCGACCACGATCATCTTGGTAACCAGATCCAGCAGATAGGCCACGACGGCCACGCTCAGGAGAACGAGGACCTTCCGCTTGCCGCGGCCCGCGTTCACGGCCGCGTCGGCGGCCGTGCTGCCGCCTTCGTCCGTGCCCTCGGCCTCGGGATCGTCCGGCGTACCGATGATGCGCTCCGCCTCTGCCACGTGAGTCCCTCAACCTAGGTGCCTGCCTGAGGATGAGGGTACGACACACCTGTGCGGATCAGCCGCGCCGCTCCTGCTTCTGCTTGTCCTCGACGCACAGGGTGGCCCGGGGGAAGGCCTGCATCCGCGCCTTGCCGATCGGTTTGCCGCAGACCTCGCAGAGCCCGTACGTCCCCGCCTCCAGCCGGGCGAGCGCCCGCTCGGTCTGCTCCAGCGTCTCCTGGGCGTGGGCGGCCAGCGACAGCTCGTGCTCGCGGGTGATGTTCTTGGTGCCGGTGTCGGCCTCGTCGTCGCCCGCGCCGTCGCCGGAGTCGCGCATCAGCCCGGCGAGCGCCGCGCCGGAGGCCTCCAGCTCGCTGCGGAGCCGCAGCGTCTCACTCGTCAGCAGGGTGCGCGCCTCGGTGACCTCCTCCGGCGTCCAGGGGTCCTCCCCGGGCCGGACGGCCAGCTCGTCGGGGGCTGCGGCGCGGGCCGGCGGCACGGGGGCCGTGGCCTGTGCGCCTGCTGCGTGACGACTCGCGCTCTTCTTGGCTACCACCGTGTGGGCTCCCGTCTCCTCGGCGGCCCGGGCCGCCTCCGTAACCTTCTCCGAGGCCTTCTCCGAGGCCTTCTCCGAGGCCTTCTTGGCCGCGCTCTTCCTGGCAGTGCTCTTCTTGGCGGCGGTCTTCCTCGCCGTCGCCTGCTCGGCGGACGCCTTCTTTCCGACGGCCTTCTTCGCCGTCGTCTTCTTGGCGGCCTTCTTCGCCGTCCTCCCCGCGGGCGCGGGCGCCTGCTCGGCCGGCGACTCGTGGCTGCCGTCGTGCTCGGCCGCGGTCTCTTCCGCCGTCTTCTTCGCCACCATGGCCGCGGCCCCTTCACATATTGTGATCTTGCTCGCGAATCGTGCTGGGACGATAAATCGACTCCAGCCCCGCGGCAACGGGGCACGCCGCCTTCTCGCCCCTCCCCGTGCCCGGTCGCGGCGCGCCTGCCTCCGTTGTTCCCGGCTCCCCGTCCGGTAATCCGGCCCTCGGGCCCCGCCGGGAAGTCCTTGTACCCCGTCCCGCCACTCGGGTCACGCCCTCGCGCCATGGATAACCGGTCGGCCGTCGCCCGTACGGGCCCGTACACTGGGCCCAGCGAGAGGCTTGGATGGGACGAGTAGCGTCGTACGCAGCCAGAAGCGACCCGGGGACGGTGGGAGCCCGGGGGCGAGCGCGCCGTGAAGATCACCCCGGAGCCGCCGGAAGAACGCTTTGACCGATGGGCCCCGCCCACCGGCGCAAGGTCACTAGACCCGGCATCGCGACCCCAATGAGGGGGCCAAGGGCCTTGCGCCCGGGGCCAAGGAGGGTGGTACCGCGGGAGCCGAGACGCTCTCGTCCCTCCGACGGAAGTGGAAGACGTCCGCCGGAGGAAGCCGCACATGACATCGCCGCAGTACCGCCAGGTACCCGCCCAGGTCGACCTGCCCGCGCTCGAACACGCCGTGCTCGACTTCTGGCGCGAGAGCAAGGTCTTCGCCAAGAGCCTCGACCAGTCCGAGGGCCGCCCCGAGTGGGTCTTCTACGAGGGCCCGCCCACCGCCAACGGCATGCCGGGCGCCCACCACATCGAGGCCCGCGTCTTCAAGGACGTCTTCCCCCGCTTCCGCACCATGCAGGGCTACCACGTCGGCCGCAAGGCCGGCTGGGACTGCCACGGCCTGCCGGTCGAGCTCGCGGTGGAGAAGGAACTGGGCTTCAACGGCAAGAAGGACATCGAGGCGTTCGGCATCGCCGAGTTCAACGCCAAGTGCCGTGAGTCGGTGACCCGGCACACCGACGCGTTCGCCGAGCTCACGACCCGCATGGGCTACTGGGTCGACCTGGACGACGCGTACCGCACGATGGACCCGGAGTACGTGGACTCCGTGTGGTGGTCGCTCAAGGAGATCTTCAACAAGGACCTGCTGGTCCAGGACCACCGCGTCGCCCCCTGGTGCCCTCGCTGCGGCACCGGCCTGTCCGACCACGAACTGGCCCAGGGTTACGAGACGGTCGTCGACCCCTCGGTCTTCGTCCGCTTCCCTCTCACCTCCGGCCCGCTGGCCGGCGAGGCGGCCCTCCTGGTCTGGACGACCACCCCCTGGACCCTGGTCTCCAACACGGCGGTCGCCGCCCACCCGGAGGTCCGCTACGTCGTGGCGACCGACGGCGAGGAGAAGCTCGTCGTCGCCGAACCGCTCCTGGAGAAGGCCCTCGGCGAGGGCTGGGAGGTGACGGGCCAGTCGTTCACCGGCGCGGAGATGGAGCGCTGGAGCTATGAGCGCCCCTTCACCCTGGTCGACTTCCCCGCGGAAGCCCACTACGTGGTGAACGCCGAGTACGTGACGACCGAGGACGGTACGGGTCTGGTCCACCAGTCCCCCGCGTTCGGCGCCGACGACCTCGTGGTCTGCCGTGCGTACGGCCTCCCGGTGGTCAACCCGGTCCGCCCCGACGGCACGTTCGAGGAGGATCTCCCCCTGGTCGGCGGTGTCTTCTTCAAGAAGGCCGACGAGGCGCTCACCGCGGACCTGGACACCCGCAGCAAACTCTTCCGCCACGTCCCCTACGAGCACAGCTACCCGCACTGCTGGCGCTGCCACACGGCGCTGCTCTACTACGCGCAGCCCTCCTGGTACATCAGGACGACGGCGATCAAGGACCGGCTCCTCCAGGAGAACGAGAAGACCAACTGGTTCCCGGACTCGGTCAAGAACGGCCGCTTCGGAGACTGGCTGAACAACAACGTCGACTGGGCGCTCTCCCGTAACCGCTACTGGGGCACGCCGCTGCCGATCTGGCGCTGCGAGGACAACCACCTCACCTGCGTGGGCTCACGCGCGGAACTGACGGAACTGACGGGCACCGACCAGTCAGCCCTCGACCCGCACCGCCCGTTCATCGACGAGATCACCTTCACCTGCACGCGGGAGAACTGCCGGCTGGAGGCGTACCGCGTCCCGGAGGTCATCGACGCCTGGTACGACTCGGGTTCCATGCCGTTCGCGCAGTGGGGCTACCCGTACAAGAACAAGGAAGTCTTCGAGAGCCGCTACCCGGCGCAGTTCATCTCGGAGGCCATCGACCAGACCCGCGGCTGGTTCTACACGCTGATGGCGGTCGGCACCCTGGTCTTCGACAAGTCGAGCTACGAGAACGTCGTCTGCCTGGGCCACATCCTCGCCGAGGACGGCCGCAAGATGTCCAAGCACCTGGGCAACATCCTCCAGCCGATCCCGCTGATGGACCAGCACGGGGCGGACGCCGTGCGGTGGTTCATGGCGGCGGGCGGTTCCCCGTGGGCGGCACGGCGCGTGGGCCACGGCACGATCCAGGAGGTCGTCCGCAAGACGCTCCTCACCTACTGGAACACGGTCGCCTTCCAGGCCCTGTACGCGCGCACATCGGGCTGGGCGCCCTCCGAGGCCGACCCGGCCCCGGCGGACCGCACGGTCCTGGACCGCTGGCTGCTGAGCGAACTCAACGCGCTGGTCGACCAGATGACCGCCGCGATGGACGGCTACGACACCCAGCGCGCCGGCAAGCTGCTCTCGGCGTTCGTGGACGACCTCTCCAACTGGTACGTACGCCGCTCGCGCCGCCGCTTCTGGCAGGGCGACAAGGCGGCGCTGCGCACCCTGCACGAGGTCGTCGAGACGGTGACCCGGCTGATGGCCCCGCTGACCCCGTTCATCACCGAGCGGGTCTGGCAGGACCTGGTCGCTCCGGTGACCCCGGACGCCCCGGAATCGGTCCACCTGTCGACCTGGCCGAAGGCCGACCTGTCGGCGATCGACCCGGCACTCTCCACGCAGATGGCGCTGGTGCGCCGCCTGGTGGAGCTGGGCCGGGCCACGCGCGCCGAGTCGGGCGTGAAGACCCGTCAGCCGCTGTCGCGTGCGCTGGTGGCGGCGACGGGCTTCCCGGCCCTCTCCCCCGAACTGCGCGCCCAGATCACGGAGGAGCTGAACGTCACGTCGCTGGCCTCGCTCTCGGAGGTGGGCGGCTCCCTGGTCGACACGACGGCGAAGGCCAACTTCCGCGCTCTGGGCAAGCGGTTCGGCAAGGGCGTCCAGGCGGTGGCCAAGGCGGTGGCGAACACGGACGCGGCCGCGCTGTCCCTGGCCCTGCGCGAGGGCACGGCATCGGTGGAGGTGGACGGCGAGCAGATCACCCTCTCCCCCGACGAGGTCATCATCACGGAGACCCCGCGCGAGGGCTGGTCGGTCGCCTCGGACTCGGGGGCGACGGTCGCCCTGGACCTGGAGATCACCCCGGAACTGCGCCGCGCGGGCCTGGCCCGTGACGCGATCCGCCTGATCCAGGAGGCCCGCAAGAACAGCGGCCTGGACGTCGCGGACCGCATCGCCGTCCGCTGGACCTCGACGTCCCCGGCAACGGTGGAGGCGCTCACCGAGCACACCCCCCTGATCTCCGAGGAAGTACTCGCCCCGGACTACGCGGAGGGCGAGGCGGACGAGAGTTACGGCGAGGTGTTCGAGGACGAGGGCCTGGCACTGACGTTCCGCCTGCGGAAGCGGTAGCGGTAGCCCGCAGGATCAGAAGGGCCCGGCCGACACAAGTCGACCGGGCCCTTCGCTGTCCCCCTCAGGGGCTCCGCCCCCCAATCCCAGCCCGCCCGGCGCTTGAGGGCAAAGGGCCGGGGCAGGGCCTGCCCTCCAGCCCCTCCGGCGTTTGAGGAGCAGGGTCCGGGGCGGAGCCCCGGTTTCGGGAAGGGGCGGGTAGGGGAACAGGCCTGCCGCAGGCGCCCCACCCTCACCCGGCAAGGGCGGCCGAGCTCACGCCAGAGGGCCGGGCCCCGGGGAAACCCCGGGGCCCGGCCCTCTGCCTGCCGACGGCTACGCGCTCAGCGAGCGCGAACCGCTCAGTTGTCGTCCTCGTCGATCAGGAACCCACGCATCGGCGAGGGCGCCTGCTGCATCGGCTGCGGCGCCTGCGGCCGCACCGGCGCCATCGGCTGCGTCATCGCGGGCGACATCTGCTGCTGGCCACCGTAGGACGGCGCACCGCCCATCGTGGACGGGCCGCCACCCATCTGCTGGCCGCCGTGGCCACCGTGGTTGGAGCCGCCCATGGAGTGACCCATCGCACCCGCACCGGCCGGGGCCAGCGAGGGGGACGGCGGCAGCGAAGCGGCTGCCGGAGTCCGCGGCGGGGCGAGCGAGTCGTCCGCCTGGGTCTCCAGCTGACGCAGCTGGCTCTCCAGGTAGGACTTCAGCCGCGTGCGGTACTCGCGCTCGAAGCCACGCAGGTCCTCGACCTTGCGCTCCAGCGTCGCGCGGGCCGACTCCAGCGAGCCCATCGCCACGCGGTGCTTCTCCTGCGCGTCCCGCTCCAGAGCGTCGGCCTTGGCGCGCGCGTCGCGCTCCAGGCCCTCGGCACGGCTGCGCGCCTCGCCGACGATCTTGTTGGCCTCGGAACGGGCCTCCGCGATCGCCTGGTCGGCGGTCTGCTGTGCGAGCGAGAGGACACGCGCGGCGCTGTCGCCACCGGGGCCCTGCCCCTGCTGCTGCATCTGCGGCGGCTGCATCTGCTGCATCTGCTGCTGCTGGGGGTGCTGCCCCATGGGGCCGCCCTGCATCGGGCCACCCATGGGACCGCCCTGCATCGGGCCGGGGCCGTGCGGACCCTGCGGACCGGGACCATGGCCACCCTGGGGGCCGTGGCCACTGGGACCTGCGGGCAGCTGCGGCGCGCCACCGGGCAGCTGGGGCGGACCCATCTGCGGGGGCTGCTGCTGCTGCGGCGGTCCTGATATGGCGGCGGGAACGGGCGCACCCGGGCGATCCTGCTGCTCCGGAGGCTTGCGCATACCCTGCTGCTGTTGCTGCTGTTGCTGTTGCTGGTTCTGCGCGGCGGCACGCGTCGCGGCGGCCAGCTTGGCGCGCAGGTCCTCGTTCTCACGGAGCAGACGGGTCAGCTCCGATTCGACCTCGTCGAGAAAGGCATCGACCTCGTCCTCGTCATAGCCTTCTCGGAGGCGGACGGTCGTGAACTGCTTGTTCCGCACGTCCTCGGGGGTCAACGGCATCTCTTCTTCACCTCTACGTAGTCGTCGGCAGTCGGCAAGACCGTATCGCTCACAACCTGACCACAACGCTGATCAGGATGTAGACGATGATCATCAGAACGAAGAAGGACAGGTCGAGTGCCACGCCCCCGAGACGCAGCGGCGGAATGAACCGCCGCAGAAGCTTGAGCGGTGGATCGGTGACAGTGTAGGTGGCCTCAAGTACGACCACCATCGCCTTGCCGGGTTGCCATGAACGTGCGAACTGGAAGACATAGTCCATGACCAGCCGGAAGATCAGCACGATGAGGAAACACATCAGCGCGATATAGACCACATCCAGTGCGACGCCCATGTCCCGCGGTTCCCTCTCCCCTGGTCTCTCGTCAGCTCCGGCCTCGTGGCCGGCACCGGCCTCTCGGCCGGGTTGTTCCCGGTGTCGTGTTCTCAGCTCTGGTTGAAGAATCCGCCCTCTGCGATGCGGGCCTTGTCCTCCGCCGTGACATCGACGTTAGCAGGCGACAACAGGAACACCTTCTGCGTCACGCGTTCAATGCTGCCATGGAGACCGAAGACGAGTCCCGCGGCAAAGTCGACAAGTCGCTTCGCGTCCGTGTCGTCCATCTCCGTGAGATTCATGATCACCGGAGTGCCCTCACGGAAGTGTTCCCCGATGGTACGGGCCTCGTTGTAGGTCCTGGGGTGCAGCGTGGTGATGCGGTACGGCTCCCGCTCGGACACGACCTTGGGCATGATCACCGGTGCGTTCTTCTCCATGTTCGGGCGTTCAGGTGTGATGGATGCCACGGGGGCGATCCGGGCGGGTCGCACGCTTTCCGCGGGGAGCTGAACCGGCTCGCGCGGGGCGGGCGGTTGCACTACTCGTACCGGTTCGTCCCTTTCGCGCTCGCGTTCGCGTTCCACCTGGTGTGGGGGCTGATGCCGCCGCCGGTCACGCTCAGGCTCCGGCTCAGGTTCGAATTCGTCATCGGGGTCGAACCCCGGACCGTCGTACCCATCGTCCTCCACGAGGCCGAGGTAGACCGCCATCTTGCGCATCGCGCCGGCCATGCTCCGAGTCCTCCGCTCTGTGGTGGATCGGCATTCGTCACCAAGTGCCCGCGATCCACTGTGGTCTGCCCGCTGTGAGCGGTAATGACCATATTTTCTGCTGTGGTCCGACTTGCTTCGCGACGTTACCCGAGCCGGGGTCGGACTCCGAGTACCGCCGTACCGACGCGTACATGTGTCGCTCCGGCCGCCACCGCGTCCTCAAGGTCCCCGCTCATACCTGCGGAGACCATGTTCGCAGTCGGATGACCTGCGCGCAGGCGGGATGAGATTTCCATCAGCCGGTCGAACGCGGCCCGTTGCCGACCGGCGTACTCCCCGGCCAGCGGCGCCACGGTCATCAGCCCGTCGAGACGGAGCCCGTCGGCCGCGTCGATCGCGGCCGCCAACTCCTCGATCCCGTCCGGCGCGACACCACCGCGCTCACCGCGCTCACCACTCTCCGCGTCCAGGGCGACCTGGATCAGGCAACCGAGTTCACGCTCCCCGCGCACCGCGGCGGCGGAGAGAGCGGTGACCAGCTTGGCGCGGTCCACCGACTGCACGACATCGGCATAACTGGCCACAGAACGAACCTTGTTCGTCTGCAATTGTCCGACAAAGTGCCATGTCAGCGAAAGATCCCGACAAGCCGCGGCTTTAGGGGCGGCGTCCTGGTCGCGATTCTCCGCGACATGGCGCACGCCGAGTTCACGCAGGATCCGCACATCGCTCGCGGGGTAGGTCTTGGTGACCACGATCAGGGTCACTTCCTCGCGCTTCCGACCGGCCGCGGCGCAGGAGGAGACGATCCTTTCCTCCACCCGTGCCAGATTCGCGGCGAGTTCAGCCTTACGATCCGTCATGCCCTATCAGTCCAACCAGACATATCCGGCGAGCCGCCCGGTGGTGCGGTCGCGGCGGTACGAGAAGTGGTCGCCCGACTCCAGGGTGCAGTGCGGCGAGGAGTGCCGGTCCGTCACACCGAGGGCGCTGAGCTGGGCGTGGACTCCGCCGGTGACGTCGACCGCCGGGGTTCCCCAACTGGTCTCGGACCAGGTGCCGGGGACGGCGTCGGCGACCTCGGCCCGCATCGCCTCCGGCACTTCGTAGCACCGTCCGCAGACGGCCGGCCCGGTGTGCGCGGTGATCCGGGAGGGGTGTGCGCCGAGCGCGGCCATGGCCTCGACCACCGCCGGAACGACTCCGGCGACCAGTCCCGGCCGCCCGGCGTGCGCCGCCCCGACGACCCCGGCGACCGGGTCGGCGAGAAGAACGGGAGTGCAGTCGGCGGTGAGGACCGCGAGCGCCAGTCCGCGCCGGGCGGTGACCACCGCGTCCACGGCCGGAATCTCCGCGTCCGCACCCCAGGGTCCGTCCACCACCGCGACGTCCCGGCCGTGCACCTGGTTCATCCAGACGACGTGGGCCGGGTCGAGGCCGAGGCGTCCGGCCGCACGCTCCCGGTTCGCGCCGACGGCGGCGGGGTCGTCGCCGACCGCGCCGCCGAGGTTGAGCTCACCGTACGGAGCGGCGCTCACTCCGCCCCACCGGTCGGTGAAGGCGAAGTGAGCGCTGCCCGTGACGGGTTCCGCCCGGTGCTGGGCTATCACTTCAAGAAGTCCGGAACGTCCAGCTCTTCGGCCTGGGTGTCCTGGTAGGGACGGGCCGGCGGGACGTGCGGCGGCGAGACCGGCCCGAGCGCGCTCTCACTCGAGGCCGACGCGGGGGTGGGCTCGGCCGGAGCCGGGCTCTCCTCGCGCGGAGGCACGGAACCGAGTCCGCCCGTCGGGCGCGCGGACTCGGCGGAGGATCTGGCCGGGGCGGCCGGCTCCTCGCGCTTGTTGCTGTTCGCGCCGAGGACGTTCTCCCGGCGGGCCGGCGGCTGCCCGCCGTCGAAGCCCGCCGCGATCACGGTGACCCGCACCTCGTCGCCCAGGGCGTCGTCGATGACGGCGCCGAAGATGATGTTGGCCTCGGGGTGCGCGGCCTCGCTCACCAGTTGGGCGGCCTCGTTGATCTCGAAGAGACCGAGGTCGCTGCCGCCGGAGATGGAGAGGAGGACACCGCGGGCGCCGTCGATGGAGGCTTCCAGGAGCGGCGAGGAGATCGCCATCTCCGCCGCCGCCACCGCGCGGTCGTCGCCGCGCGCCGAGCCGATGCCCATGAGCGCCGATCCGGCCTCCGACATGACCGACTTGACGTCGGCGAAGTCGAGGTTGATCAGACCCGGGGTGGTGATGAGGTCGGTGATGCCCTGGACACCCGAGAGCAGCACCTGGTCGGCCGACTTGAACGCGTCGAGCACGCTGACCTGGCGGTCCGAGATGGACAGCAGGCGGTCGTTGGGAATGACGATGAGGGTGTCGACCTCTTCGCGGAGTTCGGCGATGCCGTCCTCCGCCTGGTTCGCGCGTCGCCGGCCCTCGAAGGTGAACGGGCGGGTGACCACGCCGATCGTCAGGGCGCCGAGCGAGCGCGCGATGTTGGCGACGACGGGTGCGCCGCCGGTGCCGGTGCCGCCGCCTTCTCCGGCGGTGACGAAGACCATGTCGGCCCCCTTGAGGACCTCCTCGATCTCCTCGCGGTGGTCCTCTGCCGCCTTACGACCGACGGCCGGGTTCGCCCCGGCGCCGAGGCCCCGGGTGAGTTCGCGGCCGACGTCGAGCTTGACGTCGGCGTCGCTCATCAACAGGGCCTGTGCGTCCGTGTTGATCGCGATGAACTCGACGCCCTTGAGACCGACCTCGATCATTCGGTTGATGGCATTGACACCACCGCCGCCGACACCGATGACCTTGATGACTGCGAGGTAGTTCTGCGGTGCTGCCACGTCGAAGGCCTCTCGCCTCGAGTTACGTGTCGTCGCTCTGCGGTAGCTCCGCGGCGACGACTGATGTCGATGGGGACGGTCCGAACGCCGACCCAAACCCTAACGTTGAAGTTTAGGGTTACCAGTGTGTCTGCTTCCTGGACTCTTCCGAACAGGACACTAAGTCGACAAGCGGCGCACGTTCAACGAACACGCCGAACCTCCCGTTTTTCTTTTCACCCTATGTGATCACCTGTAGCGCTGACCAACCAGGGTGCTGGCCAGCACAAATACCCGTCAACTCGCCGATACCGCCGGGGCGGTAGGAGCGCTTACGTCGAACTGTTCCGCTTTGGGCGCCGCTTTCATGAGTGCGGTGAGGACGCTCGCCTTCACGGCCCCGTCTTCACCACTCCCCCAGGTCACCACACGATCCCGGGTGAGCAGCAAGGAGATCGCGTCGTACGAGGTGACCCGTACCGCCTCGGTGTCCTCGGCCACACCTGCGGGAAGGTCGCCGGCGACCCGGACCGCTTCCCGCAACAGACCGTCACCGCCGAAGCGGCGAAGACTCGCGGACGGTTCGGGAGTCAGCTCCAGCAGGGGCACGCCCTTCGGCGCCTTGTCCACGGTGGCGAAGCGCACACCCTCGGCATCCACTTCCACGAACGCGCCGCCCTTTTCGACCAGCAGGACCGGCTTCCGTTCGGTCACCTTAAGGCCGATGCCGTCCGGCCAGGACCGAACGACATCAACTGTGTCGATACGAGGCAACTTCTGGCGCAACCGGCGCTCCATGGCACCGGTGTCCACGGAGACCAACGGGGCGCCGATCGGTGTGGCGGCAACCGCTTCCACTTCTTCGCGGGTCAGTACCTCGACGCCACTCGTGCTGACCTTCTCGACGCGGAGCCAGGAAGAGCCGTAGAGCACCCAGATCACGAACGCGGCGAGCAGGGCGACCACGACGCCGATCAGGATCAGCAGGGTGCGGCGGCTGATCCGGGGCCCCTCGGGGCCGCTGCGCTGCGGACCGGCGGAGGTGTCCGCCCGCTCGGGTGCGCCGCGCTGGGCGGTCGTCGGTCCGGCCACGCTCGCTCCTTCGACGGACCCGGGGCGCCCGCCCCGGGTCCGCACCGCATCGCGCCGGGCGCCTAGCGGCGCGCGGCAATCGCTTCGTACACCATGCCGACGAGCAGGTCGTCGGCGTCGCGCCGGCCGAACTCGGCCGCGGCGCGGGACATTTCGTACAGCCGGTGAGGGTCCGACAGTACCGGCAGGACGTTGCCCTGCACCCACTCCGGGGTGAGCGCCGCGTCGTCCACCAGCAGGCCGCCGCCGGCGTTGACCACCGGCTGGGCGTTGAGCCGCTGTTCGCCGTTGCCGATGGGCAGCGGGACGTAGGCGGCGGGGAGCCCGACGGCGGAGAGTTCGGCGACGGTCATCGCGCCCGCGCGGCAGAGCATCATGTCGGCCGCGGCGTACGCGAGGTCCATCCGGTCCACGTACGGTACCGGGATGTAGGGCGGCATCCCGGGCATGTTGTCGATGCGCGGCAATTCGTTCTTCGGGCCGACCACATGAAGGATCTGGATCCCGGAGCGCTGGAGCAGCGGCGCGACCCGCTGGACCACCTCGTTGAGGTGGCGCGCGCCCTGCGAGCCGCCGGAGACCAGCAGCGTGGGCAGGTTGGGGTCGAGGCCGAAGGAGGCGCGGGCCTCCGGGCGGACCCTCGCGCGGTCCAGGGTGGCGATGGTGCGGCGCAGCGGGATGCCGATGTAGCGGGCGCCGCGCAGCTTGCTGTCGGGGGTGGAGACGGCGACCCCGTGGGCGTACCGCGAACCGATCTTGTTGGCCAGGCCCGGGCGGGCGTTGGCCTCGTGGACCACGATCGGCACACCGGCCCGCTTGGCGGCCAGGTAGCCGGGCAGCGCGACGTAGCCGCCGAAGCCGACCACGCAGTCCGCCTTGGTGCGCTCCAGGATCTGCTCGGCGGCCTTGATGGTGCCGCGCAGCCGGCCCGGGACGGTGATCAGTTCGGGTGTGGGCTTACGGGGCAGTGGCACGGCGGGAATGAGCGCCAGCTCGTACCCCCGCTCGGGCACGAGCCTGGTCTCCAGTCCGCGTTCCGTGCCGAGGGCAGTGATTCCCACGGTCGGGTCCTGCCTGCGCAGGGCGTCTGCGAGGGCAAGCGCGGGCTCGATGTGTCCGGCGGTCCCCCCGCCGGCGAGTACGACATGCACCGAAATTCACCGCTCTCCGGACGGACGCTTCTTGACGCGCCGTCTCATCGTCTTCCATCTCACCCCGGGCTTCCGCATGGCCAGGGCCGCCTTGGCGGCTGGGTCCTCCCGTGCGAAGGCGATCATCAGCCCGACCGCGAACATCGTCGGCAGCAGGGCCGACCCCCCGTAGGAGAACAGCGGGAGCGGCACCCCGGCGATCGGCAACAGGCCGAGCACCGCACCGATGTTGATCACGGCCTGGGCCGTGATCCACGTGGTCACGCCTCCCGCGGCAAACCTCACGAAGGGGTCCTCCGTGCGTCCGGCCACGCGGATACCCGCATAGCCTAGAGCCGCGAACAGGGCGAGCACGGACAGCGTCCCCGCCAGCCCCAGCTCCTCGCCGGTGATGGCGAAGATGAAGTCGGTGTGAGGTTCCGGGAGTTGACCCCATTTTTCCACACTCGCACCCAGTCCGGAACCGAACCATCCGCCGGACGCCAGAGCATAGATCCCGTGTGCGGCCTGCCAGCAACCACCCTCCGGATCGGGTTCGCTCACGCCCATGCAGGCAAGCCGGGACATCCGGTTGGGACTGGTCCTGATCAGCAGGAACGCGATGACGGCGGCGAAGCCGAGCACCCCGGCGAACAGCCGGGTGGGAGCGCCCGCCAGCCAGAGCAGTCCGAACAGGATCGCCGTGAGAATGATCGCGGTTCCCATGTCGCCACCGAGCATGATCAGCCCGAGCAGCATGAAGGCGACCGGCACGAGCGGTACGAGCATGTGCTTCCACTGCGTCAGCAACCGCTTGTCCTGCTTGCGGGCCAGCAGGTCCGCCCCCCACAGGATGAGGGCCAGCTTGCCGAACTCGCTGGGCTGGAGCTGGAACGGGCCGCCCAGGTAGAGCCAGTTCTGGTTGCCGTTGACCGACATCCCTATCCCCGGCACCTGGACCAGGACCATCAGGAAGACGGTGACCATCAGTATCGGGTAGGCCAGCGCCCGGTGCAGTTTCGCCGGCATCCGGGCGGCGATCAGCATCAGCGTGCCGCCGATGACGGCGGCGAGGAACTGCTTGCCGAAGAAGTAGGTCGAGGGCTTGCTGATGTCCAGCGCCTTGATCATCGAGGCGGAGTAGACCATCACCAGGCCCAGCACGGTGATCAGGAGGCTGGAGCCGAGGATCACGTAGTAGGCGGTCAGGGGCCGGTCCCAGGCCCGTCGTGCCCGCTCGTAGGTACGGCGGGGTCCGCCGCCGCGCCCGGTGCGCGGGAGGCGGGATCCCGAGCCGCCGGGTCCGGAGCCGCGTGACTTCGCGGGGCGCCGGGCTCCGGTGGCGAGGCGCCCGCGCAGGGCGAGCCCGTCGGGCATCGGTACGCCGGAGGGGGCGGGCGTCGCGGTGAGGGGGCGGGGGACCGAGGCCCGTGCGCGGTCCCGCCGTACGGCGAATCTCTCGTCGGCCGGCATTGTCGCTGTCCCCTCCACTGCTCGTGCCCGGGGCCCGTGAACCCCGGGCGCGGAGGCCCGGTCGGTCAGGCGCTCTCGTCGGCGCGTGCGCGGACCGCGTCCGCGAACGCCTCGCCCCGCTTGTTGTAGTTGGTGAACATGTCCATCGAGGCACAGGCCGGGGCCAGCAGTACCGTATCGCCCGGCCGGGCGAGCTCGGCCGCCCGCGCGACCGCTTCGGACATCGCCCCAGTGTCGGTCCGGTCGAGGTCGACCACCGGGACTTCGGGGGCGTGTCGCGTCAGGGCTTCGCGGATCAGCGCCCGGTCGGCGCCGATCAGCACGACCCCGCGCAGCCGCTTCGCCGCGCCGGTGACCAGCTCGTCGAAGGTGGCGCCCTTCGCCAGGCCGCCCGCGATCCAGACGATGGAGTCGTAGGCGGCGAGGGAGGCCTCGGTGGCATGGGTGTTGGTGGCCTTCGAGTCGTCCACGTAAGCGACTTCGCCGATGTCCGCGACGTGCTCGATGCGGTGGGCGTCCGGCCGGAAGGCGCGGAGTCCGTCGCGGACCGCGGCCGGTTCCACGCCGAAGGCGCGGGCGAGGGCGGCGGCGGCGAGCGCGTTGGCGATGTTGTGCGGGGCCGGCGGGTTGACGTCGGTGACCTCGGCCAGTTCCTGGGCCTGCTTCTGACGGTTGGCGACGAACGCCCGGTCGACGAGGATGCCGTCGACCACGCCGAGCTGCGAGGGGCCGGGGGCGCCGAGGGTGAAGCCGATGGCCCGGCAGCCCTCTTCGACGTCCGCCTCGCGCACCAGGTCCTCGGTGGCCGGGTCGGCCGCGTTGTAGACGCAGGCGACCGTGTTGCCCTCGTAGACGCGGCCCTTGTCCGCGGCGTAGGCCTCCATCGAACCGTGCCAGTCGAGGTGGTCCGGGGCCAGGTTGAGGACGGCGGCGGAGTGGGCCCGCAGCGAGGGCGCCCAGTGCAGCTGGTAGCTGGAGAGTTCGACGGCGAGGACGTCGTACTCGGTCTCCCCGAGCACCGCGTCCAGCAGGGATACGCCGATGTTGCCGACGGCCGCGGTGCGCAGACCCGCGGCCTGAAGGATCGAGGCCAGCATCCGTACGGTCGTGGTCTTGCCGTTGGTGCCGGTGACCGCGAGCCAGGGGGCGGCCTCGCGGCCGTTGGTCCCGCGCAGTCGCCAGGCCAGTTCGACGTCGCCCCAGACCGGGACGCCCGCCTCGGCGGCAGCCAGGAAGAGCGGCTTGTCCGGCTGCCAGCCGGGGGCGGTGACGACGAGTTCCGTGGACGGCGGCAGGGTCGCGCCGTCACCGAGGCGCACGGTGATGCCGAGCGCCTCCAGTTCCGCCGCCTGCGCGCGGGCGCGCTCGTCGTCGCCGTCGTTGACGACGGTGACGAGCGCGCCGCGCTCGTGCAGGGCGCGGGCCGCGGGGATCCCGCTGACGCCGAGCCCGGCGACGGTGACGTGCTTGCCCTGCCAGTCCACGGTGCTGCTCACTTCTTGGCTGCCCATCCCGCGTAGAAGAGGCCGAGGCCGACGATCACGCACATGCCCTGGATGATCCAGAAGCGGACCACGACAAGGACTTCGGACCACCCCTTGAGTTCGAAGTGGTGCTGGAGCGGTGCCATCCGGAAGACCCGCTTGCCGGTCATCTTGAACGAACCGACCTGGATGACCACGGACATGGTGATCATCACGAAGAGGCCGCCGAGGACGGCCATCAGGAGCTCGGTCCGGGAGAGGATCGCGAGGCCCGCGATCGCGCCGCCGAGGGCGAGCGATCCGGTGTCGCCCATGAAGATCTTGGCGGGGGAGGTGTTCCACCACAGGAAGCCGAAGCAGGCGCCCATCAGGGCGGCGGCGACGACGGCGAGGTCCAGCGGGTCGCGTACCTCGAAACAGGCGCTCGGGTTGGTCAGCTTGTCCGCGTTGGCGCAGGACTCCTGGAACTGCCAGAGGCCGATGAAGGTGTAGGCGCCGAAGACCATCACCGAGGCGCCGGTGGCCAGACCGTCGAGGCCGTCGGTGAGGTTCACGCCGTTGGACATGGCGAGGATCATGAACAGCGCCCAGACGCAGAACAGCACCGGGCCGATCGACCAGCCGAAGTCCTCCACGAAGGAGAGCCGGTCGGAGGCCGGAGTGCTGCCCGCGGAGTTGGGGAACTGGAGCGAGAGCACCGCGAAGGCGATGCCGACGATCAGCTGTCCCGCCATCTTCGCCTTGGCCCGCAGACCGAGCGAACGCTGCTTGACGATCTTGATGTAGTCGTCGAGGAACCCGACGAGCCCCATGCCGGTCATGAGGAACAGCACGAGGACGCCGGAGTAGCGGATGTCCTCTCCCGTGAGGACCTTCGCGAGGAGGTACGCGATGACCGTCGCCAGGATGAAGGCGATGCCGCCCATCGTGGGCGTGCCCTTCTTGCTGCCGTGCGTGCGCGGGCCGTCGTCCCGGATGAACTGCCCGTATCCCTTGCGGGCCAGCAGCTTGATCAGCAGCGGAGTACCGACCAGGGTCAGAAAGAGCCCGATGGCCCCCGCGAAGAGGATCTGCCTCATCGGCCGGCGACCTCGCCCTCGGTCGAGTTCTCCAGCAGTGCCAGGGCGACCTTCTCCAGGCCGACCGACCGGGACGCCTTCACCAGCACGACGTCTCCCGGGCGCAGTTCACTGCGCAACAGGTCGACGGCCGCCTGTGCGTCGGACACGTGCACCGACTCCTCACCCCACGAACCCTCGTTATATGCGCCCAGTTGCAGCCAGGAGGCTTCTCTCCCCCCGACAGCGACGAGCTTGCTGACGTTGAGCCGGACGGCGAGCCGTCCGACCGCGTCGTGCTCGGCGAGCGACGCGTCACCGAGCTCGGCCATCTGACCGAGCACCGCCCAGGTGCGCCCCCCGTCGGCCCCTCGGGCCTGGCCCATGGCAGCCAGCGCACGCAGTGCGGCTCTCATGGATTCGGGGTTCGCGTTGTAGGCGTCGTTGACGACCGTCACACCGTCCGGACGCTCGGTGACCTCCATGCGCCAGCGGGAGAGGGTGCCCGCCTCCGAGAGCGCCTCGGCGATCTCGGTCACGGACATGCCCAACTCATGGGCGACGGCGGCCGCGGCGAGCGCGTTCGACACGTGGTGCTCACCGTACAGGCGCATGGTCACGTCGCTGCACCCGGTGGGTGTGTGGAGCTCGAAGGCGGGCCGTCCGTCGGCGGTCATCCTGACCTTCTCGCCCCGTACGTCCGCTTCCGGGGCTTCTCCGAAGAGCAGGACGCGGGCGTTGGTGCGCGAGGCCATGGCGCGGACGAGCGGGTCGTCCGCGTTGAGCACGGCGCAGCCGTCCTCGGGCAGGACCTCGACCAGCTCGCCCTTGGCCTGGGCGATGGCCTCCCGGCTGCCGAACTCGCCGAGGTGCGCGGAACCGACGTTCAGGACGAGGCCGATGCGGGGCGGGGTGAGGTCGGCCAGGTAGTGGATGTGGCCGACGCCGCGGGCCCCCATCTCCAGGACCAGGTGCTCGGTCTCGGCGGTGGCGGTCAGCGCCGTGACCGGCAGGCCGATCTCGTTGTTGAGGGAGCCGGGCGTCCAGACGGTCGGGCCCTTGCGCTGGAGGAGCTGCGCGATCAGGTCCTTGGTGGACGTCTTGCCCGCGGAGCCGGTCAGTCCGACGACGGTGGTGCCGAGGCGTTCGACCACGGCACGTGCGAGGGCTCCGAGCGCGCCGACGACGTCGTCCACGACGATCGCCGGAACACCGACGGGGCGGGCCGCCAGTACGACCGCGGCACCCGCCTCGACGGCGCGCCGGGCGTAGTCGTGGCCGTCGACCCGTTCGCCGGCGAACGCGGCGAACAGGCTGCCCGGCGCGACCTCGCGGGAGTCGATGACGACGGGTCCGGTCACGGTGACTGCCGGATCCGGTATGTCGTACGACTGCCCGCCGACGATTTCGGCGATCTCGGCGAGGGAAAGGGTGATCACTTGGTCATCCCTGACTGTTGTTCTCGAGGTGAGGGGCGCGGTCCGCGGCGCCGGGGCGCGTCAGGGACCGCTCGATGGCTGCGTGCAGGACTTTGCGGTCGTCGAAGGCGCGTACCACCCCGTGGATGTCCTGGCCCTGTTCGTGCCCCTTGCCCGCGACGAGGACGGTGTCGCCCGCCTCCGCGCGGGCGACGGCGGCGGCGATGGCCGAGGCGCGGTCGGCGTCGACCAGCACGTCGCCGCGCTCGTGGACGGGCACTTCGGCGGCGCCGGAGAGCATCGCGGCGAGGATCGCGAGGGGGTCCTCGGAGCGGGGGTTGTCGGAGGTCAGCACGGCGGTGTCGGCGAGCCGGGCGGCTGCCGCGCCCATCGGGCCGCGCTTGGTGGTGTCGCGGTCGCCGCCGCAGCCGAGGACGATGTGCACCTTGCCCTCGGTGACCTTGCGCAGGGAGCGCAGTACGGACTCGACCGCGTCGGTCTTGTGCGCGTAGTCGACGACGGCGAGATAGGGCTGTCCGGCGTCCACCCGCTCCAGCCGGCCGGGGACCCCGGGGACGGCCGCGATACCGTCGGCGGCGGTCTGCGGGTCGACGCCCGCGACGGCCAGCGTGACGATGGCGGCGAGGGTGTTGGCGACGTTGAACGGGCCGGGCAGCGGGGCACGGGCGGTGATCCGCTCGCCCTGCGGACCGACGGCGGTGAAGGTGCTGTCCTGCGGCCCGACCTCGACGTCCTCGGCGTGCCAGTCGGCGTCCGGGTGGCCCTCGGCGGAGAAACTGGTGACCGGCACCCCGGACTCGGTGAGGAGCCTGCGGCCGTACTCGTCGTCGAAGTTCACGACGCCGCGGTGGCTGCGTTCGGGGGTGAACAGCTGGGCCTTGGCCTGGAAGTAGTCCTCCATGCCGGAGTGGAACTCCATGTGCTCCGGGCTGAGGTTGTTGAAGACGGCGACGTCGAAGACGCAGCCGTCGACCCGGCCGAGCACCAGGGCGTGACTGGAGACCTCCATCGCGACGGCCTCGACGCCGCGTTCGCGCATGACGGCGAACAGGGCCTGGAGGTCGGTGGCTTCGGGGGTGGTGCGCTCGGACTTGATGCGCTCGTCGCCGATCCGCATCTCGACGGTGCCGATCAGCCCGGTGGGGCGTCCGGCGGCGCGCAGTCCGCCCTCGACGAGGTACGCGGTGGTGGTCTTGCCGGAGGTGCCGGTGATGCCGAGCTGGAGGAGGCCGATGCCGGGCCGCCCGTAGATGTCGGCGGCCAGCTCGCCCATGACGGCGCGCGGGTTCTCGGTGACCAGCACCGGCAGGCCGGTGGCCGTGGCGCGCTCGGCGCCGGCGGGGTCGGTGAGGACGGCGGTGGCGCCGAGGCCGGCGGCCTGGGCCGCGAAGTCGGCGCCGTGGAAGCGGGCGCCGGGCAGGGCCGCGTACACGTCTCCGGGTCGCACGGCCCGCGAGTCGTGGGTGATGCCGGTGACCTCACCGGTCCCGGCCGTTCCGACGCCGAGCCGGTCTGCCAGCTCGCCGAGAGGGGTGGGCCGGAGCCGGTCCGGTCGGGGCGCTCCCGGGTAGGTCACAGGCGCGTCCTTCTGAGAGGTTTGGGACTGATCAGCGTGGGGCACGGCGGTGAGCGTACCGGGCCGGTGCGGCGTCTCGCCAAGCGAGGGACCCTGGTTCCGGCGGTTCTCGTTCCGGTTCCCTGGATCGGGGGTGATGGTTGTCACTGAGGTTTCCCTTGGAGGAGATGCTCGCGCATCCCCGTGTTCACTCGCCGGGCTTGAAGGACACCGGCAGCCGGGGCGGCTCGCTGCCGGACGGTGGGGTCTGGAGCGTCTTGAGCGCGAACTCCATGACCTGCTTGTAGATCGGGCCGCAGATCTGGCCGCCGAAGTAGCTGCCCTTGGTGGGATTCTGGATCGCGCAGTAGACGGTGACCTGTGGGTTGTCGGCGGGCGCGAAGCCCGCGAAGGAGGCGGTGTAGCCCCGGTAGACGCCGCGGACGGGGTCGACACGGTTGGCGGTGCCGGTCTTGCCCGCCACCCGGTAGCCGGGGATGGCGGCCTTGGTTCCGGTCCCTTCCCGGTCGTCGACGACGGACTCCAGCATCGTCGCCAGGGTCTTGGCGGTCTTCTCGCTGACCACCCGGTTCTCCTCGGGGGCCTCCGCGGCGGTGAAGCGCCCGTCGGAGCCCTTGGCGCCGCGGACGAGGGTGGGGGCGATCCGTACGCCGCCGTTGGCGATGGTGGAGTAGACCGAGGCGGCCTGGACGGCGTTGAGCGAGAGGCCCTGGCCGAAGGGGATCGTGTACTGCTGCGAGGTCGACCAGTCCTTGGGGTGGGCCAGCAGTCCCGGCGACTCCCCGGGGTAGCCGAGCCCGGTCCTGGAGCCGAGGCCGAACTTGCGCAGGTAGGAGTAGAGGACCTGGTTGGCCTCCGCCTGGGTCTTGCCGAGCTGACCGGTCGCCAGGATGGTGCCGATGTTGCTGGACTTGGCGAGGACCCCGTTGAGCGTGAGGTACCAGGTGGGGTGGTCCACGTCGTCCTTGAAGAGCCGGTCGCCGCGGTGCAGCCGGTTGGGGACGGTGACGTGGGTGCCGGGTGTGGCGGCCTTCTCCTCCAGTACGGCGGCCATGGACATGACCTTGCTGGTGGAGCCGGGCTCGTACACGTCCTGGAGGGCGGCGTTGCCGAGGGAGGCGGAGGTCGCCTGGGAGAGGTCGTTGGGGTCGTAGCCGGGGGCGTTGGCCATGGCCAGCAGCTCGCCGGTCCGCGTGTTCTGCACGATGACGTAGCCGCGGTCGGCCTTGGACTTCTCGACCTGGTCGCTGATGGCCTTCTGGGCGGCCCACTGGATGTCGCGGTCGATGGTCAGCTCGATGTCGGAGCCGGGCACGGCCGGAATCTCGCTGCTGCCCGCGGTGGGGACCCGGCGGCCGCCGGCCTGGGCGTAGCGGATCCTGCCGTCCTCGCCCGCGAGTTCCTTGTCGAGCTGCGATTCGAGGCCGCCGCCGCCCTTGCCGTCGGCGCTGACGAATCCCAGTATCCCGGCGGCGAGATCCCCGTTGGGGTAGACGCGCTTGGTGGTCGGCACCTGGAGGACGCCGGCCAGGACGTTGGCTCCCGGACCACCCTTCAGCTTGTCCTCGTACGCCTTCTCGGCGAAGACGGACTTGAGGTCCTTGATCTGCTTCCAGACCTGAGGGGTCTGCCGGTAGGCGAGGACGGTGTAGCGGGACTTCGGCGTCGAGAGCTTCTTGACGAGCTCGTCGACGTCCTTGCCGAGGATCGGGGCGAGCAGGGCCGCCGCCTGCTGGGGCGCGTCCGGGGCCTTGCTGTCCTCGGGCGTGAACATCTTCGGGTCGGCCGTGATGTTGTGCGCGTCCACGCTGGTGGCGAGCGCGACACCCTTGCGGTCGGTGATCTCGCCTCGCTCGGCGGCGACCGTGTACTCCAGGTAGCGGTTCTTCTCGGCCTTGGCCGCGTACGCGCTGGCGTCGACGGCCTGGACCTGGAGCAGGCGGGCCACGAAGGCCAGCATGACCAGCGTCAGCCCGAGGCTGACGAGCCGGAGCCGGGGGCGGGGACTGCCGAGGCGCAGGGAGCGCTGTGCGCCTGGGCGCGCGGTGGTGCGACCCGGGGCGGAACGGGGGCGGCGGGCCGGTGGGCGCGCGCCGGAGCGGCCGGATCCTGACCCCCCGTTACGGGGGCGGGCCGGGCCGGGTACGCGGCGGCGCGGCGGTTCCTTGGGCGGCACTGCGTCACCTGCCGGGGCTCGTCGGGGGCGGGGGGCTCTCCGCCGCGGGGGCGGTTGCGGGGTCGGGCTCGGTAGCGGGGACGGATCCGGAGGGCGAAGCGGAGCCGGAGGGTACTGCGGGGGCCCCGGCAGTGGCGGGGGTCCCGGCAGTGGCGGGGGTCCCGGCAGTGGCGGGGGCCCCGGCGGTGGCGGGGGTCCCGGCGGTGGCCGAGGCGGTGGGGCTCGGCGTGGGGCTGGGGCTCGGCGACGGCGGGGCGGTGGCCTCGGTGGGGTTGCCGCGGACCGTGCCGTCGGGGTTCAGGAAGGCGGGGCTGCCGCCGGGGACCATGCCCAGTTCCCGGGCCCGGCGTTCCAGCGCGCCGGGCTGGGAACGGCTGTCGACGTCGCGCTGGAGCGCCTGCTGCTCGTCGGTGAGCTCGGTGGTGTCCCGCTTCAGTTCGCTGAGCCTGAACGATCCTTCGTTGAGCGCGGAGTTCAGCAGGAGCAGGGTGATGAGCCCGCCGCCCAGGAGCAGGACGACCAGCAGCACGAAGGGGGTGCGGGCCGCGGTGCTGGGCCCGGTGGACGGCATCAGCCGGGCGAGCCGCGCGGCCCGCCCCTTCAGCGGTGCGGCCGGTTTGCTCACCGCACGGCTCCCCGGTCGCCCGGTGCCGGGCGACCGCTTCGCGTCGGGCGACGCCGGGTGTTCATCGCTCCTCCGCGCGGATGCGCTGGGCGCCGCGCAGCCGGGCGGGGGCGGCGCGCCGGTTCTCGGCGACCTCCTCCTCGGTGGGCAGCTCGGCGCCCCGGGTGAGCTGCTTCAGCCGGGGCTGGTAGCGCTCCGGGACGACGGGCAGTCCGGGGGGCGCGGTGTTGGCGGCGCCGGCCGCGAAGACCTGCTTGACCAGCCGGTCCTCCAGCGAGTGGTAGGACAGCACGGCGATGCGGCCACTGACGTCGAGGCACTGGACGGCGGCCGGAATGGCCCGCTCCAGGACGCTCAGCTCGCCGTTGACCTCGATGCGCAGGGCCTGGAAGGTCCGCTTCGCGGGGTTGCCGCCGGTGCGCTTGGCGGCCTGCGGCAGCGCGTCGCGGATCAGCTCGACGAGCCGGGCGCTGTTGCTGAACGGCTCCTTCTCGCGCTCGCGCACGACGGCGGAGACGATCCGCTTGGCCTGCTTCTCCTCGCCGTACGCGCGCAGGATCCGGACCAGTTCGCCGGGCGGATAGGTGTTGAGCACCTCGGCGGCCCCCATGCCGGTGCTCTGGTCCATCCGCATGTCGAGCGGGGCGTCCTGGGCGTACGCGAAACCGCGGTCGGCCTCGTCCAGTTGCATGGAGGAGACCCCCAGGTCGAACAGCACGCCCTGGACTTTGGGGATCCCGAGCCGCGCGAGGACCTCGGGGAGCTCGTCGTAGACCGCGTGGACGAGGGTGGCGCGGTCGCCGTAGGGGGCGAGCCGTTCACCGGAGAGGCGGAGCGCCTCCTTGTCGCGGTCCAGGGCGATCAGCCGGGCGGTGGGGAAGGAGGCGAGCAGCGCCTCGCTGTGACCGCCGAGGCCGAGGGTGCAGTCGACGACCACGGGGTGCGGGTGGGCCGGGTCCTGGAGAGCCGGGGCCAACAGGTCCAGACACCTCTGGAGCATCACGGGGACGTGTCGGGTCTGGCTCAAGGCGCCCTCTCAGGCTCTGTCCCGCGCGGCCGGCACGTACGTCCTGGTCCCCGCCCGCTCTGAAGGGGAGGTCCGCCGGCGCCGGGGAAGAGGCGTCGGCCGACCGAGAGCGGGAGAGGGCCGGGTCGCACGTACGCCGCACATCACGGGGGAAATACGGAATATGCAGGAGGTGCAGGAGGTGCGGTGCGATGGGGCGGTGGGTACGGCGGGTGGTCGGTGACTTCGCGTTACTTTAGTCCACCCTGCCATTCGATCGATTCACGATCAACGAACCGGGCAGCGAGTCGCGCCACCCGTCCGGATGCGACGAACCCACCCGAACGGGTGCATCCCCGCGAGTCTTGTGCGTTAGCTCACAACCAGCCGAGTTGACGTTTTTTGTCCGCTCTCACGGCACGCCCGGGCCGGGCGGGAAGGCTAACGTCATATCCATGTCGACTTCTGCTCACTCTCCCGCCGAGTCCGTGACGTCCACCGCTGCGGCGGTCCGCGAGGGGGGCCAGGTCACCGACCGGCTCGTCGCACTGAACGCCGGGTACGCCAAGGACTTCCGCGATCCGGGCATGGACGCGCGCCCCGTCCTCCAGGTGGCCGTGGTCGCCTGCATGGACGCCCGTCTCGACCTGCACGCGGCGCTCGGCCTGGAGCTCGGCGACTGCCACACCATCCGCAACGCGGGCGGCGTGGTCACCGACGATGTGATCCGCTCACTGACCATCAGCCAGCGGGCGCTCGGCACCCGCAGCGTGGTCCTCATCCACCACACCAACTGCGGCCTGGAGTCCCTCACCGAGGACTTCCGGCAGGAGCTGGAGCGCGAGGTGGGCCAGCGTCCGGTCTGGGCGGTCGAGGCCTACTCGGACGCGGACCAGGACGTGCGCCAGTCGATGCAGCGGGTGCGCACCTCGCCGTTCCTGCTCCACACGGACGACGTGCGCGGGTTCGTCTTCGACGTGACCACCGGTCTGCTGCGCGAGATCCACTCCGTTTCCTGAACGCACTCTCGCTCTCCGGCCCTCCGCCGCACCTCACGCACGCATCACCGCACCTTGTGGTGCCGAAATCGCGACAGACGCTGACATTTCACACCCACTTATCCACAGGCGAGTGACACGAAGCGGTAACGGCAACAAGAATGCGGGTGTGACATCCCCGGGTCTTCCGGAGGAGTGTCCGATTTTTCGGGGTGGGCCGCGCGGGTACGCGCGACGGCCCCTGCGCAAAAGGGCCGAGGAGGGCCGGGTGACGACCTATGACGATCGAGCGAGCCTCACGGATCTGACCACCACAGCAGAGCGGGTACGCAGGTCGGTGGAGGGTGTGATCGAGGGCAAGCCCGAGGTCGTACGGCTATCGCTGACGGTGCTCCTCGCCGAGGGCCACCTCCTCATCGAGGACGTCCCCGGTGTCGGCAAGACCATGCTGGCCAAGGCGCTGGCACGGTCCATCGACTGTTCGGTGCGGCGGATCCAGTTCACTCCGGACCTGCTGCCCTCGGACATCACCGGTGTGTCGATCTTCGACCAGCAGCGGCGGGAGTTCGAGTTCAAGCCGGGTGCGATCTTCGCCCAGATCGTGATCGGCGACGAGATCAACCGCGCCTCGCCGAAGACGCAGTCGGCGCTGCTGGAGTCGATGGAGGAGCGCCAGGTCACCATCGACGGGCACTCCTACGAGCTGCCCGACCCGTTCATGGTGGTGGCCACCCAGAACCCGGTCGAGATGGAGGGCACCTACCCGCTGCCCGAGGCCCAGCGCGACCGCTTCATGGCCCGGGTCTCCATCGGTTACCCCAGCCCGGAGGCCGAGCTCCAGATGCTCGACGTGCACGGGGGCGTCTCCCCGCTGGACGACCTCCAGCCGGTGGCCCACGCCCACGACATCGTGAAGCTGATCGACGCCGTCCGTACGGTGCATGTCGCCGACGCCGTGCGGCGCTACGCCGTGGAGCTCGTCGGGGCCACCCGGAGCCACCCCGATCTCAGGCTCGGCGCCTCCCCGCGGGCGACGCTGCACCTGCTGCGCGCCGCGAAGGCGTCCGCCGCGCTCAGCGGGCGCGACTACGCCCTGCCGGACGACGTGCAGGCGCTGGCCACACCGGTGCTCGCGCACCGGCTGCTGCCCACCGCCCAGGCCCAGCTGAACCGCCGCACGGCGGAGCAGGTGGTCCTGGAGATCATCCAGCGCACCCCCGTGCCGACCTCGGCCGGTGGTACCGCGCCGGCCGGGCCGGAGCCGGGCCGTCCGCTGTACCACCAGCAGCAGCCCGGGGCACGGCGGCTGTGATGGCGGCCGGCGAGCCCGGCGCCGTGGAGGACGGCGACAGGAAGGGCGGCCTGCGGGCGGCCCTGGGCGGACTGACCACCCGGGGACGCTCGTTCCTGGCCGCCGGTCTCGCCGCCGCCGTCTGCGCGTACGTCCTGGGCCAGGGCGATCTGCTGCGGGTCGGACTGCTGCTGGCCGTGTTGCCCCTGGTCTGCGTGACCGTGCTCTACCGCACCCGCTACCGGGTGACGGGCACCCGGCGGCTCTCACCGTCGCGCGTGCCCGCGGGCGCGGAGGCCCGGGTGCACCTGCGGATGGAGAACGTCTCCCGGCTGCCCACCGGTCTGCTGATGCTCCAGGACCGTGTTCCGTACGTCCTCGGACCGCGCCCCCGCTTCGTCCTGGACCGGGTGGAGGCGGGCGGCCGACGCGAGGTGTCCTACCGGGTCCGCTCCGACCTGCGGGGACGCTATCCGCTGGGCCCGTTGCAGCTGCGGCTCAGCGACCCGTTCGGGATGTGCGAGCTGACCCGCTCCTTCAGCGCGTACGACACCCTCGTCGTCATCCCGCGCACGGAGCCGCTGCCCGTACTGCGGCTGGCGGGCGAGGCCTCCGGATACGGCGACGGGCGGCAGCGGTCCCTCGCGCTGGCCGGTGAGGACGACATCATTCCGCGCGGCTACCGGCACGGCGACGATCTGCGCCGGGTCCACTGGCGCTCCACCGCCCGCCACGGCGAGCTGATGGTGCGCCGTGAGGAACAGCCGCAGCGGGCCAGGTGCACGGTCATGCTGGACACCCGGGGGGTCGGCTACCAGGGCGCCGGGCCCGACTCCGCCTTCGAATGGGCGGTCTCCGGGGCGGCCTCGGCGCTCGTGCACATGCTGGAGCGCGGCTTCGCCGTACGGCTGCTCACGGACGACGGGAACGCGGTGCCCGGCGAGGGGTCGGGCGGTTACGCGGGCTCGACCCAGGAGTCCGCGGACTCGGCGGGCCTGATGCTCGACACCCTCGCGGTGGTCGGCCATTCCGACGGCGGGGGCCTCTCGCGCGCCCATGACGTGCTGCGCGGCGGCAACGAGGGACTGCTCATCGCCTTCTTCGGCGATCTGGACGAGGAACAGGCCGCGGTCGCGGCCCGAATGCGGCAGCGGGCCGGGGCGGGGGTCGCCTTCGTCCTGGACAGCGCCGCCTGGGCCGGCGACGAGGACGGCACGGGGCGGTCCGAGGAGCGGCTGCGGCGGCTGCGCGAGGCGGGCTGGACCGCGGTGCCCGTGGAGCCGGGGGCCGAACTGCCCGCGTTGTGGCAGCTGGCGGGCGGGATGCGCACGGATTCACCGTCGGCCACGAGCGGCGGCGCGACAGGTTTCACGGGGAGATGGTCATGAGCGGGCGGGCCAGGCTGGCGCTGTGCGCCTATGCGGCGACAGTGCTGGCGGCGGGGGCGCTGATCCCGCTGGTGGAGGGGGTCGACTGGCTGGTGCAGGCGGCGGTGCTGCTCGGCGTCCAGAGCGGGGTGGGCGCCCTCGCGCGCCGGGTGCCGCTGGCGAGGACGCTGACCATCGGCGTCCAGACGCTGGTCACCCTGCTGCTGCTGACGCTGGTGTTCGTCCGGGACCACGCCCTGTTCGGGGTGGTGCCGGGGCCCGGGGCCCTCATGCGCCTCGGTGAGCTGCTGGTGGCGGGCGGGGAGGACGTCGGCACGTACGCCATCCCGGCCCCGATGACCGACGGCATCAAGCTGCTGGTGGTCGGCGGGGTGGTCCTGATCGGCCTTGCCGTGGACGCCCTGGCGGTGACCTTCCGCAGCGCGGCCCCCGCGGGACTGCCCCTCCTCGCCCTGTATTCGGTCGCGGCCGGTCTCTCCGACGGCGGAGCGAGCTGGCTGTGGTTCCTGCTGGCCGCCTCCGGCTATCTGCTGCTCCTGCTGGCGGAGGGCCGGGACCGGCTCTCCCAGTGGGGCCGCGTCTTCGGTGGCGCCTCACGGAATTCGGGCGGTCTGGCCGACGGGCTGGCCGGGGTGGGCGGTGGCTCCTCCCCCGTCCGGACCGGGCGGCGGATCGGCGTGTTCGCGCTCGGCATCGCCCTGGTGGTCCCCCTGGCCCTGCCCGCCCTGGACAGCGGCCTGCTGGGCGGCGACGGACCGGGGAACGGCAGGGGCAGCGGCGGCGGCACCATCTCCGCGGTGAACCCGCTGGTATCGCTGCAGAACAACCTCAACCAGCCGGACAACCGGGAGGTGATGACGTACCGCAGCAACATCGAGGACCCGCAGAGTCTCTACCTCCGGATCCTGGCCCTGGACGAGTTCAACGGCAGCGAGTGGCGCTCCTCCACCCGTCGGCTGACGGACGTTCCCGACCGCCTCCCGCAGCCCACCGGTCTCGGCAGGGACGTCTCCGTCACCGAGGTCCGGACGAACATCTCCGCGTCGCGCTCCTACCAGCAGACCTATCTGCCGCTCCCCTACCCGGCCAGCGAGGTCCGCGTCGGCGGTCGCTGGCGGTACGAACCCGAGGGCCGCACCCTGGTCGGCGACGACGGGCAGACCACGCGCGACGCGCGGTACGAGGTCGGCAGTCTGGTCGTCGAACCCACGGCGGACCAGCTCGCGGCTGCGGGCTCACCGCCCCAGGAGCTGGTCCGCGAATACACCCAGGTTCCCGGCTCCCTGCCGAAGGTGGTCGCCGAGACCGCCGAGCAGGTCACCGAAGGGGCGTCCAACGCCTACGAGCAGGCCGTGAAACTCCAGGACTGGTTCGCGTCCGACGGCGGCTTCACGTACGACACGACGGTCACCTCCGGGACGGGGTCGTCCGCCATCGCCCGGTTCCTCCGCGACAAGGAGGGCTTCTGCGTCCACTTCTCCTTCTCGATGGCCGCGATGGCGCGGACGCTGGGTATCCCGGCCCGGGTGGCGGTGGGCTTCACCCCGGGGACCGTGAAGGCGGACGGAGCGATGTCGGTCGGGCTGCGCGACGCGCACGCCTGGCCCGAGCTGTATTTCGAGGGGGTCGGGTGGACCCGGTTCGAGCCCACCCCGAGCCGGGGCAGCACGCCCTCGTGGACCCGTCCCGAGGTGCCCACGGACAGCGCCGGCGACGCCGCCGAGCCCTCCGCGGACACCTCCGAGGAGCCGTCCGCGGCGCCCTCCGCCGACGACAGCTGCCCGCCGCAGTTGCGTCAGGAAGGCGGGTGCGGTCCCTCGCAGGAGCCGGGAGCCGCGCTGCCGACCGACCGGGGCACTCCGCTCTGGAAGGTGCTGCTGGTGGTCCACGCGGCGGTCCTGCTGGTGGCGGCGTTGGCGTTGTCGCCGCTGCTGTGGCGGATACGGACGCGGAATCGCCGGCTGGGCTCCGGGGGCCGGACGCCCGCGGACGCCGCCGCGCGGACGCTGGCTGTCTGGCGGGAGCTCACCGATACCGCCTGGGACCACGGCATCGCGCCGGACGGGTCGCTGACGCCCCGGAAGGCGGCGGCCAGGATGGTGCGGCTGGGACGCCTCGACACCACCGCGGCCGAGGCGGTGCGCCGGATCGCGGGCTCGGTGGAACAGGTGCTGTACGCCGCCGAGCCGCGCCCCTCCTCGGGACTGGCCGAGGACGCGCAGTCTGTACGGGCGGGTCTGCGGGCATCGGCCGACCGCTCGACCCGGCTGCGGGCAACGCTCCTGCCCCGATCGTCCGTCCGGGTGGTGTGGGCCCTCGCGGAGCGCCGGTCGGCTCTGGCGGAGCGATGGGCGGGCCGCCCGGGAGCCGGTCGCTGGACGGCCCGACTGCGTCGCCTCACACGTCAGCACGGGTGAGGCGGTCGGGGGCGAAGCACCACAGAGCCTCCGGTCCCGACCCCTTTTAGGGTCGGGACCGGAGGCTCTGTGGTGACCGGCCACGGCACCACTGCCGACGGCGCGGTCGGACCCGGGGCACCGTGACAACGGCTCCCGTGGAACGGCTGAGGGGCGGTCGCGGAAAACGCGGCCACCCCTCACCCATCGGTGTCACGTGCCTCCGCCGGCCCTGCGGAGAAGAGCAGGGCCGAGGCGTCTACTGGCCCTGTTCGTCGCGGCGGCGCTGCCACCGCTGCTCGATGCGGTTCATCATCGACCGGCGTTGTCTCGGTCGGCGGCCTGCGCCGCTGTCCCCGCCGCCTGCGGCAGCCGACTGTTGCTCACCGGGCTTGGGCGCCTTGCGCCATCCGGTGACCGCGAGCACGGCACAGCCGAGCATGACGAGGAACCCCACCACGCTGATCCAGATCTGCTGGGCGACCATTCCGGCCATGAGGAGCGCGATACCCACCAGAAAGCCAGCGACCGCCTGGTAGACCCTTTTCCGGGTGTACGTACGCAGTCCGCTTCCCTCGAGCGCTGTCGCGAACTTGGGATCTTCGGCGTACAGCGCTCGCTCCATCTGCTCGAGCATGCGCTGCTCGTGCTCCGAGAGCGGCACGGGATCCTCCTCGTCGTCGGCCGCGGGGGCGACCGGTATGCGGCCCTTCCAGGATAGGCAGGGATTCGCCCCCGTGAAACCCGCCCTCTAGCGCTCAGCCAGTCCGGACCGCTATGTCGGCTCGGCTGTTGAGGCGTAGATTCCCCGACGACCGATCCGCCATGCCGGATGGTGTCACCCGATCATACGGGGCGTACGCCCGGTACGGGGGTCCTGAGTCCCACTCCGTCCGCGCTTGCGTTGCTGATCAGCGGCGCTTCTCGCCCAGAACGTGGAGCTGGGTGGCGACGGAGTGGAACGCGGGCTGCTCGGCGGCGGCCGCTTCGAGCTTGAGGAGCGCCTCCACGGCGCCGGGCTCGGTGTCCACCAGGACGCCCGGCACGAGGTCGGCGAAGACCCGGACCCCGTGCACCGCGGCGATCTCCAGACCGGCCGAGGAGACCAGGCCGGAGAGCTGCTCGGCGGTGAACCTACGGGGCACCGGGTCCCCCTCGCCCCAACGGCCCGCCGGGTCGGTGAGCGCCTGCCGGGCCTCCGTGAAGTGACCGGCGAGCGCGCGGGCCAGGACGGCTCCGCCCAGGCCGGCCGCCAGCAGGCTGAGCGCGCCGGAGGGCCGCAGCGCCTCGACCGCGTTGCGCACGCCCTCGGCGGGCTCGTCGACGTACTCCAGGACGCCGTGGCAGAGCACCGCGTCGAAGCCGTCGCGCTCCACGACGTCGAACAGCCCGAGGATGTCGCCCTGGACTCCCCGGACCCGGTCGGCGACCCCGGCCTCGGCCGCGCGGCGCTCCAGCGCGAAGAGCGCGTTGGGGCTGGGGTCGACGACGGTGACCCGGTGGCCGAGCCGGGCCGCGGGCACGGCGAAGTTGCCCGTGCCGCCGCCGGTGTCCAGAACATCCAGGGCGTCCCTGCCGGTCGCTGCGACCTGACGGTCCAGAGCGTCCTTGAGGACCTCCCAGACCACGGCGGTACGGAGGGAGGCGCGGGGGCGCGGCTGGTCCGACACGGCAGATGACTCCTCGGCAACGTGCCGCCGGGGACGGCGGAGCGTGAACAGTGCGGGTGATGAGGTGAGCGGTCACCACCCTATTGCCTCGCCTCGGGTCACCCGCCGCCCGGAGGCTCCGGGCGTGGTTGCGGAAGCACCGGCTGGAGGACCAGGAGCCGTTCCACCAGGCGCAGGAACATGGCCGCGTCGCGCAGCAGGTCGTCGGCGTCGCGCCCGTCGGCGGCGCCCGGCACGCCGGCCTCCGCACGGGCCCGGCGCAGGGCGCCCGCGGCGAAGAGGGCGCTCCATTCGGTCAGTTCCGGTGCTGTCTCCGGGAGGACCTCCCAGGCACTGCGGATGCGTTCACGGCGGCGCTTGTTCGTCTCGGGGCGGCCTCGGGCGGCCAGCACGGCCGCCGCGGTTCGCAGGGCGGCGAGGTGCGCGGTGGCGTACCGCTCGTTCGGATCGTGGAGCACGGCGGCCTCTTCGAGGCCGGAGCGGGCCTTGGCGAGCAGTTCGAGAGCGGCGGGCGGCGCCGTGCCGCGGCGCGGCACGGGGTGGACATCGCCGGCCGGACCGGTCAGTGAGGGGGCAGGGCTGCCTGCGCGGCGCCGCGGGGCGGCGGCTGCGGACGAGCTGGCCATGACGAACCTCCTGTCGTCGTGTGACGGCTTCGTGGCCGTCTGTGTCCATGGTGGCGGCCCCCACTGACAATCACCCTCGCCACTCCCCTGACCTGCCGTTTTGCTTCGAGCGCGCGTTCGGTCTACCTTTTCGCACTGACTGGTCAGTTCAAAAGGGGAGGGTCTGTGGAGAGCCCGCACGGCGCGGCTGTCGCCGCCGAGGACTTCGGACTGGAAGGACCGCGCGGCCGGGTCTTCCGGAACGTGACGTTCACTGCCGAGCCAGGAACGCTGGTGGCCATCGAGGGACCGTCCGGATCGGGCCGCACCTGCCTGCTGCTCGCCCTGACCGGCCGGATGCGCCCCACCGGGGGCCGCGCCGAGACCGGCGGGCTGCGACTGCCCGAGCAGGCCGCCGCCGTCCGCCGGATCGCCGCCCTGGGGCCGGTCCCCGGAGTCAGCGAGCTGGACCCCGCCTTCACCGTCGCCGAGCACCTGGGCGAACGCGCCCTCCTCCAGGGCCGCTACGGCGCCTCCCTGCGCACCCTGCTGCGCCCGCGCGCCGAACGCCGGGCAGCGGCCCGGGCCCGGGTCGACGGGGCCCTTGAGGCCGCGGGGCTCGACCTGGCCGCCCTGCCCAAGGCGGGGCGCACCTCCGTGCGGGATCTGGAGCGTCTTGAGGCGCTGCGGCTGTCCGTCGCGCTGGCGCTGATCGGCCAGCCGCGGCTGCTCGCCGTCGACGACACCGATCTCAAGCTCTCGGACACCGAACGCGACCGGGCCTGGGAGCTGCTGCGCGCCGTGGCCGACGCCGGGACGACCGTGCTCGCCGTGTGCAGCGAGGCCCCCGAGAACACCCAGGTCGTGAGTACCGCGCCCGTCACCGAGGAACCCACCACCGATGAGGAGACGGCCGATGCGTTCGCCGAAGCTGGCCGCGCTTGAGTTGAAGCGGTTCGGGCGGGGGAGGCTGCCGGCCGCCGCGCTGGTGGCCCTGCTGCTCCTGCCCCTGCTGTACGGGGCCCTGTACCTGTACTCCTTCTGGGACCCGTACGGAAAGCTCGACAAGCTGCCCGTCGCCCTGGTCAACGACGACAAGGGGGCCACCAGTGACGGGAAGCGCGTCGCGGCCGGGGACGAGATCAGCGAGAAGCTGCTCGAATCCAAGGTGTTCGACTGGCACGAGGTGAGCCCCGCCGAGGCCGAGAAGGGCGTCGAGGAAGGTACCTACTACCTCTCGCTGACCATGCCGTCGGACTTCAGCGAGAAGATCGCTTCCAGCGGCGGGGACTCCCCCGAGACCGGCGCGCTCCAGGTGCGGACGAACGACGCGAACAACTACATCGTCGGGCAGATCTCCAGGACGGTCTTCGGAGAGGTGCGCGTCGCCGCCTCCACGAACGCCTCCCGGGGCTTCCTGGACCGCATCTTCATCAACTTCTCCGATCTGCACGACAAGACCGCGGAGGCGGCCAAGGGCGCCGACGACCTCAAGGGCGGCATCTCGAAGGCGAAGCAGGGTTCCAAGGACCTCGCGGACGGTCTCAAGGACTCCAAGGCGGGCAGCAAGAAGCTCTCCGACGGGATCGTCAAGCTGAACCAGGGCTCGCGGGATCTCGCCACGGGTTCCGCCCGGGTGGCCGGAGGCACCCAGGTCCTGGCCGACAAGGTCAACGGGATCGCCGATGACGTGCGCCCCTTCTTCCGGGACAACGGGAAGTCCATCCGCGACACGGCCCGGCTGGTCGCCGACACCTCCGGGGCCGTACGGCACAACCTCGACCTGCTGGTGAAGAGCGCGCCCACCGCCGCCGTCGGCGCCGAGGAGGCGGCCGAGGAGCTGACCGAGATCCATCGCACCCGGTGCGAGGAGGCGGAGGAGCCCGACGCCGCGGTCTGCCCCCCGCTGGAGCGCGCGAAGGTCACGGCCGTCGACGTCGCGAAGATCGCCGCCGATGTGAACACCCTGGTCACCAACCAGAACGGCGACCTGAAGAAGTTGAGCACCCAGTTGACCGCCTTCCAGAAGCAGGCCGACGACCTCGCGAAGCGCGCGCCGACGCTGGACGACGACCTGGCGTCGGCCGTGGCCAAGGTCAACGAGCTGAACACCGGCGCCCAGAAGGTCGCCAAGGGCGCGCGGGCGCTGCACACCGGACTCGGCGGTGCGCAGACCGGCTCCAGCGATCTGGACACCGGCGTCGGCAAGCTGAAGACCGGCGCGGAGAACCTGGACGGCGGACTCTTCCGGCTCGGCGACGGCTCGACCGAGCTGGCCCGGGGCCTCAACGACGGCGTCGACAAGATCCCGGACTACGACAAGAAGGACCGCGACGCGCGGACCGACGTCATGGCCGACCCCGTACAGCTGGCCTCCAAGTCACTGCACGAGGCACCCAACTACGGCACCGGCTTCGCCCCGTACTTCATCCCGCTCTCCCTGTGGGTCGGCGCGATGGTGGCGTACATGCTGATCCAGCCGCTCAACAAGCGGGCGCTCGCCGCCGGGGCCTCCTCGTGGCGGATCGCGCTCGCCGGCTGGCTCCCGGTCGCCGCCATCGGCGCGCTCCAGGTCGGCGCCCTGATGGCCGTCCTGCACTGGGGTCTCGGCCTCCGGATGACCCACGCCGCCGGAACGATCGGCTTCCTGGCTCTGGTGACCTGCTGCTTCGCCGCGATCGTGCAGTGGCTGAACGCCTGCTTCGGAGCGGCCGGGCGGATCCTGGTGCTGGTGGTGCTGATGCTCCAGCTGACGTCGGCCGGGGGCACGTACCCCGTCCAGACCAGCCCCGGCTTCTTCGGCGCGATCCACCCGTACCTCCCCATGACGTACGTCGTCGAGGGGCTGCGCAGGCTGATCACGGGTGGCCCTCTCGGCCCGGTGTGGCTGGGCTGCGCGGTGCTGGGGATCTTCACCGTCGGCGCGCTGGCCCTGACCGCGTTCACCGCCCGCCGCAAGCAGGTGTGGAGCCTGAGCCGGCTGCACCCGGAGCTGAGCCTGTGAACGGGCCGGGAGCCGCGCCTGCGAGCGCGGCGGGGCCTGAAAGAATCGGCGTCATGGAAAGCAGTGGCACCACGCGCCGCCAGGCCACCCGGCAGAGGCTCTACGAGGCGGCGGTGACGCTCATCGCCGAGAAGGGGTTCTCGGCGACCACCGTCGACGAGATCGCCGAGCGGGCCGGGGTCGCCAAAGGCACGGTCTATTACAACTTCAAGAGCAAGACCGAGCTGTTCGAGGAGTTGCTCCGGCACGGCGTGGGTCTGCTGACGGCCTCGCTGCGGGCCGCCGCCGAGGAGTCCGAGGAGCGCGGCGGCACCCGGGTCGAGGCGCTGGACGCGATGATCCGGGCCGGACTCGCCTTCATGGACCGCTACCCGGCCTTCACCCAGCTGTACGTGGCCGAGCTCTGGCGCACCAACCGCGCCTGGCAGTCCACGCTGCTGGTGGTACGCCAGGAGGCCGTCGCGGTCGTCGAGGACGTGCTGCGGGAGGCCGTGAGCAGCGGTGAGCTGAGCGAGGAGATCGACATCCCGCTGACGGCCGCCGCGCTGGTCGGAATGGTGCTGGTGGCGGCGCTGGACTGGCAGGCGTTCCAGCCGGAGCGCTCGATCGACGAGGTCCACTCGGCGCTGTCCCTGCTGCTGCACGGGCGGGTCAGCGGGCACTGAGGCCGGCCGGGAACACCCGGTCCTGGGCGTTCTGGCGTCCGGGGCGTTCCGGCCGTCCGGGTCCGGAGACGTACCGGGAAAGCCGAAGACGCCGGCCGCTGGAGTTCGCATCCCCCGCGAACCTCACCGGACCGGCGTCTTCCGTGCTTCCGGAAACCCGTTCCCCGTGACCCCGTGTCCCCCGTGGTCCCCGGGCCTCCGTCGTACACCCCCGTTGCGTCGGGGGAACCGCGCCGTTCCGCCGCCCCGTGCCGGCGGTCCTGGCGCAGCGCCCCTTCCGTGGTCATCACTCTGCCGTCCCCGCAGGTGGGGGCCTATCCGCACAGCTACTCATCTCCGTCCCTGAGTACGGGTACTCAGGGCCCCGCGCCGAACCCCACCCGGGTCCCGCGCGGGGTCGTTACGATCGCCTGCGTGTCGGTCATCCCCCTGGTGTTCACAAGCGGCTGGGCGAGCGGAATCAACGCGTACGCGGTGGTCCTGCTGCTCGGTCTGTTCGGCGCGACCGGCGTGTCCGACGAGGTGCCCGCCGCCCTGCAGCGCACGGACGTCCTGTTCGTGGCCGGTGTGCTGTTCCTCTGCGAGGCGGTGGCGGACAAGATCCCCTACGTGGACTCGGTCTGGGACACCGCGCACACCGTGATCCGCCCGGTGGCCGGGGCGGTGGTCGCCGCGCTGCTGGCCGGGGAGAGCGGTTCGCTCCCGGAGCTGGCGGCGGGTGCGATCGGCGGGTCCACCGCGTTGATGAGCCATCTGGTGAAGGCCGGCACGCGGATGGCCGTCAACACCTCCCCGGAGCCGTTCAGCAACGTCGGGGTGAGCATCGCCGAGGACCTCGGGGTCGCCGGAGTCATCACGTTCGCCCTGTTCAACCCGGTGGCGGCCGCCGTGATCGCGGCCGTGCTGCTGGTGCTCGGCATCGTCACCGTGCTCTTCCTCGCCTCGCGGATCCGCCGCTTCCTGCGCCGCCGGGCCCAGGGCCGCGAGGGAAGGTGGCCGGCGGGCACGGGCGGACCCCGGCCTCCCGGCTGAGCTGTCAGTGCCGGTCGATAAGGTCACCGGCATGGCACGAATTGCGGTGATCGGCGCCGGGACGGGCGCGATGGCGGCGGCCGCCCGGCTGGCCGTGGCGGGCGAGACGGTGACGGTCTACGAGCGGTCCGCGAGTTACGGCGGTTCGGTCGGCCGCCATGAGCACGAGGGCTTCGTCTTCGACACCGGGCCCGGGCTGCTGCATCTCCCCGCCGTCCAACGGGACCTCTTCGTGAAGACCGGCAAGGAGTCGCTGGAGCAGTCGGTGACCCTGACGCAGGTCGATCCGGCGAGCCGCCATCTCTTCGCGGACGGCACGGCCGTGTCCCTGCCCAACGCCTCCCGGGCCGGGGTGGCCACGGCCCTCGACGACGCCCTCGGGACGGGCGCCGGGGCACGCTGGAGCGCCTTCATGGACCGGGCCCGGGACGCCTGGGACCGGTCGCGGCGGCCGCTCCTGGAGGAGCCCCTGCGGGCGGACCACGAGGTACTGGGGCGCGATCCCTATCCGGCGGTGCGGCAGCGCCGCCTGCTGCGCGGTTCCCGACAGGCGGCCACGGTCGCGGAGATCGGCGCGTGGGAGCTGGCGGACACCCGGCTCGCCGCCCTGCTCGACGGGTACGCGCTGTCCCACGGCCTCGACCCGCGCACCGCCCCCGCGAGCGCCGCGCTGCTGCCGTACATGGAGCAGACCTTCGGCAGCTGGTACGTGATGGGTGGGATGCGCGAGCTGGCGCGGGCGGTGTACGAACGGTGCGTGGCCCGCAGGGTGCGGTTCGTCTTCGGGACCGAGGTGGTCCGGGTCGTCGAGAAGGACGGCCGGGCGGCAGGCGTGGAGCTGGCGGACGGTGAGGTGGCCGAGGCGGACCGGGTGGTGCTCGGGGTCCGGCCGCGCCCGGGCCTGGTGCCGGGTCAGCAGGTGTGGGGCGGAGGCGATGTGACGGTCCGGCCGGGCTCCGGCGCGGGCGCGGCGGGCCGGTTCACGGTGCTGCTGTCGCTGCGCGGCGCCCGGGAGGCGGACGCGGTGCACCGGACCGTGGTGCACGGTGCCGACGGGGCGGCGGAGCAGGAGGCGGTGTTCGGGGGGCGGGTCGCCGGGAGCCCCACGGTGACGGTGCTGCGCCCCGACGATCCGGCGACCCGTCCGGACGCGGCGCACGAGGCGGTGACGCTCACCGCGACGGTGGCTCCGCAGGGGCCGGTCGACTGGCGGGACGCCGGGGTGCGGCAGCGGTTCGCCGAGGTCCTGGTGGAGCGGGCGGCGGCGGCCGTTCCCGGGCTGCGGGAGCGGATCCTGCACACCGAGGTCCGCACGCCCGCGGAGACCGAGGACGGGACGGGGGCCGAGGGCGGCGCTGTGCCGCCGCCCGCGCTGGCCGGGGCCGACGGAGCGTTTCTGCACCCGGGCAACCTCACGCGGCTGCCGGGGCTGTATCTCGTCGGCGGCTGGTCGCATCCGGGCGGCGGGCCGGCCCACGCCGGGATGTCGGGGACGCTGGTCGCCGGGCTCGTCGTGGAGGGCGACGCCTTCCGCGGCTCACGCTGAGCGGAGGGGGCTGCGCGTGTACCGCTGCCGGTGGGCCCTCCCCCGGCAGCGGCGCGGCCTCAGTGGCGGTACTGCTCGTTCTGCCCGGTGTCGTAGCCGTTGGCGTACGGAGCGGGCGTCGCGGGCTGCTCCGTCGGCATCGGGGGGTACTGCTCGGTGTCGCGCTGCTGCGGGACCCACACGCCGCCGGGCGGGGTGTCGGCGGCATAGCCCTGGGCGTAGGGGTCGGGGTAGCCCTGCTGCACGCCCTGGCTGTCGTAGCCGTCGCCGCCATGACCGTAGGCGTCGTGACCGCCGTAGGAGGGGGCTCCGGTGGTGGTGCCGATGTACGGGTCGGAGTAGGCGGCGTAGCTCTGCGGGTCGGTACCGTAGTCGTAGGTCCCGGCGTAGGGGTCCTGGGCCGGGGGCTGTTCGTAGCCGGTGTACGGCTCGTACGCGGCGTACTGCGGCTGGGCCGAGGGGTCGGCCTCGTGGCCGTGGTCCTGTCGGACGCCGCCGTTCGCGTCGTAGCCCGGGTCGCCGTACACGCCGTACTGGCCGGTGTCGTCGGGCAGGGGCTGCGGTGCGTAGACGGACTGGGCGGGCGGGCCGGCCGGCGGCTGGTCGTACCCGGGTCCTGTGACCTCCAGGTCCGAGACCTCCAGCGTGGGTTCCTTCACGGCGGCGCCCTCGCCGACGCCCCTGCGCCGACGGCTCTCCCCCGGACTGCCGCCGATGGCCCAGCCGGTGGAGAAGCCGCGCCGGAAGGACAGCGTCACGAAGGTCTGACCCGTGGCGAAGGCGAGCGTCCCGACGACGATGACCGGAACGGAGGCCAGCAGCACCCCGACCACCACGCCGAGGAAGCCGGCGAAGGCGAGGAGCCGCCAGCGCAGTCGTGCCTTGTACTGCAACAGCACCTCGCCGAGCAGCCACAGGGCCACCAGACCGAAAGCGATGTAGAGGACCGTCCAGCCCACGCCCGCCCCCTCCTTCGGCCGTAGCCGCATCGGCGGCGGGTACGACCGGTCACGACTGCTTGTGCAGTCCGAGTTTTTCGTAGATTTCGAGCGTAGCCGTCGAGTTGTTGAGCGTGATGAAGTGCAGTCCGGGCACACCCTCGGACAGCAGCTTCGCGCAGAACTCCGTTGCGAACTCGATGCCAATGGAGCGTACAGCGGCTGGATCGTCCTTGGCCGCGAGGATGCGCTCTTTCAACGACGCGGGCACGGTCGCGTTGCTGAGCTGGGAGAACTTTTCCAGTTGCTTCACGCTGGTCAGGGGCATGACCTCGGGGATCACCGGCGTTTCGCAACCCGCGGCGACCACACGGTCACGCATCCGGAGATAGTCCTCCGGGCGGAAGAACATCTGGGTGATCGCATAATCCGCGCCCGCCCGGCACTTGTCCACGAAATGAGCGATGTCCGTCTCCCAGTCGGACGACCGGGGGTGCATTTCGGGAAAGGCCGCCACGCCGACGCAGAAGTCGCCCGACTCCTTGATGAGACGGACCAGGTCGGCGGCGTACTTCACCCCCTGCGGGTGCTCGACCCACTCGCCCATCGGGTCGCCCGGCGGGTCGCCGCGGACCGCGAGGATGTTCCTGATGCCCGCGTCGGCGTACTGCCCGACCATGTTGCGCAACTCGGCGACGGAGTGGTTCACCGCCGTGAGGTGGGCGACCGGGGTGAGGGTCGAGTCGGCGGCGATCTGCTGGGTGGCCCGGACCGTCCCGGCGCGGGTGGAACCGCCGGCGCCGTACGTGACGGAGACGAAGCTGGGACGGACCGCCTCGACGCGCCGGAGCGCGTTCCAGAGGTTCCGCTCGCCCTTCTCCGTCTTGGGCGCCCAGAACTCGAAGGAGTACGACGTCTTGCCGGTCGCTAGCAGGTCACGCACGGTGCGTGCGTGATCCGTCCTGGTGGAGGGTGTGCCATGGGCCATAGGGGGAGGTTAACCAGGGGGTGGGTGCTCCCCCAACCGGACCAACCGGCTTTGTCTCGTTTTGCCGGACTGTTGTCCACCCCTCGGACACGCGCCCGAGATGTCGCGCATCGGCGTGCGGGCCGACAGGGGAGTCGGGTACGCGGGGCGGCGCGACGGTCGGCCCGCTGGGCGGGGCGCAGAGCGTCAGAGCGCGCGGGCCCTGACGCGTCGGGCCAGCTCGGCGGTGGCGGCGGCGGGATCGTCGGCCCCGGTGATGGCCCGGACGACGACGACGCGGCGGGCTCCGGCGTCCAGCACCTGGTCCAGGTTGCCCGCGTCGATCCCGCCGATCGCGAACCAGGGCCGCGACCCGCCGAGGGAGGCGGCGTAGCGCACGAGGCCGAGGCCGGGGGCGTGGCGGCCTGGCTTGGTGGGGGTGGGCCAGCAGGGACCGGTGCAGAAGTAGTCCACACCGTCCTGGGCGAGCGCCGCTTCGACCTCGGCCTCGGCGTGCGTGGAGCGGCCGATCAGCCGGTCGGCGCCGATGATCGCCCGGGCGGCGGGGACCGGGAGGTCGCCCTGGCCGAGGTGGAGCACGTCGGCGCCGATGGCGTGGGCGACGTCGGCGCGGTCGTTCACCGCGAGGAGCTTGCCGTGCCGACGGCAGGCGTCGGCGAACACGGCGAGGTGCTCCAGCTCCTCGGCGGCCTCCATGCCCTTGTCCCGGAGCTGGACGATGTCGACGCCGGCGGCGAGCACGGCGTCCAGGAAGGCGGGGAGGTCACCCTGGAGCTTGCGGGCGTCCGTGCACAGGTAGAGCCGGGCGTCGGACAGCTGCTCGCGAGGCGTGGACATGGGCGGACTCCCCCGTGGTCGTGACGGTGCGCGGGCCGCGCCGGGCGGCCCGCGCTCCGCTTCCTGTCGTGTCGGTCAGACGGCGAGCGCCTGGGCGCGGCGCTTCACCTCCGTACCGCGATTCTCGCTCAGCGCCTGCGCGGGGGTGCCGGGCAGGGTCGGGTCGGGAGTGAAGAGCCACTCCAGCATCTCTTCGTCGGAATAGCCGTCGTCCCTCAGGAGGGTCAGGGTGCCGGAGAGGCCCTTGACCACCTTGTCGCCGTCGATGAAGGCGGCGGGCACCTGGAGCGCCCGGTTCTCACCACGGCGTACGGCGATGAGCTGGCCATCCCTGACCAGCTGCCGTACGCGCGTCACCTGGACATCGAGCATTTCCGCGATGTCGGGAAGGTGGAGCCAGGCGGGGACGAGAGCATCGGTCTTTGCGTCAATCTCGGTCACAGGGACAAGCGTGCCATCCCGGACCGACAGCCGGTAGCCGGGCCGACCGTACGGGGCGGCCCGGCGGGTCACCGGCCCGTCACAGGGCGGCGGACTTCAGCGGCACGGCGGGGTCGGCCACCTTCTCCGGGTCGAGGGCGGCCCCCGACTCGATGAGCCTGCGGCCCTGGGCCAGATCGCGCGGGCGGCCCACGGCGAGCACGGCCACCAGCGCGCCGGCGCGCAGCCAGCACACCGACCAGGCGGCGTCCGCCCCGTCGCCGCGCCACACCAGGGTGTCGGCGTCCGCGTGGTGGCCGGCGTACTGCACGAAGCGGCCGAACTGCTCGGACCAGAAGTACGGGACGGGGTCGTAGACGGGGAGCGGCCCCCCGTCCTGTACGGCCATGATCGCGGCTGCCGCGGTGCGCGGGCCCTGGAGGGCGTTGTCCCAGTGGTGGACCAGCAGGCGTGTCCCGTAGCGGGTGGAGGGGAAGGACGCGCAGTCCCCGACCGCGTACACATCGGGGAGCGAGGTGCGCAGCGCGCTGTCGGCGGTGACCGAGCCGTCCGGGCCGAGCGCGACCCCGGAGCCGGCGAGCCAGCGGGTGGCGGGGCGCGCGCCGATGCCGACGACCACGGCTCCGGCGGGCAGGACCCGGCCGTCGTCGAGGACGACGGCCCCCTCCTCGACGCGGTCGACCCGGGTCCCGGTGAGGAGTTCGGCGCCGCTGTCGGCGTACCAGGCGGCCATCGGGGCGGCCACCTCGGCGGGCAGGGCGCCCGCGAGCGGGCGGGCGGCGGCCTCGACGACGGTGACGGCGCAGCCCGCGGCGCGGGCGGCGGTGGCGAACTCCGCGCCGATCCAGCCCGCCCCGACGACGACCACGTCGTGCTGCCGGTCCAGGACGGGCCGCAGCCGCGCGGCGTCGTCGAGGGTGCGCAGCAGGTGGACACCGGGCACGCCCTCGGCGCCGGGCAGGGTCCTCGGCTCCGCGCCGGTCGCGAGGACCAGGGCGTCGTAGGACACCGGCCCGTCGGCGGTGTCCAGCACATGGTCGGCGGCGCGCAGCCCGGTGACGTCCAGGCCGAGGCGCAGGGTGATGTCCAACCCCTCGAAGTCGACGTCGAAGGCGGAGTCCTCGGCCTTGCCCAGCAGGACGGCCTTGGACAACGGCGGCCGGTCGTAGGGCTGGTGGGGTTCGGCGCCGATCAGGGTGACGGGCCCGGTGAAGCCCGCCTCGCGCAGGGCCACGGCGCTCCGCACGCCCGCCATGCCCGCACCGACGACCACGACGTGCCGTGGTGCCGCCCGCTGTTCCGTCTGCTCGCTCACTCGTCCACCTTAATCACCTGACGGGCCGTCAGGCAGGGGGGTGCCGGGAAGGAAACCAGGAAGCGACCCAGCAGGGAGCTCAGGAAGGAAGCTGTTCCACCACGCTGGTGCCGCTGCCCTCCTGGGACTCCCAGGCCCACCGCTCCTCCAGCCGCACCCGGCCGTCGGCGAGCTCGACGACCGTGGAGAGGCAGTGCCCGGACGAGGTCGTTCCGTCCTGCTTGAGCTGCACGTAGCGGAAGTCCAGCGCGTCCCCGTCGCGGGTGCCGACGAGATGACCGCGCTCCACGTCGCCACCCGCGTACTCGGCCCAGATCCGACCGTCCAGCTCGTGGTACGTGAAGCGGGTGCGGGTGCCGACCTGGCCCGGGGCCTGGTCGGCGACGGGCGACAGGACGAGTCCGTCGAGCGAACGGGCCATGGCGGGCGCTCCCTTACTGGCCGCGGGCGAGGGGGTCTAGGCTGGCCACGGTAGAACACTCGCGGGAGCCCGGACGCACCGGGCTGAGAGGGAGGCTGGCCGGCCTCCGACCGTACGAACCTGCTCCGGGTCATGCCGGCGAAGGGAGGGGCTGCACACTCATGCGCGTCTCGGAGAGAAGCTCCGGATCCGATGCCCTCGTCAAGAGAGGCTCCGGATCCGACGTCCTCGTCATCGGGGGCGGAATCATCGGCCTGGTCACGGCGTGGCGGGCCACCCAGCGGGGACTGCGCGTCACGGTCGCGGACCCGGAGCCGGGCGGCGGTGCCGCACAGGTCGCGGCGGGCATGCTGGCCGCCGTCACCGAACTGCACTACGGCGAGCAGATGCTGCTCGGGCTCAACCTCGCCTCCGCCGCCCGCTATCCCTCGTTCGTCGCCGAGCTGGAGGAGGCGAGCGGCCAGGACACCGGTTTCCGGACCTGCGGCACGCTCGCCGTCGCACTGGACTCCGACGACCGGGCGCATCTGCGCGAACTGCACGCCCTCCAGGAGCGTTCGGGCCTGGAGTCGGTCTGGCTGAGCGGCCGTGAGTGCCGCCGTCTGGAGCCGATGCTGGCCCCGGGCGTCCGCGGCGGCCTCCGGGTCGACGGCGACCACCAGGTGGATCCCCGCCGCCTCGCCGCGGCGCTGCTGACCGCGTGCGAACGGGCCGGGGTCGTGTTCCGCCGGACGACCGCCGAGCGGCTCGCCCTGGCCGGGGACCGGGCCGTCGGGGCGCTGCTCGGCGACGGTACGGAGTTCGCGGCCGATCAGGTCGTGCTCGCCGCGGGCAGTCTCAGCGGTCGGCTCGCCGGGCTCCCCCCGGAGCTCGTGCCGCCGGTCCGCCCGGTCAAGGGCCAGGTGCTCCGGCTCACCGTGCCCCGGGCGTACGCCCCCTTCCTCAGCCGCACGGTGCGCGCCGTGGTCCGGGGCGGTCACGTCTACCTCGTGCCGCGCGAGAACGGCGAGCTGGTCGTCGGCGCCACCAGCGAGGAGATGGGCTGGGACACCACGGTCACCGCCGGCGGGGTCTACGAGCTGCTGCGCGACGCCCACGAGCTGGTACCGGGCATCACCGAGCTGCCGCTCACCGAGACCCGGGCCGGTCTGCGTCCCGCCTCGCCCGACAACGCCCCGCTGCTCGGCCCGACCGCCCTGCCCGGTCTGCTGCTCGCCACCGGCCACCACCGCAACGGCGTCCTGCTGACACCCGTCACCGGGGACGCGATGGCCGACGTCCTGACCACCGGCGAACTGCCCGGGGCGGCCCGCCCCTTCACCCCCCGCCGTTTCGAACCCGCCGCCCTCGCCGCCCTCGTACCCCAGGAGCAGCCCGTATGACCCAGCAGCGAGCCGTACCGGAACCCGCCGCCACCGTCCCCGTGTCCGCCGCCCCCGTCTCCGTCTCGGTGAACGGGGAGGTCCGCGCCGTTCCCGCCGGAACGGACCTGGACGCCCTCGTCGCCACGCTGACCCCGGCCCGCTCCGGGGTCGCCGCCGCCGTCAACGAGAGCGTCGTCCCGCGCGGCCAGTGGGCCGCGACGAGGCTCGGCGAGGGCGACCGCGTCGAGGTCCTGACCGCCGTCCAGGGAGGCTGACCATGTCGGACGACGTCTTCACGCTGGGACCCGCCACCTTCGGCTCCCGGCTGATCATGGGCACCGGCGGAGCCCCCAGCCTGGAGGTGCTGGAGCGCTCGCTGATCGCCTCCGGCACCGAGCTGACCACGGTCGCGATGCGCCGGCTGGACCCGACCGTGCGGGGCTCGGTGCTCTCGGTGCTGGAGCGGCTCTCCATCCAGGTCCTGCCGAACACCGCCGGCTGCTTCACCGCGGGCGAGGCGGTGCTGACCGCCCGGCTGGCCAGGGAAGCGCTCGGCACCGACTGGGTGAAGCTGGAGGTGGTGGCCGACGAGCGGACCCTGCTGCCCGATCCGATCGAGCTGCTGGACGCGGCGGAGGTCCTGGTCGACGACGGGTTCACCGTGCTGCCGTACACCAACGACGATCCGGTCCTGGCGCGGAAGCTGGAGGACGTGGGGTGCGCGGCGATCATGCCGCTCGGCTCCCCGATCGGCAGCGGGCTCGGCATCCGCAACCCGCACAACTTCGAGCTGATCGTCGAGCGGGCCGGGGTGCCGGTGATCCTCGACGCGGGGGCCGGGACCGCCTCGGACGCGGCGCAGGCGATGGAGCTGGGGTGCGCCGCTGTGATGCTCGCCTCGGCCGTGACCCGGGCCCAGGAGCCGGAGCTGATGGCGGGTGCGATGCGTCACGCGGTGGAGGCGGGCCGACTGGCCCACCGCGCGGGCCGTATCCCCCGTCGTCACTTCGCCCGGGCGTCGTCCCCGGTGGACGGCCGGGCGACGCTGGACCCGGAGCGGCCGGCGTTCTGAGAGCCGGTACGGGTTCGGGGGCGCCGCCCCCGGGCCCTCTTCTCCTCGATCGCCGGAGGGGCGTGCAAGGGCCCTCGGATGGGTCGCGCGCCCGGGCGCGCGACCGCAGGGCGTGTCCCTGTCACGGATCGGCTGCAAGACGGCCCCGGGAACGCCCTCGCCAGTCCGGGGTGTCGGCGGCGGCTCGTAGACTCCCGGTGTGGACACGACCCTCCAGGACCCTCTCGTCGGGCAGCTGCTCGACGGCCGGTATCGCATTGAGGCGCGCATCGCCGTCGGCGGGATGGCCACGGTCTACCGGGCCGTGGACACCCGCCTGGACCGGGTGCTCGCCCTCAAGGTGATGCATCCGGCGCTCGCCACCGACGTCTCGTTCGTCGAGCGCTTCATCCGTGAGGCCAAGTCGGTGGCCCGCCTGGCGCACCCCAATGTCGTCGCGGTCTTCGACCAGGGCGCCGAGGGCGCGTATGTCTACCTCGCGATGGAGTACGTGGCGGGCTGCACCCTGCGCGACGTGCTGCGCGAGCGCGGGGCCCTGCAGCCCCGGGCGGCGCTGGACATCCTGGAGCCGGTCCTCGCCGCGCTCGGCGCCGCGCACCGGGCGGGGTTCGTGCACCGGGACATGAAGCCGGAGAACGTCCTGATAGGGGACGACGGCCGGGTGAAGGTCGCCGACTTCGGCCTGGTCAGGGCGGTCGGCACGGCCACCGACACGACCGGCTCCCTGCTGGGCACCGTGTCGTATCTGGCCCCCGAGCAGATCGAGCACGGCAGCGCCGACACCCGCAGTGATGTGTACGCCTGTGGGGTCGTTCTCTACGAGATGCTGACCGGCGTCAAGCCGCACACCGGCGAGAACGCCGCCCAGGTCATCTACCGGCACCTCAACTCCGACGTCCCCGCCCCCTCCGCCGTCGTGCCGGGGCTTCCGGTCGCGCTGGACAGCCTGGTGGCGAGCGCGACCGCCCGCAATCCCGAGGTGCGCCCGCACGACGCGGTGCTGCTGCTGGCCGAGGCGCGTGAGGCCCGTGCCACGCTGACCGACGCCGAGCTGGACGCCGTACCGCCGGGGGCCCTGTCGGATGCCCATGACGGCGCGGACGACCGTACGAGCGTGATCCCGCGGGCCCTCCCGGCGGACGGCGACGGGGCCGGAGTGCACCGCACCAGCCGACTGGTGATGCCGCCCGCGGACCCTGCCGCTCCCCGGCGCGGGACCGGCCGTCGCGGCCCGTTCGGCGGGCCGCACCGCAAGCTGATCACGGTGCTCGCCGCCGTACTGCTGACGCTGGGCGTCGGGACGGGCGTCTGGTACATCAACTCCGGGCAGTTCACCCGGGTCCCCTCGCTGTTGGGCCAGACCCAGCAGACCGCCGAGAAGCGGCTCTCCGACGAGGGGCTCGGGCTGAAGGGCGTGGAGCGGGTCTTCAGCGACACCGTCGAGCGGGGCTCGGTCGTGAGCAGCGACCCCTCCTCGGGCGACCGGATCCGGGGCAACGGCTCGGTGAAGCTCGTCGTCTCACGGGGTCCGGAGATCGTGCGGGTGCCCGATGTCGTGGGCCGCTCCCTCGCGGACGCCCGGCGCTCCCTGAAGAAGGTGGGCCTGGCCCCCGGGATGGTGACCAGGGAGTTCAGCGAGGACGTGGCCCGCGGCGAGGTGATCCGCACGGATCCCCGCGCGGGCACGGGCCGCAACCCGGACACGGCCGTGGCGCTCGTCGTCAGCAAGGGCGCCCCGATCGACGTCCCGGACGTCACCGGGCTCTCCGCCGAGGAGGCCACCGCCGAGCTGGAGGCCGAGGGGCTGAAGGCCGAGGTGCTGCCGGGCCGGGTCCACTCCGCCGAGGCCGAGGGCGATGTGGCCGAGCAGTCCCCCGGCGGAGGGACCGAGGCCGCCGAGGGCGACACGATCGAGCTGACCGTCTCCCAGGGCCCCCGGATGCTGGACGTCCCGGACGTCACCGGCCGGGACGTCGACGAGGCGCGGAGCACCCTGGAGGAGGCGGGCTTCGACGTGAAGGTCGACCGGCCGTTCCTCTCCTTCAGCGACACGATCGCGAGCCAGTCCGTGGACGGCGGCGAGCAGGCCCCCGAGGGGTCCACGATCACGATCAAGACCAAGGGGTTCTAGAACCAGATGCACACCCTGCGCAATCCGGTGGGCGGACACGTGCCGGTCGCCGGCGGCCTGGCCAAGGTCGGCCTGGAGTACGCCCGGGAGCTGGCGGCGGAGACCGTGCAGGTCTTCGTGGCCAATCCGCGCGGCTGGGCCACGCCCGCCGGTAACCCGGCACAGGACGAGCTGTTCCGGGCCGGGTGCCGGGCGGCCTCGATCCCGGCGTACGTCCACGCCCCGTATCTGATCAACTTCGGCTCGCACACCGAGGCGACGGTCGAGAGGTCTGTGGAGTCCCTGCGCCACTCACTGCGGCGGGCCCGCGAGATCGGCGCGCTGGGCGTGGTGGTGCACACCGGTTCGGCGACCGGCGGACGGCCGCGCGCCGAGGCGCTGGCCCAGGTGCGCGAGCACATGCGCCCGCTGCTGGACGAGCTGACCCACGACGACTCCCCGGATCTGCTGCTGGAGTCGACGGCCGGCCAGGGTTTCTCGCTCTGCTCGCGGACCTGGGACTTCGGTCCGTACTTCGAGGCGCTGGACTCCCACCCGAAGCTGGGCATCTGCCTGGACACGTGCCACATCTACGCCGCCGGGCACGATCTGGCCGGCCCCTCGGGGATGCGGCAGACGCTCGACCTGCTGGTGGACACGGTCGGCGAGGGGCGGCTCAAGCTGATCCACGCCAATGACTCCAAGGACGTCGTGGGCGCCCACAAGGACCGGCACGAGAACATCGGCGCCGGTCACATCGGGGTGGAGCCCTTCCGGGAGCTGCTCGCGCATCCGGCGACCGAAGGCGTGCCGCTGATCATCGAGACGCCCGGCGGCAAGGACGGGCACGCGGCGGACGTGGCCCGGCTGAAAGGGCTACGGGAGACGGGTCAGAGCTCGGGGCCGTCCCCGGGCTCCTCCTGATAGGAGTAGCGCTGCTCGCCCCAGGGGTCGCCGATGTTGTGGTAGCCCCGCTCCTCCCAGAATCCGCGCCGGTCGGCCGTCATGTACTCGATGCCGCGGACCCATTTGGGGCCTTTCCAGGCGTACAGATGCGGGACGACGAGGCGGAGCGGGAAGCCGTGCTCGGCGGTGAGGAGTTCGCCGTCCTTGTGGGTGGCGAACAGGGTGTGCTCGGAGGCGAAGTCGTCGAGGCGCAGGTTCGACGAGAAGCCGTACTCCGCCCAGACCATCACATGGGTGGCGTCGGGGGCGGGCGGCGCCAGTTCGAGGACCGTACGGGCGGGGGTTCCGCCCCATTCGGCGCCGATCATGCTGAACTTCGTCACGCAGTGCAGATCGGCGACGACCGAGGAGAACGGCAGCGCCGAGAACTCCTGGTGGTTCCAGCAGTGCTTGTCACCGTCGGCGGTGGCCCCGAAGACCCGGAACTCCCAGCGGTCGGGCTTGAACTTGGGAACGGGCCCGTAGTGGGTGACCGGCCATCCGCGTTGCAGTCGCTGTCCCGGCGGAAGCTCGGACTGCTCTGTCCCGCGGTTTTCCCGGCTTTCCGGCTGACCCATGCCTCCATGGTGACAGACAGGCAGGGGTGGTCATGACCAGGGAGTACCCCATCCGGGCAACTCGTACTAAGCGTGCACTTACTGGACGGCCGCCGGGCGCGGTGCGAGGATCTCGCCAACTCGCCAGATCGATCACCGGTTGGAAGGAGCCTTTGCCATGCAGGGCGACCCCGAGGTCCTTGAGTTTCTCAACGAGCAACTGACCGCCGAATTGACTGCCATCAATCAGTACTTCCTGCACGCCAAGATGCAGGACAACTTCGGATGGACGAAGCTCGCCAAATACACCCGGGCCGAGTCCTTCGACGAGATGAAGCACGCCGAGATCCTCACCGACCGGATCCTGTTCCTCGAAGGGCTGCCGAACTACCAGCGGCTCTTCCATGTGCGGGTGGGCCAGACGGTCACCGAGATGTTCCAGGCGGACCGCCAGGTCGAGGTGGAGGCGATCGACCGCCTCAAGCGCGGTATCGAGGTGATGCGCGCCAAGGGCGACATCACGTCCGCGAACATCTTCGAGTCGATCCTGGCGGACGAGGAGCACCACATCGACTACCTCGACACCCAGCTGGAGCTGGTCGAGAAGCTCGGTGAACCGCTCTACATCGCCCAGCTGATCGAGCAGCCGGAGAGCTGACCCGGGCCACCCCCGGGGCCGAGAGCTGTTCGCGGGGTGCGCGGGGCGGTCAGGCGGCGTCGGAGAGCGTCACGTCCCGGATCGCGCCGATGGCGGCCGCCGATGCCGCGACGGTCGCGGCGACCGGGTGGCCGAGGGAGGCGGTCGCGGGTTCCGGTCGCTGGTCGAGCAGCTCGCGGCGGGGGCAGTCCCCCCGGCCCAGGAGCGCCTGGATACGGCGTACACATCCACCGCAGTCCGTCCCGGCCTTGCAGGCCGAGGCGATCTGCCGGGGTGTGCAGGCTCCGGCGTCCGCATGCTTCTTGACCTGTGCTTCCGTGACGCCGAAGCAGGAACAGACGTACATGCGGTTCGCCTCCCTGCGGATCGGTCACGGGCGCCGCCCCGATTTTCACGGTGAGGCTAACCTAACCTTACCCGTCGCTCAACCGGCGTAAAAGCCCGGATACGCCTGTGGGGCACGGATCACATGGATCCGTGCCCCACAGGCGCGACTGCCGGGAATTCTCCCGGCCTCCGGACTACTGGTCGCGGTACATCTCGGCGACGAGGAAGGCCAGGTCGAGGGATTGGCTGCGGTTGAGCCGCGGGTCGCAGGCCGTCTCGTAGCGCTGGTGCAGGTCGTCCACGAAGATCTCGTGGCCGCCGCCCACGCACTCGGTGACGTCGTCGCCGGTCAGCTCCACGTGGATGCCGCCCGGGTGGGTGCCGAGGCCCTTGTGGACCTCGAAGAAGCCCTTGACCTCGTCCAGGACGTCGTCGAAGCGGCGCGTCTTGTGGCCGGAGGCGGCCTCGAAGGTGTTGCCGTGCATCGGGTCGGTCACCCAGGCGACGGTCGCGCCGGAGGCGGTGACCTTCTCGACCAGCTCGGGGAGCTTGTCGCGGACCTTGTCGGCGCCCATCCGGACGACGAAGGTCAGCCGGCCCGGCTCGCGCTCGGGGTCGAGGCGGTCGATGTAGCCGAGCGCCTCGTCGACGGTGGTCGTCGGGCCGAGCTTGATGCCGATCGGGTTGCGGATCCTGGCGGCGAACTCGATGTGCGCGCCGTCCATCTGGCGGGTGCGCTCCCCGATCCAGACCATGTGGGCCGAGGTGTCGTACAGCTCGCCGGTGCGCGAGTCCGTACGGGTCAGCGCCGACTCGTAGTCGAGCAGCAGCGCCTCGTGCGAGGCGTAGAACTCGACCGCCTTGAACTCGGCCGGGTCGGTGCCGCACGCCATCATGAAGTTGAGCGCGTTGTCGATCTCACGGGCCAGGGCCTCGTAGCGCTGGCCTGCGGGGGACGACTTCACGAAGTCCTGGTTCCAGGCGTGGACCTGGCGCAGGTCGGCGTAGCCGCCGGTGGTGAAGGCGCGTACCAGGTTCAGCGTGGAGGAGGACGCGTGGTACATCTGCTTCAGCCGGGCGGGGTCCGGGATCCGGGCCTCCTCGGTGAAGGCGAAGCCGTTCACCGAGTCGCCGCGGTAGGTCGGCAGGGTCACGCCGTCGCGGGTCTCGGTCGACTTGGAGCGCGGCTTGGAGTACTGGCCCGCGATGCGGCCGACCTTCACCACGGGCACGGAGGCCGCGTAGGTCAGGACGGCGCTCATCTGGAGCAGCGTCTTCAGCTTGGCCCGGATGTGCTCGGCGGACACGGCGTCGAAGGCCTCGGCGCAGTCGCCGCCCTGCAGCAGGAACGCCTCGCCCTTGGCGACGGCTCCCAGGCGGGCGCGCAGCTGGTCGCACTCGCCGGCGAAGACGAGCGGCGGATACGACGCGAGGTCCGCGAGCACATCGCGCAGGGCCTCGGAGTCGGGGTACTCGGGCTGCTGCGCCGCGGGAAGGTCTCGCCAGGTGTTGCCACCGGCGACGGAGGTATTGGCGTTCACGGTCACGAACACAACATTACGGGGTCGCAAGGGGCGTCCAGCCGTGCGCTCACCAGATGAGACACGCGCTCCGATGCCGGGACCGGTCCGCTAAGGTCGGGGCATGTCGACGCGACTGATCGAGATCTCGATCCAGAACTGGTGGTGGACCGCTCATCCGGCGGCCCGCTGACTCATCGCGCTGACACTTCGCGAAGGCCGCCCGAGGGGCGGCCTTTCTGCGTTGCGGAGCCGTTCCTCCCCCTGTGAATCCCGTACGGAATGCCGTTCGGGCCCTCCGGAAGGAACCTGCTCCCATGTCGCAGACCGCGTCCCGCTCCGCCTCCGGCCTCATCCGCCGGCTCCTGGCCGACGACGCCCCGCCGTTCGCCCTCCTGCGCCGGCGCACGCCCGGCCGTGACCACGATCACGTCGAACTGCTGATCGGGAGGGTGCGGGAGGCGGACCGGCTGGCCGACCTGCCGGTGGGCACGGCTCCCGCGCTGGCCCTGGTGCCGTTCCGGCAGATCGCCGAGCGCGGCTTCGACGTGCGCGACGACGGCACCCCGCTGAGCGTGCTGGTCGCCGACGAGACGCACGAGCTGGAGCTCGCGGAGCTGCTGGCGGCGCTGCCCGACCATGACGTGCGGGTGGAGGACCGGGGCTTCGACGTGGAGGACGCGGAGTACGCGGACATCGTGCGGCGGGTGATCCGGGACGAGATCGGGCAGGGCGAGGGAGCGAACTTCGTGATCCGGCGGACGTTCCGGGGCGAGATCCCCGGGTTCGGGCGGAAGGACGCGCTGGCGCTGTTCCGGCGGTTGCTGGCGGGCGAGCGGGGCGCGTACTGGACGTTCGTGGTGCATACCGGGGACAGGACGCTGGTGGGTGCGAGCCCGGAGGTGCACGTGCGGATGTCCGGCGGGACGGTCGTGATGAACCCGATCAGCGGGACGTACCGCTACCCGGCCGGAGGGCCCACCGCGACAGGCCTGCTGGCGTTCCTCGGGGACCGCAAGGAGAGCGAGGAGCTGTCCATGGTGGTCGACGAGGAGCTGAAGATGATGTGCACGGTGGGCGACATGGGCGGGGTGGTGGTCGGGCCCCGGCTCAAGGAGATGGCGCACCTCGCGCACACCGAGTACGAGCTGCGCGGGAAGTCCTCGCTGGATGTGCGGGACGTGCTGCGCGAGACGATGTTCGCGGCGACCGTCACCGGCTCCCCGGTGCAGAACGCGTGCCGGGTCATCGAGCGGTACGAGTCCGGGGGCCGCGGCTACTACGCGGGCGCGCTGGCCCTGCTGGGCACGGACGCGAGCGGGGCGCAGACGCTGGATTCGCCGATCCTGATCCGTACCGCCGACATCGCCCCGGACGGCTCGCTGAAGGTGCCGGTCGGGGCCACCCTCGTACGCCACTCGAACCCGGAGAGCGAGGTCGCCGAGACGCATGCCAAGGCGGCCGGGGTACTCGCCGCGCTGGGGGTGCGGCCGGCCCGGACCGGGGCGGAGGCGGACCGCCCGCGGCTGGCGTCCGACCCCCGGGTGCAGGCGGCGCTGGACGACCGGCGCGGAGGGCTCGCGCCGTTCTGGCTGCGGATGCAGGAGCGCACCCGGGATCTTTCGGGGCACGCGCTGGTGGTGGACGGCGAGGACACGTTCACCGCGATGCTGGCCCATCTGCTGCGGGCGTCCGGTCTTGACGTCTCGGTGCGCCGCTACGACGAGCCGGGGCTGCGCGAGGTGGTCCGGGCACACGACGGGCCCGTGGTGCTGGGTCCGGGGCCGGGCGATCCGGGCGATCTCACCGATCCGAAGATGCGGCTGCTGCGGGAGATCACCGCGGAGCTGGTGCGGGACCACCGGCACGGGCTGTTGGGGGTCTGCCTCGGGCACGAGCTGATCGCGGCGGAGCTGGGTCTGGAGATCGTGCGCAAGGCCGTGCCGTACCAGGGGGCGCAGACCCGGATCGAGCTGTTCGGCCGGCCGGAGACGGTGGGCTTCTACAACAGCTTCACCGGGCGGTGCGACGGTCCGGCCGCCGTCGAGCTGGCCGCGCACGGGATCGAGGTGAGCCGCGACGAGGACAGCGGTGAGCTGCACGCGCTGCGCGGCCCCGGCTTCGCCTCGGTGCAGTTCCACCCGGAGTCGGTGCTGACCGTGCGGGGCTCGGTGATCGTGTCGGAGCTGCTGGCGGGGCTGCCGGTGGTGCCGAGCTGAGGAGCGGCCTCACACCCGCGGCACGAGGACGTTCTCGCTGTGGCGGCGGGCCAGGTAGTCGGTGACGTTCTTGACGGTCGCGTCGATGATCTGGCCCACCGCGTCCTCGGTGTAGTACGCCTGGTGGGAGGTGACGACGACGTTGGGGAAGGTCACCAGACGGGCGAGGGTGTCGTCGTCGATGCCCTCCAGGGACTTGTCGAGGAAGAACAGCCCGGCCTCCGCCTCGTACACGTCGAGTCCGACGCCGAGGAAGCGGCCCGCGCGCAACTCGGTGACCAGGGCGGCGGTGTCGATGAGGCCGCCGCGGCTGGAGTTGACGAGGATCGCGTCGTCCTTCATCGCCTTGAGGGCGACCGCGTCCAGGATGTGGTGGGTGCTGGGCAGCAGCGGCACGTGCAGGCTGATCAGGTCGGCCTCGGCGAACAGCCGCTCCTTGTCGACGTACTCCATGCCCAGCTCGACGCAGGCCGGGTTCTGGGCCACGTCCCAGCCGAGCAGCTTCATGCCGAAGCCGTGGGCGATCCGGGTGAACGCCTCGCCGATCTTCCCGGTGCCGAGCACACCCACGGTCCGGCCGCGCATGTCCCGGCCGAGCAGCCCGTCCAGGCGGAAGTCGAAGTCCCGGGTGCGGCTCGCGGCGCGGATGATGCGCCGGTTGACGGCCATGGCGAGCGTCCAGGCGAATTCGGCGACCGAGTACGGCGAGTAGTACGAGACCCGGGCGACGCGCAGCGCGAGGCGCTCGGCGACCTCCAGGTCGATGTTGTTGAAGCCGGTGGAGCGCTGCGCGATCATCTGCGTGCCGCCCGCGGCGAGTGTCTGGAGCACCTGGGGGCCGAGGTCGGCGTTGACGCTGGTGGAGACGATCTCGTGGCCGGCCGCGATGGGGGCGGTGTCCCGGTTCAGGAAGACGTCCAGGCACCGGACCTGGTGCAGCCCCGCGAAGGCCTTCTCGATCAGGGGCTTCTCGTCGGACTGCACACCGAAGGCCAGGATTTCCACCGGTACTCCCTCTGTTTCCGCGGGCGGGCCGCACATCGCGCATATCCGGACATCGCGAAGGGGCCGGACATCGCGAATATACGGGTCCGTCCCCGGACCCGCCGGTCAGACGTCGTCGAGGCCGCGCTCGATGGCGTACCGCACGAGCTCAACGCGGTTGTGCAGCTGGAGCTTGCCGAGGGTGTTCTGCACGTGGTTCTGCACGGTGCGGTGCGAGATGACCAGGCGTTCGGCGATCTGCTTGTACGAGAGTCCCTTGGCTACCAGCCGCAGCACCTCGGTCTCCCGGTCGGTGAGCTGCGGGGCCTTGGGCTCGTTCGACGCGACGGGGACGGGGTCGGAGGCGAGCCGGCGGTACTCGCCGAGGACCAGGCCCGCGAGGCCCGGGGTGAAGACCGGGTCGCCGGCCGCGGTGGAGCGGACGGCGTCGGTCAGCTCCTGGGTGGAGGCGGACTTGAGCAGATAGCCGGTGGCCCCGGACTTCACCGCCTCCAGGACGTCGGCGTGCTCGCCGCTCGCGGAGAGGACCAGGACCCGCAGGCCCGGGTGGGAGCCGACGAGCTCCTTGCAGACCTGGACGCCGGGCATGCCGGGGAGGTTCAGGTCGAGGACCAGGACGTCCGGGCTCACGGCCTTGGCCCGGCGGACCGCCTGCGGGCCGTCGCCGGCGGTCGCGACGACGTCGAAGCCGGACTCGGCCAGATCTCGGGCGACCGCGTCGCGCCACATGGGGTGGTCGTCGACGACCATGACCCGGATGGGCCGGTCCGCGACCCCCTGCCCGTCCTGTGCCGCGTTTGCTGTGTTTGCCGCGTTCGGCGTACTCATCGGGCCGATCCTGCCTTCCCCCGGGAAACCTTCGGTGCTTTGGGAACCTTCAACTCGACCTCGCAGCCCTGTCCGGGCACCGAGATCAGCTCTGCCGTGCCGCCCAGGTCGCGCAGCCGGCCGCGGATGGACAGCGCGACGCCGAGCCGCCCCTCCCCTTCCGCCTGGGCGAGCCGCCCCTCGGGGATGCCGGGGCCGTCGTCCCGGACGGTGACGATCACCTCGTCCGGCTCGTCCTCGACCAGGATCCATGCCTGGGCGTCCGGACCGGCGTGCACGGTCACGTTGTCCAGGGCTGCGCTGACGGCGGCGGCCAGCTCACGGGCCGACTCGGCGGGGAGCAGCACCGGGGCGCCCGGCTCCGCGAAGCTCGTCCGGGACCCCGCGTACGGGGCGAGCAGGGCGCGCAGGTCGCAGGCGGCCCCGGCGACTTCGTCGTCCACGTCGACCGTGCGGACCACGGCCCCCTCGGCGGCGTCCTCGGAGACCCGGGTCGGTGGGACCAGGCCGCTGGAGACCAGGGTGCGCAGGGCGACCTCCTGCTCCCCGGCCATCCGGCCCAGCTCGGCCGCCTCGCCGCCGATGGCGGTGCCCCGGCGCTGGACCATGGCGAGGACCTGGAGCACGCTGTCGTGGATGTCGCGGGCGAGCCGTTCGCGTTCGCGGGTGGTGGCCTCGATCTCCAGGGCGCGGGCCAGGGTGCGTTCACTGGCGCGGGCGACCTCGACGACGTACCCGATGGCGATGGAGGCGACCCAGACCAGCAGGACGTTGTGGTAGGTGTCCCGGCTGGGCTCGCCGCGCTGGATGATGTTGGCGGCGGCGACGAACGTGGAGGCGAAGGCCGCCCACCGCCAGCCGCCCTTGATCGCGAAGGCGAGGACCGCGCCGGCCGTCCAGATCGACGGCAGCGTCGGGCCGTCGAACGACTGGGAGTCGAAGTCGGCGAGCGGGGTGAGCAGGATGCCGGTCAGCGCGACGACGAGGTCGGCGACGAGGAAGCGTTTGGTGCAGCTCGCGGCCGAGCGGACCTTCGGCAGCGTGGCGAGCGTCCAGACGAAGAGGAACGCCAGATACGCGACGGCCACCCAGGGCCGCTCGAACCTCTGCTGGCCGAAGTTGTCCTTCCCGAAGATCGCGAGCAGCACCGCGTAGAGCATCGTCAGGACGCGGTAGCCCGTCAGCGCGCGCCAGAGCGGCAGCTCGACCGACATGCGTACGACCCGCTCACGCTTGGCCATGGCCCCACACCCCCCGGACGGTGAACGACGCGGTTACGCGCCGGACCGTTCCGTTCCGTTCTCGTTGTCCGCGGCGGCCTGCTTCTGGGCACGCTTGGCCTCTTCGGCCAGGGCCTTCGCCTCCTGGGCCCGGGCCTTCGCCTCGTCGGCGATCTGGCGCTTGGCGGCGGTGGCGTAGACGTCCACGTACTCCTGGCCGGAGAGCTTCATGATCTCGTACATGACCTCGTCGGTCACCGAGCGCAGGATGAAGCGGTCGCCGTCCATGCCCTGGTAGCGGCTGAAGTCCAGCGGCTTGCCGATCTTGATGCCGGGGCGCATCAGCTTGGGCATCACCTGGCCGGGCGGCTGGATCTTCTCGGTGTCGATCATGGCGACCGGGATCACGGGCGCTCCGGTGGCCAGCGCGACCCGGGCCAGACCGCCGGGCTTGCCCCGGTAGAGGCGGCCGTCGGGCGAGCGGGTGCCCTCGGGGTAGATACCGAAGAGGCCGCCGCTCTCGACGACCTGGATGCCCGCCTTGATCGCCGCCTCGCCCGCGCCGCGGGCTCCGGAGCGGTCGACGGGGAGCTGGCCGACGCCCTTGAAGAAGGCGGCGGTGAGCTTGCCCTTGACTCCGGGGGCGGTGAAGTACTCGGCCTTGGCGATGAAGGTGACCTTGCGGTCCAGCACGGCCGGGAGGAAGAACGAGTCGGAGAACGACAGGTGGTTGCTGGCGAGGATCGCCGGACCGCGCTCGGGGATGTTCTCCAGGCCCTCCACCCACGGCCGGAAGGCGAGCTTCAGGGACCCGCCGATGGAGAACTTCATTGCGCCGTAGATCAACTCTTGTGCCTCCTGTGTGCTGTCGTGGAGACCTTAGCCTGTGAGGCCGTCGCGGCCTGTGCCCGGCCTGGGCGGACCGGCTGCCCGGGCGGGCCGTGCGGGGCGGCCGCGGGGGCCGTGACGGCCCTGGTCGGTGTCGGTCCGGTCGCGTACGGTGAAGTCATCCGTCAAGCACTCCCCCAGGTGCCCGCCCGCCCCGTCCCACGAACAGGAGACCCTGGTGCCGGTCCTCCCTGGAGCCGAGCCGTTCCGCCACGAGGGCGGAGAGGTCGGCGTCCTCCTCTGTCATGGCTTCACCGGATCGCCGCAGTCGCTGCGCCCTTGGGCGGACTATCTCGCCGAGCGCGGGCTGACGGTCTCGCTGCCGCTGCTGCCGGGCCACGGCACCCGGTGGGAGGACATGGCGGTCACCGGCTGGCAGGACTGGTACGCGGAGGTCGACCGGGAGCTGCGGGTCCTCGGGGAGAAGTGCGAGCGGGTCTTCGTCTTCGGTCTGTCCATGGGCGGCGCGCTGAGCCTGCGGCTGGCGGCCAAGCACGGGGACACGATCAGCGGTCTGGTGCTGGTCAACCCGGCCAACAAGGTGCACGGCCTCTCGGCGTACGCCCTGCCGGTGGCCCGTCATCTGGTGCGGACGACCAAGGGCCTGGCCGACGACATCGCGCTGCCGGGCTCGCACGAGGTGGGCTACGACAAAGTGCCGCTGCACGCCGCGCACTCGGTGCGGAGGTTCTTCCGGCTGGTCGACGGGGAGCTGCCGCAGGTGACCCAGCCGGTGGTGCTGCTGCACAGCCCGCAGGACCATGTCGTGCCGCCCGCGGACAGCGCGCGGATCCTGAGCCGGATCTCCTCGACGGACGTCTCGGAGATCCTGTTGGAACAGAGCTACCACGTGGCGACGTTGGACCATGATGCGGAGCGGATCTTCGATGAGAGCTACCGGTTCATCGGCCGTCTCGCACCGAGCGTCGGGATGAAGGGGAGCACGTCCGGTGGCTGAGCACGACGCGGAACGCACAGGCAGCGACGAGGAGCGCGAACCGCGCCCCACGGAGCCCGCGGCCGTCCCCGAGGGGACGAAGCCGGCGGGGGCGGAGGGAGCGGAGCAGGAGCCGGCGATCGACGAGGACGCGGCATGGGCCGCGATCGTCGAGGGGTACGGGGAGGAGCCACCGGACCCGCCGGGCGCCAAGCCGTTCAAGGCCGTCGAGGACCTGGCCCTGCTGGAGGACGATCAGCGCAATGTGGTGGGGCCGAAGGACGGCTCCGCCGGTGATCCGGCGGACAAGGGGTCGGGCAAGACGCCCCCGAAACCGCCGGAGAAGAAGCCGCTCGGCAGCTCCGTGGTCTTCGCGCCCGGTGTCGCCGGCCCCCGCGACTACGAGCTGCCCGAGTCCAAGGACGACGGCGAGGGCCGGCCGGACGACGGGGACGAGGGCCATTTCGTGCCCCCGGAGCCGCCGCCGCTGCCGGAGGCCGACGTCACGGCGAAGTTCGCCTGGCTCGCGGTGATCGGCGGGCCGGTCCTGATGCTGATCGCGGTGATGCTCCGCTGGGAGATGACGTGGTGGCTCACCACACTCTGCGTCGGCGGCTTCCTCGGCGGCTTCGCCACCCTGGTGGCCCGGATGCCGCACGACGACGATGACGACACCTACGGCGACCCGGGGCGCGGCGCGGTGGTGTAAGGACTGTCCCGCTGTTCTCGGCGGGACAGCCCTAGGCCCTGTCGCCGAACTCCCGTCCCGGAGGGCGACGACGGGAGTTCGACGACAGGACCTGGCCCGCGGGAATCCTGAGGGCGGCCAGGACCGGCAGGTGGTCCGTGGCCGCCCTCAGGTCGTCTCCGCTCACCCCGTCCAGCCCGCTCGGCACACCGCAGCCGAGCACCTCGATGCCGGGGGTCGCGAAGACGGCGTCGATGCGCTTACGGGGTTCGTCGGGCGGGAACGTCAGCTCGCCGCCCCACGGAGCGACGGCCCGGCAGTCCTGGAGGGGCCCGGCCAGGTGCCGGAACGCCTTGCCGGTCGGTACGTCGTTGAGGTCGCCGCCCGCCACGGCGTGGTCCACGCCCATCGCCGCCAGCCGTTCCAGCAACAGGCCGGCCTGGGCGAGGCGTTCGTCGCGCCGGAGGCTCAGATGGCAGCTCAGCACCCCGAGCCTGGCTCCGGCGATCCGCACCACGGCGGTGGCGAAGCCCCTGCGGTGCAGGCCGGGGGTGAGCGGCAGCAGGACGTCCTCGGTGCGCTCGACGGCCACCCGGAGCGAGCACAGCAGCAGTGGTCCGGCGGCGGTGGCCCCGCCGCTCAGCACCACCAGGCCGCTGCTCTTGGCGAGCCTGGCCGCGGCCTTGCGCCAGCGGAAGAAGCGCGGGGCCTCCTGGACGAGGACCAGGTCGGGTGCGCAGGCGCGGATGACGCGGGCCAGCGCGGCGGTGTCGTCGTGCATCGACCGGACGTTGTAGCTCAGCACTCTGATGACGGCTGAACCGTCCGGCTCGGTACGGGAGACGGGCAGGGGCGTCAGGACCATGCGGGCCACGATACGACGGACGCCCGCCGTGGCCCGGGAGGGCGACGACGGGCGTCCGGTGGGTCGGGTGAAGCCGTTCTCAGCCCTGGCGGGCCAGGTCTGCCGCGCCCACGAGCCCTGCCTTGCCGCCGAGTTGAGCGGCCAGCACCTGGGCGTGCGGGCGCCATTCGCCGCCGATCAGCCAGCGCCGGAACGACTTGCGGATCGGGTCGAGGACGAGCTCGCCCTCGTCCGACACGCCGCCGCCGACGATGAACGCGGACGGGTCGAACAGCGAGGCGAGGTCCGCCAGTCCGGCGCCGGCCCAGCGGGCCAGCTCGCGGAACGAGTCGACGGCCACGGGGTCGCCCTGGCGGGCGGCCGCGCTGATGTGCTTGCCCTCGATGCCGTCCACCGAGCCGTCGCCGAGGCCGAGCAGCACGGCGGCGTTCTCGGGGGTGGCGTTGGCGCGCTGCTTCGCGTACCGGACGAGCGCGCGGCCCGAGGCGTACTGCTCCCAGCAGCCCTGGCTGCCGCACCCGCAGAGCAGTCCGTCCGGGACGACCCGGATGTGGCCGAACTCGGCGGCCACGCCGAAGCGTCCGCGGCGCAGCTTGTTGCCGATGATGATGCCGCCGCCGAGGCCGGTGCCGAGCGTGATGCAGATGACGTCGTCGTGCCCCTGGCCGGCCCCGAAGCGATACTCGCCCCAGGCCGCGGCGTTGGCGTCGTTCTCGACGACGACGGGCAGGCCGACGCGCTGCTCGACCTTGTCCTTGAGCGGCTCGTGGCGCCAGTCGATGTTCGGTGCGAAGAGCACGGTGGCGCGCTTGTCGTCGACGTAACCGGCGGCGCCGATGCCGACGGCCTCCACCTCGTGCCCCTCGCTCGCGCCGGCCACCGCCGCGCAGATCGCGTCGACGATGCCTTCGGCCGTCGGCGGGGTCGCCACCTTGAACGTCGAGAGGATCCGGCCCTCTTCGTCGACCACTCCAGCCGCGATCTTCGTGCCGCCGATATCGACGCCGATGGTGAGTCCCATGAATCCCTCAGTTTCGGTCGAGCCCCGCTAGGGGCAACCGTACCCGAGGCGGGGCCCTGCCCGGCCGGGGCCGGTCGGTCCCGGCCGATGTGTCCGGTCAATACCGGCCGGTCGCCCGGTCAGTCCAGGTCGATGCGTTCGGTGCCGGAAGGGCCTTCGTCCCGGGGGTCGGACGGGTCGTCGGCGGCCTTCTTCGAGGGGTCGGCGGGGCGCGCGGCGCCCGACGCTCCCTCGGTGGTGCGGGTCCAGCGGCTCTCCTGGCCCTCGACCGCGGAGCGGTAGGCGGCCAGCAGCTCGCTGCCCGCGGCGGCGAGGTGGTCGAAGAGCTGCGGGTTGCGTTCGATGACCGGTTCGACGGCGGACTTCGCCTGCCGGATGGCCTGCTGGACCGCGCCCTGCGCGGCGGCGCCCAGCAGCGGGGTCTGGAGCGAGGAGACCTTGTCGGCGACCGCGTCGACCAGCTTGCGCAGTTCCTCGGCGGCGGATCCGGGCTGGGGGCCGTACTGGGCCCGGCGGCGGGCCTTCTCGGCCGCGAGGTCCTCGGCGCAGGCGTCGGCCCACGCGTCGCCGTCGACGGGACGATCGGTGGCTTCACTCATGGCGGACTCCTGCTACGCGGGGCGGCCGACGGTCGGCCTGCGGTACACGTACCACCGACGTTACCCGAATGGCCGCGGGCCGTTCAGGAGGTGCGCGGCCACAGGGCCGGATCGGGCGTGAACCGTACCCGCAGCACCCCGTCGGCCAGGGCCGCGCCGGAGACGGTGCAGCGGCGCAGCGCGGAGGCGATCCGCACGACGCGGTGGAAGAGGCCGACGGTCAGGAGCAGTTCGTCGCCCCGGCGGACCAGGCGCAGGTGCTCCTTGGCGGCCCCGGGCAGGGGCAGGCACCAGGTGAGGGTGAGGGTCCCGTCCTCGGCCTCCGGGTCCTCCTCGACCCACCAGGGGTCCTCGGCCCGGCCGGGCGTCCGGTGGTCGGGGGCGGGTATCTCCAGCGCGGCCAGGTCGTCCGGGCCCTGCGGGTCGCGGCCCAGGTGGAGGGCCTCGTGCACGGGGAGGTCCGGAGCCGTGTCCTGGTGCCAGTGGTCCAGGCACTTCTCCTGCTGGGCGGCGAGCGCGGCGAACCAGGGGTCGGGCGAGTGCCGGGGCAGCACGCGGGAGGCGACCAGCAGGTCGGCGCGGAGTCCGTGCAGGGCGAGGCCGGTACGGGCCGCGCGCAGGGCGTCCTCGCCGGCCGGGCCCGGCTCCGCGACCAGGCGGAGCGTGGTGGCCCCGTCCTCGATCAGGGCCTGGACGGCGGCCAGCTCGGCGTCCTTGCGGGCGGCGGCCTCGTAGAGCCACTGCGCGGGCATCGGGACCCCGGCGAGCTGGGCGAGGACCGGGCGCAGGGCGCGGGCGGCCTGGCGTTCGGCGGGGAGCAGTCGGCGCAGGTAGCGGCGCAGCTGTTCCGGCAGGGCGAGCAGGGACAGGGCTTCGGCGAGCGGCGGGAGGTCGACGACGAGGGTGTCGTAGCCGGACCAGTCGCCCTCGGCGGCCCGGCGCAGGGTGTGCAGCAGGGCGAGCTGCGGGGAGCCGGGGAGTTCGGTGAGCTCCTCGCCGTCGAGCCGGCCGGCGCCGAGCAGGTCCAGGACGCCGGAGGCGCGCTTCTGGAGCTCGGTGAGTTCGGCGCGGAAGTGCTCGCCGGAGTCGATGCGGGCGTGGTCGAGGCGGTCGGCGGCCCGGGTCGGTTCCGGGGCGGCCGGGAAGCCGGGTACGGCCTCGGCGGAGACCAGGAGCGTACGGCTGCCGCTCGCGGCCGCGGCCAGTGCGGTGGCCGCGGCGACGGTGGTGCGGCCCGCGCCGCCGGGGCCGGTGACCAGGACCGTACGCACGGCCCTCAGCTCCCCGGTGCGGACTCGACGCGCTTCTTCAGGCCGGCGAGGGCGCGGTCGATGATGACCTTCTCGGCCTTGCGCTTGATCATGCCGAGCAGCGGGATCTTGACGTCGACGGCGAGCTTGTAGGTGACCTCGGTGCGCTCGCCGCCGCCGAGCGGGGCCAGCGCGTAGGTGCCGTCCAGGGAGCGCAGCATCTGGGACTTGACGAGGCTCCAGCTGACCTCGTTCGGTCCGGTCCAGGTGTAGGAGAGGACGTGGTCGTCCTTGATCGCTCCGGCGTCCAGGACGAGGCGGACCTGCTCGGCGCGGCCCTGGTCGTCGGTGGAGAGGACTTCGGCCTCCTTGACCTCGCCGGTCCACTCCGGGTAGCGGGCGAAGTCCGCGATCACGCCCATGACGTCGGCCGGTGCCGCCTCGATCGTGATGCTCGAGCTGGTGTGTTCAGCCATCGCCGTGGCCCTCCAGTGCGGTGTAACCGGTCGCGTTCGGCAGGAGCCTGCCGCTGTGCAGGCTATCGCGTGCCCGGCGCGCTCCGGTCCACGCCCCGGCCGCCCGCGGTCACCAGCTCAGGACCCAGGGTGTTCCGGTCGAGGCGAAGTGGCCGACGTTGACGCACTCGGTGGTACCGATCCGCATCCGGCGGACCAACGGCTGATGAACATGGCCGAAAAGCGCGTATCGGGGGCGGGTGGCGCGGATCGCCTCCAGCAGGGCGCGGCTGCCGCGTTCGAAGCGGCGGGCGACGGTGTCGTACGTCAGCTCGGGGACCTCGGGCGGGATGTGCGAGCAGAGGACGTCGACCGGGCCGATCGCCTCGACCTTGGCGGCGTACTCCTCGTCGCTGATCTCGTACGGGGTGTTCATCGGGGTCCTGAGGCCGCCGCCGACGAAGCCGAAGACCCGGCCGCCGATCTCGACGCGTTCGCCGTCGAGCACGGTGGTGCCGGGGCGGGCGTACTCGGGCCAGAGGTCGGGGACGTCGACGTTGCCGTAGGTGGCGTACGTCGGGGTGGGGAAGGCGGCGAAGAGTTCGGCGTACTGCTTGCGCACCGCGCCGAGGATCTCGGTGTCGCGGTCGCGGCCCGCCCACAGCTCGCGGCCGAAGGCGCGGGCCTCGTCGTAGCGGCGGGCGGTGCGCAGGGCGACGATGCGGTCGGCGTTCTCCTTGCCGAACAGGTCGGGGAAGATGCCGCGCGCATGGTCGGCGTAGTCGAGGAAGAGCACCAGGTCACCGAGGCAGATCAGGGCGTCCGCGCCGTCCCCGGCGCGGGCCAGGGCCTCGGTGTTCCCGTGTACGTCGCTGACCACGTGGATCCGGGTCGATCCTCCGGCCCGGCCCCGGCTGTCCGGTTCGCTGCCTCGCATGGGATCACCCTAGGGTGCGGCTTCCGTCGCTGGTAGACCGTCCGGACCTGCGGTTACTTCCACGTCGGGACGGCAGTGGACTACTGTGCGCGAAAGGGTCATTTATATGTGTGATGCATAAGACATCTGGCCGGAACCCCCTATCCGGAACCGAGTACCGGTGGGTAACGTCCGGGCAGTCCAGTCGTGCTCACCCCACGGAGCACCCCAGTCTTGGACCGCAGCCGGTGCGTCGCACAGAGCCGTGGCACCGGAGCCCGATGAGGAGCAGCAGTCTTGCGCGAGTTCAGCCTTCCGGCCCTGTACGAGGTCCCGACGGACGGCAACCTGACGGATCTCATCCGCCGCAATGCCGCTCAGCATCCCGAAGTCGCGGTGATGAGCCGCAAGGTGGCCGGCGTCTGGACGGACGTCAGTGCCACGCGGTTCCTGGCCGAGGTGAGAGCCGCCGCCAAAGGTCTGATCGCCTCGGGCGTGCAGCCCGGCGACCGGGTCGCCCTGATGTCGCGCACCCGTTTCGAGTGGGTGCTGCTGGACTTCGCGATCTGGAGCGCGGGCGCGGTGACCGTGCCGGTGTACGAGACCAGTTCCCCCGAGCAGGTGCAGTGGATCCTCGGTGACTCGGGGGCGGTGGCGGTGGTCGTGGAGAGCGACGCGCACGCCGCCTCCGTCGCCTCCGTACGGGACGCGCTGCCGGAGCTGGAGCACGTCTGGCAGATCGACGCCGGCGCGGTGGACGCGCTGGGCAGGACGGGGGCCGAGGTCTCGGAGGAGACCATGGACCTGCGCACCCGCAGCGCCAAGGCCGACGACCCGGCGACGATCGTCTACACCTCGGGCACCACGGGCCGCCCCAAGGGCTGTGTGCTCACCCACCGCAGCTTCTTCGCGGAGTGCGGCAACGTGGTGGAGCGGCTGAAGCCCCTCTTCCGTACGGGCGAGTGCTCGGTGCTGCTGTTCCTGCCCGCCGCGCACGTCTTCGGCCGACTGGTCGAGGTGGCCTCGGTGATGGCCCCGATCAAGCTCGGCTGTGTGCCGGACATCAAGAACCTCACGGACGAGCTCGCCTCGTTCCGGCCGACGCTGATCCTGGGCGTGCCCCGGGTCTTCGAGAAGGTCTACAACGCGGCCCGCGCCAAGGCCCAGGCCGACGGGAAGGGCAAGATCTTCGACCGGGCGGCCGACACGGCGATCGCCTACAGCCGGGCGCTGAGCACCCCGCAGGGCCCCGCACTCGGGCTGAGGCTCAAGCACAAGCTCTTCGACAAGCTGGTCTTCGGCAAGCTACGCGCCGTCCTCGGCGGCCGGGGCGAGTACGCGATCTCGGGCGGCGCGCCGCTGGGCGAGCGGCTCGGCCACTTCTACCGGGGCATCGGCTTCACGGTCCTGGAGGGCTACGGCCTGACCGAGACCTGCGCGGCGACCGCGTTCAACCCGTGGGACCGGCCGAAGATCGGCACGGTCGGCCAGCCGCTGCCCGGTTCGGTCGTGCGGATCGCGGACGACGGCGAGGTGCTCCTGCACGGCGAGCACCTGTTCACCGGCTACTGGAAGAACGAGTCGGCCTCGGCCGAGGCGCTGGCCGACGGCTGGTTCCACACCGGGGACATCGGCACGCTCGACGAGGACGGCTACCTCGCGATCACCGGCCGCAAGAAGGAGATCATCGTGACGGCGGGCGGCAAGAACGTCGCCCCCGCGGTGATCGAGGACCGCATCCGCGCGCACGCCCTGGTCGCGGAGTGCATGGTGGTCGGCGACGGCCGTCCCTTCGTGGGCGCGCTGGTCACGCTGGACGAGGAGTTCCTGAGCCGCTGGGCCGAGGAGAACGGCAAGCCGGCCGGCTCGACGGCCCTGTCGCTGCGCGAGGACGCGGAGCTGCTCGCCGAGGTGCAGCGGGCGGTGGACGACGGCAACGCGGCGGTCTCCAAGGCCGAGTCGGTGCGCAAGTTCCGTATCCTGCCTGCCCAGTTCACCGAGGAGGCAGGCCACATCACGCCGTCGCTGAAACTGAAGCGGAACGTGGTGGCGAAGGACTTCGCGGACGAGGTGGAGTCGATCTACCGCTCCTGAGGGGTATGCCGCTCCTGAGGGGGTGTACCGCGCCTGAGCGGTGTGACGCGTACGGAGGGGCCCGCGCCCGGTGACCAGGCGCGGGCCCCTTGGTCGTACGGCGTGGTCACAGCAGGGTCTTGAGCTTCTCCGCCAGCAGGTCCCAGCGCCACTTCTCCTCGACCCAGGCCCGGCCCCGCTCTCCCATCCGCTGCCGCAGCTCCGGGTCGCCGAGCAGCGTCACGATCCGGTCCGCCGACTCCTCGGCGCTGCCGCCGCGCACCACCCACCCGGTCTCGCCGTCGAGCACCGCGTCCGGGGCGCCGCCCGAGTCGCCGGCCACCACGGGCAGCCCGGTCGCGGACGCCTCCAGGTAGACGATCCCGAGGCCTTCCACGTCGAGCCCCCGCCGCCGGGTGCGGCAGGGCATCGCGAAGACGTCCCCGGCCCCGTAGTGCGCGGGCAGCTCGGCCCAGGGCACCGGACCGGTGAAGCGCACCGAGTCCTGGACCCCGGTCTCCGCCGCGAGCCGCTCCAGGTCCTTCGCGTGCGGTCCGCCGCCGACGATCAGCAGCACCGCGTCCGGGATCCGCGCGAGGATCGCGGGCATGGCCAGGATCAGCGTGTCCTGGCCCTTGCGCGGCACCAGCCGGGAGACGCAGACGACCACCGGGCGGTCGGAGAGCCCGAGGCGGGCCCGGACCCGGTCCCCGCCGGACGCCGGGTGGAAGGTCTGCTCGTCGACGCCGGGCGGCAGTTGGACCATGCGCCCGGCGGCCTGGGGGGTGAGGGCCCCGGCGATCCGGGAGCGGGTGTACTCACCGAGATAGGTGATCGTGTCCGTGCCGTCGCCGATCCGGCGCAGCAGCTGTCGGGAGGCGGGCAGTTGCGCCCAGCCGGCCTCGTGGCCGTGGGTGGTGGCGACGAGCCGCCTGGCGCCCGCGCGGCGCAGGGCGGGGGCCATCAGGCCGAGCGGGGCGGCGGCGCCGAACCAGACGGAGGTGCAGCCGTGTTCGCGCAGCAGACCGGTGGCCCGGCGGGTGACGCGCGGGGTCGGCAGCAGCATCGTCGTCCGGTCGCGGACCACGAGGAACGGCTGCTCGGCGTCGAAGGCGGCGGTGGCCGCCGCGCCCTCCTCACCGCGCTTCCAAGTGGAGGCGTAGACGACGACCCGGTCGGGATCCAGGCGCAGCGCCATGTTGTGCAGGAACGCCTGGATGCCACCGGGGCGGGGCGGGAAGTCGTTGGTCACGATCAAGGTCTTGTCCATCGTCGCCGACAGTACCGAACGGCCGCGCTTCACCGCTGCCGCGCTCTCCCGACGGCATCATGAGCCGCCGGGAACCCGGCCGGACACGAGCGACGAAGAGGCGGCGATGACGGCGACGACGGCACGAGAACCCATCGGTGCCGGGCCGTGGCCGTACGCACTGTGGGCGCTGACCCGGGCCTGGCTGCTGGCCTGTGTGTTCAAGGTGGTCACGGTGCCCGGCCCGGACGTCACGGTGGACGTGTCGGTGATCTACCGGAGCTGGTACGAGACGCTGCTGACCGGCACGTATCCGCTGTCCGACGTCACCTGGCAGTACCCGCCCGGGGCCGCCCTGGCGATCCTCTCCCCCGCCCTGCTGCCGTTCCTGGAGTACGCGACCGCGTTCTTCGTGCTGGTGCTGCTCTGCGACGCGCTGGTGCTGGGGCTGCTGCTGTACGCGGGCCGACGGCCGGGGATAAGGGAGGCGGGCGCGTGGGTGTGGATCGCGGGGGTGCCGCTGCTGGGTCCGACGGTCTACGCCCGCTACGACCTGATGGTGACGGCGGTCGCGGTGGCGGCGCTGCTGGCGGGGGTGCGCCGGCCCCGTGCGCTGGGGGCGCTGGCGGCGTTCGGGGCGCTGCTGAAGGGGTGGCCCGCGCTGTTGCTGGCCGGGGTGCGCAAGGGGCGTCCGACGCGGGCAGCGTGGACGTCGGCTGCGCTGACGGCGGCCGGGCTCGCGGTGGCGTTCGCGCTGTGGATGCCGGGGGCGTTCGCGTTCCTGGCCTTCCAGCGGGACCGGGGCACCGAGGTCGAGTCCCTGGGGGCGCTGGTCTTCCACGTGGCGCGGCAGTTCGGCTGGGAGGGGCGGGTGGAGCTGCGCTACGGCTCGCTGGAGTTCGTCGGCCCGCACGTGGAGCTGGTGTCGACGCTGGCGTTGGGACTCGGCGTCCTGGCGCTGGGCTGGCTGCTGCTGTGGCGGCTGCGGGCCCGGACGTTCGCCGCCCGCACCCCGGCCGAGGCGGCGTTCACCGCGGTGCTGCTGTTCACGGTCACCAGCCGGGTGATCAGCCCGCAGTACGTGGTGTGGCTGGTCGGGCTCGCGGCGGTGTGCCTGGTGTTCCGGGGAGCGGCGATGACGTTTCCGGCGGTGCTGGTGCTGGTGGCGGCGGGGGTGACGCTGCTGGAGTTCCCGGTCGGCTTCGGCCACGTGGTGGCGAGCGACGCGTGGGGTGTGGCGCTCCTCCTCGTACGGAACGGGCTGCTGGTGGCTGCCTCGCTGGCCGCGGCGCGGCGGCTGTGGCGGTCGACGGTGCCGGGAAGACCGCGTGCCCGGGGCGCTCTTCTCGCGGGCGGGGATCAGCCGAGCCGGGTGGCGAGGTAGTCGCGCCAGTCGGCCGTGAACTGTTCGGGGGTGGTGTCGAGCACCGCTTTCAGCGCCTGCTCCACCGCCCCCTCGCGCCCGTCGTGCGCGCCGACGGCCTCGTAGAAGGCGATCAGCTTCTCCTTGCCCCAGCGTTCCGCGATCAGCTCGCAGGCCAGCCAGCCGCCCTCGTAGGCACCCGCGAGCTTCGCCGGGTCGCCGTCGAAGCCGAAGTCCGGGTCGGCGGGGAGTTCGGCGGGGGTCCGGCCGCTGCGGACGGCGTCGGCCAACTCGGGGGCGATGGTGGCGGCGGCGCGGTCCTCGCCCCGGTAGGCGGTCCAGTCGGCGAAGCCCTCGGAGAGCCAGACCGGGGTGGCGGTGGAGGTGCTGGTCCGGGTGGCGACATGGGTCGTCTCATGGGTCAGGACGATCCGCTGCCCGAAGCTGCCCAGGGTGGCGTACGCCTGCGGGTTGACGATCACCCGGTCGGCGATGGCCGGGCGCTCGCCGGTGCCGCCGACCTCGCCGGTGGTGACGGCGGCGATGCCCCGGTAGTTGGCCTCCGGCGAGCCCAGCAGCCCCGCCATGTCCTTGACGGAGTCCGGGACGAGGACGACCACCCGGCGGGTCCAGGGGCGCGGCCAGGCGTCCGAGACGGCCGGCACGGCGAGGTCCACGGTGTCGGCGACCTGGCGCAGCTCGCTCTTCGACCGTCCGACGCCCAGAACGATGCTGTGCTCGCCCTCGACGACCTCGACGTCCCCCTGCTGCCACAGCTGCCCGGAGGCGCCCTCGGCGGGCCGGTCGGCGGTGATGTACCAGCGCTCGCCGTCGCGCATCAGCTCCAGGACGCGGCGGGTGGCGACCGGGGCGGTGTCGTACCCGTCGATGCGGTAACGCAGCTCCACGTCGGCGGTGGCCCACTGCCCGTCCTGCTGGGTGATGTCCTTGACGTCGTAGGTCCAGGACTTCAGGGGCACGTCGGCGAGCCGGTCCAGCTCGGTGCGCTGGGCGGCCCGCAGCTTCGCGGCCTCCGGCGCGAGGCCGTCGACGTAGCCCGCCGGGTCGTGGGCGAGGACGGCCGCCGCGCGGCGTTCCAGGGTGGCGTCGAGGGCGCCGGTGGTGAGGGAGGTGTCCGTGTCGGCGGGGGCCGTGCAGGCGGCCGCGGTCAGGAGCACGGCGAGCAGCGGGCCCGCCGGGCGCCGTCTGCCCCGGGGGCGTCCCCCTCGCGCGTCACGTCCTCGTACGGCCACCCTGCCGATCGTACGGTCAGATCCGGTCGTACGGTCAGATCCGGGTCACCGAGGAGACGGGCATCATGCCGACCGGATCGTAGCGGACCGGGGCGCCCGGGTAGGGGGCGTGGATGACCTGCCCGTTGCCGACGTACATGCCGATGTGGCTGGCGTCCGCGCGGTAGGCGACGAGGTCCCCCGGCCGCGCCTGGGAGAGGGGCACCATGCGGCCCGCGTGGCGCTGGGCCTGGGAGGTGCGGGGCAGGCTCACCCCGGCCTGGGCGTAGGCCCACTGCATCAGGCCGGAACAGTCGAATCCGGAGGGCCCGTTGGCGCCCCAGACGTAGGGTCTCCCGAGCGCCCGGTGGGCGGCGGCCACGGCGGACATCGCGCGGCCCGAGCCGGGGGCGACGCCGGAGAGGTCGGGCGGTCCCTCGCGGCCGGAGCGGGAGGCCCGGTCGAAGTCGGCGCGTTCCTCCGGCGGCAGCGAGTCCAGCAGCCGGCGGGCCTCGCGGAGCTTGCCCTCGACGGCGTGCTTGTGGCGGGTGACGGCGGCCCGGTTGCGCTCCAGCTCGGTCAGGGTGCGGGTGGTCTCCGCGCGGGTCTGGGCGAGCTTGCGCTGCGCGTGCCGCAGCCTGTCCAGGGTCATCGCCTGCCGGGCGCCGGCCCGGTCGAGGGCGGCGGCCCGCTCCAGATAGGTGTCCGGGTCGGCGGAGAGCAGCAGGGCCAGGGCCGGGTCGACGGCCCCGCTGCGGTACTGCGCGCCCGCCATCGCGCCCAGCGCGTCGCGCATCCGGTTGACGCGTTCCTGGCCCCGGGCCGTGGCGTCCTGATAGCGGTCCGCCTCGCCGCGCAGCCGGTCCACGCGTTCCCCGGCCTCGTTGTGGCGCTCGGTGGCCTGCTCGGCCTCCCCGTAGAGGCGGTCGACGGCTGCCTTGGCGCTCTCCCGGGTCTCCTTCGGGTCGGCGCTCGCCGGGGCCCCGGTCAGCGTCGCGGCCGCGGTGGCGGCGGCCGCCGAGACGACCGTGACCCGGACGCCTCTGGTGAAGCCGGACTGTGTGGAACGGCGATGGGACACCACAGGTAGCCGCACTCCCTTCCGCTGACGCGGTCGTGCGCAGCCCCTGCCGCCCGGGACGGGCGGACGGAGACCGGGAGCTGCGCGGCAGCCAGACAGTAATCGCGCGACTACGCACCGGCAAAAGACCGCGCCGGTGGCGGCGGAGGGGCAGACGCCGCCGCCCCGCCGGTGACCTTGGTCTCCGGCGGGGCGGGGCGTCAGTGCGGTGCCCGGCGATTCCCTCGTTCGGGTGCGCCGCGGGCATGTCGTGACGTCAGATGCGGACGCCGAACTGGAAGGTGCCCATGTAGTCCATCGACTCGTAGCGGACGTTGGTGCCCGGCTTCGGGGCGTGCAGGACCTGGTTGTTGCCGGCGTAGAAGCCGACGTGCGCCAGGTTGTTGAAGAAGACCAGGTCGCCCGGCTTGAGCTGGCTGCGGCCGATCTTCGTGCCGTCGTTGTGCTGGGTGAACGTGGTCCGGGTGATGGAGACGCCGGCCTGGGCGAAGGCCCACTGGGTCAGCCCGGAGCAGTCGTACGAGTTGGGACCCGTGCCGCCGGAGACGTACGGCTTGCCGATCTGCGTGGCGGCGGCGGCCAGGGCGGCGGCTCCACGGCCGGACGCGGGGGACTCGTTGCCGAGTTCGACCCGGTCGCCGGCGGCGCGGCTGGCGCGCTGCTCGTCGCTCTTCATCTTGTCGCGCTCGGCCTTGGTCAGCGTGTTGAGCAGCTGCTGGGCGTCGGCCAGTTTGCCCTGGTACTTCTTCTTGTTCTCGCCGAGCGCCTTGCGGACGTCGGCGAGGTCGCCGAGCTTGTCCTGGGCTTCCTTGCGCTGCTGGGCGAGGGTGCGCTGCTTGGACTGGATCTTCTGCAGCGACTCCGTCTGCTTGACCGTCAGCTGGTCGAGCGCGGAGGCCTGGTCGAGGAAGCTGTCCGGGTCCGAGGCGAGGAAGAGAGCCACGGAGGGATCGATGCCGCCGGAGCGGTACTGCGCGGTGGCGATCGAACCGAGTTCGGTACGCAGCGTGTTGAGCTCGGCCTGGCCGCGCGCGACCTTGTCCTGGAGCGCGTCGACTTCCTTCTTCAGGTTGTCCTGCTGCTCCTTGGCCCCGTTGTACTTCTCGGTGGCCGCCTCGGCCTCGTGGTAGAGCTTGTCGACCTTCGCCTTGACTTCGCTCTTGCTCGGCTTGGGGTCGGCGTGGGCGGCCTGGGAGGTCAGGGCCACGGCCGCGGCGGCGGTCGCGGTGAGCACGGTCACGCGGGTGCGGCTCGGCTGCTTGGGACGACGGTGGGACGCCACGAAGGCGAGCTCCTTCTTCCTCAGAGCCGCCTACCGGGCTGTGGGGGAAAGATTCCCCGGCTCCGTGCACATGACGGACTCGGCGGTTCCTTCGCCGTCACCCCCGATGGGTGATCAACCGTGCGAAGGTTCGAGGCCCGACCCTAGTGACCATCTTGTGATCAGTTCAAATCCTCACAGGATTTTTCTCGTCACACCAGGCACTTCTTTACTCTCACCCCACCGCGTGTAGCGGCGACTTGACGGTACGTTCCCAGAAATGCGGCATGCCACACATGCCGAACATATCCCGCTAGACGCGCGAAAGGCGCTTGAGGAGCAAGACGGACGCGACCGGTCGCGCACCGGCCTTGGCCACGCCGTCCGCCACCTCCCGGTCGGTGGAGACGACCACCACGGGCCGCCCCGGCGGTTCCGCGCGGGCCAGCTGGCGGATCAGCTCGTCCGCCGTGACCCCGGCCTTGCTGAACAGCACCCGTACGCCCCGGGGCGGGGCCAGCAGCACCGGGGCGGCCAGCTCGGCCCCGTCGAAGACGCAGGTCATCTCGGCGCCGGTCTGCGCCGCGAGCACCGAGAGCCCGCCCAGCAACCGCAACCGCTGCTTCTCCAGCGGCATCTGGGGATAGCCGGTCTTGGTGACGTTGTAGCCGTCCACGATGAGGTGGGCCTGCGGCAGCGCCAGCAGCTGGTCGAGCAGCGCCGGATCGGTATCCGAAAGGGCCCTGGCCGCAATGTCCTTGGGCGACATCCGGCCGGGCTCCACCGCGTCCACGGTGTCGGCGGGACGTGTCGTCGCCGGGGGGAGCGCCAGCTCCCGCCGCAGCCCGGAGGCCGCGTCCAGCACCGTGTCCAGGAGCAACCGCAGCCGCATGTCCTCCACCGAGCGGCCCTCACGGGCGGCCCGGCGGCTCGTCTCCAGGGCCGCCTCGGCCTCTCCCAGCCGCCCCTTGAGCCGGCGCGACTCGCTCTCCGCGGCGGAGAGCTGGGCCGCCGACTCGGCGCGTACGGTGTCGGCCTCGGCGGCGCCGCGGCGCAGGGCGGCCTCGCCGCGCTTCACCTCGCTCAGGGCGCTGCGCAGCTTGCGGTGGAGCGACTCGGCCTCCTTGCGGGCCGCCTCCAGCTCGGTGCGCAGCCGCTCGGTCTCGGCGCGGGTGTGGGCGCGGGCCCGGTCCAGCTCCTCACGCAGGTGCTCCAGTTCGCGCCGGGTCTCCTCGTCGGCCCGTTCCGCGTCGGCGCGCTGGACCTCCTCGCCGGCCGATTCGACCAGCTTGACCCAGCCGACCGGGCGCAGCACGTAGGCGGCCGCGGCCACATCGAGGGGATCGGCTGCGGCGGGCGGCGAGCCCGCCTCCAGCGCGCCGGTGAGCTCGGGCTGGGACTGACCGAGCCGCTCCCCGATGCGCTGCCGGAAGAGGGCGTCGCTCTCCAGCGCGGCGGCCATCGCGTTCCCCGCGAACTTCGCCCGCCGGGTCGGGGTGAACCGGGCGTACTGTCGTAGCTGGGCGGGCAGTTCGGAGACGGTCAGGCCACCGAAGGCGTCCGAGACCAGCGCGATCACCCGCCGTCGGACACCCTCGGGCAGCGGACGGCCGAGCACCTCCGCACCGCCGTCGGCCTCATCGGCCGGTCCGGCGCCGCTGGTCGGCTGATCCACCGTCCGTCACCCCATAGATGTGTCGAAGGGTGCGCTCCCTCAGGAAGCGGCACCCGGCCTGTCCACCAGTTCGATCTGGTCCACCGCGTTGCACCAGCGACAGCGGACCGACTCGATGGTCTCACTGACGACCTCCCGCTCCTCGACACTCGACTCACCGGCCAGGTCGAGATGCACGTACTCCACGACCTTGGAGGAGCGGGTCACGTCGAAGCGCGTGAGATTGCCGCACAGCGTGCAGCGCCAGCGGGTCCCGTCGGTCGGCAGGGGAACCGTCGTCATCGTTGCGTCCTCTTTCGTCGTCGCCGGGAACCCGCGCCGGGCACGCCGCCGCGTCTCCACCTGTCTACGTCAAGGATCTCGCGGTGCGCCGTCGAACTGCGGAAGTCCTGGCGTAACCCTACGGCCTCGCGTATAGGCATCGGTACGGCGAGGCGCTCCGTCCGGTTCTCCACCGGTACGCCATGCTCTGTCCATGATCGATGGGCGGCAGGCCGACCGGCGGACCACGGCGGGCAGGATCCGGGACGCGGCGTCGAGCGGCGCCCCGGTCACCTACGGCCTGATCGCCGTCTGCGGTGTGATCTTCCTGATCGGCCCGCTCTCCGGGTTCGGCGGCGCCGGCTACGGGAGCGAGGACGCGCTCCTCGCCGCGCAGGCCGGGTACTTCGAGCGGTGGGGAGTGATCCCCGCCGAGCTGTGGGCGGGGTCCACGCATGCGCTGATCACACCGTTCACCGCGCTGTTCGTGCACGGCAGCTGGCTGCACCTGCTGGGGAACCTGTTGTTCCTGTACGTGTTCGGCGCGATGGCCGAGGAGCGCATGGGCCGGTTGCGGTTCGCCCTGTTCTACGTGGGCTGTGGCTATGTGGCCCTGGTCTGCTACGCGGCGGCGCACGCGGACTCCGGGCAGACGCTGGTCGGTGCGTCGGGGGCGATTTCCGCGGTGCTCGGCGCGTTCCTCTACCTCTTCCCCCGGACCCGGGTGACCAGCCTGTTCCCGTTCCTCTTCTTCCTGCCGTTGCGCTTCCCCGCCTGGATGGTGCTGGTCTTCTGGTTCGGGCTCCAGTGGTCGGCGGCGCAGAGCGCGGGCAGCGGCCCCGGGGTGGCGTACCTGGCGCATGTGGCGGGCTTCGCGGCCGGATTCCTGTGCGCCTGGGTGAGTTATGGACGGAGAGCTAGAGTGAAGGTTCCAGCCACCGAGGGAGACAGCCAGCCGTGATCACCGCGATCGTGCTCATCAAGACCAGCGTGGACCGGATTCCGGAGATCGCCGAGGCCATCGCCGCGCTGGACAGTGTCAGCGAGGTCTTCTCCGTCACCGGCACCTACGACCTGATCGCCATGGTCCGGGTCGCCCGGCACGACGACCTCGCCGACGTCATCCCCGGCCGGATCAGCAAGATCCCGGGCGTCGAGGGCACCGACACGCACGTGGCGTTCCGTACGTACTCCCAGCACGACCTGGAAGCGGCCTTCGCCATCGGCCTCGACGCGTAGGCACACCGGCGACGCACCTCGGCCGGGGACGGGCGGCGCGCCTGTCCCCGGCCGAGGTGTTTCATCAGAACGTGTCAGACCCGGGCGGCTTCGCCCCGGTCCGGGACGCAGCGGCCGTCCTCGGTGCGGTAGTTCCACCGGGCGCCCTCGCGGACCAGTTCGGAGACCGCCCGCAGGAACCGGTCGATGTGCTCGTCGGGCGTACCGGCGCCGAAGCTGACGCGGATCGCGTTGAGCGAGCGCTCCCCCGGCTCCGCCTCCGGCGCGCCGCACTCGCCCGGGTCCTGCGGGTCGCTGCCGAGCAGGGTGCGCACCAGCGGGTGGGCGCAGAAGAGGCCGTCCCGCACGCCGATGCCGTACTCGGCGGAGAGGGCGGCGGCGAAGTGCGAGCTGTTCCAGCCGCGCACCACGAAGGAGATGACGCCGACGCGGGGGGCGTCGTCGCCGAACAGCGAGAGCACCCGCACCTCGGGTACCTCGGCGAGTCCCTCGCGGACCCGGCCCACGAGGGCCTGCTCCCGGGCGACCAGGCCCTCGAAGCCGGCCTCGGTCAGGGCCTTGCAGGCGGAGGCGATGGAGTAGACGCCGATGACGTTGGGCGAACCGGCCTCGTGGCGGGCGGCCGTGGTGTGCCAGTCGACGTCCACTCCGCCGTCGGCGCGCCGGGCGACCTTGCGGGACGCGCCGCCGCCGGCGAGGTACGGCTCGGCGGCCTGGAGCCAGTCGGCCCGGCCGGCCAGGACGCCGGAGCCGAAGGGGGCGTACAGCTTGTGGCCGGAGAACGCGACCCAGTCGACGTCCAGTTCGGCGATGTCCACGGGGTGGTGCGGGGCGAGCTGCGCGGCGTCCAGGACGATCCGGGCGCCGTGGGCGTGGGCGGCGGCGGCCAGTTCCCGTACCGGCCACAGCTCGCCGGTCACGTTGGACGCGCCGGTGACGCAGACGAGGGCGGGGCCGTAGGGGTCGCGATCGGCGAGCGCGCGCTCCAGGGTCTCGACGGCCTGGGCCGGGGTGCGGGGCGCGTTGAGGTAGGTGACCTGGGCGTCGCGCCAGGGCAGCAGGGACGCGTGGTGCTCGGTCTCGTACACGAAGACCTGGCAGTCGGCGGGGATCGCGGCGGCCAGCAGGTTGAGGGAGTCGGTCGTGGAGCGGGTGAAGACCACCTGGTCGTCCGCGCGGCAGCCGAGGAACTCCGCGACCGTGCGGCGGCTGTTCTCGAAGAGGTCGGTGGAGAGCTGCGAGAGGTAGCCGGCGCCGCGGTGGACGCTGCCGTAGTACGGGGCGTACGCGGCGACGTCGTCCCAGACGCGCTGGAGGGCCGGGGCGCTGGCGGCGTAGTCGAGCGCGGCGTAGGTCACCTCACCGCCGGTGACGAGCGGGACCGTGACGTTCTGCCCCAGAACGGGCAGGGGGGCACAAACCGACGAGTCGAGGGCAGCGGCGGGGACAGACATGACGAACTCCCGTAACAGGCAGGCGAAATCCATGCGCCGGCAGTACGCGGCAGCGCAGGGAGGGGAAGGGAAAAAGGGTGCGCGGAAGGAGGGCGATCAGCCCTAGCGCATTCGCTTGCTCACAGAAGACTCCCTAGGGACCAGGACCCCGGGGGTTGGCATCCGCTGGATGCCGAGGGGCCCGCGCTTGCCGCAGACCTCGCTGCCTACGGCCTGGTCTTCACCCGGGGCACCCCGCCACGGACGGAGGGTTGCCGGACAGCGGGCCGGGGCCGTAGTCGCTGTCACTCATGACCTGCGCAGCATCTTGCCATACGTGTGCAGACGCGCAAGGGCGCAGTCCGGTATCCGGACTGCGCCCTGTGTCACACCGCGCGGGCCGCGGGCGGCTCCGTCGCGCGTTCAGGCGTTGCTGGCCACCACCCAGCGCTCCAGGGCCCGCTTGGCGGCCCCGGAGTCGATGGCCTCGGCCGCGACGAGGATCTTCGCCGCGAGCTGTTCGGTCAACGTGCCGGGGCCGGGGTCCAGGGCGACCAGGGCCGCCGCCGAGTTGAGCAGCACCGCCTCCCGGACCGCGCCGCCCTCGCCGTCCAGCAGCCGGCGGGCCACATCGGCGTTGTACGAGGCGTCGGCGCCGCGCAGCGCCTCGACGGGGACGATGGGCAGCCCGACGTCGCGCGGGTCGAAGGGCTCCTCGCGGACCGCGCCGTCGCGTACCACCCAGACCCGGGAGGTGGCGGTGGTGGTCAGCTCGTCGAGGCCGTCGTCACCGCGGAAGACCAGGGCCGAGTTACCCCGGTCGGCCAGCACGCCCGCGACGATGGGCGCCATCCGGGCGTCGGCGACGCCGACCGCCTGGGCGCGGACCCGGGCCGGGTTGGTGAGGGGTCCCAGGATGTTGAACGTGGTCTGCGCGCCGAGTTCCTTGCGGGCCTTGGCCGCGTACCGCAGGGCTGGGTGGAACTTCACGGCGAAGCAGAAGGTGATGCCCGCCGCTTCGGCGACCTCGACGACCCGCTGCGGGGTCAGCTCCAGATTGACGCCGAGCTTCTCCAGTACGTCGGAGGAGCCGCTGGCGGAGGAGGCGGCCCGGTTGCCGTGCTTGACGACCTTGGCGCCGGTGCCGGCGATGACGATCGCGGACATGGTCGAGATGTTGACCGTCCTGGCGAGGTCGCCGCCGGTGCCGACGATGTCGACGGTCCGGCCCGGCACCTCGATGGTGTTGGCGTGGGTGTACATCGCGCGGACCAGTCCGATGACCTCGTCGACGGTCTCGCCCTTGGCCCGCAGCGCGACGGCGAACCCCGCGATCTGCGCGTCGGTCGCCTCGCCGCTCATGATCCGGTCCATGGCCCAGGCGGTCTCCTCGGAGCTGAGGTTCTCGCCGCGCAGGAGGGGGTTCAGGAGGCCGGGCCAGGAACGGTCCGCCACGCTGTCGCCGCCGTTCGGGGTCACAACGTTCATGGTCCGCTCCAGGGTCCACAGCCGGTCAGGAAAGATGGCTCCACCCTATCCAGCCGGGGGGACCGCGAAGAGCCCCGTCCATCGAATGGACGGGGCTCTCACGGTGGCGATCGGTTCAGGTGATCAGTGGTGGCCGTGGCCCTCGCTGATCTCCTTGTACTCCTCGGGGGTGGCCTTGGGGATCTGGTTCCCGTCGGCGTAGAACCCCTTGCTGAGCTTGGCGCGCAGCTTCTGCACCGGGGAGATCTTGCGCTTGACGCCGTTCTCGTCGACCGCGGGGCCGAGGTCGAGCGGCTGGTACTGCTCGTGCGCCGTGAGCGTGTGCAGCTGCCCGGGGCTGAGCGGCTCGTGGACCTCGACGAACTCACCGTGCGGCAGGCGCTTGATGATGCCGGTCTCGCGACCGTGCAGCACCTTCTCCCGGTCGCGGCGCTGGAGGCCGAGGCAGATCCGCTTGGTGACGATGAACGCGATGACCGGTCCGACGAAGAAGAAGATCCGGACGAACCAGGTGATGGCGTTGATCGACAGGTGGAAGTGCGTGGCCCACAGGTCGTTCCCACCGCCGACGAGGCCGATGAAGTACGCCGTGATCCAGGCGACGCCGAAGCCCGTACGGGTCGGGGCGTTGCGCGGACGGTCCAGGATGTGGTGCTCGCGCTTGTCGCCGGTGACCCAGGACTCGATGAACGGGTACACCGCGATCGCGGTGAGGACCACGCCGAAGCCGACCAGCGGGATGAAAACGCCCAGGGCGAGCGTGTGGCCCCACAGGTTGATCTCCCAGCCCGGCATCACGCGGACCAGACCCTCGGCGAAGCCCATGTACCAGTCGGGCTGGGCGCCGGTGGACACCTGGTCGACCCGGTACGGGCCGATGGCCCAGATCGGGTTGATCGTGGCGATGGCCGAGATGGCCGCGATGACGCCGAAGACGAGGAAGAAGAACCCTCCGGCCTTCGCCATGTACACGGGCAGCAGCGGCATGCCGACGACGTTCTTGTTGGTCCGGCCGGGACCCGCGAACTGCGTGTGCTTGTGGTAGAAGACCAGGATCAGGTGCGCCACCAGCAGTCCGAGCATGATGCCCGGCAGCAGGAGGATGTGGATCGAGTAGAACCGTGCCACGAAGTCGTGGCCGGGGAACTCGCCGCCGAACAGGAACATCGAGATGTACGTGCCGACGATCGGCACGGACAGGATCGCGCCCTGGGTGAAGCGGACACCCGTACCGGAGAGCAGGTCGTCCGGCAGGGAGTAGCCGGTGAACCCGGTGAACATGCCGAGCACGAACAGCAGGAAGCCGAAGAGCCAGTTGATCTCGCGCGGCTTGCGGAACGCGCCCGTGAAGAAGACGCGCATCATGTGCACGAACATGGCGGCCAGGAAGATCAGCGCGGCCCAGTGGTGGATCTGCCGGACGAGCAGACCGCCGCGGACCTCGAAGCTGATCTTCAGGGTCGAGGCGTAGGCCTCGGACATCCGGATGCCCTGCATGGGCTCGTACGGACCGTGGTAGACGATCTCGCCCATGCTCGGCTGGAAGAACAGCGTCAGATACACACCCGTGAGGATGATGATGATGAAGCTGTAGAGCGCGACCTCACCGAGCATGAAGGACCAGTGGTCCGGGAAGATCTTGCGCATGTTGGCCTTGGCGAGGCCGTAGATGCCCAGTCGGCCGTCCGCCCAGTCGGCCACCCGCTCGCCGGCCGGAGCCTTGCGTCCGCTCGCCGGTCCGGCGGCGGAGGGGTTCTTTGTCGCAGTACTCATCCGCGCTCCCAGAAGGCAGCACCGACGGGCTCGTCGAAGTCGCCGAGCGCCTCGAGGTTGCCCTCGCTGTTGACACCGATCCGCAGCTGCGGAAGGGGGTGGCCGGCCGGACCGAAGATGACGCGAGCGCCGTCGGAGAGGTCGAAGGTGGACTGGTGGCACGGGCAGAGGACGTGGTGCGTCTGCTGCTCGTACAGGCTGATCGGGCAGCCGACGTGGGTGCAGATCTTGGAGAACGCGACGATGCCCTCATGGGCCCAGTCACGCTGGCGCTTGTCCTTGATGTCGTCCGGCTCGATGCGGACGATCATCAGGGCCGCCTTGCCCATCTGCGTCTGGAAGTCGTGCGACTCCGGGTCGAGCCCCTCGGGCATGGCGAAGGCCAGCGATCCGACGGTGATGTGCTCGGGGCGCAGCGGCTTCATCGTGTTCATGTTGATGAGCTGCTTGCCCTCGGCCCACAGAGTGGTGCGGAGCTTCTTCTCCGGCAGCGGACCGAGGTCGCGCAGCAGGACCACGCCGGAGAGCGGCACCAGGGCCAGCGCACCGAACATGGTGTTGCGGATCAGCTTGCGCCGACCGATCGCGGACTCCTCGGCGCCGGCCTTGAAGTCGGCCAGGACCTGCGCCTTGACCTCGGGCGGGGCCTCGATCGGGTGACGGTCGGCGGCGACCTCGACGTCGGACATCAGGGTGCGCGCCCAGTGGACGGCTCCCGCGCCGATGAAGAAGAGCGCCGCGCCCAGGGTGAGCCCCAGGGAGAAGTTCAGCGCGCTCACATGGCCGAAGGGCCAGATGTAGACGATCTTGTCCACCGGGAAGATGACGTAGGAGGCGATGAAGCCCACCGTCGCCAGCATCGAGAGGGTGAACATGAACGCGACGGCGCGTTCCGAGCGGTTCGCGGCGCGTTCGTCGAGGTCCTGGATGCGCGGCTGGTGGGCCGGCAGTCCCGGGTCGGCGAACGGGTCGTCGTGACGCTCCACCGCGCCGTGCGCGGTCTCCTGCACCACAGGCAGGTTGTCTTCTGGAATCTGTTGGCTACTCATGACTTCTTGGCCTTAGCGGTGTGGGCCGCGACCCAAACGGCGACTGCGACGAGCGCACCGAGTCCGAAGATCCACGCGAACAGACCTTCGCTGACCGGACCGAGACCGCCGAGGGCCAGGCCGCCGGGGCTCTCCGTCTCGTCACCGTTCACGGTCTCGATGTACGCGATGATGTCCTTCTTCTCCTGCTCCGGCATCGTCGTGTCGGGGAAGGAGGGCATGCTCTGCGGGCCGGTCTGCATGGCCTCGTAGATGTGCTTCGGGCTCACGCCTTCGAGGTCGGGGGCGTACTTGCCCTCCGTCAGGGCTCCGCCCTTACCGGTGAAGTTGTGGCACTGGGCGCAGTTGGTGCGGAACAGTTCGCCACCGTTGGCGACGTCCGCGCCCGCGGGGTCGACCTGCTTGTCGGTCGGCGTGATGGGACCGGCGCCGAGCGACGCGACGTACGCCGCGAGCTGGTCGATCTCCGCCTGGGTGTAGATGACCTTCTTCTTCGGTACCTGGGCGCCCGGCTGCTGCGCGGGCATACGGCCCGTACCGACCTGGAAGTCGACGGCGGCGGAGCCCACGCCCACGAGGGACGGCCCGTCGGTGGTGCCCTGACCGCCGGTTCCGTGGCAGCTGGCGCAGCCTACGGAGTAGAGCTTCTTGCCCTCTTCGATGGCGAGGGACTGGGCGGTTTCATCGGCCTGCGCCTTGCCCGCAGGCGCGAACGCGGCGTACAGCCCCCCGGTAGCCGCCAGCGCGAGGAGTAGTACGACGACCGCCGCCAGTGGATGGCGTCGTCGTGCGGAGAGCTTTTTCACGGATTACCCCGGTGTCAGGATCTTCTGCGTCGATGGTGGGCGGGTGCGAACCCGGTTACTTGATCATGTAGATCGTTGCGAACAGGCCGATCCATACGACATCGACGAAGTGCCAGTAGTAGGACACGACGATGGCGGCGGTGGCCTGATCGTGGGTGAACCTCTTGGCCGCGTACGTTCTGCCGAGGACCAGCAGGAAGGCGATGAGACCGCCTGTCACGTGCAGACCATGGAAGCCGGTGGTCAGGTAGAACACCGAGCCGTACGGGTCGGACGACAGGGAGAGCCCCGCGTCCTTGACCAGCTCGGTGTACTCCAGGACCTGGCCGCCGATGAAGATCGCACCCATCACGAACGTGATGATGAACCAGGTGCGGAGCTTCTTCACATCGCCCCGCTCGGCTGCGAAAACGCCGAGCTGGCAGGTGAGTGAGGAGAGCACCAGGATCGTGGTGTTCGTCGCCGAGAACGGGAAGTTCAGATGATCGGACATCTCCTTCCAGTAATCGGGTCCCATCACCGATCGCAGGGTGAAGTACATCGCGAAGAGGGCCGCGAAGAACATCAGCTCGGAACTCAACCAGATGATGGTTCCGACGCTGGTGAGGTTCGGTCGATTGACCGACGGGTGCGCGTGCCCGGTTTCTACTGTCGTTGCTGTCGCCACGACCGACATTATGTCGGTCGCTTATCCCGCCCTCACCCCGGGGGGTGCCGTTCGGTGTGTCCGTACCGTCTGCAGGGGTCGCACCCTGCGCCGAACGGCCCATCGGAAGGTCGTCATTACCGGTGCTGACGGGCGGTCGGGCGGAGTACGATCCGCGCATCGGTTCATGCCCCGAGAGCCCCGACGACGTCGATGTCACGGAGGAACAATGCAGGCGACCGCCACGGTCCTGGTCTACAGCGACGATGCCAACATCCGCGAGCAGGTGAGGCTGGCGGCCGGTCGCAGGCCTGCCGCGGACGTGCCACCGGTGGAGTTCCTGGAGTGCGCGACGCTCCCGGCCGTCCTCAAGGCGCTCGACGCCGGCGGCGTCGACGTCTGCGTGCTGGACGGGGAGACGGCTCCCATCGGCGGGATGGGCGTCTGCCGCCAGATCAAGGACGAGATCTTCCACTGCCCGCCGGTGCTCCTGCTGATCGGCCGCCCGCAGGACGCGTGGCTGGCCACCTGGAGCCGGGCGGAGGCCGCCGTGACGCTCCCGGTGGACCCGGTGGAGTTCGCCGACGCGCTGGCGGCGCTGCTGCGCCGTCGGCTCGCCGTGGACGCCTGAGGGGCCCCTGCGGCCCGCTGAGGGACGTTCCGCGCCGCGAGGCACTCCCGGCCCGGGATCAGACGTGGGGACGCAGGCGGGCGGCCTGGAGCGTTCCCGGGCTGTCCGGCGCCCCCTCGTGGAGGGCGCTGCCCTTCTGCCACTTCTCCCAGGAGAGGTTCCAGTCGCCGAACCCGTTGCCGAACGGGTCCATGTCCTCGCCCTCGCTGCCGACGACCTTGACGATGTCGCCCTCGCGCACGGTGTCGAAGAACCATTCGGCGTTGTCGGTGCTCATGCCGGTGCAGCCGTGGCTGACGTTGGCGTTGCCCTGGGAGCCGGTGGACCAGGGGGCGGCGTGGACGTACTCGCCGCTCCAGGTCACCCGGGTGGCCCAGTAGACCGGCAGGTCGTACGACTCCGACGAGCCGGCGGCGATGCCGATGCTCTCCCCGCGCATCCGGACGAACTGCTCCTTGGCGAGCACCACCTTGACCCCGTTGCGGGTGGAGAAGCCGGGCTTGCCGGTGGTGACCGGAATGGTGTTGATCACTTCTCCGTTGCGGAGCACCGTGAGGGTGTGGTCCGCGGCGTCGGTGATGGCCTCGATCCGGTCGCCGGTGGTGAGCTTCAAGGGCTTGGCCTCGGCTCCGTAGAGCGCGTTGGTCACCTTGATGCCCGCCAGGTTGGAGCGGACCTCGATGGTGGCGTTCGCGGGCCAGTACTCCTTCGGGCGGTAGTGCAGCTTCTTGTCGTCGACCCAGTACCAGGAGCCGGTGACCGCCGGGGTGGAGCGGACCTTCAGGGCGCGTTCGACGGTGGCCCTGGCCGCCTTGTCGGTGATCGGAGCGCTGAGTTCCGCCGTGACGGGCTGCCCGACGCCGTAGGTGCCCGCCTCCGGGCCGAAGGCGACCTTCAGCAACTTCTTGGGCGAGGAGGTGTCGAAGGACAGCGTACGGACCCCTGGGGCGCCGTCGCCGTTCTCCGTGGCGACCCTGACGGTGTATCCGGTGCCGGCCGCGAGCGGGGCGGTGCTGCGCCAGCGCCTCCCGTCGGCGGAGAGCTCCCCCGCGAGGTGGCGGCCGCCGGTGTCCACGGCGCTGACGTCGGTGATGCGCCCGTCGTCGCCCTCGACGGTGACTTCCAGGGGCTTGTCGGGGTCGGCCTTCTCCTGGTCGGAGGGGCCGTTGAAGGAGACCTGGTCGCCCGCGTCGTAAGGCTTCGTGGAGAGCGGGTGGTCGTCGGGCGAGCCACAGGCGGTCGCACCCGCGGCGAGGGTCACGACCAGCAGGGTGCAGCTCACTACGGTGCGGATGCGCGGCGTGTGGTTCATGCCGTCCACGCTAAGAAGATTCATCCGTTGCAGCGCGTTCAGTGACTGCAAACGAGCGAAGGGCCCGCGTCGCTGTCGGCGATGCGGGCCCTTCGTGGTGTAGCGCGTGTCACCCGGGGTGCGGTGTCACGGGGTGCGGTGTCACTGGGTGCGGTTCTCGCCCCGGTAGTACTCGAAGACCCAGCCGAAGAGGCCGATCAGGAGCAGGGGGGCGGAGAAGTACAGCAGCCACCAGCCGAAGACGACGCCCATGAAGGCGAAGGCTCCGCCGACCGCCAGGGAGAGGGGCTGCCAGCTGTGCGGGGAGAAGAACCCCAGCTCGCCCGCCTCGTCGGCGACGTCCGCTTCCTTGTTGTCCTGGGCCATGGCGTCGACCCGCTTGGCCGTGAAGGCCAGGTAGAAGCCGATCATGATGGACAGCCCGAAGGCCAGGAAGAGCGCCGTGGTGCCGACCGGCTCCTTGGACCACACGCCGTACGCGATGGCAACGGAGAGGATGAAGACGCTCAGCCAGATGAACATCTGTCCCTGGATCTTCACTTGCCTGCCTCCTTGCCGCCGGCGAGGGCCTTGTCCGACTCGGAGAGGTGGTCGAGCTGTTCGAGCGCCGTGATCTCCGGGTGGTGCAGGTCGAACGCCGGGGATTCGGAACGGATCCGCGGCAGCGTGAGGAAGTTGTGCCGCGGCGGCGGGCAGGAGGTCGCCCACTCCAGCGAACGGCCGTAGCCCCACGGGTCGTCGACCTCGATCTTCTTGCCGTACTTCGCGGTCTTCCAGACGTTGTAGAAGAACGGCAGCATCGACAGGCCGAGGAGGAACGAGGAGATCGTCGAGATCGTGTTCAGCGCGGTGAAGCCGTCGGCGTCGAGGTAGTCCGCGTAACGACGCGGCATGCCCTCCGCGCCGAGCCAGTGCTGCACCAGGAACGTGCCGTGGAAGCCCACGAACAGCGTCCAGAACGTGATCTTGCCGAGCCGCTCGTCCAGCATCTTGCCGGTGAACTTCGGCCACCAGAAGTGGAATCCGGAGAACATCGCGAAGACCACGGTGCCGAAGATGACGTAGTGGAAGTGCGCGACGACGAAGTACGAGTCCGAGACGTGGAAGTCCATCGGGGGCGAGGCGAGGATGACGCCGGTCAGACCACCGAAGGTGAAGGTGATCAGGAAGCCGACGGCCCAGAGCATCGGTGTCTCGAAGGACAACGACCCCTTCCACATCGTGCCGATCCAGTTGAAGAACTTCACGCCTGTCGGCACGGCGATGAGGAACGTCATGAAGGAGAAGAACGGCAGCAGCACACCGCCCGTGACGTACATGTGGTGCGCCCACACCGTCACGGAAAGGCCGGCGATGGCGATCGTCGCGGAGATCAGGCCGATGTAGCCGAACATCGGCTTGCGGCTGAATACCGGGATGACCTCGGAAATGATTCCGAAGAACGGCAACGCGATGATGTACACCTCTGGATGGCCGAAGAACCAGAAGAGGTGTTGCCAGAGCAATGCTCCGCCATTGGCCGAGTCGAAGATATGCGCACCGAATTTTCGGTCCGCTTCCAGCGCGAAGAGCGCGGCGGCGAGGACTGGGAAGGCGAGCAGGACCAGGACACCGGTCAGCAGGACGTTCCAGGTGAAGATCGGCATGCGGAACATCGTCATGCCGGGTGCGCGCATGCAGATGATCGTGGTGATGAAGTTGACCGAGCCGAGGATCGTGCCGAAGCCGGAGAAGGCCAGGCCCATGATCCACATGTCGGCGCCGACACCCGGCGACCGGACCGCGTCCGAGAGCGGGGAGTAGGCGAACCAGCCGAAGTCCGCCGCACCCTGCGGGGTGAGGAAGCCGGCCACCGCGATGAGCGAGCCGAAGAGGTACAGCCAGTACGCGAACATGTTCAGCCGCGGGAACGCCACGTCGGGCGCGCCGATCTGCAACGGCATGATCCAGTTCGCGAATCCGGCGAACAGCGGCGTCGCGAACATCAGCAGCATGATGGTGCCGTGCATCGTGAACGCCTGGTTGAACTGCTCGTTCGACATGATCTGCGTGCCCGGACGGGCCAGCTCGGCGCGCATGAAGAGCGCCATGAGTCCGCCGATGCAGAAGAACACGAACGACGTGACCAGGTAGAGCGTACCGATCGTCTTGTGGTCCGTGGTGGTCAGCCACTTCACGACGATGTTTCCCGGCTGCTTGCGCCGCACGGGCAGCTCGTCCTCGTACGAGTCGTCTGCCGGAGCGGCACCCTGAGGTTCGTTGAGGATGCTCACAGTTGGTTCTTCTCCGCATTCCTGGCCGGGTCCGTCTGCGCGATGCCTGCCGGCACGTAGCCCGTCTGACCCTTCTCAGCCAGCTCCTTGAGGTGCTGCTGGTAACGCTCCGGGGAGACGACCTTCACGTTGAAGAGCATCCGGGAGTGGTCGACGCCGCAGAGCTCGGCGCACTTGCCCATGAAGGTGCCCTCGCGGTTGGGGGTCACCTCGAACACGTTGGTGTGGCCCGGAATGACGTCCTGCTTCATGAGGAACGGCACCACCCAGAAGGAGTGGATGACGTCACGCGAAGTGAGGACGAAGCGGACCTTCTCCCCCTTCGGCAGCCACAGGGTCGGACCCGGGTTGCCGTTCTGCGGGTTGCGGGTCCCGGGGATGCCCACGTCGTGGACGCCGCCGGCGCCTTCGGGGAAGTCCTTCTGGTACTTGTCGGGGATGGCGTTGAGCTCCTTGGGGACCCCGGGGCCCGCCGCGGGCTGGCCATCCACCTTCTCGATGTAGTTGAAGCCCCAGCTCCACTGGAAGCCGACCACGTTGATGGTGTGGGCGGGCTTGTCGGAGAGCTCGAGGAGCTTCGACTCATCTCGCGCGGTGAAGTAGAAGAGCACCGAGACGATGATGAGGGGAACCACTGTGTACAACGCCTCGATGGGCATGTTGTACCTGGTCTGCGGAGGTACCTCCACCTTGGTCCTGCTACGCCGGTGGAAGAAGACGCTCCAGAGGATCAGTCCCCAGACAAGGACACCCGTGACGAGCGCTGCCGCCCACGAGCCTTGCCAGAGGGAGAGGATCCGAGGGGCCTCTTCCGTAACCGGAGTGGGCATTCCGAGGCGGGGGAAATCCTCCCAGTTGTATGAACAACCGGAGGCCGTCGCCAGGACCAGGCCCGCAGTCAGCACCTGCGGCAGCTTCCGCCGCATCGGGCGCCGCGACGAGCGGTCGGAGCCGTTGGGACTCACGTAGCGCCTTCCCGAGAGTCTCGCCCGCACGGTCGGCGCGCCCGTATGTCTCTGGTCGGTCGCCGGCCCTGACGCGGGCAGGGGTTTGGATGTTTATGCGGACCAAACCCTACTGGACGCTATTTGGGGTCGCGCGGGGAGGGTGCCCAACGCGCCGCCCGACACGCCCATGGGGTGGAATCCGGGCCTCCGGCCCCCATCTGACGGCCACTCGCCCGGCCGGGAGGAACGGCCCCCGGCGAGGTGGGGCCGGGTGCGGGCTAGCGTGGCGGGGTGCCCTACTTCGATGCCGCCTCCGCCGCCCCCCTGCACCCCGTCGCACGCCAGGCGCTGCTTGCCGCGCTCGACGAGGGCTGGGCCGATCCCGCCCGCCTGTACCGGGAGGGGCGGCGGGCCAGGCTGCTCCTGGACGCGGCCCGGGAGGCCGCCGCGGAGGCCGTCGGCTGCCGCCCCGACGAGCTGGTCTTCACCTCGTCGGGGACGACGGCGGTGCACGCGGGAATTGCCGGGGCCCTTTCGGGGCGTCGGCGTGTCGGCCGCCATCTGGCCCTCTCGGCGGTCGAACACTCGTCGGTGCTCCATTCGGCGGCGGCCCATGAGGCGGCGGGCGGCTCGTCCACCGAGGTCCCGGTGGACCGCACGGGGGCGGTGGACCCGGCGGTGTACGGCGGGGCGCTGCGCGCGGACACCGCGCTGGCCTGCCTCCAGTCGGCCAACCACGAGGTGGGCACCGAGCAGCCCGTCGCCGAGGTCGCCGCACGCTGTGCGGACGCCGGGGTGCCGCTGCTGGTGGACGCCGCCCAGTCGCTCGGCTGGGGGCCGGTCCCGGCGGGCTGGTCGCTGCTGACGGCGAGCGCGCACAAGTGGGGCGGCCCGGCCGGGGTCGGGCTGCTCGCCGTCCGCAAGGGGGTGCGGTTCGCACCCCAGGGCCCTGCCGGGGAGCGGGAGTCGGGGCGGGCGGCGGGGTTCGAGAACCTGCCGGCGATCGTGGCGGCGGCGGCCTCGTTGCGCGCGGCACGGAGCGAGGCGGCGGCGGAGTCCGTGCGGCTGCGCGCCCTGGTGGACCGGATCCGGGCCGTGGTGGCCGAGAGGGTGCCCGATGTCGAGGTGGTGGGCGATCCGGAGCGGCGGCTGCCGCATCTGGTCACCTTCTCCTGTCTCTATGTCGACGGGGAGACCCTGCTGCACGAGCTGGACCGGCGGGAGTTCTCCGTGTCGTCCGGCTCGTCCTGCACGAGCAGCACCCTGGTTCCGAGCCATGTGCTCAAGGCGATGGGGGTGCTCTCGGAGGGGAACGTCCGGGTGTCGCTGCCGACGGGCACGACCGGGGCGGACGTGGACCGTTTCCTGGAGGTCCTGCCCGGGGTGGTCGCCGAGGTGCGCGAGCGGCTCGGCGCCCCGGCAGCATCCCACTCGGCACCTCGCTCCCCCGGGCCCGCCGCGTCCCTGGTGGTCGACGCGCTGGGCCGTCGCTGCCCGATCCCGGTGATCGAGCTCGCAAAGGTGATCGGGGAGGTAGCGGTGGGCGCCACGGTGACGGTGCTCGCCGACGACGAGGCGGCGCGGCTGGACATCCCGGCCTGGTGCGAGATGCGGGGCCAGGAGTACGTGGGCGAGGAGCCGGCGGACCGCGGCTCGGCCTATGTGGTCCGCCGGCTCGGCTGATCACACCAGGTGCTGGCGGACCTCGGCGGCGGCCTCGTGGCCGTACGCCTTGGTGAAACGGTCCATGAAGGGGGTGCGGCGCAGGGTGTACTCCTGGGTGCCGACCGTCTCGATGACCAGGGTGGCGAGCATGCAGCCGACCTGGGCGGCGCGCTCCAGGCCGACGCCCCAGGCGAGGCCGGAGAGGAAGCCGGCCCGGAAGGCGTCGCCGACGCCGGTGGGGTCGGCCTTCGTGTCCTCCTCGGGGCAGCCGACCTCGATGACCGGCTCGCCGACCCGCTCGATCCGGACACCACGGGCGCCGAGGGTGGTGACGCGGTGGCCGACCTTGGCGAGGATCTCCTCGTCGCTCCAGCCGGTCTTGGACTCGATGAGCCCCTTCTCGTACTCGTTGGAGAAGAGGTAGGTGGCGCCGTCGAGGAGGATGCGGATCTCCTCGCCGTCCATCCGTGCGATCTGCTGCGAGAAGTCCGCGGCGAACGGGATGTTCCGGGAGCGGCACTCCTCGGTGTGGCGGAGCATCGCCTCGGGGTCGTCGGCTCCGATGGAGACGAGGTCGAGGCCGCCGACGCGGTCGGCGACGCTCTTCAGCTCGATGAGGCGGGCCTCGCTCATCGCGCCCGTGTAGAAGGAGCCGATCTGGTTGTGGTCGGCGTCGGTGGTGCAGACGAAGCGGGCGGTGTGCAGTACCTCGGAGATACGGACCGAGCCGGTCTCGACGCCGTGCCGGTCGAGCCAGGAGCGGTACTCGTCGAAGTCCGAGCCCGCGGCGCCGACCAGGATCGGGTTGGCGCCGAGCAGCCCCATCCCGAAGCAGATGTTGGCGGCGACACCGCCCCGGCGCACATCGAGGTTGTCGACCAGGAAGGAGAGGGAGACCGTGTGCAGCTGATCCGCGACCAGCTGGTCGGCGAAGCGGCCGGGGAAGGTCATGAGGTGGTCAGTGGCGATCGAGCCGGTGACTGCAATACGCACGGGGAGGTTTCTCCTGCGGAAGGCGAAGGGCCGTGAGTGCGCCCTCCGGGACGACGTGACAGTTCACGCTACCGGGTGAGCCGAAGGTCAGGAAAAGGGAAAACTACCCGATAGTAGGGCTTTCTACCTGAGCGCGGCCGTGGTTACGGTGCGGATATGTCGAAGCACACCGCATTGCCCGAGTCGGAATTGAGCCTGGCCGCACTGCGCGGTGACTGCGCGCGGATGGCGCCGCACTGGAAGACGCTCGCGAAGAGCGCTCCGGTCCCGGTGAAGCCGCACCTGATCAGCGGGGTGACGGTCCCGCCCTCGTCGGCGCGGCTGATCGACGCGATGTCCGAGTACGGCGACTGAGCCCCGCGGGCCCGGGCCGGAGACATCATCTTTCGGCCTTTCCGTGCGGGCTCCGCAGGCCCCCCGGCTCCCGCGGCCCGGTCGCCCCCCCGGCCGTGGGAACCGCACGCTCCTCCGCTCCGTCCCACCGGTGTTCCCGTCCGGGGACACGCGGCAGGCACCGCGACGGCAACGCAGTCGAAGGAGCGATCCGGTGAGCACCGAGCGACCCGACAACGACGTGACCGGCCCCCGGCGGCGGCGTACGCCGCTCGCGGTGGCCTCGGTGGCCGCGGCCGTGCTGCTGGCCGGGGGCGGTGGGGCGTACTGGGCCTCGACCGCCGGCGACGGCGGCGCGGCGGACAGCGGTTCGTCGGCGCGGGGCGAGGCCCTGCCGCTGGCCCTGGACGCCCCCGTGGGCGACGGTCCCGGCTCCACGTCCGCCGCCTCCGACACCCCTCCCCCGGGCATCGCACCCGGCGAACCGGATCCGGGCGGCCCGCCCGTGGTCTACCGGGCCGCGGGCGAACTCCCGGACGGCCCGGACGAGGCGGCGGTCCACCACGCGAAGGGCACGGTCGCGTCGGCCGACGTCGCCCGGCTGGCGAAGGCGCTGGGCATCCCGGGCTCGCCGCGCACCGAGGGCACGTCCTGGGTGGTCGGCGACGACGACGGGCCCGGGGCGCTCCTGAAGGTGGCGAAGCAGGCCCCGGGCACCTGGACGTTCGCCCGCACCACCCCGGCCAAGCCCTGTGAGCCGGGGACGATGTGCGCGAACGGGGCCTCGGAGCCGGGCGGCGGCCCGGTGAGCGAGAAGGCGGCGAAGGCGGCCGCGGTCCCGGTGCTCAAGGCGGCCGGGCAGGACGACGCGGCGCTGAACGCGGGCCAGCTGATGGGCGACGTCCGCGTGGTGAACGCCGATCCGAAGATCGACGGGCTCCCGACGTACGGCTGGTCGACCGGTGTCCAGGTGGGTCCGGACGGCGAGGTGACCGGCGGCAGCGGACATCTGAAGGCGCTGGAGAAGGGCGACACCTACCCGGCGGTCGGTGCGGACGAGGCGCTGAAGCAGCTGAACGCGGCGAGCCGGGGCAAGGGCGACGCCGACCGGGACGTCGGCGGCTGCGCCACTCCCGTACCGCACCAGGGCGAGCCGAAGCCTTCGGACCCCCAGTGCGTGCCGTCGAACGGTAAGCGGGCACCGGTGGAGCAGACGGTCGAGGACGCGGTGTTCGGTCTCGCGCTGAACTACGTGGACGGCCGGCAGACGCTGGTGCCGTCCTGGCTGTTCACGGTCCGACAGGCCCCCGGCGGACCGGAGAACACGGTCACGCAGGTCGCCGTGGACCCGAAGTTCATCGAGAAGCCGGAGACGCCCGCGCCCTCCGGGGACCGGAAGGTGACGTCGTACGGCGCGGACGGGCGGACCCTCGAGGTGACGTTCTGGGGCGGCGTGTGCAGTACGTACACGGCGAGCGCGAAGGAGAGCGCGGGCCAGGTGGCGATCTCCGTGACGGAGAAGCCGCAGGAGGGCAAGAAGGCCTGCATCATGATCGCCAAGGAGCTGACCCGGACGGTGACGCTGGAGAAGCCGCTGGGTGACCGCACGGTGGTCGACGCGGCGTCGGGCGGTGCGGTGCCCCGCGGCTGAGCGGACGCGCATGCTGAACGGACGCGCATGTGAACGGACGTACATACGGAGGCGGCCCCGGGATGATTCCCGGGGCCGCCTCCGTACGCCGTGTGTTCCCGCTCTCAGCGCCTAGCTGAAGGAGTCGCCGCAGGCGCAGGAGCCGGAGGCGTTCGGGTTGTCGATCGTGAAGCCCTGCTTCTCGATGGTGTCGACGAAGTCGATGGAGGCGCCGCCCAGGTACGGGGCGCTCATCCGGTCGGTGACGACCTTGACGCCGTCGAAGTCCTTCACGACGTCACCGTCGAGCGAACGTTCGTCGAAGAAGAGCTGGTAACGCAGGCCCGAGCAACCGCCGGGCTGAACGGCGACGCGCAGCGCCAGGTCCTCGCGGCCTTCCTGCTCCAGCAGGCCCTTGACCTTGGCGGCGGCGGCGTCGGACAGGAGGATGCCGTCGCTCACGGTGGTGGTCTCGTCCGATACGGACATCTGCTTCTCTCCCGGGTTGTACGGACTGCTTGCCGACGGTTCAACCGCCAGACCCGCGGATTCATTCCGGGCCAAGCGCTTGTCTGTTCCTTTTCATGCTCGCACACCGGACCACCCGGGGGATGCGTCACATCGACGCTATCGGCATCGTCAAAGTGACACGAAGCGGCTATGATAGATAGCGTCAAATAGACGAAAAGGCGAGTTCGCCGAAGCTCTTCGCGGACGTTCGCGGAGTGACCTTGAGTTCGCAGACTAGAAAGGGTGCGTGACGTGACCACGGCCCAGCCCCTGGACGTACAGCCGACACCGCTCGCGCTGCTGCTGCTCGGCCGCGAGGCCGACCCGAGGAGCGAGCGCGGCGTCGAATGCCCCGGCGACCTGCCCTCCCCGTCCGACCCTGACCTGGTGGAGCGCGCCCGCGCCGCGAAGGAGAAGCTCGGGGACAAGGTGTTCGTCCTCGGCCACCACTACCAGCGCGACGAGGTCATCCAGTTCGCGGACGTCACCGGCGACTCGTTCAAGCTGGCCCGCGACGCGGCCGCCCGCCCGGAGGCCGAGTACATCGTCTTCTGCGGCGTCCACTTCATGGCGGAGTCCGCGGACATCCTGACCACGGACGCCCAGGCTGTCGTGCTGCCCGACCTGGCGGCCGGCTGCTCGATGGCCGACATGGCCACCGCCGAGCAGGTCGCCGAGTGCTGGGACGTGCTCACGGAGGCCGGGGTCGCCGATCAGGTGGTGCCCGTCTCGTACATGAACTCCTCCGCCGACATCAAGGCCTTCACCGGCAAGCACGGCGGCACGATCTGTACGTCGTCGAACGCGAAGCGGGCCCTGGAGTGGGCCTTCGAGCAGGGCGAGAAGATCCTCTTCCTCCCCGACCAGCACCTGGGCCGCAACACGGCCGTGCGGGACATGGGGCTGAGCCTGGAGGACTGCGTCCTCTACAACCCGCACAAGCCGAACGGCGGCCTCACCGCCGAGCAGCTGCGCGACGCCAAGATGATCCTGTGGCGCGGGCACTGCTCGGTCCACGGCCGCTTCTCGGTCGAGTCGGTGGAGGACGTCCGGGCCCGGATGCCCGGGGTGAACGTGCTGGTGCACCCGGAGTGCAAGCACGAGGTCGTCGCCGCCGCGGACTACGTGGGCTCGACGGAGTACATCATCAAGGCCCTGGAGGCGGCCCCGGCCGGCTCGAAGTGGGCCATCGGCACGGAGCTGAACCTGGTCCGCCGGCTGGCGAACCGTTTCGCCGCGGAGGGCAAGGAGATCGCCTTCCTCGACAAGACGGTCTGCTTCTGCTCGACGATGAACCGCATCGACCTGCCGCACCTGGTCTGGACCCTGGAGTCGCTGGCCGAGGGCAAGCTGGTCAACCGGATCGAGGTCGACCCGGAGACGGAGAAGTACGCGAAGCTCGCGCTGGAGCGGATGCTGGCGCTGCCGTAGAGCCGCACAGGTCCCCGAGAACCGAGAAGCCCCGGTATGCCGCAGGTCGGCGTGCCGGGGCTTTCCCGTACGCGAGGATGTACCGGCGTAACGGCCTACCGTGCACCGCGCACCGCGCACCGCGCACCGCGCACCGGCAGGAACGTTCCGGTCGGGTCGGTTCTCCCATACGACGACCGATGACACCACCGCGTAACTACGCTGCTACTCACCGCAGCGCTTCTTCGCGCGCGGAGCCGGTGGGGCCCGATGAGGCCGATCGGCACGAACGGCGAGATCGATGGGGCGGGTATGGGTTACGAGGACCGTGGGACGGGCGTCGGCGACGAGCCGGTGGGAGCGGGCGCGGGGCACGAGGTCCGGCAGAACGACGCCGCCTCCGACGTGTCGGCGCGTGCGGAGCTGGCGCGTGCCCGGGAGGAGGTGAGCGGTCGGCGGGCCGCCGCCGAGGAGGACCCCGCCACCGGCCTGCCCGCGCTGGCCGGGGCCCTGCACCGGCTGTCGGACCTGCTCGCCGCCGCCGGGGACCGCACCGGCGCCCTGCCCCCGGCGAAGGAGGCCGCGCGGATCTACGCCGAACTCGGCATGAAGCGCCCCGGCGACTTCCAGGCGGAGCTGGCCCTGGCCATGGGCGCCCTGGGTGACCGGGTCGCCGACACCGGGGACCGGGCGTCCGCCGTGCCGTTCGCGAAGCAGTCCGTGCGGCTCCAGCGCGAGCTGGTCGAGGAGGAGCAGCCGGGCGCGTCCGTCCCGGCGCTCGCCGCGTACCTCCTGAACTACGCCGCACGTCTGGCGGGCACCGGGGAGGCCGTGGAGGCCGTGCCCCACGCCGAGGAGGCGGTCGGCCTCCTCCGGGGCCTTGCCGAGGAGGATCCGGAGGCCTTCCTCCCCCGGCTCGCCGCGGCGCTCCACGCCCTCGGCAACCACCGCGCGGCCGTGAGCGACGTCTCCGGGGCGGTCGAGGCGGCTCAGGAGGCGTGCGGCCGCTTCCGCGCGCTCGCCGCGCGGCGACCGGACGTCTACCGCCCGGAGTTGGCCGCGGCGCTCGACGGCCTGGCCGGTCACCTCAACAGGGCCGGTGACACAGGGGCGGGCCTCCGGGCGGCGGAGGAAGCCGTCGCGCTCTGCCGCGAGCAGGCCGCCCGTCACCCCGCCGCCCACCGCCCCGGCCTCGCCGCCGCGCTGCGCACCCTCGCCCGGAGCCTGGCCGGCACCGGCGACCCGCAGGAGGCCCTGCCCCCGGCGCGGGAGGCCGTCGACCTCCTGCGCGAACAGGGGGACGCCGCCCTGGCCGAGCTGGCCGACTCCCTCCAGGTGCTCGGCACGTACGTGGAGCTGAACGGGGACGCCGAGGGGGCGGTGGAGGCGCTCTGGGAGGCGGTGGCCCTCCACCGGTCGCTGGCGCTGGAGGCTCCCGGCGCCCCCGACACCTCCCTGGTCTCCGCCCTCGACGACCTGACCCGGGCGCTCGCCCGTACCGGCGAGCACGCGGCGGCGATCGAGGAGTTCGACGAGACCCTCAAGGAGTTCGCCGGGGCCGCGCCGGCGACCGCCCGGCGTCTGGCCGTGGAGCGGAGCGCCTTCCTGCTGCGCTGCCCGGACCCGTGGCCCACCACCGGGGTGAGCGAGCTGGTGAACTGGCTCGACGAGGACGCGGAGAGCACCGTCGGCGCGGACACCGTGACCGTACGGGCCCGGCAGGCGCTGCGCTCGTACGGTGACATCGCGGCGGTGCACACGGCCTGGGAGGACGAGACCTTCACGCCCGTGCCGGACTGGCTCGCCCTGTCGCCGGGGACGCTGGACCTCGTCAGCGCCTGGATGTTCGCGCCCAACTGGCCCCGCTCACGCGACTTCTGGTCCGAGCACGCCGAGGTCCTCGGCGGCGAGGAGGCGGCGACGGCCCTGGACGAGCTGGCCGTCCTGGACCCGCACGGTGCGCGGCGGCACGCCCTGCTCCGTGAGGCCGTCCTCGCCCACGGGGTGACCGCCGCCTACGATCCGCTGATCCTCCAGGAGCAGTTGGCCCAGTGGCTGGAGTGTGCGGACTGGACGGAGTCGCGGGCCTACCTGGAGGAGCACCCGCGCCTGCTGACCGTCCAGCCGCCCGACGACACCCCGTTGGCCCACGTCGCGATGCTCGACATCGGCCGCGCCGACGGCCTGGACGCCGCCTACCGCCTCGTCGAGGACCGCGAGGCCCTCCAGGCGTACGTGGACCGGGCGTTGGAGGCCGGGGACGGCGTCGCGCTGATGCACGGCGGGGGCATCGAGGGCCAGGTCTTCGGCGACCGGCTCTCCTCGCTCGCCCACGCACAGGTGGCCCTGGTCCTCGCGGGGGCCACCGAGGGCTTCGAGCCGGACGACCTGTCCGCGCTCCTGCACAAGGCCTCCGAGGAGACCCGGGCCCGGCTGGTGCGGGAGACGGCGGCCCTCAGCGCCCGGCTCCCCGACCAGCGGGTGAAGTCGTGGCACCGGATCATTCAGGCGCTGGGCGGGGAGGCCTGAGGGTCACGCGCACCCCGCCGACTGACGGGCGTCAGTCGGCGCTCTCCAGCCGCCCGCCCCGGCTCGCCGCGATCCGCAGGGTGTCTCCCAGCGACTCGGCGAGCCGGGCGCCCGCGAACCGCAGCTCCCGTTCCCCCACCGCCGACTCCGCCAGCAACTCCCGCGCCTCGGAGAGCACTTCCTCGGCCGAGGCGATCATGGCGGCCTCCAGTTCGTCCGCCATCCGGGAGACGCGACTGCCCGGGTCCGTCGTGCTGAGCCAGCACGGCCCCCCGAAGTCGTTGGTCCACTGGAGCAGTCGCAGGGCCCGGCCCTTGCCGTCGAACATCATCTCGGTCGCTACCTCCGGAGAAGGCCCTCTGGTGCACGGCACGAAAGGGCGATTACGGTGTGTGCCGCAATCGTCGCCCTGAGGAACCTGACCTCAACAGAGCGAAGCTGTCCCGGCCTTGGGAACGGGACACACGAAAGGCACGCACCGTGACGTTCAAGCCCCAGCCCCTCACGCCCTATGTGTCCGCCCGCCACTACTTCGGCTCCGAGCAGCGCCGCCACCGCGAGCGGGCGGGCCTGTCCCTCGTCCAGCTCGCGGGCATCGTGAACTCCAGCAAGAGCACGCTGGGCCGCATCGAGACGGCGGAGTTGATGCCGCCGCCGGACATCCCGAGCCGCCTGGACATCGCCTTCGGGACGGACAAGCACTTCCACGGGCTCTACGAGCTGGCCCGGCGGGAGATCCACCCGGACCAGTACCAGCGGTACATGGACTTCGAGTTCCGGGCGGAGGTGATAGAGCAGTACGGGGCGCAGGCGTTGCCAGGGTTGTTGCAGACGGAGGAGTACGCGCGGGGCCTGCTCCGCTGCCAGGAGGAGTTGAGCCCCGAACAGGTCGAGGACCGTGTCACCGCGCGGATGTCCCGGCAGGCGCGGCTGCGTTCGGACAATCCACCGCTCCGTTGGGCGATCATCGACGAGGCGGTGCTGCGGCGGCAGGTCGGCAGCCCTGAGTGCATGCGCGAGCAACTGGCTTCGCTGCTGGAGCAGGTGGACACGCCGAGCAGTAAAGTGCAGGTGATGCCGTTCAGTGCGGGGCCGCACTCGTTGCTGGGTGGCGCGCTCACTCTGCTGACTCTGCCGGATGGCACTTCGGTGGCGTACGAGGAAGGCATCCAGGCCGGTCATCTCTACGAAGACCCGGTCGCGGTGAAGAAGTGGCGGCGGCAGTACGACGTGCTGCGGGCCAACTCCCTCACGCTGGGCGAGTCGGCGGATCGAATCCGTACCGCGATGGAGGGCTACCGACCATGACCCACTCCCCCGAGCTGAGCACCGCCACCTGGCGCAGCAGCAGCTACAGCAACACGAACGGGGGCGAATGCGTCGAGATCAGCGACGACTTCCCCGGGATCGTCCCCGTACGCGACAGCAAGAACCCCACCGGACCCGCACTCGTCCTCCAGGCCACCGCCTGGGACGCGTTCATCTCCTCGGTCAAGTAGGCGGGAAACGCGGAAGGGGCCTGTCCCACGCACCCGCGTGGGACAGGCCCCTTCCGTCGTGTCAGGCCTTCGCGGACTCGGCCTCGCGGGCCTCCTCCGGCTCGGCACGGTCCGGTACGCCCGTCTTCGCGGCGCGCTTGGCCGCCTTCTTCTTGGCGCGGCGCTCCTTGCGGAGCTCGACCATCGCGTACAGCGTCGGCACCAGCAGCAGGGTCAGCAGCGTGGAGCTGATCAGGCCGCCGATCACCACGACGCCCAGCGGCTGCGAGATGAAGCCGCCCTCGCCGGTGACGCCGAGCGCCATCGGGAGCAGGGCGAAGATGGTCGCGAGTGCCGTCATCAGGATCGGGCGGAAGCGGTGGCGGCCGCCCTCGATGACGGCTTCCACGATGCCGAGGCCCTGGGCGCGGTACTGGTTGATCAGGTCGATCAGCACGATCGCGTTGGTGACCACGATGCCGATGAGCATCAGCATGCCGATCATCGCGGGGACGCCCAGCGGGGTGCCCGTGATGAGCAGGAGGGCCAGCGCGCCGGTCGCCGCGAACGGGACGGAGACCAGCAGGATCAGCGGCTGGACGAGCGACCGGAAGGTCGCTACCAGCAGCATGAAGACGATCGCGATGGCCGCCAGCATGGCGAGGCCGAGCTGCGCGAAGGCTTCGTTCTGGTCCTCGGTGACGCCGCCGATGGTGGCGGTGGCGCCCTCCGGGAGGTCCAGGGCGTCGATCTTCTTGGCGAGATCGGTGCTGACCGCGCCGGTGTTGTCGCCGACGGGCTTGGCGGTGATCGTCGCCGAGCGCTGTCCGTCGATCCGGGTCATCGAGACCGGGCCGGGGACGACCTCCACGTCGGCGATGTCGCCGAGCTTGACCGGGCCGAGCGGCAGGGCCTTCAGCTCGGCCATGGTGGCGGCCGGGGTGGAGGACCGGATGACGACGTCGCGCTCGGTGTCGTCCAGCGTCGCGGTGCCGGCCGGCGTGCCGCGTACGGCTCCGGCGACGATGCCGCCCAGCGTGGCGGAGTCGAATCCGGCGGCGGCCGCCTTGTCGTTGGCGGTGACCGAGATGCGCGGGACGCTCTGCGCCAGGTCGCTCTGGACGTCGGTGACGTCCTTGATGGTGTCGACCTCGGCGCGGACCGCCTCGGCGGCCTTCTTCAGGACGTCGCCGTCGGCGGCCTTGACCACGACGCTCAGGTCCTGGGAGCCGAAGCCGTCGCCCGCGGCGATGGTGGTGTCGCCGATGCCGTCGAGCTTGCCGAGGGCCTCGTCGATGCGGTCCTGGGCGTTCTCGTAGTCCGCGGCGTCCTTCAGGGTGACCTGGTAGGAGGCCTGGTTGGCGCCCGTGCCGCCGCCGAAGGCGGCCATGAAGCCGGAGGAGCCGACGGTGACCTGGTAGTCCTTGACGCCCTTGTCCTGCTCGATGACCTTCTCGACCTTGCGGGCCGCCTCGTCGGCGGCTTCCAGGCTGGTGCCGGGCGTCAGCTCCTGCTTGACGGTCAGGACCTCCTGCTCGCCGGCGTCGAAGAAGTTCGTCTTCAGCAGCGGGACCATGCCGAAGGTGCCGAGGAGCACGGCGACGGCGATGACGAGGCTGGTGACCCGGCGGCGGGTCGCGAAGCGCAGGACCGGGACGTAGATCCGCTGGAGCTTGCTGGCCGCCTCCTTCTCCTCCGCGAGGCGGCGGGCCTCCGCCGCGTCCTCGGGGGTGCCCTTGGGCGCGCGCAGGAACCAGTACGACAGCACCGGGACGACGGTGAGCGAGACCAGCAGAGAGGCCAGCAGCGCCGCGGTGATGGTCAGCGAGAACGAGCCGAAGAGCTGGCCGACCATGCCGCCGACCAGCCCGATGGGCAGGAAGACCGCGACGGTGGTGAGCGTGGCGGAGGTGACCGCTCCGGCGACCTCCTTGACTGCGGTGATGATCGCCGCGTGGCGCTCCTCGCCGTAGCCGAGGTGACGCTTGATGTTCTCCAGGACCACGATCGAGTCGTCGACGACCCGGCCGATGGCGATGGTGAGCGCGCCGAGCGTGAGCATGTTGAGCGACAGGTCGCGGGTCCAGAGCACGATCAGCGCGAGGACGATCGAGAGCGGGATGGAGACCGCGGTGACCAGCGTCGAGCGGATCGAGGCGAGGAAGACCAGGATCACGACGACGGCGAAGACCAGGCCGAGCGCGCCCTCCGTGGTCAGGCCCGAGATCGACTTGGAGACGGCGGGGCCCTGGTCGGAGACGACCGTCACCTCCGCGCCCTCGCCGAGGTCCTTGCGGAGGTCGGGCAGCTTGTCCTTGACGGCGTCCGAGATGGTGACGGCGCTGCCGTCCTTGTCCATCGTCGCCATCACGGCGAGGCTCGGCTTGCCGTTGGTGCGGGTGATGGAGACCGCCGTGGACGGCTCCTGCTTCACCTCGGCGACGTCGCCGAGGCGCACCGGCTTTCCGGGCGCGCCGCCCGCCGGGTCCTTGGCGACGACCTGGAGGTCCTCGATCTGCTGCAGCGAGGTGTAGGAGCCGCCGACCTGGATGGTGCGGCTCTTGCCGGACTCGGAGAAGGAGCCGGCCGGGACCGTGGCGCCGCCCGCCTGGAGGGCCTGGGCGAGCGTGCCCGCGTCCAGGCCGGCCGCGGCGAGCTTCTTGTCGTCGGGGACGACGGAGACCTGGAGGTCCCGCACACCGTCCACCGCGACCTGGCCGACGCCCTCGATGTCCTCCAGGGCCGGGACGACCGTGCGGTCGAGCTGGTCGGCCAGGACCTGCTGGTCCTTGTCGGAGGTGACGGCGAGGACCACGGTCGGGATGTCGTCCGTGGAACCGGCGATGACCTGCGGGTCGACGCCGTCGGGAAGCTGGGCGCGGGCCCGGTTGACCGCCTGCTGGATGTCCGCGACGAGCTGCTTGGTGCCCTCGTCGCCGAAGTCGAAGGTCGCCATGATGAGGGCGTTGCCCTCACTGGCGGTGGAGGTGATGCCCTCGACGCCGTCGACGGCCTTGAGGGAGTTCTCCAGCGGCTCGACGACCTGCTTCTCGACCACATCGGGAGACGCACCCTGGTAGGGCGCCAGTACCGAGACCATCGGCAGTTCGATGGTGGGCAGCAGCTGCTGCTTGAGCTGCGGGATCGCTATCGCGCCGAAGACCAGCGCGACGATCGAGATCAGCCCGATCAGGGCCCTTTGCGCGAGGCTGAATCTGGACAGCCAGGACATGGGTGGGTCTCTCTTCTGTGGCGTAAGCGGCAGAGGGCGGGGAGGGGGAAACGTCAGGGACCTGCACCTCCAGCCCAGTACTACGATCTCCGCTCCGCGCCGCCGAAACGTCGCCCCCCCGGGCTGCTTTCTTGTGCCGCGCATACCGCAGGTGGAGTACACCGCAGTACGCCGAAACCGCACCCGGTCACTCCGCCCGGGGACGCACCAGACCCGATTCGTAGGCGATTACCACCAATTGGGCCCGGTCCCGGGCTCCCAGCTTCGCCATCGCCCGGTTCACATGGGTCTTGACGGTGAGCGGGCTGACCGCGAGCCGCTCGGCGATCCGGTCGTTGGAGTGGCCGCCCGCGACCTGCACCAGCACCTCGCGTTCGCGGCCGGTGAGCGCCGCCAGCCGCTCCGCGTACTCCGCGCTGTCCGGCCCCTCCTCCGAGCTGCCGCCCTGGGCCAGGAACGTGGTGATGAGCCCCTTTGTCGCGGCGGGCGAGAGCAGCGCCTCGCCGGCCGCGGCGATCCGGATGGCGTTGAGGAGCTCCTCCGGCTCCGCGCCCTTCCCGAGGAAGCCGGAGGCTCCGGCGCGCAGCGACTGGACCACGTACTCGTCGACCTCGAAGGTGGTGAGCATGACCACCCGCACCGCGGACAGCTCCGGGTCGGCGCTGATCATGCGGGTGGCGGCGAGTCCGTCGGTGCCCGGCATCCGGATGTCCATGAGCACCACGTCGGCGCCCGTGGCGCGGGCCAGCTCGACGGCCTGGGCCCCGTCAGCGGCCTCGCCGACCACTTCCATGTCCGGCTCGGAGTCCACCAGAACCCGGAACGCGCTGCGCAGCAGCGTCTGGTCGTCGGCGAGCAGCACCTTGATGGGAGCCTGCTGCGGCACGGTCGCCGGTGCCGGTGCGGGTGCTGGTGCGGGTGCCGGTGTCCGTGTCGGTGCCGGAGTCGGTGCCGGTATCGGTGCCGGTGTCGGCTGGGTCATCGGCAGAGCCTCGTTCCGCCCGCTGTGCCCGGCCGCTCCGGTTCACCCTTGCGGGCCTCGACGGGAAGGATCGCATGGACCCGGAATCCGCCACCGTACCGAGGGCCCGCGGTGAGGGCCCCGCCGAGTGCGGTGACGCGTTCGCGCATGCCGACCAGGCCGTGACCGCCGCTGTCCAGGTCGTCGCCGGCTCCGGCGCCGGGCCGTCGGGCGGCGCACCCCCGGCCGTTGTCGAGCACGGTGACCTCAGCGGTTGCGCCCACCCGTACGACGCTCACCTCGGCCCTGGCCCCGGCGCCCGCGTGCTTGCGGACGTTGGTCAGGGCCTCCTGGATGACCCGGTAGGCGGCCAGGTCGACGGCGGCGGGCAGCCGGTTCCCGTGGTCGGAGCCGGCCACCTCGACGGGGAGCCCGGCGTTGCGGAAGGTGTCGACCAGCTCACCGAGGACGGCGAGCCCGGGGGCCGGTTCGGTGGGCGCCTCGGGGTCGCCCTGCTGACGCAGGAGGCCGACGGTGACCCGGAGTTCGTTGAGCGCGGAGCGGCTGGCGTCGCGGACGTGGGCGAGCGCTTCCTTGGCCTGGTCCGGGCGCTTGTCCATGACGTGGGCGGCGACCCCGGCCTGGACGTTGACCAGGGCGATGTGGTGGGCGACGACGTCGTGGAGGTCCCGCGCGATCCGCAGCCGCTCCTCGGCGACCCGGCGGCGGGCCTCCTCCTCACGGGTGCGCTCGGCCCGCTCGGCGCGTTCCCGGATGGCGTCGACGAACGCGCGTCTGCTCCGTACGGCGTCCCCGGCGGCCCCGGCCATCCCGATCCAGGCGAACACGCCGAGGTTCTCCTGGCTGTACCAGGGCGTCGAGCCGAAGACCATGGAGGCCGCCGTGAGCGCCCCCATGGTCAGCAGCCCGACCCGCCAGGTGGTGGGGCGGTCGGTGTGCGAGGCGACGGTGTAGAGGGCGATGACCGTGCTCATGACGACCGGGGCGGGCGGGTCCACCAGGATGTACTCGGCGGCCGAGAGGATCCCGGCGGCGGCGAGCACCGCCATCGGCCGCCGTCGCCGCAGGACCAGGGCCACGGCGGCGAGGACCATCAGGAGCACGCTGAACGGCTCGGGCGTGCGGGTGCCGAAGGTCGGCCCGTGTCCGGCGCCCGGGTCCGCGAACGAACCGGCGATCATCGCGACGAGGGAGCCGAGGGCGAGGGTCGCGTCGAAGGCGAGGGGATGGTCCCGGAGCCAGCGGCGGGCGCGCGCGAAGCCGGACGAGAGGGTGGTCACGTCCAGCTACGGTACGCGGCCCCGCTCGGCGACGGGAGCCTCTCCCGGGAGGGGCCCGGAGCACCGCCGCCCCGCGTCCGGCGGACCGGGCACGGGGCAGGGGTGCGGGGTGCTGGTGCGGCGATCCGCGGGCCCGCCGGGGCCGGCCCGTGGATTCAGTTGGGGATGAGCCCTCCGTCGCTGAGCATGGCGGTGACGTCTTCGAGGGTGGCGTCGGGCGCCGGCAGGATCAGCTCGGACGGCTCCAGGGAGTCGTCCGGCAGCGGAGTGCCGAGCTCGCGCACCTTGTCCAGGAGCGCGTGGAGGGTCGTGCGAAAGCCGGGGCCGTCGCCGCTCTCCATCTCCTTGAGCAGGACGTCGTCGAGCTCGTTGAGTTCGACGAGGTGACTGTCGGCCAGTTCGACCTGGCCCTCCCCCATGATCCGTACGATCATGACGCTGCCTTACTGCTTGTCGAACTTGTGCGGGGACGACTGCTGCGACTGCGCACTGTCCTGTGCGCCGCCCTCGATGGCCTGCTGCGAGGACGAGGAGCCACCGGCCAGCTCGGCCTTCATGCGCTGCAGCTCCAGCTCCACGTCGGTGCCGCCGGAGATCCGGTCCAGCTCGGCGGCGATGTCGTCCTTCGCCGTGCCGGTCGGGTCGTCCAGGGCGCCGGAGGCGAGCAGCTCGTCGATGGCGCCGGCCCGCGCCTGGAGCTGCTGCGTCTTGTCCTCGGCCCGCTGGATCGCGAGGCCCACGTCGCCCATCTCCTCGGAGATGCCGGAGAAGGCCTCGCCGATCCGGGTCTGGGCCTGGGCCGCCGTGTAGGTGGCCTTGATGGTCTCCTTCTTCGTGCGGAAGGCGTCGACCTTGGCCTGGAGGCGCTGGGCCGCGAGGGTGAGCTTCTCCTCCTCGCCCTGCAGCGTGGTGTGCTGCGTCTCCAGGTCGGTGACCTGCTGCTGGAGGGCGGCGCGCCGGGACAGCGCTTCGCGCGCCAGGTCTTCGCGGCCCAGCGCCAGCGCCTTGCGGCCCTGGTCCTCCAGCTTGGACGACTGGCCCTGCAGCTGGTTCAGCTGCAGCTCCAGGCGCTTGCGGGACGTCGCCACGTCGGCCACGCCGCGGCGCACCTTCTGAAGCAGCTCCAGCTGCTTCTGGTACGAGTAGTCGAGGGTCTCGCGCGGATCCTCGGCCCGGTCAAGGGCCTTGTTTGCCTTCGCGCGGAAGAGCATCCCCATACGCTTCATGACACCGCTCATGGGCTTCGCGCGCCCCCTTCTGACGGACTGGACTCCAGCACTCCCGATAGAACCCACAGTACGGGCCCTGTCTCTATTACCGCACTGTTCGGACGTCGATGTGCTCCTCCCCAAGGACGACTGCGCCCCGTGAACACTCCCGCCCAGGGTGTAGGTGAGGCCCTGGAACATTCTGGTGACGGGCGCGGGAACGGGCGGTTGACACCCGTATCGCCCCGTCGGGACACCTGGGGGGACGCCGTCCGTTGCCGGATCGTTCCCGCCCGGGTCTCCGGGCCCGCGCGCCGACCCCGTACCCTTGGGTTTTGTGTTCCGTAGCCGTGCCAAGACAGAGAAGGCCCCCACCGACAAGGTGACGGCGGACCTCTCCCAGCAGCCCCGCGACCCGCAGGCTCCCAAGGGTCGCCCCACCCCCAAGCGCAGCGAGGCCCAGACGCAGCGCCGTCGTGCCGCGTCGAGTGCGCCGACCGATCGCAAGGCGGCCATGAAGCGCCAGCGCGAAGCGCGGCGCACCGACCTGGCCCGGCAGCGCGAGGCGCTCGCCTCGGGCGACGAGCGCTACCTCCCGGTCCGCGACAAGGGCCCGGTCAGGCGCTTCGTCCGCGATTACGTGGACTCGCGCTTCTGCATCGCCGAGTGGTTCCTGCCGCTCGCCGTGATCATCCTGATCCTCAGCGTGATCCAGGTGCAGAACATCCAGAGCATCTCGTTGCTGCTCTGGCTCGGCGTGATCATCCTGATCGTGATCGACTCGATCGGTCTGTCGATGCGCCTGAAGAAGCAGTTGCGCGAGCGCTTCCCGGACACGCCCAAGCGCGGAGCCGTGGCGTACGGCCTGATGCGCACGCTCCAGATGCGCCGACTGCGGCTTCCGAAGCCGCAGGTCAAGCGCGGAGAGCGGCCCTGAGTACGGAAGCCTCCGGCTTCACCGGGGTCTCCTCGGCGTGGCTGGCAGGTCTCGGGGGCGTACGCGACCGGGTCCGCCAGGAGCTCGTCGCGCGGCAGCTGGACGAGCAGATAGCCGGACGGTTCCGGGTGGGGCAGCGGCTGCGTGTGCTGGACGTCGGCATGGGCCAGGGCACCCAGGCCCTGCGCCTGGCACGGGCCGGTCACTCGGTGACCGGCCTGGAGTCGGACGCCGGAATGCTGACGGCGGCCCGTGAGTCCCTGGCGACCGAGCCGGACGGCATCCGGGAGCGGGTCAGGCTCATCGAGGGCGACGGCCGGGACACCGGTGTGCACTTCCTGCCCGGCAGCTTCGACGTGGTGCTGTGCCACGGCGTCCTGATGTACGTCGAAGAGCCGGACCCGATGCTGGCCGGGCTCGCCCGGATGCTGGCCCCCGGCGGACTGCTCTCCCTGCTCGTACGGAACGCGGACGCGCTCGCGATGCGCCCGGGGCTCGCCGGAGACTTCGGCGCGGCCCTGACCGCCTTCGACACCGCCACATACACCAACCGCCTCGGCCTCACCGTGCGGGCCGACCGGCTCGACGCGCTGCGGTCCACGCTCGCGGGGATCGCCGCCCCGCTGCACGCCTGGTACGGGGTGCGGGTCTTCACGGACAACGTGGCGGACGGGACGGAGCTGCCGGCCGAGGAGCTGGAGCGGGCCCTGGCCCTGGAGGACCGGGCCGGGCGCACCGACCCCTACCGGGGGGTGGCGGCGCTGCTGCACCTGTGCGGCGTGCGCGGCTAGAACAGGCGTGACGGGGGCGGCCCGTTCGGCCCATCAGCACGGGCACCCGAACGGGGCGGGCCCCAGACTCCGGATATGGACGTATCCCCCTCCCGCAGCCGGGCGCGCGGGCTGCTGCTTCCCCTGTCCGCGGCCGTCTGCGCCATCGCCCTGGCGGGCGGCTGCTCCGGTACGAGTCCGGCGGCTCCCGCCCCCGAAGCCAGTGCGTCCGGTACGGCGCAGGGTGCGGTGAAGCGCGCCCCCGACGACCTGGAGAACGCCTACCAGGACGTCATCAACGACGTACTGCCGTCGGTAGTGCAGATCGACGCCTCGGAAGGCCTCGGTTCCGGGGTCGTCTACGACGACAAGGGGCACATCGTCACCAACGCCCATGTGGTCGGTGACGAGGAGAAGTTCAAGGTCAGCGTCGCCACCGGGGAGGCGGTGCTGAGCGCTTCGCTGGTCTCCTCCTACCCGGAGCAGGACCTGGCCGTGATCAAGCTCGACGAGGTGCCGGACGGGCTGAAGCCCGCGAAGTTCGGCGACGCGGAGAAGGTCGGGGTGGGACAGATCGTGCTGGCGATGGGCTCGCCGCTCGGCCTCTCCAGCAGCGTCACCCAGGGCATCGTCTCGGCGCTCGGCCGGACCGTGAGCGAGAGCCGGGCGGGCGGCGGCACGGGCGCGACGATCGCCAACATGGTGCAGACGTCCGCGGCGATCAACCCGGGCAACAGCGGCGGGGCGCTCGTCGACCTCGACAGCCAGGTGATCGGCATTCCGACCCTCGCGGCGACCGACCCGCGGATGGGCGACAGCGCGGCGCCGGGCATCGGCTTCGCGATCCCCGTCTCGATGGTGAGGACCGTCGCCGACCAGATCATCAAGGACGGCAAGGTCACCGATTCGGGCCGGGCCGCGCTGAACATCACGGGCCGCACGGTCGTCGACGACAGCTACCGCCCCGCCGGGGTGGCGCTGGTCAGCGTGGAGCGGGGCGGCGCGGCGGACGACGCGGGGCTGAGGCCCGGGGACACCATCACGAAGATCGAGGACAGCGAGGTCACCACGATCACCTCGCTCTCCGAGGCGCTGGCGGGTGACGAGCCCGGCCAGAAGGTGACCGTGACGTACACGCGCGACGGCGACAGCCGGACGGCGGAGGTCACGCTCGGGGAGATCTGAGCCCCCTCCGACCGGGGAAAGGGCGGTACGGGCCTCCCGTACCGCCCTTTCGTGTCGGCCGAACCTCAGGTGCTGTCCGCCTCCAGGCTCATCGGGCCGTAGATCTTGGTGGTGTCCTCGAAGAGCGTCACCTGAGCGGCGCCGCCCTCCAGGAGCTCCTTCCAGAACTCACCGATCCAGGACTCCGCGTCACCCTGGGTGGTGAACTCCTCCGGCTGCAACGCCGGCTCCGTCTCCGTACCGTCGGACTTCTCGAACCGCCACGTCCACGCCATGCCAGCCTCCTGGGTCACGTTGCTTCCCGAAGCGTAGCCGGACGCGCACCTCACGCGGGGACACGGGAGGATCAAGGTGTGGAACTGACTCTGCTCGGCACCGGAGCCCCCGACGGGCTGCCCCGCCCCTCCTGTCCCTGCGCGGCCTGCGCCTCGGCCCGCGGCCCGTGGGCGCGGGCCGCGACGGCGCTGCTGGTCGACGACGCGCTGCTGCTGGACCTCACCCCCGGGGCGGTGTTCGCCGCCGCCCGTGCGGGGCGTTCACTGGGCGCGGTCCGGCAGGTGCTGCTGACGCACCCGCACGACGGGCCCGCCGTCGAGCTGCCCGCCCTGCTGCCGCCGGCCGGTCGGGTGCCGGACGGCCAGGTCCTGACGCTCATCAGCGGGCACCGGGTGCGGGCGACGGCGATGGACGCCCCGGGGACCGGTTACGAGGTGACCGCCCCGGAGGGCGAGCGGCTGCTGTACCTGCCGCCGGGGGCCGCCCCCTCCGGCCTGCCCGAGCGGCTGGACCGGCCCCTGGACATGGTCGTCCTGGATGTGATCGGGCGGCCCGACGCGGTGGCCCGGCTGCGGGCGGCCGGCGCGGTCGGGCCGGCCACCGAGGTGATCGCGGTCCACCTGGACCACGACGCCCCGCCGGGCCCGGCGCTGGACCGGCGGCTGGCGGCGGCCGGTGCGCGGGCGGTGCCGGACGGGACGACGCTGGTGGTGGGCGAGTACCACGCGGTGCCGGACGTGCCGCGCCGGGTGCTGGTGACGGGGGGCGCGCGGTCGGGGAAGTCGCTGGAGGCTGAGCAGCGCCTGGAGACGTTCCCGGAGGTGGTGTACGTGGCGACCGGCGGCCGCCGCGACGGGGACCCCGAGTGGGCGGCCCGGATCGGACTGCACCGGGAGCGCAGGCCCGGCGCCTGGCGGACCGAGGAGACCTGCGAGGTCGCGGAGCTGCTGCGGGCGGACGGGCCACCGCTGCTGATCGACTGCCTGTCGCTGTGGCTGACCGACGCGATGGACCGGGTGGGGGCCTGGGAGGACGAGCGGTGGCACGGGGGCGGCGAGGCGGCGTTGCGGGAGCGGGTCGTGGAGCTGGTCGCCGCGGTGCGCGGGGCCCGCCGGCCCGTGGTGCTGGTGACCAACGAGGTGGGGTCCGGGGTGGTGCCGGCGACGTCGGCGGGGCGGCGGTTCCGGGACGAGCTGGGGCGGCTGAACGCGGCGGTGGCGGCCGAGTGCGAGCAGGTGCTGCTGGTGGTGGCGGGGCAGGCGCTGGTGCTGCGGGGGTGATGCCGCTGCCGGGGGCCGCCGTGTCCCCCAGACGTCGCACCCTCTCGCGGTCACGGCACGGTTGTCGGCGTGGGCCGACCGGTACTGTTCCGGCTGGGGCGGACACGCCCTGGGGGCCCGCCGCCGGGTTCCCGGACCGGACCCGACGTGACGACCCGCGAGGCAGACCTCCGTGAACCTGGACGACTTCTCCGACCTGATCCAACGCCCCGACGGGGGTGTGCGGCGCGATGCCGAGGAGCGGCGCGAGCGACTGACCGTGCCCCCGGGGGCGCTCGGACGGCTCGACGAGCTGGGCGAGTGGCTCAGCGCCGCGCAGCAGTCCGTGCCGGTCAGGGCCGTCGAGCAACCACGTCTGGTGCTCTTCGCCGGTGACCACGGGGTGGCGGAACTGGGCGTCTCCGGCCGGCCCGCGGGAAGCGCGCACGAGCTGGTGCGCTCCGCCCTCGACGGGGCGAGCCCGGTCTCGGTGCTGGCGCGGCGCTTCTCGGTGCCGATGCGGATCGTGGACGTCTCCCTGGACTGCGATCCGGAGCTGCTGCCCGAGTCCGTGGTGCGGCACCGGGTGCGGCGCGGTTCGGGGCGGATCGACGTCGAGGACGCGATCAGCGCGGAGGAGGCCGCGCAGGCGGTCCGCCTGGGCATGGCGATCGCCGACGAGGAGGCGGACTCCGGCACCGATCTGGTGGTGCTCGGCGACCTCAGCGTGGGCGGGACCACGGCCGCGGCCACCCTCGTCGCGGCGCTCTGCGGAACGGACGCCTCCGTGGTGACCGGTCGCGGCGGTGCGGGCATCGACGACCTGGCGTGGATGCGCAAGTGCGCGGCGATCCGGGACGCGCTGCGCCGGGCCCGGCCGGTGCTCGGCGACCAGCTGGAGCTGCTGGCGACGTCGGGCGGGGCGGATCTGGCGGCGATGACGGGCTTCCTGTTGCAGAGCGCGGTGCGCCGGATGCCGGTGATCCTGGACGGGGTCGTCTCGGCTGCCTGCGCGCTGGTGGCGCAGCGGGCGGCGTTCCGGGCGCCGGACTGGTGGCTGGCCGGTCAGGTCAGCGGGGAGCCCGCGCAGACGAAGGCGCTGGACCGGATGGCGCTGACCCCGCTGCTGGACCACGGCGTGACGGTGGGCGAGGGCAGCGGTGCGCTGCTGGCCCTGCCGCTGGTGCGGGCGGCCGCGGCGCTGGCCGCCGAACTGCCGGAGCGGGAACCGGGGAAGACCGTGGAGGCGAAGGACTCGGAGGGCGCGGAAGCGCCGGAGTCGGGGCCGGAGGCGGCTGCCCTCGACGGCGTCTGAGGCTCCGGCTCCCCACCGCGCGGACGGGGAACCGAAGGCGGCTGCCCTCGACGGGGTCCGAGGCTCCCGGCTCCCCACCACGCGGACGAGATCGGCATCACTCGGGCGGCGCTCAACCGCGCCGTCTCCCGGTCCGTCTTCGAGGGGGATCGCGGCTCGGCGCGCTCTCTCGCCGTTGCCGCGTACCGTCCGTCCGACCGACCGGGGACCCCTTCCATGCTGTTGTTCGAGAAGAGCGGATGAGCCGTCTCCCCGCCCTGCGCCGGGCGGCGGTACGGGAGTGGGGCCCGCTGTTCACGGCCGTACGGCGGGGGCTCGCCGGACGCGGTGCGCGGGCGCTCGCGCTGACGACGGTCGCGGTGGCGCTGACCGCGTCCGTGCAGGTGGCGCAGGTCCAGGCCTGGGGCTACGGGCCGGTGCAGAGCCTCGGAGCCGTACGGGCCGAGGACCCGCTCTGGCTCGCCCTGGCGCGTACGCCGCTGTCCCTGTTCGTACCCGCGCTCGATCTGCCGGTGTGGGGTGCGCTGGCCCAGATCCTGCTGGTGTTCGGCGTCGCGGAGCTGTGCCTGGGGCGCCGGCACACGCTCGCGGTGGCGTATCTGGCGACGCTGGCGGGGACGCTGTACGCGCGGATCGGCATCGCGCTCGGTCCGGAGACGTTCCTCGGGCTGCCCGCCTCCGACGCGCAGGTGGTGGACACCGGCCCTTCGGCGGCCGTCGTGGGGCTCGCGGTCTACGTCTGCCATCGGCATCGCGCCTGGTTGACCGGGGCGCTGGTGGTCCTCGCGATGGTCGTGGAGGTCCTGGTCAAGGACAACCTGGCGGGCCGTGAGCATCTGGCCGCCATCGCCGTCGTCCTGGTGGTGTGTGGCGTACGGGAGTGGCACGGGCGGCGGCGCGTTCAGGATCCGGGCGCGGTCGGCGGCGGGACGCGGTCCGGGGCGCCGCCGATGAGGTCCTGGAACTTCCGGCGCGGCCCGGCCCAGCGCGCGTCGTGGTGGTAGGCCCGCAGCAGAGCCCGGGAGCGGGCCCGGTGACGGTGGCGGTAGAAGCGCCTGGCCCAGGGTGAGGTGGGGCGGGCCAGCCGGATCGCGCCGACCAGGGCGACGAACGGGACGAGGGTGCCGAGCACCGCCATCCGCGCCTTGCCCTTGAACAGGGCGGTCAGGACGAAGCAGAAGTTGATCACGTAGGTCGTGATGAGGCCGAGCCGCCCCTGCTGCTCCTCGTCGGTGACGTCGTCGACGCCGAGCGGCGAGAAGCCCGCCAGGACCAGCGCCACCAGCGAGACGGTCAGCACGACCACCTCCACGCTCCGGCGGCCCTCCTCGGTCCAGTACACGTCGTCCAGATGCAGGATCAGGGCGAACTCGTCCAGCACCAGACCGGCCCCCACCCCGAAGACCACCGCGCAGATCCCCGCGGCCACACCGTGCCGCCCGCCGGCCACCGCGCCGAACCCGCCGATCACCGTCAGCACGACCCCGGGCACCACATGGTGGATGTGCACCCCGCCCGGGGTGATGTCGCGGAACGGGCCCTTCCCGGCGCGGATCATGCGGGTGACGGTGCGGGTGATCGCGAAGGTCAGGACGAAGGCGGCCAGCGCGAGGAGCAGCGGCGTCTTGCCCGGCTCCGCGATGTTGTCGTGCCACCAGTGACCCATGCCACCCACTCCCGTTACGTCAGGTTTCGCGGCGATTGGCGCGTTTCGCCCAATCTATCGGCGGGGCCCAGCGGCTAGCCTGCGCGCGGTGACCTCCCTGAACAGCCACGGCATACGTTTCGCCTTCGGCACCCTGACCGTGCTGCCCGTCCGCGTGACCCGCTGGGACCGCGCGACCGCCCGCTCCGGCATGCTCTGCGCTCCGCTCGCCGGACTCGTGGTGGGGCTGCTCGCCGGGACCCTCGGCTCGCTGTCCCTGCTGGCCGGCTCGGGGCCTCTGCTCGCGGCGGTCGCCTCCGTCGCGGTGCCCGCCGCCCTCACCCGGGGGTTGCACCTGGACGGCCTGGCGGACACGGCGGACGGCCTCGGCAGCGGGAAGCCGGCGGAGGACGCGCTGCGGATCATGAAGCAGTCCGACATTGGGCCGTTCGGTGTCATCACGCTGCTCCTGGTCCTGCTGGCCCAGGTCGCGGTCCTCTTCGAGCTGTACGGGGAGGGTTGGGCGCACGGGGCTCTCGGGGCCGTCGTCGCGGGCGTCGCCGCCCGTCTCGCGCTGACCCTGGCGTCCCGTCAGGGCGTCCCGGCGGCCCGGCCGGAGGGGCTCGGCGCGGTGGTGGCGTCCACGGTCCCGGGCGGGCGGGCGCTGCTCGCGGCGGTGGTGACGGTGGCGCTGTGCGCGGCGGCGGGGGCGCCGCTGGGCCCGTACGGGGCGCTGCGCCACGCGCTCGCGGTGCTCGTCGCGCTCGCCGCCGCCGAACTGCTGCTGCGGCACTGCGTGCGGCGGTTCGGCGGGGTCACCGGGGACGTCTTCGGGGGCGTCGGGGAGACGGCGGCGACGGCGGCCCTGGTGGCGCTGGCGCTCGGGACCTGACGGCGGGGCGCACCGGCCGCCGTGCTTCCCGAGAGACGTTCCGGACCGCCGCAACGGTCGGAGCAGGTCCCGGGAAGCCCCGCCGCCGTCCCGGAGCAGGAACCGCGCGCGTAGGCTCATTCCCGGCACATCGTCGGGGCGTCTACGATGCGCCGGGCACGGTCGGCCCACCCCTCGACCGAACTCGAACTCAACGGAAGCGAGATTTCACCACCGTGACTGCTCTCACTCTCAGCACTGCCGGTGCGGCGACGCTGCGCGCCGACGCACTCGTCGTCGGCGTCGCCAAGGGCGCTGGGTCCAAGTCGGGCCTGGTCCTCGCGCCCGGCGCCGAGGCCGTGGACAAGGCGTTCGACGGAAAGCTCGCCGCCGTCCTCGCGACCCTGGGCGCCACCGGTGCCGAGGGCGAAGTGACCAAGCTGCCCGCCGCGTCCGGCCTCAAGGCCCCGGTCGTCGTCGCGGTCGGTCTCGGTCCGGTCCCGGACAAGGAGGACGCCTACGACGCCGAGGCGCTGCGCCGCGCGGCGGGCACCGCGGCGCGTGCGCTGCACGGCTCCAAGAAGGCCGGCTTCGCGCTGCCCGCCGCCTCCGTCGAGGACGCCGCCGCCGTCGCCGAGGGCGCGCTCCTGGGCGCGTACGCCTTCACCGCCTACCAGGGCGGCGAGAACAAGCTCGCTCCCAAGGACGCGAAGTCCAAGGACAGTGGCCCGAAACTGCCGCTCGCCGAGGTGGCCCTGCTCGGCGCCAAGCCGCGCGACAAGGCCTACAAGGCCGCCGTCGAGCGCTCGCTGGCGCTGGTCGAGGAGATCAACCGCGCCCGCGACCTGATCAACACCCCGCCGAACGACCTGTACCCGGAGTCCTTCGCCGCCGTGGCCACCGCCGCGGGCAAGGAGCACGGCGTCAAGGTCACGGTCCTCGACGAGAAGGCCCTGGTCAAGGGCGGCTTCGGCGGCATCCTCGGCGTCGGCCAGGGCGCCGAGCGCGGCCCGCGCCTGGTGAAGCTCGCCTACACGCACCCCAAGGCGGAGAAGACCCTGGCCCTGGTGGGCAAGGGCATCACCTACGACTCGGGCGGCATCTCGCTCAAGCCGGCGGGTCACAACGAGACGATGAAGTGCGACATGGCCGGCGCCGCCGCCGTGTTCGCCGCCGTCGTCACCGCCGCCCGTCTGGGTCTCAAGGTCAACGTCACCGGCTGGCTGGCACTGGCCGAGAACATGCCCTCCGGCAACGCCACCCGCCCCGGTGACGTGCTCCGCATGTACAGCGGCAAGACCGTCGAGGTCCTCAACACCGACGCCGAGGGCCGGCTCGTCCTGGCCGACGCGCTGACCCGCGCCTCGGAGGAGAAGCCGGACGCGATCGTCGACGTGGCGACCCTGACCGGCGCGATGGTGCTGGCGCTCGGCAACCGCACCTTCGGCGTGATGGCCAACGACGACGCCTTCCGCACCTCGATCCACGAGATCGCCGAGGAGGTCGGCGAGCCGTCCTGGCCGATGCCGCTCCCCGCAGACCTGCGCAAGGGCATGGACTCCCCCACCGCCGACATCGCCAACATGGGCGAGCGGATGGGCGGCGGCCTGGTGGCCGGCCTCTTCCTGAAGGAGTTCGTGGGCGAGGGCATCGCCTGGGCGCACCTGGACATCGCGGGCCCGGCCTTCCACGAGGGCGCGCCGTACGGCTACACGCCCAAGGGCGGCACCGGCTCCGCGGTCCGCACCCTGGTGCGGCTCGCCGAGCGCACCGCCGCGGGCGACCTCGGCTGAGTTCCCGCCTTCCGTCACGTACGGCCCCGGGCATAGGTCCGGGGCCGTACGTGTTCTCGGAGCGTAAGCGGCAAGGATGAGCGGAACAGGCGGGATGGGCGACGAAGGGCGAGCGGGTTTCGCTCTCGACGAACACCGGCCGAAACCGTAGGTATCTACGCAGCAGTAACCCTCCGGGACGGACGATCATCCGTCCCGGACCCGGGCCCCGCGTCCCGCCCACCGTCGACAAGTGCGAAGATGGGTTCTCGGCAGGACAGGGCCCCCACCACAGGGCCGAAGACAAAAGCGGCCGCACACCAGCCGACCGGCCGGTCACACCCCAGCCATGGGGCCCGGCGTACGGCGCACATGCATGGAGGACGTGACGTGGCGAACGACGCCAGCACCGTTTTCGACCTAGTGATCCTCGGCGGTGGCAGTGGCGGTTACGCCGCGGCCCTGCGCGGAGCGCAGCTGGGCCTGGACGTCGCCCTGATCGAGAAGGGCAAGGTCGGCGGCACCTGCCTGCACAACGGCTGCATTCCCACGAAGGCACTGCTGCACGCGGGCGAGATCGCGGACCAGGCCCGCGAGTCGGCCCAGTTCGGCGTGAAGGCGACCTTCGAGGGCATCGACATGGAGGCCGTCAACAAGTACAAGGACGAGGTGATCTCGGGCCTGTACAAGGGTCTCCAGGGACTCATCGCCTCGCGCAAGGTCCACTACATCGAGGGTGAGGGCAAGCTCTCCTCCCCCACTTCCGTGGACGTGAACGGCCAGCGTGTCCAGGGCCGCCACGTGCTGCTGGCGACCGGCTCCGTGCCGAAGTCGCTGCCCGGCCTGGAGATCGACGGCAACCGGATCATCTCCTCGGACCACGCGCTGAAGATGGACCGCGTCCCGAAGTCCGCGATCGTGCTGGGCGGCGGCGTCATCGGCGTCGAGTTCGCCTCGGCGTGGAAGTCCTTCGGCACCGAGATCACCGTCGTCGAGGGCCTCAAGCACCTCGTCCCGGTCGAGGACGAGAACAGCTCCAAGCTTCTTGAGCGCGCGTTCCGCAAGCGCGGCATCAAGTTCAACCTCGGCACCTTCTTCGACAAGGCCGAGTACACCGAGGACGGCGTCCGCGTGACGCTCGCCGACGGCAAGACCTTCGAGGCGGAGCTGCTGCTCGTCGCCATCGGCCGCGGCCCGGTCTCGCAGGGCCTGGGCTACGAGGAGCAGGGCGTCGCGATGGACCGCGGCTATGTCCTGGTCGACGAGTACATGCAGACCAACGTCCCGACGATCTCGGCCGTGGGCGACCTCGTCCCGACCCTCCAGCTCGCCCACGTCGGCTTCGCCGAGGGCATTCTGGTGGCGGAGCGTCTCGCCGGTCTGAAGACCGTTCCGATCGACTACGACGGCGTGCCCAAGGTGACGTACTGCCACCCCGAGGTCGCCTCCGTCGGCATCACCGAGGCCAAGGCCAAGGAGATCTACGGCGCGGACAAGGTCGTCGCCCTCAAGTACAACCTCGCGGGCAACGGCAAGAGCAAGATCCTGAAGACCGCGGGCGAGATCAAGCTCGTCCAGGTCAAGGACGGTGCCGTGGTCGGCGTCCACATGGTGGGCGACCGCATGGGCGAGCAGGTCGGCGAAGCCCAGCTGATCTACAACTGGGAGGCGCTGCCCTCCGAGGTCGCCCAGCTCATCCACGCACACCCGACGCAGAACGAGGCGATGGGCGAGGCTCACCTGGCGCTGGCCGGCAAGCCTCTCCACGCCCACGACTGATCCCCCGGTCCCGGGCGCGACGACCGACCACTTCCGCATTTTCGTAAGGAGCAACTGAAACCATGTCGGTTTCCGTAACCCTGCCGGCGCTCGGCGAGAGCGTCACCGAGGGCACTGTCACCCGCTGGCTGAAGGCCGAGGGCGAGCGCGTCGAGGCCGACGAGCCGTTGCTCGAGGTCTCGACCGACAAGGTCGACACCGAGATCCCGGCCCCCGCGTCCGGTGTTCTGGCCTCCATCAAGGTCGCCGAGGACGAGACCGTCGAGGTCGGCGCCGAGCTGGCCGTCATCGACGACGGCTCGGGCGCTCCGGCCGAGGCCGAGGCCCCGGCTGCCGAGGCCCCGGCCGCCGAGCCCGCCTCCACCCCGGCCCCGCAGGCCGAGGAGGCGCCCACCGCCCCGTCGACCGAGACCGAGGCTCCGGCCCAGGCCCCGACCGCCGAGGCGACCACCGGCGCTTCCTCCGCCGGGGGCACCGACGTCACCCTCCCGGCGCTCGGCGAGAGCGTCACCGAGGGCACCGTCACCCGCTGGCTCAAGGAGGTCGGCGAGGAGGTGGCCGAGGACGAGCCGCTGCTGGAGGTCTCCACGGACAAGGTCGACACCGAGATCCCCGCCCCGGTCGCCGGTGTGCTGCTGGAGATCGTGGTCGGCGAGGACGAGACCGCCGAGGTCGGCGCGAAGCTCGCCGTCATCGGCGCTCCGGGCGCGGCTCCGGCCGCCGCTCCGGCGCAGCCCGCCGCCCCGGCCCAGGAGGCCCCGAAGGCCGAGGAGCCGAAGCAGGAGGCCCCCGCGGCTCCCGCCCCGGCCCCCGCCGCTCCGGCCGCCCCCCCGGCTCCGGCTCCGGCCGCTCCGGCCCAGGCCCCGGCGGCTCCCGCCGCCCCGGCTCCGGCGCAGCCCGCCCCCGCCGCCCCGGCGCCGGCCGCCCCGGCCGCGCCCTCCGGTGACGACGGCGCGTACGTCACGCCGCTGGTCCGCAAGCTCGCGTCCGAGAACAACGTGGACCTGAGCGCGGTCAAGGGCACCGGCGTCGGCGGCCGTATCCGCAAGCAGGACGTCGTCGCCGCCGCGGAGGCCGCCAAGGCCGCCGCAGCCGCTCCGGCCCCGGCAGCCGCTGCTCCGGCGGCCGCCAAGGCGCCGAAGCTGGAGGCGTCCCCGCTGCGCGGTCAGACGGTCAAGATGACCCGCATGCGCAAGGTCATCGGCGAGAACATGATGAAGGCGCTGCACTCGCAGGCCCAGCTGACCTCGGTCGTCGAGGTCGACATCACCAAGCTGATGAAGCTGCGCAACCAGGCGAAGGCCTCCTTCCTCGCCCGTGAGGGCGTCAAGCTGTCCCCGATGCCGTTCTTCGTGAAGGCGGCGGCCCAGGCGCTGAAGGCCCACCCGGTCGTCAACGCCCGGATCAACGAGGACGAGGGCACCATCACGTACTTCGACTCGGAGAACATCGGCATCGCCGTGGACGCCGAGAAGGGTCTGATGACCCCGGTCATCAAGGGTGCGGGCGACCTGAACATCGCCGGCATCGCCAAGAAGACCGCGGAGCTCGCGGGCAAGGCGCGCGGTGGCGGCCTGACGCCGGACGACATGTCCGGCGCCACCTTCACCATCACCAACACCGGTTCGCGCGGTGCGCTGTTCGACACCGTCATCGTGCCCCCGAACCAGGCGGCCATCCTGGGCATCGGCGCCACGGTCCGCCGTCCGGTGGTCATCGACCACCCGGACCTCGGTGAGACGATCGCGGTGCGCGACATGACGTACGTCGTGCTCTCCTACGACCACCGCCTGGTGGACGGCGCGGACGCCGCCCGCTACCTGACGTCGGTCAAGGCGATCCTCGAGGCGGGTGAGTTCGAGGTCGAGCTCGGCCTCTGAACACCCCGGCTGTAACCAGCCTCACCAGCGGCGCCCCCGTCCGGAACTCATCCGGGCGGGGGCGCCGCCGTATTGTCTAACCACCACAGAAGGCCTACGCCGCCGTGATGATGTAGGCAGCACCGGTCTGCCCTGAAGGAGCCCTCCATGACCCCGCCCGTCGTCCACTCGCTGCGCGAACAGATCCGCGAGCACATCGTGGAGGGGATCGTCAGCGGGCGCTGGAAGCCGGGTGAGCGGATCGTGGAGCGCCGCATCGCCACCGAGCTTGAAGTCAGCCAGACGCCCGTGCGCGAGGCGCTGCGCGAGCTGGAGACGCTGCGGCTGATCGAGTCGGCCCCCAACAAGGGCGTACGGGTCCGCAACCTCACCGCGTCCGATCTGGAGGAGAGCTACCCGGTCCGGGCCGGCCTGGAGCAGATCGCGGCGGAGCTGGCGGCCCCGCGGCTCGGCCGGGACTGCTCGGCGCTGGCCCCGCACGTGGCCGCGCTGTACGAGGCGGACCGGCTGGCCGACGGCGAGGCGCAGGTGCGGCACACGGTCGGTTTCCACCGGGAGATGGTGCGGGCGGCCGGGAACGCGGTGCTGCTGCACACGTGGGAGGGGCTGGGCATCGAGGTGTTCACCGCCCTGTCGATCCGCTGGCTGGGCACGGTCCAGAAGTCGTACGCGGAGGAGCACCAGGCGCTCATCGACGCGTTCCTCGCCGAGGACCCGGCGATCGGCGCCCTGGTGAAGGCGCACGTGCTGGGCTGCGCGCCCCGCGCCTGAGCGTCCGGCGCCTGCGAGCGGTTCCGGTGCCTGCGAGCTGTCGCGGTGGCCGTGCCTGACCACTTCTGCGAGGCTTCGATCATCTGGCGCGCGGTCTGCTCTTTCGTGCAGGTCAGTGCCCTATTTGCACGCTATTTCGCGTCACTCCGTGCCCCCTTTCGAGGCACCCCATGCCACTTTTCTTCGTATCGAGAAGTTTTGCCTTCAATCCTTTGATCGATCATCGATCAGCGCCTTACAGTTCATCCGCGGGCCCACCGGCCCCATCGCCCTGTCCTGCCAGCCAGGGCCTTCTCCACCCCCCTCCTCTCCGGAAGGCGGCGATCATGACCGACCCCGTAGGAAAGCTTCCGAGCGAGCTCGACCAGCTCCCGGACCGTGACCCCGAGGAGACCGCCGAGTGGGCGGCCTCCCTGGACGCCGTCACCCAGGCCGCCGGCCCGCACCGTGCCGCGTACCTGATGCGCCGCTCGCTGCAGCACGCCGAGGGCGCCGGTCTCGCGCTGCCCAAGCTGCTGGAGACCGATTACGTCAACACCATCCCGACCGCCGCCGAGCCCGCGTTCGACGGCGACCTGGAGATGGAGTCGAGGATCACCGCGTGGAACCGCTGGAACGCGGCCGCGATGGTGACCCGGGGCGCCCGGTACGGGGTCGGCGGCCACATCGCCACCTTCGCCTCGGCCGCCTGGCTCTACGAGACCGGCTTCAACCACTTCTTCCGCGGCAAGGAGGGGGACGGCTCCGGCGACCAGCTCTACATCCAGGGCCACGCCTCCCCCGGCATCTACGCCCGCGCCTTCCTCGACGGCCGGCTCAGTGAGCAGCAGCTGGACAACTTCCGCCAGGAGACGGGCGGCGACGGTCTGCCGTCCTACCCGCACCCGCGGCGGCTGCCCTGGCTGTGGGAGTTCCCCACCGTGTCGATGGGTCTCGGCCCGCTCTCGGCCATCTACCAGGCGCGCTTCAACCGCTATCTGACCAACCGCAACATCAAGGACACGGCCAACTCCCACGTCTGGGCCTTCCTGGGCGACGGCGAGATGGACGAGCCCGAGTCGACCGCGGCCCTCGCGCTGGCCTCCCGTGAGCAGCTCGACAACCTGACGTTCGTCATCAACTGCAACCTGCAGCGCCTCGACGGCCCGGTCCGCGCCAACTTCCGCGTGGTCCAGGAGCTGGAGGCGCAGTTCCGCGGGGCCGGCTGGAACGTCGTCAAGACGCTCTGGGGCAACGCCTGGGACGAGCTGTTCCAGCTGGACACCACGGGCGCGCTGCTGCGCCGCCTGCGCGAGGTCCCGGACGCGCAGTTCCAGACGTACGCCACCCGCGACGTCGCCTACATCCGCGAGCACTTCTTCGGCGCCGAGCCCGCGCTCGCCGAGCTGGCGAAGCTGCTCACGGACGCGAAGATCGGCGAGTGTTTCTACACCTCGCGCGGCGGCCACGAGGCCCGCAAGGTGTACGCGGCCTACCGCGCGGCCGTCGAGCACAAGGGCGCGCCGACCGTGATCCTGGCCCAGACGGTCAAGGGCTACACGCTCGGCAAGGGCTTCGAGTCCAAGAACGCCAACCACCAGATGAAGAAGCTGTCGATCGACGAGTTCAAGGGCATGCGCGAGCTGCTCGGCCTCCCGATTTCCGACAGCGCCTTCGAGGACGGTCTCGTCCCCTACGGCCACCCCGGCGCCGACTCCCCCGAGGTCCGCTACCTCCAGGAGCGCCGTGCCGCCCTCGGCGGCCCGGCCCCGGCCCGCCGGATGCACGCTTCCGCGCCGCTTCCGCAGCCCGAGGAGCGCGCGTTCAAGGCCCTGTACAAGGGGTCCGGCAAGCAGGAGATGGCCACCACCATGGCGTTCGTCCGCCTGGTGAAGGACCTGATGCGGGACAAGGAGACCGGCAAGCGCTGGGTGCCGATCGTCCCGGACGAGGCCCGTACCTTCGGTATGGAGTCCCTCTTCCCGTCCGCCGGCATCTACTCGCCGCTGGGCCAGACGTACGACCCGGTCGACCGCGACCAGCTGATGTACTACAAGGAGGCCAAGGACGGCCAGATCCTCAACGAGGGGATCACCGAGGCCGGGTCCATGGCCGACTTCATCGCCGCCGCCACGTCGTACGCGACGCACGGCGAGACGATGATCCCGTTCTACATCTTCTACTCGATGTTCGGCTGGCAGCGGACCGGCGACCAGATGTGGCAGCTCGCCGACCAGCTCGGCAAGGGCTTCATCGTCGGCGCGACGGCGGGCCGCACGACCCTGACGGGTGAGGGCCTCCAGCACGCGGACGGCCACTCGCACCTGATCGCGGCCACCAACCCGGCCTCGCTCAACTACGACCCGGCGTTCGCCTACGAGATCGCGGTGATCGTCAAGGACGGCCTGCGCCGGATGTACGGCCCCGAGGCCGAGGACGTCTTCTACTACCTCACGGTCTACAACGAGCCGAAGCCCCAGCCCGCGATGCCCGAGGGCGTCGAGGAGGGCATCGTCAAGGGCCTGTACCGCTTCAAGGAGGGCACGCCCGCGAAGGCGGACTCGCCGCGTATCCAGCTGCTCTCCTCCGGTACGGCGATCCACTGGGCCCTGGAGGCCCAGGAGCTGCTGGCCGCCGACTGGGGTGTCACGGCCGACGTCTGGTCCGCCACCTCGTGGGGCGAGCTGCGCCGCGACGCGCTGGAGGCCGACGAGGCGCTGCTCCGCGGTGAGCAGCGGGTCCCGTACGTGACGCAGGCGCTCTCCGGCGCGCCGGGCCCGGTGCTCGCGGTCAGCGACTGGATGCGCCAGGTCCCGGACCAGATCAGCCAGTGGGTGGAGCAGGACTGGTCCTCGCTCGGCACGGACGGCTTCGGCCTCTCCGACACCCGCGCCGCGGCCCGCCGCCACTTCGGCGTCGACGCCCAGTCGATCGTGGTGGCCTCGCTGGCCCAGCTCGCCAGGCGCGGCGAGGTCCCGGCCTCCGCGATCAAGGAGGCCCGGGAGCGCTACGGGCTCTGAGCCCGCTCCCGTACGGACCACTCCTGTACGAAGCCGAAGCCCCCGGTCACCGGAGCGCGCGCGTCCGACAACGCGCCCGCCCGGCGGCCGGGGGTTCCGGCGTAGGCGCCGGGCGGGTGGCGGGCGGTGGTTCCGGCGTGCTCGGACGTGCGACCGGGGTTCCGGCGCGGTCCACCGTGCCGGTGCCGCCACAATGGGCCCATGCGTGCTGCCCGGCTGATCAAGATGGTGCTGCTCCTGCAGGCCCGCCCCGCGATGACCGCCGCCGAGCTGGCGGCCGAGCTGGAGGTGTCGGAGCGTACGGTCACCCGGGACGCGCAGGCGCTCTCCGACGCGGGGGTCCCGGTGTACGCGGAGCGCGGCCGGGCCGGCGGCTACCGGCTCGTCGGCGGCTACCGCACCCGGCTGACCGGCCTCGCCCGGAACGAGGCGGAGGCGCTGTTCCTCTCCGGGCTGCCCGCCGCGCTGCGCGAGATGGGGCTGGAGGACGCGGCGTCGGCCGCCCGCCTCAAGGTGTCGGCGGCGCTGCTGCCCTCCCTCCGCGACGCCTCCTCATCCGCCACCCGGCGCTTCCACCTGGACGCGCCCTCCTGGTACCACGAGCCGGAGACCCCCGAACTGCTGCCCGTCATCGCCGACGCGGTCTGGGACGACCGGCTGCTGCGGACCCGCTACCGCCGGGGCGGGGGCCGCGAGCAGGAGGGGACGGAGGTGGCGCGGGAGCTGGCTCCGTACGGTCTCGTCCTCAAGGCCGGGGTCTGGTACCTCTGTGCCCGGGCGGGCGAGGACTTCCGGGTCTACCGGATCGACCGCTTCACCGCCGTGGAGACCGCCGACGAACGCTTCGACCGGGACGAGACCTTCGACCTGCCCGGGTTCTGGGAGGACCGGGCCGCCGGGTTCGCCCGGTCCCTGCTGCGTACCGAGGTGACCGTACGGGTGTCCGAGCGCGGGGCGCGGATGCTGGCGTACACCGGTGACCGGGCGGCGGCCGCCACCGCGCTCGCGGAGGCCTCCGAGCCGGGTCCGGACGGCCTGCGCACCCTCACGCTGCCGGTGGAATCGCTGGACGTGGCCTACGGCCAGCTGCTGGCTCTGGGGCCCGAGTTGGAGGTCCTGGCGCCCGATTCGCTGCGGATCCGGTTCGCGGACGCCGCCGAACGCCTGCGCGAGATGTATCGCTGAAAGGCTTCAATTCGGTGTCTGCGCGTGCGGGAGGCCCCGGCAGGCTGGATGCTGGACCCGTGATGGACGAAACGGAATTCTGGGAGATCATCGACAGCACCCGCGAGGCCGCCGAGGGCGACCCCGAGGACCACGCCGACCTGCTGGTGGAACGGCTGGTGCAGCTCGATCCCGATTCCGTGCTGGACTTCGCCCGGCACTTCGAGGCCCGCTACAACCGCGCCTACCACTGGGATCTGTGGGGCGCGGCGGCCGTGCTGCTGGGCGGGGCGAGCGACGACGCGTTCGACTACTTCCGCTGCTGGCTGATCGGCCAGGGCCGGGAGGTCTTCGAGGGGGCGCTGCACGATCCGGACGGCCTGGCGGAGCTGCTGGACGACTTCGACGAGCAGATCGACGGGGACGGCGAGGAGCTGGGCTACGCGGCCGACGAGGCGTACGAGCAGCTCACCGGTGTGGTCGCGCCGGATCTGGGGCTGCCGCCGCAGGCCGCGGAGCCGCTGGGCTCCCCGGTCGACTTCGAGGACGAGGAGGCGCTCGCCGCCCGCTTCCCCGAGCTGTGGGACCGCTTCGGGTCCCGGTAGCTCCCGTCCGCCTCCGGCGCTCAGGCGGGGCCGAGCGAGCGCCCCATGCAGACGTCGTCGACGTAACGTCCGTTCAGGAAGAACTCCCCGGGCAGCACCCCTTCGACGGCGAAGCCCTCGGAGACGTACAGGGCGCGGGCGGGGCCGTTGTGCGCGAGCACCCGCAGCGTGATCCGGTTGGCGTCCTGGCGGCGGGCCTCGGCGAACGCGGCCCGCAGCAGGGTCCGCCCCACGCCGGCCCCGCGCGCCCAGGTCGCCACGGCGAGGCCCCGGATCTGGCGGACATGGGCGTTGGCGGCGAGCGGGGTGGGCGGGACGAGACGTATGTACCCGGCGACACGGGGTGCGCCGCCCGCCGTCTCCGCGTCCGCCTCCACCACCAGGAAGTCCTCCGGCGGACAACGCTCCCCGAAGAAGGGGTCGTACGGGGGCGCCGGCCGGGGCAGGACCGCGTGCAGCGTCGACCAGGTGGACCGGTCGAGCTCGGCGAGCTGGTCGTCGTCGGCGGGCGCGGCGGTGCGGACGGGGCGGAGGGTGAGTGCGGCCATGGGGTCACTTTGTCACGCGGTGCCCCCGGTGTTCGAGGCAATTCATGGGGCAGGATGGGCCCATGCCGAGCTCCCGTATCGCCGTCAGCGGATCGTCCGGACTCATCGGAGCGGCGCTGGTGCGCTCGCTGCGCGCCGACGGGCGCGAGGTGGCCCGACTGGTGCGCCGCCCCGCCAGAACCGGCGACGAGGTCGAGTGGGACCCCAAGCGGAGTTACGTGGACGTGGCCGGCCTCGTCGGCTGCGACGCCGTCGTGCACCTGGCCGGGGCCGGGGTGGGCGACCACCGCTGGACCGACGCCTACAAGCGGGAGATCCGGGACAGCCGGGTGCTGGGGACCGCTGCCGTCGCCGAGGCCGTCGCCTCGCTCGACACCCCGCCCCGCGTGCTGCTCGCCGGGTCCGCCATCGGCTTCTACGGCGACACCGGGGACCGCCCCGTGGACGAGGGCGCGCCGCCCGGGGACGGGTTCCTGCCCTCGGTCTGCGAGGAGTGGGAGGCGGCCACCGCCGCCGCCGAGGAAGCGGGCGTCCGCACGGTGCACGCGCGGACCGGGCTGGTCGTCGGCCGCGAGGGCGGAGCCTGGGGGCGGCTGTTCCCGCTGTTCAGGGCGGGGCTGGGTGGGAAGCTGGGCAACGGCCGCCAGTACTGGAGCTTCATCGCGCTGCACGACCATGTCGCGGCGCTGCGCCACATCCTGGACACCCAGGCGCTGACCGGCCCGGTGAACCTGACCGGGCCGAAGCCCGTCACCAACGCCGAGGTGACCGCCGCGATGGGGCGGGTGCTGCGCCGCCCGACGCTGTTCACCGCGCCGGCGCCCGCGTTGCGGCTCGCACTCGGTGAGTTCGCGGAGGACGTGCTGGGCAGCCAGCGGGTGATCCCGGCGAAGCTGCTGGACTCCGGCTTCTCGTTCGCCTTCCCCGGCATCGACGGGGCGATCCGCGCCGCGCTGCGCTGATCCGGCCGCGCGTCCACCGGTCCCTCGCGGTCATGCGCCGTGTCTCGCGGGGCCGACCGGCCGCGGTAGCGGTTTCTCGCGGGGGCCACCGCACGCGCTCGTGGTTTCTCACGGGGCCGACCGGTGGCGCTCACGGTCTTCTCGCGAGGCCGACCGGTCGCGCCGGGGGCGCGTGTGCGACCCCGTGCCCCCGTGCTCCCCGGCACGCGCGTCTGACCGAGTATCAGCCATCCTCCTAGCTTCGATGCCAACTCCGGCATTCCGGGGGCCTGTTGGGGGCAAGAGCCCCCCACCAGTCGCACCGACTCGGGGAGGGGCACGTGCGCAGCACGGCACACCACGCAGACGTGGTCATCATCGGGGCCGGAATCGCCGGCCTGTCAGCGGCCCACCTGCTCGTCCGGGCAGGGCTCGGCGTCAGTGTCCTGGAGGCCGAGCCGCGGGTGGGCGGCCGGCTCACCACCGACGAGAGGGACGGGTTCCGGCTCGACCGGCTCGGCCCGCTCCTCTGCACGTCCTGGCCGGAGCTGACCGGTACCCCGGGGCTCGGCGCTTTGGAGCTGCGGGAGTTCGCGCCGGGCGTCCTGGTCCACAGCGAGGGCCGCCGCCAGCTCACCGGCGACATACGGAGCGCGAGGGGCGCACTCAAGGCAGTACGCACCCGTTCGAGCGCCCCCCGAGTCGCCCGGACTTCCCGCGCGCCCTGGGCGGCGCAGAGCGCGTACGGGCACGAGCACGGCGCCCCGGCGCGCGGGGGCGGCCGGGGCGCCGTGGTGACCGGTGCGATCGACCGGGCCCGGCTGGGCGCGGCGCTGTCCCGGCTGGCGGCCACCCCGGAGACCCGGCTCCTGGCCCGCCCGGAGCGGACCACCGGGGGCGCCCTGCCCGGCGTGGGCCTGCCCGCCCGTACGGTGGACGGCGTCCTGCGCCCCCTGCTCACGGCCCTGCTCAGCGACCCCGCCCTCACCACGTCGAGCCGGCGCTCCGATCTCACCCTGCGGGACTACGCACGCGGCGGCCTGTGCGTACCGGCGGGCGGGTCGTCCGCGCTGCCGGAGCTGCTGGCGGCCGCGCTGCCGCCGGGCACCGTCCGCACCGGGGTGCACGTCACGGCCGCCGACATCACCTCCGTACGCACCAAGGAACACGGTGAACTGGGGTGTCGCTCCCTGCTGCTGGCGACCGGCGCGGGGGCCGCGGCCGAGCTGCTGCCCGGTCTCCGGGTGCCGTCGTTCCGTCCGGTGACGGTCCTTCACCACACCGCGCCCGCCCCGCCGCCGACGGGCAGGTCGCTGGTGCTGGACGGCGACCGGTCGGGCCCGGTGGCGTACACCGCGGTGATGAGCGAGGTCGACCCCTCACGGGCGCCGGAGGGCCGGACGCTGATCACCTCCACGGTGCTCGGGGCCCCGCCGCCGGACCTGGACCGCTCGGTGCGGACGCACCTGGCGGCGCTGTACGGGGTGCCGACGGACGGCTGGGAGCTGCTGGCGGCCCATCACGACCCGGAGGCGGTGCCCGCGATGGAGGCCCCGCACGACCCGCGCCGCCCGGTGCGGGTGCTGGCCGGGCTGTACGTGTGCGGCGACCACCGCGACACGAGTACGGTCCAGGGCGCGCTGCACTCGGGGCGGCGGGCGGCCGAGGCGATCCTGACCGACCTGGCGGCCCCGGGCGCGCACGAGGGGAGCCCGCGCCTGCCGGAGGCCGCGTGACGCGCCCGGCCGCACCCCTGGCCACGCCCCGACCGGGTCAGCCGAGGGCGGCGACCCGGTCGCGGTAGCCGCGTACGGCGACCGCGTCCCGGTAGGGCTCCAGGCTGCGCTCGAAGGCGCGTACGTACTCGGTGGCGCGCACCGAGCGCATCTCGGCCGCCTGCTGGGCCGCCTCCGCGCCCAGCAGGCAGGCCTGGTCCAGCTCCCCCAGGCCCAGCCGGGCCGAGGCGAGGACCACCCGGCAGAACAGCCTGCTCCGGGCGTACGCCGGTGCGCGCAGCTGGAGCGACCGCTCGGCGTGCTGGGCGGCGGCCCGGTACTGCTGGAGGTCGCGGTGGCAGTGGCCCAGCTCGTCGGCGAGCTGCGCCTCGTCGAAGGTGCGGGCCCAGTGCGGCACCTCGTCGCCGGGACGTGCCGTCTCCAGGGCGTGTTCGGCCCGGGTCAGGGCGGCGGTGCAGGAGCGCGCCTCGCCGAGCACGCCGTGGCCGCGCGCCTCGACCGCGTGCAGCAGCGCCTGGACGAGGAGCGGGGCGGCCGAGCCGACGCCCTGCTGGGCCACGCGGGCGAGCTGGACGGCCTCCCTGCCGTGCCCGAGGTAGACCGCCTGGCGGCTCATCGTGATCAGGACGTAGGCGCCGTACGCACGGTCGCCGGCGGCCTGGGCGAGCCGCAGCGCCTGGACGAAGTACCGCTGGGCCAGGCCGTGGGCGGCGATGTCGTACGAGGTCCAGCCGGCCAGCCGGGTCAGGTCGGCCACCGCGGCGAACAGCCGCCGCCCGGTGGCCTCGCCGTACGTGCCCCGGAGCATCGGCTCGGCCTCGTGCTCCAGATACCGCACGAGGGCCTGCCGGGCGTGGCCGCCGCCGTAGGCGTGGTCGAGGGTGCGGAACAGCTCGCCGACCGAGCGCAGCGCGGCGACGTCCCCGCCGCCGACCCGCTGGCCGGGGCCGCGGTCCGTCTGGCGCTGGCGCGGGACCATGGGCAGCGCCCCGGCGGCGGGCGGCGCCCCGGCGGCGGGCGGATGTGTGGAGGGCGGATGCGTAACGGACGCGTGCGTGGCGGACGGGCCCGGGGGCGTGGGCCGCCCCGGCCCGGCGGCCGGGCGCGGGAGCACCCGCCCTTCGGCGCGCGGCGCCCCGTCCGGGCGGCCGGGCGAGGGGGCCGCGGCTTCTCCCCCGGCCCGGCGGGCGGAGGCTCCGTCCCGGGCCACCCATTCGTCGGGCCGGCCGATCAGCCAGTCACGGCTGGGAACGACGAGTCCGGCCGGGGTGAAGGCGATCTTGCGCAGCTCGACGTGGGTGCCGGAGTCCTTGCGCCAGAGACCGCTGACGATGTCGACCGCCTCGGCGGGGGTGGCCGCGAACTCCAGCCCCGCGTAGACGGGCGCGCAGGCGTCGAGCCCGAGGTCCTGCGCGGAGAGCCGCCGCCCGAGCCGCCGGGTGAACACCTCGGCGATCAGCGCGGGCGTGGTACCGCGCGGCTGCTGCCCCCGCAGCCAGCGAGTGACCGAGGTTTTGTCGTACCGCAGGTCGAGGCCGTGTTCGAGTCCGAGCTGATCGACCCGGCGGGCCAGGCCGGCGTGCGAGAAGCCGGCTTCCGCGATGAGTGAGGCGAGTCTGCGGTTGGGCGTGCGCTGCGGGGGTCGTTCCGACATCAGCTGTACGGTCTCCTGCCTTCGGGGCCGGACGGGCAGCCCTCATGGGAACGGCGCGAATTTAGCGGCCACCGGAGCGGTCACAGCCACCCTTTGCTCCACGTTCATCCGATCGTGTGAGGATTCCGGGCGGAGCTGACGGAAACGTCCGCCCCGTGGACGGTCCGGGCCAGGGCCGCGGCCGGCCCGGGGCCGGGCCGCGCACCTGCCCCCGCACCTGCCGGGGGGCTGTTCGGGCGACGGTCGTACAGTGGATGCGGGCGCGATCAGTGCAGGGTTCCGTCACCCCGGGGACACCCCTCCGGGCACGCGGGACCCACGTAGGGAGGCATCGGTGAGCGAACTGCGGTTCGTCCGGCTGGGCTTCGGCGAACAGGCCGTCGAGTACACGGAGGCTTGGCAGAAGCAGCGCGAGGTGCACGCGGACCGGTTCGAGGACCGGGTGCCGGACACCTGTCTGCTCCTGGAACACCCGCCCGTCTACACCGCGGGGCGTCGCACGGCGGAGAGCGAGCGTCCGCTGGACGGCACTCCGGTCATCGACGTGGACCGCGGCGGGAAGATCACGTGGCACGGCCCCGGGCAGCTCGTCGGCTACCCGATCCAGAAGCTGCCGCGCCCGGTCGACGTCGTCGCGCACGTCCGTCGGCTGGAGGACGCGCTGATCCGTACGGCCGCCGACTTCGGCGTGGAGACCTCCCGGGTCGAGGGCCGCAGCGGCGTCTGGGTGCTCGGCGACCCGGTCGAGCAGCGCCAGGCGCTGGGCGGCCTCTCACTGGACTTCGACCCTCGGCTCCAGGACGAGGAGTTCGACCCGCGGCTGAACGGCCCCGAGTACGCCCCGTCCAACGCCGGGCAGCGCCGCGAGGACCGCAAGCTGGCCGCGATCGGGATCCGGGTCGCCAAGGGCGTCACGATGCACGGCTTCGCGCTCAACGTGAACCCGGACAACACCTGGTTCGACCGGATCGTGCCGTGCGGCATCCGCGACGCGGGTGTCACGTCCCTCTCGAACGAGCTGGGCCGGGAGATCACCATCGAGGAGGTGCTGCCGGTCGCCGAGAAGCACCTGCGGGACATCCTGGAGAACGCGGAGCTCGCGCCGCGCGCGGTCGAGCGGCCGGAAGCCGCGTCCCCGGCTGCGGCTCCGGCCCCCGCCTAGGGGCCCCGGGCCGGGCCGGCCCCACCGGCCGTACCGACCAGTAGCCCCGACCGCCGCCACCGGCCGGGGAATAGTCCCCGTCGGCCGCAGGTTGGGCAGGCGTAAGGCCGTTTGATGTACGGGCGTACCCTGGTGTTCGCCAAAGAATCCCAAGTGATTCCCTCGCGCAACGCTCGCGCATCCCACGCGAACCCGACGCGAATCCAACGCAGCAGAGAGCAAAGGGGAGCCGGAGTGTCCGCTGTCGCACCCGACGGGCGCAAGATGCTGCGCCTGGAGGTCCGGAACAGCCAGACCCCCATCGAGCGCAAGCCCGAGTGGATCAAAACGCGGGCGAAGATGGGCCCCGAGTACAAGCAGCTGCAGCAGCTGGTGAAGGGCGAAGGGCTGCACACGGTCTGCCAGGAGGCGGGCTGTCCCAACATCTTCGAGTGCTGGGAGGACCGCGAGGCCACCTTCCTCATCGGCGGCGACCAGTGCACCCGGCGCTGCGACTTCTGCCAGATCGACACGGGCAAGCCGCAGGCGCTGGACCGTGACGAGCCGCGCCGCGTCGGCGAGTCGGTCGTCACGATGGACCTGAACTACGCCACCATCACCGGCGTCGCCCGCGACGACCTGGAGGACGGCGGAGCCTGGCTGTACGCCGAGACCGTCCGCCAGATCCACACGCTCACCGCGGAGCGGGAGGCGGGCGCGACCAAGGTCGAGCTGCTGATCCCCGACTTCAACGCCGAGCCCGAGCAGCTCGCCGAGGTCTTCTCCTCACGCCCCGAGGTGCTCGCGCACAACGTGGAGACGGTGCCGCGGATCTTCAAGCGGATCCGCCCCGGCTTCCGCTACGAGCGCTCCCTGGAGGTCATCACCCGGGCCCGCGAGGCCGGTCTGATCACCAAGTCGAACCTGATCCTCGGCATGGGCGAGACCCGTGAGGAAGTCAGCGAGGCGCTCCAGGACCTGTACGACGCAGGTTGCGAGCTCATCACGATTACGCAGTACCTGCGCCCCTCCGTACGGCACCACCCGGTCGAGCGCTGGGTGAAGCCGCACGAGTTCGTCGAGCTGAAGGACGAGGCCGACGCGATCGGCTACTCCGGCGTGATGTCGGGCCCGCTGGTGCGGTCCTCGTACCGGGCGGGACGTCTCTTCCAGCAGGCGATGGAGGCGCGCGGCGTCGCCGCCGCCGGAAGCGCTCAGGCCGCACAGGCCGTGTGAATCCGCTCACGAGCCGATACCGAGCAGTAACCGCACCGTCGAAGCGGTCCGGACGCTCCCCGCAGGTCGGGGACGCGTACGGACCGCTTCGGCGTGCGCGGCGCCGGAATCAAGGCTTCATTGGTGTTTGACCACCCGGTCATGCACTGGTAACACCAACCAGTGACCCTGGGTACACATACGGCAGCGACTCCAGCGGCCGCCGCCGTCACCGCTTCATCACACTCATCCGCGCCGCCGAGGCGCATCCGTTCCGAGGGGGAACACCACGATGCAGGCCGCACCGGTCCGCGCCCACGCCCTTCCGTCCGTCACCACCGCCCTGCGGGCCGTCGAGTCGCTGCTGCTGAGCAGCGGCCAGCGCACCGCCCGCCGCAACGCCTGGACGGCCGTCCTGGAGGACCGCCGCCGCGCCAGGGACCGGGTGGAGGTCCAGCACGTGCTGGAAGCCGTGGCCGACCAGCGTTCCTAGGTCGCTCCCACGCCACGTAAACTTCAGTACATGGCGAGGAAGGCAAAAACTGAAGGCGCGGACAGCGCCGAGAACGCAGGGCGGCTCAAGCAGATCGCCCTGACCTACAAGATGACCAGGCGGACCGACAGCAAGATCGGTCTTGTCGTCGCGGGTGTCGGAATCGTCACGTTCGGTGTCCTCCTCGGCATCGGCTTCGCGATCGGACACCCGGTCTATCTGGGCATCCTGGGCTTCGTCCTGGCCGTCCTCGCGATGGCGATCATCTTCGGCCGGCGCGCCGAGCGGGCGGCCTTCGGACAGATGGAGGGCCAGCCCGGAGCGGCGGCCGCCGTCCTGGACCGGATCGGGCGCGGCTGGACCACCACGCCCGCAGTGGCGATGAACCGCAGCCAGGACGTCGTCCACCGGGCGGTCGGCAAGGCCGGCATCGTCCTGGTGGCCGAGGGCAACCCCAACCGGGTGAAGAGCCTGCTGGCGGCCGAGAAGAAGAAGATGGCCCGCATCGTGGTGGACGTGCCGGTGCACGACATCATCGTCGGCAACGGCGAGGGCCAGGTGCCGCTGAAGAAGGTCCGCACCAAGATGCTGAAGCTCCCCCGCGTCCTGACCGGCCCGCAGGTGACCTCCACCAACGACCGGCTGCGCGCGATGGGCGACCTGATGAGCAACATGCCGCTGCCGAAGGGCCCGATGCCCAAGGGCATGCGGATGCCGCGCGGCGGGAAGATGCGCTGACTACGGCGACAGACGTGAAACGGGGCGGCCCCGGACCGGTGAACGGTCCCGGGGCCGCCCCGTTTCCGATGTCCGTACCGGGGGTGTCACATCCGGACCTGCACGGCATGCGACAGCCGGTCGTGCAGTCCGCGCCCGTCGCGGTCCCAGACCAGCGCGGGGATGACGAGCAGGAGCAGGACGGTCCGCACGACGACCCGCACGAACCCGAGCCGCCCGCCGTCGTCGGCGACCACCCGGACGCCCAGGAGACGCTTCCCGGGCGTGCAGCCGATGGTGCCGACGGTCAGCAGGCTCATCACGAGGAAGACCCCGAGCGCCCAGTTCCCCGCCGCCTGCTGGTCACCGCGAGCGAGCAGCCCGTATGCGATCACCATGCAGAGCGACCAGTCGATGAAGAGGGCCCCGAAGCGGCGCCCGAGCGGAGCGACCGAGCCGGGCCCCTCCTCGGGCAGCCCGAGTCCCTTGCCGCGGTAGCCGAAGTCGGCGCCCATCTCCTCGGCGGCCGCGCGGGGCCCCGAGAGCCACGATCCGATTGCTTGCCTGTTGTCCACCCGTCCACGGTACTGCGCCCGTGTTTGCCCCCGGCCGGGTGGGGCACCGGAAACAGTCGCGGAGATGCCTCCCGCCACCGCCCCGGTTAACTTGGGCGAAACAAATGGGTCACGCTTGAGAAATCACGCCTGCCTATGGTCGGGTCCAGCGTGCGCCACCGCACTGGCCGCACCACGAGCTACAACCCCGTCCCTCCCGGGCCGGGAGTAGGAGGAGTTGGATGTTCCAGAACGCCGACGAAGTGCAGAAGTACGTAGCGGACAACGACGTCAAGTTCATCGATGTCCGGTTCTGCGACCTGCCCGGGGTGATGCAGCACTTCACGATCCCGGCAGCGACCTTCGACCCGGCCGAGGAACTGGCCTTCGACGGTTCGTCGATCCGCGGCTTCCAGGCCATCCACGAGTCGGACATGGCGCTGCGCGCGGACCTGTCGACGGCTCGGGTGGACCCCTTCCGCCGCGACAAGACCGTCAACATCAACTTCTTCATCCACGACCCGATCACGGGCGAGCAGTACAGCCGTGACCCGCGCAACATCGCCAAGAAGGCCGAGGCGTACCTCACCTCGACCGGCTTCGCCGACACCGCGTACTTCGGCCCGGAGGCCGAGTTCTACGTCTTCGACAACGTCCGCTTCCAGACGTCGGCGAACGAGAGCTTCTACCACATCGACTCCGAGGCCGGCGCCTGGAACACCGGGTCGGAGGAGAACAACCGCGGCTACAAGGTCCGCTACAAGGGCGGCTACTTCCCGACCCCGCCGGTCGACCACTTCGCCGACCTGCGTGCCGAGATCTCCCTGGAGCTGGACAAGAACGGCCTCCAGGTCGAGCGCCAGCACCACGAGGTCGGCACGGCCGGCCAGGCCGAGATCAACTACAAGTTCAACACGCTGCTCGCCGCGGCCGACGACCTGATGCTCTTCAAGTACATCGTGAAGAACGTCGCCTGGCGCAACGGCAAGACCGCGACGTTCATGCCGAAGCCGATCTTCGGCGACAACGGCTCGGGCATGCACGTGCACCAGTCGCTGTGGCAGGGCGGCGTTCCCCTCTTCTACGACGAGCAGGGTTACGCCGGCCTCTCGGACATGGCCCGCTACTACATCGGCGGCATCCTGAAGCACGCCCCGTCGCTGCTGGCCTTCACCAACCCGACGGTGAACTCCTACCACCGCCTGGTCCCCGGCTTCGAGGCCCCGGTCAACATGGTGTACTCGCAGCGCAACCGCTCCGCCGCGATGCGCATCCCGATCACCGGCTCGAACCCGAAGGCCAAGCGCGTCGAGTTCCGCGCCCCGGACCCGTCCTCGAACCCGTACCTCGCGTTCTCGGCCCTGCTGATGGCGGGCCTGGACGGCGTGAAGAACAAGATCGAGCCGGCCGAGCCGATCGACAAGGACCTCTACGAGCTGGCTCCCGAGGAGCACGCCAACGTCCAGCAGGTCCCGACGTCCCTCCCGGCCGTGCTTGAAGCCCTGGAGGCGGACAACGAGTACCTCCAGGCGGGCGGCGTCTTCACGTCGGACCTGATCGAGACGTGGATCGACTACAAGCGCACCCACGAGATCGCCCCGATCCAGCTGCGGCCGCACCCGCACGAGTTCGAGCTGTACTTCGACCTCTAGGACCGCCGCAGGTCAGAGGGGTTCTCCTCGCACCTGGGCCGTCTGTGGGCCGTCGGCCGTATCCCTCCGGGGGTAGGGCCGACGGCCTTTTCTCCTTCCGTCGCACCGCGACGGGCACCGCACCGTCGTCGCCCTCGTCCTCGGCGGCCGGACGGCGCGGCCGGCAGCGTCTATTCGGTGGTCGGGAAGGCCTCCGTGATCGATCATGAGGGCATGCCGGAGCAGCCGATCAACACCCTCAGCCTGCGCCACGTCCTCCCGCCCGCGGGGGCGGACACCTGGGTCGAGGTACGTCCATTCGTCGACGGGACCTTCTGAAGGAGTTCTACCCCGCCGGACTGGGAAACTGCCGCCAGGAGTGGGACGGCCCGGCGGAGAAGTGGCCGTTGACGCCGACGCAGGATTCCGGGCTCGTCATCGTGGGCGAACCCGACTGCTGTCCGGGGTGCTGCGGAGCGCTCTTCGTCGATATCCGGCGTGCGGGCGACCGGGTGCTCTGGTCGTCCTGGAAGAACACCAGCAGCATCCACGCCGCGCTTCCGGACGACCTCCACTTCGACGCCGCCCAGTACGGCGCCGAACTGGCCCGCGCAGCAGCCGACTTGCCGTGGGAGGAGCCGATGGACACCGTCGCCCGACTACTGGGGAGGACGCTGGTGGACAGTGGCTGGTTCGAGGGATGGGGATGTGTCCTGGAGCGGGTGCAAGCCTCGCGCGAGGAGCCCTGCGGCGTCGAGGGCCAGTTCACGCAGGAGCGACGGCCCGGCGACCACCCCAGCCGATTCAGTTACGAACTGCCCGTCACGTGGACCGAGCCCGCCGAGGACCAGGCCCTGCGGTTCGCGGCGGCGATCCTGGCGGAGGACCCGCGCAGCACCGCCGAGCAGTGGGCCGACTGAAGCTCCCCGTACGGTCGTCCCTGGACGGGCCTACGCCGCCGGCGGCACCGCCTCACCGCAACGAAGGCCGTGCCCGTCCCGCCCAGTACTCGTCCGCCGTGATGCCCAGCAGGACCACGTCGTGGTACGCGCCGGCGAAGAACTCGTGCTGGCGCAGGCGGCCCTCCTCCACGAAGCCGAGTTTGCGGTAGAGGGCCAGGGAGGCGTCGTTGAAGGCGTAGACCTCGACCTCGCACTTGTGGGAGCGCTGTTCGGCGAACATGTAGGTGAGGACCAGTTCGGAGGCCTCGGCCGCATAACCCTGGCGGCGGTGTTCCCTGGTGACCTCGATGCCCGTACGGAAGCGGCCTGCCCGGGCGTCCGTCTCGCCGACCGAGACCGCGCCGACGAAGGCGTGCTCGAAGCGGGTCTCGATGACCAGTTGGTACGCGGCCGGGTTCGGGGTGCGGCCGGCGCGCTCGGTGGCCCAGGCGCGGAAGCTCTCGTCCGAGCGGGGTGGCTCGACCACATCGGCGTTGCGGGCGTCCACGGTGTGCAGGGCCAGGGCCCGGAAGCCCTCCCAGTCCTGGGGTTCGATGCCCCGCAGGCGTACCCTCTCGCCGGTCCACAGGTCGGTCATCTCGCTCCAGCCAGGTAGGTGAGGTGCAGGGGCAGGTCGGTCAGTCGGTCGGTCGGGCTACGTGGGCCGCGATGGCCCGTGCGCAGGCCAGGGACTCCGTATGTGTCGTGTCCACCTCCACGTCGTACGACACCCCTCGGTGCACCTTCTCCGCCTGCGCTGCGGCCATGCCCCTCGGGCGGTCGCCCCGGGCGATCTCGCGGGCCCCGGCGACGCTGCTCTCGCACCGGACGCCCACCCAGAGGACGTCCAGGCCCGTGAGCGCCTTGCGCCACGGCTCCTGGGAGGCCGGGCCGCCGAGGAACACGTCGTCGACGATGACCCTCGCGCCCGCCCGGGCCATCGCGGCGACGCCCTCGCGCCAGGCCGCCTCCAGCCTGCGGAACTGCTCGCCGACGGCCACACCGCCGTCCGGGGCGAACGCGATGCCCGCCTCCGTCGTGCGCAGCGACGCGGGCAGCGAGTCCACGAACGTGTCGATCGCGGCGGCGAGCCAGGGGTCCGGCAGCTCCGCCTGGAGGCAGCGGACGATGCCGGACTTGCCGGAGCTGGACCCGCCGTTCAGCACGATCACCTGGGTTGTCACCCAGTCACAGTAGAGGGAACCGGGGCGGTGTTCGACGCGTTTTCGGGCGACGCGGGTCGGTCACGCGGGCTTGATCGTGGCCAGTTGCGCGAGGAGCAGGACCAGCCGGTACGCCGTCGCGCAGTCGGGGGACGTGAAGGTGACCGTACGAGCGCCCCCGGCGCGTGAGACGCCCGGCACGAGGGTCGCCAGATCGATGGCGTGGGGGCTCGCGAGGTCGACCTCCACGTCCAGCGGGGCGGGGGCGAGCGTCAGGGGCTCGATGGCCGCGCGGACGTGGTAGCCGACGAACAGCGCCGCGTCGGTCCCCTCGTCGAGCCCGGCGAGCATGTTCAGCGCGCGCGGCTTGCCCCGGACCAGGCGGGCCCGGCGGTCGAGCCGTTCCGGCAGGAGGTTGCGGAAGGTCCCGTGCGCGTCGGCGACCAGTACCTCGGCCGTGGGTTCGGCGTCCAGGACGCCCGCGATCACCGCGTTCGCTTCTGCCGTCATCAACTCCCGGCCGCGCTGGTAGTCGTAGCGCTCGGGGTTCGTCTCGGAGGAGTGGACGATCCCCGAGATGCCTTCCATGTCGACCGAGATGAGTCCCTTCATGGGTTCGGGAGCCTACCGGGGGCGGGTGGTGGGGGGGCAGGCCTGTGCCCCCGGCCGGACAAGCAGGCCGGGGACACAGGGCGATCGACGGGCCGGGCTGATCCGCTCCGGTCAGCGGCCGTAGCGGATCAGGGCGCGGACCATGCGGCAGGTGGTGTCGGACGGCGGGTGGATGCCCAGGCGCTCGGCGGTGACCCGTATCCGGTGGTTGCCGGCGCTGGAGGGCTGGTAGACCCCGCTGTCGAGCAGGGCGATGGCCAGGCGCATGGCCTTCAGGCGGCGGTTGTGGGAGACGTACCACTCGCGGGGGCGGCCCGCGGGCAGTCGCTTCTTCGTCGGCGGGGCGGGAAGCGGCGGGTGGAAGGGCATCGGGAGCTGTCGGTCGAGCGGCTCGGTCGTGACTGTGGCAACAGCCATTCGGCATCCTCCTGGCAGCGTGGTGGAACCCTCACGAACTCCCTCCATTTTACTGCCCCCCACTGACAATCGCCCCTGGCCAGAGGCGTTTTCGGTAGTCCCTCGCGTACCCTTGGCCCCATGGAGATCTGGATCAATCCCGCCTGTTCCAAGTGCCGCAGCGCGGTGACTCTGCTGGACGCCGAAGGGGCCGACTACACCGTCCGCCGGTACCTGGAGGACGTGCCCTCGCCCGAGGAGATCCGGATCGTGCTGGAGCGGCTCGGTCTGGAGCCGTGGGACATCACGCGGACGCAGGAGGCGGCGGCGAAGGAGCTGGGGCTGAAGGAGTGGCCGCGGGAGGCCGGTTCGCGGGAGCGGTGGATCGTCGCGCTGTCGGAGCACCCGAAGCTGATCCAGCGGCCGATCATCACCGCCGAGGACGGCACGGCCGTGGTGGCGCGGAGCGAGGAAGCGGTGCGGGACGCGTTGGGGCGGTAGCGGTCCCCGTGCTCCGCTGGAAGTGACCTCGGCGCCCGGCGCCGATCCGGGCCCGGCCGCCCGGGGCGGCCCCCGGCGGGGGCCCTCAGCGTTCGTCCGTGCCCGCACGCTTGGCGGTGGACAGGGCTATGCGGTTCCAGGTGTTGATCGTGAGGATCAGGGCCAGCAGGTGGGCCAGCTCCTCCTCGTCGAAGTGGGCCGCCGCGCGGTCGTAGACCTCGTCCGGGACGCCGTCGTCCCCGATCCGGGTGACCGCGTCCGTCAGGGCCAGGGCTGCCTGTTCCCGCTCGGTGAAGAAGTGGTCCGCCTCGTGCCACACCGCGACCATGTGCAGGCGCTCCTCGCTCTCGCCCGCCTTCCGCGCGTCCGTGGTGTGCATGTGCAGGCAGTACGCGCAGCGGTTCAGGTGCGAGGCGCGGATCTGGACCAGTTCGACCAGGGTCGGGTCCAGGCCCGCGCGGGCCGCCGCGTCCAGGCCGATCACGGCCCGGAAGACCTTCGGGGCGCTCTTCGCGAAGTCGAGCCTGCCGGTGGCGTCGTTGCTCCGGACGGTGGTGGCCGGGGTGGCGGTGCGGTCGTTCGTCTTGATCTCCGTCGTCGTCATGGGTACGAATCTAGGGCGACGGGCGACTGGGTGTGGGGTGCATTTCCATGACGGATTCATGGGTCAATTCCGCGGAGATCCTGGGCAGCGATCTGCCGCTGGAACTCTCCGGCACGGGCAACCGCCGGGCCCTGCTGATGGCGGCGCTGCGCGAGGCCGTGCGCAGCGGGCGGCTCGCCCCCGGTACCCGGCTGCCGCCCTACCGTTCCCTCGCCGCCGATCTCGGCCTCGCCCGCAACACCGTCGCCGACGCGTACGCCGAGCTGGTCGCGGAGGGGTGGCTGGCCGCCCGGCAAGGCTCGGGCACGCGCGTCGCCGAGCGGGCCGCCCCGGTCACCCCCGTGCACCGGCCGCGCACCCCCGAGCGCGCCGCCCGCCCGGTCCATGACCTGGTCCAGGGCCAGCCGGATCCCTCGGTCTTCCCGCGCACCGCCTGGCTGGCCTCGGCGCGGCGGGCTCTCGCCGCCGCCCCCGACGACGCGTTCGGGCCCGGTGATCCGCACGGGCGGCCCGAGTTGCGGCGGGCCCTCGCCGGCTATCTGGCCCGGGTGCGGGGGGTGCGGGCGGCGCCGGAGCGGATCGTGCTGTGCTCGGGGGCCGCGCACGGGCTGCGGCTGCTGGCGGAGGTGGTGGGTGGTCCGTGGGCGGCGGAGGAGTACGGCCTGCCCTTCCACCGTGCGCTGCTCGCCTCCCACGGGGTCGGCACCCGGCCGCTTGGCGTGGACGCGGACGGCGCCCGGGTCGACGGGCTCACCCGCCACGACCGTGCCGTACTCCTCACGCCCGCCCACCAGTTCCCCACCGGCGGACCACTGCACCCCACGCGGCGGGCGGCCGTCGTCGACTGGGCCCGGGCCACCGGCGGGCTCGTCGTGGAGGACGACTACGACGGGGAGTTCCGCTACGACCGGCAGCCCGTGGGCGCTGTCCAAGGGCTCGATCCCGAGCATGTGGCGTTGGTCGGGTCGGTGAGCAAGAGTCTCTCCCCCACCCTGCGGATCGGGTGGATGGTGCTGCCCCAGCGGCTCGTCGGCCCCGTCGTCGCTGCGAAGGGCGAGCGGGAGCAGTTCTCCAGCGCCACCGAGCAGCTGACGCTCGCGGACTTCGTCGAGTCGGGCGCGTACGACCGGCAGGTCCGGCGGATGCGGCAGCGCCACCGCCGCCGCCGGGACCAGTTGGTGGCGGCCCTGGAGCGGCGGGCCCCGCACGTCCGGGTCACCGGGATCGCCGCCGGCCTGCACGCGCTGGTGGAACTGCCGCCCGGCACCGAGCGTTCGGCGGTCCGGGCCGCGGTCTGGCAGGGGCTGGCGGTCGAAGGCCTCGCCGACTACGCGCATCCGGGCGCGGGGCAGGTCGAGCGGGCGGAGGGCTCCCGGGACGGACTCGTCGTCGGGTACGCGACGCCCGCCGAATCCGCCTACCCGGAGGCGTTGGAGGCCCTGTGCCGGGCGCTGCCGCCGGGGTGAGCCGGTGGCGCGGGCCGCGGGGTGCCGCACGGCCGGAGCCGCTGGAGGCCCCGGAAGGCCCCGCGGCCCGGATGTCGTGGAGGCCCGGCAGTCCCGGGAGGCCCCGCCGCGGGGTGCCGCACGGCCGCGCCCCGCGCTCCTCGCCCCGCGCCCCTCGCCCCGCGCTCCTCGCCTCGCGCCCCGCGCCCCTGCCGGTCAGCCTGCCTGTGCCTGCGTCTCCGCCGCCACCAGCAGCTCCGTGAGGTGGAGGCCGAAGCGCGCGTCGCAGGCGTGCGGCACCCTCGTGCGTACCGCTTCGGCCAGCGCGTCCACCGCTCCCCGAAAGGCGGTTTCCGCACCGTCCCAGCCGGGGACCGACGCGGTGCCCCGCTCGCCCCGGAACTCGATCTCGACGCCCGCCGCGCCGGGCGGTGCGCTGAGCCCGAGGGTCACCGTGCTGGACGCGCCGGAGGTGTGGCGCAGGATCAGGTGTGTGGTGTCGGCCGGCCCCCGGGCGGCAGTGAGGTGCTCCACGTCGCCCAGGACCGGGATCAGCACGGAGAGCGCGTGCGGGCCGACGTCCCACAGGCCGCCCTTCTCGCGCCGCCACAGGGAGTCCGCGTACGCGCTGGTCGAACCCGCCGCGTAGAGCGATCCCAGCCACTGGGCGCGAGCCGTGAACCAGCCTCCCAGCGCGGCCTGTTCGGCGATCCACGCGGAGGTCTCGGGCGCGAACCGGAGCGTGCAGAAGACGACCGAGGCGACCCCCGCCGTCTCCGCCGCCCCGGCCACCGCACGGGCCCCCGCCACCGTCGTGGCCACCGGCTTGTCCATCAGGAGGTGGCAGCCCGCCTCGGCGGCGCGGACCGCGAGCGGGGCCTGCACGTCCGGCGGCAGCGCGAAGGCCACCGCGTCGCTCGTCTCCAGGAGCGCGTCGATGCCCTCCTCACCCGTGTACGCGCGGGTGCCGTGGGCGGTGGCAAGGGCGTCGGCCGCCTCGGCCCTGCGGCCCCACACCCCGCTCAGTTCGACGCCGGGATGGGCGGCCAGCGCGGGGGCCTGGGTGTTGTGCGCCCAGGGGCCGGTGCCGAGGAGGCCGATGCGGAGAGGGTTCGTGGTGCCGGCAGGTGAGTCCATGGGGCCAGTGTGCCGGGTGCGCCGGCCGGCCGTGCGGGGGCCCGGACGGGGGCCCGGCGTCCGCCGCCCGAGTACGCGCCCGCCCGGGCAGGGGGAGCCGGCTCCTCGCGCGGGGTGTCGCCGGGCGCCCGAATGCGGTGGCGCGGAGCGGCCCCGCACCGTTACGTTTCCGGGGCCGGCCGCGGGACTCCGGTGCGACTTCCGAGACGTGCCTATGAAGCGATGATTTCGTTGTTCGTGCCTTCATTCCCCGGCCGGCTTCTCTGTTTCTCCCGGGGGATTTCATGAACACGCCCGAGTCAGTACGCGCGGCCGAGTCCGTACGAGCGCCCGAGACCGTACGGGCACCCGAGACCGTACGGGCACCCGAGACCGTACGGGCACCCGAGACCGTGGGAGCTTCTGGCTCCGCAGGCGCGGCCGAGACCGTACGCGCGGCCGGCTCCGTAGCCGAACTCGTCGCCGCCGAGGACGTCCTGCTCTTCGTGAACGCGGCGATCACCGCGACCGGGCAGCGCGAGTTCCGCTCGGGCGCCGCCGACCAGCAGCTGTCCCTGGACTTCCTGCACACCTACGTACGGGTCAACTACCGCCGGGTGTACGCCGCTTCACTGGCCCTGGACATCAACCACCACAACGCGTCCCTCATCGTGCGCCGACTGCTGGAGACGGCGGGCGAGGCGAGCCCCGCGGAGCGGCGTACCGAAGGGCGGCTCATCGCCGCCCGGCTGGCGTCGCTGCCGCCGCCACGCGTCTACCGGCTCTTCGGCGAGCTGCGCCGCGGCAAGGTCAACAACCGGCGCACCCGGGCGATCATGCGGGACTGGCTGGCGGCCCGGCCCGACCTGGGCCATGACGCGGTGAAGTACCGGGCCGGGCTGAAGACGGCCGTCCGGCACATCCACCTGCCCTGCCCTGACGGGGGTGCACCGCTCGCCGAGGTCGGGGCGTTCCTGTTCCGGCCCGGCCGGCTGCCGCGCTACGAGCACGGGATGCTCGACGCCTGGCGGCGCGCCCACTACGAGCAGGGGGCCGTGGCCGAGCTGCCGTTCACGGTGGCGGAGGGGTTCGCCGCCAAGCACGGGATGAGGCGCGAGGTCTTCCTGAAGCGGGCCGCGCCCCGGATGACCCGGCTGGAGCGGCTGCGCACCCAGGAGCAGCAGGCCGCGGGCGGGCGGCGGGGCGCCCCGGCGGTACGGGTGGATCTGACCGTGATGCCGCTGACCCGGCTCGCCCTGTACGTGCTGTCGCTCGGCTTCGAGCAGCGTGCCGAGCGGCGGGCCGAGCTGACCGGCGCCCTGCGCGCGGCGGCCGGCCGGGCGGCGGGCGGGCACGCGGGGAGCTGGGGGCGGGTGCACGCGGTGCTGGACGACAGCTTCTCCTCGTCCGGTTCGGGGCAGAAGCGGCGGCGGCCCCTCGCCGTGGCGCTGGCCTGCCACCACCTGCTGGAGGTGCTCGCCGCGCCCGGCGTGTACCGGGGGCTGTGGACCTCGGGCGCGGGCGACGCGCTGCTCGTGCGCCCGTGGGGGCCGACCCCACTGGGGACGCGGGTCCTGGACGCGCTGGAGCCGGGGCCCGGCGGCGCGGCCCCGGACCGGCTGGTGATCGTCTCGGACGGCTGGGACAACGCTCCGGCGGGCCTGGCGGGCGAGGTGTTGCGGGTGTGGCGGCGCCGGCTGGACCCGGAGCGGCGGACGGCGGTGGTGCACGTCAACCCCGTATACGACGCGGAGGGTTTCGACGTGCGGCGGCTGGCGGCGGGGGTGGCTACGGCCGGGATCAGGGACGCGGAGGATCTGCCCGCGCTGGTGGAGATCGCCCGGTTCGCTGAGGGGCGCACGGGGCCGGCGGAGCTTTACGCGTATCTGGACCGGCGAGTGGCCCGGTTCACCGGACCAGGCGGAGAAGAAGGAGTGGCCCCGTGAACCGGCTGGAGCTGACCGGGCTGACCGCCCGGCCCTCGCAGGTGTGGGGCGGCGTCCGTCTCGTCCCGCTGGTCCGCGAGGCGCCGGTGGAGGGGCTGCGGCTGCACCGCGAGGTGTACGAGGGTCTCGGCGCGGGGATCGTCGAGCTCGGGCCCCGGGCCCACTACGTCTCGTACATCCCGCACGGTCTGGTCGCCGACTGGTCGGGGGAGGGCGGCCCGGCACCGGAGGCGGGCCGCCGCCGGTCGGCCGCGTACGGTACCCAGTTCGGCGGGGGCGGGGCGCCCCGGGCCGTCCCGCTGCCGCCGCTGCCGCACCACCGGATGGCCAGGCGGAGGCCCGGCGACCGGCTGCGGTTCCTGCCGTTGCACCTGGCGCTGGAGGGGTATCTCGCCCTGCACTTCGGCGGTCCGTCGACCGCCTGGGAGGAGTGGTCGCGGACGGCCCTGCGCGACGGGCTCTCACCGCGCGCCGAGGACGCCTACCTCGGGCGGTCGGTGCGCGGGCTCGCGGACGCGCTGCGGATCTTCGAGATCCACCCGGGCCAGTGCGGGGTGATGGTGTACGTCTCCGACGCGCTCGCCGCCGCGTTCGTCGTCCCGCATCCGGACGACTACCGCCTTCTGCACGCCTCGCTGGTGGAGGACCTCTACGGGGAGCTGGTGCACCAGTACGCGCTGTACGGGGTTCCGGTGCCTCAGGTGCCGGTGCGGATCGGGGGCGAGGAGCACATCCGGACGCTCGGCGAGCTGCGGTCGGCGGCGCGGGAGCGGACGCGGGCGTGGGAGGAGGCGCACGACACCCTGTTCGCGCGGGAGCTCCTGGACACCTCGTACGCGTTCGACCGGGTGTACCGGATGAAGTCCTTCACCCTCTGGCGCTTCCTGCCGCCGTTCGTCCGGGACGGGGGCGGGCAGCACATCGGGGAGACGATCACCGATCACCGGGGGCGGGTCGCCTACCTCAAGACGTTCCGGCTCTCCGACGCCCAGATCCGCCGGGGGCATCTCCTGCGGACCGTGGCCGGGGCCGGCTGGGAGCTGGATCGGGCGGCCGCCGCCCTGGGGTCGAGCCGCCAGGAGCTGGTCCGCCGGCTGCGGGCGGCCGGGTTCTCGGCCCTGCTCAAGGGCAGTGTCTGAGCGTCTCCCGAGGCAGCACCGCCGTCGGCGCCCGCCTCGACGCCGCCCGGGTCGCCGCCGTCGACGGCACCCTCATTACCGCCGGGCCATGGGCGACGGGCCCGGACGCGGGCCCCCGTAACGCGGGAAACCTCGGTAACACGGGGTTCACACCGGGGCAACGGACGGGAAATCGCGTCTTGCCAAGCTGCGGCGCATAGACCGCTGCACCCGCGAAGGATGGCGTCCGTGACGTTCAAGGCTGAGTACATCTGGATAGACGGCACCGAGCCGACCGCCAAGCTTCGTTCCAAGACGAAGATCATGGACGGCTCGCCGTCGGGGGACGTGGCGGATCTGCCCCTCTGGGGATTCGACGGCTCCAGCACCAACCAGGCCGAGGGCCACGCGTCCGACCGGGTGCTGAAGCCCGTCTTCACCTGTCCGGACCCGATCCGCGGCGGCGCGGACATCCTCGTCCTGTGCGAGGTCTTCGACATCGACATGACGCCGCACGAGTCCAACACCCGGGCCGCGCTGCGCCCGCTCGCCGAGCGGTTCGCGGGTCAGGCCCCGATCTTCGGCATCGAGCAGGAGTACACCTTCTTCGACGGCCACCGGCCGCTCGGCTTCCCCGAGGGCGGCTTCCCGGCCGCGCAGGGCGGCTACTACTGCGGTGTCGGCGCGGACGAGATCTTCGGCCGCGACATCGTGGAGAAGCACCTCGACAACTGCCTGGCTGCGGGGCTCGGCATCTCCGGCATCAACGCCGAGGTCATGCCCGGCCAGTGGGAGTTCCAGGTGGGCCCGCTGTCCCCGCTGGAGGTCTCCGACCAGCTGTGGGTGGCCCGTTGGCTGCTCTACCGCACCGCCGAGGACTTCCAGGTCTCCGCCACCCTGGACCCGAAGCCGGTCAAGGGCGACTGGAACGGCGCGGGCGCGCACACCAACTTCTCGACCAAGGCGATGCGCGAGGGCTACGACGCGATCATCACCGCGTGCGAGTCGCTGGGCGAGGGCTCCAAGCCGATGGACCACGTGAAGAACTACGGCGCGGGCATCGACGACCGGCTCACCGGCCTGCACGAGACCGCCCCGTGGAACGAGTACAGCTACGGCGTCTCCGACCGCGGCGCCTCGGTCCGCATCCCGTGGCAGGTCGAGCAGGACCGCAAGGGCTACATCGAGGACCGTCGCCCCAACGCCAACGTCGACCCGTACGTCGTCACCCGGCTGATCGTCGACACCTGCTGCACCGCGCTGGAGAAGGCCGGCCAGGTCTGATCCCGACGCCGACCGGGAAGGAGGGGTCCGCCGGTTCGCCGGCGGGCCCCTCCCCCGTGGGCGGTGACGGCCGGGCGTGAGGAACGTTACGCACAGGGCCCGTATCGACGGGTGGGAGGAGTCTGACGCACGGCCGCGATGTCTGCTTGAATGGAGCACATGGCCGGCTACCAGCACATCGCGTCGGGTCGCAGCGACCTCGAACCGTTCTGGCCTTCCCGTCAGCACCATGATTTCGACCGGGTGTGTTGCCGCGCGTGGAACGCGCAGGCCCACTAAAGCCGCTCACCCCGGCCTTCGGTCCGCGCGCACGACGTAAGTCCGTCCCTGACGACTCCTCGCGCGAAAGAGCTGACCCTCATGGCGAACACCCGTACCTTCTCCGCCGCGTCCGCCGCCACCGCGGCGTCCCCGGCGCCCGCTGCGGCCCGCCCCACCGCCCGCACCCTCCCCGCCCACCCGAACCGGCACCGGCTGCGCGCGGTCGACCGTGACGAGGTCGCCGGGCCGCCGGCCGACGTCACGGACTTCCTCCCGCCCGGGGCCACCTGGCTGCCCGCCCCGCAGCACACCCTGCCCACTCTTCCCGGTCAGCCGCCGATGATCGGTTACCTGGTACTCGTGCCGGCCGATCAGCAGCCGGCGCTCGCGGGGGCCGTCGCGGCCTCCCGGCTCCGGCCGGGCGGCTCGCCGTTCCCCCAGCAGCCGGAGCCCGACCGGGCGGTCGGCGAGGGGGCGCCCGTCGGTCCGGTGCGGATCGACGCCACCCGGCGTACGGCTTCCGTCGACGGTGTCGCCCTCGATCTCACGTACCTGGAGTTCGAGCTGCTGTCGCATCTGGTGGCGCACCCGCACCGGGTGCACACCCGCGACCAGTTGGTGACGACGGTGTGGGGTTACGGGCACGTGGGCGACGGGCGCACCGTCGACGTCCATGTCGCGCGGCTGCGCCGCAAGCTCGGTGCGCGGTACCGCCGTTCGATCCAGACGGTCCGGCGGGTCGGGTACAAGTACACGCCCTGACCGGCTCGGTCCACCCGGAACGTCCGGCGGCCCCGGACCACGGTTCCTCCTCACCGTGGTCCGGGGCCGTCCGGGCGTCTCAGAGCTGCTGCCGCCCCGCCGGGGCGGGGGTGCTCACCGGGCCGGCCGGCTCGTCGTGTCCCCCGTGGTTCTCCTCCTCGAGGCTCGGCAGGCGCGAAAGGCCGCGGGGCGTACGCCAGTTGCGCTCGCCCAGCAGCAGCATCACGGAGGGCAGCAGCACCATCCGTACGACGGTGGCGTCCAGCAGCACCGCGACGGCGAGGCCGACGCCCATCTGCTGCATGTCCTGCATGGACAGGGTGCCGAACACCGCGAACACCGCGACCATGATGGCCGCCGCTCCGGTGACCGCCCCGGCCGTGCTCCGGATGCCGGTCTCGATCGCGGCCCGGTTGTCGAGGCCGCCGCCGCGTGCCTCCCGGATCCGGGAGACGACGAACACGTGGTAGTCCATGGAAAGCCCGAACAGGACGACGAGGACGAACAGCGGCATCCACGCCTCGATCGCCCCGACCCCCTCCGAGCCGATGAGCGACGCGCCCCAGCCGTGCTGGAAGACGGCGGTCATCACGCCGTAGGAGGCGGCCACCGAGAGCAGGTTGAGGGCGATGGACGTCACGGCGATGACGTAGCTGCGGAAGCAGAACAGCATCAGCAGGAAGGTGACCGCGGTGATGAAGGCGAAGACCGGGACGATGCCGCGCCGGAGCTGATCGTTGAAGTCGACCGATCCGGCGGTCTCTCCGGTGACGTGGGCCCTGGCCCCGGTGCCGTCGAACGCGGCGGGCAGGCGCTTGTCGCGCAGTTCGGTGAGGTCGGCGGTGCCGCCCGGGAGGGGGATCTCGATCTCGGCGACGTTCTTGGCCCGGTGGACGGTGACGTCCTCGAATCCGTCGAGGGCCTTGGTGACGTCCGGGGCGGCGATGTCGGGCGCGGTGACGACGACGAGGGCGGGGGCGGGACCGCCGGGGAAGCTCTCGGTGATCCGGCTGTGGGCGATGGAGAGCTGCGAGTCGGAGCCGAACTGCTTCTCCAGGCCGAGGGATTCGGTCTTCATGCCGAGGGCGGGCGCGGCGAGCGCGAGGAGCAGGACGGCGGCGGCGACGGCGAAGGCACGGGGCCGGGCGAGTACGGGGCCCAGCACCCGGCCGACGATGCGGCCGCTGCCGGCCCGGCCGCGCTGGGCGCGGCGGTTGAGCAGCGGGATGCGGCCGGCGTCGACGCGGTCGCCGAGCCAGGAGAGCAGGGCGGGCAGGACGGTGACCGAGCCGAGCATGGCGATGAAGACGACGATGATCGTGGCGAGCGCGAACCCCTTGAACAGCAGGAGCCCGGAGAGGAACATGCCGCCCATCGCGACCATCACGGTGAGGCCGGAGACGAGCACCGCCCGGCCGCTGGTGGCGGCCGCGATGCGCAGGGCGGTCTCGGCGTCCCGTCCGGCGGCGCGTTCGTCACGTTCGCGGCGCAGGTAGAAGAGGCAGTAGTCGACTCCGACGGCGAAGCCCATCAGGAACATCACCGAGTAGGTGGTCTGGAACAGGTGCAGCTGGTGGCTGGCGATGGAGAGGAGACCGAAGGCGGCCATGCACGCGGTGAGGGCGAGCCCGACCGGGAGCAGGGCGGCGACGACCGCGCCGAAGGCGACGAGGAGGATGCCGAGGGCGAGCGGTACGGCGGTGAACTCGGCCTTCTTGAAGTCCTCGGCCAGCAGGTCGCCGAGCCACTTGCCCGCGCTGGCCTCGCCGAACTGGTGGATCTCGGTGTCCGGGTGGTCCTCGCCCACGGCGGCGACCGCGTCCAGGACGGGCTGGACCCGGTCGGACGAGGTGGCGGCCTCGCCCTTCATCTCGAAGGCGATCAGGGCCTCCTTGCCGTCCTCGGAGGCGACGGGCGGGGCGATGTTCTGTGCTTCGCCGGTCTGCCGTACGGCGTCGGCGAGGGCTTCGGCGGCCGGCTTCCAGTCGCCCGCGGCGGGGGCGGAGACCATGACGAGTTCGCCCGCGGGCTTGGCGAGTCCGGCGTCGAGGAGGATCTGCTCGGCACGGGCGGACTCGCCCGCGCCGTTCTCCGCGTTGGTCATCTCGACCATGCCGGTGGCCCCGCCGATGCCCGTGGCGAGCACGACGAAGAGCAGCCAGCCGAATACGGCCGTCTTGCGATGGTGGGTGCTCCACACGCCGATGCGTGCGGCGAGATTGCGCCTCGTGCGGTTTCTGCGCCTCATGCGGTTTCTCCCCCGGAGGTAAGCGTCAGGTAAGTGATCGGGACGCTTCGAATCTAGAAATCGGACGGGTTCCGCCCCAGCCGTCGGGGCCCCCGGTCGCGGAGGCGTAGGAGGCGGACGCGGGGGTGGTGCCAGGTACACCCCCTCCGGGTGGCGGACCGGCTGACGCGGCGGGGTGGCGCCGGGTGAGACTGGCACCCGGACCGGGACCTGCCCGGCTCCGGCGAGGGGGCGAGACCTGCGATGAAGGTGTTCTCCGGACGGCTGCGGCCGGCGGCGCTGGCGGCGGGGCGCGGACTGTTCCTGTCGGTGGCCGGCCTGGCGGCGTCCATCACTCTGTTCGTGCTCGCGGTGCTCTCGATCGCCTTCATCCTGCTGGGCGTCGGCGTGTTCACCACCCCGGTGGTGCTGGAGGCGGTCCGCAAGCACGCCAACCAGCGGCGGCTGTGGGCGGCGACCTGGTCGTACGTGCGGATTCCGGTCCCGTACCGGCCGTTCCCCAAGGATCTGCGGCCGGGCGTCACCGGTCAGGTGGAGCGCACCACGCTGTTGCTGAAGGACCCGGCGACCTGGCGGGACCTGCTCTGGCTGCTGATGGACATGACCGCCGGCACGGTGGTGGCGGTCCTGGCGGCGGCCCTGATGATCTACCCCGTCGAGGGGCTGGTCCTGGCGGCAGGCCTGTGGCGGGTGTTCCGGGACGATCCGTACTGGTACGGCTTCGTGCCGGTGGACAGCCAGGCGACGGGGTTCGCGGCCCTGGCGCTGGGAATCGTGCTCTTCCACGTCGGGCTGTGGGCGAGCCGGCCGCTGCTGCGGCTGCACTTCGTGCTCGCCCGGACGCTGCTGGCGCCCACCCAGGACCAGGAGCTGGCGCAGCGCGTCCAGCGGCTCACCGAGACCCGGCACGAGGCCGTGGACACCGCCGCGTCCGAACTGCGCCGCATCGAGCGGGACCTGCACGACGGGGCGCAGGCCCGGCTGGTCGCGATGGGCATGAACCTGGGCACGATCGAGGCGCTGATCGAGAAGGACCCGGCGCAGGCGAAGAAGATGCTGGCGATGGCCCGGGAGTCGTCGGCGGAGGCTCTCACCGAGCTGCGCGACCTGGTACGCGGCATCCACCCGCCGGTCCTCGCGGAGCGGGGCCTCGGCGACGCGGTCCGGGCGCTGGCCCTGCGACTGCCGGTCGCCTCCGAGGTGACGGTGGAGCTGCCGGGGCGGGCGGAGGCCCCGGTGGAGTCGGCGGCGTACTTCGCGGTCAGCGAGGCCCTGACGAACACGGTGAAACACGCGGGGGCGGAGCGGATCTACGTGGACCTGCACCACGCGGAGGGGATGCTCCGGATCTCCGTGACGGACGACGGCAGGGGTGGTGCGGTCGTCGGATCGGGCTCGGGGCTGAGCGGAATCGAACGGCGACTGGGTACATTCGACGGCATCCTGGCCGTCAGCAGCCCCGCGGGCGGTCCCACCATGGTGACCATGGAGATTCCTTGCGAGTTGTCCTAGCCGAAGATCTCTTCCTGCTGCGCGACGGTCTGGTGCGCATGCTGGAGGCGTATGGCTTCGAGATCGCCGCGGCTGTGGAGACCGGGCCCGAACTGACCAAGGCCCTGGCCGAGTTGGAGCCGGACGTCGCCGTCGTCGATGTCCGGCTCCCGCCGTCCCACACCGACGAGGGCCTCCAGTGCGCCCTGGCCGCCCGCCGGGCGCGGCCAGGGCTTCCGGTGCTGGTGCTCTCGCAGCACGTGGAGCAGCTGTACGCACGGGAGTTGCTGGCGGACGGCGACGGCGGCATCGGCTATCTGCTGAAGGACCGGGTCTTCGACGCGGACCAGTTCATCGACGCGGTACGGCGGGTGGCGGCGGGCGGCACGGCGATGGACCCGCAGGTCATCTCCCAGCTCCTGTCGCGTCGTTCGCAGGACAAGCCGATGGGCGGCCTCACCCCGCGCGAGCGGGAGGTGATGGAACTGGTGGCCCAGGGCCGCTCCAACGCCGCCATCGCCTCGCAGCTGGTGATCACGGAGCGGGCGGTGGCCAAGCACACGTCGAACATCTTCGGCAAGCTCGACCTGCCCCCGTCGGACGACGACAACCGCCGGGTGCTGGCGGTGCTGGCGTATCTGGACCACGGCTGAGCCGTCGCGCGTGGGCGGGGCGCGTGGGCGGGGCGCGCGGCCGGGGCGCGCGGCCGGGGCGCGCGGCCGGGGCGCGCGGCCGGGGCGCGCGGCCGGGGCGCGCGTGGCGCTGGTCAGCCCGTGAACCAGCCCGCCGCGTCCAGCCGGAACGCCCCGCCGGGGGCCATCGCGCGCAGGTCCCGCTCCAGGGCGGCCAGCCGCTCCTCGCCGAGCGTCCGGGCCCATTCCGCCCGCAGCCGGTCGAAGCCCTCGGCGGACCGGGCCAGCAGGTCGCCGCCGTGCGGGGTGAGGCGGATCAGGGTGCGCCGGCCGTCGGCGGGGTCCGGGGCGCGCTCCACGTAGCCGAGCGCCTCCAGCTTCTCGACGGTCTTTCCGGCGGCCTGTTTGGAGACCCCGAGCCGCCGCCCGATCTCGCTGATGGCCGCGCCGTCGTATCCCACCGCCTGGAGGGCGAAGCCGTACGCGGGCCGGGTCTCGGGGTGTCCGCGCTCGGCCAGGTCCCGGTGCAGGGCGTCGATGATCGAGCGGAAGCCGGCGAAGAGCAGCAGCGGCAACTCGAAGCCCTTGCCAGGATCGACAACCTGGTTTACCTTTTTTTCGTCAACCATATTGTCGATCGTAGCCGGCCTGCCCAATCCGCCCCCGCGTAGTGAGGCCCTGCCATGCCCTTTCCCGATCTCACCCCCGAGACCGCCCCGCCCGGCTCCCGGCGTGCCATGGAGGCGGTGACCGAGCGGCTGGGCTACCGGCCCGCCGCGATCGCCCGGCTCGCCGCCTCGCCCCACGCCCTGGACGGCTTCCTGAGGATCAGCGCGATCTTCGAGGCCTGCACCCTGGACCCGCTCTCCCGCGAGGTCCTGATCATGACGATGGCCACCCGCAACGACTGCCACCTCTGCGTCGCGATGCACACCGCGAAGCTGACCGCCCTGGACGCCGATCCGGCACTCGTCACCGCCCTGCGCGACCACGCCGGGGCTCCGCTTCCGGACGAACGCCTCGAAGCCGTGCGGCGGTTCACATTGTCGGTGCTCGCCTCGGCGGGCGCGGTGGACGACGCCACTCTGCGGGACTTCCTGGCGCACGGCTACACCGAGCAGAACGCCCTCGAAGTGGTCCTGGGAATCGGCGCGTACACCCTGTCGACCCTGGCCAACCGGCTCACCGGCGCCCCGGTGGACGCCCCCCTGGCCGCCTTCGCCTGAGAGTCGGCGGCCCGCCCCGCACCCGGGACGGGCTCAGGGGTGAGCTACGGCAAGACTCACGACGTAGGCGTCCTCGACCTCGCCGTCCGGGAACATCGCGGTGAGCAGGGCCCGTTCCCGGTCGAAGAAGTCGCGGACCTCGACCGGGTCGCCGATCAGGAAGTCGGAGTGGGTGGCCAGGGTGGCGATATGGGCGTCGACCGGTACGCGGCGGCTCCACGCCACCTGCCGGGTGCGGAAGTCGAGCCCGTCGGGCAGTTCGGCCCGGAAGCGGGCCTCGTGGGACGGGGCGGGAGGAACCTCCACCCCGAAGAAGACCCGCATCCGGTTCTCCTGGTCGACGAGCCATTCCACGGACGGGTCGCCGTCGTTCCACCAGAGCGCCAGCGCCCCGCCCGGGCGCAGTACCCGGCGGGCCTCGGGTATCGAGCGTGCCGGGTCGGTCCAGTGCCAGGCCTGGGCGTACGTGATCAGGTCCATGGAGCCGGTCCGCAGCGGCAGGCTGTTCCCGTCGCCCCGGACCAGCGGCACGTCCGGCAGGCTGCGGCGGAACTGCTCGGCCATCCCGTCGCCCGGCTCCACCGCCGTGACCCGGGCGCCGCGCTCGTACAGCCGTGCCGTGCCGAGACCGGTCCCCGCTCCGACGTCCGCGACCCGGGCTCCGGCGAGCGGCACTCCGGCCAGCTCCTCGACGGCGTCGAACAGCGCGGGCGGGTAGGAGGGGCGGTGCGCGTCGTAGGCGGCGGCGACCGCGTCGAAGGATCGGGCCTGCTCAGGTTTCGTCATACACGCAATCATCGCGTGGGGCCCGGCAGAACGACACGGAAATCCCTGCACGCCTCTGGTCGCCCCGCATACCCGTCAGTACATTGACGCCATGTCTAACACGCAGCCAGCGGCGGTCGCGTCGGAGCGGACGCCCCTCAAGGCCCGCAAGGTGTCCTTCGCCTGGGAGAAGACCCCCCTGCACTGGGTGCCGGGCGACCCGTTCACCACGCACACCATCAACGTGCTCCACCTGCTGCTCCCGGCCGGGGAGCGCTGGTTCATCCACGTCTACCGGCAGATACTCCCCTACATACACGACGACCGACTGCGCGAGGACGTCATCGGGTTCATCGGCCAGGAGGCCGTGCACGCGCAGGCCCACGACGACGTTCTGCCGCACCTGCGGGAGTTGGGCCTCGACCCGACCCCGTACACCGCGCAGGTCGACTGGTTCTTCGAGAAGCTGCTCGGGGACCGGACGCTGCCGCCGGGGCGGGCCTCGCAGTGGTGGCTGATGGAGCGGGTGGCGATGATCGCGGCGATCGAGCACTACACCGCGTTCCTCGGCGACTGGATCCTCAACGCCGAGGCCCTGGACCGCCGGGGAGCGGATCCGACGATGCTCGATCTGCTGCGCTGGCACGGGGCGGAGGAGGTCGAGCACCGGTCGGTGGCCTTCGACGTCTTCCTGCACGTGGACGGCGGCTACCGGCGGCGGGTGCGCACCTGGGCGGCGGCGTTCTCCGCGCTGGTGTTCCTCTGGCAGCGCGGCATCCGCTTCTTCATGGAGAACGACCCCACGCTGCTGGGCGGCAAGGCCTCGTTCAAGGCGTTCCACGCGAGCGGAAAGCAGGGCACGCTGCCCAGCACGGGCGCGATCCTGCGGTCCGTGCCGAGCTATCTCAGCCGGTCCTACCACCCCTCCCGGGAGGGCAGTACGGCCCAGGCCGTCGACTACCTGACCCGCTCCCCCGCCGCGCTCGCCGCCGAGGCCGTCATGACGGAAGGGGCCTGAATCATGGCGCTGCCCCGTCTGCGTACCGTCGCCCTCGTCTCCGCCGCCGCCCTGCTCACCCGGCGCGCCCTCAAGCGCCGGATCGCCCGGTCACCACTGTGGCCGCTGCCCGCCCTGCCCGAGCCGGTATCGGGCCACTCGGAGCGGCGCGCGACGTCGGCCCGACGGCTGCTCATCACCGGGCGGAGCGAGGTCGCCGACGGTGTCGTCCAGCTCCGGCTGGAGGGGGCCGGTCTGCCGCGCTGGGAACCGGGGGCCCATCTGGACCTGGTGCTGCCGTCCGGTCTGGTACGGCAGTACTCGCTGTGCGGCGACCCGGACGACACCGGTGCGTACACGGTGGCGGCCCGGCTGGTGGAGGGCGGCCGGGGTGGTTCGCGGGAGGTGCACGAGCAGCTCCGGGAGGGCCTGGAGATCGAGGTGCGCGGGCCGCGCAACCGCTTCCCGCTGACCGAGGCCGGAGCCTACGTCTTCGTCGTCGGCGGCATCGGGATCACCCCGGTCCTGCCGATGCTGCGCTCGCTGGCCGCGGCGGGGGCCGACTGGCGGCTGCTGTACGGGGGCCGGTCGCGGGGGTCGATGCCGTTCCTGGCGGAGATCGAGAGGCTCGGCGCGGACGGGGACCGGGTCACGGTCGTCGCCCAGGACGAGGCGGGCCACCCGGACGTCGCGGCGGCTCTGGGCGGCCTCGCCCCGGGCACGGCGGTCTACTGCTGCGGGCCCGGGCCGCTGATGGATGCCGTGGCCGCCGCGCTCCCGGAGGGACTCCCCCTGCGTCTGGAGCGGTTCTCGGCCGCGACGGGGGACGCGGCGGGCCCCGGTTCCGGGGCGTTCGAGGTGGAGTTGCGGCGCAGCGGGCGGACGGTGCCGGTCGCGGCCGGGCAGTCGGTGCTGGCCGCCGTCCGCGCGGCGGCGCCCCATGTCGCGTACTCCTGCGAGCAGGGGTTCTGCGGGACCTGCCGACAGCGGGTCCTGGAGGGCGAGATCGATCACCGGGACGATCTGCTGCCCGACGACGAGCGGGGCGGCTCGATGCTGATCTGCGTCTCACGGTGCCGGGGCGGGCGTCTCGTCCTGGACCTCTGAACGCTACGGCGGAGTCACCTTCTGCGTGCCTTTCGGCGCGGGCGGCCGCCCCGCATCTGTACGGCCTCGTACAGATGCGGGCCCGGCACGCATCTATACGATGTCGTACAGATGGGTGGCCGAAGCGGAGCGGAGCAGATCATGGCGGTGGCTCGCACCCCGCGTCACAGGTGGATCGACGAAGGACTGCGCGCGCTCGCGACGGGCGGTCCGGACGCCGTCCAGATCGAGACGCTGGCGAAGGCTCTCGGCGTCTCCAAGGGCGGCTTCTACGGATACTTCGCCGGCCGGCGCGCCCTGCTGGAGGAGATGCTCGACCGCTGGGAACGCGAGATCACCGAGGACGTGGAAGCACGTGTCGAGCAGGAGGGCGGCGATGCGAAAGCCCGGTTGCGCCACCTGTTCGCGATCGTCGACTCGGGGGACGGGCTCAGCACGGACATCACGACCGACCTGGCGATTCGCGATTGGGCCCGGCGCGATCCGGCGGTCGCGACACGCGTTCGGCGCGTCGACAACCGCCACATGGACTACCTGCGTTCACTGTTCCGCGCGTTCTGCGCCGACGAGGACGAGGTCGAGGCGCGCTGCCTGATCACCTTCTCCCTGTACATCGCCGACCGGTTCGTGTTCGCCGAGCACGGCGATCGCGGCCGTGCCGACATCCACGAACTGACGACGAGGTGGTTGCTCGACTCCGGCGGCGACTGACGGGAGAGGGAGGGGGCGTACACACCCCGGATAGGCTGTCCGTATGACGACCGGGGCGCGGCGCAGGATGGGCGTCGACGAGCGCAGACAGCAACTGATCGGCGTCGCGCTGGACTTGTTCAGCCGCCGCTCGCCCGAGGACGTGTCGATCGACGAGATCGCCGCGGCCGCGGGCATCTCCCGTCCGCTGGTGTACCACTACTTCCCCGGGAAGCGGAGCCTGTACGAGGCGGCGCTGCGGCGGGCCGCGGACGAGTTGGCGGCCCGCTTCCTGGAGCCACTGGAGGGGCCCCTGGGCGCGCGGCTGCTCCGGGTGACGGGGCGGTTCCTCGACTTCGTCGACGAGCACGGTCCCGGCTTCTCGGCGCTGATGCGGGGCGGGCCCGCGGTCGGTTCCTCGACGGCGAACGCGATGATCGACGGGGTGCGGCAGGCCGCGTACGAGCAGATCGTCACGCACCTCGGAGTGACCGAACCACCGGCCCGGCTGGACCTGGTGGTCCGCTCCTGGATCTCGCTCGCCGAGGCGACGGCGCTGATCTGGCTGGACGGGCGGCGCATCCCCCGCGCCGAGCTGGAGACGCAGTTGGTGCACGACTTCGCGGCGCTCGCCGCGGTCAGCGCCGCGTACGACCAGGAGATGGCGGACATCGTGCTGCGGGTGCTGTCCCAGGAGCCGGCGGACGGCCCGTTCGGGGAGCTGCTCGCGCGGCTCTCCGCGTTCGCCCCGGACATGCCCGCCGTTCCCGCGCAACGCCTGCCGCGCTGAGCAATCCGGGCCGGAAGCGGGGTCAGGCCGGCAGGCCGTTGCGGTGGGAGACGCGGCGGGCGGCGGCCAGCAGGGCGTGGATCTGCGGGCCCGCCTGGTCGATCTCGGTGACCGGGCGGGGGAACGGCAGCCGCACGTCCTCGTGGGTGCTGGGGTATTCGAGCCGCAGGGTCACCCCGAAGCGGTCCATCGCCAGCGGCACGGCCCGTGTCATGCCGCGCCCAGGGCGGGGGTGGACGAGGCGCAGGAGCAGCGGGACGAGCTCGGCGTGGTCGTCCACCAGATGCGTGAGCATGCCCGCCTCACAGGCGGCGATCGGGTCGGTCTCCACCTCTTCGAGCTCCTCCAGGGTGATGAAGGCGCGCCCCTCGGCGTCCTCCAGGACGGCCTGCCCGAACTCCATGCAGGTGCTCTGCTCGGTGTCGGTGGTGTACGGGGCGGCCAGCAGCCCGGTGACCGTGACGCGGGCGCGCAGCCGGTCGCGTACGGGAGTGGGGGCGATGTCCGTGAACTCCAGGCGTGCCGGAACGCGTTCGGCGCTCGGCGCGTGGCCGCCGTCGTTCGGGGCGTGCAGGTGGATATGGCCCATCGCACAGGTGCCGTCGAGGCGGCGGACTTCGGTGTGCAGTCCGTCGCTGACCACCGTCATGGAGTGGGCGACGGTCAGGATCGACCGGACGCGCTCGGCGCGGGTCGGCCGCGAGGCGCGGGGGCGGGAAAGACGCATCCGAGTTCTCCAGTGAGGGTCAGCGGAACCCAAGCAGCAACTTAGGTATGCCTAACCTTACCTACTTGGCCCGGGTGTTGGTAGTCCGGGGCTCCATCCGTGCACCGGTCCCGGCCACGCACGGGTCAGAGCTGTAGCTCGGTGCGGAGGGCGGCGGCGAGGCCGACCTCCGCGTTGTCCGACCGGCCGCGCTCGAAGGCCCGCTGGTAGGCCTCGTCGCCGACGGCCGCCCGCGCCTGGAGCTCGCACCTCGCGCGGACCGGCCCCAGCTCGGGCGTGCCACGCCGGGGATGGCCGACCATGCACCAGTACGCGTGGCCGGTGCCGTAGACCCGGGCGGCCTGCGCGCCCGCGCCCTGGGCGGCGATGGCGGCGGCCAGGATGTCCAGCCCCAGCGCGATGCCGAAGCTGTCGCGGAGCCGGTGCTTGCCCGCGAGCATCGACCGGGCGTGCGTGGCGGAGGCTTCTGGGCGGCCCTGGAGCAGGGCGATCAGGGCGAGTTGGTAGTCCGCGTAGGAGCGGGTCCAGTGTTCGCCGCCGCGTTCGCAGGCCCGGCGCAGCGTGGTGGCCGCGGCCTCGGACTCGGTGAGCCGGCCGAGCGCGGTGAGCGCGAAGACGGTGATGAGGTGGCAGCGCAGCCGGTGGGGCGAGTCCACGGGCACGCCCTCGGTCATCCGCAGCACCCGCCCGACCGCTTCCAGCGCCGCCTCGGGCTCCCCGGTCATCAGCTGGGTGACACCGGAGAGATAGGCCGCGCAGAGCATGCCCTCGCCGTCCCGGTCGAACAGCGCGCCGGCTGTGCAGAGCGCGCCGCACTTCTCGGCGGTCGCGAAGTCGCCCTGGAGCAGGGCCGCGACGCCGAGAACCCATTGCAGCCTGGTCCGGTGGGGCCCTTCGACCGGGCCCGCGTCCAGGGCTCGCCGGGCGTAGTTCCGGGCCTCGGAGAGGTGGCCGCAGCAGGCCCAGAAGAAGCCGACGCGGCCCGCCATCTCCTGGGCCCCGCCGACGTCGTGGACGAGCAGATGCTCCAAGGCGGCGCACAGGTCGAGGTGGGCGTCGGACACCTTGTGGTACCAGGACACCTGGTCGGGGCCGGTCCAGCCGTCGTGGGCGCGGCGGGCGAGACCGAGGAAGCTTCTCGCGTGCCGGTCGGCGGCGGCGCGGGCCTCGCCCAGCTCGGTGAGCCACATCCGGCCGTATTCGCGGAGGGTGTCGAGCATCCGGTAGCGGTCGCCGTCACGCTGGACGACCGACTGGGCGACGAGGCCCTGGAGCGCCCGGTCCACCTCGTCCGGGGTGAGCGGGCCGCCCGCGCAGACCTCGCGGGCGACCGCCTCGTCGAAGTCGGTCCGCAGCGGGGTGAGGCGGGCCCACAGGAGGCGCTCCAGCGGGGTGCAGAGCTCGTGGGACCAGCCGATGGCCGTGCGCAGGGTGCGGTGGCGGCGGGGCCACACCGTCGCGTCGGCCAGGAGGTCGAGGCGGGCCGTGCCCGGATCCTCGTCGAACCCGTCGACTCCGTCGGCCCTGTCCAACCCGTCGGCCCCGTCGGCCCCGTCGAACCCGGGTGCGCCGCCGTCCACGCCGGGTGCTTCGAAACCGGGGGCTCCCGGGCCGGGAGCGAGGGCCGGGCGGCAGCCCCGGCCGGGCGCGCCGAAGCCGGCGCTGCGGGCGTCGAAGCGGATGCCGATCCGGGTGGCGAGCTGGGTCACGCTGTGCCGGCCGATGCCCGCGGCGGCCAGCTCGATGGCGAGCGGGATGCCGTCGAGGCGGCGGCAGATCTCGGTGGCCGCCGCCTCGTCGCCGGGGGTGCCGAGTGCGGCCCCGGGGTCGGTGGCGCGCAGCCGGTCGGCGAAGAGCTGGAGGGCGTCGGGCGCGCCGTCCACCGGGAGCGGCGACACCTCGACCACGTACTCGCCCCGGGTACCGAGCGGCTGTCTGCTGGTGACCAGGACGGTCAGGCCGGACGAGGTGGTCAGGATCTCGGCCAGCAGATGGGAGCAGCCGGCGCGGAGGTGTTCGGCGGAGTCGAGGACCAGCAGGAGGCGTTTGTCGCCGAGCCATTCGCAGAGCACCTCGACGGGCATCCGCAGGGTGTGGTCGGCGAGTCCGACCGCGTCCGAGACGGTGGGAAGCAGCAGCCCGTCGTCGGAGAGCGGGGAGAGGTCGGCCCACCAGGCGCCGTCCGGGTAGCGGTCGGCGGCGGCGCGGGCGGCCCGGAGTGCGAGCCGGGTCTTGCCGACGCCGCCGGGGCCGATCAGGGTGGTCATCCGCCGGGCGGCCAACGCGTCTCCCAGCCGGGCCAGTTCGGCCCGCCTCCCGACGAAGCTGCTCATCTCGTCAGGGAGGTATCCCACCTTGGTCATCATCACCGTCCGGGCGCTGGGGCAGGGTGCGCCGGCGAGCCGACCGCCCCGGGCGGGGCTCCTGCCGCACGCACCGGGCCGGTCCCGCTCCCCGAGAGGGGGAGCGGGACCGGCCCGGTGAACCAGGACGGCTGTCGCGGCTCCATTGCCGACGTCTGCCGTCACCGTAGTGCTGCCGGAGGTCAGCGCAGCGTGAAGACGGCCGCCGTGCGTCCCGGGACGGTGAAAGTGGCCGATTTCCCGTCGTACCTGGCTCGTTTGACAGTAGGGTCCGCGCCCTTGGCCTGGACGGGGTGCAGTGCGTACGTCTTCCCCGCCGGCGCGGCGAGCCGCTGGTCGGCGGCGGTCGGCGCGGCGTTGAGGACGACGACCAGCTCGCCGAGGCGCATGGTGATCACGCCGGGGGTCTCGGCCGTGCCGGAGAGCGGGAAGGACAGGGCGGCCCGCACGTGGCCCGCGGTGCGCAGGGAGAACTCCTTCTCGGTGGAGCGGATGGTGAGCAGGTCGCGGTAGGCGGCCGAGGCCCCGTCGATCTGCGCGCAGTCCGGCGCGATGGTGCCGGCGACGGCCAGGAGCGGCTTCGCGTACGCCCATTTGTCCTGGTTGTCGGCGGCGGGCGGCAGGCCCCGGCCGAAGCCGTTGCCGTCGCGGCAGTCCCAGTGCAGGGCGTTGAACCAGTCGCCGCTGTCGTAGGAGTTGCGGTCCAGGGACTTGGAGCGCAGCAGGTCGGTGCCCGCCTGGGAGAGCGAGGGTCCCTGGGAGAGGACGGAGGCGGCCATGGCCACCACCTGGGCCCTGGCCCGTTCGGCGGCCGTGGTGGAGGCCGGGAGCTTGAAGGCGAGGGTGTCGAAGAGGGTCTCGTTGTCGTGGGCGTCGGAGTAGGCGAGGGCGTCGCCGGGTGCGGCCGCGTATCCGGCGGGCGCACCGTTGTAGTCGACCTCGGAGCCCTTGACGGTGCGGCCGGAGGTGTCGGTGAACGTGTAGTCGGCGAGGTTGCCGGTGAGGCCGACCTTGATCAGGTCCTGGTAGTGCAGCAGCCGGGCCCTCTGCTCGGCTCGGCTGCCGTTGGCCGGGGAGGAGTTGGGGTCGGTGTAGAGGCCGGTGGCGAAGCCCTGGACGCCGGGGTCCTCGTCGAAGGGGCCGCCGCCGCGCACGGCGTCGCGGGCCCGGTCGGAGAAGGTGGCGATGCCGGTGCCGGCCATGTTCTTCTGGGTGGCCTGGACGAAGCGGGCGTCGTCCGCGATCTCGCCGAAGTTCCACCCCTCCCCGTACAGGATGATCTTCTTGCCGTCGACGCCGTCCTTCGCGAGGGTCAGTCCGTCCAGCGCCTCGCGGACGGCGAGGATGTTGTCCTTGGGGTGGTGGCCCATCAGGTCGAAGCGGAAGCCGTCGACCTTGTACTCCTTCGCCCAGGTGACGATCGAGTCGACGACGAGCTTGCCCATCATGGTGTTCTCGGGCGCGGTGTTGGCGCAGCAGGTGGAGGTGGCGACGCTGCCGTCCTCCAGGAGCCGCTGGTAGTAGCCGGGCACGATGCGGTCGAGGACCGACTTGTCGTCCTGTCCGGAGGCGACGGTGTGGTTGTAGACGACGTCCATGACGGTGCGCAGTCCGGCCTGGTTGAGGCCCTGCACCATCTGCCGGAACTCGACCGTGCGCCGGGTGCCGTCCGGGTCGGAGGCGTAGGAGCCCTCGGGGACGGTGTAGTGGAGCGGGTCGTAGCCCCAGTTGAAGCCGTCCTTGGCTGCGGCCCTGCTGACGCAGGCCTGCTGCTCCTCGGAGTCGGGTGCGTGGACGTGGAGGTCGCAGGCGGGCTTCTGCTGGTCCTTCTTCTTCTCCGGGACCGTCCCGAGGTCGAAGACGGGCAGCAGGTGCACGTAGCTGGTGCCTGCGTCGGCGAGCTTCTTGAGGTGCTTCATGCCCTTCGATCGGGTGTCAGTGAAGGCGAGGTATTCACCGGGGTGCTTGGCCGTGCGGTCCGTGATGGAGAAGTCGCGGACGTGCAGTTCCTGGATCTGGGCGTCCCGCAGCGGGGTGGCGACGGGCTTCCTCAGGCCGGACCAGCCGCGCGGGGCGAGCTTCGGGTCGGTGAGGTCGACGACGAGGCTGTGGGCGGAGTCGGCGGTCAGGGCGGTGGAGTAGGGGTCGGTGACCTTATTGGTGACCATCTTCTGGACGGTGCGGGCCCAGACGGTCACGGCGTACCGGTAGGGCTTGCCCCGCCAGCTCTTCTTTCCGGTGACCGACCAGACGCCGGTGCGGTCGTCGCGCTTCATCGGGTGGGTGCGCCCGTCGAGTTCGAGCGAGACGGTGCGGGCGGTGGGGGCCCACACGGAGAGCGTGGGCGTCGACCTGCGGAAGACCGGGCCGAGTTCGGCCGAGGCCGCCTTCTTCCCGTACAGGTCGTCCAGGATCCCGGCGGTCTGTACGCCGGTGGCGGCGAGCAGAGCGCCGTTGGCGGCGCGCTGGGTGGCGATGATCTGGCCGCGCAGGGACGCGCGGACCCGGTCCCGGTCGCGGGCGTCCACGGTGAACGCCGGGTAGTCCTTGAGGTGCGGGTACTTCGCCTTCTGCGCGTCACTCAGGGCGGACCGCGTGAGCCGCAGCCACCGGCCCTCGTCGGAGAGCGCCCCGTCGACGACGGAGATGCCGCCCTTCTCCTCGTAAACGAGCTGCTGGCTGGTGGCGTCGGTGGCCTTCACCTTCCAGACGACGGTGTCCTTGTCGAGCCACTGGGCCTCGGCCTTGGACAGGTCGGGGGCCGCGCCGCCGCCGGCCTGCGGGAGGAGGTAGCCGGGCGTGCCGCCGAGCATCCAGACCTCGTGGCCGTAGGTGGCGAAGTCCAGGGACTGGTCGGTGGGCAGGTCCTTCTCGTCGCCCTTGTGCAGGATGTAGCTGAGGGTGGTGGCCCCGTCCACGAGCGGCACTTCGAAGGTGACCCCGTAGGCGTCCTTCTTCACGGGCATCAGCGGCTTGGACCAGTCGGTGGGCTCCTTGGCCCCGGCCCAGGTGTGCAGCCCCCAGCCGTCGTAGTTCCCGTCCGGGCGGTGGTAGTTGAGGACGGCCTTGCCGGTGTCCTGCGGCGGGGCCTCGGGCGCTTCGGCCCGCTGCCCGTCCTTGCCCTGCTCGATCCAGACCTGACCGGTCACGCCGAGGTCGACGGTCCGCTGCGGACCGTCCGCCGTGCCGTTCTTCTCGACGGTGTACGGGACGGAGTCGGCGCCCTCCTCCAGGTCGAGCCAGGCGAACGCGCCGTAGGCGTCCCGGCCGATGAACTCGGCGGTCTTTCCACCGGATTTCAGCTGCCAGCCCTCGTAGTCGCCGTCGGGGCGCTGGTAGTGGACGACCGCCCGGTCGCGCTCGACGGCGACGGGCTTGGGCTTCGGCGGGGTCGCTCCCGCGGTGGTCGCGGCGAGGGCGCCGGCGGTGCGGCCCGCCCGGTCGACGACGACGGCCTTGTAGCGCAGCGGCGTTCCCGCCGTCACGGTCCCGTCGAGGTACTGGGTGACCTTGTACGGGGCGTGGTCGGCCGAACCGAGCGTCTTCCACTTCCCGTCGCCCACCTGGGCGGCGAAGACGACCCGGTTGAGCTGGCCGCCGTCCACGTCGGCCGTGATTTCGACGGTGCCGGTGGCGCCGGCGGCCGGGGCCTTCAGTGCGATCGTGGGCTCGCCGGCCGGGGAGCCGGCCGGCCGGTCCGCCTTCAGCACGACGCTGGAGAGGGCGGGCACGGTGACGGTGACCTTCTTGTCCTGGCCACTGCGGACGGCACCGGAACCGCCGTACAGCGTCCGGAAGTCCATGCCGGCCGACTCGGTGTCGAGCTGGACCTTCCGCGGGCTCGTGCCGTTGTTGGAGGCGACGAGATATTCGTGGGGCCGCTCGGTGTCGATGCGTGAGGTGGCGTACACCGAACCTTCCGCGAACCGCTCGATCTGGGTGCCGTCGCGCAGGGCCGGGTGGGCCTTGGTGAGCTGGGAGAGGGCGGCGATGGAGCGGTAGACCGGGTGCTCCGTGTCGTACGCGTCCGAGGCGTGCGTCCGGTCGGTGCCGAGCTGGTCGTCGTCGAGGTAGTCGGCGGTCTTCGAGGCGAAGAGCGTCTGGCGGGAGTCCTTGTCGCCGCCGGCTCCGGTGAAGCCCTGCTCGTCGCCGTAGTAGATCACCGGGTTGCCCCGGCCGAGGAACATCAGCTCGTTGGCGAGCCGGGCCCGCTTCAGCAGTTCGGCGTCGTCGGCCTTCGGGTTGTCCTGCTTCAGGAAGGTCCCGACGCGGCCCATGTCGTGGTTGCCGAGGAAGGTGACCTGCTCGTAGGCGTTGGCCTTGCCGGTGGTGTAGCGGTAGTCGTTCCCGTACACGGAGGCGAGCCGGTCGGCGGGCGCGCCCTGGGAGGCGAACTGCCGGGCGGCGTCCTGGAACGGGAAGTCCAGCGTGGAGTCCAGGCGGCCCCGGGTGACGTACGGGGAGGTGACCTCGGTGTCGGCGGAGTAGACCTCGCCGAACATGAAGAAGTCGTCCCGGCCGCGCTTCGCGGCGTACGCGTCGAGCGCGGTGGCCCACTGGGTCCAGAAGTCCAGGTCGACGTGTTTGACGGTGTCGATGCGGAAGCCGTCGATGTCGAAGTCGCGGACCCACTTCTCGTAGATCTTCTCCATGCCCTTCACGACCTCGGGACGCTCGGTCCACAGGTCGTCGAGCCCGGAGAAGTCGCCGTACTCGTTGGACTCGCCGGCCCACGTCGAGTCGCCCCGGTTGTGGTACATGGTGGGGTCGTTGAGCCAGGAGGGGACCTTCTCGCCGGTACCGGGCGCCTTCACCGGGGTGTACGGGAAGGAGTCCCGGTCCACCTTCTCGACGCCGTCGCGGTCGTCGAAGGGGCGGCCGTCCTCGTCGAGATAGGGGAAGGCGCCCTTGGGCTGGTAGCCGTAGGCCTTCTCCGCGTAGTCGACGGTGTCGGCGGTGTGGTTGGTGATGACGTCGAAGAAGACCTTCATGCCCTTGGCGTGGGCCTTGTCGATCAGCCGCTCCAGGTCGGCGTTGGTCCCGAAGTGCGGGTCGACCTGGGTGAAGTCGGTTATCCAGTAGCCGTGGTAGCCCGCCGAGGCGTCCTTGCCGGTGCCCTGCACGGGCCGGTTCTTGAAGATCGGCGCCATCCAGATGGCGGTGGTGCCGAGCTCCTTGATGTAGTCGAGCTTCTGGCTGAGGCCCTTGAGGTCGCCACCCTGGTAGAACCCCTTGTCGGCGGGGTCGTAGCCATGCTCCAGCCGCGAACCGGTCAGCCCGCCCCGGTCGTTGGAGGCGTCGCCGTTGGCGAACCGGTCGGGCAGCACGAAGTAGAACTGCTCGCGCGTGAGATCGTGCCGGTCCGCCTCACGGGCGAGTTTCGCGTCCGATGGCGGGGCCGGCGGCCGGGACGACGCGGCGGCGGTGGCCGCCGGGACGACGGGCAGCAGCGCCGCGCACAGGGCGGCCACCGTCCATCGTCCGAGGATGGTTCGGGACACGGAGGGTGCTCCTCAGGGCTTGATCGGTGGGTCGAGCGGGGGGCGAGCGATGGGGTCGGGCCATGGGTCGGGCCATGGGCCGCTCAGGAGAAGCGGGCCGGTGGCGGTGCCACCGGCCCGCCGGAGGTCGAGGTCAGCCGCGCCAGACGTCGGCGGTCAGCGTGACCTTCCCGGAGGCCGGGACGGTGGCGGTGCGGTTGGCGCCGCTCTCCCAGGTGACGTTGCCGGACGCGTCCTTGCGGACGTACTTGTAGGCGAACGTGGTCCCGGCGGGCAGGTTCACGTCCAGCTTCCAGACGGGGTACGCCGCCGGGTCGAGCTTCGGCGCGCTCGCCGGGTTCCAGTCGCCGAGGGCGGCCTGGTCGCCGGTGACGTGGATGTTCTGGCCGGGCCGGGTGGTGGCGTTGACGCCGAAGGAGGCGCCGGAGGTGCCGTTGCCGGGGCCCGGGCCGGGGTTCGTACCGCCTCCCCCGCAGGTCCGGGCATCGGCGTGCAGGGCGAGGGCGGTGCCGGACGGAACGGTGGCGGTGAACTGGCCGGAGCCGTTGACGCTTACGTCCTTGCCGGACTGGACGTCGCAGTAGTCGCCGGCGGGCAGCGAGGTCTGGAAGGTCCGGGTGAGCGCGGAACCCTCGTGGTTGAGGGCGACGTACGCCTTGTTCCCGCGGCCGAAGGCGATCCGGTCGCCGCCGTTGTCCCACCAGTCGGTGACTCCCTGGCCGCGCGCGGTGTTGCGGAAGCCGACCATGGAGGAGATCTCGCGCCAGGCGTGCTGGCACGTCCAGCCGTCGCTGTAGCAGGCGTTCACCTGGCCGCCGTTGGGCGGTCCGGCGTCGTGGTCGCTGAACTCGTAGCCGGAGTGGACGTCCGGGGAGCCGTAGGGCCAGGCCAGCATGAAGACACTGGCGAGCGTGTAGGCGGAGCCGTTCTTGTAGTTGAGGGTGTCGCCGCCGCGCTCGGTGTCGTGGTTGTCGACGAAGACGGCGGACCTGCCGGACTCCATGAAGCCCCAGCCCTCGCCGAAGTTCTTCAGGTGGGCGAGGTTCTCGTTGAGGAAGACCTGCTTGAGGCTCCGCCCGTACCGGAACTCCTGGACGTCTCCGCTCCCCAGGTACTCGGAGGGCGAGACGGCCTCACCGGCCCCGAAGATCGCCTCGTGCTTCCAGTAGACGTTCGGGTTGCTCAGCCGGGACTTGATGTTGGCGAGGTCGCCGGCGGGCATGTGCTTGGCGGCGTCGATCCGGAAGCCGTCGACGCCGAGCGAGAGCAGGTCGTTGAGGTAGCCGGCGATCCTGCCGCGTACGTAGTCCTCGCCGGTGTCCAGGTCGGCGAGGCCGACCAGCTCGCAGTTCTGGACGTTGCCGCGGTCGTTGTAGTTGTTGATCTGGGACCGGCAGTCGTCCATGTCGGCGCCGGAGTAGAGGCCCGGGTAGTCGTACTTGGTGTACGCGGAGCCTCCGGTGCCGGTGCCGCTGCCCGCCGACATGTGGTTGATGACCGTGTCGGCGATGACCTTGACGCCGGCCGAGTGACACGTGTTCACCATGGCGGAGAAGGCGGCCCGGTCGCCGAGCCGGCCGGCGATCCTGTAGCTGACGGGCTGGTAGGACGTCCACCACTGGCCGCCCTGGATGTGCTCCTGGGGCGGTGAGACCTGGACGTAGCCGTAGCCCGCCGGACCGAGGGTGTCCGTGCAGGCCTTGGCTATGGAGGCGAACTTCCACTCGAACATCACGGCCGTGACGTCCTTGTCGCCCGGGGCGGCGGCCTGTGCGGTGCCTGCGGCGCCGAATCCGGTGGGGACGACGAGGGCGGCGGCGCCGGCCACCAGGGCGAGCGCGGCAGACAGGGATCTGCGTGCCATGTCTTTCCTCCTGCGGGTGGGGGAAGCGGGGATGACGGTGCAGCCTCAGTCGACAACGCGCCGTGCCCTCAAGGCTCCTGAAGGTTCTTGCTGCAAGAATGCAAACCTTGCCGCGGGGCAGACCGTACGAGCCCTCCCGTCACCGGTCAACCCTTTGGACATCTCCCGCTCACATCCGTGAAACAGCGGAGTCTTCTTCCCGACCCCTTCGGGATTTCTCCCTGCAAGGTCTTTCGCAAGATATTGCGAGCCTGTTACGTTTCATCCCGACTCCGGTCCGGTCGGCCGGGGGATCCGGCACCGCTTCACGTCGTCGGACCCCACGCGCCCGGCCGGCCGGACCGGTCACGGCAAGAGAGGCACCCGGAGTCGCTACAACTCCCCGCCGGCCCGTCCTGGGCCGACTCCTGGTGCCTCTCCTGTACGTGCCCGTGTCTGCGGGAGCCCGTCCCGCACGAGCCCGCTTCGCGGTCAGCCGTGGCGTACCGCCGCCGTCGAGCCCCGTACGACCAACTCCGGCTGGAAGACGTACTCGGTGCGCTGCACCGGGCTGCCCCCGATCTCCTCCAGCAGCGCGCCCACGGCGGCCGCCGCCATCGCCTGCACGGGCTGGCGCACCGTGGTCAGCGGCGGGTCGGTGAACGCGATGAGCTGCGAGTCGTCGAAGCCGACGACCGAGACGTCACGGGGCACCTCCAGGCCCCTCCCCCGGGCGGCGCGGACCACACCGAGGGCCATCAGGTCGCTGCCGCAGACGATGCCCGTGCACCCCGCGTCCAGCAGGGCTCCGGCCGCCACCTGGCCGCCCTCGACGCTGAACAGCGTGGAGCAGACGAGCAGTTCGGCCTCGGCCCGGTCCATGCCGAGCAGCGAGACGGCCGCCTCCACGAACCCGTCGCGCTTGCGACGGGAGGGGACATAGCGCTGCGGGCCTATGGCCAGGCCGATCCGGCGGTGGCCGAGCTCGGCGAGGTGCCCCAGGGCCATCCGTACGGCGGCGTTGTCGTCGGGCGAGACGAACGGGGCGCTGATGCGCTCGTTGTAGCCGTTGATCAGGACGAACGGCACGCCGCGCTCGGTGAGCGCGGCGTACCGGCCCGGGTCGGCGGAGGTGTCCGCGTGCAACCCGGAGAGGAAGACGATGCCGCCGACGCCCCGCTCGACGAGCTGCTCGACGAGCTCGTCCTCCGTCGCGCCGCCCGGCAGCTGGGTGCAGAGCACGGGGGTGTAGCCGTGCCCGGCCAGCACCTGTTCGACGGACTGGGCGAACGCCGGGAAGATCGGGTTGGTGAGTTCGGGCGTCACCAGGCCGATCAACCCGGCGCTGCGCTGCCGCAGCCGTACGGGCCGCTCGTAGCCCAGGATGTCGAGCGCCGCGAGCACCCGCTGACGCGTGGAGTCCGCGACGCCCTGCTTCCCGTTCAGGACCCGGCTGACCGTCGCCTCGCTGACCGCCGCCTGTCCGGCGATGTCGGAGAGGCGGGGCGCCGTCGTGGTCCTGGGCGCGGGCAGTGTCACACCGTCCACCACACCGTGGTGTCGGCGGGCAGCTCGGCCTCGGCGCCGTCCACGGCGACCGGGGAGCTGGCGAGCAGCACCCGGCCGCGGGCGGCGATCCGGACGGGGGCGCCGGTGGTGTTGACGGTGCAGACGAAGCCGGGGCGGGAGAAGACGAGGACGCCTTCGGGGCTGTCCAGCCACTCGACGTCCGTGCCCGCGCCGAGGCCGGGGTGCTCCCGGCGGGTGGCGATGGCGGCCCGGTACAGCTCCAGGGTGGAGCCCTCCACGCCGGTCTGCGCCTCGACGGACAGCTCGCCCCAGCCGGCGGGCTGCGGGAGCCAGCTGCCGCCGTCACCGAAGCCGTACGAACCGCCCTCGCGGGTCCACGGGATCGGGACGCGGCAGCCGTCGCGGAAGCCGTCCTGTCCGTCGGCGCGGAAGAACGAGGGGTCCTGGCGGGCCTCGTCGGGCAGGTCGGTGACGTCGGGCAGGCCGAGTTCCTCGCCCTGGTAGACGTAGGCGGAGCCGGGCAGGGCGAGCATCAGCAGGGAGGCGGCGCGGGCCCGGCGCAGGCCCAGCTCGCGGTCGCCGGGGGTGCGGATCTGGGTGCCGAGGCCCGCCGGGTTGGCGAAGCGGGTGGCGTGCCGAGTGACGTCGTGGTTGGAGAGCACCCAGGTGGCGGGCGCGCCGACCGGGCGCATCGCGGCGAGCGAGGTGTCGATGACCTCGCGCAGTTCGGCGGCGTCCCAGGCGGTGGCCAGGTACTGGAAGTTGAACGCCTGGTGCATCTCGTCGGGGCGCACGTAGTTGGCGGTGCGCTCGACGGTCGGGGTCCAGGCCTCGGCGACGGCGATCCTCTCGCCCGGGTACTCGTCGAGGATGGTGCGCCAGCTGCGGTAGATCGCGTGCACGCCGTCCTGGTCGAAGAACGGCATGACGTCGTTGCCGAGCAGCCTGAGCTGGTCGTGGGAGCCGAGGTCGGGCAGCCCCTCGGCCTTGACGAGGCCGTGGGCGACGTCGACGCGGAAGCCGTCGACGCCCATGTCGAGCCAGAAGCGCAGGATGGAGCGGAACTCGTCGGCGACGGCCGGGTGCTCCCAGTTGAAGTCCGGCTGCTCCGGAGCGAAGAGGTGGAGGTACCAGTCGCCGGGGGTGCCGTCCGGGTTCGCCGTACGGGTCCAGGCAGGCCCGCCGAAGATGGACTCCCAGTCGTTGGGCGGGAGTTCGCCGGCCGCACCCTTTCCGGGGCGGAAGTGGTAGCGCTCGCGCAGGGCGGAGCCGGGGCCCTCGGCCAGGGCACGCTTGAACCACTCGTGCTGGTCGGAGGAGTGGTTGGGGACCAGGTCGACGATGACGCGCAGGCCCAGGCCGTGGGCCTCGCGGATCAGCGCGTCGGCGTCCAGCAGGTTGCCGAACATCGGGTCGATGGCCCGGTAGTCGGAGACGTCGTAGCCCGCGTCGGCCTGCGGGGAGGCGTAGAAGGGGCTGAGCCAGACCGCGTCGACGCCCAGGTCCTTCAGGTGGGGCAGGCGGGCGGTGACGCCGGCGAGGTCGCCCATGCCGTCGCCGTTGCCGTCGGCGAAGCTCCGCGGATAGACCTGGTAGATCACCGCGTCCTGCCACCAGCCGGTGCGGTGGCCCGGGGCGTCGTCGGACGTGCCGGTGGAGGGGGCAGCGAGGTGCTGGGTCATGTCGTCCCTGGGTGTCTGGGTGGGGAGCGGCGCCGGGGACCGGGTCCGGGTTTCCGGCGCCGCCGTGACGGGTGCGGTGGTGCGTGCGGGTGCTGGTGCGGGTGGCCAGGGGGCCTCTCAGCCCTTGACGGCTCCGGCGGACATGCCGGTGACCAGGTGCTTCTGGGCGAAGAGGAACACCAGGGCGGCCGGGATGGCGATGAGCACGGAGGCCGCGGTCATGGGGCCCCACTGGGCTCCATACTGGTTGACGAACTTCTGGAGTCCGCCGGCCAGCGTGAGGTTCTCGTCGCCGACCAGGAAGGCGGAGGCGTACGCCACTTCGCCCCAGGCGGTGATGAAGGAGTAGAACGCGGTGACCGCGAGGCCCGGCTTGGCCAGCGGCAGGATGAGCCGGAAGAAGGTGCCGAACGGGGTGAGGCCGTCGACCTCACCCGACTCGTCGATCTCGCGCGGGATGGTGTCGAAGAAACCCTTCATCATCCACGCGCAGAACGGCACCGAGATGGTGAGGTAGGTGATGACGAGCCCGGTGGGCTGATTGAGCAGCCCCAGGGTCGACATGATGTTGTAGATCGGCACGATGAGGACGGCGACCGGGAACATCTGGGTGATCAGCAGCGTCCACATCAGCCCGCGCTTGCCGGGGAAGCGGAAGCGGCTCACCGCGTATCCGGTGGTGGCGGCGACGAAGACGCCGATCACGGTGGAGAGCGCGGAGATGATCACGGAGTTGGCGAACCAGTTGAGGAACTCCGTGTCGCGGATCAGGTTCGTGTAGTTGACGAACGTCGTCTCGCGGAAGAAGTCCATGGTGGTCGCGTACTTGGCGGGCTTCAGCGAGGTCAGCAGGACCCACAGCACCGGGAAGACCGCGATCACCGAGGCGATGATCAGGGTGAGGTGCAGGGCGACGGAGGCGAGCGGGGAGCGTTCGCCGCGCAGTCTGACCCTGGGCACGGCGTGCCGGGCGGGGGCGTCGGTCACGGTGGTCACCAGTTGTCTCCCTGGGAGCGCAGGACTCGCCGGTAGACCACGGCGAAGAGCATCAGGATGACGAGGATCAGCACGCCCCACGTGGAGGACTGCGCGTAGTCGCGCGGGCTGATCTCGAAGGAGAACTTGTACGCCTGGGTCACCAGGATCTGGGTCGCCTCGCCGGGTCCGCCGCGGGTCAGCAGGAAGATCACCGGGAACATGTTGAAGGTCCAGATGGTGGAGAGCAGGACCACCGTGGTGGAGACCGGGCGCAGTCCGGGCAGCGTGATGTGGCGGAAGCGCTGCCAGGCGGTGGCGCCGTCCATCTCGGCCGCCTCGTACTGCTCGGAGGGGATGGACTGGAGCCCGCCGAGGAGGGCGACCATCATGAACGGGATGCCGAGCCAGACGTTGACGGCGATGACCGCGAACTTGGCCCAGGTGGGGTCGTTCAGCCACGGCACGGCGTCGATGCCGGCGCCGCCGAGGACCTTGTTGAGCAGACCGCGCTCCTCGTTGTAGAGGAAGCGCCAGGCGAAGACGGAGACGAAGCCGGGGATGGCCCAGGGCAGGATGAGGGCCATGCGGTAGGCGGAGCGCCCGGCGATGCGGCGGTTGAGCATGTTCGCCAGGGCCATGCCGAGGACGAACGTGACGCTCACGCAGGAGACGGTCCACACCAGCGTCCAGCCGAGCGTCCCGACGAACTGCGAGCCGGTCAGCGCGTCGATGTAGTTGTCCGCGCCGACGAACTCGTAGGTGGCGGGGATCTCGTTGACGCCGATGGAGCGGGCGACGTTGCGCTCGTCGGCGTCCGTCATCGAGAGGAAGATCCCGCGGACCAGCGGGTAGCCGATGATCACGCCGATCACGATGACGACCGGGGCGACCATGGCCCAGGCGTACCAGTGGACCGACAGCGCCCGCCTCAGACGGCCGGGCTTCGGTGGTGGGGTGCCAGTACCGCGGCTCCGGCCGCGGGCGGTGTTCCCGCCCGCGGCCTTCACCACCGACTGGCTGGTGTGGACAGCCATCAGTCGGCCAACCTTCCTGTTACTTCCAGCCCTCGAGGAGCTTGCGGTAGGAGTCGCCGGTGGCCTTGGCGGCCTTCTCCGGCGTGGTCTGGCCGGTGAGGACCTTGGTGTACTCGACGCGCAGCGGCTCGAAGAGGCTGCCGCCCTCGGGGATCCAGGGGCGCTCGACGGCGGTCTCGACGACCGGCTTGAAGAAGCCGACGATCTCGCTGTCCACGGCCTCCTGCTTGGCGTACGCGGAGGTGCGGGTGGGCAGCAGGTTCAGCTCGCCGGCGGCGGTGGCCTGGCTGTCCACGGAGGTCATGTACTCGACGAAGGCGTAGGAGGCGTCGAGGTTCTTGGAGCCGGCGTAGACGGCCAGGTTGTGGCCGCCCTGCGGGGCGCCCTGGGCGGCGGAGCCGGCCGGGACCGGGGCGACGCCCAGGTTGTCCTTGTCCGTGAACTCCTTGCCGGTCAGGGTGTCGGCGACGGCCCAGGGGCCGTTGATCATCATCGCGACGTCGCCGTTCTTGAACGCCTGCATCATGTTCTCCCAGCCGTCCGAGGCATCCGTCTTCGCGGTGCCGTCGTCGACCAGGTCCTTGACCGCCTTGAACGCCTTGACGCCCTCGGGCTTGTCGATGGTGACGCTCTTGGAGGAGGCGTCGACCATGTCGCCGCCCTCGCCGTAGAGGAAGGAGAGGAAGTAGTACGGGTCGTCGCCGCGGAGGTAGAGGCCGGTCTTCCCGGTCTTGTCCTTGATCTTCTCGGCCACGGTCTTGAGGTCGTCCAGGTCGGCGGGCGCCTCGACGCCGGCCTCCTTGAACAGCTTCTTGTTGTAGAAGACGCCCATGGAGTCGATGACCTGCGGGACCGCGTACGTCTTGTCCTCGTACTTCGTGGACGCGACGGCCTGCTTGAGGAAGTCGTCCTGGTTCTTCAGGGCGGGGGTGCCGTCCAGCGGGGCCAGGTAGCCGAGGTTGGCGAAGTCCGGCGTCCAGGCGACCTCGGAGCGGATCACGTCGGGGGCGCCGTCGCCGGCCTGGGCGGCGTTCTTGAACTTGTTCTGCGCCTCGCCGAAGGGCACGTTGACGTACTTCACGTCGACCTTCGGGTGCTTCTTCTCGAAGCCCTCGGCCAGCTTCTTGAAGACCTTGTCCTCACTGCCGACGCTGGAGGTGTCCCACCAGGTCACCGTGCCGGAGAGCTCGCCCGAGCTCGTGCCGCCGCCGGACTTCTCGTCGCTGCCGCAGGCGGTCGCCGCGAGCGCCAGGGCCGCGACCAGGGCGGTGGCCGTTATGCCACGTCGCATCTGAACTCCTTCAACTGCCGTACCGCTCCGTCGCGGCGCCGGGTCGACGTGAACGTAACAAGGATGAAAGACGACCGAAAGACCTTGCGGAAGATTTCTGCAAGCCCTGGTGATCGTTACATTCGCGTGTCCTCAAGGTTGCCGTCAAGCCCCTTGACGAGAGTCACTCGTCCCTGGCAGGGGCAGGCGGGACACGGCATATCCACAGTGCGACGATCCGACCGCAGCCCGCGATCCGGGGCCGCAAGTCCTTGCAAGACGTTGCCGGAGAGCCCTCCGGCACCCTCCCCCGCGCCGCCCCGCACACGGTGGGCAATCCGACACGGGCCCGGTACAGTCCCATCCCATGACCGCACGGCTTGCCGATATCGCAACTCAGGCGGGGGTCAGCGAAGCAACGGTCAGCCGGGTCCTGAACGGCAAGCCCGGAGTCGCGGCGACCACCCGCGAATCCGTCCTCGCGGCGCTCGACGTGCTGGGGTACGAACGCCCGGTGCGGCTGCGCAGGCGCAGCGCGGGGCTGGTCGGCCTGATCACCCCGGAGCTGGAGAACCCGATCTTCCCCGCGCTGGCGCAGGTCATCGGCCAGGCGCTGACCCGGCAGGGCTACACCCCGGTGCTGGCGACCCAGACGCCCGGCGGCTCCACCGAGGACGAACTCACCGAAATGCTGGTGGACCGGGGTGTTTCCGGCATCATCTTCGTCTCCGGGCTGCACGCGGACACCTCGGCCGATATGCAGCGCTACGAGCAACTGCGCGGCCAAGGCGTCCCGTTCGTCCTGGTGAACGGCTTCTCCGCCAAGGTGCAGGCGCCGTTCATCTCCCCGGACGACCGGGCGGCGATGCGCCTCGCGGTGACGCATCTGGTGGCCCTGGGCCACACCCGTATCGGCCTGGCGGTCGGCCCCAAGCGGTTCGTGCCGGTGCTCCGCAAGATCGAGGGCTTCCACGCGACGATGCGGGAGCAGCTCGACCTCGCACCGGACGAGGTGGAGGAGTTCATCCAGCACTCCCTGTACACGCTGGAGGGCGGCCAGGCCGCCGCCTCCGCCCTGATGGAACGCGGCTGCACGGCGGTCGTGTGCGCGAGCGACATGATGGCGCTCGGGGCGATCCGGGCGGCCCGCCGGCTCTCGAAGGATGTGCCGCGCGATCTCTCGGTGGTGGGCTACGACGACTCGCCGCTCATAGCGTTCACGGACCCGCCGCTGACGACGATCCGGCAGCCGGTGACGGCGATGGGCCAGGCAGCCGTCCGCACGCTCCTGGAGGAGATCGGCGGAACCCCCGCACCGCACAGCGAGTTCGTCTTCATGCCTGAGCTGGTGGTTCGCGGCTCGACGGCCTCGGGCCCCGCAGGCGGCTCAGGGTCGCCCTCTCGTCCTTGAGGAGCAGAATGTGCGACCGGAACCCGACCGGAGGATGATCGGGGGCAGGGGAATCACTATGGAAGACTCTCTGCCTATGGGTGAAACACAGGTGACCACGCACGAAGGCCGGTCAACGGCCGATCCTTCACCCATCGCGGCCCAGGCGGCCCCGGAAGCCGCCACCTCTTCCCACCTCCCTGCGGCGTCCGGGAAAACCGGCCGGCTCTCCGTCCGCCTGGGCTCCCTGCGGATGCCCCGCCGCCCCCGGCTCTGGTTCGAGATCCTGCTCATCGCGGTCAGTTACTGGCTGTACTCACTCGTGCGCAACGCGGTTCCGGAGCAGAAGGCCCAGGCGCTGCGCAACGCGGACTGGATCTGGTCGGCGGAGAAGTCCCTGGGCCTCGCCTTCGAGGAAACGGTCAATCACGCGGTCAATTCCGTGACATGGCTGATCGTGTCGATGAACTACTACTACGCGACACTGCATTTCGTCGTGACCATCGGCGTCCTCGTCTGGCTGTTCCGCCGCCACCCGGGCCGTTACGCGGCGACGCGGCTGGTCCTCTTCGCGACGACGGGCGTGGCCCTGCTCGGTTACTACCTCTACCCGCTGGCGCCACCCCGTCTGATGAACGGCGCGAACTTCATCGACACCGTGCTCCTCCACGAGACGTGGGGCTCGATGGCCTCGGGCAACTTCAAGAACATGTCGAACCAGTACGCGGCGATGCCGTCGATGCACATCGGCTGGTCGCTCTGGTGCGGCCTGACGATCTTCGCCCTGGCCTCGGCGCCCTGGGCCCGCATCCTGGGCCTGCTCTACCCGACGCTCACCCTGGTCGTCATCGTGGCCACGGCCAACCACTTCTGGCTGGACGCGGTGGGCGGCATGGCCTGCCTCGGGTTCGGCTACGCGGTCTCCCGCGTCTGGTACGGCTCACTGCCGCACCGGCTGCCGAAGTGGGTACCGGTACCAGCCGGCAAGAGCCGCCTGACCGCCCTGCGGACCAGACTCCCCCGCCCGGCATCGGAGCCGGAGCCGGAGCCGGCACCGCAGACGGCGGGCTCGCGGAGGCCGTAGCGCCGGACCAGATCCTTGCAAGCCCGTCCGGCGCTTGGGGACGTCCTTCCCAGCCCCTCCGGCGCTTGAGGAGCGGGGCCCGGGGCGGAGCCCCGAGGGGGCCCCGGGGCCGAGCCCCGGGAGCACGCCCTCAGGACGCCGCCCCGTAGAACCGCTCCTCCACCACCGCCCGCGCCCGCCGCGTGATCCGCCGGTAGTCGTCCAACATGTCCCCGACATGCCCCGGCTCGTACCCCAAATACCGCCCGACCGCCGCCATCTCCCGCGGGTCGGACGGAAACGTGTCACCCGGTCGCCCCCGCACCAGCATCACCGCGTTGCGGACCCGCGTCGCCAGGACCCACGCCTCGTCCAGCGTCTGCGCGTCCTCCGCCGGAATCAGCTCCGCCGCACACGCGGCGGCCAGCGCCTCACGCGTACGCGTCGTGCGCAGCCCCGGCTCCGCCCACCCGTGCTGCATCTGCATCAGCTGCACGGTCCACTCGACGTCGCTCAGCCCGCCCCGCCCCAGCTTCAGGTGGAGCGTGGGGTCCGCGCCGCGCGGCATCCGCTCGGACTCCATCCGCGCCTTGAGCCTGCGGATCTCCCGTACGGCGTCCTCGCCGAGCCCTTCCACCGGATACCGCAGCGGATCGACCAGCTCGATGAAGTCGCGCCCCAGCTCCTCGTCGCCCGCCACCGGCTCGGCCCGCAGCAGCGCCTGGCTCTCCCAGGCCAGCGACCAGCGCCGGTAGTAGGCCTCGTACGACTTCAGCGTGCGGACCAGTGGCCCGCTCTTGCCCTCCGGGCGCAGGTCGGCGTCGATCAGCAGCGGCGGATCGGCGGTCGGCAGCTGAAGCAGCCGCCGCATCTCTCCGATGACCGTGTTGGCGGCCCGGGCCGCCTCCTCGTCGCTCACACCCTCGCGCGGCCGGTGGACGAAGAGGACGTCGGCGTCGGAGCCGTAACTCAGCTCGTGCCCGCCGAAGCGGCCCATGCCGATGACGGCGAACCGGGTCGGCAGGGTGTCGCCCCACTGCGCGCGGACGGCGGCCCGCAGCGCGCCCGCGACGGTGACGGCGTTGAGGTCGCTCACGGCCGAGCCGACACGGTCGACGAGGGCCCCGTGATCCTGCTCGGCGGGGTTGTCCTCGGTGCCGTACGAGCCGATGAGATCGGCGGCCGTCGTGCGGAACAGCTCGCGGCGGCGCACGCCCCGCACCACCGCGACGGCCGACTCCGCGTCCCCGGCACGCCCCACCGCGGCCAGCACCTCCTGCTCCAGGTGGGCCCGGGTGCGGGGCGTGAGCCCCTCCGGATCGCCGAGGATCGCCACCGCTTCCGGCGCCCGCATCAGCAGGTCCGGGGCGAGGCGGCCGGCGGAGAGGACCCGGGCGAGGTTCTCCGCGGCGGCGCCCTCGTCGCGCAGGAGCCGCAGGTACCACGGTGTCTTGCCGAGCGCGTCGGACACCTTGCGAAAGCCGAGGAGCCCGGCGTCCGGGTCGGCGGAGTCCGCGAACCAGCCGAGCAGCACCGGCAGGAGGGTGCGTTGAATGGCTGCCTTGCGGGAGACCCCCGAGGAGAGGGCCTCCAGGTGCCGCAGGGCGGCCGCCGGGTCGGCGTACCCGAGGGCCTCCAGGCGGATCGCGGCGGCCTTCGCGCTGAGCCGGGACTCGGCGGGGGCCAGCTGGGCGACGGCGTCCAGCAGCGGGCGGTAGAAGATCTTCTCGTGCAGCCGCCGTACGACGGAGGCGTGCCGCTTCCAGGCCTTGTTCAGCTCGGTCACCGGATCGGTACGCATCCCGAGCGACCGGCCGAGCCGCCGCAGATCCGCCTCGTCGTCGGGGACGAGGTGGGTGCGGCGCAGCCGGTAGAGCTGGATGCGGTGCTCCATGGAGCGCAGGAAGCGGTACGCCTCGTCGAGCTGGGCGGCGTCCGCACGCCCCACGTACCCGCCCTCGGCGAGCGCCCGCAGCGCCTCGAGGGTGGAGCCGCTGCGCAGGGAGGCGTCGCTGCGCCCGTGCACCAGCTGGAGGAGCTGCACCGCGAACTCGACGTCGCGCAGTCCCCCGGGGCCGAGCTTCAGCTCCCGTTCGATCCGGTCGGCGGGGATGTTGTCGACGACACGGCGGCGCATCTTCTGCACGTCGGGGACGAAGTTGTCCCGGTCGGCGGCCCCCCAGACGAGCGGCGACACCGCCTCGACGTACGCCGCGCCCAGCCCGGGGTCGCCGGCCACCGCGCGGGCCTTCAGCAGGGCCTGGAACTCCCAGGTCTTGGCCCAGCGCTGGTAGTAGGCGAGGTGGGAGCTGAGGGTGCGCACGAGTGGCCCGTTGCGGCCCTCGGGGCGGAGGTTGGCGTCGACCTCCCAGATGGTGCCCTCGGCGGTGGTCTCGGAGCAGATCCTCATCATGTGGGCGGCCAGCCGGGTGGCGGCCTGCATGGCCTCGGTCTCGTCGGCCCCGTCGTGCGCCTCTCCGACGAAGATCACGTCGACGTCGGAGACGTAGTTCAGCTCACGCCCGCCGCACTTGCCCATCGCGACGACGGCGAGCCGGCACCGGGCCGCGTCCTCGGGTGCGGCCGTGCGGGCGATGGCGAGAGCGGCGCTCAGGGTGGCGGTGGCGAGGTCGGCCAGTTCGGCGGCGGTCTGCGCCAGGTCGGTCGTCCCGCACACGTCCCGGGCGGCGAGGGTGAGCAGACACCGGCGGTAGGCGACCCGCAGCGAGTCCGGGTCGCGGGCGTCGGCGAGCCCGCGCTCGAACTCGGCGACCCCGGGGTTCAGGTCGACCGCCTCGTAGGTGACGAGTGCCTGCCAGTCCCGCGGGTGCCGGGCCAGGTGGTCGCCGAGCGCCTCCGAGGCGCCGAGGACCCCGAGGAGCCGGTCGCGCAGGGGCTTGGCGGTGACGAGGGTGCCGAGCAGCACCTGCCGCTCGCTCTCCGTCTCGGCCTCGGCGATCCGGACCAGGCCGCGCAGGGCCAGGTCCGGGTCGGCGGTGGCCCCGAGCGCCTCCAGGAGGACGGGGTCGGACCGTACGGAGGCCAGCGCGTCCAGGCCGAGTAGCTGGTCCGCGGCGGACGGGTCGGTGAATCCGTGCCGCAGCAGCCTGGTGAACGTACTGCTTCTGCGCCCCGGCGCGGTCGTCATCCCGTGCTCTCCTGCCAGCCGAACCCGAACTGCGTAGCGTGGTGTCGCGGCGGCGCGGCCACGTCGCCGCGTCACAGCGCTTCGAGCCTAGTCCTGTGCGGGTCCGTTCGGGGCGGCGGCGGGGTCCCCCCACGGAGGAATCCCCGACTGCTCCGCGGCCCCGGCGGGGACCGTCCCGACGAGGACGGTGGCGTACAACTCCTCGGATACCAGGACCCGGGGGCTCAGCCCGGCGGCGCGCAGGATGTCGCCCGCCGTGTCCCGTTGCCGCTCGCTCGCCTCCACGAGCAGGCTGCCGCCGGGCGCGAGCCACCGGGGTGCTTCGGCGGCGACCCGGCGCATGACGTCGAGCCCGTCGCCGCCCCCGTCGAGGGCGACGCGGGGTTCATGGACGCGGGCCTCGGCGGGCAGCAGCTCGACGTCGTCGCTGGGGACGTAGGGGACGTTGGCGAGCAGCACGTCGACCCGGCCGCGCAGCGTGACGGGAAGCGGGGCGAACAGGTCGCCCTCGTAGACGTGCCCCAGGTCGCCGATGTTGCGCCGGGCGCAGCGCACGGCGGCGGGTTCGACGTCGCAGGCGTGCAGTTCGGCCGTGTCCGAAGCGGAGGCGAGGGCGGCGCCGAGCGCGCCGGAGCCGCAGCAGAGGTCGACGACGACGGCCCGGCCGGGTGCGAGGGCGGCGGCCTGCGCGACGAGGAACTCCGTACGGCGACGGGGCACGAAGACGCCCGCGTCCACGACGAAGCGGCGGCCGCGGAAATCCGCCCAGCCCAGGACGTGTTCGAGCGGCAGCCCGGCGGCTCGGCGCTCGACGAGGGAGGACAGTTCGTCGACGGACGCGGCGGCCTCGTGGAGGAGACGGGCCTCTTCCTCGGCGAAGACGCAGCCGGCGCGGCGGAGGGCGAGGACGGTGGAGGGGAGGTGGCTCAACGGGTGAACCGGCATACGAGCGAAGCCTTTCGGGAAAACCGATGGGCGCTCCGCGATCGACTTATGCCGTCCGGTCGGCTGCTGCCGGTCGTACGACGCGATCGCGCGGGGTGAGCACCCAGCCTGATCCAGCGGTAATGGGTCTCACCTCCTCGGTCGAACTCGTCGATCCCCGTGGCGTACGGGGGTGGTAACAGTACAACAGCCCGCTCCCGCCCCCGTACGGGCGCGAGAACGGGCTGCCGGACCGCATCCCCGGATCCGCGCCGGCTACAGATCGACGCTGTCCCGCAGCTTGGTGGGCGTCAGGAACAGGGAGGCGATCACACCGATCACGGCGATTCCGGCCGAGATGAGGAAGATGTGGCCGGTGGCCTCCCCGTACGCGGCCCGCACGATGTCCTGGACCGGGGGCGGCATGGCGGCGACGTCGAGGGTGGAGCCGCTGGAGCCGGACGCGGCCGGGTCGACGCCGAGGCTCGTCAGTCCGTCGGTGATCCTGGTCGCGACCTGGTGGGCGAGGACCGCACCGAGCACCGAGACGCCCATGGTGCCGCCGAGGGAGCGGAAGAAGGTGATCGCCCCGCTGGCCGCGCCGATCTCGCTGAGCGGGACGGTGTTCTGGAGGACGAGCACCAGGTTCTGCATCGACAGGCCGACCCCGACGCCCACGCCCAGCATCCCCAGCGACACCAGGACGAGCGAGGTCCGGTGGTCGATGAAGGACAGCCCGAGGAAGCCGAGGGCGAGCACGATCACACCCGCGACGATGAACGGCTTGACCTTGCCGGTCTTCGACACGAGGCGCCCGGCGACGGTCGAGGAGACGAGTACGCCGGCCATCAGCGGGATGGTGAGCAGTCCGGCCTCGGTGGGTGAGTAGCCCCGGCCGATCTGGAAGTACTGGCCGAGGAAGACCGCGCCGCCGAACATGGCCATGCCGACGGCGAGGCTGGCGACGATGGCGAGGGCGGGGTCCCGGCGGCGGACGACGTGCATCGGGACGACGGGCTCCTTGACCCGGGTCTCGACGAGAACGGCCGCACCGAGGATGAGTACGCTCCCGCCGACCATGAGGCCGCTCTGCCAGGAGATCCAGTCGAAGTCGGTGCCGACGAAGGTGACCCAGAGGAGCAGGAGGCTGACCCCGGCGGCGATCAGCGACGCGCCGAGGTAGTCGACCTTGGTGTCGGTCTTGCGGACCTCGGCCAGGTGCAGGGTGCGGGCGAGGATCACGGAGGCGACCAGTGTGAAGGGCACGGCGACGAAGAAGCACCAGCGCCAGCCGAGCCAGGAGGCGTCGGTGATGAACCCGCCGAGCAGCGGCCCGCCGACGGTGGCGACGGCCATGACACCACCGAGGTAACCGTTGTAGCGGCCGCGCTCCTTCGGGCTGATCATCGCGGCGATGATCACTTGGACGAGCACCTGGAGCGCGCCCATGCCGAGCCCCTGTACGGCGCGGAAGGCGATCAACTGCTCGGTGGACTGGGCGAATCCGCAGGCGACGGAGGAGACGACGAAGAGCCCGATGGCTATCTGGAGCAGCAGCTTCTTGCTGAACAGGTCGGCGAGCTTGCCCCAGACCGGGGTGGAGGCCGTGGAGGCGAGCAGGGTCGCGGTGACGACCCAGGTGTACTGCGACTGCGTGCCGTCGAGGGACCCGATGATCTGCGGGAGCGCGACCGAGACCACGGTGCTGCTGATCATCGCCACGAACAGCACGATGAGCAGTCCGCTCAGGGCCCGCAGGACGTGCCGGTGGTCCATGGGTGCGGCGGCGGGGGCCCCGGCCGGGGCGGTGGCGGTGTCTGCTGCGCTCACGCGCAACCTCCGAAAGGTTCGTACGAGAGGCCCGTACGGGCGTCCGCGCCGGACGGCTGCGCAGGAAGGGCGTACGGGAGGGAGAAGACTTCACCATACATGCACTCTGGGCAATTTTGCCCACTGCGCAACAATTCTCCGCCCGGGGGATAATGCCCCCATGGACAGCAGCACTGCGGGACCGGGGCCGGGACCCGGGCTCCGGGAACGCAAGAAGGAAGCCACCCGACAGGCCGTGCACGAGGCGACCCTGCGCCTGACGGTGGAGCACGGCTTCGACCAGGTGACGGTCGAGGCGGTGGCGGACGCGGCCGGGATCTCCCGCAGGACGTTCTCCAACTACTTCACCAACAAGGAGGACGCCCTCCTCTACGGCGAGGAACAGCAGATCAGGGCCCTGGTCCGTACGGTGAGGGGCCGCCCCGCCGACGAACCCGCCTGGCCGGCCCTGCGCGCGGCGGTGGCCCAGTTCGCGGAACGCGTGGCGCCCCCGGAGCGCGAGTGGGCGGTGCGCACACGGCTGGCGATGCGCCACCCCTCGCTGCTGGCGCGCCAGTTGGCCAACCACGCCACCCTGGAACGCGACCTGGCCGAAGCGGTGGCCGCCCGCCCCGGCCCGGCCTCGGCCCCGGTCCGCCCGATCGTCCTGGCGGCGGGCTTCCTCTCCTCGCTCCGGATCGCGATGCGCATGTGGATCGAGGAGGACCTGGCCCGCGAGCCGGCGGCGGTGATCGACGAGATCCTGGACGAGATGGGGCGGGGGTTCGCGTGAGGGGGGCGAGCCGGCCCACGTGGCCTCCCCGCTCAAGACTCACACGTCAGCGCCCCCCGGCGACCCGTCGGCGCCCCCCGGCGACCCGTCGGCGCGCCGCACGGGACTCCACCGGGAGCCCAACCCTCCACCCCCGGCTCAGGAGTCCGGCTGGTCGACGCGGATCTCGTAGGCGATCTCCCAGCGGATGTCCGGCACGATGATGTCGGCCGTCTCCACGGGGCGCCCCTCGCGGTCGAAGTACGTGCGCTCCACCTCGATGACCAGGTCACCGAGGGAGATTCCGAGCAGATTCGCCTGTTCCCGCGTCGCGCGGGCCGGACGGGGAAGCTCGATGCCGGTGGCGATGTTCACGCCGATGGACCGCATCCGCTCCACAACGCCGATCTTGCCGTGCGGGCCCATCTCGGGGAGCAGGATCGGAGTGCCGTCGGTGATGGCCATCGGCTCCCAGCTCTTGGCGAGCTGTACGGGCAGGCCGTCGGCGAGGAACTCGTAGTCGGTCACGACGCAGAGGTCGCCGGGCTCGATCGCCAGCCGTTCGGCGATGTCCTCCGGCGCGGGAACGCGGGCCGTGCTGGTGCACTCCCAGTCGGCCTCGTGGTCGAGCTCGCTCATGTCCGAGGCGAAGGGACTGTTGCCGCGCTGCTCGCGGTGGCGTGAGCGGACCATGCGCCGGCGCTCGCGGGCCCGGCGGACGTAGGTGCCGGAGCCGGCGCGACCTTCGAGGATGCCCTCGATGATCAGGCGCTCCATGGCCCGCTGTGCCACGGACTGACCGACGCCGTACTCCTCGGCGAACCGGGCCCGGGACGGCAGCTTGTCCCCCACCGCCCATTCACCGGCCCGGACACGAGCCCGCAGAGCATCCGCCACCTGCAAGTACGGCGTATCACGTGGCATTTGAGCAGCTCCGTGTGTTCGGCGTCGATATGGGCGTCGCTGTTGACAAAGCTAACCCATCAGGTTGAAGCTGAATACTCAGCATTACATGGAGTGACATTCGGTTCATCAGGGGAGAAGTGTGCGCTCTGCACAAGCGCGGGTCGCGGCGCTGACCGGCATGCTCGTCGCCGCCACGGGCACCGAACCGCGCCTCACCGCCGGCCTGGACACCTTCCGCGTCGAGGCCGATCTCCCCTCCGAGTTGAGCGCCACCGCACACTCGGCCGTCCTGGCCGCCCTGGCCACGGCGGACCGCTACGGCCACACGCTCAGCCGCACCGCCGAGTACGTATGGGCCGAGATCAGCAGAGAGGCGAACGTGACCACGACCGAATCCCCGGACACGGCGTACCGCGCCCTGCTCGGCCACACCATGACCTGTACCGCGTGCCGGACCGGCACGATCTGCCCCGACGCGACGAAGCTCGTCCGCGTCTGGCGGGAGACCCGCCGATGAGACGCGGAGCGGAGCGCCGGCGGGAACGGGCCCCGGCCGCGACGAACCGACGGCGCGCGGCCGGCCGAACCCCTTGATCCGACCCGGCCCCGGCCGTCCACTCCTCGGCAGAACAACGGTCGGGCCGGGTCGCCGCCACCCCCGCACCAGAGACGGAGGCACCTGATGCGCAGGACCCACCAGGCATTACCGGCACCACCCGGGAGGCCAGGATGATCACCCGCTCCACGACGGACGTCCTCGACTGCGAGGCATGCTGGAACGCCCCGGTCACGGCCGCCCGCCACACCCCCACCGGCCGCGACCTGCTCTGCGAGCAGTGCGCGGAGGGCGACTACCCACGTCGCGTCGACCTCTTCCCGCCGTTCGGCATCTACGGCCTGACGCCCCGAAAGGTCCTGAACGACGGCAAACACGGCAGCGGCCCCCCGAAGACCCCACCCGACCAGGGCCCTCCGCTGCCCAACCCGCCACCGGCGCCATCACCACCGGGTACACCGCCGGTTTAACCCTTCCGGCCACGCCTGGCCCGCGCCCGCCCCGGATGCCGAAGATCTGGCCCGCTACCGCCCACCACAGGCTCGCTTGCACCCCGGGCCGGCCGATCCTGTGGTGGGTCGCCAAAGGGTTCGGACGCAAAAGGTCATCCCCTCGAGCATTACCAGGAGTCAGGCCACAGTGCGGCGGCGGGCGCGGAGGAGTTCGAGGCCCCTCACGGCGTAGACGACGATCATGAGGGCAAAGCCGGCGAGGAGGAGCCAGAACCAGGACGCCGCCACTGCGAGACTCAGCACCAGGCCGGTCACGAGCATCAACGTGCTGACGGCGTCCAGCAGTTCGAGACGCGCCATGGAGCGCACGGCGCGGTCGGATTCGCGCAACCGGCGAATAATCCGGACAAGAGAGGCCGTCTGCAAGACGGCAAAGCCGAGAACGGCCCAGAGGAACCAGTCGGGTATGTCCACGACACGGACTGTAGCGCCCGCACGCGACCTCGGGACCAGAATCCCGGCCGATGGACAGGCAGAGCGCGGGCCGCCCCGGCATCAGCAGAGCGCGTCGAGGCCGACGGTCCGCGTCCCGACGTCGTTGATGTCAGCTGTGGATGTCAGGCTGCCCCTCGATACGAACTACAGGCGGGCTGGTCACTGCGGATCGCCGGGCCTGGTTGAACGGCCTCTCGCGGGCGAGAAAGGTCGGCCGCGGTCGGACAGGTTGCCGTAGCTCCCTGTCGTACCGCGGTGGATGTCCGGTGCGAGCGTTCAGGAGAGCCGCGAAGACACTTACACCGAAGAGTGCGAATACAACAAACCGCTCCCCGTCGACACGCCCTGGCAGCAGACGGACTACGCCAACGCCTCCCCATACCGCCAGGGGCAGGCATCGGTCTCTCCGGTCGTGGTGAATTCAGATGACGATAAACAGGGCAACTATGATGACCAAGAAGGCGCACCAGAAAACCGCGCCCTGCCGACCCGTCAGTGGTTGCATCTGCTGTCCAGACTGCACCAGGGCAAACTGACGGCTGAGATACTGCGCAAAAATGATCCTCAGCACCACAAAGGTGAGCATGATGACCGTGAACCAGACCACTGGATAAGCACTTTCGTCTCCCGCTGTATCAATAAAGAGGAAGGCGCCGCCGGCAAGGGGTATCAGGGGCAGGAGCAGCTTCTTTTTCACGGTGGTCGCTATGGGGTGTACGGCTATCATTAAGGCAACGCCGGAGATGACGGCGCCTATCCACCACTGCTCAGGGGGCAGTGTCCTTGTCAGCATGACTTCTCCCTTTACTCGCTCTCGCCCAGGGAAATCCGCCCGAACGGTTTTTGCCTATCTGCTCAAAGTTGCGATGGAGCGTACCGCACTGGCCAAATCCCGCCTCAACCCACCACTCGCCCCGGCTCCCATCCCGTCCGCCTTCGACCCACACTCCGTGGAGCGGTCGTGGTTCAGGGCGTCAAGGTGGAGCGCGCCACTGTACGAACGACCTTGACGCCCTGAACCACGACCGCTCGGCTCTGCCTGGGTCGAAGGTGGACGGGATGGAACCCCCACAACGCTCGCCCCGCTCCGGCCGACACTCGCGAACGGTGCCCCGTCCATCCCGGAGTCTGAGCGCCCCCGCCGGAGGCATCGTCGTGAAGACGCGGGCTTGGTTCTCGTCTCATGCCCCACGGGCCTATCCACTGCGGGCGCGCGTCGGCGGCGGCAGCGCCAAGCGGGCCGAAGGCAGGAGCGCGGGCGCAGCCAGAGCCGGGACGCGCGCCCGGCGGAGCGGAGCGCAGCCGGGTGCCTTGATGAAGTAGAGAAACCCGTGACAACTCCGGGCGACGTGAGCAGTCAGGTGCCCGGCAGGGGGCTGATCGCCTGGGCAATGGCTTGCATGGAGTCGGTAACCGCTTCGGCTCCTGCCTCGACGAAGAGTCGGTGCTTGTGCGGTTTGTCGGCGAAGCCGATGGCTGCACCACCGATCGTGTGGGCGGCCTGGATGTCTGTCAGTGAGTCGCCGATCAAGGCGCACAAGGAGACGTCGACGTCCAAACGTTCAGCCGCTGCGATCAGCGAGTGAGAGTTCGGCTTCATCAGCTCCGGATGCCCTTCGGGCCTTCCAACGACTGTGAGCACGCGTTCCGACAACCCATGTCGATCAAGGAATGCCCTGACGGCCTCCGGCGGCTTCCGCGTCGGCCGAAACTTCCGCTACGACCCCGTAGACGTACGCACCTGGGTCGCCTCCCTGCTGGAAGGGGCTGCCTGATAGCCGGACACATCCAAGACCGCTGGTACAGGACCGAGCCCGGCCCCACCGGCGAGCCCGTACGCGCCAAGACCGACCGCTACGGCATCGGTCTGCGGTACCGCGCCCGCTACGTCGGTCCGGACGGCGCTGAGAAGTCCAAGAGCTTTCCCGATAAGCAGAAGCGCAAGGCGGAAGCCTGGTTGACCAAGACCGCTGCCGACATGGACAGCGGGCAGTACGTCGACCCGAAGTTGGCGCAGACCACCTTCCGGGAGTACGCCGAACGCTGGCTCCAGGCGCAGAGCTCAGACCCGACGTCTCGGGAATCGGTGATCTCTCAGGTCCGGCTGCACGCACTGCCTTACCTCGGCTCGCGCCCTCTCGGCTCGTTCAAGCCGGAGCACATCCGAGATTGGCTAGCCGAGCTGGAGCGGGCTATCCCGGCTATGTCATACCGGCGCGTCATCTTCTCCAGCGTCTCAGCGATCCTGAACGCCGCTGTGGACGACGAGTACATGCGCAAGAACTGTGGCCGACGCTTTGAAGAAGCATCTGGCCGACTTTTCCACCGTGGCCGTGACTCTGCCGTGGGCACGCCCGGACGGGAAACCGGTCACGAAGCGTCTTCTCTTCATCCGGCCGGACGGGAAGGCCGCGGTACGGCGTACCGACTTCAACACTCGGCTGTGGAACCCCGCTCTCGTCGCGGCCGACGTCATCCCGCCGGCCGAACCGGGCAAGCGCCATACGGCCGCGCGAGAGCACGGAATGCACGCACTGCGGTACTTCTACGCCTCCGTGCTCCTGGACGACCGGAGAGAGCACCAAGGCGCTCGGTACGTACCTCGGGCACACCGGTCCCGGGTTCACCCTGCGGACCTACACCCACCTGCTTCCGAGCAGCGAGGGACGGGCCCGCATCGCCATGGACAAGCTGTACTTGAGCCGCTCGTCCGGGCCTCACGGCCCCTGGACGGCCCAGAGCTGATCATGACTGCGGGCGGGTCGCTTCGGTTGAACCGGGAGACCCGCCCGCTTTGTGCTCTCTAAGCCGCTGATCTGCGGCTACAGCACCGGCAACAAGTTCTTCAGCTCGAAGGCCGTGACCTCACTGCGGTACTCCTCCCACTCCTGCTTCTTGTTGCGGAGGAAGAAGTCGAAGACGTGCTCGCCCAGTGTCTCGGCGACCAGCTCGCTCTTCTCCATCAGCGAGATCGCCTCGCCCAGGTTCTGCGGGAGCGGCTCGATGCCCATCGCGCGGCGCTCGGCGTCGGAGAGGGCCCAGACGTCGTCGTCGGCGCCGGCCGGGAGTTCGTAACCCTCCTCGATGCCCTTGAGGCCCGCGGCGAGCAGGACCGCGTACGTGAGGTACGGGTTGGCGCCGGAGTCGATGGAGCGGACCTCGACGCGGGCCGAGCCGGTCTTGCCGGGCTTGTACATCGGGACGCGGATGAGGGCGGAGCGGTTGTTGTGGCCCCAGCAGATGTACGAGGGGGCCTCGCCGCCCGCGCCGGCCGCTCGGGACGAGCCGCCCCAGATGCGCTTGTAGGAGTTGACCCACTGGTTGGTGACGGCCGAGATCTCCGCGGCGTGCGTCAGCAGGCCCGCGATGAAGGAGCGGCCCACTTTGGAGAGCTGGTACTCCGCGCCCGACTCGTAGAAGGCGTTGCGGTCGCCCTCGAAGAGGGAGAGGTGGGTGTGCATGCCCGAACCCGGGTACTCCGAGAACGGCTTCGGCATGAACGTGGCCTGCACGCCCTGTTCCAGCGCCACCTGCTTCATCACCAGACGGAACGTCATGATGTTGTCCGCCGTGGAGAGCGCGTCCGCGTACCGCAGGTCGATCTCCTGCTGGCCGGGGGCGCCCTCGTGGTGGCTGAACTCGACCGAGATGCCCATCGATTCGAGCATGGTGATCGCCTGGCGGCGGAAGTCCATGCCGACGTTCTGCGGCGTGTGGTCGAAGTAGCCCGAGCTGTCCGCCGGGGTCGGGCGGGTGCCGTCGACCGGCTTGTTCTTCAGCAGGAAGAACTCGATCTCGGGGTGGGTGTAGAACGTGAAGCCGAGGTCGGACGTCTTGGCGAGGATGCGCTTGAGGACGTAGCGGGGGTCCGCGAAGGACGGGGAGCCGTCCGGCATCAGGATGTCGCAGAACATCCGCGCGGTGCCGGGGGCCTCCGCGCGCCAGGGCAGGATCTGGAAGGTGCCCGGGTCCGGCTTGGCGATCATGTCCGATTCGTACACGCGGGCGAAGCCCTCGATCGCCGAGCCGTCGAAGCCGATGCCCTCGTCGAACGCCTGCTCCAGCTCGGCCGGAGCCACGGCGACGGACTTGAGGAACCCGAGGACGTCGGTGAACCACAGCCGCACGAAGCGGATGTCGCGCTCCTCAAGGGTCCTGAGGACGAATTCCTGCTGCTTGTCCATTGCCACATCCTTGCAGTTCAGACGGTCCGTGCACCACCGCCCGGGGTAGGGGGACACTTCAGTATCGCGACCCGGGATTTCCCCCAGATTACGCACACGGTGTGAGAGAGAGCACTCGGCCACCCACTACGATCGGCGACCGTGGCGCACGGGGGCGGCAGCCGAGCAGTGGCCGCCTTTCCGCCTGGCTTCGCTCCCGGCTTTCCGCCCGGTTTTCCGCCCTTCCGCGCGCATCGGTTCACGGACCGTCCCCCCTCCTCCCGGCCCCTTCGCAGAAGGACTCGACGACATGAGCTTCGACACCCGGTTCCCCCAGCCGCAGGCCCCCGACCCGCGCGCCCGCGCCACCCGCAACCGGGCCATCGCCATAGGGCTGAGCGCTGCCGTCGTGGCCGGTCTCGTCGCCTTCGGCTCGTACCTGCTGCTGGAGAACTCCGAGGCGAACGAGAAGTCCGCCGACGCCTCGGCGGCCCAGGACGGCAAGCACCCGGGCGGTCACGGCGACTCCCACGGCACCGTCACGGGCGGGGCCATCGAGGGGCTGAAGTCCTGGGACGCGGCGAAGCTCGGCCGCCGGCACGTGGCGGGTTCGGTGGACTATCCGATGAAGCCTCCGGTCGGCGGCGACCACAACCAGTCCTGGATGAACTGCGACGGCGACGTATACGAGAAGGCCCTCCCGGACGTCAACGCGGTGCACTCCCTGGAGCACGGCGCGGTCTGGGTCACCTACAACGGCAAGGCCGCCGACGCCGATGTCGCCGCGCTGGCCGAGCGCGTCAAGAAGACCCCGTTCACGCTGATGAGCCCGTACGCCGGCCAGGAGGGCGCGATCATGCTCAGCGCCTGGGGCAAGCAGGTGGCCGTCGACTCCGCCGACGACAAGCGGGTGGACCAGTTCCTCGCCCAGTACGTCCAGGGCGCGCAGACCCCCGAGCCCGGCGCGCCCTGCACCGGCGGGCTGGCCACGGTGCCGCAGTGACGGCCGAGAAGCGGGCGGCCGAGGAGCGGGCGGCCGACGACGACGACGTCGAGGCCCCGCACGCCCTCGTGGAGCGGCGGAAGACCCGGCGTGTCCGCCGGGCGGCCGGTGCCGCCGTGGCCCTCGCCCTGCTCTTCGCGGGGGCGGCCACCGTCGCCTCCGCGCGGGGCGACGGGGACGGATCGGGAGCGGGGGACGCGTCTGTTCGCGTTCCGGGGGCCTCGTCCGCCGACGCCGGGTTCGCCCGGGACATGGCCGTCCACCATCAGCAGGCCGTCGAGATGTCGTTCATCGTCCGCGACCGTACGGACGACGAGGACGTACGCCGTCTCGCCTACGACATCGCCAACACCCAGGCCAACCAGCGCGGCATGCTGCTGGGCTGGCTCGACCTGTGGGAGTTGCCGAAGGTCGCCCCGGGCGGGGAGCTGCCCATGGCGTGGATGGCCGGTACGGGCGGGCACGAGCACGGCGGGCACGGGTCGGGCGGCACCGAGGCGGGTTCCGGCGCCGGTGCGGACGGGGTGCTCATGCCCGGCATGGCGAGCCGCTCCGAGCTGGCGCGGCTCGGCCGTCTCGACGGTGAGGAGGCCGAGGTGTTCTTCCTCCAGCTGATGACGGACCACCACAAGGGCGGCGTCGACATGGCCGAGGCCTGTGCGTCCCTGTGCACGGTCCCGGCCGAGCAGCGGCTCGCCCGGGGCATGGTCGAGGGCCAGCAGTCCGAGCTGGGGCTGATGCGGGACATGCTGGCCGAGCGGGGTGCCTCGCCTCGGTCCTGAGTCGGGGTCCGGGCCTTGGGGCCTGAGCCTGTGGGGGCCCGCGGCCGCGGCCCGTGCGACGGGTGCGTCAGTTTGCGTCCTTGCGTCGGCGCACCCGAACGGGTGATTGCGGTCGCGCGGCCCCGGCGGGCCGGTGACGATGGGTTGCGCTCGGGGCCGTACGGCAGTGCCATCGGCACGCAGGAGGAAATCCCCCATGACGACCGCCAAAGACATCATGCACAACGGGGCCCGCTGGATCCCGGCCCACGAGACGCTCGACCGTGCGGCTCAGCTGATGCGCGAGCACAACGTGGGCGCGCTCCCGGTGTCCGCCAACGGCGACTCCGACCGGATGGTCGGCATCATCACCGACCGCGACATCGTGGTCGGCTGTGTGGCCAAGGGCCACGACCCGGCGAAGGTCACGGCGGGCGATCTCGCGCAGGGCACGCCCCGCTGGATCGAGGCGGAGGCCGATGTGAACGCGGTCCTGGAGGAGATGCAGACCCATCGCATCCGCCGGCTGCCCGTCGTCGAGAACAAGAAGCTCGTCGGCATGATCAGCGAGGCCGACCTCGCGCAGCACCTCACCGAGGAGCAGATCGCGGGCTGGGCCGAGAAGGTCTACTCCCGCAGCTGAGCGCCCGTACGACGATGGCCCGGCGCCCTCCCCCGCTCCACCCGCTCCGGGCGGAGTGGCGGAAAGGCGATCAGAAGGTGCCGGGCCGCCCCCACTCCGGAGGCGTATACCCGCCAGGGGTAGGGTGGCCCGCATGGCGGGCAGGACGCGGAGCAGGAGCGTGACATACGGGCAGCTGATGCTGTTCGCCGCTCTGCTGTTCGGCATCGTCACCATGCATACGGTCGGACATCCGGCGGAGCACGGCGGTTCATCGACCCCGCCCGCCGCCATGGCGGAGCACCTGGCCCAGGCCCCTGGCCAGGATCAGGCCGCAGGTCTCGCCCCGGCTCCGGGCGTCGCCGACGCTCAAGAGGCCCAGCGGTCCCAGCGATCCCAGCAGGCCCAGCAGTCACCGCACGACTCCCCCGGCTCCGGCGCGCCCATGAGCGGCATGGATCCGCTCTCCGTCTGCCTCGCCGTCCTCGGCGCCTGGGGCCTCGCTCTCCTCGGTTCCTGGCTGCTCGGCCTGCGCGCCGACGGACGGCCCCTCGGTACGCCGGTGGGTGGGGGGCTGCTGCGGGCCCTGCGGCCGATTCCGCCGCCCCGGATATCGGTGCTCGACAGCGTCTCCGTGCTGCGTATTTAGGAGTGGGCGTCTCACCTCCGCCCTCTCTCCCAGCAGTAGCAGACCTTCAGTTCCTCAAGTTCTTCAGTTCTTCAGAGGTGTATTCGGCATGCCCACGCAACCCACTCGACGCGCCGTGCTCGGCGCCGCTCTCGCCGTCGCCGGCACGGGAGCCCTCGCCGCCTGTTCCGACGGTGGCGGCGGCGATCACGGCGGAGGCCACTCCCCCGGCGGAGCCCCGGACTCCGGTACGTACGTCTCGCCCGGCGGAAAGGAAGTCGAGGCGGCCGAGGCGGCGCGCGGCTCCGGCCCCGTGCGCAAGGTCTCCCTCACCGCCACCCGTGCCCGGCTCGACCTCGGCGGCGGGCGGACCGTCGCCTCCTGGGCGTACGGGGACCGGCTTCCCGGGCGCGAGGTGCGGGTGACCGCCGGCGACACGCTCGCCCTGACCCTCGCCAACCACCTGCCGGAGCCCACCTCCCTGCACTGGCACGGCCTCGCCCTGCGCAACGACATGGACGGGGTCCCCGGGCTGACCCAGCGGGACATCGCGCCGGGGGCCGACTTCGCCTACCGGTTCGCCGTACCGCACCCCGGGACGTACTGGTTCCACCCGCACTCCGGCGTCCAGCAGGACCGGGGGCTGTACGCGCCGCTGATCGTCGAGGACCCGAAGGAGCCGTTGGCGTACGACAAGGAGTGGGTCGTCGTCCTCGACGACTGGGTCGACGGGGTGGACGGGTCCACTCCGGACGCCGTCCTCAAGGAGTTGTCCGGGGGCACGGGCGGCGGGATGGACCACGGCGCCCACACCATGTCGGGCGAGAAGGACGAGGGGGACGGGAAGGACACGGCGGACGGGAGCGGTGACGGGCCTTCCCGGATGATGATGGGGGCCACCAGCGAGTTGCTCGGCGGGGACGCCGGCGATGTGGCCTACCCGCACTACCTGGTCAACGGGCGGGTGCCGCAGGACCCGTCCTCCTTCTCGGCGCGGCCCGGTGACCGCATCCGGCTGCGGATCATCAACGCCGGTGGCGACACCGCCTTCCGGGTCGCGCTCGGCGGGCACCGGATGACGGTGACGCACACCGACGGGTTCCCGGTCCGGCACACCACGGGTGACGCGCTGCTGCTGGGGATGGGCGAGCGGTACGACGTCCTCGTCACCGCCGGCGACGGGGTCTTCCCGCTGACCGCGCTGGCCGAGGGGAAGAAGGCCGGGAAGAAGGAGGCGTCGGCGCTGGCCGTGCTGCGGACCGGGAGCGGGGCCGCGCCCGCCGCCTCCGTGCGGCCCGAGGAGCTGGACGGGAAGCTGGTGGAGGCGGGGCGGCTGGCGCCGGACCCGTCGGTCGCGCTGCCCTCCCGCGCGCCGGACCGGACGATCCGGATCCGGCTCACCGGCGGGATGGCGAAGTACGACTGGGCCTTCGACGGGCAGCCGTACAGCGCGAAGCAGCGGCGGCCGGTGGAGGCGGGCGAGCGGGTGCGGGTCGTCTTCGACAACGGGACGGCCATGTGGCACCCCCTCCATCTGCACGGGCACACCTTCGCGCTCGGCGGGAACGCCGCCGGGGCCCGTAAGGACACCGCGATCGTGCTGCCTCACCGGTCGCTGACCGTGGAGTTCGACGCCGACAATCCCGGGCTGTGGATGGTCCACTGCCACAACGTGTACCACGCGGAGGCGGGGATGATGACGGTCATCGGGTATCGCGGCTGACCCTGCGATCCTCGGTGGGTCGAGGCTGATAGCAGCTTTGACCTGCGGTTTCGGTGGGCCGGAGCAGATTTTGCCCGGCCCGCCGGGACATCGCGTCAGAAAGACGATTACACTGGGCTCCGTGCCTCAACTACGCCTCGCACTGAATCAGATCGACTCCACCGTCGGCGACCTCGCCGGCAACGCTGAGGCGATCGTCCACTGGACCCGGCACGCCGCCGAGCAGGGCGCCCACCTGGTGGCGTTCCCCGAGATGGTGCTGACCGGATACCCCGTCGAGGACCTGGCCCTGCGGTCGTCCTTCGTCGAGGCCTCGCGTCAGGCGCTCCGCGCGCTGGCCGCCCGGCTCGACGCGGAGGGCTTCGGCGAACTGCCGGTCGTCGTCGGCTACCTGGACCGCTCCGAGCACGCAGCGGCGCGCTACGGGCAGCCCGCCGGCTCCCCGCGCAACGCCGCCGCCGTGCTGCACCGCGGCGGGATCGCGCTCAACTTCGCCAAGCACCACCTGCCGAACTACGGGGTGTTCGACGAGTTCCGGTACTTCGTGCCGGGTGACTCGATGCCCGTCGTCCGGATCCACGGCATCGACGTGGCCCTCGCGATCTGCGAGGACCTGTGGCAGGACGGCGGGCGCGTCCCGGCCGCCCGGTCCGCCGGGGCCGGGCTGCTGCTGTCGATCAACGCCTCGCCGTACGAGCGGGACAAGGACGACACCCGGCTGGAGCTGGTCCGCAAGCGGGCCCAGGAGGCCGGCTGCACGACGGCCTACCTGGCGATGATCGGCGGCCAGGACGAGTTGGTCTTCGACGGCGACTCGATCGTCGTCGACAAGGAGGGCGAGGTCATCGCCCGCGCCCCGCAGTTCTCCGAGGGCAGCGTCATCCTCGATCTGGAGCTGCCCGCCGCCGAGGCCGTGGCGCCCTCCGGGGTGGTGGACGACGGGCTGCGCATCGACCACGTGGTGCTGTCCGACCGGCCCGTGGACGCGTACGCGCCGGAGCTGGCGGGCGGGTACGCGGAGCGGCTGGGCGACGAGGAGGAGATCTACTCCGCGCTGGTCGTCGGGTTGCGCGCGTACGCCGCGAAGAACGGTTTCAGCAGCGTGCTGATCGGGCTCTCCGGCGGCATCGACTCGGCGATCTGCGCGGCCATCGCCTGCGACGCGCTCGGCGCCCAGCACGTGTACGGCGTCTCGATGCCGTCGAAGTACTCCTCGGACCACTCCAAGGGCGACGCGGCCGAGCTGGCGCGGCGGACCGGGTTGAACTTCCGTACGGTGCCGATCGAGCCGATGTTCGACGCGTACATGGGGTCGCTCCAGCTCACCGGCCTCGCCGAGGAGAACCTCCAGGCGCGGCTGCGCGGCACGATGCTGATGGCCCTGTCCAACCAGGAGGGGCAGATCGTGCTGGCGCCGGGCAACAAGTCCGAGCTGGCGGTGGGCTACTCCACGCTGTACGGGGACGCGGTCGGCGCGTACGGGCCGATCAAGGACGTCTACAAGTCGTCGGTCTTCCGGCTGGCGAAGTGGCGCAACCGGGCCGCCGAGGAGCGGGGGCAGACCCCGCCGATCCCGGAGGCCTCGATCACCAAGCCGCCGAGCGCGGAGCTGCGGCCGGGGCAGGTCGACACGGACTCGCTGCCGGACTACGACGTCCTGGACGCGATCCTGGAGATGTACGTCGACCGGGACCAGGGTCTTGACGCCATCGTGGCGGCCGGGTTCGACGCGGAGCTGGTGGCGAAGACGCTGCGGATGGTGGACGCGGCCGAGTACAAGCGGCGGCAGTATCCGCCGGGGACGAAGATCTCGCCCAAGGGGTTCGGGAAGGACCGGCGGCTGCCGATCACGAATCGCTGGCGCGAGTCGTCGTAGCGGGGCGGGGCGGGCGGGCGGTTACCGGGGGGCGTCCGGTGGCCGCCTCTGTCCTCAAGCGCCGGACGGGCTGGGTTGTGCGGCGGCCACACGTGGCTGCCGGGTCCGTCCGGCGCTTCGTTCTGTCCTCAAGCGCCGGACGGGCTGGAACGGCCGGGCGGGCTCGCGCCGACGAGGGTGCGGGCCCTCCCGCCCAGGGTTCCGTCCTCAAACGCCGGACGGGCTTGGGTGGGTGCCGGGCGGGGTTGAGTGGGTGCCGGGCCGGGCAGCAGGCTGACCCGGGGCTACTCGGCCGCCTGCCCGTCCGCCGTAACGGTTCCGTCCTCAAACGCCGGACCGGCTGGAAGGTGCGGGGAGGCCCCGGCAACCACTCGCGACGTCTTCGACGCGTCCCGGTCCAGGTAGCCCGCTGTCACCGCCACCGCCAGGCCCGCCACCGCCAGGACCGCGCCGACCAGGGCCGGGGACGTCCAGCCCCAGCCCGCCGCGATGGCCACGCCGCCCAGCCAGGCGCCGCCCGCGTTGGCCAGGTTGAACGCGGAGTGGTTGGAGGCGGAGGCCAGCGTCGGGGCGTCCTTCGCCTTGTTCATCACCAGCACCTGGAGCGGGGTCGTCGTCATGAAGCCGACTCCGCCCAGCAGCACCACCATCACCAGCGCCGCCCACGGGACGTGCACCGTGGAGGGGAACACCACCAGGATCACCGCGAGCGCGCCGAGCGATCCGTACAGGGTCGGGCGCAGCGCCCGGTCCGTGAGGGGGCCCGCGGCCAGGGCGCCGAGCGTCATCCCGATGCCGAAGAGGGCCAGGACCAGGGTGACCGAGGATTCGCCGAAGCCCATCGCCTTCGTGGTCATGGCCGAGAGGTACGAGTACACCGCGAAGACCCCGGCGAAGCCGAAGACGGCGGTGAGCAGGCCGAGGACCACCTGACGGTTGCCGAGGGCGCGCAGTTCGCGGCGGACGTCCTGGTGTGCCTCGACGGGGATGTGGGGGACCAGGCGTGTGAGGGCCGCCATCGCGGCGAGGCCGATCGCCGCGACCACGAGGAAGGTGGCCCGCCAGCCGAGGTGCTGGCCGAGCAGGGTCGCCGCGGGGACGCCGACGATGTTGGCGACGGTCAGGCCGAGGAACATCGTCGCGACGGCCCGCGCCTGGCGGCCCTCGGAGACCAGCCGGGTGGCGACGACCGCGCCGACGCCGAAGAACGCGCCGTGCGGGAGGCCGGCGAGGAAGCGGCCCGCGATCAGCCAGCCGAAGTCCGGGGCGAGCGCGGAGGCCAGGTTGCCGACGGTGAACAGGGCCATCAGGAGCAGGAGCATCCGTTTGCGCGGGACCCGTGAGCCGAGGCCGGTGAGCAGGGGCGCACCGAGCACGACGCCGATCGCGTACGCCGACACGAGGTATCCGGCGGTGGGGACGGAGGTGCCCAGGTCGTCCGCCACGTTGGGCAGCAGCCCCATCATGACGAACTCCGTCGTGCCTATGCCGAAGGCGCTCACGGCCAGGGAGAGGAGAGCCAGGGGCATGGGAACGGGACCTTTCACCGAAACGGGAGGCTGCGGAGGCGCGGAGGCGTGGGAGGGCTCGCAGCCGGGACAGCGGGAAGAGCCGTTGTCCGGCACCCGGGGTGCCGGACAACGACTCACGCCATATGTAAGCTACCGGAACAAATTGTCGCGGATGTTTGTGCCGGGGCGCCCACCGGCAGGTGAACGGCTCGTTGCGGCCGCCCCACCGGTCTTACCCGGCCCGTCGGACCCGCCCCGCCCCGGATGCGTCACAGCTCCACGCGGGCCGCGATCGGGAGGTGGTCGCTGTCAGTTGCCGCGAGGGTCCAGGAGGCCAACGGCTCGACGCCCTTGACCATGATCTGGTCGATCCGGGCCATCGGGAACGAGGCCGGCCAGCTGAACCCGAAGCCGTCGCCCGCCGCGCCCTGGGTGGAGCGCATCTGCGCGGTGACCGCGTTCAGGGAGCGGTCGTTCATGGTGCCGTTCAGGTCGCCGAGCAGGACGACGCGCTCCACCCGTTCGTCGGCGATGGCCTCGCCGAGCGCGTCGGCGCTGTTGTCGCGCTGGTTGGCGGTGAACCCGGCGTGCAGCTTCACGCGGACGGACGGCAGGTGGGCCACGTACACCGCGACCTCGCCCTGCGGGGTCCTGACCGTCGAGCGCATCGCCCGGGTCCAGCCCATCTTGATGTCGACGGGCCGGGTGTCGGCCAGCGGATACTTGCTCCACAGGCCCACGGTGCCCTGGACCGAGTGGTACGGGTAGCGGTCGGCCAGCGACTTCTCGTACGTGGAGACCTGCCTGCCCGGGAGTTCCTGGAGGGCCACGACGTCCGCTCCGGAACCGGCGACCTGCTGGGCGGTGCCGTCGGGGTCGGGGTTGCCGGCGTTGACGTTGTGGGTGGCGACGGTGAGGTCGCCGCCGCCGCCGGACTTGTCGGTGAGCAGGCCCCCGAAGACGTTGAGCCAGACCACGGCGGGCAGCAGCAGCGCGATCACGGCGGTCGCCGAGCGCCGCAGCAGGCCGAGGATCAGCAGCACCGGAATGAAGAGCGCGACCCACGGCAGGAACGTCTCGACGAGGCTGCCGAGGTTGCCGAGCCGGTTGGGGATCTGCGCGTGGACGACCATCAGCAGGGTCAGCAGCACCGAGCAGAGCGCCAGCACGATCCCCCGCCGCCAGACGCCCCGGTCGGACCTCAGCCTGTCCCACAGGCCCCGGAGGCGGGAGCCGCCGGCCTCCGGCTGCCCCGCGCTGCCGTGGTCCGTGTCCGCTCCGTACGCCTGCACCATCGCGCTGTCCTCACTGCCTTGCCCTGCACATCGCCGCGCCCTCGACCCTAGGTGATGAGCGGCGTCTTTCCGTCCGTCGGCCCAGAGACCCGCCCGGCGTCCCACGACCGTACGGAGTGCCCGTACGGAAAGCAGGACGACGGAGGCGGGACGCCGGGTTCCGGGGCGGGGCCGGTCAGGGGGCTGCTGTGACAGAACGGTCACACGCGTAGGGGGACGAGCCCTCCCGATACGAGGCGGTCCCGTACTGTCGAACGTTTCCCCGTCGGCCGCCGTGAGAACACGCGTGCGGGCCCACTTCCCGAGTAGCGGGGCGGGATGCCACCATGGAAGGGATCCGGGGACGCCGTCAGGGCGCCTCGAGATGACGAAGGAGCCACCGGCCATGTCGCTTCAGGCTGCACAGAATCCGACTTCCCCCACGGGCACCTCCTCCCCCGCAGGCGCGTCCGCCGACAGCAGCAAGGCGCTGTACGGAGGGAAGTCCACCCGCCGCATCACCGTCCACGACATCGCCGCCGCCACGGAGCGCGGCGAGAAGTGGCCGATGCTCACCGCCTACGACGCGATGACCGCGTCCGTCTTCGACGAGGCCGGCATCCCGGTCATGCTCGTCGGGGACTCCATGGGCAACTGCCACCTCGGCTACGAGACCACCGTGCCCGTCACGATGGACGAGATCGCCATGCTGTCCGCCGCCGTCGTCCGGGGCACCAAGCGCGCCCTCGTCGTCGGCGACCTGCCCTTCGGCTCGTACCAGGAGGGTCCCGTCCAGGCACTGCGCAACGCCACCCGGCTGGTCAAGGAGTCGGGCGTCGGCGCGGTCAAGCTGGAGGGCGGCGAGCGGTCCCACGAGCAGATCCGGCTGCTGGTCGAGGCCGGCATCCCGGTCATGGGCCACATCGGCCTGACGCCGCAGTCCGTCAACGCGATGGGCTACCGGGTCCAGGGGCGCGGCGAGGAGGCCGCGCAGCAGCTGCTGCGCGACGCCAAGGCCGTCCAGGACGCGGGCGCGTTCGCCGTGGTGCTGGAGCTGGTCCCAGCCGAGCTGGCCGCCGAGGTCACCCGTACGCTCCACATCCCGACCGTCGGCATCGGCGCCGGTTCCGCGACCGACGCCCAGGTCCTCGTCTACACGGACATGGTCGGGCTGACCGGCGGCAAGGTGCCGCGCTTCACCAAGCAGTACGCGAACCTGCGCCAGGTGCTCGGCGACGCCGCGAAGGAGTTCGCGGACGAGGTCGTCGGCTCCACGTTCCCGGCGCCGGAGCACACCTTCCACTGATGCCCGCGCACTGACCCGCAGGCCTTCCGACGCGTTTTCGTCCCGCGCCCACCAGCCATTTCCCGCACCACCGACAGCCCGCCGACATCCCCCATCGGCGGGCTGTCGCCCGTCCGGCGTCCGGTCCGGACCGTGTCGGCGGCCTGTCGGTGCGCTGTCGGTGGGCGCTGGTCTGCTGGTGGACATGGAACGAATCGACAAGAACCCCAGCAGCGGCCGGAACGCCGTCGAGGTGCGGGGGCTGGTCAAGCACTACGGCGAGACCAAAGCACTGGACGGCGTGGACCTCGACGTCCGCGAAGGCACCGTCCTCGGTGTGCTCGGCCCCAACGGCGCGGGCAAGACCACCCTCGTACGCTGCCTGTCCACCCTCATCACCCCCGACTCCGGCCACGCGGTCGTCGCGGGCTTCGACGTGGTGAGGCAGCCCCGGCAGCTCCGCCGCACCATCGGCCTCACCGGTCAGTACGCCTCGGTCGACGAGAAGCTCTCCGCCTGGGAGAACCTCTACATGATCGGGCGGCTGCTCGACCTGCCCCGCAAGAAGGCACGCGCCCGCGCCGACGAGCTGCTGGAGCGGTTCTCGCTCACCGAGGCCGCCAAACGGGCCTGCATGGAGTACTCCGGCGGGATGCGCCGCCGGCTCGACCTGGCCGCCTCCATGATCGGCAGCCCCGCCGTGCTCTACCTGGACGAGCCGACGACGGGGCTCGACCCCCGGACCCGTAACGAGGTCTGGGACGAGGTGCAGCGGATGGTCGCCGAGGGCGCGACCGTACTGCTGACCACCCAGTACATGGAGGAGGCGGAGCAGCTCGCCAAGGAGCTGACCGTGATCGACCGCGGGAAGATCATCGCCCGGGGCGGGGTCGACGAACTGAAGGCGAAGGTCGGCGGACGCACCCTCCAGATCCGGCCCTCGGACCCGGCGGAGCTGGCCGCGATGGCGCAGGCGATCCGGGAGGCGGGCCTCGACGGCGTCGCCGGCGCGCAGGCCGTGCCGGACGAGGGCCTGCTGTACGTGCCGATCCTCAGCGACGAGCAGCTGACCGCCGTCATCGGGCTGCTGGGCGTCCGGGGCTTCTCGCTCGCCCATGTCTCCACCGCCCTGCCCAGCCTCGACGAGGTGTTCCTCGCGATCACCGGCGACAAGGCCACGCCCCTCTCCGACCAGGCTCCCCAGGAGGTCGCCGCATGAGCACCACGACACTGACCCCCGCTCCCGCCGGGACCGCGGGCGCCGCGCCGTCGAAGCGGGCGGTGGCCGACGAGGGCCGGATCGGTCTGCGGGCCAATCTGCGGCACATCGGGGCGCTGGCGCGGCGCAATCTGCTCCAGATCAAGAAGGACCCGGAGTCGATGTTCGACGTCCTTCTGATGCCGATCATCTTCACGCTGCTGTTCGTGTACGTCTTCGGCGGCTCGGTCGGCGGCAGCCTCGGCGGGGACCGGCAGGACTACCTGAACTATCTGGTTCCCGGGCTGATGGCGATGATGGGCATGAACATCGCCATGGCCGTAGGCACCGGGGTGAACGACGACTTCCGCAAGGGGGTCATGGACCGGTTCCGGACGATGCCGATAGCCCGCTCCTCGGTGCTGATCGCCAAGATCGTGGTCGAGCTGGGCCGGATGATGGTCGCCATCACCATCCTGCTCGCGATGGGCTTCGCCCTCGGCATGTCCCTGGGCACGTCCGTGCTCGGACTCCTGGCGGCGGTCGCGCTGTCGGCGGTGTTCGGCGCCGCCATCATGTGGATCTTCATCGTGCTCGGGCTGGCCATGAAGACGGCCCAGGCGGTCCAGGGGATGGGAATGCTGGTGCTGATGCCCCTGCAGTTCGGATCCTCCATCTTCGCGCCGCCCACGACCATGCCGGGCTGGCTCCAGACGTTCACCGACTACAACCCGCTGTCCAATCTGGCCGACGCGGTGCGGGGCCTGATGATGGGCGGCCCGGTCGCGAACTCCGTCTGGGTGACGCTCGCCTGGGCGGCGGGCATCACGCTGGTGATGGCTCCGCTGGCGGTGGCCAAGTTCCGCAAGAAGGCCTGAGCAAGCGGGCCTGAGCGGATGAGCCCGCGCAAATGGGCCTGGGCAGGGAGCCTGGGCCAAGAAGGCCCGGGCAAGTGGGCCCGGGCGCAGAAGCGTTACGCCGGAGGGCTGCGCCGGTACGTCTCCGCCAGGGCGGTGGCCTCGTCGAGAGTGAGGCCGCCGCCCTGCGCGTACGCCGCCGCGAACGCCGCGCCGTCGTCGAGCCGGTCCCGGGCGGCCTGCTCGGCGAGGACCAGACTGCGGTGCTCCATCATGCTCGGCACGTGCCCCTTCGGGAGGAGCGTCGCCTGGAACGCCAGCAGCCGGGCGGCGTCCTCCGCCGCCCGGGCGTCGCCCAGTCCGGCGAGCGCGTGAGCGATGGCCGTCAGATGGGCCGACGGCATCTGCGGGGCCACCATCATCGACAGCGGCTCCAGCGCACTCTCCAGCGCGATCAGCGCGTTGTCGAGGGCGGAGGCGTGGGCGCCGTCGAGGTTGTCCAGCCAGGCCAGCACGCCGTAGACGAATCCGCCGAAGATGGCGACATCGCGGGACCGGAAGTCCTCGCGGACCAGCTGCGCCTCCCGGCGCGCCTCGTCGACCCGGCCCTGGAGCCCGAGAACGAACCCCAGGTGCATACGGGCCATCGGCGTCGCCTCGTGGCCCAGCTCCCGCCCGTTCTCGGTGACGTCGCGCAGGATGGTCTCGGCCTCCGGGAGCCGGTCGAGCTCGATGAGGGCGCCGGCGTACCGGGCCCACAACAGTGCCGCCTGGCTCTGGGCGCCGATCTTCCGCGCGTACTCCACGGCGGCTCGGTAGTCGTCCAGGGCTGCCAGGAAGTCCCCCGCGCGTTCGTTGGCCTCCCCCCGCGCGGAGAGAGCCTCGGCAGCGCCCCAGTCGTCGCCCAGCCGGGTGTAGATCTCCAGGCTCTCGTCGGCGTCGGCACGCGCGTCCGCCACCCGCTCGGGACTGTTGGACAGGAGGTTGGCGCGGGTGTGGAGCGCGGAGCCCAGCTCCCACTCGCCGCCGTGGACCCGGGAGGCCCGGACCGTCTCGTCGAGCACCGCGAACAAGCGGTCCATGTCGCCGGTGAGCATGACCGCGAACAGCCAGAACGATCCGGGCATGCGGCAGGTCTGGGGCATGCCGGGCCGGTAGGTGTCCGCGATGATCTTCAGGCGCGCCTTGCCTTCGGGAGTCGACCACTGGCTGATCGCGTTGTCCACGCCGGCCAGTTGGATCAGCGCCACCCCGCGCCGCGCCTCCGCGAGCTGTTCGTCGTCCATCGGCGGCGGCCGGTCGGTGGCCCCTTCCATGAGCACCGGAGCCAGGACACCGGGCGGGGCGAACGGGTCGGGGCCGAGCGAGGCGGCGAGCTCGCTCCACTGGCGGGCGTCCGAGCGCAGGTCCCGCAGCATCCAGTACCAGGCCAGCGACAGCACGATGCACAGCGCCTCGTGCTCCTCCCGGGCGGCGACGGCGTGACGGAGCGCGGTGCGGATGTTCTCGTACTCACGCCGGAAGACCGCGATGGCCTCCCGCTGTCCGAAGCCGCGCATCCTCGGTCCGGTGATCCGGGCCAGCTCCCGGTAGTGGACCAGGTGGCGCCGCTCGACGGCGTCCCGTTCGGCGGCCTCCTTCAGGCGCTCCGCGGCGTATTCGCCGACCGTCTCCAGCAGCCGGTACCGCATCTCCTCGTCGTCGCCGGGCACGGCGACGACGAGGGACTTGTCGACCAGCGACCCGAGCAGGGCGGCGACGTCCGGGGAGTCGACGGCGACGCCTTCGGCCGGTGCGGGCAGGGCGCAGACCTCCTCCGCGGCGGCGAGGAAGCAGCCACCGGCGAAGACGGAGAGCCGACGCAGCACGGCGCGTTCGGCGACGTCCAGCAGGTCCCAGGACCAGTCGACGACGGCGCGCAGGGTCTGCTGGCGGGGCAGGACGGTCCGGCTGCCGTTGGTGAGGAGGCGGAAGCGGTCGTCGAGCCGGTCGGCGATCTGGCGCGGGGTGAGCATCCGCAGCCGGGCGGCGGCCAGCTCGATGGCGAGCGGCAGCCCGTCCAGGCGGCGGCAGATCTCGGCGCAGGCGGCCGCGGTCGCCCCGTCCGCGTCGGTGCGGAAGCCGGGGCGGGCCGCCGCCCCGCGCTCGGCGAGCAGGCGCAGCGCCATCGGGTCCGGCAGCGGGTCGACGGGGCGGACGAACTCGCCCGGCACGCCGAGGGGTTCGCGGCTGGTGGCGAGGACGGTGAGCTGCGGGCAGTGGGTCAGCAGCCGGTCGGCGAGGGCGGCCGCCGCCTCGACGACGTGCTCGCAGTTGTCCAGCAGGAGCAGCATCCGGCGCGGGGCGCAGTGCTCGGTGAGGCGTACGAGGGGGTCGGCGGCGGTGCGGTCGGTGGCCCGCAGTTCCTCGGCCCCCGCCCCGCGCAGCACGGTCTCACGGGCGCCGAGGGCGGACAGGACGGCTTCCGGCACGCTGTCCGGGTCGTCGACCGGGGCCAGCTCGGCGAGCCAGACGCCGTCGGGCCAGCTCGCGGCGGCGGCCTCCGCGGTCTCCTGGGAGAGCCGGGTCTTGCCCGCGCCGCCGGGCCCGAGCAGGGTGACGAGCCGGCTCCGGGCGAGGTCGTCGCGGAGCGCGGCGATGTCGCTGTCACGGCCGACGAAGCTGGTGAGGCGGGCCCGGAGGTTCCCGGGCGGGGCGGCCGGGACGGGGGGTGGGGTCGCCGGGGAGAGGGCCGCGCCCACGGCGGGCGGGGCGCCCCGGGTGGGGCGGGGCGCGGGCGGCGCGGCCGGTTCCTGGTGGAGCAGTTCGGTGTGCAGGGCCCGCAGGCCCGGGCCCGGGGCGGTGCCGAGGCGGTCGTCGAGCAGGGTGCGGACCTCCTCGTACGCGGCCAGCGCCTCGGCGGGGCGCCCGGCGTCCCGCAGGGCCGCGATGCGCAGGACCTGGAGCGGTTCGTCGAGCGGGTGGGCGTCGCAGAGCACGGCCAGCTCCGGCAGTGCCTCCCCCGCTCTCCCCAGGGCGAGGAGGGCCCCGGACCCGGCGCGTCGCGCGTCGAGCCTGCGGGCCTCCCAGCGGGACGCCTCCGCCGCGCGGTCGGGCAGATCGGCGAGGGCGGGCCCGTGCCACAGGGCGAGGGCCTCTCCCAGGAGGGTGAGGGCACGCGACGCGTCGCCGTCCTCCAGGGCCCGGCTCCCCTCCCCCGCCAGGCGTTCGAAGCGGTGCAGGTCCACGGCGTCCGGCGGTGCGGCGAGCCGGTAGCCGCCCGCCACGGACTCGACGGCGCTCCGGCCCAGGGCCCGCCGCGCCCTCCCGACCAGTGCCTGGAGGGCGCCGGCCGCGTCGGCGGGCGGGTCGCCGTCCCACACCTCGTCGACGAGGACTCCGGCGGGGACGGTCCGCCCGGGGCGCAGCGCGAGCACGGTGAGCAGGGCGCGCAGCCGCGCCCCGCCGAGGGGGACGGCCGTGCCGTCGTCGCGGATGGCCCGGGTGGTGCCGAGGATGCAGTAGCGCACGGGCCCATTGTCCGTGACGGAGGGAACCGCGGCGATGACCGGGTGGAACTCCACGAGCGGTCTCCGCCGTTCCCGTCCTGTCGGACCGTACGATCCCCCTTCCCGCCCCGCGGCCGGGCCACACGCCGTACAGTCCCTCCCCCGCCCCCTCACCCCAGGAGCCGATCGCCGATGACCACCGCAGCCACCCGCGGCGACCGGAGGATCAGCCCGGTCTTCCTCGGTATCGCCGCTGTCACCGCGGTCGCGGGCTGGGCGGTGTGGACGGGTTTCGCGGACGCCGCCGGCTTCGCGGTGTTCCTGTTCGTCACCGGGGCCTGGATCGTCTCGCTCTGTCTGCACGAGTACGCGCACGCCCGGACGGCGCTGCACAGCGGGGACCTCTCGGTCGCGTCCAAGGGCTACCTGACGCTCAACCCGCTGAAGTACACGCACGCCCTGCTCAGCGTCGTGCTGCCGGTGCTCTTCGTGATCATGGGCGGGATCGGGCTGCCCGGCGGCGCGGTGTACATCGAGCGCGGCCGGATCCACGGACGGTGGAAGCACAGTCTGATCTCGGCGGCGGGCCCGCTGACGAACGTGGCGTTCGCGGTGGTGTGCACGGCCCCGTTCTGGCTGGACGCGCTCGACGGGGTGCCGCTCGCCTTCCGCTACGCGCTGGCGTTCCTGGCGATGCTCCAGGTGACGGCGGCGATCCTGAACTCCCTGCCGATCCCGGGTCTGGACGGGTACGGGGTGATCGAGCCCTGGCTCTCGTACCGGATCCGCCGCCAGGTGGAGCCGATCGCGCCGTTCGGGCTGATCGCGGTGTTCGCGATCCTGTGGATCCCCGAGGTGAACGTCGTCTTCTTCGACGCGGTCCACGCGCTGCTGCGTGGCCTGGGCGTCGAGGAGTTCCAGCGGTACTGCGGTTACGACCTGTACCGCTTCTGGCGGGGCCTCTTCGACGAGCAGGACCCGGGCTGCGCGGTGGGCTGACGACGTGGCGCAGCGTTCGGGCCTGCTCGTTCAGCCCAGCTCGTTGAGCCGTCTCGTTCAGCCGTCTCGTTCAGCTCGCGTCGGCGGCGACGGCCAGGCGGTGCCTGCGGATGTAGAACCAGGTCATGTTCGACGAGAGCCCCGCGACGAGAACCCAGACGATCCCGAGCAGGCTGCCCTGCGCGAAGGAGACCGCGGCCGCCACGACGGCGAGGACGCAGACGACGAGGGCGTAGAGAGCGATGCGGGGCATGGGGGTCGACTCCTGTCGGGAACGGGTCGCGGTCCCGTCCAGTGTCCCCCATGCCCCGTTGTGCCCCGACCGGGCCCGGCGGGGCCGGTCAGACGTCGGTGGTGCGCAGTCCGGCGTGGGCCTTGTAGCGGCGGTTGACCGAGATCAGGTTGGCGACCAGCGACTCGACCTGGTGGGCGCCTCGCAGCCGGCCCGCGAAGATGCCCCGCATGCCGGGGATCCGGCCGGCCAGCGCCTGCACGAGGTCCGTGTCGGCCCGGGCCTCGCCCAGGACCAGCACGTCGGTGTCGATCTCCTCGATGGACTCGTCCTGGAGCAGTACGGCCGAGAGGTGGTGGAAGGCCGCGGTGACCCGGGAGTCCGGCAGCAGGGCGGCGGCCTGTTCGGCGGCGCTGCCCTCCTCCGGCTTGAGGGCGTAGGCGCCCTTCTTGTCGAAGCCGAGCGGGTTGACGCAGTCGATCACGAGCTTGCCCGCGAGCTCCTCGCGCAGGGACTGAAGCGTCTTGGCGTGGCCGTCCCACGGCACCGCGACGATCACGATGTCGCTGCGCCGGGCGCACTCCGCGTTGTCCGCGCCCTCGACGCCGAAGCCCAGCTCGGCGGCGGCCTGCTCGGCGCGGGCGGCGTCCCGGGAGCCGAGGGTGACCTTCTGTCCGGCGCGGGCGAGCCGGTAGGCGAGGCCGCGCCCCTGCGGGCCGGTGCCGCCGAGCACGCCCACGCTCAGGCCGGAGACGTCGGGGAGGTCCCAGGGGTCCTTGGCAGGGGGCTTGGGCGCGCTGCCGCTCTCCTGTGTAGTCATGGGCCCGACCCTACTGCCAGGTAGCCCCCGGGAGGCCGTCGCTGCGGGCCCCCGGTCCGTCGGGCGTGACGGAATACCGGCTTGCCCGAAACGCCCGGCAGTGCGGATCATGGCCCTTCGTGACCTCAGCACCTCCCTCGCCCTCCCCCTCGCCCTCGCAGCCGTCGGCCCGGCTCCGCGCCCTGCTGCCGGACCTCTCGCCGTGGCGCTCCTCGGCGGACTTCCGGCTGCTGTGGGTCCAGGGCCTGATCACGTACTTCGGCAGCTTCATGGCGCTCATCGCGCTGCCGCTCCAGATCAAGGACCTCACGGGCTCCCCGCTCGCGGTCGGGGCGATGGGCGCGGTGGAACTGGTGCCGCTGGTGGTCTTCGGGCTGTACGGCGGGGCGCTCGCGGACTCGGTGGACCGCCGCCGGGTCATCCTGCTCACCGAGGCGGGGCTCGGGGTGCTCGCCGCGATCCTGCTGGTGAACGCCCTGCTCCCGGAGCCGCTGCTGTGGCCGCTGTACGTGGTGGCCGGCGGCGTGTCCGCGCTCGCCGGGCTCCAGCGGCCCGCGCTGGACTCCCTGATGGCCCGGATCGTGCCGCACGCACAGCAGACGGCGGCGGCCGCGCTGAACTCGTTGCGCTGGCAGATCGGGGCCATCGCGGGCCCGGCGCTGGCCGGTCTGGTGGTGGCGTACGCCGGTCACGGCACCGCGTACGGGGTCACGGTGTGCACGTTCGCCGCCTCCGTCGTCCTCTGCCTGCGGCTCTCCCCGGCCCCGCCCTCGCAGGACGCGCGGAAGCCGTCGCTGCGCGGGATCGTCGAGGGGGCGCGGTACGCCTGGAGCCGGCCGGTGCTGCTGGGGACGTACGCGATCGACATGGCGGCGATGTTCTTCGCCTTCCCCAACACGATCTTCCCGTTCCTCGCGGACGATCTGGACGCGGAGTGGTCGCTGGGCCTGATGTACGCGGCGGGCTCGGTCGGCTCGCTGGCGCTGGGGCTGACCAGCGGCTGGACGAGCCGGGTGCGCAGGCACGGGCTGTTCGTGGTGTTCGGTGCGACGGCGTGGGGGCTGGCCATCGCCGCGGCGGGCTGGTTCTCCAGCGTGTGGGTGGTGCTGCTCTGCCTGGCCGTCGCGGGGGCGGGCGACATGCTGAGCGGGCTGGGGCGGTCGACCATCTGGAACCAGACGATCCCGGAGGAGCTGCGGGGCCGGCTGGCGGGCATCGAGGTGCTCTCGTACAGCGTCGGCCCGCAGCTGGGCCAGGTGCGGGCCGGGGCGATGGCGGGCTGGACCGGGACCCGGTCGGCGATCTGGACAGGCGGAGTGGCGTGCGTGGCGTCGGTGGTGCTGCTGACCGCCGCGCTGCCGAAGCTGGTGCGGTACGACTCGGAGACGGACGAGGACGCGGTGCGCAGGAGGGGGGCCCGGGGGGAGGCGTGAGCCGGGGCCGGCCGGGTGGCCTGGCTTCCGGGGCTCCGCCCCCTACCCCGCTCCTCAAGCGCCGGAGGGGCTGGAAAAGATGTCCTCAAACGCCGGACGGGCTTGGACTACCCTCCGGACGGGCCTGGGTTGTCCCTGGGCCGGCTTGGATTGCCCTTGTCCTCGTCGTGCCATTTGGGGTCGGTGTCCCATTCCAGGTTCCGGTCGCGTGCCGTGTCCATCGCGTGTTGTGCCGCCTCGCGGGAGGTGTAGGGGCCGAACCGGTTCTGCGCCGGGCACTCCGGGCCCTCCTCGACCTTCTTGTGCTCCAGGCAGTAGTACCATTCGCCCGGTTTGCCTACCGTGCGCTTCTTGAACAGGGCCATCGACGGCTCCTTTCCTTATCGCCATGGTGCCCCGGGGCCGCTGGTTAGACTCGCTGGCATGTCTGGCCAGTCGCTTCTCGTACCAGGGGAGATCACTCCCGTCCGTTCCGTCCCCGGAAACATCCGGCGTCCCGAGTACGTGGGGAAGCCGGCCCCGACGCCGTACACCGGCCCGGAGGTCCAGGACTCCGACACCGTGGAGCGGATGCGCGTCGCGGGCCGCATCGCCGCCCGGGCGATGGAGGAGGCCGCCAAGCACATCGCCCCGGGAGTCACCACGGACGAGCTCGACCGGGTCGCCCACGACTTCATGGTCGATCACGGCGCCTACCCCTCGACGCTCGGCTACCGCGGCTTCCCCAAATCGCTGTGCACCTCGCTCAACGAGGTCATCTGCCACGGCATCCCCGACTCCACCGTGCTGCGCGACGGCGACATCGTGAACCTGGACGTCACCGCGTACATCAACGGCGTGCACGGCGACAACAACGCCACCTACCTCTGCGGCGACGTCGACGAGGAGTCGCGGCTGCTGGTCGAGCGCACCCGGGAGTCGCTGAACCGTGCCATCAAGGCGGTCAGGCCCGGGCGCCAGATCAACGTGATCGGCCGGGTCATCGAGTCGTACGCGAAGCGGTTCGGCTACGGCGTCGTCCGCGACTTCACCGGGCACGGGATCAACTCCTCGTTCCACTCCGGCCTGATCATCCCGCACTACGACAGCCCGCACGCCACCACGGTGATGCAGCCGGGGATGACGTTCACCATCGAGCCGATGCTGACGCTGGGCACCCACGAGTACGACCTGTGGGAGGACGGCTGGACCGTGGTGACGAAGGACCGGAAGCGGACGGCCCAGTTCGAGCACACGCTGGTGGTCACGGAGACCGGAGCGGAGATCCTCACCCTCCCGTAGATCACCTCGAGAATTCGCAGGACAGGACTCCTCCCTCCCTCTGCGCGTAGCCTTTTACCGACAGACAGTCGGGAACCAGTTGACTTAGGTAAACCTAAGTAGGAGGATCGGGCGTATCGGCACGCGCCGCCGCACCCATGCGACGGCCGCTGCCGATATCTCCGTCTCTTTCTGGACTTCCCGTCCCCCTCGGTCCCCGGAGGCCCGCCTTGGACGCAACCGCCACCGTCACTCCCTTCTCGACGCTCATCCGCACCGCGTCGCACGAGCAGCACACCGAGGCCGAGACCTCGACCTTCATGAGTGACCTGCTCGGCGGGCGGCTGGGAGTGGACGCCTACACCCGCTACACCGAGCAGCTGTGGTTCGTGTACCGGGCTCTGGAGGAGGGAGCGGAGGCCCTGCGCGAGGACCCGGTGGCCGGACCCTTCATACAGCCGGAGCTGATGCGCTCCACCGAGCTGGAGCGTGACCTGGCGCACCTGCGCGGGGCCGACTGGCGCGAGGGCGTCGAGCCGCTGCCCGCCACCGCCGCGTACGCGGCCCGGGTCGCCGAGTGCGCGCGCACCTGGCCCGCCGGGTACATCGCCCACCACTACACCCGCTACCTCGGCGACCTCTCGGGCGGTCAGATCATCCGCGACAAGGCGGAGAAGACCTGGGGCTTCGAGCGCAAGGGCGACGGTGTGCGCTTCTACGTCTTCGAGGGCATCACCAACCCGGCCGCGTTCAAGCGGGGTTACCGCGAGCTGCTGGACGCGGTGAACGCGGACGACCTGGAGAAGCAACGCATCGTCGAGGAGTGCAAGCGGGCCTTCGCCCTGAACACCGCGGTCTTCCGCGAACTGGGCGAGGTCTTCCCGCTCAGCGCGTGACGGCGCGCGGGCGCGCGTGTCCGTGAGCGGGCGGCTCCACCGGCTTCCGGTGGAGCCGCCCGTGCGTTCGGGGCGAGGACGACCCGGCAGCGGGACGGCCCGTTCCCGTTTCAGCCCTGGACGGCCATCAGGACGCGGCCACCGACCTCCACCGTGCCGTCCGGCGCGGGTGCGGTGAGAATCTGGGAGCCGCGTCCTTGGGTGATGTTCAGGGCCCGGCCGAGTCGCGCGCTGAGCAGCAGGGCCGCCGCGCCCGTCGCCTCGTCCTCGACGATCGCCTCCCCGCGCCTCGGGAAGGCCCGTGCGCGCACCCGCCCCGCCGCTTCGTCCTCCCACGCCCAGGCGTAGAGCCACCCCTCGCCGGGCGGCGGGCCCGGCAGCGCCTCGATCTCGGCGGCGTTCCCGTACTGCTGGAGCGTGCGCGGCGGGACCCACTCGGGGCGGGCGGTGATCCAGGTGAACTCCCCGTCCTGGCGCGCGAACACGTCCCCGACCGCCAGCTCCAGGACCTCCAGGTCCAGCAGCCACGCGGTGCCCACCAGCGGGTGCCCGGCGAACGGCAGCCGGAGTCCCGGGGTGTGGATGTCCACCCGCCCGCGCTCCGGGTCGTCGACGAACACGGTCTCGCTGAAGCCCAGCCGCCGGGCGAGGAGTTGCCGGGAGGCCTCGTCGGGGTGGTCGCGTCCGTCGCGCACGACGCCGAGGGCGTTGCCGTACCGGCCGTCGGGTCCGCAGAACACGCGCAGGACGTCGATGCCCCGGGGTACGTCGTAGTCGCTCACGGGGGCATTCAAGCACTGCCGGGCGACGGGGCGGGAACCGGCGGGGTACGGCGGCGGCGGGGCCGTACCGGCGAGCAACCGCTGCCGCCGGTACGGCCCCGGGCCGTTCTGATGGTGCGGGGCGGGTCAGGCGGTTCCGTCACGACGACGGCGCGCCGCGATCACGACGCCCGCGCCGGCCGCCACGACGACGCCCGAGGCCGCGATCAGGGCGCCGGTCGGGACGTCGGAGCCGGTGGCGGCCAGGGCGCCGGAGCCGCCGACCGTGGAGCCGGTGGAGCCGCCGCCGACCGTGCCTCCGCCGCCGGTGGTCGAACCGCCCGCCGTAGAACCGCCGGTGGAGCCCGAACCGCCCGTGGAGCCGGAGCCGCCGGTGGAGCCGCCCGGGAGCTGGGCGTCCTTGTCCAGGGAGACCGCGACGTTCAGGGCGTCGAGCGCCTCGCCCTTCTCGTAGAAGCCGCTGAAGGCCTTGGCGCCGTCCGTGGTGAGCGTCGCCGGAATCTTCTCGAGGTTCACGATGCCGCCCTTGGCGGCGAGCGCGCCGGCGGGCACCTTGAGGTCGGCCAGGGGCAGGCCGGTGAACTTGCTGACCTTGCCGGTCTTCTGGTCCTTGGCGGAGACGTCGGCGAGGAGCGTGCCGGAGGTGCCCCTGATGTCGACCTTCAGGTTGCCGAGGGACAGGTCGAGGACGTACTCGCCCTTGGTCTCGTGGCCGAGGAAGCGCACCTTGCCCTGGAAACCGGCGTTCAGCGTGTTCTTGTCGGCGTCGAGGTGGCCGGTGGCCTTGCTGAAGCGGTAGCCGTCGGTGACGGCGGTCGCGCCGCCGCTCGTCTCGACCTTGCCGTGCGCGATCGGGCCGACGACGTAGGAGCGGAACTTCTCCCTGACGCCCCAGTTCAGGGTGCCGTCGACGACCGGGCCGGTGACGGGCGCCGCGGGCTGGGAGGCGGTGGGCGTCGGGGCGGTGCTCGGCTCGCCGGTGGGCTTGCCGGTGGCCGGGGGCGTGGCCGGAGGAGTGGCCGGCGGTGTCGCCGGAGGGGTGGCCGGGGGCGTGGCCGGCGGGGTCGCGGGGGGCGTCGTCGGGGGCTTCGTCGCCTGCTTGACGGAGAGCGTGGCCGGGTCGAGTTCGGCGCCCTTCTCGTAGAAGCCGGCGAAGGCCTCGGAGCCGTCGGCGGTCAGCGTGGCGGGGATGCCGGAGAAGACCATCGCGCCGCCCGCTCCGCCGCCCCGCTCGGCCTTGGTCATGTCCAGATCGGCGATCGGGGCGTCGTTCTTGGTGACGACGGTGCCGTCCATCTTCTTGCTGGTGAAGTCGGCGGTGATGACGCCCGTCTCGCGGCCCGAGGCGACCTTGACGTCGCTGAGCTGGACGTCGAGCAGCCCGTGGTGGCCCTCGAACCGGACGCTGCCCTTGAACGCGGTGTCGGAGACGTGCGTCGAGACGTCGTACGAGCCCTTGCCGTCGGTGAAGGTGAACACCCCGTTGCCGGTGGCCTGCTTGGCGCCCCCCGCGACGGTGATCTTTCCTCCCGCGATGGGGCCCGCGATGTACGTGCGGAAGGACTCCTTGATGCCCCAGTCCAGCGTGCCGTCGACCAGTTCCAGCTTCGGGGCGGCGGGCGCGGCCTCGGAGGAGCCGTCGGCGGCGAGGGCGGGAAGGGCGAAGGTCGCGCCCAGGACGGCGGCCGTGGCGACGGCCGCGGCGAGCGTTATGGGGCGGCGGGTTGCTGCCATGTCGGTGGGTCTCCTTGCGGAACAGGGGGAGGGGGAAGAGAGGCGTGGGGGGAGGGGGTGACGACCCATAAGGCGCTCATGGGTGCCGCGTCAGGAGGTCTTGGGGGCGTCGGGGCCCGCGGTGACGTCGGCGTCGGGGCCCTGCGCGGACCCGCGGCGGCGCAGGGCGAAGAACGCCCCGGCCGCGACGAGCAGCAGCACACCGCCGCCGATGGCCGCCCAGGCGCCGGCGCCCGGGCCGGAGTCGGAGGAGGCGGCCGCCGGCGCGGCGGAGGGCTCCTCGGCGGCCTTCTCCGTGGGCTCGGCGGCGGCTGTCGGCTCACTGCCGAGGTCCGGCAGTGCGGGCAGTTCGGCCTTCTCGTCGACGGCCACGGCGAGCGAGACCGGGTCCATCGCGGTGCCCGCCTTGTACAGGGAGCCGAACGCCTTGGCGCCGTCGGCGGTGAGGGTCGCGGGAGCCTCGGTGAGGGCGGCGAGGCCGTCCTTCGGCGCGAAGTCCTCGGCGGCGAAGGTGATGAGCGGGACGTCCTCGGTGGTCGTGCCCGCGCTGGTGACGTCGGCCGACAGGGTGCCCTCGCCCCGGGCGACGGAGACGGTGACGCCGGCGAACTTCAGGTCGAGGTCGTGGGCGCCGGTGAAGCGGATGCTGCCGCCGAAGTCCGCGTCCAACGTCTGCTTCTTCGCGTCGTACGTCCCCTTGCCCTGCGGGAAGCGGAAGAGGGCCCCGCCGTCCTGGGCGCCGTCGGCGAGCGTCCACTCGCCCTGGCCGATGGAGCCGGTGACGTACTCGCGGAAGGTGCGGCGTACGCCCCAGTCGACGGCGGCGTCCTCGAAGCGGCCCGCCCTCGCCTCGTCCTTCTTCTCCGCCTTCTCCTTCTCCTTCTCTTTCTCGTCCTTCTTCTTCTCCGGGGCGGACGGCTTCGGCTGGGCGGCCGCGCCCTTGGTGTCGACGGAGAGGCTGATCGGGTCGAGCGGGGTGCCCGCGGTGTAGTAACCGGCGAAGGCGGAGGCGCCCTCGGCGGTGAGCGTGGTGGGGACGTCGGTGAGGGCGACGGGGGTGGAACCGCCCTTCATGTCGATCCCGCCGAGGCCGAGCCTGGCCAGCGGGACCTGGGAGCGGTGGGAGACCTTGCCGCTCCCCCGCTCCTTGCTCACCATGTCCGCGTGGAGCATGCCGCTGCCGCCGCTGATCCGGACCGTGGGGCGGCTGATCGTGAGGTCCAGCTCGTTGGTGCCGTCGGGCTTCTTGTGGCCGGTGAAGTGCACGCCGCCCGAGAAGCCGGAGGTGAGCGCTCCGGTGTCCGGGTCGTAGGAGCCGGTCGCCGAGTGGAAGCGGAACTGACTGCCGCCGACCGTGGCCGCGCCACCGGTCAGACTCCAACTGCCGCCCGCGATGGGGCCGGTGACATAGCTCTGGAAGGAGGACTTGATGCCCCAGTCCAGCCGGCCGCCCTGCACCGTACGGCCGGCCGCTTGCGCGGTGGCGGCGGGGAGCAGGGCTCCCAGCAGAACCGCGAGGAGCGCGACGGCGAGCGCGCGGGTGGATCTGGACGACGGCATGGAGGCCCCTCCGAGGACTGGATACTCAGGTAAGGCTAACCTAAGGTATTCCCAGCCCGGGCCGGAACCCCCTCCGGTCACGCCGTTACCGGCGAACGGCCGACCGCACGCCGCAGAACGACAGGACGGTGCCCCGTGCACATCTCGCAGGCCTTCGCCACGCGGAGCCCCCAGGGCCCCGAGGGCCCGGACGCCGGACGGGCCTTTCCCCGCCGCCCGGCCCGGGGCAGGGCGGCCGCCGCCCTCACCGCCGCTGCCACCCTCGCCCTGGTCCTGACCGGCTGCGGCGGAAGCGGAAGCGGCAACTCCGCGCCGAAGTCCGCCGGGAGCACCGCCGACGCCGACCGGGTCGAGCCGCTGGCCGCCCCGCCCGCGCCGAAACTGCCGGTGACGGTCGACTCGGCGGACGGCACGAAGGTCACGATCGGTTCCACCGACCGGATCGTGCCGCTGACCGGGGCGCTGAGCGAAATCGTCTTCACCCTCGGTTTCGGGAAGCAGGTGGTCGCCCGGGACATCACCGCCACCTTCGAACAGGCCGGGAAACTCCCGGTGGTGACCCGGGCCCACGACGTGTCGGCGGAGAGCGTGCTCTCGCTGAGGCCGACGATCGTCCTCGCCGACACCACCACCGGGCCTGCCGAGGCGATCGACCAGATCCGCGACGCCGGTATCCCGCTGCTCGTCGTCGAACCCGCCAAGGAGCTCGCCGACGTCGGCCGCCGTATCGGCACCGTCGCCGAGGCCCTCGGCGTACCGTCCGCCGGCACGGAGCTCAAGGAGCGGACCGAGTCCCGGATCGCCGCCGTCCAGAAGTCCATCCCGGACCGGGCGGGCGGCGAGAAGCCCCGGGTCGCCTTCCTCTACCTGCGCGGCTCGGCCTCCGTCTATCTGCTGGGCGGCGCGGAGTCCGGGGCCGGTTCGCTGCTGGAGGCGGCGGGCGCGGTCGACGCCGGCAAGGAGTCGGGCCTGGACAAGGACTTCACCGCCATCACCAGTGAGGCGCTCGCCAAGGCCGCGCCGGACGCGATCCTCCTGATGACCAAGGGGTTCGAATCGGTCGGCGGCATGGACGGCCTGGTGAAGATCCCCGGTATCGCGGAGACCCCGGCCGGGATGGACCGCCGGATCGTCACCGTCGACGACGGGGTGCTGCTCAACTACGGGCCGCGCACCGACCGGGTGCTCGCGGAGATCGTCGAGCAGCTGTACGCGACGGGCGGCACGGGCCGGTGACCACCGCGTACGAGGAACGCACCGGGGCCGGTCCGCAGGCCCCGGGCGAGGGAGCGGACGGCGTCGCCACCCCCGAGTCCCCCCGGAGCAGGGCGTATCTGCTCGCCGCCGCGCTCTCCCTCGCCCTGCTCGTCGGCTGTCTGCTCTCCGCGGCGATCGGCGCGTACTCCATCCCGCTCGGCGACGTCCTGTCCTCCGTGCAGCACCGGATCGGGCTCGGCGGCCAGGAGCTGGACCGGGTCGGCGAGAGCGTCCTGTGGAACGTACGGCTCCCCCGGGTCGTCCTCGCCCTGCTCGTCGGCGCGTCCCTCGGCTGTGCGGGCGCGCTGATGCAGGGCGTGTTCGGCAACCCGCTCGCCGAGCCCGGCGTGATCGGCATCTCGGCGGGCGCGGCCGTGGGCGCGGTCGCCTCGATCGCGCTCGGCCTGAGCTTCTTCGGCAACTGGACCATCACCGTCTGCGCGTTCGTCGCCGGACTGGTCACGGTCCTGCTCGTCTACACGCTCTCGCGGTCCGGCGGCCGGACCGAAGTGGTGACGCTGATCCTCACCGGCATCGCCGTCAACGCGTTCGCGGGCGCGCTGATCGGCCTGTTCATCTTCTTCGCCGACAACGCGCAGATCACCCAGATCACCTTCTGGCAGCTCGGTTCGCTCTCCCAGGCCACCTGGCCCAAGGTGCTCGCCGTGCTGCCGTGCGCGCTGGCCGGGCTCCTCATCGCCCCCTTCTACGCCCGCAAGCTGGACCTGCTGGCGCTCGGGGAGCGGCCCGCACGGCACCTGGGCGTGGACGTGGAGCGGCTGCGGATCGTGCTGGTGCTGGTGGTGGCGCTGCTGACGGCCGCCGCGGTCGCCGTCGCCGGGATCATCTCCTTCGTCGGGCTGCTCGTCCCGCATCTGCTGCGGATGGCCAACGGTCCCGGCCACCGCTTCCTCGTTCCGGGCAGCGCGCTCGGCGGCGCCCTGGTCCTGGTGGCCGGCGACCTCGCGGCCCGTACGGTGGCGGCCCCCGCCGAACTGCCGCTCGGGGTGCTGACCGCGCTCTTCGGCAGCCCGTTCTTCTTCTGGCTGCTGCGCAGGACCCGTCGTAAGCAAGGTGGTTGGGCATGAGGACACTGAGAGACCTGTTCGCGGTACGCCCCCGGGAGCTGCCCTCGCCCGTGGCCCCCGGCTCCCCCGGCGTCGAGGCGGTCGGTCTTACGGTCCGGCTCGGGCAGCGGCAGGTGCTGGACTCCGTCGGTCTGACCGCGCACGCGGGCGAAGTGGTCGCCCTGGTCGGCCCGAACGGCGCGGGCAAGTCGACGCTGCTGGCGGCGCTGGCCGCCGATCTGCCCGCCGCGAGCGGCGAGGTACGGATCGACGGGCGGCCGGCCGCCGCGTGGTCCGCGCCCGAACTGGCGCTGCGCCGCTCGGTGCTGCCGCAGTCCGCCGCGCTGTCCTTCCCGTTCCCGGTGGAGGACGTCGTACGGATGGGGCGGGCGCCCTGGGCCGGTACGGAGCGGGAGGACGAGGACGACGCGGCGGTGGCCGCGGCGATGGCGGCCACGGAGGTGACGCGGTTCGCGGGCCGGCCGTTCTCGGCGCTGTCGGGCGGCGAGAGGGCCCGGGTGGCGCTGGCCCGGGTGCTGGCGCAACGGGCCCCGCTGATGCTGCTCGACGAGCCGACCGCCGCCCTGGACCTGCGCCACCAGGAGCTGGTGCTGCGGATCTGCCGGGACCGGGCCGCCGCCGGGGACGCGGTGGTGGTCGTGCTGCACGACCTGGGCCTCGCCGCGGCGTACGCGGACCGGGCCGCCGTCCTGCACGAGGGGCGGATCGCGGAACTGGGCTCGCCGGACGAGGTGTTCAGCGGTGAGCTGCTCGGTGAGGTCTACCGGCAGCCGGTGGAGGTCTTCCCCCACCCCCGTACGGGCAGGCCGCTGATCGTGCCGGTGCGCGGGGTCTGACATGGCTGCCTCCGCCGCCGGATCACGGTGTGGGCGCTGTATCCGGTCCCCCGCCGCACGCCGTGCGCCGCCCCGGTAGGGTTTCGACGGTCAGTGCGGGCGACGGATCAGAAGGCGCGGAAGCAACGGATGACGAGACACCCTGGGCTGGGTCGGCTGACGGCGGGGCTCGCGACGGCGACGGTGCTGTGCGTGACGGCGAGCGGCTGTGTGACGGTGCACGGGGAGCTGGAAGTGCTGCCCGGGGCGAAGAAGCCGGAGGCCGCACAGGCACTCAAGGACTTCACCGACGCCTACAACGCCGCGGACAAGGCGTTCGATCCGGCGCTGGACGCGGACCGGGTGACGGGTTCGCTCGGCGCGATCAACCAGGCCGGGCTGAAGGCGCGGCAGACGTACAACCCCGAGGGCAACAAGGCGCACAAGCCGCTGGTGCTGGACGACGCGACGTACGTCGTCCCCAAGAAGGCGGGGTGGCCGCGCTGGTTCCTCGCGGACACCGACTCCAACCGGGACCGGGACGGCGGGAAGCTGGACACCCGCTGGCTGGTGGCGTTCGTACGGTCGGGCCCCGACGCGCTGTGGAAGGCGGCCTACCTCGCGGTCGTCCCGTCGTCCCAGGTGCCGGAGTTCACCCTGGACGAGGAGGGGTTCGCCACTCCGGTGGAGCCCGGGGACGACGGTCTGGCCGTGGCGCCCGCAGAGCTGAGCACCTCGTACACCGGCTATCTGCAGAGTGGCGCCCCGGATGTGTTCACACCCTCATCGGCGACCTCGGGCTGGCGCGAGACACGCCGCACCACACGGCGGGCGGGGTTCTCGTACCAGTACGTCGACCAGCCACTGACGCGTGCGGCGTTCGCGCCGCTCGGACTGCGCACCGAGGACGGCGGGGCGCTGGTCTTCTTCAGCAGCAAGCACTTCGAGCGGCAGACCGCGGCGAAGGGGCTGCGCCCCGAGGTCAACGCGGATGTGAAGGCGCTGCTCACCGGCGAGGTGAACAGCAGTCTCACCAAGGAGCGGGTCTCCAGCCAGCTGGTGCACGTCCCGCCGCGCGAGGGAGCGGCCGGATCCAAGTCCGGTTCCGGTTCCGGTTCCGGCGGCAAGGTACGGATGCTGAACCGGCTGCCCGGTCTGGTCGCGGCGAAGGGCGAGTAGGCAGGGCAGCGGCTCGGGCCGCCGCGCCGCGGGGCGGCCCGGCGACGTCCGACGGCGCCCGGCCCTGCGGCCGGGCGGTCGCGCGCCGGACCGGTGAGCCAGCGGCTCAGCGGCTCAAGGGCCAGGCGATCGAGTCGTGGTCCAGCTCGCTCTGCTCGGCACTGCCCGCGTACCGCGCGCACGCGTCGGTGAGCGTCTCCAGCAGGGTCAGCGGATCGGGCAGCTCGTGCTCGGGGCCCCGCACCCAGTGGACGTCCAGCTCACCGGGGAGCCGGGCGGGCGGCAGCAGGACGTAGCTGCCCCGGCAGTGCCAGCGCAGGCCCGGGTGGGCGTCCATGGTCTCGGGGTGGCAGTCCAGCTCGCAGGGCCACCACTCGTCCTCGTCCTCGGGGGTGCCGCGGGTGGCGGTGAAGAAGAGCATCCGGTCCTCGCCGGACTGGGCGACCGGGCCGACGTCGATTCCGGCGTCGAGAAGGCGCTCCAGGGCGCCGCGGCCCGCGGTGAGCGGCACGTCCAGCACGTCGTGGATCATGCCCGTCGCGGTGATGAAGTTGGCCAGTGGCTGACTGTCCGCCCAGCGCTCGATCTGGGCGCGGTCGGTGGTCGACTGGGTCTGCCAGGCGAAGGAGATGGGATGCCGGGCGGGGGTGGGACAGCCGATGCGTTCGCACGAACATCGGTATCCGAGGGGGTGGGCGGCGGGGGCGATGGGCATACCCGCGTCGGCGACCGCCAGGAGCAGCGCGACCCTGGCCGACTCGTCGGCCTCGGCCCCCGGCGATTTGGGACGTCGCCGCAGCCACTGGGAGATCCTGCTCTCTGTGCCGCGGAAACGGCCGGAATCGGCGCCCATCTATCCCCTCACCTCAGCAGTTCACCTCAGCGTTGCCTCTCCATCGTCGCACCATCCTGCGGTTCGGGTGGCCAGAGTTCACCAGCGGGGCCGAGTACCACCGCACCGAGTGAGCACCATCACGCCCGATGTCACCCATATCGGACGTCTCTCACTCGTGCCGCTGGACCCCGGGCCCCCCGCCGGGCCCTCGGGGTCAGGGTCGCGGGGTGAGCCCGCCGAGGGCGTAGTCGACGATCGCGTCGGCGTACGTGTGGGTGAGCGGCAGGGTCCGCAGCAGCCAGCGGTGCATCAGCGGGCCGATGAGCAGCTCCAGGGCGATCCGGGGGTCGGCGTCGGCACGCAGGTCCCCGGCCTCCTGGGCGGCCCGCAGGCGTGTGACGTACAGCGCGAGCTGCGGTTCGAGCAGCTTCGTGACGAATTCGGCGCCCAGTTTCGCGTCGACGATGCCCTCGGCGGTCAGCGCGCGGGTGGGGACCTCCAGCGCCGGGTCGTTCAGCTCGTCGACGGTGGCCCGCAGGACGAGCTTGAGGTCGGCGGTCAGATCGCCGGTGTCGGGGATGCCCTGCGCGGCGTCGCCGGACTGCGGCCCGGCGTCCTCGGCGGCCCGGCCCGCCAGGGCGAGGAAGGCGTCCATCAGCACGGCGGCCTTGGAGGGCCACCAGCGGTAGATGGTCTGCTTGCCGACCCCCGCGCGGGCGGCGATACCCTCGATCGTCGTGCGCTGGTACCCCACCTCTCCCACGAGGGCGAGGGCGGCGTCGTGGATCGCGCGGCGGGAACGGTCGCTGCGGCGGCTGGAGTCGGGTGCCTTGGTGGGTGCCATGCGTCCAATCTAACGCCCACCGAACCGATACGTATCGTCTTGCGGCGGCTACGGGTCGTGGGCCGGGCAGCGGCACATCGGGGCGGCGCCGGAGATCCGGACGGCGCGGCGCGTCCGGACGGCGCGGCGCGTCCGAACGGCGCGGCGCGTCCGAACGGCGCGGCGCGTCCGGGCGGGGGCCGCGATCGGGGGGTCCGGTGAACCACCCGATCGATCGACTGCGGATCCGGCGCGCACGGCGCACCATGGGCTCACGCACAGACCGTGCGCATCCCACCGTTCCGCGGCCCGGCCGCCGTTCGCGAGGAGCCAGAGTTGAACCGTGACGCCACCCCTCGTCGCTACCTGATGTGCGCCCCGGAGCACTTCCGGGTCACCTATTCCATCAACCCGTGGATGGACCCGTCCAAACCCGTCGACCTGCCGCTGGCCCGGACCCAGTGGGAGGACCTGCGCGACCGCTACCGGGCCCTCGGCCACACCGTCGAGCTGATCGCCCCCCGCCCCGACCTGCCCGACATGGTCTTCGCCGCCAACGGCGCCACGGTGATCGGCGGCCGGGTGCTGGGCGCGCTGTTCGCGTACCGGGAGCGGTACGCGGAGGCCGGAGCCCACCGGGACTGGTTCCGGGAGCACGGCTTCACCGAGGTCCATGAGCCGGAGCACGTCAACGAGGGCGAGGGAGACTTCGCCGTCACCGCCTCGTACCTGCTGGCCGGACGCGGCTTCCGGTCCAGTCCGCTCTCGCACATGGAGGCCCAGGAGTTCTTCGGGATGCCGGTCATCGGGCTCGATCTGGTGGATCCGCGCTACTACCACCTGGACACCGCGTTGTGCGTGCTGGACGCGGCGGCCGACGAGATCATGTACTACCCGGACGCGTTCTCCCCCGGCAGCCGGGCGGTACTGCGCCGGCTGTTCCCGGACGCGCTGCTCGCCCGGGAGGCGGACGCGGCGGCGTTCGGCCTCAACTCGGTCAGCGACGGGCGCCACGTCCTGCTGCCGCAGGGGGCGACAGGGCTCCTGGACCCGCTGCGGGACCGGGGTTTCGAGCCGGTCCCGATGGACCTGGGCGAGCTGCTCAAGGGCGGCGGCAGCGTGAAGTGCTGCACCCAGGAGCTGCGGGCCTGACCGGCCGCCGGGGCGTCCCCGGCGGATCGTGACCGGGCCCCGTCCTGATCCGCCGGACACGCCCTAACGGTCCGTGCTCTCCGGCGGCCAGGGATCGCCCCAGGCGACGTCCCTGGCCGCCCGGTACAGCTCGCCGTGGCGCTTGGTGACCGTGGAGCGGGCCAGGCCGTCGTCGCGGGTGCACAGCTCCAGCAGCACCTGGCCCTTGCGGATCTGCGGCCTGCGGATGACCCGGGCGGGCGTCGGGGCGGTGGGGAAGCGGGTGGCGACCACGTAACTGAACTTCTCGTCCTCGTGGCTCAGCGAGCCGCCCTTGACCTGCCGGTGCAGCGAGGAGCGGCTGACCCGGGCCGAGAAGTGGCACCAGTCGGCCCCGGGGGTGATCGGGCAGGCGTCGCTGTGCGGGCAGGGGGCCGCGACGCCCATCCCGGCGGCGGTCAGCCGGTCGCGGGCCTCGATGATCCGGGCGTAGCCGTCGGGGGTGCCGGGCTCCACGATCACCACCGCCTGTCCGGCCGCCGCCGCCGCGTCGACCAGGTCGGTCCTGGCCCCGGCGGTCAGCTCCTTGAGCACATAGCTGACGGTCACCAGGTCCACCGGGGCCAGCTCCAGCGCCGCTCCGATCCGCGCCTTCTCCCAGCGCGCGTCGCGGAGCCCCGGAACCCCGGACGCCTCGGCGAGTTCGCGGCCGAGCGCGAGGGCCGGTTCGGCCCAGTCCAGGACGGTCGTGGCCGGGCCCTCCCAGACCCCGGCCACCGCCCAGCTCGCCGCGCCCGTGCCGCCCCCGACGTCGGTGTGGGTGGCGGGCGTCCAGTCGGGGGCGGCCCCGGCCAGGGCGTCGAGGGCGGACCGTACGGCTTCGTAGGTGGCGGGCATCCGGTACGCGGCGTACGCGGCGACGTCGGAGCGGTCCCGCAGGATCGGGGCGTCCGTCGGGGTCTCCCCCCGGTAGCTGGCGATCAGCCGGTCGACGGCCTGCGCGGCCTGTCTGGGCGGCAGTCCGTCGAGCAGCCCGGCCAGCGCCGCGCGCAGGGACTGTGCGGTGGGGAGGGTGACGTTCACCGCCGAATTGTAGGCGGAGGCGACCCGGTGCACGCATTCCGCTTCGCCGGGCCACGGGAGGGTACGGAGAGACGTGCGCGGGCGGCACGGGTCCGCGACGGGTGAGCGACGGGTCGGCACCAAGGCTTCACGTAACCGGTACGGAACGGGAATCCGGCGAACTCCACACCGCCGTGGGCCTGTTGCTACGCTGGCCCGCGCGTGGACGGCACCAGGTCAAGATGGTCCAGCAGGGGAGCCATGAGGCAGAAGATCGTGCGGTTGACGCTCGTCGGCGGGGTGGTCTTTCTCGCCCTGCTCCTGCTGCTGGCCACCTGTGGCGGCAGCCCCGACGAGGACGACCGGAAGAACGGCGCGGCGGCCGGGACGGCGAAACCGGTGCTGCCGAGCGCCGGGCCGGTGACCCGGCTGACCGTTCCGCCGCAGTACGCGACGGACCGGGGGTGGGAGATCATCGGCTCCTCCCCCGACGTGGCCGTCTCCCACGCGACGGGCCTGCTGGCCTATCTGGAGCGGTCGAAGGACAACCGCTACCGGCTGCGTACCGTCGACACGGCCACCGGCGAACTGGGCTGGCGCGGCAAGGCCTGGCGGCAGCCGGACCCGCTGCACTATCCGAGGCTCGCCACGGTCGCCAAGGGCGACCGGCAGTTCTTCGTGACCTGGTCCTACGGGAAGGTCGGCGACGGGCTGTCGCCGTCGAAAACCTTCATCGCGCTCGATCTGTACGACGTGACGAACGGGAACCGGCAGCGCGTCGAGGTGCCGTGGTCCGGCGCCCCGGATGTCAACACGACCGGGCCGTCCATCGTGATCAGCGACGCGAAGGCGAACAGCACCTTGGTGGACCCGGTCACGGGTGAGGTGTCCGAGCTGGGCGCGGACAAGCTGAAGTACCCCAAGGGCTGCCCGGCCTGCAAGCAGCTCACCGAGGTGCACGGGCAGACCGCCGAGGGCCTGCTGCTGGGCGGGGCGCGGGAGTTCTGGGTGCTCGGCGGCTGGTTCAGCCGGAACGTCGCGCCCAAGGGCGCCGACAGGGGCAGCGGTGTGGTGACGTCGACGACCCCGGACCAGGTGCTGGCGAAGTGGGCGCCCGCGAAGAAGACGAAGCGGGCGGCGACCCACGAGCTGTGGGCGGTGCACGACGCGGCGACCGGTGAGGTCCTCACCTCGGTGGAGTGCCACAAGCCCGCCATAAAACCGGGGCGTTTCCCGCAGGCGGTCCTCTCCCCCTCGGGCGATTACCTGATCGCCGGGAACCTGGCCTTCGATCTGGAGGCGAAGCAGGGCCGCTGCTTCGAGGACGAGGACGGCGCCGCCCATCTGACGCTGGCCACGGTGACGGACGACGGCATCGCGTACGGGGCCGAGAACGCGCGCGACGCCTCGGAGGCGCTGTCCGGCGGGGGGCTCCCGGTCGCGATGGACTTCGCGACCTGGAGCACCGAGCGGCTGTCGCGCAACGCGCGGCTGCCGGGGACGGAGACCACGGGCGTCGGGGTGTTCCGCTGGACCGACCGGCAGGACCGTACGCATCTGATCGGGTACCCGCGGTCCGGCTGAGTCCTGCGCGGCGGGCGTCGGGGCCGCGGTGGCTTCAGAGGCCGCCGGCCTCGCGGCCCGCTCGCTGCCAGGGGCGGCACAGGAGCAGGAAGCAGGCCACCGCCGCCACCGCGCACACGACCTGGACCACGGCCATCGGGACGGCCGTGTCCTCGCCGGCGATGCCGACCAGCGGGGAGGCGACGGCGCCGATGAGGAACGAGGACGTGCCGAGCAGCGCGGAGGCGGAACCCGCCGCGTGCTTGGTGCGCATCAGGGCCTGGGCGTTGGTGTTCGGCATCGCGAGGCCCATCGCCGACATCAGCACGAAGAGCCCGGCCGCGACCGGTACGAGGCCGACCTCGCCGAAGACGCCGGCCGTCATGAGCAGCAGCGCGACGGCGGCCAGCACGATCACCGCGAGGCCGACGCCGAGCACCTTGTCGAGGCTGATCCGGCCCACGAGCAGTTTGCCGTTGATCTGCCCGACGGTGATCAGGCCGATCGAGTTGAGCCCGAAGAGCAGGCTGAAGGTCTGGGGCGAAGCCCCGTAGATCTCCTGCACGACGAACGGGGAGGCGGCGATGTACGCGAACAGGACGGCGAAGGCGAGCCCGCCCGCGACCATGTAGCCGGTGAACACGCGATCGGCGAGCAGCCCCCGCATGGTGCGCAGGGCGTCGGCGACCCCGCCGGTGTGGCGGTCGGCGGGCGGCAGCGTCTCGTGCAGCCACTTCCAGACGACCAGGGTGAGCACGACGCCGACGGCGGTCAGCACGACGAAGATGCCCCGCCAGTCGGTGATCCGCAGGACCTGGCCGCCGATCACCGGCGCGATGACCGGGGCGACGCCGGAGATCAGCATCAGGGTGGAGAAGAACCGGGCCATCTCCACGCCGTCGTAGAGGTCGCGCACCACGGCCCGGGCGATGACGATGCCGGCCGCGCCGGCGAGCCCCTGGAGGAGACGGAAGCCGATGAGGAGTTCGGCGGTGGGGGCCAGGGCGCAGATGGCGGTGGCGATGACGTAGACGACCATGCCGAGGAGCAGCGGTCTCCGGCGGCCCCAGCGGTCGCTCATGGGACCGACGACGAGCTGGCCCAGCGCCATTCCGGCCAGGCACGCGGTCAGGGTGAGCTGCACGGTGGCGGCGGGGGCGCGGAGGGAGTCGGTGACGGCGGGGAGCGCGGGGAGGTACATGTCCATGGACAGCGGCGGCAGTGCGGTGAGTCCGCCGAGGACCATGGTGACCAGGAGGCCGGTGCGCCGGGCGGTCTTCGCCGCCGGCCCGGGGAGGCCGGCGGGGGCGGTGACCTGCGGGGCGGCGGGGTCGACGGAGAGGGCGCCCGCGTCGCCGTGCGGGATCGTCCGGTCGTCGGCCCCTGCACCGGTCCCGGTGGCGGGTATGTGTGCTCGCTGGGCCCGGCTGCCGCCGCTGTCCGGCATTCTCTTCTCCACATCGTTGAATACGCATCTATGCTCTCAGCTAGGCCGGAGTGGTCGATACCTTTTTCGGGCGGGCTGGGGTGGCGGGCATGGGTGGGACGGTGCGTTGGGGTGTTCTGGCGACGGGCGGCATAGCCGCGAGGTTCACGGCGGACGTACAGGGGCTCCCCGACGCCGAGGTGGTGGCGGTGGCCTCGCGCACGGAGGCCTCGGCGCGGGAGTTCGCCGAACGGCACGGGATCGGGCGGGCCTACGGCGGCTGGGCGGAGCTGGTCGCCGACGACGAGGTCGACGTGGTGTACGTGGCGACGCCGCACTCGGCGCACCACGCGGCTGCCTCGCTCGCGCTGCGGGCCGGAAAGCATGTGCTGTGCGAGAAGGCGTTCACGCTCAACAGCCGGGAGGCGGAGGAGCTGGTGGCGCTGGCCCGGGAGCGCGGCCTCTTCCTGATGGAGGCCATGTGGACCTATCTCAACCCGGTGGTCCGCCGCCTCACCGAGCTGGTCCGGGACGGGGCGATCGGCGAGATCCGTACCGTACAGGCGGATTTCGGCTTCGCGGGCGACTTCGCTCCCGGGCACCGGCTGCGCGATCCGGACCTGGGCGGCGGGGCGCTGCTGGACCTCGGCGTCTACCCGGTCTCCTTCGCCCACCTGCTGCTGGGCGAGCCGGACCGGGTCCGGGCCGACGCGCTGCTGTCCCCGGAGGGCATCGACCTGAACACGGGGATGCTGCTCGGCTGGGACTCCGGTGCGACCGCGCTGCTGTCGTGCTCGATCGTCGGCCACCATCCGACGGCGGCCACCGTCATCGGCACGGCCGGGCGGATCGACCTCCCGCGCGACTTCTTCCATCCGGACCACTTCGTGCTGCGGCGCGCGGGCGCGGAGCCGGAGACGATCACCTCGGGGCCGGGATGCCAGGGGCTCTCGGGCATGCAGTACGAGGCCGTCGAGGTGGCGCGGGCGGTGCGGGCGGGCGAGACCGAGTCCCCGCTCGTCCCGCTGGAGGGTTCGCTGGCGGTGATGCGGACGCTCGACGCGGTACGGGACCGTATCGGCGTCCGCTACCCGGCGGACCGCTGAGCCCGGAGCGTGCGTGAGGCCTCCGGTGCGGGCGGGAGGTTCTACGCGGGGGTGAGCCCCGGGTTCCCGGCCTCGGTGACGAAGGAGGCCGCTGTGGCGAGGGGCGCGCCGGGGGTCGTGACGGCCGCCACCGTACGGAAGTCGGCGCGGGCCTCCTTCGTTCCGAGGGTGACGAGCGCGTAGCCGCGCCGCCCGTTGTAGTGCTTGAGGTGCGGGTTGGCGCGGGTCTGGTTCTCCCAGTTGGCGGGCCGGTCCGCGCCGTCCTTGCCGCTGCTGATGGACGTGGTGACGATCTCCGTGCCGACGGTCCGCGAGGCGGGGTCGTCGAAGTCCTTCTTCAGGTCGAAGGCGTAGGAGACGTGGACGTCTCCGGTGAGGACCATGAGGTTGGCCACCCCGGCGGCCTCGGCCCCGGCCAGCACCCGCTGCCGGGAGGCCGGGTAGCCGTCCCAGGAGTCCATGGAGAGCTTGAAGGCGTCGGTGGGCACATCGCGCCGCCGCGCGAAGGTGACCTGCTGCGGAACGACGTTCCAGGTGGCGTTCGAGGCCCGCCAGCCGTCGGTCAGCCAGCGCTCCTGGGCGGCCCCGGTCATGGTGCGCGCGGGGTCCTCCGACTCGGGTCCCGGGGTGCGCCACCCGTCGCCGTACGCCTGGTCGCTGCGGTACTGCCGGGTGTCGAGGATGTCGAACTGGGCGAGCCGCCCGAACTTCAGGCGGCGGTAGAGCCGCATGTCGGGTCCGGTGGGGCGCTGCGGGGTGCGCAGCGGCTGGTTCTCCCAGTACGCGCGGTACGCGGCGGCCCGGCGCAGCAGGAACTCCTCGGGAGGCACGTCGTTCTCGGGGGTGCCGCCCGCGTAGTTGTTCTCGGTCTCGTGGTCGTCCCAGGTGACGACGAAGGGGTGGGCGGCGTGGGCGGCGCGCAGGTCCGGGTCGGACCTGTAGAGGGCGTAGCGCAGCCGGTAGTCCTCCAGGGTGACCGTCTCGCGGTTGTAGTGCGCGGGAAGTCTGCGGTCGGTGTAGCCGCGGGCTCCGCCGGTGGCGGTGACGGCGTACTCGTAGAGGTAGTCGCCGAGGTGGAAGACGACGTTGACGTCCTCGGCGGCGAGGTGGCGGTAGGCGGTGAAGTAGCCGTCGTGGTACGCCTGGCAGGAGACGGCGGCCAGGGCCAGGGAGCTGGTGCGGGCTCCGGGGGCCGGGGCGGTGCGGGTGCGGCCGACCGGGCTGGTCCAGCTGCCGGCGCGGAAGCGGTAGTAGTAGACGCGGCCGGAGTCGAGGCCCTGGACCTCGGCGCGGACGCTGTGGGCGAACTCGGGGTGGGCGGTGACCGAGCCGCGCCGCTCGATACGGCGGAAGCTCTCGTCGCGGGCCACCTCCCAGCGCACCTCGACCCGGCCGCGCGGCAGTCCGCCGCCCGGCTCGTAGGGGCGGGGCGCGAGCCGGGTCCAGACGAGGACGGACGCGGGCTGCGGGTCGCCGGAGGCGACACCGAGGGTGAACGGGTCCTCGGTGATCCGGCGGGCGTCGAGTTCGGCGGCGCTCGCCGTGCCGGCGGCGGGCAGGTTCACGGCGAAGGCGAGCGCGGCGGCGGCTCCGGTGACGGTCAGGAAGCGTCTGCGTCCCACGCCCGGTTCGAGCAGCCGTGCGGCGGCGCGGAGCTCGGTGACCCGTGTGCTCTGATCGGGCGTCATGATGGTTCCTGCGGCTGTCATATGCCCCTCCTCAGCCCGGATGCTGTCGGGGTTCATGGCAGCCGCACGCGACGACGCACCGTTGTCGCGTGCACAACATCCGCATGGCGGGTCGATGAGCACCGCGTGCTCCGTGCGCCGAGCCGTCCCGTACGCTGCCGGGCCATGAACACTGAGCAGACCGGCCGGAAAGTCGCCGTCGTCACGGGTGCGGGATCGGGGATCGGGCGGGCCGTCGCGCTCGCCCTCGCGAGCGCGGGCTGGTCCCTCGCGCTCGCCGGCCGGCGGGCCGAGCCGCTGGCGGGGACGGCGGCCGCCGCCGGGGACACCGACGCGCTGTGCGTCACCACGGACGTGACCGACGCCGACGAGGTCGGCGCGCTCTTCACCGCCGTACGGGAGCGGTTCGGCCGGCTGGACCTCCTGTTCAACAACGCGGGCACGTTCGGCCCCGGCGGCGTACCGCTGGAGGACCTGGCCGTCGAGGACTGGCGGGCGGTCGTCGACGTGAACCTGACGGGCGCGTTCCTGTGCGCGCAGGCGGCGTACCGGCTGATGAGGGAGCAGGACCCGCAGGGCGGCCGGATCATCAACAACGGTTCGATCTCCGCCCACGCGCCGCGCCCGCACTCGATCGCGTACACCGCGACCAAGCACGCGATGACGGGGCTGACGAAGTCGCTGTCGCTGGACGGCCGGGCCTACCGGATCGCCTGCGGGCAGATCGACATCGGCAACGCGGCGACGGAGATGACCGAGCGGATGTCGACCGGGATCCTCCAGGCCAACGGGGAGCTGGCGGCGGAGCCGGTGATGGCGGCGTCCGACGTGGCGCGGACGGTGGTGCACATGGCGGAGCTGCCGCTGGAGGCGAACGTCCAGTTCGCCACGGTCCTGGCGACGAACATGCCGTACGTCGGGCGAGGTTGAGATCGAGGTTGTGCCCGGACCTGATCAGGCTCGTTCGAACTAGCCATTAAATGGCCGAATTTGCGGATTTCTCCGCGCCCGACCGAGCAAGCGCGTGCTGACCGTATGATCGCATGCTGTTACGCCTTCACCAGAACACCACAGAAGGAACACCGCATGCGCATACGCACCGCTGCGCCGATCGCCCTGGCCGCCGCCACCGCACTGGCCGGCTCGCTCCTCGCCACGGCCGCACCGGCCGCGGCCGCCCCCCACCAGGGCGGGCTGCACTTCGGGACCGTGCAGTACGACGGCCCCGGCAAGGACAACCGGACCACGAAGTCGCTGAACGCCGAGTGGGTGAACATCCACAACAACGGCAAGAAGAAGGTCCAGCTCAAGGGTTTCAAGGTGAAGGACAACACCGGCTACACCTACACCTTCGGCAGCTACACGATCGGTGCGGGCAAGACGGTCAAGCTCCGCACCGGCAAGGGCAAGAACGTCTCGGGCACCGTGCACTGGAACCGGGGCTCGTACGTCTGGAACAACACCGGTGACAAGGCGCGGCTGATCAAGCCGAACGGGAAGCTCCAGGACTCCTGCTCCTGGAAGAAGTCCACCAAGGCGAACAAGGGCGTCAAGAACTGCCACTGACCCGCCCCGGGAGGGCCGGTCGCGGAACGGGGGGCCGCGACCGGCCCTCCCGGACGCCGTATCGCTGCACCCCTGCACCCCTGCACCGCCGCACCGGGCGGGGAATGCCGGGAGCGGCGGCACGGTTGGACCCCTGCATGACACCAGATCCCGCGCCCGAGGTCCTGCGCTACACCGCCTTCTCCGCCGACCCCGCGGGCGGGAATCCCGCCGGCGTCGTCCTGGACGCCTCCGGGATGGGCGAGGAGGCGATGCTCGCCGTCGCGGCGGAGCTGGGCTACAGCGAGTCGGCGTTCCTGACGGAGCGGACCGGCGGAGGCGCGTACGGGATCCGCTATTTCAGCCCGAAGGCCGAGGTGCCCTTCTGCGGTCACGCCACGGTCGCCACGGCGCTCGCCCTGGCCGAACGGGACGGGCCGGGTGAGCTGGAGTTCGCCACGGCCGCGGGTCCGGTACCGGTGACCGTCGTACGGGAGGGCGGCGAACTCCGCGCCACCCTCACCAGTGTGGCCCCACACGTCGAGGAGATCGCGGCGGCCGACCTGACGGAGGCGCTGACCGCTCTGGACTGGGCGGCCGCCGACCTCGACCCGGCCCTGCCGCCCCGGATCGCCTACGCGGGGGCCCGGCACCTGGTGCTGGCCGCCGCCACCCGGGAGCGGCTGGCCGACCTGGCGTACGACTTCGCGCGCCTCGAAGCGCTGATGCACCGGCTCGACCTGACGACGCTGCAACTGGTGTGGCGCGAGGGGCCCGGGGTCTTCCACGTCCGGGACCCGTTCCCGGTGGGCGGGGTCGTCGAGGATCCGGCGACGGGCGCGGCGGCGGCGGCCTTCGGGGCGTACGCACGGGAGCTGGGGCTCGTACCGGACACGGCCGTCCTGACGCTGCACCAGGGGGCCGACATGGGCCGGCCCGGCACACTCACCGTCGAACTGCGCGCGGGAGACGCCAGGATCCGGGTCAGCGGGACGGGCACCCGGATCGGCTGAACCGCCTTCCGGGGGCGGCGAACCCCGGGGCGGTCCAGCCGGTGCCTCCTTCGGACGGCGGTTCAGCCGGTGACCTCCTTGGCCGGGGAGACGTGGGCGTACCAGCGCTCCGCCTCCTCCGGGTCGAGCGCGCGCTCCAGCAGGGCGTCGCCGCGCATGCCGGGGAAGAAGCGGCCCGCGGGCCAGGTACGCCGGTAGGACGGCTCGTCCAGGACCAGCAGCCGGACGCCGTCGACGACGGGGATGTCGGCGGGGGCGCCCTCGTTCCAGATGAGTTCACCGTCCGGAGCCACCAGGTCGAAGGAGCCCACGGTGTCCACCTGGCCGGGGGTCTCCCGGCAGACAGCCGCCTCCTGCGCCGACGGCGCGTGGCCCTCCACATGGCCGCCGCCTATGAGCGCGTCGGCGAGCAGGGTGTGCAGCTGGAAGTTGTCCCCGATGCCGGAGAGGCGCAGGAGGTAGCCGGTGCCGCTCGACCGGTGGAGGGCGACGAGCGGTTCGTCGTCCAGCACGAGGAGCGCGTGGGCGAGGGACTTCAACTCCGTTCCGGAGGCCCGCTCCACCGCACCGAGCAGCCGCAGCGCCTCGCCCCGGAAGCCGGTGGCCCGCCGCACACCGGGGTGGTTCAGCAGCGCGACGGCGGCCATCTCCCACTGGGGAAGGGTCCACCAGCCGACGGCCGCGTCGGCGCCGGCCCGCTCCACCACGTCCGGGCCCGGCTCGCCGCCGTCCGGGACGGGGAACGCGCCGCCCCCGGTCCCGATCCACGCTTCGCAGAACACCAGAGCCTGCTCCAGCGCCCGTCGCAGCCCGGCCAGCACTCCCGGCGCGCAGCGCTCGGCGTCCGCGCCGCGCTCGACACAGGCCCCGACAAGCACGGCGACGACGGCACGGGGGCCGGGCGGGACCTGCTCCAGCACGGCGGCGAGCCGCGGCCCGCCGTCCAGCAGCTCCGCCTCACCGGCCTGCCCGAAGGTCTCCTGCAACCGGACGAACGCCTTACCGGAGCGCTTGGCGTCCTGTGCGGTCACCGCCGCCTCGAAGTCGGCGACGGCTCCCCCGAACCCGGCTTTACCGAATATCATTCCAGCACCTTAACGACGCGCCGCCGACGCCACGAAGCCGGTCGCCCCCCAGGGCTCCCCACGCCCCTCACCGCACGTAGACCCCTTCCCGCGCGGCGGCGACCGCGGCGGCGGCGGCCCGGTCGGCGGCCGCCTCGTCCAGCGGAGCGCCGCTGGCCAGCAGCCGGTAGTACAGGGGCGCCGACACCGCGGCGATCACCTCGCCCGGGACCGTCCCGGCGGGCAGTTCGCCGCGATCGACCGCCGCCTCGACACAGCCGGACCATTCCCCGATCCGTACCGCGTAGAAGCGGTGCAGGGCCTCGGCGGTCCGCGGATCGCAGGTGGCGGCGGCGATGACGGCCGCGAAGAGAGCACCCTGCCGGGAATCGGTCAGCGTCCGGACCACGAGCCGGGCGTTGGCCCGGAGGTCCTCGGCCAGGGACCCGGTGTCCGCGCGCGGCAGCGACTGCTCCGCCATGTCCGAGAGCAGATCGGCCACCAGCCCCGCGGGCGCGGACCAGCGCCGGTAGACGGTCGTCTTTCCGACCCCGGCCCGCCGGGCGACATCGGCCAGGTCGAGCCGGTCGAAGCCGTGCTCGACCAGCGCGTCCCCGGCGGCACGCAGCACCGCCTCCCGCACCCGGGCGGTGCGGCCGCCGGGACGCACGGTGCCGGGCTCCCCCCCGTCGGCGTCGAGGCCTCCAGAGCCTCCGGGACTCTCGGAGCTTCCGGAGCCTTCAGCACTTTCAGAAGTCATAACGGGTCTCCAGTTCCATTAACAACGCTCCCCCTGTTACGGTGACACCCACCTTAACGGAACCACAGAACCATTAAGGATCTGCCGCCCAGGAAGGCGCCCTGCCATGTCCCGTACCGCACCCGCACCCGCACCCGCACTCACCGGACCGACGACCGCCCCCCGCGCCGCCGGCCCACGCATGACGAGACGCCAGAAACTCGTACTGGCTCTGCTGCTCGGCTCCCAGTTCATGATCGCGGTGGACTTCTCGATCCTGAATGTGGCACTGCCCGTCGTCGGGGAGGGGCTCGGCTTCTCCCTCGCCCACCTCCAGTGGATCGCCACGTCCTTCGCGCTCGCCGCCGCCGGGTTCACCCTGCTCTTCGGACGCGTCGCCGACCTCGTCGGCCGCAAGAACCTGTTCATCGGCGGCATGGTCGTCCTCGGGCTCTCCTCCGCGCTCGGCGGCCTCGCCACCTCGCCCGAGGTCCTCCTCGCCGCCCGCGTGCTCCAGGGCCTGGCCACCGCGGCCGTCACCCCCGCCGGGCTCGCGCTGCTGACCACCGCGTTCAAGGAGGGGCCGCTGCGCGAACGGGCGCTGGGGCTCAACGGAGCCCTGATGTCCGCCGGGTTCACCGCCGGAGCGATCCTCGGCGGCCTCCTGACGGACCTGCTCTCCTGGCGCTGGGCCTTCTTCATCAACGTACCGGTCGCGGCCCTGGTCGTGATCCTGGCACCTTCCGTGATCACCGACTCCCGGCCGGAGCGGCGGCCCCGGCTGGACGTGCCCGGCGCGGTCACCGTCACCGGCGGGCTGCTGCTGCTCGTCCTCGGGCTCACCCAGGCCGGCGAGACCGGCTGGACCACCCCCACCACGCTGGCCCCCCTGGCCGCCGGCGTCGCCCTCCTGATCGCGTTCGTCCGCATCGAGCGGCGGGCCGCCGCACCGCTCGTCCCGATGCACATCCTGAAGCGGCGGAGCGTCGTCTGGGGCAACGCCGCCGGGCTGATCGCCTTCGTCACCGAGACCTCGCTGGTGTTCCTGCTCACCCTGTACCTCCAGGAGGTCCTCGGCTACTCCGCGCTGGCCACCGGCCTCGCGTTCGGCGTGCTGGGCGTCGGCACCGTCGTCGGCGGGATGCTCGGCGGACGGGCGGTGGGCCGGTTCGGCAACCGGCGCGCCATCGTGCTGGGCGGGGTCGTCCAGGCCGTCTCCACCCTCTCCCTCGTCGCTCTCGGCACCTCCGGCTCCTGGATCTGGCTCCTGCTGGCGGCCACCTTCGTCGGTGGTGTGGGCAACATGCTGATGATCGTCGGGTTCATGGTCACGGCCACCTCGGGTCTGCCCGACGAGGAGCAGGGGCGGGCCACCGGACTGGCGACGATGACCCAGCAGGTCGGCATCACCCTCGGCATCCCGGTGATGAGCGCGATCGTCACCGCCCGGACGGGAGCCGCGACGGGCCCGGAGGCCGTACTGTCCGGCGTGTCCATCGCCATCCTCGTCAACTCCGCACTGGTCCTGGCCGGCGCCCTGCTCGCCGGGCACTTCCTGACCGAGAGGAACCGGACGGCATCGGCGGAGAGGTGAGCGGAGCGGGACCCCCCCCGGGAGCCGCACCGGTCGGTCCCGGGGGGCGGGACAGCATCGGCAGCGGGATGACACGGACATGCCCGAGCCCGAGCCGCTGACCGTGTACACCCCGCTGAACACCGACGGGCCCGTTGATGGCCGGGCGGTAACCGCACACTGAACACCGAGGCGTTACGATCGCGGGCACCGCAGCCGACCAGCAGCCGCACGGCAGCCGAGCCCAGGAGTACCGAACTTGTCCGCACCACGCATCGGCGTATCCATCGTGACCATGGGAGACCGCCCGCAGGCGGTCGAGGCGCTGCTGGCGTCGGTCGCCATGCAGGATGTCCGGCCCACCCGGCTCGTGATCATCGGCAACGGGACGGCGCTCCCGGACTTCACCGCGTTCCCCGGCCTGGAGGACCTCGACGGCGGGGTGACCGCCATCGAGCTGCCGGAGAACCTCGGCTGCCCGGGCGGCCGGAACGCCGGTCTGCGCAGGCTCGCCGAGATCGGCGACGTGGACGTGGTGATCGAGCTGGACGACGACGGGCTGCTGGTCGAGAAGGACGTCTTCCGCCGGGTGCGGGACCTCTTCGCGGCCGACGACCGGCTCGGCATCGTCGGCTTCCGGATCGCCGACGAGCACGGCGAGACGCAGCGGCGCCACGTGCCCCGACTGCGGGCCGGCGACCCGATGCGCGGCGGCCCGGTCACGGCCTTCCTCGGCGGCGGGCACGCGTTCTCCATGAAGATGCTGGAGCAGACCGGGCCGTGGCCCGCCGAGTTCTTCTTCACCCACGAGGAGACCGACCTCGCCTGGCGCGCGCTCGACGCGGGCTGGAAGGTGCTGTACGAGCCCGAGCTGCTGCTCCAGCACCCCAAGACGTCCCCGGCCCGGCACGCGGTCTACTACCGGATGACGGCCCGCAACCGCGTCTGGCTGGCCCGCCGCAACCTGCCCCTCCCCCTGGTCCCCGCCTACCTCGGCACCTGGACCCTGCTCACCCTCGCCCGCACCCGCGACCCGAAGGGCCTGCGCGCCTGGGCGGGCGGCTTCGCCGAGGGCGTCCGCACCCCGTGCGGCGAGCGGCGCCCGATGCGCTGGTCCACGGTGTGGCAGATGACACGGCTGGGCCGGCCGCCGGTCATCTGACCCGCCGCCCGCGGGCTCAGCGGTCCCCGGGGGCCCAGCGGTAGAGCACGTCCGGCTCGTTCTCCTCGTTGCGGGCACCGTCGTCGAACGCGACGGCGGTGAACCCGTGCCGCTCGTAGAAGGCGCGGGCGGCGGCGTTGCGCTGGAACACGTACAGCGTCAGGGCCCCCTCCACCGCGCCGCGCACCTCCGCCAGCAGCCGGCTCCCGATCCCCCGCCGCAACGCGTCGGGCCGCAGGTAGAGGTGATCGAGCTCGTCGCCCCCGGCGAGCACGGCGAACCCGAGCAGCTCCCCGCTCTCCACCGTCTCCTCGGCCACCCACACCGCGGTGCTGGTGGGCAGCACGACATGGGTGATCCACGCGAGGGTGTCCTCGTCGCTGTGGACCCGGGGCAGATACGGCATGGCGGCGGCCCGGGAGGCCAGGAAGACCCGGGTGACGGCCTCCGCGTCGTCCGGCGTGGCCGGGCGCAGCCGTACGCCCTGCTGGTCCGGCCGCGCGGCTCCGGTGCTTTCCGCAACGCTCATCGTCCTGTGCCCCGTTTCCGTCGACTCGGCGCCCGCCGGTTTCGGCCGACCCTCGATCACCGGTGATCAGAACACGCCGGGAGCCTTCCACGCAGCTGGGATAACGCGCGACGGCACAACGCGCCGCGCCGTGAGCGTGCTGGGGCGCGCGCCGGCCCGGGACGGGTGAGACGGCAGACGAGTCGGGCTGTACGCCGGGTTCTGTCTCCCGGTCGCCTCGCGGCGGCCGGGGAGACGGCCATCCATCTAGGGCCGGCATTGCTGCCGGCCTCGTGCGGTCTACCCGTGAACTCGGGCGAGCAGCCCTCGAACGTTCACGCAGGCGCGTCCCATTTCTGGGGCGCCCCCTCTTGACCTTGCTCCGGGTGGGGTTTACCTAGCCGCCTGAGTCACCTCAGGCGCTGGTGGTCTCTTACACCACCGTTTCACCCTTACCCGGGACCGAGGTCCCGGGCGGTCTGTTCTCTGTGGCACTGTCCCGCGGGTCACCCCGGGTGGCCGTTAGCCACCACCCTGCCCTGTGGAGCCCGGACGTTCCTCGGGAGAACCCCGAAGGATCCTCACGCGGCCGTCCGCCCGGCTCGTCTGCCGTGATCGCCATCCTACCGGGCCCTGCGGACCGAGGGCCCTGCCGGTCCGCCTCAGCCGAAGTCGCCGGTCTCCAGGTCGAAGGCGAAGGGCTCGGGCAGCGGCAGACATGGCAGTGGTGCTTGGCCTCGCGGCCGGCCTGCGGCTCGGTGGAGGTCATCACATCACCTCCACCACCAGGGCTATGCCTTCGGGGGCCATCCAGGATGCGGCGCCGCGGAAACGGCGGGGTTCCAGAGGGGCGAAGGCGCAGGCATCGGGGGGGACCGGCCGTCCATGAGAGCGGAGTCCTTCCCCCCGATCGTGGCACAGGCCGACACGGCGTGGACGGAAGCGCGGGGAAGGAGAGCGGTGCTTGACCTTGTCGCGGCGTCAACGTTTCTACTGGCCGCATGCGTATCGGAGAGATCGCCGCGCTCGTGGGAGTCACTTCCCGGGCCGTCCGGCACTACCACCACATCGGCCTCCTGCCCGAGCCCGCCCGGCAGGCCAACGGCTATCGGGCCTACACCGTCCGCGATGCCGTGCTGCTGGCCAGGATCAGGCGGCTGACCGAGATCGGGCTCTCCCTGGACGAGGTGCGCGACGTGCTCGCCGACGACGCGGGGCGGGAGCTGGCCGAGGTGCTCGGGGAGCTGGACGCCGATCTGGCGCGGCAGGAGCGGGAGATCCACGAGCGGCGGCAGGTGCTGGCCGCGCTCCTGGAGGCGCCCCTCACCTCCGGCGGGCCGCTCTCCCCCGCCCTCGCCGCGCTGTTGGATCGCGCGCCCGCCACCACGTCCCCGGCCGCGGCGAAGGACCGCGAGCATCTGTCGTTGCTGGACGCGGCGGGCGACGGCGCCGGGGCCGAGATGTACGCCGCGCTGCGTCCGCTGGCCGAGGACCCGGGCGTTCTCGCCCTGTACGAGCGGCTCGACGAGCTGGCCGGGGCCGGGGTGGACGACCCGCGCATCGCGCCGCTGGCGGCCGAGCTGGTCGCCGCCGTACCGGACGAGGTCCTGGCGGTGATCCCCGACGGCGAGCCGTCGACGACGGGGATGGGGCGGGCGCTGCTCGACGACTACCCGCCCGCGCAGCGCGCGGTGGTGCGCCGGGTGATGGAGGCGCTGGCCGAGCGGGTGCGGGGGAGGAACACGTGAGTACCGGGAGGGCGGTGGGCCTGCGGGTGGCGCGGGTCGCGATGTGGGCCGTACTGCCCGGGGAGGTCGCGCTGGCGGTCTGTCTGGTGGCCGGGGTCCGGATACCGGGTGCGGTTCTGCTCATGGCCGAGGCCCTGGTGGTGGGCGTGCTCGCCCTGGAGGCGTACGTGATGTGGCCGCTGTACACGGCGCGGCGGCGGGCCGGGGACACGCGGCGGGAGGCCGGACTGTCCGCGGTGCGGGCCGTGGTGCCGGTGGCCGTGCGGCGGCTGGTGGTGCACGAACTCCGGGCGCTGCACAGTCTCGGGCTGTGGGTCCTGCGCCGCCGCCACCGGATTCCGGCGGGGGCCCGGCCGTTCTCGTACACCGAACCGCAGACCGGGATCATGTGGGCGTTCGTCCTCGTCTCCGTCGTGGAGACCGTGGTGCTGGCCCTGGTGATCCCCTGGCCGCTCGTCCACGCGATCCTCCTCGTGGTGGACGTGTACGGGATCGTCATCATCCTCGCCCTTCAGGCGGCCTGTGTGACCCGGCCGCATCTCGTGGAGGCCGACGGTTCGCTGCGGTTGCGCTACGGCGCCCTGTTCGACCTGCGGGCGCCCGCCGCCGTGATCGCCTCCGCCCGGGTGGACCGGCGCTTCCCGGACGGGGGGCTGGTCCGGGTGGACGCGGACGGGACGCTCGATCTGGCGGTGGGAAGCCAGACCACGGTGACGGTGGAGCTGACGGAGCCGGTCGAGTTCGTGCGGCCGCTCGGCCGGCGCGGGAGCGCCCGGACGCTCCGCTTCCACGCCGACGACCCACGGGCAGCGGTCGCGGCGCTCAAGAAGGGCGCGGAGGGCGCGGAGGAACGGGCAGCGTCCTGCCCGCTCACGCCGGAGCGAACAGCACCGTCCTCGACGCCGGACCCGCCTGGGTGAGCCGGACCCGCAGCCGCTCCCCCAACGGGAGCGGAGCCGTGCCGCCCTCGATCCGGCCGACGATCGCCGGGTCCCGGAGGTGGACCGTGCCGACGGCGGGGTCGCGGTCCCGGACGTCGACCACGTACGCGTCGAAGAGCTCGCCCACGCGCCCCTCCAGCAGCGCCGCCTCGACCAGGTCGACGCAGCCCCGCTCCACGGCGCCCGCGCGGCGCGTCCCCTCGGCCATCTCCTTCGGAAGGGCGGGGAGTGCCTCCCGTACCCACTCGGGAGGTTCCGTCCCGGCGGTCGCGGCGAGGCAGAGTTCGGACGCGTACCGGTCGACGAGACGGCGCAGCGGCGCGGTGCAGTGCGTGTAGAGGTCGGCGACCGCCGCGTGCACGGCGGGATCGGGGAGTTCGCCGTCGTCGAAGACCGTGTAGCCCGCTCCGCGCAGCAGGGTGGTGCACTCCTGGAGGAACGCCGCGTGGTCGCTCCGCGTCGGGTCGAGGGAGCGGACGACCTCCGCGTACGGGACGTGGTGCGGCCAGTCGACGCGCAGGGCGTGGGCGGAGCGCCGCAGCCGGGCCACGGCTCCGTCCGGGGCGATCGGCAGGGTGCGCAGGACGCCGGTGCCCGTGTCGGCCATGAGGCGGGCAGCGGTCATGCCGGTGAGCAGGGAGATCTGGGCGTTCCAGCCCTCGGCGGGGAGCGTGGCGCGGTAGGCGAGGCCGTAGGAGCCGTCCCGTTGGACGATCTCCTGTTCGGGGACGTTCAGCGAGATGCCGCCCCGGGCCCGTTCCTGTTCCTCGCGCAGCCGCCCGATGTCCCGGAGCAGGGCGAGGGGTTCCTCGGCCGTGCCCGCGTCGATCCGCCGTTGGACGGCCGCGTAGTCGAGCTTCGCGCGGCTGCGGACCAGGGCCCGGGTCACGTCGGCGTGGACGGCCCGCCCGTCGCCGTCCAGGTCGATCCGCCACAGCGCGGCCGGGCGGGTCTCGCCGGGGAGGAGGCTGGCGGCGCCCTCGGAGAGGACCGGTGGGTGGAGGGGGATCCGGCCGTCGGGGAAGTAGAGGGTGGTGACCCGGCGGTGGGCCTCGGCGTCGAGCGCGCCGCCCGGCCGGAGGAACGCGGCGACGTCCGCGATGGCGTAGTGCACCCGGAAGCCGTGCGCGCGGCGCTCCAGGTGCATCGCCTGGTCGAGGTCCGTGGAGGCGGGCGGGTCGATGGTGAGGAGCGGCAGGTCCGTGGCGTCCTCGTGGGCCGACAGGTCCGGGGCCCGCGCCGCCTCGGCCGCCTCCGCGAGCGCCCCGGGCGGGAAGGCGGCGGGCAGGTCGAGCTCGGTACGCAGCGCCCGCAGGGCGGCCCCGAGAGAGCAGTCGGCTGCACCGGTGATACGCAGGTGGCGGCGGGGCATGGCCCGAGCGTAGGCCGGGCGGGGGCGGGCGGCATCCGGGGCGCTCGCGCCTCCCGTGAGCACGGGAGGCGCTGCCGTCGCCGTAGGGGGACCCCCGCCCCGTCCCCGTACCCTTGCCGGGGACCCGGAGAGCCCGCACGCCGACCGGGTCCGCGCTTGTGCCGTACGTACGAAGGAGAACCGCCGTGCTCGTGCTGTTGCCGCCCTCCGAAGGAAAGGCCGCCTCGGGGCGCGGGGCTTCGCTGAAGCTTGAGTCGCTGTCGCTGCCGGGGCTCGCCCCGGCCCGTGCGACGGTGCTGGACGAGCTGGTCGAGCTGTGCCGGGCGGACGAGGAGAAGGCCCGTGAGGTGCTGGGGCTGAGCGTGGGGCTGCGGGGCGAGGTCGGCAAGAACACCGGGCTGCGCACCGCCGGGACCCGTCCGGCCGGGGAGCTGTACACCGGCGTGCTGTACGACGCCCTCGACTTGGCCTCGCTGGAGGCGGACGCGCGGCGGCGGGCGGCGACGTCGCTGCTGGTCTTCTCGGGGCTGTGGGGCGCGGTCCGGATCGGCGACCGGATTCCGCCGTACCGCTGCTCGATGGGGGTGAAGCTGCCCGGTCTCGGCGCGCTCGGCGCGTACTGGCGCACCCCGATGGCGACCGTGCTGCCCGAGGCCGCCGGGAACGGGCTCGTCCTGGACCTGCGGTCGTCGGCGTACGCGGCGGCGTGGAAGCCGGCGGGCGAGGTGGCGTCGCGTACGGCGAGCGTGCGGGTGCTGCACTCCCAGCTGGTGGACGGGGTGGAGAAGCGGTCCGTGGTGAGCCACTTCAACAAGGCGACCAAGGGCCGGCTGGTGCGCGATCTGCTGGTGGCGGGTGCGCGGCCGAAGGGCCCGGCGCAGTTGGTGGAGGTGTTGCGGGACCTCGGGTACGTGGTGGAGGCCGAGGCCCCCGCGCGGGCCGGGCGGCCGTGGTCGCTGGACGTGGTGGTGACGGACCTCCACTGACCGACCCCGAGGGGATGCCTTCGCGGACGGTGCGGCGGCCCCTTCGGAAGGTTGTTGCGTTCTGCGCAACGCTCGTTGCAGATATTGCCTTGGGCGCGGCAGGATGACCCCATGACCTCCTCTGCCGCGCCCTCCGCCCCGTCCGACGCCTCCGTGCTGGATCTCGCCCCCGTCGTCCCCGTCGTCGTCCTGCACGACGCGGCCGACGCGGTGCCGTTGGCGCGGGCGCTGGTGGCGGGCGGGCTCCCGGCGATCGAGGTGACGCTGCGGACACCCGCCGCGCTGGAGTCGATCCGGGCCATGGCCGCCGAGGTCCCGGGCGCGGTGGTCGGGGCGGGCACGGTGATCTCGCCCGAGCACGTACGGGACACCGTTGCCGCCGGGGCCCGGTTCCTGGTCAGCCCGGGGTGGACGGACACGCTGCTGGAGGCGATGAAGGCGTCCGGGGTGCCGTTCCTGCCCGGTGTCTCGACCACCTCCGAGGTGGTGGCCCTGCTGGAGCGCGGGGTGCGGGAGATGAAGTTCTTCCCGGCCGAGGCGGCGGGCGGCACGGCCTACCTCAAGGCCCTGTCCGCGCCGCTCCCCCAGGCCCGGTTCTGCCCGACCGGCGGCATCTCCCTCGCCTCCGCGCCGTCGTACCTCGCGCTGCCCAACGTCGGCTGCGTGGGCGGCAGCTGGATGGTGCCGGGCGACGCGGTGGCGGCGAAGGACTGGGACCGGGTGGCTCGGCTGGCGGCCGAGGCGGCGACGCTCGGCGCGTGATCCCGCGGACCTGAAGAGCCCCCTCAGGGCGGGAGCTCCACGGCGTGAGACCCCTCAGGGCGGGAGTTGCGCTGCGTGAGCCCCTCAGAGCGGGAGTTGCGCTGCGTGAGCCCCTCAGAGCGGGAGCTCCACGGTGTCAGGCCCCTCAGCGCAGGAGCTGCACGGCGTAAAGCCCGCCGACGCCGAGTGCCAGCATCCCCAGCAGCAGCCGCAGCGCCGTCTCCGGGAGGCGGGGCTGGAGGCGGGCGCCGAGGTACCCCCCGCACAGTCCGCCGAGCCCGCAGGCCAGGCCGAGGGACCAGTACGGCGCGATGTCGCCGGTGGTGGTCAGGGACAGCAGGGCGTACGTCCCCGCGCCGACGGCCGAGGTCACGAAGGTGGCGGCCAGCGCGGCCGGGGCGACCTTCGCCACCGGCATGCCGCGCCCCACCAGAATCGGGCCGAGGAGCGATCCGCCGCCGATTCCGTAGATCCCTCCGGCCACGCCGACCGCCATGGCCAGCCGGGTGACGGCGCGGGCCGAGGGCTCCCGGGCGGCGGCCGTGCGGGAGGCGCGGCGCAGGGTCCGCAGGCAGAGCCAGCCGCCCAGCGGCAGCAGCAGGACGGCGATGAGCAGCCGGAACACCGACGGGCCCGGCACCGCGAACACCCGGATCACCGCGCCGACGACGACGCCGGGAACGGTGCCGAGGACGAGCAGCCGGGTCAGCGGCCCCCGCAGGGTGCCGGCCCTGTGGTGCCGCAGCAGGGCGCCGGGGCCCGCCACCACGTTGTAGAGCAGGTTGGTGGGGGTGACCGCCGGGCTGGGCACCCCCAGCACGCTGATCTGGACCGGCAGCAGGAACACCGCGCCGGAGACGCCGACCGGCGCGGTGGCCGCGGAGATCAGCAGACCGGCGGCGAACCCGAGCAGCCCGGTCGACCCGTCCATGCCCGGCCCGCTGTCAGCGCAGGTGGGACGTGTCGTTGAGCAGGCGTACGGAGGCGTTGCCGTCCCCGTAGTAGGCGACCGTGGAGATCGAGGCCGCCGACAGCTCCATTCTGAACAGCGCCTCGGGCGGGGCTCCCAGGGCGAGCCGGACGAGCGTCTTGATCGGGGTCACATGGGTGACGAGCAGGACCGTGCGGCCGGCGTACCGGGCGACGATCCGGTCCCGGGCGGCCGCGACCCGCCCGGCGACCTCCGCGAAGCTCTCGCCGCCGCCGGTCGGGGCGGTGTCCGGGGAGGCCAGCCAGGCGGTGAGGTCGTCCCCGTACCGCTCCCGTACCTCCCCGAAGGTCAGGCCCTCCCACGCGCCGAAGTCCGTCTCGCGCAGGCCTTCGTCGATCCGGACGTCGAGGCCGAGGCGGTCGGCGACGGCCGCGGCGGTCTCGCGGCAGCGGCGCAGCGGGGAGCTGACGATCGCCTGGACGGCGCCCAGGGCGGCGAAGTGCTCGGCGGCCCGGGCGGCCTGGTCACGGCCGGTGGCGGAGAGCTCGGGGTCGGTGCCGCCGCTGCCGGAGAACCGCTTCTCGGGCGTGAGGGCGGTCTCACCGTGCCGGAGCAGGACGAGCGTGGCGGGTGCGCCCAGGTCGGGGGCCGATCCCCAGCCGGTCCGCGGTGGCCCGGCCGGCTTCTGCTGCGAGGAGCCGGCCCCCTCCGGCGCCGTTCCGGCCGGCTGACCGGGGCCCGGCGTTTCGGCCGGTGCGGCGGGGACCGTGACGTCCGGCACCCCGGGCTCCGGCACCGGGAAGAGGGTGTCGGCCGCCGGGGCGGACGCGCCACGTGCGGCGGCGAGGGCCGCACGGGCCCTGGCCGCGCCGGCGACCTGGTCGCCGGGCGGGCCCTGGGCGGGGGGCGGGGTGCTCACGGTGCCGCGCGCCGGGGTGTCGAGGGCGGCCGTCGAGGCGGTCGCCTCCCACTGCCGGCCGTCGCGGCCCGCGTCCATCGCCTCGTTGGCGAGCCGGTCGGCGTGCTTGTTCTGCGCGCGCGGGATCCACTCGTACGTCACCGAGGACGGCGGCAGGACCGCGGCGGCGCGGGCCGCCAGCGGCTTCATGTCGGGGTGCTTGATCTTCCAGCGCCCCGACATCTGCTCGACGACCAGCTTGGAGTCCATCCGGACGTGGACCCGCAGCGCGTCCCCCGCGTCCGGGAACAGCGCCTTCGCGGCCGTCAGGCCGGCGATCAGGCCCCGGTACTCGGCGACGTTGTTCGTCGCGACGCCGATGTACTCGGCGGCCTCGGCGAGGGGTTCGCCGGTGGCCGGGTCGATGACGACCGCACCGTAACCGGCTGGCCCCGGGTTGCCCCGGGATCCGCCGTCGGCCTCGACCACCACGTGGCGCGCGGCGCTCATTACAGGCCCGACTCCGAGGTGCGGACCAGAATGCGGTGGCAGTTCTCGCAGCGCAGGACGGTGTCGGGGGACGCGGCGCGCACGTCGCCGACCTCGGCCATGTTCAGCTCAAGACGGCAGCCCTCGCAGCGACGCTGGTAGAGCCGGGCGGCGCCGACCCCGCCCTGCTGGGCGCGGAGCTTGTCGTACAGCTTCAGCAGGTCGGCGGGGATGACCTCGGCGACGACCTGGCGGTCCTTGGTCACCGTGGCGGCCTCGGCGTCCAGCTCGGCGGTGGCGGCGTCGCGGCGGGCGGTGGCGTCGTCGACCTTGGCCTGGACGGCGGCGACCCGCTCGGTCAGCTCGGCGACCCGTTCCTGGGCGCCCTCACGGCGCTCCATGATCTCCAGGACGACGTCCTCCAGGTCTCCCTGGCGCTTGGCGAGCGAGACGAGCTCGCGCTGGAGGCTCTCCAGGTCCTTGGGCGAGGAGACCGCGCCGGAGTCCAGGCGCTGCTGGTCGCGGACGGCGCGCTGGCGCACCTGGTCGACGTCCTGCTCGGCCTTGGTCTGCTCGCGGGTGGTGTCGCTCTCCTCGGTGGTGGAGGCGACCAGCAGGTCACGCAGCTGGGCGAGGTCGCTGCCGAGCTGCTCGAGCTCGGCGTGCTCCGGCAGCGAGGTGCGCTTGTGGGAGAGCTGGGCGAGCCGGAGGTCGAGGGCCTGGACGTCGAGAAGTCGGATCTGGTCGGCGGGCGCGGCGTTCAGTTGGGGGCTCCAGAGGAATGGTGGGTGGTCCAGGGGTCGGTGACCTGCTTCGAGACATGGACCCGCAGGTCCCATCCGTGGCGGTCGGAAAGCGCGTCGAGCTGGGCGGCCGCCTGCTCGCACCAGGGCCACTCGGTGGCCCAGTGCGCGGCGTCGACGAGGCCGAGCGGCGAGTGCTGCACGGCTTCGGAGGCCGGGTGGTGGCGCAGGTCGGCGGTGAGGAAGGCGTCGACGCCCGCGGCGCGCACGGCGTCGAAGAGGCTGTCCCCGGAGCCTCCGCTGACGGCTACGGTGCGCACGAGCGCCTCCGGGTCGCCGGCCAGCCGGATACCCTGCGCGGTGGCGGGGAGCCGGGCGGCGGCCCGGGCGGCGAAATCGGCGAGGGTCTCGGGGTGGTCCAGTTCGCAGATCCGGCCCAGTCCGCGCCGGCCCTCGGGATCGGTGGGGTCGGGGACGAGGGGCCCGGTGATCCGCAGGTCGAGGGCGCCGGCGAGGGCGTCGGAGACGCCGGGGTCGGCGGTGTCGGCGTTGGTGTGCGCGACGTGGAGCGCGATGTCGTGCTTGATGAGGGTGTGGACGACCCGGCCCTTGAAGGTGTCGGCGGCGACCGTCGTCGTCCCGCGCAGATAGAGCGGGTGGTGGGTGACGATCAGCTGGGCGCCGAGTTCCAGGGCCTCGTCGGCGATCTCGCGGACCGGGTCGACGGCGAACAGCACCCGGTCGATCTCCGCGTCCGGGTCGCCGCAGACCGTCCCGACCGCGTCCCATCCCTCGGCCCGCTCGGGGGGCCAGAGGGCGTCGAGGGCGGCGATGACTTCAGACAGACGGGGCACGGGGGAAAGGCTACCTGTCCGGGGTGGTCCGTCGCCCCTGGCCGCCGGACCTGTACGCCAGGACCGGCGGCCGGACACGAATCGTTACTTCACCGCGTCGGCGCCGGGCACGTACCGCGTCGGCCTGGCGCACGTACCCCGTCGGCCCGGGGCCGGCTACTTCACCAGGTCCGCGCGGAGGTCGTCGAGGACCAGGCCGGCCGAGGTGACGCCGAGGCCCAGGTACCAGGTCTCGTCGGAGACGTCCTTGGCCCGGCCCTCCTTGACGGCCTTCAGGTTCTTCCACAGCGGGTTGGAGCGGGCGGTGTCGCGCTGGGTGGCCTTCGGGTCGCCGTAGACGCCGGTGAAGATCCAGTCGGCGTCCGCCTCGTCGATCCGCTCCGGGCTGATCTCGGCGGCGAGGTCGTTGATCTGCTGGTTCTTCGGCCGCGGCAGACCGACGTCTTCGAGGATCGTGCCGATGAACGAGGCCTTGGCGTAGAGGCGGAGACGGTCGGGCATGTACCGGACCATCGAGACGGTCGGCTTGTCGGGGCCGATGTCCTCGCCGAGCTTCTTCGCCTTGTCCTCGTACGCGGCGAGCGCCGACTCGGCCTGCTCCGTGCGGTCCAGCGCCTGGGCGTTGAGGAGGTAGTTCTCCTTCCAGGTGAAGCCCGGACGGATGGAGAACACGGTGGGGGCGATCTTGGACAGCTCGTCGTACTTGTCCGCGGCGCGGAGCTGGCTGCCGAGGATCAGGTCGGGCTGGAGGCCCGCGATGGCTTCGAGGTTGAGGCTGTTGATCGTGCCGACGCTCTTCGGCTCGCCCGCGCCCTTCCTCAGGTAGGACGGGACGGCCGCGTCACCCTCGCTGGGCGCGTAGCCGACCGGCTTCAGACCCAGCGAGACGACGTTGTCGAACTCGCCGACGTCCAGCACGACCACGCGCCGGGGCGCGGTCCTGATCTCGGTCTTCCCCATCGCGTGGGTGACCGTACGCGGGAACGCGCCGGCCTCGGCGTCGGTGCCGTAGGCGGCGGTCTTCTTCGCCGCGTCCGCGAAGTCCTTGCCGCCGGTGGCGACGGCGGCCTTCTTGTCGCCGCCCGCGTCGGTCTTCGCCGCGTCCCCGCCGTCACCGCCCCCGCAGGCCGACAGGGAGAGGGCGGCCGCCACGGCCAGGGCGACTGCGGCGGTACCGCGGGGTCGAAGGGACATCGCTTGCTCCAGAGGGTCCGCGTACGTGCGTGGGCACGGTTCTTGGTTAGGGCCGCCTAACCATAGACGCGGCCACCTCCACCAGCACATCCACCCCCTCCACCTCAGGAGAATCCGGGCATCACCACCCTTATGTGTGAAGTCAGGTGGCTCGTGTTGTTCGGCTGGAAGTGCGAAAACTAGCTTTCGTAGCCGGAGGTGACGAGTCCATGACTGCCTGTGCCATCGAGGGGGGATCCGCCGGGGCCGCCGCGGCGGCGGAACCCGAAGCGGAATCCGGAACGGAACCCGACCCGAAGGAGTCCGGAGCGGAATCCGGCCTGAGGGAGTACGGGGCGGAACCGGAACCGGAGGGGTCCGGCGGCCCCGTGAAGTCCGCCGGGGCGGAGGCCCCCGGCCCGCCCGGATTCCGCGCGGGCGAGCCCGGTCCAAAGACGTCGTCCGCCGTCGGCGTCCCGGCGACGCCGGCCGGTGACGCGCCGCTGCCCGGCGGCTTCACGCTCACCGCGGACGGGGCCTATGCCGCCCGGCTCACCGCGGCTCCCGGCCCGCCGGGCGAGCGCGCCTGGTACCCGGAGCGGTGGACGCTGGACGGACCGGAGCCGTATGCGGTGTCCCTCCCCCTCGATCAGCCCGAGGAGCCGGATGCCGAGGTGGCGCCGCTCGCCGACGGGCGGGTGCTGATCCGGCGGCGGGTGGCGGACCGGCAGCAGTTCTCCCTGCTCTACCCGACGGGGCCCGGGACCGGCGAACTCCTGCTGGGAGCGGTCGAGTTCGCGGAGATGACACTGTTGCCGCCGTCGCCGGACGGCCGGTGCGTCTACGCCCTGTCTGCCGGCGACCTCTACGCGTCGCTCTGGCTGGTGGCGGGCGGAGCGTGCGGGCCCGAGGAGGTCGCGCGGATTCCCGGGCGTTGTTCGGGCGGGGCCTGGCTGGACCGGGAGGGCCGGCTGCTGGCGCTGGACCGGCGCCCGCCGGGCGGCGGACCGGTCAAGGCGGTCGCCGTCGATCTGGGGCGGGCGGGCGAGGTGACGCCGCTGCTCCAGATCGCGCCGGACAGCGACGACCGGCTGCTGCTCGCGGACGCGGACAGCGGGCTGCTGCTGATCCGCTCGGACGCCCCGGGGCAGGACCGGCTCGGCTGGGGGGTGCTGGGGAGCTGTCTGCCGGTCAGGTTCCCGGAGTGCCTGCGCCTCGCCGGCGCGGCGGTGACGCCGTTCGCGGTGCAGCCGGGCCAGATGCTGATGCCGGAGAGCTGCGCGGTGGCGCTGCGGATCGACGGGGCGGCGGGCAGCCGGCTGGGGGTCTGGCGGCCGGCGGGACGTCGGCTGCACCAGTTCGCCGCCCCGCTGGGCTGGGTGCCGGGGGCCGGGTACTGGAGCCGGGACGGGGTGCTGCGTCTCCCTTACGCGAACGGGGCGACGTCCTGCGGCGTGGCGATGCTGGACGCGCCCGGGGACGTGGAACCCTCTTGCGAGACCGGCCGTCCGGGTGACGCGGAGGGCGGAACGCAACCGTCCGCCGCCGTCTCCGTTCCCGCTGCGTGTAAGCCCGTTCCGTTGGGGCAGGCGCCCCTGCACCGAGGCGCTCGTTCTGATTAGGATCGGGATCCTGGGCTGCGCGGCCGTATCGGGCGGGTACCGACGGTGACCACGTCGGATGGCGGCGGCGGGGCCGGCGACACACGTAGGCGCGACACACGTAAGCGATCACAACGGGGTGACTTCCCACATGTCCGAAGCACGGATCGACACGAACCAGCAGCGCCCGACGGGGGCGGGCCAGGGGGCCGGAACCGGCGGGTCCGGAAGGCACCGAGGGGGTGCGTCGGCGGAGAACACGTCGGCACAGCCGCACGGCCGCCACCGTCGGCCCGCCGACGAGGAGTCCAGGGCGGCCTGAGAGCCGCTCGGCAGGCGCGTCTCAGCACGACGGGAGGGCCCGGACCGGCGGATGGCCGACGCTGTTGACACCAACAGCGTCCGGCGGCCGGCCGGGCCCTTCCGTGTGCCGCCCTCCCCTGCTACCGCCGCTTCAGGCCGAGGACTTCGGCGGCGGCGAAGGTCTCGTTCGGGGGCCGGTCCGCGTAATACGGGGTGAGCAGCCCGTCCAGCTCCGCGAAGGTGAAGGTCTCCTTCACCGCGTCGAACCGGGCGGCCACCCGCGGCCGTTCCACGACGGCGACCATCCCCCCGTGCACGACGAGCAGTTGCCCGTTGACCCCGGCCGCCGCCGGTGAGGCGAGATAGCCGACGAGCGGGGACACGTGCTCGGGCGCCAGGGGGTCGAGGGCGCCGTCCGCCGGTTCCTGGAACCCCGCGAACACGTCCTCGGTCATCCGGGTGCGGGCGCGCGGGCAGATGGCGTTGGCGGTGACGCCGTACTTGGCGAGGGCGAGCGCGGTGGAGGTGGTGAGGCCGACGATGCCGCCCTTGGCGGCGGCGTAGTTGGGCTGGCCCGCCGAGCCCGCGAGGAACGCCTCCGAGGAGGTGTTGACGATCCGCCCGTAGACCGGTCCGCCCGTCTCCTTGGAGCGGGCGCGCCAGTGGGCGGCGGCGAAGCGCGTGGTGTTGAAGTGGCCCTTGAGGTGGACGCGGACCACCGAGTCCCATTCCTCCTCGGTCATCGAGAAGACCATCCGGTCGCGCAGGATGCCCGCGTTGTTGACCAGGATGTCGAGCCGGCCGTAGGTGTCGGTCGCCAACGCGACGAGCGCGCGGGCCTGTTCGTGGTCGGAGACGTCGCCGAGGTGGGCTGTGGCCTGCCCGCCGGCGGCGCGGATCTCGGCGGCGACCTCCTCGGCGGGGGCGGCGGACGCCTCGCCGGAGCCGTCGCGGCCGGGCTGCCCGTAGTCGTTGACGACGACGGCCGCGCCCAGGCGGGCCAGTTCCAGGGCGTCGGCCCGGCCGAGGCCGCGGCCCGCGCCGGTGACGATCGCGGACAGTCCGTCCAGCGGAAGGGGAAGTGACATGGGAGTCCTCAACGTCGTTGGCCGGGCGCCGGGTTCAGAGCTCTATGCAGGTACGCAGCGACTCGCCCGTGCGCATCTGGTCCAGGGCGTCGTTGACGCCGTCCAGCCGGACCCGGTGGGTGATCATCGACTCCAGGTCGATGCGGCCCGCCCGCCAGAGCGCGATGGCCCGGTCGAAGGAGCGCAGGACGTCCCCGCCGCCGTACAGGGAGGGCAGGATGCGCTTCTCGTCGAAGAACAGCTCGAACATGTTGACCTGGAAGCTGTCGTCCATGGCTCCGGCCCCGACGACGCACAGGGTGCCGCCGCGGCGGGTGTTCTCGTAGGCGGTGCGGGCGGTGGCGGACTTGCCGACGACCTCGAAGACGTAGTCGAAGCCCTCGCCGCCGGTGATCCGCTGCTTGGCGTCGGCCAGCCCGTCGGGGGCGACGGCCTCCGTCGCGCCGAAGCGGAGGGCGGCCTCGCGGCGGGAGGCGACCGGGTCGACGGCGATGATCTGCGCCGCGCCCTGGACCCGCGCGCCCTGGATCGTGGAGATGCCGACGCCGCCGCAGCCGATCACGGCGACCGAGGAACCGGCCTCCACCTTCGCCGTGTTGATGGCCGCGCCGAGGCCGGTGGTGACCCCGCAGCCGATCAGTGCGGCGATCTCGAACGGTACGTCGTCGGGGATCGGCACGGCGGAGCCCGCGCCGACGACGACCTCCTCGGTGAAGGTGCCGGTGCCCGCGAAGCCGAAGACGTCGCCGCCGGGGCGCCTGAAGTTCGGGGTGCCCGCGTTCATGAAACCGGCGAGGCACAGCTGGGTCTGGCCGCGCTTGCAGGACGGGCACTCCCCGCAGGCGGGCAGCCAGCAGACGAGGACCCGGTCGCCGGCGCTCAGCCCGGCCACCCCGTCGCCGACGTCGACGACCTCGCCGGCGCCCTCGTGGCCGGGGATGAAGGGGGCGGGCTGCGGGAGGACGCCGCTCATCGCGGAGACGTCCGAGTGGCAGAGGCCGGTGGCGCGGACGCGGAGCTTGACCTTTCCCGGGCCAAAGCCCACCGCCTCGACGTCGTCGAGGACTTCGAGCTTCTCCTGGCCTGTCTCGTGCAGTACGGCTGCGCGCATGGGTTACGGCTCCCCTCACATCGTCATCTACATCAGGGTTCTGCTGTGCTCAGGCGTGTTCGACAGCAGGCTTGTCCATCGTCAGGAGTGTTCGACGACCGTGTCGGCGAGGACCGGCGCGTCGTCCCGCTCGGCGGCGGCGACCGTCACCCGGACGCGGCCGGCCCCGGCCCACATCCGGATCCGGAGGGTCTCGCCGGGGAAGACGACGCCGGCGAAACGGGTGCGGTAGGCGGTGATCCGGGAGACGTCGCCGTCCAGCAGGGTGTCGGTGACCGCCTTCAGCGTCATGCCGTACGTGCACAGTCCGTGCAGGATCGGCCGGTCGAAGCCGGCGAGCTTCGCGAAGGCGGGGTCGGCGTGCAGCGGGTTCCAGTCCCCCGAGAGACGGTAGAGCAGTGCCTGGTCCTCGCGGACGGCCCGCTCCACCGTGCGGTCGGGGGTCCGCTCCGGCGGGGCGAGGCGGTCGGAGGGGCCGCGTTCGCCGCCGAAGCCGCCCTCCCCGCGTACGAAGATCTGGGCGTCGTTGGTCCACAGCGGCCCGTCGCCGTCGCTCGCCTCGGTACGCAGCACGATGACGGCGGCCTTGCCCTTGTCGTACACCGCCGCGACCTTCGAGGTCTGCACGGCGCTGCCGGTCACCGGGATCGGGCGGTGGACGCGCAACGACTGTCCGCCGTGCAGGACCGCGGCGAGGTCCACGTCGATCCCCTGCGCCCCCATGCCGCCGAATGCGGCCGTGCCGGCGCCCGCGACGGTGGCGAAGCTCGGCAGCACCTGGAGCCGGGACTCCAGGGTGTAGCGCAGTTCGTCGGGGTCGGTGGCGGGGCTGCCCGCGCCGAGACCGAGGTGGTAGAGCTGGACGTCCTTGTGGTCCCAGCCGATCTCGGCTCGGCGGGGTTCGGCGGCGAGTGCCGCCCGGGCATCAATGGGCATGACGGAGCAGCTCCTTGATGGTCCTGGTCGCTGGGAAGACCTCGGCACGGCCGTCCGCACCGCCGGCCGCACCGAGGTCGTGCGGTGACCGGCAGGGCACGCCCTTCTAGAACGCGTTCTAGCCGATGGCCCATGTATAACGCAGGCCAGGAAAGTTGGGAAGACTGCTGACGTCTCGTCAGATCCATGGATGGGGTCCGGGTCACCCCGCGGTCGGGGCCTCGACCGGAAGGTCCGCCGGCGGGCGGGGCCTGCGGTGGTTCGGCAGCCAGATCAGCATCACGACCACCCCGGCCAGCAGGACCCCGGTCGCGGTGCGGAAGGCCAGCGCGTATCCGGCGGCGACCTCGGCCGCGTCACCGGAACCCGCGGTGCGCGCGGCGGCGACCGTGGAGAGCACCGAGAGGCCCAGCGCGCCGCCCATGGTGCGCGAGGTGTTGACCAGGCCGGAGACGAGTCCGGCGTCCCCCGGCTCCGCACCGGAGGTGGCGAGGGTGGCGAGCGGGGTGGAGGCGAGACCCGCGCCGGCCATCATCAGGACGCCGGGCAGACAGATCGTGGTGAGGTAGGAGCCCTCCACACCCATCGTGGACTGCCAGCCGAAACCCGCGGCGGTGATCAGGACCCCGGCGACGGCGAGGCTCTTCGCCCCGGCGCGCACCATGAGGCGGGGGGCCAGCTTGGAGCCGATGATGACGGCGGCCGAGGTCGGCACCAGCGCGAGACCGGCCTGCAACGGCGTGTAGCCCAGGACGTTCTGGGCGTACACGGTCATGAAGTACCACATGGAGAACGTGGCCGATCCCATGAGCAGCATCGACACGTTGGCCGAGGACACCGCCCGTACGGAGAACACGCGCAGCGGGATCAGCGGGACGGCGGTCCGCGCCTCGACCAGCACGAAGGCGGCCAGGAGCACGGCCCCGGAGAGCAGCGGCACCAGGGTGGCGGCGGCCGTCCAGCCCTCGACCTCGGTCTGGACGATGCCGTACGCGACGGCGGCGAGGCCCGCGGTGACGAGGACCGCCCCCAGGAAGTCGATGCGGCGGCGGTCGCCCGCGCGGCCCTCGGTGATCCGCAGGGCGGCGGCGACCAGGACGAGTCCGCCGACGGGCACGTTGATCAGGAGGACCCAGCGCCAGGAGAGGGCGTCGGTGAGGATCCCGCCGATGAGCCCGCCCGCCGCGCCGCCGCCGGCGCCGACCGCCATCCACGTACCGATCGCCTTCGTCCGGGCCGGCCCTTCGGGCACCGCCGCGGTGAGGATGGTGAGGGTGGCGGGAGCCAGGACGGCGGCCCCGAGGCCCTGTGCGGCACGGGCGGCGAGGAGCTGCCAGCCCTCCTGGGCGAGGCCGCCCGCGAGCGAGGCGGCGGTGAAGACGCCGAGTCCGACGAGGAACATCAGCTTGCGCCCGTAGATGTCGGCGGCCCGTCCGCCCAGGAGCATGAACCCGGCGAACGCGATCGAGTAGGCGTTGACGACCCACTGGAGGCCCGCCGCGCTCAGCCCCAGGTCGGCCCGCATGGAGGGCAGGGCCACGTTGACGACGGAGACGTCGAGGACGACGAGGAACTGGCCGGTGCAGGCGGCGAGCACGACGGCCCAGGTGCTCGGACGTATTCGGGAGGTGATCGACGGGGCGGAGGCGGGGGCGGAGACGTCAGGCATGAACGTCATGGTCGCAGGCGACAGGTGGCCCGTACATCAGGTATCGGGAGCCACATCCGGGCCGCCGACCGCCGGACACCGATCGCCATGGTGGCACATCCCCCATATCGCCGCATACGACCCTCATAGTGGTGGGTTATGAGTACGGAGAACGCTGACGTGTCCCCCGGCCGGTCTCCCTCCGGCCCCGCGGATTCCGGTGCGGGCCCGGGGACGGACTCCTCGCCGGACCGGGTGGTGGTGACGATCGGAGTGCTGGGCGTCGTCGGGATCGTCCTGTGGGCGGCCCTCGGCAAGGACACCTTCCAGAGCGCTTCGGACGCGGCCCTCCCCTGGGTGCTCGACAACTTCGCGTGGCTCTTCGTCATCGCCGCCGACGTCTTCCTGGTGCTGTGCCTCATCATCGCCTTCAGCCGTTTCGGCCGGATCCGGCTCAGCAGGGACGACTCCCCGCCGGAGTTCTCGAACTTCTCGTGGATCGCGATGATGTTCAGCGCGGGCATGGGCATCGGGCTGATCTTCTACGGCGTCGGGGAGCCCGTCGCGCACTATCTGAGCCCGCCGCCCTCCAGCGGGGCCGAGCCGCAGACGGCGGGCGCCGCGAGCGCCGCGATGGAGTACTCCTTCTTCCACTGGACCCTGACTCCGTGGGCGATCTACGGCATCGTGGGCCTGGCACTGGGCTACGCGAGCTTCCGCATGGGCCGGGGCAACCGGTTGAGCTCCGTGTTCGTGCCCCTCGTCGGCGAACGCAGGGCGAACGGCGTCCTCGGCAAGGTCCTGGACCTGCTCGCCGTCTTCGCCACGGTCTTCGGCACCGCGACGAGTCTGGGACTGGGCGCCCTCCAGATCGCCATCGGACTCGATCTGACGGCAGGTCTCGAACAGGGCACCGGCGTCGAGCTGACGGTCATCGCCGTGCTCGGCGCGGCCTTCGTGGTCTCCGCCTTCACCGGGTTGCACGGCGGGGTGAAATGGCTCAGCTCGATCAACCTCGTCATCGCCGCGGCCCTCATGGTCTTCGTGTTCGTCACGGGCCCGACCGTCTACCTCCTGGACGTGCTGCCGTCCTCGGTCGGCGGCTACCTGAACGACCTCCTCCCCATGGCCTCGCGCACCGGCGCCTTCGGCGGCCAGAGCTGGCTGGGCACCTGGACGATCTTCTACTGGGCCTGGTGGCTTTCCTGGGCGCCCTTCGTCGGTACCTTCATCGCGCGCATCTCCAAGGGCCGCACGATCCGCGAGTTCCTCCTCGCCGTTCTGCTCGTACCGAGCGGGGCGACCGCCCTGTGGTTCGTGGTGCTCGGCGGGACCGGTATCCGCCTCGCCGAGACAGGCGTCGTCGACATGGCCGAGAAGGCGAAGGAGGGGACGGAGGCGACCCTGTTCGCGATGCTCGACGCCCTGCCGGTCGGCACGCTGACGTCGTGGGCCGCGATGATCCTGATCATGATGTACTTCGTCACCAGCGCGGACTCCGCCTCCCTGGTCATGGGTTCGCTGACCAGCAGGGGAGCCCTGCACCCGCGGCGCTGGCTCGTCGTCACCTGGGGACTCCTCATGGCGTCGGTCGCGGCGGCGCTGTTGGTGGCCGGCGGGCTGGAGTCCCTCCAGAGCGCGACGATCCTGGTGGCCCTGCCCTTCGTCGTGGTGATGCTCTTCCTGTGCTGGTCCCTCCTGCGGGAGCTGCGCGCCGACCCGGCCGGCGGCCCCAAGCGCAGCGAGGGTCTGCACGGTATGCGCGACGCGGTACGGGTCATGGTCGGCGAGGAGCTGAGCAACCAACCGGGGTCCCGCCACCGCCATCTGCGGCGCGCGGCCTCGGCCCGCACGACGAACGCCGAGGACGACCGGGACGGGGAGGGCCGCCAGGCGGGCGGGACCTCCGGGCGGGAGAGCTGACGAGCGGCCCCGGGGCCGGGGGGCCGCCCCCCGGGCCGGGGAACCTCAGCAGCGCCGCAACAGCGTGACCACCGCCGCTCCGCCGAGGCCGATGTTGTGGGCGAGGGCGGTCCGTGCGCCGGGCACCTGGCGGGCGCCGGCCTCGCCGCGCAGTTGCCAGGTCAACTCGGCGGCCTGGGCGATGCCGGTGGCGCCCAGCGGGTGGCCCTTGGAGATCAGCCCGCCGGACGGGTTCACCACCCACCGCCCGCCGTACGTCGTCGCCCCGGACTCGACGAGCGTGCCGGACTCCCCCTCGCCGCACAGGCCGAGCGCCTCGTAGGTGAGGAGTTCGTTGACGGAGAAGCAGTCGTGCAGCTCGATGACGTCGAGATCGTCCGGGCCGAGGCCGGAGGCCGTGTAGACCTGCTGGGCGGCGGCCCGGGACATCGGGGCTCCGACCGCGTCGATGCAGCTGCCGGAGGCGAAGGATGCCTCGGTGTCGGTGGTCATGGCCTGGGCGGCGATCTCCACCGCCCGCTCCCCCAGTCCGTGCCGTTCGACGAACCGCTCGGAGACGACGACGGCCGCCGCCGCCCCGTCGGAGGTGGGCGAGCACTGGAGTCTGGTGAGGGGGCGGTGGACGGTGCGGGCGGCGAGGACCTCCTCGACCGTGTACGGGTCCTGGAACTGGGCGTACGGGTTGTTGACCGAGTGCCGGTGGTTCTTGGCCCCGACCGCGGCGAGCTGCGCGGGCGTCGTCCCGTAGCGCTCCATGTGCTCGCGGGCCGCGTTGCCGAAGATCTGGGCGGTGGGCGGGGACATCTCGAAGCCGTGGGCGGCGGCCATGATCCCGTAGTGACGGGCGACGGGCGAGGCCGCGAAGTCGCCGCCGGCGTCCGCGCCGCCGCCCAGCGAGCCGCGGGCCATCTTCTCGAAGCCGACGGCGAGGACGCAGTCGCTGCCGCCGCCCTCGACGAACTGCCGGGCCATCATCAGGGCGGTGGAGCCGGTGGCGCAGTTGTTGTTGACGTTGTAGACGGGGACGCCGGTCAGGCCCAGTTCGTAGACGGCCCGCTGTCCGGCGGTGGAGGCCTGGAAGCAGTAGCCGACGGGGACCTGTTCGACCTGGTCGTAGCGGACGCCCGCGTCGTCGAGGGCTGCGGTGCCCGCCTCGCGGACCATGTCCCAGTACTGCCAGTCGCGGGTCTCGGGCTTCTCGAACCTCGTCATGCCGACGCCGACGATGCAGGCCTTCATGGTGCGGCTCCTTCTTGTCCGGTGCGGTGGGTCCGGGGGGACGCCGTGCGCGGTCAGTCCCTGGGGAGGCCGAGGATCCGTTCGGCGACGACGTTGAGCTGGATCTGGGTGGTGCCGCCCGCGATGGTCAGGCAGCGCGACATCAGGAAGCCGTGGAGGGCCCGCTCCCCCGCCGCCGGTTCGTCCACCGCGCCGTCCGGGCCGAGGAGTTCGAGGGTGAGTTCGGCGACCTTCTGCTGGTGGAGGGTCTGGACGAGTTTGCGGACCGAGGCCCCGGCGCCCGGTCCGCGGCCGGAGACCTGCTGGAGCGTGGTGCGCAGCTGGACGCAGGCGAGCGCGTGGGCCTCGGCGGCGAGCGCGCCGATCCGGGTGCGGGTGGCCCCGTCCAGCCCGGCCGAGCGGGCGATCAGGGCTTCCAGTCCGCTGTCGAAGGTCATCTGGTCGGCCATGTGGACGCGTTCGTTGCCCAGAGTGTCGCGGGCGACCCGCCAGCCGCCGCCGACCTCGCCGACGACGGCGTCGGCGGGCAGCAGGACGTCGTCGAAGTACACCTCGTTGAAGAGGGCCTCGCCGGTGATCTCCTTGAGCGGGCGGATGTCGATGCCTTCGGCGTTCTTCATGTCGACCAGGAAGTAGGTGAGTCCGCGGTGCTTGGGGGCGTCCGGGTCGGTTCGGGCCAGCAGGATGCCGTGGTCGGCGGTGCGGGCGGCGCTCGTCCAGACCTTCTGCCCGGTGATCCGCCACCCCTCTTCGGTGCGTACCGCGCGGGTGCGCAGCGCGGCGAGGTCGGATCCGGCATCGGGTTCCGAGAAGAGCTGGCACCACTGGAGGTCGCCGCGCAGGGTGGCCGGCAGATAGCGCTCCCGCTGTTCCTCGGTCCCGTACGCGATGAGGGACGGCACCACCCAGGTGGCGATGGACAGGTCGCTGACGCGGATGCCCTGTTCCCTCGACTCCTGCTGGATCGCCAGTTGCTGTACGGGTCCGGCGCCCAGTCCGTACGGGGCGGGAAGGTGCGGGGCAGCGTAGCCGGTGCCGGCGAGGGCGCGGCGGGCCCCGGCCGGTGTCAGGCCCCGGGCGGCGGCGAGGTGGGGGCGGGCTTCGGCGCGGTGGCCGGTGGCCTCGGCGGGGAGTTCCAGGGCGAGTTCGCGGCGGGCTCCGGCCTCGGCCAGGCGGGCGGCGCGCAGCCGGTGCGGGTCGGCGGTGCCGAGGAGCTGGCGGGCGAGGACGGCCCGGCGCAGCTGGAGGTGGGCGTCGTGCTCCCAGGTGAAGCCGATGCCGCCGAGGATCTGGATGGCGTCCTTGGCGCAGGTGTACGCGGCCTCCGGTGCGGTGGCGGCGGCGAGCGCGGCGGTGAGCCCTCGCGCCCCGGGCCCCGTGCCATCGGGCCGGGCGGATTCGTCGGCGGCGCGGGCCGCGTCCCAGGTGAGGGCGCGGGCCTGTTCGAGGCGGACGAGCATGTCGGCGCAGAGGTGTTTGACGGCCTGGAACGCCCCGATGGGCCGTCCGAACTGCTCGCGTACGGAGGCGTGCGCGACGGCGGTGTCCAGGCTCCGGGCGGCACTCCCGCAGGCGTCGGCGGCGAGGAGGACGGCGGCCAGGTCGCGGACGAGCGCGGAGTCCAGGGGCAGCACCCGGTGCGCCGGTACGGGCACGGCGTCGGCGCGCACTTCGGCGGTGGGCCGGGTCGGGTCGGCGCTGCGGTGCGGGCGCACGGCGAGACCCTCGGCCCCGGCGTCCACGAGGAACCAGCGCCGGCCGTCGGGCGTGGCGGCGGGCAGCAGGAGCAGGTCGGCCGCCCCGGCGGTCAGGACGGGCGGGGCGGTGCCGTCGAGCCGGTGGCCGCCTTCGGCGGGGGTGGCGGCGAGGGTGCCGGGCGCGAGGGCGAGGGCGGCGGTGCGGTCCCCCGCGGCGAGCTCCCGGAGCGGTCCGCCCAGCTCCTCGGCCCCGGCGGCCACCGCGTGGCGCAGCACGGCGGAGGTGAGCGCGGTCGCGAGGTAGGGGCCGGGCAGCGAGGCGTACGCGGCCTCCTCCAGGACGACGGCGAGGTCGAGGAGGCCCCCGCCGCCACCTCCGTACGCCTCGGGCAGATGGATGCCGGTGAGCCCCTGCGCCGCGAGCGCCTCCCAGTGGGCCGGGCGTACGCCGGGGACGGCCGGGCTCTCCGTGTCGAGGAGTTCGCGTACGTCGCCGGGGGGCGCGGCGCGGGCCAGCCAGGCCCGTACGGAGTGCGCCAGCGCGCGGTGCTCCTCGGTGATCCCGATGCCGGTGCCGATGCGTGTGCCTGCGCCTGTGCCTTTGCCGATGCCCATGCGGGTCCTCGCCGGTCGGGGCCGTTGGAACGGCGCAAGAGTAGAACACGTTTCAATCCGACGGAAGGTCAGGAGACCCCTGGATCCGGACCGGAATAGGGCACGGCCGGGAAGCGTTCACGATGCACGCACTTGGGGGGAGCCCGGGTGATGGACGCTGCCCGGAGGCCCCACGTATGCGACGGACGAAACAGATACGGCACACCGGGGAGCTCTCCGGGCCGCGGCAAGCGCGCTCCGGCCCCATCGTGCCCGTCCTCGCCTTCGCGGGCATCACCGTCGCGGTCATGCAGACCCTGCTCGTCCCGGTCATCAAGGACCTGCCGGTCCTGCTGAGCACCGACCCGGCCAACGCCACCTGGGTGATGACCGCCACCCTGCTCGCGGGCGCCGTCTCGACCCCGATCATGGGGCGGCTCGGGGACCTGTACGGCAAGCGGCGGATGCTGCTCCTCTCCCTCGCCGTCATGGTGGTCGGCTCGCTGATCTGCGCGTTCACCGACGACCTGGTCGTGATGATCACCGGCCGCGCGCTCCAGGGCTTCGCCATGGGCGCCATCCCGCTCGGCATCGGCATCATGCGCGACGAGCTGCCGCGCGAGAGGCTCGGCTCGGCGATGGCCCTGATGAGCTCGTCGATCGGGGTGGGCGGCGGTCTCGCACTGCCCGCCGCCGCACTGGTCGCCCAGCACGCCGACTGGCACGCGCTGTTCCTCGGCTCGGCCGGGCTCGGACTGCTCGCGATGGCGCTCACGTACGCGCTGGTCCCCGAGCCGCCGCCGCGCGCGCCCGGTACCTTCGACGTCGTCGGCGCCCTCGGGCTCTCGCTCGGTCTGGTCCTTCTCCTGCTGCCGGTCACCAAGGGCAGCGACTGGGGGTGGACCTCGGCCCCGACCCTCGGGCTGCTCGCCGCGTCCGCCGCCACGCTGGTGCTGTGGGGCCTGTACGAACTGCGCATCCCCGCGCCGCTCGTCGACCTGCGCACCACCGCCCGCCGCGAGGTGCTGCTCACCAACCTCGCCTCGATCATGGTCGGGGTCGCCTTCTACGCGGTCTCCCTGGTCCTGCCGCAACTGCTCCAGCTGCCCACGTCCACCGGCTACGGCCTCGGGCAGTCCATGGTCGTCGCCGGGCTCTGTGTGGCTCCGCTCGGCGTCACGATGATGTTCGTCGCCCCGCTGTACGCCCGGATCTCGGCCCGCCGCGGCCCCAGGACCACGCTGATGCTCGGCATGCTGGTCATCGCGGTCGGTTACGGGGCCGGGCTCGGGCTGCTCAGCGCCGCCTGGCAGACCGTGCTGATCGCGGTGGTGCTCGGCGCCGGGATCGGCCTCGCCTACTCCTCGCTGCCCGCCCTGATCATCGGGGCCGTCGACCCGTCGGAGACCGGCGCGGCCAACGGTCTCAACACCCTGATGCGGTCCATCGGCACCTCGGTGTCGAGCGCCGTCATCGGCATGGTGCTGGCCGACACCTCCGTGACGACGGGCTCGGTCCAGGTGCCGTCCATGGAGGGCTTCCGGATCTCGTTCCTGATCGCCATGGGGGCGGTGCTGATCGGCCTGGTGCTGGCGGCGCTCCTGCCCTCCCAGCGCCCCTCCGCGCACCCGGTGCTCCTGGCGGGCAGCGCGGACGACGCGCGGGCCGCGCAGACCGCACGAGCCGCCGGGCCGGGCTCGGTCAGCGCACCGGGGCGTCGAACCGCGGCACCGTCGTGAGCAGCCGGGACACGTCGGACCCCGGCAGGAGTTCCTGAGGCCCGGCCGCGCGGGAGAACAGCCGGGCGGGGCGGGCACCCTGGACGTGGGCCCGCTCCCCGTCGACGCGGAGCCAGGAGCCCTCGCGCAGCCCGAGCACGGGTACGTCGTTCTCCTCCAGGAACTCGGTGAGCCGCTCCTCGCGGGTCTCGCCCTTGTGGGTGCTGGCCGGGTCCGGGTCCAGGTAGTGCGGGTTGATCTGGAACGGAACCAGGCCCAGCGTCTCGAAGGACGGCGGCTGCACGATGGGCATGTCGTTGGACGTGCGCAGGGTCGGGGCGGCCATGTTGGTCCCCGCGCTCGCGCCCATGTAGGGCAGCCCGTCCCGTACCGCGTCGCGGACGGCCTCGCGCAGACCGGTGCGGTAGAGAGCGGCGAGCAGCCGGAAGGAGTTGCCGCCGCCGATGAACACCGCGTCGGAAGCGGCGAGTGCGGCGACCGGGTCGGGGTTCTCGTGGACGCCGCGCACGGTGATGCCGGACGGCTCCAGCGCCTCGCGGACCCGGGCGGTGTACGCGGTGTGATCGGCGAGCGCGTACGGGACGAAGGCGAGTCGCGCGTTCGCGGGGAGGAACGCGGTGACGGTGTCCAGGGCGTGTTCCAGGTAACCGCAGCCGTACTGGGTGGAGTTGGAGAGCAGCAGCAGATTCACGGGGTTCCTCGGGTACGTCGGGCACATCGGGTCGGTCAGGCGCGCCGGGTCGGGTGGGCGGGTCGGTCAGGCAGGGCGGGGCGGTCGGGTGGAACGGATCGGTCAGGTGGTGGTGCGGGGCCGCCGGGCGCGGGGCTTCGGCCGCTGCGGCGGGTGGGTGAGGCGCTGCTCCAGCAACTGGGCCGCGTGGCGCAGCGCGTCGAGCCGGTCCTCGGGCGCCCCGCGGAACCGGTCCTCCCCGCCACCGAGGCTGAGGCTTCCGTACGGCTCGCGCCCCAGGAACACCGGTACGGCGACGGTCGCGATCCCGGTGTCGTACTCGCCGACCGTCCAGGCGTAGCCCTGGGCCCGGATCTTCATGAACTCCCGTTCCAGCAGGTCCGGTTCGGTGACGGTGCGGTCCGTGAAGCGTGCCATGGGGCGGCCCCGGAAGAGCCGGTGGCGCTGGTCGTCGGGCAGATAGGCGTAGTAGGACTTACTGGTCGCTCCCGCGTGCGCCGGGTAGAGCTCGCCGACCAGCGGGTAGTAGCGCAGCGGCCCGGCCTCGCCCTCCTCGGCGGCCACGCAGCGCATGTGGAAGCTGTCGGGAAGGCAGAACAGGACCGTGTCGCCGGTGGTCCGGCGCAGCTCCTCCAGGACCGGACCGGCCAGCAGCTCCAGCGAGCCCGAGCGCTCCCAGAGCCGGCCGAGCCGCAGCACGGCGGGGCCGATGCGGTAGCGGCGGGTGACCGGATCGGAGACCAGGAAGCCCCGGCCCGCCAGGGTGGCGAGCAGCCGCTGGGCGGCGGAGGTGTCCCAGCCGAACTCCTCGGCGACCTCGGTGACGCCCCAGTCGGGCCGGGTGCGCTCGAAGGCGAGCAGCACCAGGAGCGCCCGGTCGACGGTTTGCAGCGCCCCGGCGGGCGTACGCCGGTCCAGATCGAATTCGGCCATCGTCATCTCACCATTCAGACCAGAATTGCATATAGCGGGAAACAGTTGCGCTCAACGCTATCCGATCCCGAATGTTGCCTCAGCACCCCGCCCCGCGCTCTCCCCCGTCGAGCGCCGGGCGGGTGTCAGGATCAGGAGAAAGAGCCCCCATGTTGAAGTACGTACTGGACATCGTCGAGCTGCTGGACGATCCCCAGGTCAATGGCAAGACGGTCGTCGAGTACCTCGACGCCGCAGCGGGGGCCGAGGGCTCGTCCGCGCAGGTCACCACCGTCACGGGTGATCAGGGCTCGACGGACTTCGTGCTCGTCCGCATCCCCGGCTCCCAGGGCCGGACGGCGGGCGGCAGCGCCCGCACCCTCGGTGTGGTGGGCCGGCTCGGCGGTATCGGCGCCCGGCCCGAGGTGACCGGCCTGGTCTCCGACGCCGACGGCGCGGCCGCCGCCATCGCCACGGCGGCCAAGCTGCTCGACATGCGCCGTCGCGGCGACGTGCTGCCCGGCGACGTGATCGTCGCCACGCACATCTGCCCGAACGCGCCGACCGAGCCGCACGACCCGGTGCCGTTCATGGGCTCGCCCGTGGACATCGCCACGATGAACCGGCACGAGGTGACCGCCGACATGGAGGCCGTGCTCTCCATCGACACCACCAAGGGCAACCGGATCATCAACCACAAGGGCCTGGCCCTGTCGCCCACCGTCAAGGAGGGCTGGGTACTCCGGGTCAGCGAGCAGCTCGGCGAGCTGCTGGCCGTGGTGACGGGTGAGCCGTTGGTCACCTACCCGGTGACCACCCAGGACATCACGCCGTACGGTAACGGTGCACACCACATCAATTCGATCCTCCAGCCCGCCACCGCGACCGCCGCTCCGGTCGTCGGTCTCGCGGTCACCTCGGCCGCCGCGGTACCGGGCTGCCAGACGGGCGCGAGTCACGAGAGCGACATCGCGTCCGCCGCCCGCTACGCCGTGGAGGTCGCCAAGGGCTTCGGCGCCGGGCAGCTGGACTTCCACGACACGGTGGAGTTCGACAACCTCGTCAACCGCTACGGGTCGCTGGCTCACCTCCAGACCCTCGGCCGCACCACCCAGGAGTCCTGATGGCATCCGCCCCGCAGGCCGGCGCCACGGCCCCCGAAGCCAAGAGCATCGGCAGCGACGACTACTCGCTCTCGCGGGTCCCGCGCGACAAGCGCTTCGGCTTCTGGTCCATGCTCCTTCAGTGGCTGGCCCAGTCCGGCTCGATCTCCCAGTTCACCCTGGGCGCCACCATCGGCGTGGGCATGACCTTCGGGGACGCGTTCCTCGCCTTCACGCTCGGCGCGGTGATCCTGGAGATCGTGATCTTCGCGATCGGTCTGGCCGGTATGCGCGAGGGTCTGGCGACCCCGATGCTCACCCGCTGGACGGGCTTCGGCCGCAACGGTTCGGCTCTGGTCAGCTTCGTCATCGCGGTCAGCCTGGTCGGCTGGTTCGGCGTCCAGAACACCATCTTCGGCAACAGCGTCTCGGCGCTGGTCGGCGGACCGTCCTGGATGTGGTGCGTGATCGCGGGCGTCGCCATCACGGGCCTGGTGATCTTCGGCTTCAGGTACATGGCCCTCTTCGCCAAGATCGTCACGCCACTGTTCTTCGGCATGGTCGCCTGGTCGATCGTCACGACGCTCAACGACCACTCGATCAGTGAGCTGATCAGCTCGCCGCCGCCCGGCGAGGCGATCCCGCTGGCCGTCGCCGCCACCGCCATCGCGGGCGGCTACATGACCGGTGCCATCGTCTCCCCGGAGATGACCCGCTACAACAAGAAGGGCTCGCACGTCTTCGTGCAGAGCGCCTCCTCGATGATCCTCTCCGAGTACATCGTCGGCATGGTCGGTGTGCTGCTCGGCCACCTGGTGAAGTCGAGCGACGTCTCCCACATCGTGCTCTCCACCTCGGGCGCCTTCGGGGTGATGGTGGTCCTGATGTCCACCGCGAAGATCAACGACTGGAACCTGTACGGCTCCTCGCTCGGCGTCGTCAACTTCTTCCAGGTCGTCTTCCGCAAGCGGCTGCACCGCGGCGTGGTCACCGTCGTCCTAGGCATCGCCGGCACACTCCTGTCCGCGGTCGGCATCATGACCCACTTCACGGAGTTCCTCTCCCTGCTGGGCGTGATGATCCCGCCGATCGGCGGCATCATCGTCGCCGAGTACTGGGTCGTGAAGCGGATGCGCAAGCCGCTGGACGACACCCGGGAGGCGGAGACCCTGCCGCTCACCTCGCCCACCTGGGTGCCGATGTCCCTGGTCATCTGGGTCGTGGCGTTCTGCGTCGGCAAGTTCTACGACGGCGGCATCCCGGCCCTCAACTCGCTGGCCACCGCCTTCCTGCTGTACTGCGCCCTCGGCCTGCTGGGCTGGGTCAAGCCGTACGGCACCTCCACCCTGGACGACGAGGGCGGCGGCAGCCCCGCCCCCGCCGCCCGCGCGACCACTCCGGCAGGAGCAGCATGAGCCTCACCCCCGCCTCCGAGCAGGCCCAGACCGAGGTCGTCGACCTCTGCGCCGCACTGATCCGGTTCGACACCTCCAACCCGACCAGCGACGAGCGCGCCGCCGCCGACTGGGTGGTGGACCGCCTCGACGAGGCGGGCATCGCGTCCGAGCTGGTCGAGTCCGCCCCGGGCCGGGCCAGCGTCATCGCCAGGATCGCCGGGAGCGACCCCACCCGGGGCGCCCTGCTGGTCCACGGCCACCTGGACGTCGTACCGGCCGACGCCGCCGAGTGGCAGGTGCCGCCGTTCTCGGGCGAGATCCGCGACGGTTACCTCTGGGGCCGCGGCGCGATCGACATGAAGGACACGGTGGCGGTCATGCTGGCCACCGCCCGGCACTTCGCCCGCACCGGTACGCGGCCGGCCCGCGACGTGGTGCTCGCCTTTCTCGCCGACGAGGAGGCGGGCGGAAAGTTCGGCGCCCACTGGCTCGTCGAGCACCGGCCGGACCTCTTCTCCGGGGTCACCGAGGCGATCGGCGAGGGCGGCGGCTTCTCCTTCGCCCTCGACGACACGCGCCGGCTGTACCCGATCGAGAACGCCCAGCGCGGCATGGCCTGGATGGAGCTCACCGCGAACGGCCGGGCCGGCCACGGCTCGTCGCCCAACGACGAGAACGCCGTCACCGACCTCGCCGAGTCCCTCACCCGGATCGGCCGCGAGACCTTCCCGATCCGGCTGATCGAACCGGTCCGCGCCCTGCTGGAGGAGGCCGCCCGGCTCTACGGCGTCGAGTTCGACGAGAACGACATCGAGGCGAGCCTCGCCCGTCTCGGCCCGGTCGCGGACTTCATGCAGGTGGTGCTCCGCAACTCGGCGAACCCCACCATGTTCACCGCCGGCTACCAGACCAACGTGATCCCCGGGAAGGCCACCGCCCGCGTCGACGGCCGGTTCCTCCCCGGTCACGAGCGGGAACTGATCGACACGATCGACCGGCTCCTGCTCCCCTCCGTCAGCCGTGAGTGGGTCAACCACGACATCGCGATGGAGACGACGTTCGACGGCCCGCTGGTCGACGCGATGTGCGACGCCGTCCGCGCCGAGGACCCGGACGGCCACCCCGTCCCGTACTGCAACCCGGGTGGCACCGACGCCAAGGCCTTCACCCACCTGGGCATCCGCTGCTTCGGCTTCAAGGGCCTGAAGCTCCCGCACGACCTGGACTACGGCCGCCTCTTCCACGGCGTGGACGAGCGCGTCCCGCTGGAGGGCCTGCGCTTCGGCGTCCGTGTCATGACCCGTCTCTGGCAGAGCTGCTGACCCCAGGGCCACAGTTCGCCGGGGGCCCCGCCCCGACCCGGGCTCACCCCCCGTACGCCCCCGCCGATCCCTTCGGCGGGGGCGTACGGCACGATGGGGCGCCGTTCCGCACTCACCCCGCCCCACCTGGAGGAACCCCGTGACCGTCGAGTCCGCAGCCGGGCCCACGCCGGAGATCCTCGCCGCGTTCGAGGCCGCCAAGGGCTTCATGCCGGTACACGAGGGTCTCGCCCTGTACGCCGCCGCCACCGAGGCCGGCGCGCTCGGGCTGCCGCTGCTGGAGGTGGGCACGTACTGCGGGCGGTCCGCGATCCTGCTCGCGGACGCGGCGCGCGCCGCCGGGGTGAGCGCGCTCACCGTCGATCACCACCGGGGCAGCGAGGAGCAGCAGCCCGGCTGGGAGTACCACGACCCGAGCGTGGTGGACCCGGAGGTCGGGCTGATGGACACCCTGCCGACGTTCCGCCGCACCCTGCGCCGGGCCGGCCTGGAGGACCATGTGGTGGCGCTCGTCGGGCGCTCCCCGCAGGTCGCCGCCGTGTGGGCCGGGCCGCTCGGGCTCGTCTTCGTCGACGGCGGCCACACCGACGAGCACGCGAACGCCGACTACGAGGGCTGGGCCCCGCATGTCGCCGAGGGCGGGCTGCTGGTGATCCACGACGTGTTCCCCGACCCGGCCGACGGCGGACAGGCCCCCTACCGGATCTACCTCCGGGCCCTGGCCTCCGGGGCGTTCGCCGAGGTGTCGGTGACGGACTCGCTGCGCGTGCTGCGCCGCACGGGCGCCGGGATCTGAGCCGTACGGGAGCGGGGCCCGGGTCGCGCGGGCCGCGGTCCGAGCCCTCCGGACAGCCGGGTGGGTAGCATCGCCGCGTGCCGTACGACGACAGCCCTCTCCCCACCCGCCGCGCCCGGCCCCACTCCGTGGCCGCCGCGCTGGCCGCCGTATGCCTGACCGCCGCCGGATGCGGCGGCGGCCCGGAAGCCGATGGGACCGGTGCGGCCCCGCCCCGGCCCGGCGCGGACGCCTCCTCCCCGACGGCTCCGGCACCGGCCGGAACCGCTTCCCCCACCGACTCCGCGAAGCCGCTGCCGAAGGGCCCGCTGACCGGCCGGACCGTGGTGATCGACCCGGGGCACAATCCGCGCAACCGGGACCACACTCGGGAGATCAACGAGATGGTCGACATCGGCACCGGCCGCAAGGAGTGCGACACGACCGGTACGTCCACCGATGACGGCTACGCGGAGGCCCGGTTCACCCTCGACGTGTCCCACCGGCTGCGCACGCTGCTGGAGGCCGAGGGCGCCCGGGTCCGGCTGACCCACGACGGCGACCGGCCGTTCGGGCCGTGCATCGACGAGCGGGCCCGGATCGGGAACGAGGCGAAGGCCGACGCGGTGGTCTCGGTGCACGCCGACGGGTCGGCCGTGGGCAACCGGGGCTTCCACGTGATCCTGCCCGCGGGGGTGAAGGGCGGCGGGGCCGACACCTCCGAGATCGTGAAGAGTTCGGCCGATCTCGGCGCGGGGATCGCCGGACACTTCGCCCGTACGACCGGAAGCGAGCCCTCCAATTACGTCGGCGGAAAGACCGGTCTGGACACGCGTAATGATCTCGGCGGACTGAATCTGTCGACCGTGCCCAAGGTGTTCGTGGAATGCGGCAATATGCGTGATCCGAAGGACGCGGCCCTGCTCACCAGCGCGAGTTGGCGGCAGAAGGCGGCCCGGGGCATGGCCGACGGCATTGCCGGCTACCTGAAGGGGTAGTTCTGCGGTGATATTGGGGGGATAACCGCTCATGATCCGGGCACGGGCACAACCCGCCCGGGCAGACGATAGATTCATCCGTACGATGGGGAGCCGCTCCCGAGCCATGAGCCGCAACGGCGGCAGCGACGACCGCCCCGACGAGACGACCGACTAAGGACCTTCACGTGAATATCCGATCCCTCACTCGAGGCGACGGCGTGGTGATCGGAGCAGCGGTCGTGCTGTTCATCGCCTCATTCCTCGACTTCTCCAGCTACGACTGCCCGCAGGGCGTCGACTGCTCCCGGTTCGACAGCCCGAACGCCTGGGACTCGCTCGGACTCCTGATGAGCGTCTTCCTCGCCGGAGTCATCGGCGCGGCGCTGCTGATCGTCAGCCGTACGATGCCGGGCCGCAAGGTCGTCGGCCTCGACCTCGGCCAGTTCGGTGCGGCGCTCACCGTCTTCGCGCTGTGGACCGCCTTCTGGACGATTCTCGACGTCAACAGCGCCGGCGCGGGCCTGATCCTCGGCCTGCTGGCCACCATCGTGCTCGTCGCGGGCGCCGTCGCAGGTCCGATGATCCCCGCGCTCAAGGCCCCGCTCGTCAGCCCGGCCTCCCCCGCGCAGGGCGTAGGGGCCGGACAGGCCCCGTACGGCGCGGGCCCCGGCCAGGGCTACGGCTTCCCGGCCGGCCAGCAGCAGCAGCAGCAGCAGCCGTACGGTGCCCAGCCGAGCCAGGGTTACGGCTACCCCGGCGCTCCGCAGCAGGGCGGGCCCGCCCAGGCCGACCCGGCGCAGGCGCAGCAGGCGCAGGCCCAGCAGCCCTCGCAGGGCGGCGCGGCCCCGGCGGGCGACTTCACCCCGTTCTGGTTCGCCGTTCCGGTGGCCCGCCCGCTGTACGGCGAGGACGGTTCGCCGAACCCGATCGCCGAGCTGGCGCCGGGCACCTGGTACCTCGCGGTGGAGCAGCGCGGCCAGAGCCTCATCGCCCAGACGCAGGACGGCCGTCGTGGCGTTCTCCAGGACACCACGGGCATCCAGCGCGGCTGATCCGTCCGCCGCAGCACACGTCACGGCCCCTCGCCCTACCGGGCGGGGGGCCGTTGTCGTACAGTCCAACCCGGTCGACCTACCTGACGCCTAGTCAGCTATGGCTGGAGGAAACGGAATGCGGCTCGGACTCGCGCTCGGATACTGGGGCCGCGGCCCGGACCCCGGCCAACTCGCCCTGGTCCAGGAGGCCGAGCGGCTCGGCTACGACTCGGTGTGGACGGCGGAGGCCTGGGGGTCGGACGCCTTCACTCCGCTGACCTGGATCGCCGCCCACACCTCCCGGATCCGGCTGGGCACCGGCGTCGTCCAGATGGCGGCCCGGACCCCCACCGCGACGGCCATGCACGCCCTGACCCTGGACCATCTCTCCGGCGGCCGGATGCTGCTCGGCCTCGGCCTGTCCGGACCGCAGGTGGTGGAGGGGTGGTACGGGCGGCCGTTCCCCAGGAGCCCGCTGACCGCGACCCGCGAGTACGTCGAGGTGATCCGGCAGGTGCTGGCGCGGCAGGCTCCGGTGGAGCTGGCGGGCCGCTTCCACTCCCACCCGTACACCGGCCCGGACGCCACCGGGCTCGGCAAGCCGCTGAAGCCGATCACGCATCCGCTGCGGGCCTCGCTCCCCGTCCTGCTGGGCGCGGAGGGCCCGAAGAACATCGCGCAGACCGTGGAGATCGCGGACGGCTGGCTGCCGCTGTACTGGTCGCCGCTGCGCACGGACGTCTACGGGGCCTCGCTCGCCGGACTCCGTGACGGCTTCATGATCGCGCCGATGGCCCGCGCGCACGTCTGCGACGACGTGGCCGACGGGCTGTGGCCGGTGAAGGCGATGCTCGGCTTCTACATCGGCGGGATGGGGCACGCGGCCCGCAACTTCCACGCCGACCTGATGGCCCGCATGGGGTTCGAGGAGGAGGCCCGGCGGATCCAGGAGCTGTTCCTCCAGGGCCGCAAGGAGGAAGCGGTGCGGGCGGTGCCCGACGCGTTGGCCGACGAGATCTCCCTGATCGGGCCGCGCGCCCGCATCGCGGAGCGGCTGGAGCTGTGGCGTACGGGCCCGGTGACGGATCTGCTGGTCACCGCCCCGGACCCGGACACGCTGCGAGTCCTGGCGGAGCTGAACTCCTGAGGGACAGCCCTCAGGGGCGCGCCCGGGTTTCGACGCTCAGCCGAACGAGGACCGGTCCAGCCAGAAGTCCAGCAGCGCGGCGTCGCCGAGCACCTCGACCCGCGGGCTCGTCGGCTCCAGCCGGCGGTTGAAGACGAGCATCAGGTCGGTGAGCGGTCCGCGCAGCGCGACCGTGGCCCTGTCGTGCGCGTGCCGCCAGGTGAAGCGGTCGTCGCCGAACTCGATCAGCCACTCGGCGCCGGGCACGTCGGTGGCGTGCAGATGCAACGAGCGTCCGCCTCCGACCAGTTCGGCCGCCTCCGGGTCGCCGCCCTCCTGCGAGAAGGAGACGATGCGCAGCCATTCCTCGATGGTGTCGGCGGCCACGTCGGCGTCCACCGTGTACGGGGCACGGGCGGCGAGCGCCGCGTCCGCCCGGTGCACCACGGTCTCGTGCGTCATGCGCCGCGCCCAGAAGGCGGCACGCCGCTCCCACGCCCAGGTCCACACCCCGGCGTCGGGCCCCGCCTCCCGCAGCGCGGCGACCGTGGCCGCGGCCCCCTCGGCGAGCCAGGCGTCCAGCGCAGCCGGGGCGTCACCGTCCGGGCCTGCGATGCCGGGCACCTTGTCCTCGGGGACGTCATCGGTGGCGCGGGTGCGGACGATCTCGCCGACCCAGCGGTGCGCGCCGCCGACGTGCACGGCCAGCTCCCGCAGGGTCCAGTCGGGACAGGTGGGGACGGTCGCGGTGAGGTCGGCGCCGGTCAGCACCGCGCGCAGGGCGTCGGTCTGGGCCAGGATCTCGTCGCAGTAACGGTCGTGGGAGAGAAGCGTCATGGGGCGCACCCTAACCGGCGGGGCCCGGGATGATCATCCGGATTCCGCAGGACGACCGTGAGTCGAAGAGCCCCCGCCGACGGAGAGAGAATGAGGGCGATAACTGCTCCCACGCCAACGTGCCGAAGCCATCGCGAAGAACGGATACGTGACCCATTGATGAGGTTCTCCCCCGACGACGTGGTCTGCCGCGTCTTTCTGAACCTGCGGCGGGTGCGCACCGCCGAGGAAGCGCTGCGCGCCTGGCTGCCGTTGGTCACCGAACTCCGGCCGGTGTCAATGGCGTTCGAGGCGGCTGGTCCTGACGGATTGCGCCGGGGCTTCCTCGCCGATCTCCTCGTGGTCTTCCGGCCTCCGGAGGGCGGGACCGCGGGCGACCGGTTGCTCGCCCCGGTCGACGAGCTCGCCCGACGGCTCGGCCTGGACCCGGCGGAGTTCGAGACCGACGAGGACGGCGTCGGCGGAACGCTGAGCGTGAAGGACGAGCACGACGGCTCGTCCTACGGCGCCTATCTGATCCTCGCCCTGACCGGTGCGGACCCTCTTCGTCCCGAGGGCGAGGAGATGGATTACGACGGCACGGGTGACGATCTTCCCTGACCCCGTCGGGACACGCGGAGGCCACCGGCCCCTCTCAGGGGGCGGCGGCCTTCTCGCCGCCGCGGTCCCCCCGGTCGGGAGGCGGAGGGGGCCGTGTCCTCCACCTCGGCGCCCGCGCGCGGGCGCGTCACAGTGAGTGACGAGGAGTCGGCACTCCCGCTCCGCCTGGCCCGCGCCCTGGACGGCCGCCACCCGGTGCGGTCCGTACGGGTTTCACCCTGCGTAAAGCGGCAACCAGAGTTCCATGTCTCCCAGAACCCGTTCAGGAAGCAGTTCAGCGGCTCGTGTCGTCGCCGTCGTGGCCGACATTCTGGCCTTCGTCATCATCCTCTGGATCCTGATGTACCTGCTGGACGCCAACCGCGGCAACGACTTCGTGCAGTGGGTGCACGACGCGGCCCGCTGGCTGGCGGGCTGGTCGTACGACCTGTTCACGTTCGACAGGGCGTGGGCGAACGTCGTCACCGGATACGGCCTGGCAGCCGTCGTCTACCTCTTCATCGGCCACGCGGTGGCGGGCCGGCTCCGCCGCGGCTGAACAGGCCTCGTCCCACGGCGTGTTCGGTGGCGGGCCGGCGCTTTCAGCGGCAGCAGTCCGGCTCCAGGCCGACCGGCAGCCGCTCGCCGCCGAAGACCGCGGTGGTCGCCTCGTCCCCCCCGAGCGCGGCCACCGCGAGCAGCAGGGAGCCCGCCGTCCAGGTGGTGAGCTCTTCGGGCCAGAAGGCGCGGTCGCCCTCGAAGACGTAACCCGTCCAGTACAGCCCGCCCTCGGCGCGCAGGTGCTGGACGGACTGGAGGATCTCCAGCGCCCGGTCCGACTCCCCCGTCATCCAGAGGGCCAGAGCGAGTTCGCAGCTCTCGCCGCCGGTCACCCAGGGGTTGGGCAGCACGCAGCGCACCCCGAGGCCGGGGACGACGAAGCGGTCCCAGCCCTCCTGGATGCGGGCGGTGGCCTCGGCCCCGGTGACGGCGCCGCCGAGGACCGGGTAGTACCAGTCCATCGAGTAGCGCCCCTTGTCGAGGAAGCGCTCGGGGTGGCTGCGGATCGCGTGGGCCAGCGCGCCGGTCGCCAACTCCCAGTCGGGCTGCGGCTCCTCGCGGCGTTCGGCGATGGCCAGTGCGCAGCGCAGCGCCTGGTGGATCGAGGACGAGCCGGTCAGCAGCGCGTCGCCCACGGGCGTTCCGTCGGGCTCGCGCTTCCAGCCGATCTGCCCGCCGGGCTGCTGGAGTCCGAGGACGAACTCGACGGCCGCGAAGACCGTGGGCCACATCCGGTCGACGAACGCGTCGTCGCCGGTGGCGAGGTAGTGGTGCCAGACGCCGACGGCCACGTACGCGCAGAAGTTGCTCTCCCGGCCCCGGTCGGTCGGCTGTCGCGGATCGCCGTCGTGGTAGGCGGCGTACCAGGATCCGTCGGCGTTCTGGTTGCGCGCGAGCCAGTCGTAGGCGCGGGCCGCCGCCCCGTGCTCGCCGGCCGCGTCCAGGGCCATCGCGGCCTCGGTGTGGTCCCACGGGTCGAGGTGATGGCCCCGGAACCAGGGCAGCGCCCCGTCCTCGCACTGCACGGCGGCGAGCGCGGCAACCGTCTCGTTGGCCTGATCCGCCGTCAGAACGCCCGGCAGGACGAGGTGTTCGGTCTGTTCGGGAGGAGTGCTCACGCCTCGGCCTTCGGCAGGTGCGGCTTGGTGGCGTAGGCGACGAAGCTCTTGCCGACGACCGGGTTGAGGAGCTGCTCGGCGACCCGGGTGGCGAGCGGCTTCTTCATGATGTCCCAGACCAGCAGCTTGTGGTACGCCCGCACCGGCAGCGCCTTGTCGTTGTCCACGCCGAAGGCGCACTTGAGCCACCAGTACGGCGCGTGCAGGGCGTGGGCGTGGTGGGTGCCGTACGGCTTGAGTCCGGCCTCGCGGATCCGGGCGAGGAGCTGATCGGCCTTGTAGATGCGGATGTGGCCACCCTCGACCTCGTGGTAGGCGTCGGAGAGGGTCCAGCAGACCTTCTCGGGGCCGTAGCGCGGGACGGTGATCGCTATCCGGCCGCCCGGCCTGAGCACCCGGACCATCTCGGCGAGGACGCCCTTGTCGTCCGGGATGTGCTCCATGACCTCGGAGATGATCACGACGTCGAAGGAGTCGTCGGGGAAGGGCAGGTTGAGGGCGTCTCCCTCCATCGCGGTGGCGGTGGCGCCCTCGGGGGCCTCTCCGGCCTCCTTCATCGCGGCGAACCACCTGGCGACCTCGCGGATCTCCTCGGCGTTCCGGTCGAGCGCGACGACCTGCGCGCCGCGCCGGTAGCACTCGAAGGCATGCCGGCCGGCACCGCAGCCCAGGTCGAGCACTCGGTCGCCGGCGGCGAGCGGGAAGCGGGTGAAGTCGACGGTCAGCACGGGGGCCTGCCTTCGAGGTCGGAGGTACGGGTTGCGACGATCGGGTCCGCGGTCGCCCGGGGGCCCGCGGTCACCTGCGGATTCCGCGGGCGGTGATCGCCTGACGGTACAGCTCGGCCGTTCCGGCCGCCGCCCGGGCCCAGGTGAAGTTGGCCAGCACCCGCTCGCGGCCGGCCGCGCCGAGCCGGGCGCGCAGCTCCGGGCCGTCCAGCAGCCGGGCCAGTGCTCCGGCCAGCGCGTCCGCGTCGCCGGGCGGGACCGCGAGGCAGGTCTCCCCGTCGCGGCCGGAGACCTCGGGGATCGCGCCGCCGGTGGTCGCGACCAGCGGGGTGCCGGTGGCCATGGCCTCGGCGGCGGGCAGCGAGAACCCCTCGTACAGGGAGGGCACGCAGGAGACCTGCGCGCCGCGCACGAGGTCGACCAGCTCGGCGTCGCTGATGCCCTTGACGAACTCAACGGCGTCCGCGAGCCCGTGGCGCTCGATCGCGCGGGCGACCGGGCCGTTCTCGGCGCGCTTGCCGACGACGACGAGGTGGGCGGCGGGGTTCTCGGTGCGGAGCTTGGCGAGGGCGTCGACGAGGTGGACGAGGCCCTTGAGCGGGACGTCGGCGCTGGAGGTGGTGACGATGCGGCCGGGCACCTCGGGAACCGAGGGATCGGGGGACCACAGGTCGGTGTCGGCGCCGATGTGGACGACGCTGATCCGGTCGGCGCGTACGCCGAGGTCCTCGACGATCTCGTCGCGGGAGGAGCCGGAGACGGTGAGGACGGTGTCCAGCTTGCGGGCGACCCGCTTCTGCATCCGGGTGAAGGCGTACCAGCGGCGTACGGAGGCGCGCCGGCGGCGGCTCGGCGCGGCCGCCAGGTCGAGCCTGCGGTCCACGGTGATGGGGTGGTGGATCGTCGTCACGAGCGGGGCCCCGAGGTCGCCGAGGAGCCCGTAGCCGAGGGTCTGGTTGTCGTGGACGACATCGAACTCTCCACGCCGGGCCAGTAGATGGCGTCGGGCGCGCAGGCTGAAGGTGAGCGGCTCGGGGAAGCCGCCGGTCCACATGGTGGCGACCTCGGCCAGGTCGATCCAGTCGCGGTACTCGCCGGGCTTCGGAGTGCGGAAGGGGTCGGGCTGTCGGTAGAGGTCGAGGCTGGGCAGTTCGGTGAGCGGAACGCCCTCGTCGAGCACCGGGTAGGGCTGCGCGCCGATCACCTCGACGCTGTGGCCGAGGCGGGCGAGCTCCCGGCCGAGGTGGCGGACGTACACGCCCTGGCCGCCGCAGAACGGATTGCCCTTGTAGGTGAGGAGTGCGATGCGCAACGGCCGGTCGCCGGTCCCGGTGGAGCTGCCGTCGCCCGTGCGGGGGCCTGTCTCTATGGCCTCAGCGGTCACACTCGGCCCCCTTCTGACTGCGTGTTCGCCGGAGCGTAACCGGTCGCGCTAATCTAGAACAAGTTTCAGACTTGATAGAACAGGTCGCATACTTGATCGTTCGACGTGCATCGAATCTACCGGCAGGTAGCGTCGGCGCGAGAGCCGGATCAGGTGATTCGCGCCACGACGGACGCCCTGGCATGCTGTGCGCGCCCGCCCGGACCGCTTCGTCGTTCCGGGCGCGGGATCAGGCCATGGATCACGGATCGTGGATCGGGGACAGCATGACCGCGGACGCCAGACCGGCAGCGCCTCCGCTGACCGAGCGCCAGGAGGCCCGTCGACGCCGCATCCTGCACGCCAGCGCCCAGCTGGCCGGCCGGGGCGGGTTCGAGGCGGTGCAGATGCGGGAGGTGGCCGAGGCCGCCGGAGTCGCGCTGGGCACCCTCTACCGCTACTTCCCGTCCAAGATCCATCTGCTGGTCGCGACCATGCAGGACCAGCTCCAGCACCTGCACACCACGCTCCGCAAACGTCCGCCGGCCGGCGACGACGCCGCCCAGCGGGTGGCCGAGACGCTGATGCGCGCCTTCCGCGCCCTGCAGCGCGAACCGCACCTCGCGGACGCCATGGTCCGCGCCCTCACCTTCGCGGACCGCAGCGTGAGCCCCGAGGTGGACACCGTCTCCCGGCTGACCACGGCGATCATCCTGGACGCGATGGGCCTGGAGGACCCGACCCCGGAGCAGCTCTCCGCGGTCCGGGTCATCGAGCACACCTGGCACTCGGCACTGATCACCTGGCTGTCGGGCCGGGCCTCGATCGCCCAGGTGAAGATCGACATCGAGACGGTCTGCCGCCTCATCGACCTGACGGCGGAGCCGGGCCGGAGCTGAGGAGCGGCCCGTCGGCGGGGTGGGCCGCTCCTCAGCTCCGGCCCGGCCCGTCGGCGCCCGCGAGGGCCACCACGGCCGCACGGCGGTGGTCCGTCCACTCCGTCAGCCGCGCGTCGTCCCGCCCGGCCTTGAACAGCGCCTCCCGCCGGACCCACAACCGCAGCAGCGCCGGGCCGGGGTCCGGCTCGGCGCGGGCGGCGTCCACCTCGGCCTCGGGCAGCAGCCGCCGCAGGACGGACGGGGGCCCCGGCCGGCGCGTCAGGGGTTCCACGTCGATACCGACCGGGCCGGGTCCGACCGCCGCCGCGGCGAGTCCGTCGGCATGGCTGAAGCTCGCCCCCAGGCCGGGGTGGTCCGGGAGATACGGCCGGCCGTGCCCGTCCCTCCCGCACCCGGGGCAGCGCTGGGCCGGCTCCACCGCGTCCGGCGACAGCCCGGTGGCCCGGGAGGCGCACAGCCGCAGCAGCAGGCGGGCCGCCACCACGTCGTCGCGGCGGCGCGGCACCCGGATCCCCGCGAGCCGCCGCCGCTCCCACGGGGCGAGCAGACGCTCGTCGAGCTCCGGGTGTGCCAGCACCTCCGCGGTGGTCGCCACCAACGCGAAGGTACCGGCGGCCGCCGACGGCGCGGTGGCCGTGCCCTGTTCGCGGGGCGGCGGGGGAGGGGTCACCGGCCCGGACTCACCCGGCGGGTGCCTCCGCCAGGTCGCCGACGTCGAGGAAGCGCTCCTTGACACGGGCGAGGGTGCGGAAGTCGTCGATGGTGACCTCCTGCAGATCGATGCCGCTGCCCGAGATCTCCTCCAGGAGGTCGATGAACTCCAGGAAGTCCATCGAGTCGATGAGGCGGGCCTCGATGAGGTCCTCCTCGACGCCGATCGGGCCGTCGAGTCCGGGGTTCTTCTCGTTGAGCCACGCTACGACACGTTCCATGGGAGAAGTCGCTCCTCTTGCTTCTGTTCGGGTGACGGCCGGTCGGCCAGGGCTGAGGATCGGGTCAGGCACCGGCGGCGCGGAGCCGCTCCAGGGCCTGCTCGGCGGTGCCGTGCGCGAGGATCATCGCGTGCACCCAGCGCTCCATGCCGAAGGCGACGCAGGAGCTGTACGCGGGACCGTGCGAGCCGGCCCGGATGCCCAGCCGCTCGCCGAAGAAGTTGCGGTGCCGGTTGACGGAGGCGATGGCCGTGCCGTCGGGGGCGCTGTACTCGTACTTCACCGGGTCCAGGGCCATCAGGCGGGCCCGCGAGCCCCCGTTGTCGTAGAACGGGTCGTCGGCCGCCGCCCGGGTCAGGGTCAGACCGAGCCGTCCCGCTACCTCCTGGACGAACTCCCCGCCGCGCTCCTGGTGTTCGGTGGCCCCGTCCTTGGTGCCGAGGTAGATCACCTCACGCATGTGGAATCCCCACAGGCGGCGCAGGCCGTCGTAGTGGGTCTCGTTGCGGAAGCAGCGGCCGACCGCCGAGAGCCTCAGCCCGTCCTCGCCGACGTCCTCGCCCTCCAGGGAGAGCAGCAGCCCGTAACAGGTCGCGGACGGCAGCACATGGCCGGTCGGGTGCAACGGCAGGTCCTGGGGCGACCCGCCGGAGGCCAGACCGTCGAGCGCCTCCGGGCCGAACCGCCCTGCGGAAACGCCGAGATGGGGGAAGTTGCGGAAGAAGTCGAGCCGCGCCAGCCCCTCGACGGACAGCAGGGGCGGCCCCACCACCTCGGGGGCGGCGAGCCGCGCGGCGAGGCCGGTCAGCAGATCGTCCAGGCCCCGCAGCAGTGCGGTGCGGACCGGGTCCAGCGTGATCAGCCCGGCACCGGGACTCTTCAGCGTGATACCCGGCAGGGCCGTGATGCTGGATGTGTTCATGGAACCGCGTCTTTCTCGGTGTGGGCCGGCAATCGGGACACCCCTCGGGCGTACGGACCACATCGCCGTTTCGTCGGCGGTCCCGAACAGGTCCGTGACTGTCCGGAGTACGGGCAGAAGTACAGGAGACAACCCGGCACGAACCCGACCGCGCCCTTGGACATTAGGCCCGTCGCTCACGTGTTGTCTAGACCAAAAAAACCGAACGGCAGGTATTGATTCCGTGGCAGACGGGTAGCGAACGGCATCTCATATCCCCATATGTGGTTGGCACTTGACAGGCCGGGCGGTCTGGACCAATCCTGCTGAGCGACGTGGTCATGGCTCCTCCCGCCACGGCACTGCCATCCGTCCCGCCGCCCGCGGCGACCCCGCTCCCCCGGGGTCGCCGCACGGCCGGCCGAGGAGAAGGACCTGCCATCAACCTCATGACGACCCCCGCCCCTCGCCGTCGGCCCCGCCTGCACCGCGCGGCATCGGACATCCCGTACTTCAGCGCGGACGGCGAGGCCTACCTCGCGCAGACCGCCCTGCGGGAGCTCGACAAGTCACGCCCGCTACGGGTGCTCTCCGAGGAGGACTTCGCCCACTGGCAGACGTACGGATACGTCATCGTCCGGGAAGCGATCCCGGCCCCGGTGGCGCGTCGACTGCTGGACTTCACATGGGACTTCCAGGGCCTGGACCCGGAGCGGCCGGAGAGCTGGTACGAGGACCGGCCGCTGCGCTCCGAGCTGGACCAGCAACTGCGCATCTACGGCTTCGTGGAGGCCTACCACCACCAACTCCTCTGGGACAACCGGCAGTCGCAGCGGGTCTACGACGCCTTCGTCGACGTATGGGACTGCGAGGAGCTGTGGGTCACCCTGGACCGGCTCAACCTCAACCCGCCCAACCGGGGCAACCGTGACCGCGCCCTGATCGAGCCGACGGACCGGGGCTTCGACATCGAGCTCCACTGGGACATCGACACCACGCTCGCCGTCCCGCCGCAGCGAGTGCAGGGCATCATCGCGCTCAACGACACCCGGCCCGAGACGGGCGGCTTCCAGTGCTGTCCGGAGCTGTTCCGGCAGTTCGACACCTGGAAGACCGGCCAGCCCGGGGACCGGGACCCGCTGCGCCCCACCATCGACCGCGACGAACTCCCGGTCGTACGACCGGATCTGCGCCCCGGCGACCTGCTCATCTGGAACGGACTGCTGGCCCACGGAGTGGCGCGCAACCTCTCCGAGAACGGGGTGCGGGCCGTGCAGTACCTGTCGATGATGCCCGCGCTGGAGGAGCACGAGCGGCTGCGCAAGTCCCGCGTGGAGTCCTGGCGCCACCTGCGCACCCCGCGCTGGAACCGGACCCTGGTCGGCGACCCCGTGCTGCCCGAGGCCAAGCGCTACCCCACGGCCGAGCTGAACCCCCTGGGCAGCCGGTTGCTGGGGCTCGCCTCGTGGCAGGACCCGGTCGAGGACGCCGAGGACACGGCACCCGCCGCGCGGAGCGGGGAGCCTTCGTGCGCCGCGTCTGTCTGACCCTGCCCACCCACCGGGCCTGCGCCGGCACCATCGCGGCGGTCGCCGAGGAAGCGGCCTACGGGGCACGACGGTTCGGCGTCGAGGTGCACTTCCTGATCCTGGACTCCTCCCCCGCGCCGGTGCTCGCCGAGCACCGGCGGGCGGTCGCCGCGCTGCCCCCGTCCCCCGGTGTGACCGTCCACCACCTCGACGAGGACGGGCAACGGGACTTCCTGCGCGCGGTGATCGACCGGTCCGGCGGAGACCGGCCGGACCGGCTGCTGGAACTGATGCTGCCGTCCCGCGTCTCCTACGGTGCCTGCACCAACCGGGCGTTCCTCATCGCCGAGGCCCTCGGCTGCACGTCCGTGCACCGCAGGGACTCCGACAGCCGCTACCAGCGGTTCGACGGCGCACCGGTCTACCCGCTCCACGAGGAACTCACCTACCTCGGCCAACGCGCCGACGACGTACGCGGGTCGGCGACCCGGAGCAAGCTGCCGCCGGGGGCCGGGGGTCGGCGGGTGACGATGACCGGCGGCTCCTTCGTCGGGGAGATGTCGGTGGACGTCGCGGAGATCCGCGACCTCGACCCGGCCACGTACCGCGAACTGATCGGCCTGTCGATCCCCGAGGGATACCCGGAGATCTGGCGCGGCCATCTGATCGACGAGTCCTTCCGGGGCGCCGGGGACACGACGTTCGACGGCGACCGCACCACGCTCGCCCCCGTCAGCCCGATGCGCGTGGACATGTGCAACATCGCACTCGACCACGAGGTCTACCGCCGTGTCCCGCTGCCGCCCGCCACCGACACCATCGGCAGCGACTACTTCCTGATCCACCTCCTCCACGACGCCAGGATGCCCGGCGTCCAGCACAGCCGGCACATCGTCAACTTCCACACCGAGGAACGGCGTACGGACGACGGCTTCCTCGCGTACCAGGTGCGCTTCGTGAAGTTCCTGCTGTCCAAGGCGTATCTCAACGCCGTGTACGCGAGGACGGCGGCGGCGGGTGACGCGCTGCTCGACGCCGAGGGCCACATCCGGGCGGGCGAGATCGCCGGGTTCGTCCGGGACAGCACCGGCCTCGACCGCGCGTCGAGCGCCCACCGCCTGGACGTCCTCGACGACGCCTACCGGCGGCTCGGCGACCGCTACAAGACGGTCGCCGACATCCTGGTCGAACGCCGCTCCCGGCTCCTGGACGAGGCCCGCGACGACATGGCCGACTTCGCGCTCCTGATGGACCACTGGGAGGCGTTGACCCGTGCGAGCGCGGACGTGGGCCTGGCCGTGACCCGATGACCCCCGCCGCCGGCAAGGACACCATGCACCAGAACCCCCCGCACACCACCACGACCACGGTCACCGTCGCCTACGCGGGCGGTGAGGAGCGCCGGGGCCCCCTCACCATGGGCCAGGCCAACATGATCCGCTGCATCCAGCGGGACGACCCCACCCACATCAACATCCACGATGTGTGGCCCGCCCCCGAGGGCACCACCGTGGAGGCCGTCACCGACGCCCTGCGGGCCCTGGCCGGGCGCCACGAAGGGCTGCGCACCACGTTTCCGCATGCCCCGGGGTCCGCACCGGTCGAACAGGTCGTGGCGGCCGAGGGCACGTTCACGGTGACCGTCCTCGACCACGCCGAGTTCCCCGCTGATCCGGCGGGGTACGCGGAGTCGGTGGCGCGGGCCGCGCGGGCCGGGCGCTTCGCCCTGGAGCGGGAGTTCCCGCTGCGGATCACCCTGCTCACCGTGGCCGGAGCGCCGGTCCACGTCGCGCTGGCGTTCAGCCACGCGGTGGCGGACGGCAGCGCGATGGCCATCCTGCGCGAGGAGTTCGCCGAGCTGCTGGCGGGCAAGGAGCTGCCGGGGCTCACGTCCCTCCCCCCGGTCGACCTGGCCGCCGTGGAGGCGTCCCCCGCCGGGCTGCGGAAGTCGGAGGCTTCCCTGCGGTACTGGGAGCGGATCATCCGCACCGGGCCGCAGGAGATGTTCGCGGAGCCGCGCGGCAGGAGGCCGGGGACCGACGAGGCGGCCCGGCAGCTGACGCTCCGCTCCCGCCGGGGCGGCCGGGCGCTCGCCGGGACGGCCCGCCGCACCGGGCACCCCGAGGCCACCGTGCTGATGGCCGCCTGGTGCGCCCTGGTGGCCCACCGGGCGGGCCAGGACAGCTGTGTCACCGCCGTCCCGAGCGCCAACCGGTTCCACCCGAGGGTCGCCCGTTCGGTGACCACCACGTCCCAGGACGCGCTGCTCCACCTGGATGTCCGGGCGCCCGGCTTCGACGCCCTGGTCGCCCGTACCTGGGGGGCGGTGCTCAACGCCTACCGGCACAGTCAGTTCGACTCCGTACGGCTGTGGGAGATGATCGACCGGGTCACCGCCGAGCGCGGCAGCCACTTCGGCCGGGACGTGGTGTTCAACGATGTGAGCGCCCTGCCCGCCCCGCTCCTGGGCACCGACACGCAGGACCGCGACGACGCCGAGCAGGAGCTGACCTGGGGGCCGCCCCAGACGCTGCCGACCCGGCTGCTCGCCTTCACGTACCGGACAGCGCCCCAGCTGCACATCTCTCTGTGGGCCGCCCCCACGCTCTTCACCCCCGAGGAGGCGGAGGGGTTCCTCTCCGGGCTGGTCCTGCTCCTGGAGGCGGCCGCCGCCGGGGACGTGCCGATGGAGGCACTGTCCGAGGTCACGGGAGTCCGTCCCGCCGAACGCGGGCCCACGTGGCTCCGCGTGGACGGCTGCTGGGTCTCGCCCGCCGCCGTGCGCGAGACCCTCGGCCGGGCGGCGGGCGGACTGCCGGTGCGGGTGGTCGAGGAGCTCGGACCGGACGGGACGGCGGACGCCACCGCGGAGGGGGCGGCCGGCGCGGAACCGCGCCTCACGGCTTACATCGCCCGTGGTGACACCTCGCTGACGCCCGAGGAGGCCCACCGGGCGCTGACCGCCCTCATCCCGGCCGCCGGTTCGGGGGTCCTGGCACCCCACCGCTACGTACTCGTCGAGAACCCACCCGCCGAGCAGGACCGGAGCGACGCCTGGCGTCGACTGGAGATCATCGAGGAAGGGACCGGCAGAGGCCGGCAGGTACGACATGAGCGTTGACGACTCGACCCTTCCACAGAAGCGGGAATCACTGCCCAGCCCCTGGCGGTCGACCCGGTTCCGGCTGTTCTTCACGGCCCGCAGCGCGTCGCTGCTGGCCGACGGCATGCTGATGGTCTCCCTCACCACGGCCGTGCTGGGAGCGGGCCACGGGGCGACCGGCGTCGGCTACGCGCTGGCCGCCTGGATGACCCCGATCGTCCTGCTGGTGCTTTTCGGCGGGGTGCTGGCCGACCGGTTCACCCCGCAGCTGATGATGATCTGCGCCGACCTGGTCCGGATGCTGGCCATGATCACGCTGGCGGCGCTGCTCTTCTCCTCCGACCGCGTCCCGCTGTGGCAGATCATGGCGCTGATGGCGCTCAGCGGCGCCGCGACCGCGATGTTCCAGCCCGGTATGGCGAGCATGGTTCCCCGGGTCGCGGAGGACATCCAGAAGGCCAACGCGCTGCTGCGCATCTCCGAGGCCCTCAGCACGCTGCTGGGCCCCGGTCTGGCGGGCGTCCTCGTCGCGTACTGGCAGGTGTCGGGCTCGTACCTGGTCATCGCGGCGGCGTACGCGCTCAGCGCGGCGGTCCTGCTGCCCCTGCGCAAGCTGCACACGGTCCGCGACGAGGGCGACGCCCCGATGTGGCGCAGGCTGGCGACGGGCTGGCAGGAGTTCCGGTCCCGCCAGTGGCTGTGGGGCGTCATCGCGGTCTGGTCCGTCTACGGCCTGTTCGTGTTCGGCCCCGCGCTGCCGCTCGGCGCGGCGCTGATGATCGAGCAGCACGGGGCGAGCGGTTACGGCTGGATCGCCTCGGCGGACGGTGCCGGGACGATCATCGGCGGCCTGATCGGCATGCGGGTCCGCCCGAGACGCCCGCTGGTGGCCGGGGCCCTGGCCATGCTCTGTTTCGCGCTCAACCCCCTGGCCCCGGCGCTCGAATGGTCCTTCGCGGCCACGGCGATCGCCCACGTGATCGCGGGTTACGGCTTCGCGTTCTGGGGCGTGATGTGGGCGACCAGCGTCCAGTCGCACATCCCGCTGACGGTCCTGAGCCGCGTCTCCGCGTACGACGTCGCCGGCTCCATCATGGTCATCCCGCTCGGCCGCGCGCTGGCGGGCCCGGCGGCGGACGCGTTCGGCGCGAACGAGGTGCTGATCTTCTCGTCGGTCATGTCGTTCGTCCTGCTGGCGGTGATGCTCAGCGTCCCGGCGATCCGCGCGCTGCGCAGGGCCCCGGAGACCCTGCTGAGCAAGCCGGAGGCCGAACCGGCGGTCTGACCCGGCGCCAACGATGGAACGACGTACCGGTCAGACCCGCATGACCGGTACGTCGTACCGCGGGACCCAGTCGTTCCGGGTGACGAGGGCCGGGCGGTGGGCCTACGCCTGAGCGACGAGCAGCGGGGCGAAGGGGTCCTCGCGACCGCCACCCGAATGGTGGGTTGACGGTGACGATCACTCCGGACGGCACGTCGGCCGCCTTTCGTTCCCGTGCCGTGTCCCTCACAGGGGCTCGTGGGGCTGGTGACCCGATCCGAGTAGTCACCGTTTCCTCCGGAGGTGCTCTTCCAGATCGCCGGCACAATACGAGCGGTTGGCAGCCGAGCGGTGTGGGCCCCCTCACTCCTCCGGCGGAAAAACCACCTCCCCCGACCCCGCCAGCGTCAGCGTGATCGCCTCCACCGGGCAGCCCTCCGCCGCCGCGAGGACCTCCTCGCCCGCGTCCCGGTCCTCGGCGGTCGGGTGGGACTGGCGGGCCGAGTCCAGGTGGAAGGCGTCCCCCGCGTGGTTGACGCACATGCCCGATCCGATGCAGACCGAGCGGTCGACCTCCACGTGCCAGCGGTCGCCCATCACGCCTCCCGGTAGCCGGCGGGCAGGTGGATCATCTTGTGCTCGAGGAACTCGCCGTAGCCCTCGGGGCCGAACTCACGCCCCAGGCCGGAGTTCTTGTAGCCGCCGAAGGGGCCGAGCATGTCGAGGCTGAAGGTGTTCACGCTGTACGTGCCCGTACGGACCCGGCGGGCCACGTCGATGCCGCGTTCCGTGTCGGCCGTCCAGACGCTGCCGCTGAGGCCGTACGGGGAGTCGTCGGCGATGTGGACGGCCTCGGCCTCGTCCTCGTACGGGATCAGGCAGATCACCGGGCCGAAGATCTCCTCGCGGGCGACGCGCATGGAGTTGTCCACCGAGCCGAAAAGGGTGGGTTCGACGTACCAGCCCCGCTCCTGGGAAGGGGGGCGGTTGCCGCCGGTGAGGATCTTGGCGCCCTCCTCCTGGCCCAGCCGGATGTAGTCGAGGGAGCGTTGTCGCTGGCGTCGGGACACCAGCGGGCCCAGTTCGGTCGTGGGGTCGAGGGGGTCGCCGACGCGCAGGGCTCCGGCCGCCGCCGCGAAGGCTTCCGCCATCTCGTCGTAGCGGGAGTTCGGGGCCAGGATGCGCGTCTGGGCCACGCACGCCTGGCCGTTGATCATCCAGGCGAAGGGGACGATGCCCGCCACCGCCGCCTCCAGGTCGGCGTCGGGGAGGATGACCGCTGCCGACTTTCCGCCCAGCTCCAGGGTGACGCGCGTGAGGTTGCGGGAGGCCACCTCCATCACGCGGCGGCCGGCCGCCACCGAGCCGGTGAAGGAGACCTTGTCCACGTCCCGGTGGCCCACCAGGTATTCGCTGACCTCGCGGTCGGCCGGGAGGATGGAGAGGACCCCGGGCGGCAGACCCGCCTCCGCCGCGATCTCCGCCAGGAGGTAGGCGTCCAGGGGGGTTTCCGGTGAGACCTTCAGGACCGCCGTGCAGCCCGCCAGCAAGGCCGGGGCCAGCTTGGCGGCGGCCGTGAACTGCGGGACGTTCCACGGGACGACCGCCGCGACCACGCCGACCGGTTCGCGGCGGACCAGGAGGGGGCCGAGGACGCCGTCGCGTCGTTCCTCGTGCGGGAAGTCGCGCGCCACCGTGATCGCCGAGTCCCAGACCATCATCGCGGCCAGCGCCTGCACCATGACGCTCGAACTGTACGGGGTGCCGTTCTGGGCGCTGATCAGGCGCGCGAACTCCTCGTGGCGTACGGCGAAGGCGTCCTTGATCCTGGTGATCACCGCGATCCGCTCGTCCAGGCCCATCCTCGGCCAGGGGCCCTCGTCGAAGGCGTGGCGGGCTGCGGCGACCGCCCGGTCCACATCGCCCTCGGAGGCGTGCGGCACGCGGCCGATGACCTGTTCGGTGTGCGGGGAGACCACCTCGATGACCTGGGTGCCGAGCGGATCGGTGAACTCCCCGCCGATGAACAGTTGTCCGTGTTCCACGAGCTCCGTGGGTTCCGTAAGTTCCGTCATGGCTGTCGCCTCCCGCGAACCCGTGCACCCGAAACTGACTGTTCGTCAGAATTGATATCAGTTCTCATTCGAGGAGTCCACGGCGCGGACCGTACCCGGGGGCGAATAGTTGGCAGACCTGGACTCCCACTGGAACGAGTTCTCGTTACAGTGGAGGCCGATACGGAGATGGGGAGCCCATGACGCAGGTGACGCAGGTGACCGACCACGGCGGGGGCGTCCACAGCATCGAGGTCCCCATCCCCGACAACCCGCTGGGCCACACCCTGGTCCACCTCGTCGACACCGACCGTGGGCCGGTCCTCATCGACACCGGCTGGGACGACCCGGCCTCCTGGGAGACCCTGGTCGCCGGGCTGACCGCCCTCGGCACCGCCGTCGCCGACATCCACGGCGTCGTCATCACCCACCACCATCCCGACCACCACGGTCTCTCCGGCCAGGTCCGCGAGGCGTCCGGGGCCTGGATCGCGATGCACGAGGCCGACACCGCGATCGTCCGGCGCACCAGGGAATCCGAGCCCGGCGCCTGGCTCGACTACCTCACCCGCAAGCTCGCCGCCGTCGGTGCGCCGGACGAACACCTCGCCCCGTTGCGCGCCGCCCGCAGCGGAGGGCGGCCGGGGACTTTGCCGGGCCTGCGCGCCGCCCTGCCCGACCGGGAGATCGTGCCCGGCGAGCTCCTCGATCTCGCCGGGCGGCGACTGCGAGCCGTCTGGACCCCCGGACACACCCCGGGGCACGTCTGCCTCCATCTGGAGGAGCGGCATCCGGCGGACCTGGCGGGGCACGGGCGGCTGTTCTCCGGGGACCACCTGCTGCCGGGGATCAGTCCGCACATCGGCCTGTACGAGGACCCCGACGACACGACGGTCACCGACCCCCTCGGCGACTACCTCGCCTCGCTGGAGCGGATCGGCCGCCTCGGGGTCGCCGAGGTGCTGCCCGCGCACCAGCACGCGTTCACCGACGCGGACGGGCGGGTGCGGGAACTGCTGGCCCACCACGAGGAACGGCTGACCGGCCTCCTCGCGCTGCTCGCCACGCCCCTGTCCCCGTGGCAGCTCGCGGAGCGGATGGAGTGGAACCGGCCCTGGGAACAGATCCCGCACGGCTCGCGGTCCATCGCCGTCTCCGAGGCCGAGTCCCATCTGCGGCGGCTCGTGAAGCTCGGCCGAGCGGAGGCCGTGCCGGGCGGGCCCCCGGTGACGTACACCGCCGTCTGACGTCGCCGTCCGATCACCACGGTCCGATCACCGCCGTCTGATCACCGCCGCGGCGCACGCCCCCGGCGACGTCCGCCGCCGTCCGGTCACCGCCGTGGCCCCGCCCCAGGCCACGCCCCCGGGCCCCGGCCGCGGACCGGTAGAGTGGGCAGGTCGTCATCATGCCCGTACAGGGGGAAGCCGGTACGCATCCGGCGCAGTGCCCCAGCCGTGACCCGTCCGCCCGACGGCAGCCGGACCGCCCGCCGCGGAGCGTGACCGGCTCGGGCCACCGGAACCCCGGTGGCCGGCACCGTCGAGGCATACGGGGCCGGAGCCCGGGGACCTCGTGTGCCCGGGGAGTCCGGCCCTCGCAGGAGAGGCCCAGCCAGCCATGACCGTACGCCGCAGCGCAGCCGCGCTCGCGACCACCGCCGTGCTCCTGGGCGCGGCCGCGCCTGTAGCGGTCGCCGCGCCGAGTCCCTCCCCGTCGGCGGAGCTGCCGGCCGGGCTCTACGGCACCACGGACCCCACGTACGACGGGGTGTGGCGGCAGTCGCTGGCCTTCCTCGCGCAGAAGATCGAGTACGTCACGCCGTCCACCGCCGCCGTCGACTGGCTGGTGGGCCAGCAGTGCGACAGCGGCGCGTTCACCTCGTACCGCGACGCCTCCAAGCCCTGTGACGCCTCCACGGTGATGGACACCAATGCCACCGCCGTCGCCGTGCAGGCCCTCGTCGAGATCAACCAGCGCCGCGACGACGCCAACAACGGGGCCGACTGGCTGAAGTCCGTACAGAACGAGGACGGCGGCTGGGGCTACAACCCCGGCAGCCCGAGCGACGCGAACTCCACGTCCATCGTGATCGGCGCGCTCGCCCGGACCGGCGTCCCGGTCGGCGAGCTGACCACCGCCGACGGCAGCACCCCGTACACCGCGCTCCAGTCCCTGGCCATCCCCTGCGGGGACGAGGACGGCGGCGCGTTCGCGTACCAGCCGGGCAAGAAGGGCGAGCTGACCGCCAACCTGGACGCCACCGCGGCCTCGGTGCTCGGCCTGATGGGCAAGGGCATCGCCTCCGGCACGTCCAACGCGGTGAAGGACCCCTCCTGCACGAAGGGCGACGACCTGAGCCCGGAGCAGACCGCCCAGAACGGCTCGTTCTTCCTCGCGGACACCTTGGAGAAGTCGCCGTACCTGGAGCAGGCCCCGATGCCGGGCGCCGAGGACACCGCGCCGCAGCCCGACTACGGCAACACCGCGGACGCGGTCGTCGCGCTCGCCGCCTCCGGGCACACGGACAAGGCCGAGGCCTCCGTCGCCTGGCTCCAGAAGAACGCCACCGACTGGGCGAAGCAGGGCGGCCCGGCCGCCACCGCACAGCTGATCCTCGCGGCGCACGCCACCGGCGCGGACGCCCGCAGCTTCGGCGGCGTCAACCTCGTCAAGCAGCTCAACACGATGGGCCCCGCCCCGGCCGCCACCGCCCTCCCCTCGCCCACGCCGACCGGCCCGCAGCCCTCCAGCGGCACCGACAGCGACGACAGCGGGCTGAGCCTGGGGTGGCTGATCGGCTTCGGTCTCGTCGCCGGGGCGGGCATCGGCTTCGTGCTGAGCATGCGCCGGAAGAAGCAGCAGCCGTGAGCCGTACGCCGGTCCCGGCACGACCGCGGAACCCCGCCGTCGCCCTGCTTCGAATCCCCGCCGTCGCCCGGCCGCGGAGCCCTCTCGTCGCGCTGCTGGCCGCCCTGGTCGCCGCCTCGGCCGTGCTCCTCGGCGCGGGCAGCGCCGAGGCCGCCGGTTACCGCTACTGGTCCTTCTGGGAGGGCAACGGCAAGAACTGGGAGTACGCCACCCAGGGGCCGTCGCTGCTGCGCCCGGACGACGGTGCGGTGCAGGGCTTCCGGTTCGCCGTGAGCGAGGACTCGGGCGATGCCGCGCAGCCGCGCCGCGCCCCCGACTTCGGGGCGATCTGCGCGGGCACCCCGGCGAAGGACGGGCAGAAGCGGGTGGCGCTGGTGATCGACCCCGGTACGGCGGCGGACGCCCCTGACGGGGAGAAGCCGCCCGCCCCGCGCACGGCGTGCGCGCGGGTCGCACCGGACGCCAGCAGCGCGGAGGCGCTCGCCGCGGTGGCGAAGCCGCTGCGGTACGACAGCAGCGCCATGCTCTGCGCGATCTCGGGCTACCCGAAGGCGGGCTGCGGCGAGCAGGTGTCCGGCGAGGACGGCAGCGCGAAGCCGTCCGCCCCCGCGGAGACGGGCGACGTGTCGACGCCCGCCGACGACTCGGGCGACGGGACCTCGGAGGGTGCCGACGGTCCGTCCGTCGGGCTCCTCGTCGGCCTCGCCGCCGTCCTGCTGCTGGGCGTCGCCGCCGTGATCCAGGCCCGCCGCCGCCGGTGACCGCCTCCCCCGCCCCGGCTCCGGCCCGGCTGCCGCACCGCACCCTGCGCGCCCCCGAGGCGGACCGCGGCAACGCGCTGCCCGCCGGGGCGTGGTGGCTGTGGGCGCTGGGTCTGGCCACCGCCGCGTCCCGGACGACGAACCCGCTGCTGCTCGGACTGCTGGTCGGGGTGGCGGGCTATGTGGTGGCGGCGCGGCGGACGGATGCGCCGTGGGCCCGCTCCTACGGCGCGTTCGTCAAGCTCGGGCTGGTCGTCGTGGTGATGCGGCTGCTCTTCTCCGTCTTCCTCGGGTCGTCGATCCCCGGCTCTCACACGGTGTTCGTCCTCCCCGAGCTCCCGCTGCCCGACTGGGCGCAGGGCGTGCGGATCGGCGGCCGGGTCACCGCCGAGCAACTGGTCTTCTCGCTGTACCAGGGGATGAAGCTGGCCGCGCTGCTGATCTGCGTCGGTGCGGCGAACGCGCTGGCCAACCCGGCGCGGCTGCTGAAGTCGCTGCCGGGTGCGCTGTACGAGGCGGGGGTCGCCGTCGTGGTCGCGATGACGTTCGCGCCGAACATGGTGGCCGACGTGGTCCGGCTGCGCACCGCGCGCCGGCTGCGGGGGCGGCCGACCGGAGGTGTGCGGGCCGTGGCGCAGATCGGGCTGCCGGTGCTGGAGGGGGCGCTGGAGCGGTCGGTGGCGGTGGCCGCGTCGATGGACGCGCGCGGGTACGGGCGTACGGCGCAGGTCCCGGCCGCCGTCCGGCACACCACCAACGTCCTCACCCTCGGCGGGTTGCTCGGGGTGTGCGCCGGCACGTACGGGTTGCTGGCCGCGCAGGGGGCGGTGTACGGGCTGCCTTTGCTGCTGGCCGGTCTGGTCATCGCGATGGCCGGGCTGCGGCTCGGCGGGCGGCGCTCGGTGCGCACCCGGTACCGGCCGGACCGGTGGGGCGTTCGGGCGTGGCTGGTGGCGTCATCGGGCGCGGCGGTCGCGGCGGCGATGATCTGGGCGGGCGCGGTGGACCCGGACGCGATGCGCCCGGGTGTCGTACCGCTGGTCGCGCCGGTGCTGCCGCTGTGGCCCGCCGCGGCGGTGCTGATCGGGCTGCTGCCCGCACTGGTGGCCCCCGTGCCGCCGTCCTCGCACGGGACCGGGAAGCCATCCGCGCACGGGACCGGGAAGCCGTCCACGCACGGGGCCGGGAAGCCATCCGCGCACGGGGCCGGGAAACAGGCTCGTATCGGCAAGGAGCAGGCGTGATCAGGTTCGAGCGGGTCTCCGTGCGGTACGAGGGCACGGAGCACCCCACGCTGTCCGACGTCGATCTCACGGTCCCCGAGGGTGAACTCGTCCTGCTCGTCGGCCCCTCCGGTGTCGGCAAGTCGACTCTGCTGGGTACGGTCTCCGGGCTCGTCCCGCACTTCACGGGCGGGCTGCTCTCGGGGCGGGTCACGGTGGGCGGCCGCGACACCCGTACACACAAGCCCCGCGAACTGGCCGATCTGGTCGGCACGGTGGGCCAGGACCCGTTGGCCCACTTCGTCACGGACACCGTCGAGGACGAGCTCGCGTACGGCATGGAGTCGCTGGGGCTCGCCCCCGACGTGATGCGCCGCCGGGTAGAGGAGACGCTCGATCTGCTGGGCCTGGCCGAGCTGCGCGACCGGCCGATCGCGACCCTGTCGGGCGGCCAGCAGCAGCGGGTGGCGATCGGTTCGGTACTCACCCCGCACCCGCGGGTGCTGGTGCTGGACGAGCCGACCTCCGCGCTGGACCCGGCGGCGGCCGAGGAGGTCCTCGCGGTGCTCCAGCGGCTGGTGCACGACCTGGGCACGACCGTGCTGATGGCCGAGCACCGGCTGGAGCGCGTGGTGCAGTACGCGGACCAGGTCGTCCTGCTGCCCGCCCCGGGTGCCGCCCCCGTGATGGGGCCGCCCGCCGAGATCATGAAGGTGTCGCCGGTACGGCCGCCGGTGGCCGAGCTGGGACTGCTCGCGGGCTGGGACCCGCTGCCCCTGTCGGTACGGGACGCCCGGCGCGGGGCGGGCGGGCTGCGGGAGCGGCTGGCGGCGGCGTCGCCGCCCGTGCCCCCGGGGGCGCCGTCCGGTCGGTCCGTCGCGCCCCCGCCCGTGGCGCGTGTCCCCCGGCCCGGCCGGTTGGCCCGGCTCCTGGGGCGTTCGGCCGACGCCCCGGCTGCCCCGGTCGCCGATCCGGTCACCCGGGTCGACGGGCTCGGGGTGCGGCGCGGCCGGGTCGAGGCGCTGCGACGGGTGACGCTCACCGTGGCCCCGGGCGAGACGGTGGCCCTGATGGGCCGCAACGGGGCCGGCAAGTCCACGCTGCTCGGCGCGCTCGTCGGCATGATCGAGCCGGCGTCGGGCACTGTGCGCGTCGGCGGCCTGGCCCCGGCCCGGACGGACCCGCGGGCGATGGTGCGCCGGGTCGGCCTCGTACCGCAGGAGCCGCGCGATCTGCTGTACGCGGACACGGTGGCCGCCGAGTGCGCCGCCGCCGACCGGGACGCGGGCGCGGCGGAGGGCTCCTGCCGGGCGCTGGTGTCGGAGCTGCTGCCGGGCGTCGGGGACGACACCCACCCCCGGGACCTCTCCGAGGGCCAGCGGCTCGCCCTGGCCCTGGCGCTGGTGCTGACGGGCCGGCCGCCGCTGTTGCTGCTGGACGAGCCGACGCGCGGACTGGACTACGCGGCGAAGGCCCGGCTCGTCGGGGTGCTGCGCGGCCTGGCGGCCGAGGGGCACGCGATCGTCCTGGCGACCCACGACGTGGAGCTGGCGGCGGAGCTGGCGCACCGGGTGGTGATCCTCGCCGAGGGGGAGGTCGTCGCGGACGGCCCGACCGGACAGGTGGTGGTCTCCTCCCCCGCGTTCGCCCCGCAGACGGCGAAGATCCTGGCCCCGCAGGAGTGGCTGACCGTGTCCCAGGTGCGCGGCGCGCTGGAGGCGGGCGTATGAGCGGGAAGGAGGCCGTCGTCCGGGAGCGGGCGGCCCGGCCGGTGCGGCTCGGGGCGAAGTCGGTCGCCGTGCTGCTGCTCACCAGCGCCGTCGGCGTCGTCGCCTTCGGGTGGCCGTTGCTGGCGGACACCGGGTCCGGGCTCGCGCACGCGCAGGACGCGCCGTGGCTGTTCGCGGCGCTGCTGCCGCTGCTCGTCGCGGTGGTGGTGGCGACGATCTCCGAGTCCGGCATGGACGCGAAGGCCGTCGCGATGCTCGGGGTGCTGGCGGCGGTCGGGGCGGCGCTGCGCCCGCTCGGCGCCGGGACGGCGGGCCTGGAGCCGATGTTCTTCCTGATGGTGCTGAGCGGGCGGGTGCTGGGTCCGGGGTTCGGTTTCGTCCTCGGTTCGGTGACCATGTTCGCCTCGGCGCTTCTGACGGGCGGGGTCGGGCCGTGGATGCCGTTCCAGATGCTGTCGATGGGCTGGTTCACGATGGGCGCGGGCCTGCTGCCGGGGCCCGACCGGCTGCGCGGGCGGGCGGAGCTGGCGATGCTCGCGGTGTACGGCTGCGTTGCGGCGTTCGCGTACGGCGTGGTGATGAACCTCCAGGGCTGGCCGCTCATCACGGGGATCAGTTCGGGGATCTCGTTCGACGGGGACGACCCGCTGCACGAGAACCTGGTGCGCTTCCTCGCGTACTACGTCACGACCTCGCTGGGCTGGGACCTGGGGCGGGCGACGCTGACCGTGGTACTGACGGTCGCGCTCGGCCCGACGCTGCTCAGGGCGCTGCGCCGGGCCACCCGCCGCGCCGCGTTCGACGCGGGGGCCGTGTTCGGGGAGCCGGAGGAGCCCGAGAGGCAGCCCCGGAAGCAGCCGGGGAAGCAGTCCGAGGGGACGGCCCCGGGCTCACCGTGAAGTGCCGTCACGGGGTCACAGCCGTTGGATGATCGTGCCCGTCGCCAGGGCCCCTCCCGCGCACATCGTGATGAGCGCGAACTCCTTGTCGCGGCGTTCCAGCTCGTGCAGGGCCGTGGTGATCAGCCGGGCGCCCGTCGCTCCGACCGGGTGGCCCAGCGCGATCGCGCCGCCGTTGACGTTGACCTTCTCCAGGCCGTCGAGGTCCGCCTCGAACTCCTGCGCCCAGCTCAGCACCACCGACGCGAACGCCTCGTTGATCTCGACGAGGTCGATGTCCCGCAGCGTCATGCCCGCCTTGCCGAGCACCGCCCGGGTCGCGTCGATCGGGCCGTCCAGGTGGAAGTGCGGGTCGGAGCCGACGAGGGCCTGGGCCACGATCCGGGCCCGGGGCCTGAGCTTCAGGGCCCGGGCCATGCGCTTGGAGGACCACATGATCGCGCAGGCCCCGTCCGATATCTGCGAGGAGTTCCCGGCGGTGTGGATGGCGCTCGGCATGACGGCCTTGAGCCCCGCGAGCGCCTCCATCGAGGTGTCGCGCAGCCCCTCGTCCCGGTCGACGAGCCGCCACATGCCCTGGCCGGCCGCCTGCTCCTCCTCGGTGGTCGGGACCTGGACGGCGTACGTCTCGCGCTTGAAGCGCTCCTCCGCCCAGGCGGCGGCCGCCCGCTGCTGGGAGAGCAGCCCGAGCGCGTCGACCCGCTCCCGGGTCAGGCCGCGCTTTCGGGCGATGCGCTCGGCCGCCTCGAACTGGTTGGGCAGGTCGACGTTCCACTCGTCGGGCCAGGGCTTTCCCGGGCCGTGCTTGGAGCCGCTGCCCAGCGGCACCCGGGACATCGCCTCGACGCCGCAGCTGATGCCCACGTCGATGACCCCGGCGGCCACCATGTTGGCGACCATGTGGGAGGCCTGCTGCGAGGAGCCGCACTGGCAGTCGACGGTGGTGGCGGCGGTCTCGTACGGCAGCCCCACGGTCAGCCAGGCGTTGCGGGCCGGGTTCATGGACTGCTCGCCGGCGTGGGTGACGGTGCCGCCGACGATCTGTTCGACGCAGTCGGCCTGGATGCCGGTGCGCCCGAGAAGTTCTCGGTAGGTCTCGCCCAGCAGATAGGCGGGGTGCAGATTGGCGAGTGCGCCTCCGCGCCTGCCGATGGGAGTGCGTACGGCTTCGACGATGACGGGTTCCGCGGCCATGAGCTCGTCCTCTCCTCGCGCTTCCGCAGGGGGCGTCCCGGCGCCCGCGGAAGGAACTAGTACGCGTTCTAGTTCTGCTAGCAGTCTCGTGACGGCGACCCCGCTGCGCAAGGGGCGCGCACGCACCGCGCACGCGCCCCTCCGGCGGCTCGACGGACGGGCATCGCCCCCCGGGAGCAAGGGATCCGGCCGCGACTCTTGCCACTTGTAGAACTCGTTACTACCTTGCGGTCAACTTCTGATGGAGCGTCAGACAGTCGCGGCCGCCGGACGGTTCGCCGGCTGGTCTGGAGTGGAGAGGTGCCCATGCGCTGCCCCCATCTGCCCGACGGGTTCGACTTCACCGACCCCGACCTCCTCCAAGGCCGCGTGCCCCACCCGGAGTTCGCGATGATGCGGGAGACCGCGCCGGTCTGGTGGTGCACCCAGCCCCGCAACGTCTCCGGGTTCGGCGACGAGGGCTACTGGGCCGTCACCCGCCACGCGGACGTCAAGTACGTCTCCACGCACCCCGAGTTGTTCTCCTCGAACACCAACACCGCCGTCATCCGCTTCAACGAGACGATCAGCCGCGACCAGATCGACGTCCAGAAGCTGATCATGCTGAACATGGACCCGCCGGAGCACACCCGGGTCCGCCAGATCGTCCAGCGCGGCTTCACCCCGCGCGCGGTGCGCTCCCTGGAGGCGGCCCTGCGCTCCAGGGCCCGCTCCATCGTCGAGACGGCCCTGGCGTCCGCCGATGCCGACGGCTCCTTCGACTTCGTGACGAACATCGCGGTGGAGCTCCCGCTCCAGGCCATCGCCGAGCTCATCGGCGTACCGCAGGAGGACCGTTCGAAGATCTTCGACTGGTCCAACAAGATGGCCGCGTACGACGATCCGGAGTACGCGATCACCGAGGAGGTCGGCGCCGAGGCGGCGATGGAGATCGTGGCGTACTCGATGAACCTGGCGGCGGCCCGCAAGGAGTGCCCGGCCCAGGACATCGTGAGCCAGCTCGTCGCGGCCGAGGGCCAGGGGAACCTGTCCTCGGACGAGTTCGGGTTCTTCGTGATCCTGCTCGCGGTGGCCGGGAACGAGACGACCCGCAACGCGATCAGTCACGGCATGCACGCCTTCCTCACCCACCCCGAACAGTGGGAGCTCTACAAGCGGGAGCGCCCGAAGACCACGGCCGAGGAGATCGTGCGCTGGGCGACCCCGGTCGTCTCCTTCCAGCGGACCGCCACTCAGGACCTGGAGCTGGGCGGTCAGCGGATCAGGAAGGGCGAGCGGGTGGGACTGTTCTACTCCTCGGCCAACAACGACCCCGAGGTGTTCGACGGACCGGAGGCCTTCGACATCACCCGCGACCCCAACCCGCACCTCGGGTTCGGGGGCGGCGGCCCGCACTTCTGCCTGGGCAAGTCGCTGGCCGTGATGGAGATCGACCTGATCTTCAACGCCGTCGCCGACGTACTGCCCGACCTGCGGCTCCTGGAGGACCCGCGGCGGCTGCGTTCGGCCTGGCTCAACGGGATCAAACAGCTCCAGGTGACGACGGCCGCGGCCACCTGACACCGGCCGCACGGCGCTGTCCGGGTGGCGGGCGGCACCGGGCGGGCGGACCATGGAGGAACGCGGCGATCCATGTCGAAGGGGTGCCGGGACGCGTTCCAGCTGTCCCGGCACCCCTTCAGCTTGCGGCTCCTTCGGCCTGCCGCTACTTGCCGCCCACTCTTTCGGCGGGTTCGCGCTCGGGCACGAGGGCGGGTCCGGCGGATTCCGCGGATTCCGCGGATTCCGTGGATTCCGTGGATTCCGTGGATTCCGTGGATTCCGTGGATTCCGTGGATTCCGTGGATTCCGTGGATTCCGTGGATTCCGTGGAATCAGTGGCCTTGGAGGTTTCGGAAATTGTGGAGGTCTTGGAGGCCTCGGCCGCCGGTGGCTCCGCCGGTTCCGTCGTCGTCCCGGTCACCTGCTCCTGCCCGGTCACGAGCTGCCGCGGCCCCGACAGCAGATACGTCAGCCCGAAGCCCGACGCCACGACGAGTGCGCCGCCGGCCGCGTCGAGCACCCAGTGGTTGGCGGTGGCCACGATCGCGGCGATCGTGAAGAGCGGGTGCAGCAGGCCGAGCGCCTTCATCCACAGCTTCGGGGCCAGCATCACGATGACCACCCCGCACCACAGCGACCAGCCGAAGTGCAGCGACGGCATCGCCGCGTACTGGTTGGTGACGGTGGTCAGCGTCCCGTAGTCGGGCTTCGCGAAGTCCTGCACCCCGTGGACGGTGTCGATGAAGCCGAGGCCGGGCATGAGCCGGGGCGGGGCCAGGGGGTAGAGCCAGAAGCCGACGAGCGCGAGCAGCGTGGCGAAACCGATGGACGAGCGGACCCAGCGGTAGTCGGCGGGGCGGCGCGCGTACAGCACACCGAGGATCGTCAGCGGGACGATGAAGTGGAACGTGGAGTAGTAGTAGTCGAAGAACTCACGCAGCCAGGTGATCTGCACGACCGTGTGGTTGACCCAGTGCTCGATGTCGATGCGCAGCCACTGCTCGATGGCGTGGATCTGCCGGCCGTGCTCCTCGGCGAGCGGACGGCCCGCCCTGGCGGCGAGGCGGACCTGGGCGTAGGCGTCGTAGACGACCCGGATGAGCAGGAGTTCCAGCAGCAGGTTGGGGCGGGTGAGGACCCGGCGCCAGAACGGCAGGAGCGGCACGCGTCTCCAGCGCGCGGCGACCGGTTTCGCGTAGTCGGTGGGGACCGGGTGCTGCCAGTACGGCGAGGTGCGGGGCACGAACGGGGCGAGGCAGGCCGCGCCGAGCGCCACGAGGAGCAGCACGTTGTCGCGGACCGGGAAGAGCGCCTCGATGTTCGGCAGCAGCATCGTGCCCGGCAGGGTGACGGCCAGCAGCACCACGGACGGCCAGACCAGCCGGTCGGAGGCCCGCTTGCCGACCTTTCCGACGACCGCGAGGAGCACCCAGAGCAGTTGGTGCTGCCAGGCGGTCGGCGAGACGGCGACCACGACGCAACCGGTCACGGCCACCGCGAGGAGCAGCTGCCCGTCCTGCGCGTACCGCACCGCGCGCCGCACTCCGACGACCACGACGGCGGCGGAGAGCACGAGGAACAGGGCGATCTCCACGGGGCCTTCGAGACCGAGCCTGAGCAGCGCCCCGTGCAGGGACTGGTTGGCGAGGCTGTCCGGTCGCTCCCCCAGTCCGGCGCCCGCGAGGTGGTGCACCCAGTACGTCCATGAGTCCTGCGGCGACGCGGCCCAGGCGGCGGCCGTGGCGAGGGCGAAGGTCACGCCCGCGCTCAGCGAAGCTTGCCGTCTGCCGGTCAGCCAGAGCAGGGCGGCGAAGAGCAGCAGCACCGGCTGGAAGGCGGCGGCGAGACCGACGAGGACGCCCGCCGCTCGGTGCTCCCGGACGACGAACCAGGCCAGGAGCACCAGGAGGACCGGCAGGATGCTGGTCTGGCCCAGGTGCAGGGTGTTGCGGACGGGCAGGGACAGCATGAGCAGGCTGATCGCGACGGGGGCCGCGAGCAGGGCCGTCCGGCGCCCCACCGGTGAGGGCAGGGCCCGGGCCGCGACGATGCCGAGGGCGACGACGAGCAGCAGGGACCCGAACGTCCACGCCACGCCCAGGGCCTCCTGGGCCGACGCGGTGAGAGGTTTCAGGACCAGCCCGGCGAAGGGCGTGCCGGTGAACCGGCCGCTGTCGTACAGCGAGCCCGTCACGTGCAGGACGCCGTTCTCCCCGATCCAGGTCTCCAGATCGAGGAGTCGTTCCCCCGGTGGCTGCCGGAGCACCACCGCCACCTGCCGTACCGCCAGCGCGGCCACGACCAGCCAGAGCAGGGCCCGGATCAGCCCGGTCCCCCCTCCCGTGTCCGTCGCCGCGTCACCGCGCACACTGTGATCCGCATTCACCACGCTGCGCCGACCCTCCCACCGTTCCATGCATCTCCCCTTCGAGTGGGGCCATGCCGGATGAAGCCTCGCATTGCCCTACGAGGTAGACACAATCAACCCCCTCTTTGCCTGACTGTCATCCTGCTTCGGTCCGGAAGAAGTCGTCCGCAGGGATGACGGGGGCCGCTGACAGGCCTCAGGCGTTCGGGCCGGCCGGGGCCTGTGCCTGCCAGGCGGTGAACAGCGGGGTGTCCTCGGTCCCGGCCAGCACGACGACGCCGAAGGGGCGGTCGAAGGCGATGTGGCGCACCCGCTGGGGCCCGGGAGCGGCGCCCGGCCGCATCGCGACCACCGTCACGGCCGTGGCCTCCACCCCGTCCTCGGCGACTTTCAGCACGGCTTCCTGGACCACGTCGGAGATGGCGAGGCGTTCGGGCGAGAGGCCCGAGAAGTCCGCGGCGTCCGTCAGGGCCAGCCGGATACCGAGGGAGGCGAGTTGCCCGGTGACGGGCACCCGCGTCCGCAGGGCGAGCCGGGGCAGCCCGATGGTCACCCGGTCGGTGTCCAGCGGGACGCCCTCGGCCCGGGGTGCCCAGCCCACGCGCAGCACCCGCCCGGCCCCGGCCCCCGGCTCCCCCAGGACGAGGCGGACCCGCGCCCCGGGGCCACCGCCCGGTTCCGTCGCACAGCGCAGCTCTACGACGTGCGCCCCGCCGACCGTCCACGCGTCGGCCCGCGGCACGTCCTTGATCATGGTCGGCACCGGGCCGATCTTCCCGGCCGCGTCGGTGAACAGCAGGTTCCGGGTCCGCCGGGCCTCGAACGGCTTCTCCCAGCGGGCCTTCAGCGCCAGGACGTTGACCAGGGCGAGCAGGGTCGCGTCGGTGATCTCCAGCGGCAGCCGTTCGATCAGCCCTCCGGTGGCCTCGCGGACCCAGGCGTCGACGGCCGCCGGGTCCATCGCGTCGAGGCGGACGTCCGGCAGCACCTCCCGGTACGCGGGAAGGACGGGCGCCCGGCTCCAGACCCGGGTGGCCACGCCCAGCGCCCCGGTCCGGGCCAGCTCGCGGGCGACCGCCGTGACGGCCGGCGCGGCCTCCCGGTCCGCCGTGCCGAGGAGGGCCCGCAGTTCGTCCGCGGTCGTGCCGCGCGCACCGGCGGCCACGGCGGCCAGGGCGAGCCAGAGCCCGGCGGGAGAGCACACGAAGCTGGTGCCCGTCCCTGTTCCCGTACCGCCCCGGCCGTCTCCTGCCGCCATGCCGTCCCGTATCCATCGCTCGGCGAGACGCTGGACGGCTCCGGTCGTGGCCGTGGTCGTGGTCGTGACCCTGGTCGCGGTCGCGGTCGCGGTCGCGGTTTCGGTTTCGGCTTCGGTCGCGGTTTCGGTTTCGGTCTCGGACACACCGGTCACTGCTGCCCCCTACAGGTAAATCGCGTCGTCGCTCAGCCGTGCGGCAGCAAGAATGCCCCACATGACCTGGACCGTGACCGTCGAACGATTCGACTCCCCCGACGCGAGCGCCCTGCGCCGTGACTACTACGACGAGGTCGCGAGCCGCTACTGGCAGCGGCCCGCGACCGCCGCGGAGATCGACGACGGGCTCGACGGCGACGGAGCCGAGCTGCTCGCACCGCCGACCGGGCAGTTCGTCGTCGGCCGGTACGGGAGCAGGGCGGCGAGCTGCGCCGGGCTGGTGCTGACGGAATCCGCCGGTCCGGGCACGGCGGAGCTGACGCGGGTATACGTGCGCCCGGCGTTCCGGGGCACGGGCGGTGGCGGGCTGCTGCTGGCCTCGGTGGAGGAGGCGGCGAGGGCGTACGGCGTACGGCTGCTGCGGCTGGACACCCGCAACGACCTGGTCGAGGCACGCGGGCTGTACACGAAGCACGGATACCGGGAAGTGCCGGCGTTCCACCGCCGCAATCAGTACGCGGAGCACTGGTTCGCCAAGGAGCTGTGACGCCGGCGTCCGGCCTGTCGAGCGGCGCCCCGGCCCGGGTTCCGGTGCTCGGGTGGGCGGGGGACACGGCCGTGATCGCTACAGGTCGCCGGATCGCCGGTCGTGGCCCTCGCGCTCGTCGAAGCGCCGTTCGTGGCCCTCGCGCTCGTCCTGGCGCAGGTGGGCCTCGTGGTCACGGGGCGGCTGCGGCGCGTGGGGGCGCTCCCTGGTCGAGCCGCTGACCTCGGCGGTCAGTTCGCTGACGATTTTGACCAGGTCGGTGGGGCGCTCGGGGCCCCACCAGTCGCCGAGGAGTTCGGCGAGGGAGTCCTCGCGGGCCTGCGAGAGCCGGACGACCGCCTCGGCCCCGGTGTCGGTGAGGATCATTTGCAGGCCCTCCCGCCGGGCCAGTCCGCGTTCCTCGACCTGCCGGGCCGCATCGGTGATCACGTGCAGCGGTACGGGTGCCGTCTCGGCGAGCCGGGCGGGTTCGACGGTGCCGTGCCGCTTGATCCGCAGGAGCAGCCAGCTGGCGGCGGGCAGCAGGTCGTACCCCGCCCGCGCGGTGATCCTCTCGTAGATCTCACGGCGGCCCTCCCGGGTCGCGAGCACCGACAGGGCGCGGGCGCACTCGTCGTACGAGGAGCGCTCGACGGGGTTGGAGGCGAGCGTCTGACTGGTGTCGGGGGCGGTCACCGAGCCCCGGAGCCTGTCCTCACGGAGGAACCAGGCGAGGACGAAGGCCAGGAGGACCACCGGGACCGCGTACAGGAAGACGTCGGTGATGGAGGTCGAGTACGCGCCGAGGACGGACGGCCGCAGATCGGCCGGGAGCTGCCCGATGGCCCGGGGATCGGCGGCCAGCCGCCCCGCGTCGACACCCGGCGGCAGCGGCTGCCCGGTGAGCGCGTCCGTGAGCTGCCCGGTCAGCCGGTTGGCGAAGATGGTCCCGAAGATGGCCACGCCGAACGCGGAGCCGATGGACCGGAAGAACGTCACGCCGGAGGTGGCGACACCGAGGTCCTGGTAGGAGACGGAGTTCTGGGCGACCAGGACGAGGACCTGCATCACCAGGCCGAGACCGGCGCCGAAGACGAAGAAGAAGGCGCTCATCAGCCAGGTGGAGCTGTTCTCGTCGAGCTGGTGGAGCAGCAGCAGCCCGACGGCGGTGATGGCGGTGCCCAGAACCGGGAAGACCTTCCAGCGGCCGGTGCGGCTGACGATCTGGCCGGAGCCGGTCGAGGTGATCAGCAGGCCGAACACCATCGGCAGCATGTGCACACCGGACATCGTCGGGGTGATGTCGTGGACCACCTGGAGGAAGGTCGGCAGGTAGGTCATGGCACCGAACATGGCGAAGCCGATGACGAAGCTGATCACGGCGACGAGGGCGAAGGTCCTGATCCGGAAGAGTTTCAGCGGCAGTACGGGTTCGGCCGCGCGCCGCTCGACGGCGATGAAGGCCACCAGCAGCACGACGGCGAGCACCGCGAGCCCGATGATCCGCGGGGAGCTCCAGGCCCAGGTCGTACCGCCGAGGGAGGCGACGAGCACCAGGGCGGTGGCGACGGCCGCGATGAGGAAGGTGCCGAGGTAGTCGATGGTGTGCTTCTCGCGGCGGACCGGGATGTGCAGGACGGCCGCGATGACGACCAGCGCGACGACGCCGATCGGCAGGTTGATGTAGAAGACCCAGCGCCAGCTGAGGTGTTCGGTGAAGAAGCCGCCGAGGAGTGGCCCGAGGACACTCGTCACGCCGAAGACCGCGCCGAAGAGCCCTTGGTACTTGCCGCGTTCGCGCGGTGTGACGAGGTCGCCGACGATGGCCATCGACAGCACCATGAGCCCGCCGCCGCCGAGTCCCTGGAGGGCCCGGAAGCCGATCAGCTGGGGCATGTTCTGGGCGACCCCGCAGAGGGCGGAGCCGATCAGGAAGATCACGATCGCGGTCTGGAAGAGCTTCTTGCGGCCGTACTGGTCGCCGAGCTTGCCCCACAGCGGGGTCGCCGCGGTGGCCGCCAGCAGGTAGGCGGTCACCACCCAGGACAGGTGGTCGAGGCCGCCGAGCTCACTGACGATCGTGGGGAGCGCCGTGGAGACGATGGTCTGATCGAGTGCCGCGAGCAGCATGCCGAGGAGCAGCGCACCGATCGCCACCAGAACGCTCCGGTGGGACTGTCCCTCACCGGGCGCCAGGGGTGACGGGCTCAGCTGCTGGGCCATGGGCGTCTCCTCGATCCGCTGCGTCCACTGATCCGCTGATCCGCTACACCCCCATCCTGGACGTTTCGCCCCGTTATGGCCTGTCGGGGGCGGGCCGGGCCCCAGCGGGCCGTTGGGCTTCCCCGGAGCGGGCTGCATAATCGCAGGCAGCTCAAGGGGAGGGGACCCACCATGACCGGACACGCATGCCCGGAGTGCGGGAGACAGACGGCCGGGCAGCCCGGCACGGAGCACCGGGTGCCGTGCCGGTGCGGCGTCGGCGCGCCGTCGCGGCGGCTCACGGAGGACGAACAGCGCGCCGCCCGTACGGCGGAGATCGCCGCGGCCGAGGACTTCGACCCGCTGCGCATCCGGCCGTACGTGACGCTGACGGACCTCGCCGGGGCGGGCGGAGGCGAGGCCGGGGGGCCTCGTTCCGGGCCCGGTACGCGGGAGGGCGCGGCCACCGGTACGCGGGAGGGCATGGCCACCGGTAAGTGGGACGGCGCGCGGCACTCCGGGATGCGGGACGACGCGGCTTCCCGTACGTGGGAGGGCGCGGCCGCCGAGTCCGGCCCGTCGGCGCCCGACGCCGAGGGGAACGCGAGGGCCGCGATCGATCCGGGGGCGGCGGCGAGCACCATGCCGCTGTTCCTGGGCGGCGACGGCCCGGACGGCGGCATGGGCGTGGGCGTGGGCACGGGCTCCGTGCCGGACGGCAGTGGCACCGCACCGGACGGCAGCCGGAGGCGGATCGCGGGCGCACCCCCCGTCTTCGCAACCGACCCCGTACGACCGCGCCGCAAACGCCCCCTCGGGGTGCTCGCCGTGGGGGCGGCCGTGGCCGCGGTGGTCGGCACGGCGGCCTTCGCCGGCGGGCTGTTCGGCGGCGACGACAGCAGGGACGAGGCACTGCCTGAGGCCACCACGAGCGTCCCGGACACCGAGGACGAGCCGGCCGCTTCGGTGGCCCCGTCCCCCTCCGCGTCGGCCACGTCGTCCCGTACCCGGTCCCCCTCGGCCACCCCGTCCGCGACACCGTCCGCGTCCGCCTCGCCGACGAGGAGCCGGGAGCCCGAGCCGACCGCCACCGCGTCCCCGTCCGCGTCGCCGACGGCGAGCGCGTCGACCAGCCCGGGCGGCGGCGCTCCGACGGCCGCACCGCCCGCAGCCGATCCGCCCCCAGGGCTGGCCGGCTCCTCGCTGCGCCCGGGCGACCGGGGCCCGGAGGTCGCCGAGCTGCAGGTCCGGCTCGCGGAGGTGTGGCTCTACTCGGGGCAGCCTGACGGGAACTACGACGACCAGGTGAGGAACGCCGTGGCGGTCTACCAGTCGTACAAGGCGATCCAGGGCGATCCGGCGGGCGTGTACGGGCCGAACACCCGGCGCGCGCTGGAGACGGAGACCAACGGCGGCGGGCGTCACCGAGCCCGCTGAGGGCGCTGAGCGCAGCGGGACCGCCACCGCACCGGGGGATTGGCGTTCCGGCCCCGGTTTTTGTATCGTGATGGAACAAAGTAGCTCCCGCCCGCACTCCCTGACCGGCGGGCGGGGGTTGCTCTGGTCACCGCACGTGGTACCGCACACCGTGTACCGCCTCCCTTCCCAGCCCGCGTACGTCACGCCCCGCGGCACGCGCACCCGGGCTGTTCGCACACCTCCCCGCGTTCTGGAGCAGCCGATGCCTCCCACCGTCCTCACCGCACGAGCCCTCCTGCTGGACATGGACGGCACCCTCGTGAACTCCGACGCGGTGGTGGAGCGCTGCTGGCGGCGCTGGGCGATCGAGCACGGGCTGGACCCCGAGGCCGCGCTGAAGGTGGTCCACGGCCGTCAGGGGTACGCCACGATGGCCGTCCTGCTCCCGGACCGCCCGGTGGAGGAGAACTACGCGGACAACCGCGTGATGCTGGCCGAGGAGACCGCCGACGTCGAGGGCGTCGTGCCGATCGGCGGGGCGGCCGCGTTCATGGCCGCGATCGCCGGACTGCCGCACGCACTGGTGACCTCCGCCGACACCCCGCTCGCGACGGCCCGGATGGGTGCCGCCGCGCTGCCGATGCCCGCCGTCCGCGTCACCGCCGAGCAGGTCGGGGCCAGCAAGCCGGACCCCGAGGGCTTCCTCAAGGGCGCGGCGGAGCTGGGCTTCGACGCGGCGGACTGCATCGTGTTCGAGGACTCCGAGGCGGGCATCGCGGCCGGCCGGGCGGCGGGTATGCGCGTCGTGGGCGTGGGCCCGCGCGCCGCGGCCCTCGCGCCGGATGCCCATGTCGAGGACCTGACGCAGGTGCGCGTGGAGGCGGCCGAGGACGGCTCGATCCGCCTGCACATCGACGAGGCCTGAGCCACACCCCCGGCCCGCCCCCTCGCTCCGGAGCGGGGCTCACTCCCGGTGCAACAGCCCACGCGCGACCAGCTCCAGGACCGCCGCGACGGCAACCACCTGGACCGCCATCAGCGCCACCAGGACGAACAGCTGCACGGCGCCCGCCTCCACGGGTGAGGCGCCGCCCAGCAGCATGCCCACGAACGCCCCCGGCAAGGTGACGAGCCCGACCGTCCGGGTCTGGTCGAGCCCGGGCAGCAACGCGTCCGACGCCGCGGGCCGCACGATCTCCAGCCTGGCGTCCCGGTCGAGCAGCCCGAGGGCCATGCCCGCCTCCACCTCCCCGCGCCGGACGGCGAGTTCGTCCAGCGCGCGCCGCCCGCCGAGCACCGTCGCGGTGAGCGCCCCGCCGATGAGGATGCCCGCCACCGGGATGAGCGCCAGACCCCGGACCGGCACGAGCCCCGTCAGCAGCAGCGCCCCCACCACGGGCAGCACGCCCGCCCCGATCGGCACGGCCGCCCACCGCCAGGTGCGGTTGCCGGTGATCCGGCGACCCGCGGTCCACACGGCCACGGCGAACATCAGCGCCACGAACCCGAGAAGCGGTGCCAGGGAGCGGACCACCCAGCCGATGAGCAGGGACACGGCGGCGAGTTGGACGGCCGCCCGCACCCCGGCGACGAGGATCTCGCGCGACCGGCCCAGCGAGGCCCACGCGGCGACGGCGGCGGCGAGGGCCAGCAGGACGGCGAGCACGACGCCGAGGGTGGGGGAGACCGGAAGCAGCACGCGGCAACGATAGGGCCGCTTCCGGGGCCGCCCCGGGGGGGGCGCGCCCGGGAACGCGAGCGCCCCCGAGCCCTCGGCGGATACCCAACACCCCCCGGACAAACCGTCCGTGACGGCTCCGCGCGCTCCCGCGATCCGTCACTCCCCTTGCACACCCCTTGATGTGACGTGCACATGTCGCCACTCTGTTACCTGACGCCCACCCCACGGAAACCTGGCGTCGCCACGATGGCCGGGCCCCTCACGCCCGCCCAAGCACCCCCCACAACAAGGGAGTTCGCATGTCCGGTGTCTACGCGCGTCGCCTTTCCGTCGTCGCCGCAACCGCCGCGCTCGCCGCCACGTCCGCCCTGTTCACCGCCCCGAGCGCGCAGGCCGCCATGCCCACCCCGGTCAGCGCGGCGACCGCACGCACCTACCTCGGCCAGCTCACCGTCGGCGCGGAGGGCTCGTCCAGCGGCTACAGCCGCGACAAGTTCCCGCACTGGATCACCCAGTCGGGAGCCTGCAACACCCGCGAGGTCGTGCTCAAGCGTGACGGCACGAACGTCCAGCAGGACTCCTCCTGCGCCGCGGTCAGCGGTAGTTGGTACTCGCCCTACGACGGCGCCACCTGGAGCGCCGCGTCCGACGTGGACATCGACCACATGATCCCGCTCGCCGAGGCCTGGCGCTCCGGCGCGAGCGGCTGGACCACCGCGCAGCGCCAGTCGTTCGCCAACGACCTGACGCGCCCCCAGCTCATCGCGGTCACCGACAACGTTAACCAGTCCAAGGGCGACAAGGACCCGGCCGAGTGGATGCCGCCGCGCTCCTCGTACAAGTGCACCTACGTCCGCGCCTGGGTCCACGTCAAGAAGCAGTACAACCTGACCGTGGACTCCGCCGAGAAGAGCGCCCTGCAGTCCGCCCTGAACGGCTGCTGACCACCGCGCACGGCCGCTGACCACCGCACACGGCCGCTGACTCCCCGACCCGCCGCACGGGCCCGACCGCCGGAACCCGTGCACCCTCCTCCCGCTTTCTGTACGTTACGGACCCCATCCGTGACGGCGTCGCGAGGAGACATCACATGGCCGGGCTGCGCCTGGGACCACTGCTGCGGTACGTCGACTGGGAGTCGGGGGCCACCGCGACCGTCTGGGTCGAGGCGAGCCGTCCGTGCACCGTGGCAGTCCGGTGCGCGGACGGCGCCTCGGGGGCGTCGCCCACCTTCTCGGTGGCCGGGCACCACTACGCCCTGGTCGTCGTGGAGGGGCTGACCCCCGGTTCCACCACGGCCTACGAGGTGCTGATCGGGTCCCGGCGCGTCTGGCCGCCCGACGACACCCGCCTCCCGCCGAGCACCATCACCACGCCGCCCGCGGCGGCGGGGCCGACAGGCGCGGCGGGGAACGCCGGATCGGAGCCGGGCGGCGCCGGGACGGAGCCGCCCGGAATGCGGATCTCGTTCGGCTCGTGCCGGTGGGCGGCAGCTCCCGGCGGTGGGCACGACCCCGCGGGCCCCGACGCCCTGGTGACCCTGGCCGCTCACCTCGCCGCGGATCCGGCGGCCGCACGGCCCGACGTCCTGCTGCTCCTCGGCGACCAGGTGTACGCGGACGAGACCTCCGGGGCGACCCGGCGCAGACTCGCCGCCCGCCGGGACCTGGGCGAGCCGCCGGGCGCGGAGATCGCGGACTACGAGGAGTACACCTACCTCTACGACGAATCGTGGCGCGATCCGGAGGTCCGCTGGCTGCTCTCCACGGTCCCCAGCTGCATGATCTTCGACGATCACGACGTCATCGACGACTGGAACACCAGCGCCGCCTGGCAGCGGGACATGCGCGCCACACCCTGGTGGCACGAACGGATCGTCAGCGGGCTGATGTCGTACTGGGTCCACCAGCACCTGGGCAATCTCTCCCCCGTCGAACTAGCCGCCGACCCCGTGTACGCGGCGATCAGAGCATCGCCCGACGGCACCGAGACGCTGCGCCGCTTCGCCGCCGAGACCGACGCGGACCCCGCCCGCACCCGGTGGAGCTACCGGCGTGTTTTCGGCCGAGTACGGCTGGTGATGGTCGACACCCGCGCGGCCCGCGTCCTGGCCGAGAAGGAGCGGGCGATGCTCGACGCCGCGGAGGCCGACTGGCTGCGGAACGCGGTCCTGGACGACCCCTCTTCCTACGATCATCTCCTCGTCGGCAGCTCCCTGCCGTGGCTGCTGCCCCCGCTCGTCCATGACGCGGAGCGCTGGAACGCAGCCCTGTGCGCGGGCGTACGCGGGCCACGCTGGGCACGCTTCGGGGAGAAGCTGCGCCGCGCTTCCGACCTGGAGCATTGGGCCGCCTTCCCGGAATCGTTCGACCGGTTCACGGAGCTGTTGCGAGAAGCGGGGAGTGGCCCGGACGCCCCGGCGACGGTATGTGTCCTCTCGGGTGATGTGCACCATGCCTACCTCGCCGAGCCGCGGTGGCCGAAGTCCGATCCCGGGCCCGGTTCCCACCCCCGGACCGATTCCGGTCCCGGCTCCGGGAGCGCCCCGATCGCCCGTGTCCTTCAGCTGACCTGCTCACCCGTGCACAACTCGATCCCCCGGTCGATCCGAGCGGGTTTCCGTTTCGGCTGGAGCCGGGCGGGCCGGCGGATCGGCCGACTCCTGTCCCGCCACGGCCGTACGGGTGCGTCGCCGGTCAGCTGGAACAAGGCGGGCGGCCCCTGGTTCGGCAACCAACTCATGACGCTCACATTGCATGGCCGGAAGTCTGCGCTGACATTGGTCCAGGCCAAGGCGAGCAAGCAGGGAGACCAGCTCGAAGCGGTTCTTGAGCGTTCACTCACCCCTGAAGAGGGAGCGATTTTCAGCCACTCGACAGAATGTTGAAGTTGCAAGTATTGATGAGGTCTCCCTAACCTTTGGCGCTCAATCGGTTTACGTCCCCACCACGACCGAAGGAGCCCACCCCCCATGTTCATCCGCTTGCACCAGGCCCAGCCCTACGTCCTCAGCCTCTTCCGCTTCGTCGTCGGCCTGCTCTTCGCCTTCCACGGCGCCGCCACGCTCTTCGGAGTACTCGGCGGCAACCAGGCGGAGACCGGCGCCTGGCCCGGCTGGTACGCCGCGCTGATCCAACTGGTCTGCGGGTCCCTGGTCGCCCTGGGCCTGGGCACCCGCGCTGCGGCCTTCGTCGCCTCGGGGTCGATGGCCTACGCGTACTTCAAGGTGCACCAGCCCGAGGCGTTCCTGCCGCTCCAGAACGGGGGCGAGGGCGCGGCGATGTTCTGCTGGGCGTTCCTGCTCCTGGTCTTCACCGGACCGGGCAGCGTCGCTCTGGACCGCTTCTTCGGTTCGCGGAACACGGCGGTCGTCGCCGAGGACACGCCCAGGCGCGACAGGACCTCGGCCGCCTCGGTCTGACCTGGCGTCTCGCGCGCCCCCTCCTTCTCCCCCGGCCCTGTCGCTCGGGCCGACCCTGTTGCCTCGGCGTTGCCCCGCAGCCTCCTCACACGGAGCGGCCGGGACGTACGGCGGTGCCGGCCGCTCCGGTGACGCGGAGGGAGCGGGACACCGCCGTACGCCGTCGTCCGCCCGAGGGGGCGGAGCCCCGTCACTCCCGCCCGTGGGGCCCGAACGGCACCGTGAAGCAGGCCGCCCGCTCCCCCGCACCGCCCTGCCGGTCATGGATGATCACCGACCGTGCCCCGTCCGCGCGGAAACCCCAGGCGTGCAGGGCCTCCGCGCGCCCGTCACCCTCCTCGTCCGTCCGGAAGTCCAGCCACACCTCGTTGACCGGGTCCGCGGTCGCCGCCGGGCGGTGCTGGTAGTGGGGCCCGGCAGCGGCGGGGTCGACGCCGCAGGGGGAGGTGTGTACGTGCATTCCGTACGGACGGCCGGGCACGAGCCCCCGCAGCCGGGCACCGACCCGGGTGCCGGACGGACCCGCGAACTGGGTGACCTCGATCCGCGCGCCCGCCGGCACCAGCCCGGTGTCGTACGTCAGTGCGTCGGACGGGAGGAAGGAACCGGGCGGGGAGAAGACCCCTGCGGCCCGCATCCACGAACCGCCGCCCACAGGGACGCCGACGTCATCCGTGCGGCTCGGTTCTCCACCGCCGCCCGGCTCCCGCGCCGAGACCTCGGCCGGGGAAGCCCCGTGGCCGCCGGAGGCGTCCGCCGCGCCGCCGCCCGTTCCGTGGGCGACGCCGACGCCGCAGGCCAGCGCCAACAGGGCTGCCGTGCCCGCCAGCACGCCCGCGCCCCGCGAGACCCCCCGGCCCCGCGACATCGCCCCGCTCTCACGTCCCGCCGTCCCCCGCCTCCTCGAAACCGGGTGCGCCGGACCCCGTCCCGTCCGTACCATCCATGCCGTCATGCGCTGCTCCTCGCTCGTGCCGGTCGTTCTCCCCGCCTAACGGGCACAAGGCCTCCAGGTGTACGTGACCTGCACAACATCACCCGCTACGGGCGGCGTCCGGATGACCCTCACGCGTACGCTGTACAGCTGAACCTGCCGCCCATGCCGCTCCCCTGCGACGTCGCGGCGTTGACACGAACGGGGAGTAGTAGACGGTGCTCGAGAGTGTGGCCGCGCTGACCAGCAGCCCATGGATCTACGCGGTGGTCGCCCTCTCCGTCCTCCTGGACGTCTTTCTGCCCCTGCTACCCAGTGGCGTTCTCGTCATCACGGCCGCCACGGCGGCGGCAGCGGGCTCCACCACCGTCAGCGGCGCCGGTGAGGGCGCCGACGGGCAGGTTCCCTCGCTCGTCGTACTGATCCTCTGCGCGGCCACCGCCTCGGTGCTCGGCGACCTCGTCGCGTACCGGCTCGCCTGGCGCGGAGGCGACCGGCTGGACCGCGCCATCGCCCGCTCCCGGCGGCTCACCTCCGCGCAGGAACGTCTCGGCGCGGCCCTGAGCCGGGGCGGCGGCGCGCTGGTGGTCATCGCCCGGTTCGCACCCGCGGGCCGCTCCGTGGTCTCCCTCGGCGCGGGCGCGGCCCACCGCAGGAAGCGGGACTTCCTTCCCTGGTCCGCGCTGGCGGGCCTGGCGTGGGCGGGTTACAGCGTGGGCCTCGGCTACTTCGGCGGCCAGTGGCTGGGCTCGACGTGGTTCGGCACGGCCGTCTCCGTACTGGCCCTGTTCGTGGCTGGCGCGCTGGCCGCGTTCCTGGTGGAGCGCCCGGCGACGCGGACGGCGGCCGAAGCCAAGGCCGAGATAGCGGCCACGACCACGGCCACGGCTGCGGCTGCGGCTGCGGCTGCCGAGACAGTGTCGACGGCCACGGAGACACCGGCTTCCGGAGCCGGGTCCGCCCCGGGGCCCACATCCGCATCGGGGTCCGAGGCCGTGACGCCGAGGACGTCCCCGCTCGTGTCCGTGCCGTCTCCCGCCCCCGCCCCCGGCGCCCCTGCCCCGGGCGGACCGGCAGCCCTCGGCGGGCCGGGCCCCGTCTCGGCGCCCGCACCGGCCGCCCCCTGACCGGAGGGACTCACCGGCGAGCGGCGCGCCTCAGCCCCGGGCCGCGCCCCGTATCTCCAGGCCGTCGAGCAGCTTCGTCGTGGCTGCGGTGATCTCGTCGACGGCCCGGTCGAAGACCTCCCGGTTGTGCGCGGCGGGCGCGCGGAATCCGGAGACCTTGCGTACGTACTGAAGGGCGGCGGCCCGCATGTCCTCCTCGGTGGCCTCTTCGGGGAGGGCGGGCGGGCGGAGCGTCTTGATGCTGCGGCACATGACTCCAGTGTGTACCGCCCCACTGACAACGCACACCCGCGGCAGCCACCAGGACGGTTCGCCTGCCCGACCGCTCCTCGTTCAGCTGCTCCGCACCAGGTCGCTCGGGTTCGACCGGTCGGTGCACAGGGCCCAGATGATGAAGACGTCGATCGCGATGGTGACGATGGCCCAGACCGGGGTGTACGGCAGCCACATGAAGTTGGCGATGAGGTTCAGGGAGGCGAGAACGACACCCGCGCCGCGGGCCCAGGACGCGCCCTTGAGGATGCCCCAGCCCACGAGGACGAGGATCGCGCCGAGGATCAGGTGGATCCAGCCCCACGAGGTCACGCTGAACTTGAAGACGTAGTCGTTGATGCTCGTATAGACATCGTTCGAGGCGATCCCCGCGATGCCCTTCAGGACGCCGAGGATGCCGTCCACGAAGAGCAGGACGCCGGCGAACACGGTTCCCCCGGCCGCCCACGGACTGCCGGCGTTGCCGCCCGGACGGGGATCGGCGGGGCGCGAGGCGCCGGGTGCGGGGGTGCTGGGCTGCGACATGAGGACTCCTTAGCCGGAACAGGCGCCGGGCGCCCGCTGTCCTGACCTGCCCGGTAGTGCGTGCAGATCAGCTCCGACGCTCCTCCCGGCCCCTGCCCAGGGCCACCCGGACGCGCCCGTTCGGGTGACGCGTCACGGTGCGCCGACCGAGACGATGCGCCCCTGGGCGTCGACGGTGAGCGCCACCCGCTCGACGCGGTTGACCAGGGCGACGCCCGCCCACACGATCCCCCACGCCAGGCACGAGAAGACGGTGAGGAAGGCGTGCAGCACATGGTTCACCGGCTGCCCGCGCACCAGCACCACCTGGCTCTCCGAACGCGCCTCGACGCGCCAGCCGCCCGCGATGCGCCGGCTCACGATCCAGTCCAGGATCAGTGCCCGCTGCGCCGGGTCGGGGGGCTCGCCCCCGGCGACGTAATAGCCGGGCGGCGGTTCGATCGAGGCGCTGTCCCGTACCGTTCGACGACGCTTCACGGGATCACTCCCAGATGTCGAGGCACGGGATCACTCCCAGGTGTCGAGGTCGCCGCCGCGCCACTCGATCAGCCCCGGCCGGTCCAGCTCGACGACCTCGTCGGGCCCCGGGGCGAACCCCGCGGCCCTCAGCAACGCGGCCACCTCGCCCCGCCCGTGCGCCAGGCCCACGATCTGCCCGTGCACGGTGACCCGCCGCCCTCCGGTCGCGGAGGGCGGATAGACGATCACGGGCGGGTGCTCGGCCATGCCTCCACGGTGCCCCGAGCACCGCGTCCGCGCATCCCGGGAGGCGGGCCCCCGGCCCCTTCCGCTGACCTCGGCGGAACCGCCCGAGCGCGGCCGGTCGTCTCCGCATGCGTTCATATGATCATGAACCGCGACGGAGGAACCGCCCATGACGGCAACGGCTGCCCGCTACCTTTACCTCACCCGGCACGGTCAGGCCTCCGCCGACGAGAGCACGCTGACCGACGACGGCCGCCGTCAGGCCGCCCTGCTCGGGGAGCGGCTCCGCGGGGCCCCGATCACGGCGATCCACCACGGCCCGCTGCCGCGCGCCGAGCAGACGGCGCGGCTGGTCGGCGAGCGGCTGGCGGGAGTTCCTCTGCTGCGGTCCGAACCGGCCGGCGACTACATCCCGTACCTGCCGCGACGGGAGGAGCTGCCGGCGGAGTCGGCCGACGCGACGCTCACCCGGCTGGCCGGGTTCCCGGCGGCCGAGCGCGAGCAGGGGCCCGGTCTGGCCCGGCAGGCTCTCGCGCGGTTCACGGGAACGGTCGAGGGCGACGAACCCCGCCACGAACTCCTCGTGACCCACAACTTCCTCGTCGGCTGGCTCGTCCGGGCCGCCCTGGACGCCCCGGAGTGGCGCTGGCTCGGCATCAACCACGCGAACGCCGCGCTGACCGTCATCCGTTACGCCCCAGGCCGCGCCCCGGCCCTCCTCCTGTTCAACGACACCGGCCACCTACCCGTCGAACTCCGCTGGACCGACTTCCCGCCCGAGCTGCACGTCTGAGGGGGCTCGGCGCGTCGGGCACACCCCGGCTCGGGCCCCAGCCGGTGCGGTGGCTCAGGCACTCCGCCCGCCACCGCGGATCGACGACATCAGCAGCCCGTGCGTTCCGGCGTCCGCGGCCACGACGAGGCCACGGCCCTCCGGCCCGACGGGAGCACCGTCGACCCCGGTGACGACACAGCCGGCGGCCCGGCACAGGGCGATCCCGGCGGCGAAGTGCACGCTCCCGCTCAGGTCGCCCCCGTCGGTGACGTAGGCGGCCCTCCTGCCGGCCGCGACCCAGGCCAGGGCGAGCGTCGTGGAGACGACGCGCGGGCGGAAGCGTTCGACGAACCGGGGGTGGGCGAGCAGGTCGACGGCCCGGAAGGCGGGCGCACCGGGGAAGGGCGGGTCGAGGTTCACGTCCACCAGCCGGGTGTCGGCCGTCGGCGCCAACCGCTCCTCGCCGACCGGCCGTCGACGCGCGACGGAGCCGGAGGCATACCCGTCCGCGACGTGCCGGCCCCGGACGTCGGTCTGCCGCTGCCCGTACCCGTCCGCGTCGTACCGGACCCATGCGGTCTCGCCATCAGTCAGGAAGACCTCGCCGCTGAACGGATCGGCCACCGCGGCAGGACCGTTGCGCAGCGCCACGTTGACGGCGACCAGGTGGGAGCCGGTGGCGTAGTTGAGCGTCCCGCACAAGGGGTCCACCAACCACTCGCGCACCGCGTCGACCGCGCCTCGCCGGCCGCCCTCCTCGCCGTGCACCGCATCCCCGGGCCGGGCGGCACGGATGACGTCGAGGATCTCCTCCTCCGCCGCCACATCGACGTCGGTGGCGAAGTCCCCGGCGCCTTTGTCGATACGGGAGTACCGCCGGCCGTACCTGGCGCGCACGATCTCCGCCCCGGCCAGCGCCGCGGCTGCCGCCACCTCGGTGTCCGTCGGGCTCGCGGGTGAGTCGATCATGGCGAGCAGAGTAGCGGGAGGCTCCGCCGCCGTACGGGGAACCCGGCACAGCCGTCACTCTCCTCCGGCGTCCTGCGCCCGACCGCGGCCGAGCAGCAGCGCCTCCGAACCGACCGGCCGGAATCCGGCGGCCCGGAACGCCCGGATGCTGCGCGCGTTGCCCGCGGCCTGCTGCGACCAGAGCGGCTCGCCCGGGGGGACGAGGTGCCGTGCGGCGGTGGCGAGGGCGCGGCCGAGGCCCCGGTGCCGGGCATCCTCGTCCAGCTCGACGGCCACCTCCCACCGCCCCGCCACTCCCCACCCGAGCACGAGCACTCCCCCGTCGACCTCCCACATCCGCACCCCGTCCCGGCGCAGGCGGGCACTGATCACCCGTGGGTGCACGGGATCGGTGACCTCCCGCAGCTCCAGCCCCGGCTCACCGGGCAACGAGGACGTCACGGTCAGGAGGTCGATCGTGTCGGTGACCCGCCCGGTGCGGTCCAGGAAGGCCGTCAGGAAGCGGGGGTGCATCGTGGCGGCCAGCGCATCGCATTCCAGGGCGTCCAGCGTCGCGTGGACCCACTCGGGGTCCTCATCGGTGAACACGACCGAGTGCGCGGTGAAAGCGATCACCCCCGTGTCGCGACCGTTCGGCGCGGCGACCACGGTCGTCCCCCCGTCGGTCTCCGGAAACCGCCCGCACGCCGCTTCGTCCAGGGTCTCCGCCAGCGTGTGCTCCACGAAGTGCCCCCTCGTGCCTCGTCGTTCGGTCCGGCCGTCGTGTTTCCGCAGCCGCCGCGTCACCGCACGGGGTGATGGACGCCAATACGTTCATCCGCCCCTCTCGCAGCGTTCCGGCTCAGGGTAGGCCGGTCCGTCGCGCGGCAGGCGCGCCGGTACACACGCCCCGAGGAAGTACCCTCGCCGCAGCCGCCCCCTCTCATTTCCTCCCTCAGCGCCTCAGGCATTACCTCAGGCGTCATCGACCGCATGCACGCGCCCCGACAGGATCGAACCCATCGACGGGAAGCCCTGACGGGCCCCGCCCCAGCAGCGAGGAGAGCGCCATGTCCGTCACGCCCCCCACCCTCACGGCAAGCCCGGCCGACTCCGCACCTTCCCCCGCCGACACGACCCGGGGCGTGGTCCAGGAGTTCCTCGCCGCCCGGCTGGCCGGAGACATCGCGCGGCTCACGGCGCTCTTCGCCGACGAGGTCGACTGGTTGCTCGCCGAGAACCCGAGCGTGCCGTGGATCCGCCCCCGGTCCACGGCCGCCGAATGCGCGGCCCAGTTCACGGAGTTGCTGGAACACACCGTCCCCGAGGACGCACGCGCCTCCGTCGACGCCTTCCTCGTCGACGGCCCCGACGCCGTCCTGACGGGGCACCTGTCGGGGACCGTGCGGGCGACGGGCAGGTCCTTCGAGGGGCCTTTCGCGCTGCGCCTCACCGTGGAGAACGGCCGGATCACCCGGCACCACCTCTACGAGAACAGCCTGTCGATCGCGGAAGCGGTGAGTGACCACGTTCGTTGATGTCGCAAGCGGATGCCAAAGACCCCCAGCCATGATCGGCTGGGGGTCTTCGTCCTCGGTGGGCGCGGACGGTTTCGAACCGCCGACATCTGCTTTGTAAGAGCAGCGCTCTACCCCTGAGCTACGCACCCGTGGATGAGGCAACAGCGTACATGGACCGGCGCCCCTGCTCATAAACCGGTCGGACGTGGCCGGGCCGCCTCCACCGGGCCGGGGCGGGGCCGGGGGCCGGTGGAGGCGCGGGGGCCGGTGGAGGCGCGGGGGCCGGTGCGGGGGATAACCCCACCAAGAGACGGTAGCCGTCCGGATCCCGCCGGAGGGCTTCGGTGCATACGGTTTGAGTGCACCGGCAGCGACGTCCGGTGCCGCACCGTCCGGCAGCACGCACTGGGGGAACGATCACCGTGGACATCGTCAAGAGCGCAGCGACCCGCACGCTCCGTGGAGCGCCGGGGCGGGCCCTCGCTCTGGGGGGCGGGGTCGCGTTGCTGGTCCTGGCCCTCACCGGGTGCGGGAGTACGGACGTCGACGGCGCTCCCGTGGAGCGCAAGTCGTTCGCCCTGGAGGGGAAGACCCTGACCATCGACTCCGAGAACGCCACCGTGGATCTCGTGCCGGCCGACGTGCAGCAGGTCGAGGTGGAGCGGCAGGTCGACGGGTGGGTGGTGCTGGGCAGTGGGCCCGACCCCGTCTGGAACATGGAGGGCGACACTCTCACGCTCCGGGTGAAGTGCGACGCGCTGATCAACAACTGCGAGGCCCGGCACCGGGTGAAGGTGCCGCGTGGAGTCGATGTGACGGCCTCGTCGGACAACGGGACGATCAGCGCCACCGGCTTCGACCGCGCGCTGGAGCTTTCGTCGGACAACGGGGAGATCAATGTCCGGGACGCGAGCGGCGCGCTGAAGCTGAAGTCCGACAACGGGGAGGTGCGGGCGGACCGGATATCCGCCTCCTCCGTGGTCGCCCGCGCCGACAACGGGGAGATCCGGCTGGGCTTCAGCTCCGTGCCCGACCTCGTGGACACCGTGAGCGACAACGGGGGCATCACCATCGACCTGCCGCCGGGCGGCCAGAAGTACGCGGTGAACGCTTCCGCCGACAACGGGGACGTCTCGATCGGGGTTCCGCGCGGCAGCGACAGCGCCCACGTGGTGAAGGCGCGCAGCGACAACGGCCAAGTCACTGTGCGAAGCGCGAACTAACCGACCCGTGTGTTCGTCCTTACCTGGTGGGAGAATGTACCGGGCAGGGCGAATCGGCACGGGAGAGGGATGTGACGGCGACACACGCGCGGCCGGAGGCAGAAGCGGGTGGAAGTGCCGCCGTCCAGAGCAGTCAGGGCCGACCGGGGCAGCATGCCCCCGGCAGGCCCCGAAGGCCGGGCGGGCGGGGCGGTTCCGGCGGCCGGGATGTCCTGGCGCTGATGCTCCTGCCCGTGCCCCTCGTGCTCGCCGCGCTGCCCGCCGCCTTCGCCGGTGGCGGTACGCGCCGGTGGTTCGGCGGGCGCGGAGAGAACGAGCGGGCCGAGGCGCAGGCCGCGAAGGACGCCGCCGCCGAGGCGTTCTACGAGCTGGACAGCGCCCAGCGTGATCTCAGGATCTCCATCGAGACCATCAACGCCGTGGACAGCTCCTCGCGGGGCCGCAAGGCATCCGAGGACTTCGCCGCGCTCGGCCGGCGCATCGACGAGGTCAGTCACACCTACATCACCGCCGTCGACAGCCATGACCTGGACCGGGACGATCTGGAACCCGCCGTCGCCTCCCGGGCCCGCACCGAGCTGACCCGGGCCAAGGACGACCTCGTACGGGTCAAGGGCGAGCTGGATCGTTTCACCCAGGGGCTCGGGCCTCTGCTTGGCAGCGCGGAGACGCAGCTCGCCCGGCTCGCCCCGGCCGTCGAGCGGGCCCGGCAGGCGCTCCTGGGGGCGAGCAACGCCCTCGACGGGGCCCGGGCCTCGGGGCTGCGGGCCGATGAGCTGGCCGCCCGGCTCGCCGCGCTCGCCCCGGAGCTGACCAAGCTGAACCAGGGCGCGGGAACGCACGGCGTCGCGGAGACCCTCCAGCGGGCCGACGCGGTGCTCCGCGATGCCGAGGCCGTGCGCATCGAGGCGGAGCGGCTGCCCGAGCGGGCCGCCGAGATCGACCGCAGGCTCGTCTCGCTGCGGACCCGCGCCCAGGCCCTGACGACACGGGCGGGCTCGGTGGAGCCGGTGCTCAGCGAGTTGCGGCGGCGTTTCTCGGCCGCCTGCTGGCAGGACCTCCAGCCCGTCCCGGAGCAGGCCGCCGTCAACGTCCGGCAGGCCGAGGACAAGCTCGCGGAGGCGGCGAAGGCGCGCGACGAGCAGCGCTGGGCGGACGCCACGTCCCGGCTGTCCACGGTCCGCGCCCTCCTCAACGCCACGGACGAGGCGGTCTCCGCCGCCGGGGACCGGTTGCGGCAGTTGAACGCCGTGGCGAAGGACCCGCAGCAGGAGATCGAGCGGACCCGGTTCGCGGTGCGGGACGCCCAGCGCCTCGCCATGGCCGGCCGGCATACGCCCGACCCCCGGCACGCCCGGCCCCTGGACGACTCCGTGGCCCGGCTGGAACGCGCCATCGCCGGTCTGGAAGGGCGCCACCCCGACTACTGGCACTTCCTGACCGAGACCGAGGCCGTGCGGCAGACCGCCGCCCGGGTCGTCTCCGATATCCGCGAGGAACGCGGCACCGGGGCCTGAGGCGACCGCCGGGGGGGCGTAGCCCTCCGGCCTCGATGGCTCTAGCCTGAGCCCATGCCTCGCTATGAATTCCGCTGCCGCACCTGCGGAGACACCTTCGAAGTCAGCCGTCCCATGGCTCGGTCCTCGGACCCCGCCTCCTGCCCCGCAGGCCACGACGACACCGTCAAGCTGCTCTCCGCCGTGGCCGTGGGCGGTGGAGCCGGGTCCGCTCCCGCGCCCTCCGGGGGTGGGGGCGGGGGATGCTGCGGGGGCGGGTGCTGCGGCTGAACCCGGCCGGGAGAGGCTCCCGCAGCTCGTCGGTGACCGTGGTGTCGTCGTCCTTGGTCATGCCCCGACCTCGCGCAACGCACGCCCACCCGCCCGCAGGGGAAGTCAGACGGCCGCAGCCGCCAGGAACCGGCGCAGGATCTCCTCGCCGGCCGCCCCGCCCCGCTCCTCCAGGGCCACCACATGCGGGGCCCGCCAGCCCTCGTCGGCCAGTTCGCCGTGGCCGGGGCGCCAGCCGAGGTCGGCGGCGAGCAGCAGATCCGCGTCGAGGAGGGAGTCCCCGGCGGCGAGCGTGCGCGTGGCGCCGGTCCGGCGGGCGACCTCGCGCATGGCGGCGCTCTTGGTGAGCGGTGACGGGACCGCGTAGATCTTGCGGCCCTGGAGGGAGACCGTCCAGCCGAGCGGCCCGGCCCAGGCGGCCAGTTCCTTCACCCATTCCTCGGGCAACAGGGAGCGTTCGACGACGAGATAGGCGAAGAGGTTCTCGGCGACACGTTCCTTGAGGAGCCAGGCGGGGTCGGCGGTGGTGGCGAGGTGGGCCCGGATCTCGGTGAGCGGGGCGCACTCCGCCGCGATGCGGGCCTCCACCCGCTGCTGCCAGTCGCGGTCGGATACGCCGTCGACCAGGATGTGACCGCCGTTGGCGCAGATCGCGTACCGGGGAGCGGGGCCGGGGAGGTGGATGCGCCCGTACTGCTCGCGGGTGCGGGTGGTCGTCGGGACGAAGACGGTGGAGGTCGCCACCTCGGTGAGGAGGGCGGCGGCCGTCTCGGTCAGGTACGAGAGGGGCTTGTGGCCGTAGACCTCCACGCACAGCAGTCGGGGGGCCTCCGCGTCCGGCATCGACAGGTCGAGCGAGGCCGCCGAGTAGATCAGCGTGCGGTCGAGGTCGCTCGCCACGAGGGTGACCGGTGAAGTCGCCGCCGAGGCGGCCGGTGAAGTAGCCGCCACCGAGGTGGCCTGTGACGTCGCCGCCACTGGGGTGGCCTGTGACGTCTCCGCAGCCTGGGTGGTCTGTGAAGTCGTCGCCACCGGGGTGGTCTGTGATGTCGCGCTCATGCGCCCTGCACCGCCTTGCCGTCCGCGCCCGTCGCGCCGCGCGTGAACCGGGGGTGGATCAGACCGACACAGCTGTACGGGAGGTCGTCGACCTCCTCGACCGGGACGCCGCGCTGTTCGGCGAGCAGCCGGATGTGCTCCAGGTCCGCGCCGGCGCCGCGCTTCGCGAGGATCTTCCAGGGGACCCGGCGGAGCAGGACCCGGGTGGTCTCGCCGACGCCCGGCTTGACCAGGTTGACGTCGTGGATGCCGTACTCCTCGCTGATCCGCTCGACGGCCGCCCAGCCCTCCCAGGTCGGGGCGCGGTCGGCGGCGAGGAGTTCCTTGGCCTCGGCCTCGACCCGGCCCGCCACCTCGTCGAAGCGGGCGGCGATCGTGTCGAGGAAGAGTCCCGAGACGTCGGAGTCCGCCAGCTCCCGGTAGAACTTCCCGCCGTGGAAGTCGTCGGGGCCGACCAGGTCGGCGCGGAGCACCGTACGGGAGATGAGGCCGGACACCGTGGAGTTGAGGCAGGCCGAGGGGATGAGGAAGTCCTCGCGGGTGCCGTACGTCCGCACGCAGCCGCCCGGGTCGGCGAGCACCGAGATCTCCGGGTCGAAGCCGGCGGGTCCACCCGAGGCCTCGAACTCGGTGATGGCCGCGGCCAGTTCGCGGGTGATCGCGCCCTTCCCCGTCCAGCCGTCGACGAACACCACGTCGGCCGGGTCGTGATGGGCGGCCAGCCAGCGCAGGGCGGTGGCGTCGATGCCGCGGCCCCGGACGATGGAGATGGCGTAGTGCGGCAGGTCCAGGCCGTGCCGGTGCTGGGCCCAGCGGCGCATCAGCACGCCGACGGGGGTTCCGGCGCGGGCGAGCGAGACGAGCACGGGGCGGGGGCCGCGTTCGGCGAGGACCGTCTCGGTGACGGTGCCGACCGCGCGGGCGATGCGGGCGGCGGAGGTCTCCAGGGCCGCGGTGAACAGGGCCTGGTAGGCGGCGCTCGGCTGGTACTCGACGGGCAGCGACTCCGCGTAGTGCGCGCCGCCGCTCTGGATCGCCTCCTCGCGCTCCTCGGTGGGCGCTTCCAGTTCGGTGTCCGAGAGGTCCTGGAGCAGCCAGCCGACGTCGTCCGGCGCGTAACTGGAGAAGTCGGGGCCTCGGAGGGGCTCGGGCAGCACGGCGGGCTCCTGCCGGTGGGGAACGGGTGCGGGGGTGTACGAGGGGACGACCGCGAGGAGCACGCGGTCGGTGTGCTCGGCGAGTCGGGCCAGCAGCCCCTCAGGGGCGTGCAGTTCGGGGGTGTCGGCGATGGAGTCGACTACGGCGACCACCGCGTCGAAGCCGGCGCCCGCCACGTTGTACGCGTACCGGTCGCCGGGCCCGTCCGCCGGGTCGTCGTGGGCCGGGAAGACGAGGCGGGTGCGTATCGCGTAGCCGGGGTGGTCGACGGCCAGGACGGGTGAGCGGGTGGTGGTGGAGTAGCGGACCTCGGCATCGGTTCCCAGCGCGGCTTCCAGGGCGGTGCCGAGGCGCAGCGGGGCGTACATCAGCTCCTCGAATCCGAGCACCAGGATCCGGCGGGGGCGGGGGCCGGCGTGGCCGCGCAGCGTGGCCGCGACCCGGTCCGCCATGCCCGGGAGCGCCGCTTCCAGCGCCGTCCGGTGGGCGGGGGTGAAGCCGTGCCGTCCTCCGTCGGGCACGTCGGCCGGCCAGTCGAGGTCGACCCGGGTGACGGGGGCGGTGTCCGCGCCTCGGGCGGCCCCGGCGGGGTTCTCCGCCCGCCCGGCCCGTGCCGCCTGTTCCGCCTGCTCCGCCTGCTCCGCTTCCTGGGCCGCGACCAGGGCCTGGCCGCGTTCCAGCACGCCGTCCGGCAGGGCCACCGTTCCGGCGCCGCGCGTCACCAGGTCGACGCGGGCGCCGATCTCGGCGGCGAAGGCGGTCAGCCGGTCGCGGTCGCCGGCCGAGCGCATGTCGACCAGGGCGACGATGACGTACCGCTCGCGCGGGTGCAGGGCGTGCAGCGCGCGAATGGTGTTCAGGACCGTGTTGCCGGTGGAGAACTCGTCGTCGACCAGCACCAGCACAGAGGCGTCGGCCCCCGTCCCGTCGCTCGCCAGCAGGTCGCGGTCCTCCGGCAGCAGCAGGTGCGAGGTGGCGTGCGAGTGGGCCTCCTCGAAGCCGCCCGCCTGCTCGACGCCCGCCACCGGTCGGCGGGTGGAGTGCAGGTACGGGGCGTCCCGCAGGCCGTCCGCGACGGCGTGGCCGAGACCGGTGGCCGTCTCCGCGTACCCGAGGACCACCGCGCGGCGGGCCTCCTCGGCGCCGAGCAGCGCCCGTACCCGTTCACCCAGCTCGAACCCGGCCCCGTAAACGACGGAGGGCCGCTGGGGCACGTGCTTGCCCAGCACGTTGGACACCAGCAGATGCGCCCGCTTGGGGTTGCGGCGCAGGGCCAGGCCCAGCAGTTCCCGGAGTTCTCCGTCGCCTTCGAGGGCGACTCCCAGTCGCTCCGCCACCCAGCTGCCCGACCACACCACGTCCACGGTCTCTTCTCTCGTCGCGCGCTCGCTCATCGACGCGCGCTCATTTCGTCAGGCCGGCGGCCAGCAGGTCCACGAAGCCGACGTCTTCCTTCGCCACCCCGAAGACCTCGGCCCGCTGGAGCGTGCGCTCGGCCCAGGCCCGGTGGGGCTTCACTTCGTTCATCTTGTTCGTGTACGCCGAGCGCAGCACCCCGCCGCCCTCGCGCTCCGGGCTCAGGATGTCCTGGGCGTCGGTGTACTCCTCGTGGCTGACGACGGACAGTGCGTGGACCGGCGCCACGTGCGAGGGGTGGATGCAGGTCTTGCCGAGCAGGCCGTTGGCACGGTCGAGCTCGATCTCCCGGAGCAGTCCGTCGAGGTCGTGCTCGATGAGGGCCGTGCGCAGTTCCTCGGCCCGGCCCTCCAGGAAGGGGCTGCGGCGCAGCTGGGGCTTGAACATGCGCTCCTGGCGGCGGAAGTACTCCCAGACCGGTCCGGTGATCGTGAAGCCGGTGCCGTCGGCCCGGCCGAGCACGTTGACCACGTCGGCGATCACGGAGGCGACGATATGGACGTCGTACGCCGTCATGTCGGGCGCGCGGCGCAGTCCGTAGGCCGAGCAGAAGTCGGTGACGCCGAGCCGCAGGGCGAGCACCCGGTCCCGGTGCTTCTCGACGCTGCGGGCGATGCCCTGGAGGATTTCGCCGCGCGTCTCCAGGTGGAGCAACTCGGGGGATTCGAGGACGGGCATCGCGAAGAGCCGTCGTCCGCACTCCGACTCGGCCTCGTCGAGCGCCTCCAGGAACTGCCGGCCCCGCTCTTCGGTGAATTTGGGAAGTACGAAACCGGACAACATCCGAACCGAGTCGCCGAGGCGCCGCACCAGGTCGGTGATCTGAGCCGGTTCCCGTACCCGGATGAAGAGCAGCGGCACATCGGCGGCCGCGGCATCGCGCGGATCCCGCGGGGCGGCCGCCGAAGCCGCGCCCTGGGCCCCCGCTGCCGCGTCGCGGGCGGCCAGCTCGGCGAACTGCCTGATCAGATTGGCTTCGGCGCCGGTGACCTCGGCATCGTCGATGGAGTCCTCCAGGCACAGCACCATGGAGACGACGCCGCGCGCGGCCTGCTTGAGCACGTCGTCGGCGAGCGACAGCCGGGTCGCCGGGGAGTAGAGCGTGGCTCCCAGGGCGACGGAGAGCATCCGTGCCGGGGAGTGCGCGGTGAACGTACAGGGCTCCCTGAAGAACAGACCCTCGCGGGCAGTGGGCGATATGTGCCCGAAGTGACGCATGATTTTCCCCCGAACTGCCTGACCGGCCGAACAATGCATGGCCGGTAATAGTACGTACGGACGGGTGTCAACAGTTCCCCATGTACATGAATTTCCGGTTACCCGCCCCTTGTCCGGACCCTCGTCGCGGTATCTTCACGCCCTCCCCACACCGCCGCCGGGCACGGTCGTGCCGCCCCCCGCGTTGTCCGCGTGGGCCCCCAGCAGGCAGGATGACCGTCATGACGCACACGATGCTGAAGGGCTCGAACGTCCCCGTCGATGCCGCGGCCGTCCGGGCCGTGCTGCGCTGGACCCCGGGCGCCGGGGTTCCCGACGTGGACGCCTCCGCCCTGCTCCTCGGTGCGTCCGGCCGGGTGCGGTCCGACGAGGACTTCGTCTTCTACAACCAGCCCCGGCACCCCTCCGGTCTGGTCCGGCGGCTGCCGAAGCGCAGTGTCCCGGAAGGGCTGACGGACACGGTCGAGGCAGACCTCGGGGCGCTCGACGCGTCGGTGGACCAGGTGGTCATCGCGGCCTCCTCCGACGGGGCCGCCTTCGAGCAGGTCCTGGACCTGCGCATACTCCTTTTCGACGCCGCGTTCGCCGAGGGCGAGCCACTGGCGGTGTTCGATGTCCGGCCGGAGACCGGGGAAGAGACGGCGATCATCTGCGGCGAGCTCTACCGCCGCGGCGAGGGGTGGAAGTTCCGCGCGGTCGGCCAGGGGTATCCCACCGGCCTGATCGGCCTGGCCACCGCCTTCGGTATCTCGGTGGACGAATCGGAGGCCGTGAACGGGGCGCAGGCGGTGAGCGGGACGCAGGACCCGGCCGCTCCGGCGGCAGCGGGGCCCCTCCCGGCCGCCGTGCCCCCGCCGCCCGCCGTGCCGCCCGGCCCCGGGCCGGACTCCCAGGCCACGGTCCAGCACCAGCAGCCCTCCTACGGCTATCCGCCGCCGGTCGTGCCTCCCGCTGCCGCCGCTGTGGCCCACCAGCCGGCGTACGGCTATCCGCAGCCTGCCGCCGAGCCGCCCGCGTACGGCTATCCGCAGCCTGCCGCCGAGCCGCCCGCGTACGGCTATCCGCAGCCCGCGGCAGCCGCCGCGCACGCGCCCGACCCCCATTTCGTGCTGCCTCCACAAGGTCCGCAGTTCGTCCGGTCCTGAGCTGCCCGGGTCCGATCCCCGCGTACGCCCCGTCTCCCGCGTAGGCCCTGATTCCGGTGTGCGCTCTCGGGCTCTCACGGCTGTCCGGGCTCAGGTCCGGGACTTGTAGCCGCGCCCCCACTGCATGCCGTAGCCGTACAGCCGGTCCAGCTCCGACTGAAAGCCGTAGACGAACTTCACTTCGCGCCGCACGATCAGCTCGTCCTTGACGTTCTCCACGGTGAACACCGCGCACGAGCGGGCCTGCGGTGCGCGCTCGTCCAGCTCGATCTCGATGCGCGGGCCGTTGCCCGGGTAGAGCGTGACCTTGGCGTGCGTCCGGTCGAACGCGGGCGTCCGGTCGTAGATGTAGACGAAGAACAGCAGCCGCTTGATCTGGTCGCGCTGGTCGAGGTTGACGTAGACCGTCTCCCCCGAGGGCGCCCCGAACCGGTCGTCGCCGCTGAGCCGGACATACGGCGGCCCGTTGAGGTCGCCGATCAGGCTGCCCAGCGGCTGCACGACGCCCTTGGTGCCGTCCATCAGCTCGTACATGCAGCCGAGGTCCAGGTCGACGTTGACCACGCCCTGCGTGTGCGCCTGGACCACCTCGGGCTTGAAGAGCTGGAGAGGGCGCCGCAGCATGCCGCTCTGGCGCGACCGGCCCTCGATGTCCGAGGTCCGCATCCGCCAGGACAGGTTGACCCGGAGGTTGCCCGACAGGGCCCCCTGCTTGGTGAGCGAGATCGTGGCGTTCCGTTTGGTCAGCACGATGGTGCTCGACGTCGAGTTGCCCGAGTCGAACTGCGCCGCGCGCCCCGGCCACAGGCCGTCGAAGAACCCCATACCAACCCCCACCTGTTCGCACGCCCGGACATCGCTGCGGGGCGGCCGCCGGGCCGGGTCCGGGGGATCCCGGAGAGCCGTCGCCGTGTGAGCCGCCCCGCAGAGAGCGTTCCTCAATCCTTACCGGGTCACACCCCGGAGGACACTTCGGACTTGCTTCCCGAGCCGCCGCCCCCATCGGATTCCGCGGCGAGGGCGCGGTTGCGCCTGACCGAGGACCAGAAGGAGAGGGCGATCAGGATCACGCCGACCGAGCCGGTGATGAACTCGTTGATCTGGTGCTGGATGGTGATCAGCAGGATGATCGAGAGCGCGCCGATCGCGTAGTGCGCGCCGTGCTCCAGGTAGACGTAGTCGTCGAGCGTGCCCTCGCGCACCAGGTAGACGGTGAGCGAGCGGACGTACATGGCGCCGATGCCGAGGCCGAGGGCCATCAGCACGATCTCGTTGGTGATGGCGAAGGCGCCGATGACGCCGTCGAAGGAGAACGAGGCGTCCAGGACTTCCAGGTAGAGGAAGAGGAAGAACGCGGCCTTTCCGGCGAGGGCGACCCCGGTGACGGGCTTGCCCTTCTTCTTGGCCTCTTCCTCGGCCTCGTGCTCGCGCTCCTCCTCCTCTTCCAGCTTGCCCTCGAAGAATCCGGAGAGCCCGCCGACGACGAGGTAGGTGATCAGACCGGCGATGCCGGAGAGCATGACCGTGGCCGCCTTGTCGGCGTGCCCGCCACCGTGCTGGTGGGCCTGGGTCGCGAAGGTCGTGGCGGTGATGAGCAGGATGATCAGCGCGACGCAGACCGACAGCATGTCGACCTTGCCGAGCTTGGCGAGCGGGCGCTCGATCCAGCGCAGCCAGTGGATGTCACGGTCCTCGTCGAAGATGAAGTCGAGGAAGATCATCAACAGGAACATGCCACCGAAGGCCGCGATCGACGGATGGGCGTCCGTGACCAGTTCCTTGTACCTGTCCGGGTCGTTGAAGGACAGGTCGATGGCCTCGATCGGCCCGAGCTGGGCGCTCACGGCCACGATCACGACGGGGAACACCAGCCGCATTCCGAAGACGGCGATGAGGATGCCGATGGTGAGGAAGATCTTCTGCCAGAAGGCATTCATCTTCTTCAGGATTCCGGCGTTGATCACCGCGTTGTCGAAGGACAGCGAAATCTCCAGGACGGACAGGATCGCGACGATGCCGAATGCCTGCCACCCCCCGTAGAAGATCGCCGCGACCAGGCCGAGCGCGGTGACCGCGAACGACCAGCCGAAGGTTTTCAGAACCACTGGCTACCTCATCGTGTTGGTAAAGGGTCTCCCCCGGTGCGTCGGGGCTCCCCCGGCGCCTGGGGCCTTTCGTCGGGATCATGTCGGGCTCGCGGGGTCCGACGTGATCCGGACGAAAGGCCCGGGCGCGGGGTTATGAAACGTTGACGCCGAAGTCTAGAGCGATGCCGCGCAGGCCGGACGCGTACCCCTGGCCAACGGCACGGAATTTCCACTCGCCGTTGTACCGGTAGAGCTCGCCGAAGATCATCGCGGTCTCCGTCGAGGCGTCCTCGCTGAGGTCGTAGCGGGCCAGTTCCTGGCCGTCGGCCTGGTTGACCACACGGATGAAAGCGTTGCTGACCTGGCCGAACGCCTGGCCCCGGTTGTCCGCGTCATGGATCGAGACCGGGAAGAGGATCTTGTCGCAGTGGGCGGGAACCTGGTCGAGACGGACGATGACGGACTCGTCGTCGCCGTCGCCCTCCCCGGTGAGGTTGTCACCGGTGTGCTCGACGGAGCCGTCGGGGCTCGTGAGGTTGTTGTAGAAGACGAACCACTCGTCACCGAGCACGCGGCCCGACTGGCACAGCAGCGCGCTGGCGTCGAGGTCGAAAGCGGCTCCTGTGGTGGAGCGTGCGTCCCAGCCGAGCCCGACCAGCACCTGGGTGAGGTTCGGTGCGACCTTGGAGAGGGAGACGTTGCCTCCCTTGGCGAGCGTGACGCCCATGTGTGTCCTCCCCGAGTCGTGTAAAACGCTGCCGGGCGCTTTCGACGCCCGGGGCCGGGCGTCGAAAGCGCCCGGTCAGAGGGCGTCCGGCGCATCGGGCCGGCCACCCCCCGGCCCTGTCGTCGCACTCCCGCCCGCCCGCGGGCGACGCCGGGAGTGCGACGACAGGACCTGGGGCCCAGTGACGTCAGACGTTGACGCCGAAGTCCTGGGCGATGCCGCGCAGGCCGGAGGCGTATCCCTGGCCGATGGCGCGGAACTTCCACTCCGCGCCGTTGCGGTAGAGCTCGCCGAAGACCATGGCGGTCTCCGTCGAGGCGTCCTCGCTCAGGTCGTAGCGGGCGAGCTCGGTGTTGTCGGCCTGGTTGACCACGCGGATGTACGCGTTGCGGACCTGGCCGAAGCTCTGCTGGCGGCTCTCGGCCTCGTAGATCGAGACCGGGAAGACGATCTTGTCGACGTCGGCCGGCACTCCGGCCAGGTTCACCTTGATGACCTCGTCGTCGCCCTCGCCCTCACCGGTGAGGTTGTCACCGGTGTGTTCGACGGAGCCGTCGGGGCTCTTCAGGTTGTTGAAGAAGACGAAATTGCCGTCGGCGGCGACCTTGCCCTCGGCGTTCGCCAGCAGCGCGCTGGCGTCGAGGTCGAAGTCACCACCGGTGGTGGTGCGGGCGTCCCAGCCCAGACCGACGATGACCGCGGTCAGGTTGGGCGCGGCCTTGGTCAGCGAGACGTTGCCGCCCTTGCTGAGGCTGACTCCCACGAGTCCTCCAGTAGTTTTCTCAGGGGCCGGCGGACGCCGTCTTCCCCGTCGTTCATTGGCATCGGATCAACGAGTGGATCCTAGTGACCGGTTCCCGGCCAAAACAGGCTTTTGACCGGGCGTCGCCAGGAGATCGTCTCAGAGCGCTTCGAGCGCCTTGACGTAGTCGTTCAGGTCACGGGCGTCCGGGAGGCCGTTCACGACGCTCCAGCGGACGACGCCCGCCTTGTCGATGACGAAGGTGCCGCGCACCGCGCAGCCCTTGTCCTCGTCGAAGACGCCGTACGCCCGCGAGGTCTCCCCGTGCGGCCAGAAGTCGGACAGCAGCGGGTACTCCAGGCCCTCCTGCTCGGCGAAGACGCGCAGGGTGTGGATGGAGTCGTTGGAGACGGCGAGGAGCTGGGTGTCCTCGTTCTCGAAGCGGGGCAGCTCGTCGCGGAGCGCGCACAGCTCGCCGGTGCAGACGCCGGTGAAGGCGAACGGGTAGAACACCAGCACCACGTTCTTCTCACCGCGGAACTCCGACAGCCGCACGGTCCGGCCGTGGTTGTCCTTGAGCTGGAAGTCCGGGGCCCGACTGCCGACCTCGATCGTCATGGAACACGTATCCCTTCGCCGCTTCTCCGCTTCCCGGGCCGGATCCGCCCGGGTGACACCCACCCTACGCAGGGGCCCCGGGCCACTCCCGGAGGGGCCGTGGACCGGTCCCGAAAAGGCCGTGCCCGTGGACGCACGAAGGCCCCCACGGGCACGGCGTGCGCCCGCGGGGGCCCCGGATGGTGCGAAAGCGGTTCAGCGCTTGGCCTTGGCCCCCTTGGGGGTGACCAGACGGCTGCCCGTCCAGTCCTTGCCCGCGCTGATGCTCTTGGTCTGGGCGAGACCGGCTGTCTGGGCAGCCTCATTGATGTCGCTCGGTTCGACGTATCCGTCACGGCCGGTCTTCGGCGTCATCAGCCAGACCGTACCGCCGTCCTCGATCAGACCAATGGCATCCACCAGCGCGTCCGTAAGGTCGCCGTCCTCGTCGCGGAACCAGAGCAGGACGACGTCTGCGACGTCGTCGTACTCCTCGTCGACGAGTTCCTGGCCGGTAGTGGCCTCAATGCCCTCACGGAGCTCCAGCTCGACGTCTTCGTCGTAGCCGATCTCCTGGACCACTTGTCCGGGCTCGAACCCCAGGCGTGCTGCCGGGTTGGTTCGCTCCTCCGCGTGGTCCGCGGTCGCGCTCACGGGTTGCCTCCTGATCATGTCTTCGGAAAATGCTGCAGCCACGCGCGTGCGCGGGGCGTTGGCCGTAGTCCACACGGGCTCGGCGAATCGCGCAAGTACCCAGTGTGCGAGACCGCCTATACGGTGACGTTCCCTGCCACGTCGCCGCAAGTTCCGGCATGTCTCTCCGGCGGCTTCCCTGGGTCTCCCCCGGGTCACTCCATCCGTTTACGTCCTTCCTCAGCTTATGCGGTTTCGATCCGCCAATCGGAGTCGAACAGCCTTTGGGAACACTTGGACGCCTTGGGCGTAAGGTTGCGGTTTGCCCGTAGCCGGCCGCGTACTGCCCCCGCTCGTGCCCCGTGGACGTGTTTCGGAACCTCAGGGTTACCCCACGGTAGAGATGACGTTCGGGCCCTCGCGGTAGCACGATGGAGGCGGCGCACCCAGAGTTGTCCCCGGGGGCGTGTTCCCCGGAACAGGCCCCGTAGAGCACCACCGAACAGCGAAGGAACAGTGTGGCTTCCGGATCCGATCGCAACCCGATCATCATTGGCGGCCTTCCGAGCCAGGTCCCGGATTTTGATCCCGAGGAGACCCGGGAATGGCTCGACTCCCTCGACGCCGCCGTCGACGAGCGCGGCCGTGAGCGGGCCCGCTATCTGATGCTCCGGCTCATCGAGCGCGCGCGGGAGAAGCGCGTCGCCGTGCCGGAGATGCGCAGCACGGACTACGTGAACACGATCGCCACGAAGGACGAGCCGTTCTTCCCCGGCGACGAGGAGATCGAACGCAAGATCCTCAACGCGACCCGCTGGAACGCCGCGGTGATGGTCTCGCGGGCCCAGCGTCCCGGAATCGGCGTGGGCGGCCACATCGCCACGTTCGCTTCCTCCGCCTCGCTGTACGACGTGGGCTTCAACCACTTCTTCCGGGGCAAGGACCAGGGCGACGGCGGCGACCAGATCTTCTTCCAGGGACACGCGTCCCCGGGGATCTACGCCCGCGCGTTCCTGCTGGACCGGCTGAGCGAGGCGCAGCTCGACGCGTTCCGCCAGGAGAAGTCGAAGGCCCCGAACGGGCTGTCCAGCTATCCGCACCCGCGGCTGATGCCGGACTTCTGGGAGTTCCCGACCGTCTCGATGGGCCTCGGCCCGCTCGGCGCGATCTACCAGGCGCGGATGAACCGCTACATGGAGGCGCGCGGCATCGCCGACACCTCCAAGTCGCACGTGTGGGCCTATCTGGGCGACGGCGAGATGGACGAGCCGGAGTCCCTGGGCCAGCTGTCCATCGCGGCCCGTGAGGGCCTGGACAACCTGACCTTCGTGGTCAACTGCAACCTCCAGCGGCTCGACGGCCCGGTGCGCGGCAACGGGAAGATCATCCAGGAGCTGGAGTCGCAGTTCCGGGGTGCCGGCTGGAACGTCATCAAGCTGGTCTGGGACCGTTCCTGGGACCCGCTGCTGGCGCAGGACCGCACGGGCATCCTGGTCAACAGGCTGAACACCACGCCGGACGGCCAGTTCCAGACGTACGCCACCGAGACCGGTGAGTACATCCGCGAGCACTTCTTCGGCGACGATCCACGGCTGCGGGACATGGTCAAGGACATGACCGACCAGCAGATCCTGCACCTGGGCCGCGGCGGCCACGACCACCGCAAGGTCTACGCGGCCTACGCGGCGGCCAAGGCGCACAAGGGCCAGCCGACGGTGATCCTGGCGCAGACGGTCAAGGGCTGGACGCTGGGGCCGAACTTCGAGGGCCGCAACGCGACCCACCAGATGAAGAAGCTCACGGTCGAGGACCTCAAGCGCTTCCGGGACCGGCTGCACATCCCGATCACGGACAAGCAGCTGGACGAGGGCTACCCGCCCTACTACCACCCGGGTCGCGACTCGGAGGAGATCCAGTACATGCACGACCGCCGCCAGGGTCTGGGCGGTTACGTCCCGACCCGTGTGGTGCGTGCGAAGCCGCTTCCGCAGCCCGAGGAAAAGACGTACGCGGCTGCGAAGAAGGGTTCGGGCACACAGTCGATCGCCACCACCATGGCGTTCGTCCGTGTCCTGAAGGACCTCATGCGGGACAAGGAGATCGGCAAGCGTTTCGTGCTGATCGCCCCCGACGAGTACCGCACCTTCGGCATGGACGCGTTCTTCCCGAGTGCGAAGATCTACAACCCGCTCGGTCAGCAGTACGAGGCGGTCGACCGCGATCTGCTGCTCGCGTACAAGGAGTCCCCGACGGGTCAGATGCTGCACGACGGCATCTCCGAGGCGGGCTGCACGGCCTCGCTGATCGCGGCCGGCTCGGCGTACGCCACGCACGGTGAGCCGCTGATCCCGGTGTACGTCTTCTACTCGATGTTCGGGTTCCAGCGCACCGGCGACCAGTTCTGGCAGATGGCCGACCAGCTCGCGCGCGGCTTCGTGCTCGGCGCGACCGCCGGCCGGACGACGCTGACCGGTGAGGGCCTCCAGCACGCGGACGGCCACTCGCAGCTGCTCGCCTCGACGAACCCGGGCTGTGTCGCGTACGACCCGGCGTACGGGTTCGAGATCGCGCACATCATGAAGGACGGGCTGCGCCGGATGTACGGCGAGGCGAACGAGGACGTCTTCTACTACCTCACCGTCTACAACGAGCCGATCCAGCACCCGGCCGAGCCGGAGGACGTGGACGTCGAGGGCATTCTCAAGGGCATCCACCGCTTCAGCACCGGTGAGAAGGGCGAGATCCCGGCCCAGATCATGGCGTCCGGTGTGGCGGTCCCCTGGGCCCTGGAGGCGCAGAAGATCCTCGCGGACGAGTGGAACGTCAAGGCGGACGTCTGGTCGGCGACCTCCTGGAACGAGCTGCGCCGCGAGGCGGTGGACGTGGAGCGCTACAACCTCCTGCACCCGGAGGAGGAGCAGCGCGTCCCGTACGTGACGAGGAAGCTCGAAGCGGCCCGGGGCCCGTTCGTGGCGGTCTCGGACTGGATGCGCTCGGTTCCGGACCAGATCGCGCGCTGGGTGCCGGGCGCCTACCAGTCGCTGGGCGCGGACGGCTTCGGCTTCGCGGACACCCGGGGTGCGGCCCGCCGGTTCTTCCACATCGACGCGCAGTCGATCGTGCTGGCGGTCCTCACCGAGCTGGCCAAGGAGGGCAAGGTCGACCGGTCGGCCCTGAAGACGGCGGTGGACCGCTACGAGCTCCTGGACGTGGCCGCGGCCGATCCGGGCGCGGCGGGCGGCGACGCGTAAGCAGGGACCTCCGGGAGGGGCGGTGGCGCGGGAGCGTCGCCGCCCCTCCCGCGTGTCCGTGCTCAGTTCTCCCAGATCTTGAAGGCTCGTACCTGGTACGGGGAGCGGGGCGTCCAGGTGCCGCCGCCGGGGTACGTCTCGAACTCCCCCGTCTCGGCGCACTCGGCGGACTGGTAGGTGGTGACGGGCCGCCCGGTGCGGTTGGCGAGGGACTGGGCGTCGCCGCCCTTCGGCAGCGGGACGCAGCTCTCGATGTCCACGCCGGAGAGCTCGAAGGTGTGGCGGGCGCCGGTGAAGTCGGGCTTCTTCCAGAGGCAGAGACTGCCCGCCTCACAGGTCCCGAGGGCGACGCCCGGGGGCCGCTCGGGGGCGGCCGCCGCCCGGTCGTGGGCCAGGGCCTGGGGAACGAGTGCGGTGACGGCCAGGGCGGCCGCCGCGAGGACGGTCGTACGCATGATGGATCAACCCCCGTGGTTGGTCGGTGTTTTCTTCCGCCGCTCACTCTGTGTCACCGGGCGTGGTGTGCGGAAGGGGCGGCCGGGGGCGCCACCCTGATAGGCGAGAGCCCCGCCGAAAGGATTCGGCGGGGCTCCGGCCTGCGCTGTGTTGACGATCCGCGCCGCTTCGGGCGTCAGATGTGGCCGACTCCGGCCCCCGCCTCGGCGTTCTCGCCGCGCTTGGTGAGAGTGGCGACGAAGGCGGCGATCACGGCGACGATGCCCGCGACCGTGAAGGCCAGGCCCATGCCGGACATGAACGTGTCGTGGATGACGCCGCCGATGGTGTCGATGACGTCCGGCGTCATGTCGGGAGCCTTGGCGAGCTCCTCGGCCGGGACGATGCCGAACTCGGCGGCCTCCTCCAGCTTCGGGTCGGGTGTGCCGGGCAGGCCCGCGCCCGCCCAGTTGTCCGCGAACTCGGAGCTGACCTTCGAGGACATGACCGCTCCGAGGACGGCCGTGCCGAGCGCGCCGCCGACCTGCATGGCGGCCTGCTGGAGACCGCCGGCCACGCCGGACAGCTCCATGGGCGCGTTGCCGACGATGACCTCGGTCGCGCCGACCATGACCGGGGCGAGCCCGCAGCCGAGCAGGGCGAACCAGAGGGACATCGCGAAGGTGCCGGTGGAATCGCTGAGCGTGGTCATGCCGAACATCGCGGTGGCCGTGCAGACCATGCCTCCGACCAGCGGGACGCGGGGTCCGAACTTGGTGATCAGCAGGCCTGCGACCGGGGAGGAGACGATCATCATGGCGGTCAGCGGCAGCAGGTGCAGACCGCTGTCGACCGGGCTGAGGCCGTGGACGCCCTGGAGGAAGAACGTCACGAAGAAGAGGCCGCCCATGAAGGCGAAGGCCATCAGCATCATGAGGACGACACCGGCCGTCAACGGGACGGAACGGAACATCGTCAGCGGAACGAGCGGTTCCCTGACCCGCGTCTGCCAGAGGCCGAAGGCCAGGAAGAGAGCGACCGCGAGCCCGAGGAAGATCCAGGTCCAGGCGCCGCCCCAGCCCCAGGACTCACCGGCCTTGATGATGCCCCAGATGAGGGAGAACATCGCGCCCGAGAGCAGCACGATGCCGAGGACGTCGAAGGAGCGCGGCGCGTTGGCGGCGCGGTGGTCCTTGAGGATCACCAGACCGAAGATGAGCGCGACGACGCCGACCGGCACGTTGATGAAGAAGACCGACTGCCAGCTCACGTGCTCGACGAGCAGACCGCCGACGATCGGGCCGCCCGCGGTGGACGCGCCGATGACCATGCCCCAGATGCCGATGGCCATGTTCAGCTTCTCGGCGGGGAAGGTGGCGCGCAGCAGGCCGAGTGCGGCCGGCATCAGCAGGGCGCCGAACAGGCCCTGGAGCACACGGAAGAGAACGACCAGGACGATCTCCTGGGAGAAACCGATCGCGGCGGAGGAGACCGCGAATCCCGCGATACCGATCAGGAAGGTCTGACGGTGGCCGAACCGGTCGCCCAGCTTGCCCGCGGTGATCAGGGCGACGGCGAGCGCCAGGAGATAGCCGTTGGTGATCCACTGCACGTCGGCAAGCGACGCATCGAGGTCTTCCTTGATCGCGGGGTTCGCGATGGCGACGATGGTGCCGTCGAGGGCGACCATCATCACGCCGAGGGCGACGGCGAAGAGGGTCAGCCAGGGGTGGCCGCGAAGCCCCTTGACCGGGGCGGGTACTGCGTTGTCTTCCGGCTCCCGCGGCGCCTTCTCGACGGTGGTCTGACTAGTCATACGGCGAGACTAGTGACAGCTACTGACACTTGACAAACCAATTCACGTGACAGTAACGGTTGCGTAGCTCACACGTAGCTCACAGATATGCTGAGCTGGACAAACACGGGAAAAGAGGAACCGGTACGTGACCGACGGGCAGACAGTCGAGCCCCGACCCGGACTGCGTGAACGCAAGAAACAGCGCACCCGGGACGCCCTGGTACGCGCCTCCCTCGAACTGTTCACCACCCAGGGGTACGAACGCACCACCATCGACGAGATCGTCGACGCCGTGGAGGTCTCCCAACGCACCTTCTTCCGCTACTTCGCGAGCAAGGAGGACGCCACCTTCGCCGTGCAGGAGATGGTCGAGTCCCGCTTCATCGAGGAGCTGCGCCGCCGCCCCGCGGACGAAGCGCCCTTCGAGGCCATGCGCCGGGCGGTGCTGTGCGCGTGGAACAGCATCGGCGAGGCGATCGAGGAGGTCGTCTCCGTCGATCTCCACATGCGGACCTACCAGATGATCGAGTCGACCCCCTCCCTGATCGCCGCCCACATGCGACGCGGGGTCGCCCTGGAGAACCAGATCGCCCTGCTGATCGCGGAACGCGAGGGGCTCGACGTGGAACGGGACCCCCGGCCGCGGGTGGCCGTCGCCGCGTTCTCCGGGGTGATGCGGGTGACCGGTCAGCTGTGGGGGCGGGGGCTCGACCCGACCGTGGAGGCGCTGCGCGACCTGACCGAGGAGTATCTCGACCAGCTCGCCCCGGCCCTCGCCCGGGACTGGCGTCGGGGGTAGCGCGACTCCGGTTCGGGCGTCGCGAGTGGCGGGTCCGGAACAGGCGTCGGGAGTGGCGGGGTCCGGTTCGGGCGTCGGTAGCGACGGAGTCCGAAACAGGTCCGGAACAGGCGTCGGGAGTGGCGCGGCCACCAGGCGCTGGTGACCCTGTGTGAGAAATCCGTGATGAACCCTTCGCGGACGGGTGATGTACCTCACCCGCGCCACGGTGGTCGGCACGCGTCTCCTAGGGTGTGGCGCAGTGACTTCCTTCGACACCTCACCCACGTTGGCCGCATGGCGCGCTCTGCTCGCCGTGGCGGTGGTGTTCGTGATGCTGGCGACGACGGGGTGGAGCGCCGTCCGCGATCAGCACTCCCGCGGGGAGCGCGAGCTCGCGCTCGCCTCCTGGGCGAGGGACCGGATCGCCGGCCGCTCGCTGCCGGACGCCGACTCCCCCGCCTATCGGCTGGCCCACTTCTTCGCCACCCTCACCTCGGGACAGCGGGTCGCCCTCGCGGGCAAGTACCCGTCGGTGGTGGGGAATCTGAACGGCGCTCCGGTGACCCTGCGCTACCACGCCAACCGGGTGGCCCTCAGACGGGCCGTGGCCGTGGAGAGGACGCGGGCCCACGACGAGAAGCTCTCGCCGGACGGGCGCGGTGAGGCCGAGGCACGTCTCGGCCGGTTCCGGTCGATGCTCGCGGGTCAACGCCAGATCCTGGCCTTCGATCCCTCCGGGAAGGGCCGCGCGGCCGAGGTGTTCGGGGATCTCGACCGGGCCGCCCGGGTGTCCGTCGTCGTCCCGGGCGTCGACACCCATCTGCTGACCCTGGAACGCACCGCGCACGCGTACCGGGCCCCCGTCGGCATGGCCAAGTCCCTGTACAAGGCGGAGCGCTCGGCCTCCCCGGGCACCCGCACGGCCGTCATCGCGTGGGCCGACTACACGGCCCCGGCCGGCCTCGGCATGGACGCGGCGCTGGGCGGGCTCGCGGCGAACGGCGCGATCCGGCTGAACGCGATGGTCGGCGCGCTGCCAGGCTCCTCGAAGGTCTCGCTGTTCTGTCACAGCTACGGCTCCGTGGTGTGCGGGGTGGCCGCGCACCGGGCCCACGACCGGGTGGCCGACATCGCGGTCGCCGGCAGCCCCGGCATGCGGGCCGCCAGCGCCGGGCAGCTGGGGACCGGCGCCCGGATCTGGGCGACGCGGGACGGGGACGACTGGATCGGGGACGTACCCCATCTGGAGTTCGGCGGGATCGGTCACGGGGCCGACCCGGTGGACCCGGGCTTCGGCGCGCGGATCGTCTCGGCGGCCGGCGCCGCCGGGCACAGCGGATACTTCGAACCGGGCACCGAGAGCCTGGACAACTTCGCCGCGATCGGCGTCGGAGCGTACGGATCGGTCAGCTGTGCGAGTGCCGACGGCGCCTGCCACAGCGGTATTTCCGGTGAGCGGGACGGCTGACGCGCGTAGAGGCCGGTGTCGGGCGGATTAATAGCGACTTGCTCCGAGGGGGGACGCGGGCGACCGTGCCGCATACGATGAGGCCCATGGGTGATGTGCTGGCCGGAATTCATGCCACCTGGGAGTTCGACGCCGACTCCGTGCTCATCCGCTTCGAACGGGGCATCCGCACACCGAAGCTCTTCCAGAGCCTGCGGGAACGCCGCATCCCGTATGCGGCCCTGTCGTCGGTGACGCTGACCCCCGGCAAGCGGGGCACGGTGGTTCTGCGTGCCGTGCCGAGAGCGGGTGCCGATCCTCTGGTGGAGGCTGCCTCCGGGCAGCTCAAGGAGGGGTGCGACCCCTATCGCCTGGTGCTTCCGGCGGAGCGGGAGGTGCTCGCCGAGTACTACGCGGACGAGCTGCGGGCCCTGCTGGACCCGGCGTCCGGCGAGAGCTCCGACCGGTTCCTGGTGGCGGCCCCCGATGCCCCGATGAACTTCAAGGCGTACGACGGCCGGGCCAGCTTCGACGGCGAGCGGATCTCCTTCCGGTGGTCCTGGACCGGGGCCTCCAGCGCCAAGTGGAAGGCCGGCGACCAGAGCTTCCGGGTGAGCGAACTGGCCGGAATCGTGTGGCGCTCGCCCGAGGCGCTGGACGGCTATCTGCGTCTGGTACCCCGCGCGGCGGCCCCGGTCGACCACCGCACCGGTGGCAGCCTGGGCGATCTGCGCGGCGCCGGCGGCTGCGGGGGCCCGGACGGCGAGGCGCCCGCGGGCGTGCCCGCCGAGCCTCCGGCCGCCACCGCGGACCAGGATCCGGCGGCCGTGCTGTTCGGCCTGGGCTACGGGCCGGTGCACGAGTCGCTGCCCTTCGCCGCCGCCGTCCTGGAATCCGTACGCCGGACCCAGCCCGCACCCGCCGCCTCCGCCCCGGTCCTGGTGAACGCCGGGCGGCGCGATCCGGCGGACATCGCCGAGCGGATACATCACCTCGGCGAGCTGCACCGGGCCGGACTGGTGACGGACGCCGAGTACAGCGCGAAGAAGGCCCAACTGCTCGCGGAGCTGTGACCCCGTACGGGGCCCCTCCGGGCAGAGGCCCGTCGCCCACCCGGGGAGGGGGCCGGGCCGTACCGGGGTATGAGGCGGATGCGCCGGGGATCGGGACCCCGGTATGACGCCCCGCGCCCCCGGACTTGCCTAGGCTGACCGGGCCATGTCCACTTCCCCCGCCGGGCCCCCGCCGCCCGCCGACGGCCTGCTGAGCGCCGCCCGCCGCAATCTGCGCGAGCTCGCCCACGGGCTGTCCCACGCGTCCCATCCGTCCACCCCGCTGCTGGCGAACGCCCCGAAGCGGTGGCAGCGACTGCTGCCGTACGTCGTGGTGCTCGCCCTGACCGCGACCTTCATTCCGGTCACCATCAACGTCCTGACCTCGCAGTACGGCGTGCCGGGCGCACTGGCCGGGGCCCTCGGGGTGGCCCAGTCCGCCCCCCTGCTGATGCTGGCCCACCGGCCTCTCCACGCGTGGTGGATCATCTTCCCCGCCGACATCGTGGGCGCGCTGGTGCTGCTGGCCCACCCGGACGAGCGGCACGACGTCTGGCCGTGGATCCCCCCGGTGCTGGTCTCGTACCTCTTCCTGCTGCTGGCCCTCGGTCTGCGCGAGACACGGCGGACCTCGGTCGGCGTCTGGCTGGCGACGGGCGCGGCCGGTCTGGTGCTGCATCTGATCGCGCCGGCGGACCGCAACACCGGCAGCGCCCTGCTGCTGCCGATCCTCGGCGCGGTGGTCCTCGTGATCGGCGGTGCCGTACGGGAGCGGAGCGAGGCGACGCGGCGGCTGGCCGAGCAGGAGACCATCAGCGAGGCGGAACGGGCGCAGCGCACGCTGCTGGAGGAACGGACGCGGATCGCCCGGGAGCTGCACGACGTGGTCGCGCACCACATGTCGGTGATCACCGTGCAGGCCGACTCCGCGCCGTACCGGATCTCCGGGCTCTCGGAGCCGGCGCGGGAGGAGTTCGCCTCGATCGCGGCGGCGGCGCGGGAGTCCCTCGGTGAGATGCGGCGGCTGCTGTCGGTGCTGCGCAGCGACGGCACCGAGGGCGACCGGGCGCCGCAGCCGGGCCTGGACCGGCTCCAGCAGTTGGTGGAGGCGACCGTACGGGCCGGGCTGCCGGCGGAGCTTTCCCTCGCAGCCGAGTTGGGCGAGGTGCCGCCGGCGGTGGATCTGTCGGCGTACCGGATCGTGCAGGAGGCGCTGGCCAATGTGGTGCGGCACGCGCCCGGGGCGCGCACCCAGGTCTCGGTCCGGGTGGCCGACGGCCATCTGAACGTGCTGATCGTCAACGGCCCCGCGCCGAAGCCCGCAGCGCCGTTGGAGAGCGCGGGGACCGGGCACGGGCTGGTGGGGATGCGGGAGCGCGTACGGTTGACCGGCGGCACGCTGGACACCGGGCCGCTGCCCGACGGCGGGTTCCGGGTGGCCGCCCGGATGCCGCTGCCTCCGGCCGTGTCGCCGTCCGCCCCACCCCCTTCGGAGGATCTGTGACCATCCGCGTGATCATCGTCGACGACCAGGCCATGGTGCGGGCCGGATTCGCGGCGCTGCTGGCGGCGCAGAGCGACATCGACGTGGTGGGCGAGGCGGCTGACGGCCGCCAGGGCGTCGACGTCAGCCGCAACCAGCACCCCGACGTCGTCCTGATGGACGTGCGGATGCCGGAGATGGACGGACTGGCCGCCGCGCGCGAGCTGTTGAACCCGCCGGTGGGGGTGGTGCACCGGCCGAAGGTCCTGATGCTCACCACGTTCGACGTGGACGACTACGTGTACGAGGCGTTGCGGGCCGGCGCGTCCGGGTTCCTGCTGAAGGACGCCCCGCCCGCCGATCTGATCGCGGCGGTACGGGTGGTGGCGGCCGGGGACGCGCTGCTCGCGCCCTCGGTGACCCGGCGGCTGATCGCGGACTTCGCGGCGCAGCGGCCCTCCGGGGCGACGCGCGGCGGCCAGGCGCTCCGGCTGAACGGGCTGACCCCGCGCGAGAGCGAGGTGCTGGAGCTGATCGCCCGGGGGCTGTCGAACCAGGAGATCGCGGGGCGGCTGGTGCTGGCCGAGCAGACCGTCAAGACGCACATCGGGCGGGTGCTGGCCAAGCTGGACCTGCGGGACCGGGCGCAGGCGGTGATCTTCGCGTACGAGTCGGGGCTGGTGACGCCGGGGGACGCGGGGGCGTAGAAGCCCGCAAGGCCCACGTCTTCCGGCCCACCCCCTACCCCGGTATCACCTCGCGGTTGGCCCTCCGGTGTGACGCCCCCTCACCCGTCCTCTTCCTACCTTCCTCCCGGCCGCACCCATCGGTGCGGATCCGGAGAGGGAGGGCACGATGCGTCGCTACGCGAGGACCATGGTCGCGTTCGCACTGGCCACCAGTGTGGTGGCGGGGACCGCGGGCTGGGTTTCGGGGGATGCGCAGCAGGCGCTGACCGGGCCGCCGCCGGGCAGTGCGCAGTGGCGGGCGGACCGGGTGTCGGGGTCGGGGTTGCCCGATCCGGAGCGTGCCACGCCTGCCGAAGTCGCGTCGTTCTTCGCGGGGTTGAGCGCCGACGAGCGGCAACTCCTGCTCGTCCGCCACCCGTCCGTCGTCGGGAATCTCGACGGGGCGCCCCTCGAACTGCGCTACCGCGCCAACTCCCTCGCGCTGGCCGCCGAGGACGACCCCCGCTACCGCTCGCTCGCCGCCCCCGGCCGCCGGATCCTCGCGTTCGATCCGCGCGGACGCGGCCAGGTCGCCGAGGTCTACGGGGACCTGCGCACGGCGCACCGGGTGTCGGTGGTGGTGCCGGGGTCCGACAACGACGCCGGGACCTTCGACCGGACGGTCGCGAGCCACGGGGCTCCGGCCGGCATGGCCAGGACCCTGCACACCGCGGCCGGTCCGGGGACCGCCGTCATCGCCTGGGTCGGGTACACCACCCCGGTGGGCGTCGGCATCGACGCGGCCACCGGCGGCCTCGCGGAGGCGGGGGCCGGGCGGCTGACCCGGTTCACGGAGGGACTGACGGCGGACGGGCTGCCCGTGCCGGCCGTGTTCTGCCACAGCTACGGCTCGGTGGTCTGCGGCCTGGCCGCGCACCGCCTTCCCGCCACCGACCTGGTGGTCCTCGGCTCCCCCGGGATGCGCGCCGACGACGTGGGCGGGCTGCGGACGAGCGCCCGGGTCTGGGCGGCGAAGGACCCGACCGACTGGATCGACGACGTGCCGAACGTGCGCTTCGCGGGCCTCGGTCACGGGGTGGACCCGACCGATCCGGCGTTCGGCGCCCGCCGGGTGCCGGCGGACGAGGCCCGGGGGCATGCCGGCTACTTCGAGCCCGGGACGGATTCGCTGCGGACCTTCGCCGCCATCGCGCGCGGCGACGCGGCGGAAGTGGCCCCGGACACGGCGGAACCGGACCCGGCAGAAGCCGCCCCGGCCCTGGAGGCCGCCCCCGCACTGAGGGCCGCCCTGGCCCTGGAGGCCGCACCGGCCCTGGAAGGAGTGGCCCGATGAACGCCCTGCTGGAGAACGGCCGGCGGCTCGCCGCCCGCGTCGACGCGTCCACCCCCGCCCACCGCGACCGGGCGATCGACGGCCTGCGGGCGCTGGCGCTGCTCGCCGTGCCGCTCGGTCACTGGATGCTCGGCGGGTTCCGGCTGGACGCCGACGGCCTGCACAACGCGAGCCCGCTCTCGACGTTCGCCGGTCTCGCGCCCGCGAGCTGGGTGCTCCAGATGCTGGGCATCTTCTTCCTCGTCGGCGGGTACGCCTCGGTGCTCTCCTTCCGCCGCAGGGCCTCGACGACGGCCGCCTGGCTGGGCGGCCGGCTGGCCCGCCTCGGCCGGCCGGTGCTCGGGGTGACCGCCGTGTGGGCGGTGCTGCTGGCGGTGCTGTCCGCGCTGGGCGTGCCCGGCGACACCCTGCGTACGGGGTCGACACTGGTGATCCAGCCGCTTTGGTTCGTCGGGGTGTACACGGTGGTCACGGCCCTCACCCCGGTCTGCGTCACGCTGGCGCGGAAGCTCGGCGGATGGGCGGCACTGCCGCTGCTGGCGTCGGTCGCGGTGGTGGACTTCCTGCGCTACGGGCCGTTCGCGGAGGCGATGCCGTCGTGGCTGAGCGTGCTCAACATCCTGCCCGGCTGGCTCTTCGCGTATCAGCTGGGCGTGTCCTGGGGCGAGGGGCGGATCGGGAGGCGCGGGGCCCGGCTGCTGCTGATCGGCGGCGGGGCGCTGTTCGCCGCGCTGCTGCTCGCCTTCCACTACCCGGCGTCGATGGTCGGGGTGCCGGGCGAGGCCCGGACGAACTCGCACCCGCCGTCGCTGCTGGTGGTGGCATTGGCGGCGGCGCAGAGCGGGGCGGCGATCCTGCTGCGCGACCGGCTGGGGCGGCTGTTGCGCAAGCCGCTGCTCTGGGCGCCGGTCGTGGTGGTCAACCTGTCCGCGATGACGATCCTGTGCTGGCACCAGACCGCGATGCTGGCCGCCGCCGTACCGGCCTCGCTCGCCGGGGCGGGGACAGCGGTGGCGGGACTGACGACCGCCCCGGACACGGTGGGGTGGATCCTCGCCCGGATCGCCTGGCTGCCGGTGTTCGCGGGGCTGCTGGTGCTGATCGCCCGGTACGCGCGCCACTTCGAGGCCCCGTGGCAGGCGGGCACCCGCGCCGCGAACGCCCGCCGTGCGCTGGCGGGGCTGCTCGCGGCGGGGTTCGCGGTGTTCGCGCTGGGGCTGGCGTGAGGCATGGCCCGGGGCGCGGCCGGGGCGTCAGGAACTTCATGAACCAAGCGATCGCCGCGTACGGCTGCGGGCTACTCCCGGGCCTCGGACGTCAGGCTCATGTCCGGGTACCGGCCCCCGGCCACCCGGCCCGCGATCGGCTCCAGCAGGGCCAGCTCCTCGGCCGTCAGCGTCAGCCCGGTCGCCGCCACGTTCTCCAGCAGGCGGCTCCGCTTGCGGGTGCCGGGGATCGGGACCACGGTCAGTCCGTGCACCCGGGCCCGCTGGTGTACCCAGGCGAGGGCCACCTGGGCGGCGGTCGCCCCGTGCGCGGCGGCGATTGCGTGGACGGGCTCCAGGAGGGCCGCGTTGGTGCGGGCGTTGTCGCCGGTGAAGCGCGGCTGCTGCTTGCGGAAGTCGCCCTCGCCCAGGTCCTTGCCGGCGTCGGTGAAGGCTCCGGTGAGGAAGCCCCGGCCGAGCGGCGAGTACGGCACGAGGGTGACGCCCAGGTCCACCGCCGCACCGAGCGCGCTCTTCTCCACGTCCCGGCTGAAGAGCGACCATTCCGACTGGAGGGCGGCGATCGGGTGCACCGCGTGCGCCGCGCGCAGCTCGGGGCCCGTCACCTCGCTCAGCCCGATCTGCTTGATCTTGCCCTGCTGGACCAGTTCCGCCATCGCGCCGACCGATTCGGCGAACGGGACGGCCGGGTCGCGGCGGTGCATGTAGTAGAGGTCGATGACGTCGGTGTCCAGCCGGCGCAGGCTCGCCTCGACAGCGGTGCGGAGGTACGCGGGGTCGTTGCGCACGCCCCGGTACCCGGGACTGTCGGAGCGCACCAGCGCGAACTTGGTGGCGAGGGTGATCTCGTCCCGGTGGGCCCCGACGAACGGCGCGAGGAACTCCTCGTTGGCCCCGCGCCCGTAGACGTCGGCGGTGTCGAAGAGTGTGACGCCGGCTTCCAGGGCCGCGTCCAGGGTGTCCCGGGCGGAGCGCTCGTCGGTGCCGCCGTAGAACTCGCTCATGCCCATGCAGCCGAGTCCCTGGACGCCGACGCGCGGTCCGCCGTCGCCGCCCAGCTCCACGGTGGCGATCGTGTTCCTGTCGCTGTCGGTCATCAGGCGCTGTGCCTCTCCGGCGCCCTGCGGGCGCCCGCGTAGAACTCGATCTTGTGGTCGAGGACGGCGAGGGTGTCGTGGAGCTCCGCGATCCGCGTGATCACGTCGCGGCGCGTCGACTCCAGCAGTTCCTGCCGTGCCTCGAAGGTGGACGCGCCCTCGCGCAGCAGCTCCGCGTACCGCACCATGTCGGCGACGGGCATCCCGGTCAGCCGCAGCTTGCCGACGAAGGCCAGCCAGTCGAGGTCGCGGTTGCTGAAGCGGCGCTGGCCGGTGTGCGAACGGTCGACGTGGGGCATGAGCCCGATGCGCTCGTACCAGCGCAGCGTGTGCGCGGTGAGTCCGGTGAAGGCGACGACCTCGCTGATCGTGTAGCTGTCCCTGCCCGCGGGGCGCGGGTGCGGCTTCGGGGCGGCCGCGCAGGCGTCCACCGCCGGCGAGGGCGGTGGGTGTGCGATGGTCGCGGGAGTGCTCCGGGAGGTTCTGTCGATCACCGTCATGCCCTCCACGCTAAATCCTTGGAGTGCACTCGAAGCAAGGGGAATGTCTCGAAGCGAGCGGGAACGGCGGGAACAGCGGAAAACAGCGGGTCTCCCGGGGCGGGCGCTCCCACAGATGGACGGGAGGCGCATCGAAGATGAAGGATTGTTCATCTTGGCTTCATCTTCGTACCGCTCGGGACAGTCAGGGTGAATACATGGCTTTCTCACCTCGTCTGGCGGCCCTGGCAGCCGTCGTCGCCGTGCCCCTCGGCATAGCGGCCACCAGCTACGCCATGACCGACACCTCGGAAGCGCCGAAGGTGCCTCCCACCGTCCAACTGGAGGAGAGCCCGCGCGGCACACCGTCGCCGAGCGGTGTCACGTCGCCGACCGGCGCCCCGACGCCGAGCGGCTCCTCCACTCCGTCCCGTACACCGGACAGCTCCGTCGTTCCGGGCCCCTCGGCGGCCGACGACGACGATGACGACGACTTCGGTGATGACGGTTAGCCTGCCGAGGATCTCCGCCCGCGTACGGATCCTGCTGTGGTTGCTGGTCGTGATGGCGGTCGCGCTGGGCGCGGTCGCCGTCACCGTGCGTTCGATCCTCCAGCGGGACGTGGACCACCGCATCAGCCAGCTGCTCACCCAGGAGACCGGCGAGTTCGCGAACTTCGTGCCGCAGGGGGTGGACCCGGACACCGGCGGCCGGTTCGACACCGCGGAGAAGCTGCTCCGCGTCTATCTGCAACGGCAGTACGCGGACCCCGACGAGGAGCTGCTGGGCCTGTCCGGTCCGCCCGGCGACCGCCCCCTCGTCATCCGCCAGCGCCGCGAACTGCCCCCGGACACCGCCCTGTGGCGGGACCGCGCCGCGATCGACCGGATCCACGCCTCCAAGGACTCCTTCGGGACCCTGGAGCGCCCGCAGGGCGAGGTGCGCTGGGCCAAGGTCGTCATCGGGCCGTCCGCGGGCAAGCAGCCCGGCGCGTTCGTCGTCGCCTTCCACCCGGAGCGCGAACGGGCCGTCGCCGACAAGACGTTCTGGACGCTGCTCGCCCTGTCCGGTGTGGCGCTGCTGATGACGACCGGGATCGGCTGGGCCGTCGCCGGACGCATCCTCGCGCCCGTCCGGATCGTCCGGCAGACGGCGGCGGAGCTGACCGAGCAGGACCTCACCCGGCGCATACCCGTGGAGGGCCGGGACGACATCGCGGCCCTCGCCGAGACGTTCAACGCGATGCTCGACCGTCTTGAGCGGGCGTTCGCCGCGCAGCGGGTCTTCGTCGACGACGCCGGGCACGAGCTGCGCACCCCCATCACCATCGTCCGGGGCCACCTGGAGCTGATGGGCGACGACCCGGCGGACCGGGAGGAGACGGTGCGGCTGGTCACGGACGAGCTGGACCGGATGAGCCGCATCGTCGAGGACCTGCTCCTGCTCGCGGGGGCCGAGCGCCCCGACTTCGTACGCCCCGAACCCGTTCAGCTCGCGGAGCTGACCGCCGACGTGTACGTGAAGGTGCGGACCCTCGGCGACCGGGAGTGGCAGCTCGACGGCGTCGCGGACCTCGAAGTGCGCCTGGACGAGCAGCGGATGACCCAGGCGATGGTGCAGCTCGCGCAGAACGCCGTCCAGCACACCGTGCCCGGCCAGCGCATCCGGATCGGCTCGCGGGCCGAGGAGGACCGCGTCGAGCTGTACGTCGCCGACCACGGGCCCGGGATTCCGCCGGAGGACGCCGAGGTGATCTTCGAGCGGTTCCGCCGGGGGACGTCCCGGCGCGGGACCCGCACGAGCGGCGCGGGGCTCGGCCTCGCCATCGTCAAGGCCATCGCGGAGGGCCACCACGGCCGCGTCGAACTACGCCGGACCGAAGGCGGCGGAGCCACCTTCGTACTCACGCTGGAGACCGCCACATGAACCGCATCCTGATCGCCGAGGACGAGGAGCGCATCGCCTCGTTCGTCCAGAAGGGGCTGCGCGCCAACGGCTTCACCACGGTCGTCGCCGAGGACGGGGACCTGGCGCTGAGCCACGCGCTGTCCGGCGGGTTCGACCTGATGGTGCTCGACATCGGCCTGCCCGGCCGGGACGGCTTCACCGTGCTGCGGGAGATGCGCGAGGCGCGCGTCACGCTGCCGGTCATCGTGCTCACCGCCCGCGACTCCGTGCGGGACACGGTGGCCGGGCTGGAGGGCGGGGCCGACGACTGGATGACGAAGCCTTTCCGCTTCGAGGAGCTGCTCGCCCGGGTACGACTGCGGCAGCGCACCGCCGCCCGCGCGCCCGAGGTCACCATGTTGCGCAGCGGCAGCCTCGCTCTGGACCTGCGGACCCGCCGGGCCCGCGCGGGCGAGAAGACCGTGGACCTGACGGCACGCGAGTTCGTGCTGCTGGAGATGTTCCTGCGCCACCCCGGCCAGGTGCTGTCGCGCGAGCAGATCCTGTCCCATGTGTGGGGGTACGACTTCGACCCCGGATCCAACATCGTGGACGTCTATGTGCGCGCGCTGCGCCGGAAGCTGGGCGCGGAGCGGCTGGAGACGATCCGGGGCATGGGCTACCGCCTGCCCTGAGCCCCGGGCCTGCCCCCGGCCGGAGGCCCTGTCCCGCGTTGGCGGGCGGGGCCTTCCGCGTTCCCGGGATGCCTCGGGCTGCGGGCTTCGGAGCGCCGGCGAACTTGATGAAAAGGCCTTCACCGGACACTCATCAGGCGCTCACCCCGCCTTCGGAGGCTGTACAGCGTGCCTCTTCCACTCCGGCAGACCGTCGGCCTCTGTGCCGTCCTCGGACTCTGCGCTCTCCTCGCCGTCCCCGGCGCCGCCCCCGGCCTCAGCGTCGACGGGCGGATCTCCCTCGCCGTCTTCGCCCTGGCCACCGCCGCCTGGATCGCCACTCCGGTGGACGACGCCTACATCGCGCTCGGCGCGGGCCTGGCGCTGACGGTCACGGGGGTGATCAGCAGCGAGGCCCTGTTCGCCACCCTGGGCGACGAGACGGTGTGGCTGCTGATCTGCGCCTTCGTCCTGGCGGCGGCCGTGACCCGGACCGGTCTGGCCGGCCGGGCCGCCGTCTTCCTGGTCGGCGGGGCCAGGACCGTGCGCCAGCTGGTGCACCTGACCACGGCCGGGCTGGTCGTGACCGCGTTCGCCGTGCCGGCCACGTCGGGGCGCGCCGCCCTCGCGCTGCCGGTGTTCCTGGCGCTGGCCGCCGCCCTGCGCGAGCGCCGCCGTCTCGTGGTGATGCTGGCGCTGCTCTTCCCCACGGTCATCCTCCTGTCGGCCGTCGCGACCCTGATCGGCGCGGGGGCGCACCTGATCACCGTCGGGGTGCTGTGGGAGCAGACCGGGGAGCAGCTGAGCTTCGTGCAGTGGCTCGTCCTCGGGCTGCCGCTGGCCGTCGTCTCCTCCCATCTCGCCGCCGAACTGGTGCTGTTGACGACGACCCGGCGCTCCGACCGCAAGGGCCCGGTCACCATCACGGCGGCGCAGATCCAGGAGCACTCCGAGACCGCCGTCGAAGGGCCGTTCAGCCCGGAGGAGTCCCGGTGCCTGCTCCTGCTGGCGACGGTCGTCCTGCTGTGGTGCAGCGAGCCCCTGCACGGGGTGTCGCCCGCCGTGGTCGCGCTCATCGGCGCGCTGGTGGCGACCTCTCCGGCGCTGGGGACCGTGCGCTTCAAGGACGGTCTGAAGACGGTTCCCTGGCCGCTGCTGCTGTTCATGGCCGCCACCATGGCGATGGGTGTCGCCCTCTCCGACTCGGGCGCGGCCGACTGGCTGATGGACTGGATACCCCTGGGGGCGTCCACGCCGCCCTGGGTGTTCCTGACCGGCGTGGTCGTCGTCAGCACGGCCGCCCACCTGGCGCTCCAGTCGCGCTCCGCCCGGTCCTCCGTGCTGGTCCCGCTGGTGATCGCGGCGGCGATCGGTGCCGGGGTCAACCCGGTCACGGCGGCGCTGGCCTCCACGGCCGCCGCCGGCTTCTGCCACACGCTGCCCTCATCGGCCAAGCCGGTCGCGCTCTTCGCGGACGTGCCCGGCACCCCGACCTACACCCCGCGCGACCTGCTGCGGCTGTCCGCGTTCCTCGCCCCGCTCACCGCGGCCCTCGTCCTCGTTTTCGCCCTCGCCGTCTGGCCGTTGCTCGGCGTGCCCGTCCTCCTGGAGACCCAGCCATGACCCGCCCGACCCTCCGTACCCTCCGTACCCACCGCATCGCCATCGCCCCGAGCGGCTTCAAGGAGTCCCTCTCGGCCGCCCGGGTGGCCGAGGCCATCGCCGTCGGCGTACGGCGTGTGATTCCCGACGCCGATCTCGACCTCATCCCGCTGGTGGACGGCGGCGAGGGCACGGCGGAGGCGCTGGCCCTGGCGGGCGGCGGCCGGCTGGTCCCGGTCACCGCGACGGGCCCGGTGGGCGAGCCGGTCGCCTCGCACTTCGCGCTGCTGGGCGGGCCCGGTCCGCTGACCGCCGTCGTGGAGATGGCCGCCGTCGCGGGCCTCGCCCTGGTGCCGCCGGGCCTGCGCCACCCGGGCGCGACCACCACGTACGGCGTCGGCGAGCTGATCCGGGCGGCCCTGGACGCGGGGGCCCGGCGCATCCTCGTCGGCTGCGGCGACTCCGGTACGTCGGACGGGGGCGCGGGCGCCCTCCAGGCGCTCGGGGCCCGGCTGACCGACCGGCACGGCCGTGAACTGCGCAGGGGCGGCGGGGCGTTGCACGAGTTGGAGCGCGTCGACCCGTCCGGCCTGGACCCCCGGCTGGCCGACGCCGAACTGCTCGTGGCCTGCAACCCGTACAACGTGCTGTGCGGGAAGCGCGGGGTGGCCCGGGTCTTCGGGCCGCAGAAGGGGGCGACCCCGGCGGAGGTGGAGCTGCTCTCGGCCGGCCTGGAGCGGCTGGCCGACGTCCTCACCCGGGACCTGGCTCCGAGGTCCGGTGTCGCGATCGATCTGCGTACGGCTCCCGGCACGGGCGCGTCCGGTGGCCTCGGGGCCGGCCTCGCGGCCGTGGGGGCGCGCCTGCTCCCCCGCTACGACGTGCTGCTCGACGGTCTCGACCTGGACGCGCGCCTCGCCCGCGCGGACTTCGTGATCACGGCGGAGGGGGCGCTCGACCACCAGACCGTACGGGGGAAGATCCCGGCGGAGGTCGCCCGGCGGGCCCATGCCGCAGGGGTGCCGGTCCTGGTGCTGGCCGGGACGATCGGGCCGGGCGCGCAGGACGTGCGGGCGGTGGGCGTGGACGCGTACAGCTCGATCCTGCCCGCGCCGATGACGCTGGTGGAGGCGATCGGCCGGAGCGGCGAGTTCCTGGCCGACGCCGCGGAGCGCTCGATGCGGATCATGGCGCTGGGGACCCGGCTCGCGCCGCTGGCGGCCGCCTGACGGGCGCGCGCCCCGGCCGCCGGCACCCGGGGGCCGGGGCTACCCGGTCCCGGCGGCTCGGCCGGGGCCGGGGACGGGATGCCGGGCACGGCCGTTAGGCTCGGAGCCATGGAGAGCCTGCGCATCATCGACACCTGGCCGGTCACGACGGCGGCGGCCGCCGTCGTGCGGGCGGACGGCACGGTCCTCGGCACGCACGGGCCGGCCGACCACCGCTTCCCCCTCGCCTCGGTCACCAAGCCGCTCGCGGCCTACGCGGCGCTGGTGGCGTACGAGGAGGGGGCGGTCGAGCTGGACGAGCCGGCCGGGCCCGAGGGCTCCACGGTGCGCCACCTCCTCGCCCACACCAGCGGCCTCGCCTTCGACGAGCACCGGGTGACGGCCCCGCCCGGCAACCGCCGCCTGTACTCCAACGCGGGCTTCGAGGTGCTGGGCGACCACATCGCCAAGGCGTCCGGCATCCCGTTCGCGGAGTACCTGCGCCAGGCGGTCCTGGAGCCGCTGTCCATGACGTCCACGTCCCTCGACGGCTCCCCCGCCCGCGACGGCGTCTCCACCGTGGCCGACCTGGTCCGCTTCGCCGCCGAGGTACAGGCCCCGCGCCTCCTCGACCCGCGTACGGTCCTGGAGGCCCAGACCGTCGTCCATCCGGGCCTCAAGGGCGTCCTGCCGGGCTACGGCCACCAGAACCCGAACGACTGGGGCCTCGGCTTCGAGATCCGCGACGCCAAGTCCCCGCACTGGACGGGGAATTCCTCTTCCCCCGCGACCTTCGGGCACTTCGGCCAGTCGGGCACGTTCCTGTGGATCGACCCGGTGGCGGGCGCGGCCTGCGTCGCGCTGACGGACCGGGCCTTCGGGCCGTGGGCGGCGGAGGCGTGGACGCCGTTCACGGACGCGGTTCTGGCCGAGCTGTCCTGAACCGGCTGCCGCCCTTCTCCGGCGGCGTCAGGCACTCGAACCAGACGGTCTTCCCGCTGCCGTCCCACCGCTTGATGATGCCCCACTCGTCGGTGACGGCATCGACCAGGACGAGCCCCCGCCCCCCGTCGTCCAGCGGATCGCCGGTGATGGCGAGGGGCACGGCGGGGCTGCTGTCGGACACCTCGACGCGGACGCCCTCGCCGCGCGGCAGCCGGAAGATGAAGGTCTTGCCGCGCCGGTCGGGCACGTGCTGCACGACGTTGGCGATCAGCTCGGTGAGCGCCAGTTCGGCGGCGTCGGCGAGGAACATCAGCTCCCAGCCCTTGAGGTAGAGCCGCAGGATGCGGCGGAGATGCCGGGCGGAGTGCTCGCCGAGGGCGAAGTCGGCGCGGTAGACGGGCTCCCCGGGATTCCTCCGGGGGATAACTACGTGATTCATGTCACCAGGCTGCGATGTGATGGCTACGCTCGGCTACGTACCGAAACGAACGCCGCGAGGCGTTGCACCCGGAGGTCCATTCGTGGCCAACATCCAGACGCTCGATCCCGACGCCTCCCCGCTCGCCTACTACGGCGGGGAGTTGCGCCGCCAGCGTGAGGCGCAGGGCCTGACGCAGCCGCAGTTGGGCACCATCATCTTCTGCACGGGCTCGCTGATCGGCCAGGTCGAGACGACGAAGAAGATCCCCACCCGTGACTTCTCGGAGCGCGTGGACGCGGCGCTGGGGACGGACGGGACGTTCTCACGGCTGGTGGGGCTGGTGCTGCGGAGCCAGTTGCCGACGTGGTTCCAGCCGTACGCGGACATGGAGGCGAAGGCCGCGTACATCTCGACGTACCAGGCGCAGGTGGTCTACGGGCTGTTGCAGACGGAGGAGTACGCGCGAGCGGTCCTGGCCACCGGCATGCCCGACGGCCTGGAAGGTCTGCTCGCCGCCCGAATGGAGCGCCAGCGCATCCTGGAGCGGGAGAAGCCGCCGCTGGCCTGGGCGATCCTGGACGAGGCGGTGCTGTACCGGCCGATCGGCGGGCACGAGGTGATGCGGGCCCAACTCCAGAAGCTGTTGGATTACTCGGCGCACCGGTGGATGCGGATCCAGGTGCTGCCGTTCGAGGCCGGTGAACACGCGAGCCTGGATGGCTCGTTCACGGGCATGCGCTTCGAGGACGACCCGGATGTCATCTACACCGAGGACCTCATCTCCGGCCATATGACGGCCAACCCGGAGACGGTCAGGGAGGCCTCGCTCCGATACGCTCACCTCCAGGCCACCGCACTCTCCGTCGAGGAATCGGTGGCGCGGATCAGCCGCGTGATGGAGGAGCGTTATGGAGCACGGCCCTGACCTGAAGAGCGCGGAGTGGCGTAAGTCCAGCTACAGCGGAAGCACCGGCGGCGAGTGCGTCGAGTGCACCGTGACCGGCGGCGCGGCCTGGCGGACCTCCTCGTACAGCGGCAACACCGGCGGCTGCTGCGTCGAGGTCGCCGACGGCTCCCCCTGCGGGTCCGTCCCCGTCCGCGACAGCAAGAACCCGACCGGCCCCGCCATCGTCCTCGGAGCCCACGCCTGGCAGGCGTTCGTGGACGGGCTGCGCTGACACGACCTTGACCGGGAGCAGGGCGGTACGGGCAACTGGCCCCCGTACCGCCCTGCTCGGCGTCGCGCCGATACGTTGTTGCAGGGGGCGGTAAGCAATGGACGGGAACCAGGGAACCGAGATGAACGCGCGGGACGAAGACGACAGGACCGAGACTGCCTGCCGGATCTGCGGGCATGACGACGGCGAGCCCGTGTTCGACGCGTACGGCGTCCCTCGGTACGTCATCTGCCCGTGCTGCTACAACGAGTCCGGCATCGGGGACGACACCGTGACGCAGGTCCGTGAACTGCGTGGCTACTGGGTCGGCACCGGAGCCCCTTGGCATGATCCGAAGCTGCGGCCGTCCGACTGGGATCTGCTGAGGCAGTTGGCGAACATCCCGCCTCAGTGGCGCTGATCCGGACAGCCGCCCGCTGCCTGCCTCACGTCGTGAGCCGCCGCCAAAAAGAGATTGCCCGGTGGTCGGCCCGTGACATAGCTTCTCGCTGGCTCCGGGTGGTCCAGACCAAGCCTCGGGGTGTCGAGCCACGTCAACGGGACGTCCATGACTGCGGAACAGGCCCTCCGACCTTCACCGAGCGACTCGGGCGACACTCTGCCGGGCATCTTCTCCCGACCGTACGCGGCGGCCACGCTGACCTTCGCCACGGTGATGTTCCTGACCGGCTTCGCCGCGCTGGCCGTGGTGCCGACGCTGCCGACCGCCGCCGAGGACCTGGACGGGGTGTCGCTGTTCCCCCTGGTGGCGGGCAGCTTTGTGGCTGCCAGTCTGCTCGGCGGCGTACTGGGCGGGCACTGGGCGGACCGCGCCGGCGCCCGGCGTCCGCTGGCCCTGGGCATGATCCTCTCCGTGGTGACGCTGCTCGTGTCGGCGTCCAGCGTCTCGATCTGGCAGTTGGTGATCGGCCGCTTCGTCGACGGTCTGGCGGCCGGGATGGTGGCGGTGTCCGTGACGACCGCCATCGGCCAGTCGTATCCGGAGTATCTGCGGCCCAGGATGCTCGCGATGATGAGCGCGAGCTGGATCATCCCGTCCCTGGTCGGGCCGCCGGTCGCCGGAGTGGTCGCCGAGGTGTGGTCGTGGCGGACGGTCTTCTACGGCCTGGCCGTGCTGACGGCGCTGCCCGCGATCGCCCTGGTGGCGGTGCTCCGCAGGGCCCCCGAAGGCGATGAGACCCAGGCCCCGCCCGCCGAGGAGCGCGCCTCCCGGCCGCCGCTGGTGGTCGCCGGGATGCTCAGCCTGGGCGCGGCGCTCGGCCAGTACGGCGTCTCGGGGTGGGACGCGCGCCATCTGCTGTTCGTCGTCGCCGGCGTCGTACTCCTGGTGGTCTTCGCGCCCCGTCTGCTGCCGCAGGGCACCTGGCGCAGTGCGCGGGGCCTGCCCACCGCCGTTCTGCTGCGCGGGCTGACGTCCGGCACGTACTTCACCGTCGAGGCGCTGGTGCCGCTGATGCTGATCACCGAGCGGCGGGTGGCGGCGGTGACGGTCGGCGTGGCGTTCACCGCCTCGGCCGTTCTGTGGGCAGTCGCGTCCTGGGCGCAGGGGAAACTCCTCCAGGACGTCGCCCGGCACCGGCTCGTCACGGTCGGCGCCCTGATCATGGCGGCGTCCGTCGCCTTCGCCGTCGTGGGCAGCTTCTCCGGGGTATCCCCGGTGCTCGCCATGGTGGCCATGCCGCTGGCGGCTGTCGGGATGGGGATGCTCGATCCGTGCGTCACGGTGCTGTCGCTCTCGCACAGCGCACAGGACCGGCTGGGCCACACCACCAGTGCGATGCAGACCAACATGAACCTCGGGCAGGTCGTCGTCCTGGCGTTCGCCACCGCCGTCCTCAACGCCGGGCTGGCTGCCGGAACCAGCCGGCTCGGGGGCTACGCCATCACCTTCTCGCTCCTGCTCGTACCGACCCTGCTGGTCGCCGTCCTGGCCGTCCGCGCACGCAAGGACGTTCCCGGGCCCGGATGACCGGTCGAGACAGAGTGGCAGAGTGGGCCCATGTCGACCTACGAGACCATGCCCTACCACCTGGAGACCGAGCGGCTGATCCTGCGGCCGTGGGCCGAGTCGGACGCCGCCGCGTTCAGCGACCTGCTCGCCGAACGCGGCAAGGGGAAGCCCCCGGTCGAGCGCATCCGGACGTCCATAGGGGAGCTGCTGGCCGCGACGGAGACCACGGGGATCGCCCTGCTGCCCGTCCAGCGCCGCGAGGAGGGCGACTTCATCGGGTACGCCGGGCTGATCATCGGCCGTTCCACCCTGGAGGAGCCCGAGATCGCGTACGAGCTGTTCCAACGCGCCCACGGGCACGGTTACGCCACCGAGGCGGCCGGTGTGGTACTCGAAGCCGCCGTCGCGACCGGGCGGAAAAGGCTCTGGTCGACCGTCGCCACGTGGAACACCGCGTCGCTCCGCGTCCTGGAGAAGCTCGCGTTCGAACGGGACCACGTTTCCATGGAGGAGAACGGCGAAGTGGCTTGGCTCACCCGCACGTTGCCCTGAAGGGGATCGGCCCCGTCCCACGCTGCTAGATTCCTCCGCCATGCGATCACGAGAGTTCGACCTCGATTTCCGGCAGCGGTCCACCCGTATACGCGACTGCGGAACCGGCCTGCTGCTCCTGTCGGCGCTGTTGTGGGGCTGGTGCGCGATTCTGCTCCTGACGGACTACGAGGTCGAAACGCGCAACGGCCACACCGACGAGTGCGCGGCGCGCCTGTTCACGGAGGGTGGCACGGCCAACGAAGGGTTGTGGAAGGGCGATTACTGCGAGGCCGAACGCGACTGGCCCGAGGCGCTGCTCGTCCTGGGGCTCTCCCTTCCCCTATCGCTCGTGGGCACCGCGCTGTTCACGACCGGCCATGTGAGCCGGCGGATGAGCGGGCACTCCCAGGCGATGCGCGAGCTGGACCGAATCGCGGACGAGCGGGAGAAGCGGGAGAAGCGCTCCGAGGCATGACCTCCGGTTCCCGGCGGGCCACCGACCCACCCCGGAATTCGGTCGCGCGCCGCGAGGTGAGCCGTTAACTTCCCTCCGTGCGCCGTGGATCGCGTGGCGCGCCGACGAGGGAGCCCCGTATGAACGACCACGATCGACGGACCGACCGGCTGAGCATCCTGATCGAGCAGTTCGACCAGGCGCGGGAGATGGCCCAGGTCCGGCTGAAGGGCCTCGGTGACGAGGAGTACCTGTGGGAACCGGCCCCCGGCAGCTGGTCGATCCGGCGCCGGGAGGACGCGGTGACTCCCCGGGCGTACGGTCCCGGCGCGTGGGTCATCGACAAGGGGGCGCCGCACATCCCGGCGAGCGAGTACGCGGAGGTCGCGCGGCAGGCGGCGGGCGGCATGTCCGTCGCGAAGATCGCCGAGGACTGGAGCGTGAGCGCCGAACGGGTCGAGGAGGTCCTCGCGTTCACCGGTGAGCCGGAGCCCGACGTCGTGCCGATCACCACCATCGCGTGGCGGCTGGGTCACCTGCACTCCGACTTCGCGGGGCGCTGGGAGTGGACCTTCGGCGAACAGCGGCAGGACCCGCGTCTCCTGGTCGACTTCACGCCGTCCGCCTCCCTGGCGCTGGACCGCTTCTGGGAGACCATCGACCGGCACCGAGCGAGCATCGCCGCGCTCACCGACGAGCAGCTCGACACGGTCGGCCTCTCGCGGTATCCGTACGGCTCCGACCCCGACGACCCGTACATCGGCGTGCTGGCCAACGCCAATCTGGAACTCATCCACCACATGGCCGAGATCGCCCTGCTCCGCGACCTCTGGCGGGCCCGCCGCTCGCTGTGACACACGACCGGGCCGCAATGGTCCGCCGTCGCGACTCCGCCCGACGCCGCGTCCGCCGAACCTCCTGGACCCGTCGGGTGACCGGCCGGGCACCGGAACCGGCTACACGCTCCGGGTCAGCAGACCGGCGTCGATGACCTCGGCGATGAGGGAGGCGCCGCGGCTGTTCTGGTGGATGTGGTCGGTCGTGAGCACGAGACCCCGCCGCCGCGAGATCGTGTCGAGGCTGCGACGCAGTACCGCGTGCTGGACGAGGACGCCGACGGTTGCTGCGGCCGTCGCCTCCCGGTAGGGGACCGGCGGCGGGTCCGCTCGGCGCACTTCCTCGACCTGGCGTTCGTGGAGCGGAAGGCAGGCCACCTCGTTGGCGGCGGCGACCTCACCGATCATGCGGCTGTACGCCCGCGATGCCTGCGCCGCCGCTCCGTCGAGTTGTTGGCCGAGCACCGGTAGCGACAGCAGGCCGATCCTCGCGTCCGTCTCCGCGCGCAGCCGTGCGACGACTGCTCCCAGGCACTGCTGGAACCAGCCTGCCGAGGGGCGTTCGGGGAGATTCTTCCGCTTCATGGCCTGCTCGACGGGGTAGCCGGTAAGGCTCGCTCGGGCGTCGTTGGTCCCGATCAACACGGTGATCACATCGGGTGGGTCCGTGACGACGGCATCGATGCGCTGCAAGAGGTTATGGGCGAAGTCGCCGTTGACGCCGAAACGGGCAAGCCGCACGTCACCGGATGGGTGGCGACGTCCGAGGAGGTTCAGGTAGTCGACGCTGAACTGCGCGCGGGTGAGGCTGTCGCCGAGGCACGCGATGCGTGTCCTCACGGCGCTTCCGCCGGGCCGGGCGTGCCGACGCGTGCGGCCGGGCAGGTGCCGCCGTCCGCCGCGGCCGCGGCGCCGTAGGCCCGGAGCACCTGCGGCCCCCGGGCGGCACTTTCGACAGGTCTCGCTCGTGATCCCGGTACAGGGTGCACGGGTATGGTCCGCAGCTCCCGGGCAGGGCGTTCGTGGTTGGCGCGTCTCATGTCGCCGATCGTCCACGACGGGGACCGGGGGGTCTTGAAGAAAAGGGAACCCCCTCGGGGAGCGCTCCGGCGGGATCGCCGACCGGGCCGTCACTCTCCTTCGCGAGCGCCTCCGCGAGACCTCACCCCGCCAGCTCCCACACCAACAGCTCCACCGCCCCCGCCACCGCGACCGCCTCCACGCCCTCCGCTCCGGTGATCCGGGCGGCGTCGCCGGGGCCCAGCTCCTCGCCGTCCAGGGCGACCCGCCCGCGCACCACGTGGACGTAGGCGCGCACCGCGTCCGGCACCGCCGTGCGCTCGCCCGTGGCCAGGCGGCGGACATGGAGCATCGCGCCCGCGCAGGGCATGGCGTACGGGGTGGAGTCGGCGATGCCGGGGACGACCGTGTACGAGGGTTCACCGCCCGGCTCCAGGGGGGCCAGCCACATCTGGAGGAACGTCAACGGGTCGGTGCCGTCGTTGCGTTCGACGTGGCGCACCCCGGAGGCGGCACGCAGATGGGCCACGTCCCCGGCGCGGACGACGGTGGAGTGGCCGGCCGAGTCGCGGTGGGTCAGCTCGCCCTCGACGACCCAGGTGACGATCTCCGTATGGCTGTGCGGGTGTTCCTCGAAGCCCGCGCCCGGGGCGAGGCTCTCCTCGTTGCAGGCCAGGATCGGGCCGAAGCGGAGGTTCTCGGGGTCGTAGTGGGGACCGAAGGAGAGGGCGTGCCGGGTGACGATCCCGGCGGCCTCGTCCCCGCCCCGGTAACGGTCATCGGACCGGTGCACGGAAATCACCCGGCCACGGTAGCCCGGCCGCGCCCGCCGCAGGGCCGCGGGAGCGGGACGGTGGCGCGGCGGCATACGGCCTCGGGAACGGGACCGGGCGCGGCGGCATGCGGCCTCGGGAAAGGGACCGGGCGTGCCCGCCGTACGGCCGGGGCGGCGGAACCGCCACACCCGCCGTACGGCCGCCGGAGCGGAACGGTTGCGTCAGGTGTTCGTCTACCCGCCGGTACGGGGCACCATCGCCCCGGCCCACCGATCCCCCGGCCGGATAAGGCAGTCTTGTCCTCGTGCCCCGACCCGATCCTGAGCTGCCCCCCGCCCACGACGCCCACCTGCACGCCGCGACCCTGAAACGGCTGGAGCAGTCCTCCGGCCGGCTGGCCGCGAACGCGATTGCCCGCATGGACGAATCGCTGCCGTGGTACCGGGCGATGCCTCCGGAGAACCGGTCCTGGATCGGCCTGGTCGCCCAGGCCGGCATCGCCGCGTTCACCGAGTGGTTCCGGCATCCGGAGACCCCGCAGGCCATCTCGACCGATGTGTTCGGCACCGCGCCGCGCGAACTGACCCGGGCCATCACCCTGCGGCAGACCGTGGAGATGGTGCGCACCACGATCGAGGTCATGGAGACCGCGATCGAGGAGGTGGCCGCCCCGGGCGACGAGTCGCTGCTGCGGGAGGCGCTCCTCGTCTACGCGCGCGAGATCGCCTTCGCCACCGCCCAGGTCTACGCCCAGGCCGCGGAGGCCCGGGGCGCCTGGGACGCCCGGCTGGAATCCCTCGTGGTGAACGCGGTGCTCTCCGGCGAGGCCGACGAGGGGGCCGTGTCCCGGGCCTCCGCGCTCGGCTGGAACTCGCCCGAGCACGTGTGCGTGATCCTCGGCACCGCGCCCGACGGGGACAGCGAGCTGACCGTGGAGGCGATCCGGCGCGCCGCCCGGCACGCCAAGCTCCAGGTCCTCACCGGCGTCCTGGGCAACCGCCTCGTCGTCATCGCCGGCGGCAGCGACAACCCGCTCCAGGTCGCGAAGGGTCTGATCGGGCCGTACGCCGCCGGGCCGGTCGTCGCGGGTCCCGTGGTGCCGGACCTGCTGGCGGCGACCCGGTCCGCGCAGGCGGCGGCGGCCGGACTGAAGGCCTGCCTGGCATGGCAGGACGCGCCCCGGCCGGTTCTGGCGGACGATCTCCTTCCGGAGCGGGCGATGGCCGGAGACCCGGCCGCGCGGGACCAGTTGGTGGAGGAGATCTACAGACCACTGGAAGAGGCCGGATCGGCGCTGCTGGAAACGCTCAGCGTCTATCTGGAACAGGCGAGCAGCCTCGAAGGCGCCGCCCGGATGCTCTTCGTGCACCCCAACACCGTGCGCTACCGGCTGCGACGTGTGACCGACGTCACCGGATGGTCCCCTTCCGATGTGCGCTCCGCGTTCACGCTGCGGATCGCCCTGATCCTGGGGCGCTTGGCCGCAGCGGATCCTCAGTCCTAGACTTTTGTTGGACTTCAACAATTCCCCCGACGGTTCTTCGTCCCTGTCCCCACGGGCGTGCGGAGCCGTCCACAAGAGAGAGTGTGAGGGTGCTCGTACTCGTCGCTCCCGGCCAAGGCGCTCAGACGCCCGGCTTCCTGACCCCCTGGCTCGACCTCCCCGGTGCCGCCGACCGCATCGCTGCCTGGTCCGACGCCATCGGGCTCGACCTTGCCCACTACGGCACGCGCGCCGACGCGGACGAGATCCGCGACACCGCCGTGGCCCAGCCGCTCCTGGTCGCCGCCGGACTGCTCTCGGCAGCCGCCCTGGACGCCTCGCCCTCCGTCGTCGCGGGTCACAGCGTCGGTGAGATCACCGCCGCCGCGCTCGCGGGCGTCATCGACGACGAGGCCGCACTGCGCTTCGTCCGCACCCGGGGGCTCGGCATGGCCGAAGCCGCCGCGGTCACCGAGACCGGCATGGCGGCCCTCCTCGGCGGCGACCCCGAGGTGACGATCCCGCACCTGGAGAAGCTCGGTCTCACCCCGGCCAACGTCAACGGCGGCGGCCAGATCGTCGCCGCGGGCACCGCCGCCCAGATCGCCGCCCTGGAGGCCGACAAGCCCGAGGGCGTGCGCCGGGTCGTCCCGCTGAAGGTGGCCGGCGCGTTCCACACGCACCACATGGCTCCGGCCGTGGAGAAGCTGCGCGCGGCGGTGGGCGACCTCACGGTCTCCGACCCGACCGTGCGTTACGTTTCCAACGCCGACGGCCACACCGTGGCCACCGGCACCGAGGTCATCGCCCGGCTGGTCGGGCAGGTCGCCAACCCGGTCCGCTGGGACCTGTGCATGGAGACCTTCCAGTCGCTGGGCGTCACCGCACTCGTCGAGCTGAGCCCCGGCGGCACGCTGACGGGGCTCGCCAAGCGCGCGCTGCCCGGTGTGAAGACGCTCGCGCTCAAGACCCCCGACGACCTCGACACGGCCCGCGCGCTCATCTCCGAGCACGCAGGCGCCTAAGGAGCGAGCATGTCGAAGATCAAGCCCAGTAAGGGCGCCCCGTACGCACGGATCCTCGGGGTCGGCGGCTACCGTCCGACCAGGGTCGTGCCGAACGAGGTGATTCTCGAGACGATCGACTCGTCCGACGAGTGGATCCGCTCCCGCTCCGGCATCGTCACCCGCCACTGGGCCTCCGACGAGGAGACCGTGGCCGCGATGTCGATCGAGGCGTCCGGCAAGGCCATCGCGGACGCGGGCATCGATCCCGCGCAGATCGGCGCGGTGGTCGTCTCGACCGTCTCGCACTTCAAGCAGACCCCGGCCGTCGCCACCGAGATCGCCCACAAGATCGGCGCGGGCAAGCCCGCCGCCTTCGACATCTCGGCCGGCTGCGCGGGTTTCGGTTACGGACTCACCCTCGCCAAGGGCATGGTCGTCGAGGGCTCCGCGGAGTACGTCCTCGTGATCGGCGTGGAGCGGCTCAGCGACCTGACCGACCTGGAGGACCGCGCGACGGCCTTCCTGTTCGGTGACGGCGCGGGCGCGGTCGTCGTCGGCCCCTCGCAGGAGCCGGCCATCGGCCCGACCGTGTGGGGATCCGAGGGCGACAAGTCCGAGACCATCAAGCAGACGGTGGCCTGGAACGACCTGCACATCGGTGACGTCTCCAAGCTGCCGCTCGACTCGAAGGGCGAGATCAAGTTCCCGGCCATCACGCAGGAGGGCCAGGCGGTCTTCCGCTGGGCCGTCTTCGAGATGGCGAAGGTCGCCCAGCAGGCGCTGGACGCGGCCGGGATCGCCCCGGAGGACCTGGACGTCTTCATTCCGCACCAGGCCAACATGCGGATCATCGACTCGATGGTGAAGACCCTGAAACTGCCGGAGCACGTCACGGTGGCCCGTGACGTCGAGTCCACCGGCAACACGTCCGCCGCCTCGATCCCGCTCGCGATGGAGCGGCTCCTGGCGACCGGTCAGGCGAAGAGCGGCGACACCGCGCTCGTCATCGGCTTCGGGGCGGGTCTCGTCTACGCCGCGACGGTCGTTACCCTCCCCTAGGCACACCGGACCTTCCGGTCCGTACGCACGAACCCCGAAGAAACCCACCGAAGGAGCCCCAAGATGGCCGCCACGCAGGAAGAGATCGTCACCGGTCTCGCCGAGATCGTCAACGAGATCGCCGGCATCCCGGTCGAGGACGTCAAGACGGACAAGTCCTTCACCGACGACCTGGACGTCGACTCGCTGTCCATGGTCGAGGTCGTCGTCGCCGCCGAGGAGCGCTTCGACGTCAAGATCCCCGACGAGGACGTCAAGGACCTCAAGACGGTCGGCGACGCCGCCGGTTACATCCTGAAGCACCAGGGCTGACCCCAGCCCGGCTGTGTCGCCACCCGGCGGTGGCGCCGCTGATTCACGACCCTCTACACGTGGAGAAGATTTTCCAGTGAACTCGACCAATCGCACCGTGGTCGTCACCGGTATCGGCGCAACCACTCCGCTGGGTGGCGACTCCGCATCGACCTGGGAAGGTCTGATGGCCGGCCGGTCCGGCGTCAAGCCTCTCGAAGGCGAGCGCTTCGCCGAACTGCCCGTCCGGATCGCGGCCCTCGCGGCCGTCGACCCGGGCGACGTACTTCCCCGCCCGCTGGCCCGCAAGCTGGACCGCTCGGCGCAGTTCGCGCTGATCGCGGCCCGCGAGGCCTGGGCGGACGCGGGCTTCACCGCCAAGGCCGGCGAGGACGAGAGCATCGCCCCCGAGCGCCTGGGCTCGGTCATCGCCTCCGGCATCGGCGGCGTGACCACCCTGCTCGACCAGTACGACGTGCTGAAGGAGAAGGGCGTACGCCGCGTCTCCCCGCACACCGTTCCCATGCTCATGCCCAACGGCCCGGCGGCCAACGTCGGCCTGGAGGTCAACGCCCAGGCCGGTGTCCACACGCCCGTCTCCGCCTGCGCCTCGGGCGCGGAGGCGATCGGGTACGCCGTCGAGATGATCCGTACCGGCCGTGCCGACGTGGTCGTCGCCGGCGGCACCGAGGCGGCGATCCACCCGCTGCCGATCGCCGCGTTCGCCAACATGATGGCGATGTCCAAGAACAACGACGCGCCCGAGACGGCCTCACGTCCGTACGACACCGGCCGGGACGGCTTCGTCCTCGGCGAGGGTGCGGGCGTCGTCGTCCTGGAGTCCGCCGAGCACGCCGCCAAGCGGGGCGTGCGGATCTACTGCGAGGTGCTGGGCCAGGGGCTGTCGGCCGACGCCCACCACATCGCGCAGCCCGAGCCCACCGGGCGGGGCATCGCCGCCGCGATGCAGAACCTGCTGGACTCCAGCGACCTCAAGCCGTCCGAGGTGGTCCACCTCAACGCGCACGCCACGTCTACGCCGCAGGGCGACCTCGCGGAGATCAAGGCGCTGCGCAAGGTGCTGGGCGACGACCTCGACCACGTCGCGATCTCCGCGACGAAGTCGATGACGGGTCACCTGCTGGGTGGCGCGGGCGGCATCGAGACCGTGGCGACGGTTCAGGCGCTGCACCACCGCATCGCTCCGCCGACCATCAACATCGACAAGCTCGACGAGGCGATCGACGCGGACATCGTGCGCGGTGAGCCGCGGGTGCTGCCCGAGGGGTCGATCGCGGCGATCAACAACTCGTTCGGGTTCGGTGGGCACAACGTGGTGCTGGCGTTCCGGTCCGTCTGAGCCTGCCATTACGGCTGAAGCCCGCTTTCCCGCTCGTCCGGGAGGCGGGCTTCGTCGTTCTTCGGGGCTCCGGCCCCGACCCCGCTCCGCTATCGCCGGAGGGGCTTGATTCTGCCCGGGTGAAGGGCGCCGGTGGGGCTTTGCGTCACACCACCTGGTGGAGCCAGCGGACCGGGGCGCCCTCGCCCGCGTGCCGGAAGGACTCCAGCTCGTCGTCCCAGGGCTTGCCGAGCAGGGCGGCGATCTCGGTCTCCAGGTCGCTCTCGCCGCGCACCGATCGGGCCAGCGCGGCCCGCAGCCGGTCCTCGGGGATCAGGATGTCGCCGTGCATGCCGGTGACGGCGTGGAAGATGCCGAGGCCGGGGGTGGAGCTGTAGCGCTCGCCCTCGGCGGTGGGGCACGGCTCGGCGGTCACCTCGAAGCGCAGCAGGTCCCAGCCGCGCAGGGCGGAGGCGAGCTGCGAGGCGGTGCCGGCGCGGCCCTTCCAGGAGAATTCGGACCGCCAGGTGCCGGGCGCGGCCGGCTGTCTGATCCAGTCCAGCTGTACCCGCACACCGAGGACGCCCGCCACTGCCCACTCGACATGTGGGCACAGCGCGCGCGGTGCGGAGTGAACGTACAGGACTCCACGTGTCGTCACCGGAACCTCCCGTGTGGGACGAGGTACGCCTTCCCCAGCGGCCTCGCGCCCGTACCGCCTCTTTCCGGCCGGTTCCCGAGGTTGTCATCAGTAAACAGCATCGGGAGTTAATCTCCTGAAAAGGGACAGTATGTGACGTGACGTAATGTACCGGAGCCGCCCCTGTGTGCGCGGGCGGGCGGGAAGCCACTGGTTCGACGGGGAAAAGCTACCGTGCGCCGGGGCCGTCCGTGTGACGTACCGTCGGTCTCGGGCCCCTGATTCGCCGGCTTTCACCCGGCAGGGCGCGCAGAGCCCCGACCTGGGGATCGTGTGCTTGCCGGGGGCATGTCCCGAGGCATGTGCCAGGGGTGACCGGAGGGGATCAGAGTGATGCCGGAGCGTACGACACGCCCACGCATGCGTACCACTGCCGCCGCGCTGACGGCGCTCTCCTGCGTCGGCGTCACCGCGTTGGCCGGGTGCGCCTCCGACGGGGCGGAGGGCGGCGTGTCGCGGAACGCGCCGGCGGCCACGCGCGGCGCCTCGCCGTCCCCCTCCCCCACCCCGGACTGGAACCCGCGGCCCGGGTCGGTCGCGGCGGTCGGGGACTCGATCACCCGGGGCTTCGACGCCTGTTCGGTGCTGGCCGACTGTCCCGAGGTGTCGTGGGCGACCGGTTCGGACGACGCGGTGCGCAGTCTCGCGGTCCGGCTGCTCGGACCGTCCGGGGCGGCGGACCGCAGCTGGAACCACGCGGTGTCGGGGTCGCGGATGGTGCAGTTGCCCGAGCAGATGGCGCTGGCGGCGAAGGAGCGGCCGGAACTGGTGACGGTGATGACGGGCGCGAACGACGCGTGCCGGGACTCGGTACGGCTGATGACGCCGGTCGCGGACTTCCGGGCGTCGTTCGAGGCGTCGATGCGGCAGTTGCGGGCGGGGGCCCCGAAGGCGCGGGTGTACGTCTCCAGCGTGCCGGACCTGAAGCGGCTCTGGTCGGCGGGGCGGGTGAACGAGCTGGGCAAGAAGATCTGGCAGCTCGGCATCTGTCGGTCGATGCTCGCCGACGCGGACGATCTGGGCCCCGCGGCCGTCGCCCGACGGGACACGGTGCGGGAGCGGGTGGTCGCGTACAACGGGGTGCTGCGGGACGTGTGCGCGAAGGACCGGTACTGCCGGTACGACGGCGGGGCGGTGTTCGACTTCCGTTTCACCGGGACGCAGCTGAGCAAGTGGGACTGGTTCCATCCGAGCCGCGACGGCCAGGCCCGGCTGGCGGAGATCGCCTACCGCAACATCACGGCCCCGGAGCCGCCCGCGTAGGCCCGGTGGCGACGATCACCGGCGCGGGCACGGCGACGTGCACGGAAGACTCGGTGCTCCGCTCAGCGGGCCAGGCCCAGGGTGACACCGAGGCCGACCAGGACCGAGCCGATCGAGCGGTTGAGGGCCCTCTGCCGGCGCAGCATCGCACCGCGCAGCCGGGAGTGCGAGAAGAACAGCGCGACGAGGGCGAACCAGCCGAGGTGGGCGGCCGACATGAACAGGCCGTAACCCGCCTGCTGCCACAGGGCGGTGTCGGGCCGGACGACCTGGGTGAAGGTCGCGACGACGAACAGGGTCGTCTTCGGGTTGAGGGCGTTGGTGAGGAAGCCGCTGCGCAGCGCCCCGAACGGGGAGAGCCCCCGCCGGTCCGTCAGGTCGACGTCGAGGTCGGCGCGGGCCAGGAAGGTGCGCACCCCGATGTGGATCAGATAGGCGGCGCCCGCCAGCTTGACCGCCGTGAACAGGGCGGTCGAGGAGGCGATGAGCAGCCCGACGCCGAGCATCGTGTACGTGACGTGGACCAGGACGCCCGCCGCGACGCCGGTGGCCGCGAGGACACCGGTGGCGCGCCCGTACAGATAGCTGTTGCGCACGACCATGGCGAAGTCGGCGCCCGGCGAGACGACCGCCAGGACGGTGATGGCGGCGACCGCCAGCAGTTCGGTCACGCGGACCATGCCCGGGGGGACGGTGCGTCGCCGCTGTCGGCGGTGCCGGGGCCCGGGTCCGGGTCCGACGCCGCGTCCGGGTCCACCAGGTCGCGGGCGAGGAGGGTGGCCCCGGCGACGGCTCCCGGCATCAGGAACACCGCGACCACGGGGATGAGGAAGGCCAGGGTCAGCGGGACGCCGAAGCCGAGCACCAGCATCCGGCGTCCGCGCAGCAGGACGAGGCGGTCCTTGAGGACCATGCCCCGGCGCTGGAGCGCCACGGCGGTCAGCTCCTCGGCCAGGAAGTAGCCGGAGACGCAGAAGCCGATCGCGGGGACCACGGTCTGCCCGATGACGGGGATGAAACCGCAGGCGAAGAGGGCGATCCCGTACAGGGCGACGCGCAGCAGGATGCGCACGGAGTCGCGGGCGGAGATCCACAGTTCCCGCCAGAGCGGCAGTCCGGACTCGGGGACGTCGCCGCCCTCGCTGCGGTCGACCTCCTCGGAGAGCGACTCGTAGAAGGGCTGGCCGACCAGGAGGGTGACGGCGGTGAAGGTGATGACCGCGAGGAACAGGCCGAGGACGAAGACGAGAGCGGTCAGCCCGGTGCGCAGGATTCCCTGCCAGGGCGAGGACCAGTCGTCGGCGAACGGGGTCGCCCAGCCGACGAGGTCGTCGGCTCCGTAGCCGAGTCCGATCAGCGCTCCGGCGTAGACGACGAGGGTGACGAGTCCGGGCAGCAGCCCGAAGCCGAACCATCGTCCGTGTCGGGCAACCCAGCGTTGCCCCTTCATCAAGTAGCCGAAACCCGCCCCGAGATCACTCATGGGCGTCAGCGTACTGGCGGGGGAAAGCGGTGAGGACCGCGCCCCGGGGCGGGGTGCGGTCCTCACGCGGTGCCGCTTTCGACGGCGGCGGCGCTGTGGTCAGCGGCGCCGTGGTCAGGCGACCGAGAGCGCGACGTTGATGTTGCCGCGCGTGGCGTTCGAGTACGGGCAGACCTGGTGGGCCTTCTCGATGAGCGCCTGCGCGGTGGCGGCGTCGACGTTCGGGATGGAGGCGCTGATCGCGACCTCCAGACCGAAGCCGCCGGCCTCCGTCTTGCCGATCGAGACCGAGGCGGTCACGGTCGAGCCGGAGATGTCGGCCTTCTCCTGGCGGGCGACGACGCCCAGTGCGCCCTGGAAGCAGGCGCTGTAGCCGGCCGCGAAGAGCTGCTCGGGGTTGGTGCCCGCGCCGCTGCCGCCCATGGCCTTCGGCGGGTTGACGACGACGTCGAGCTGACCGTCGTCGGAGGAGACCCGTCCGTCGCGGCCGTTCTCGGCGGTGGCGACGGCGGTGTAGGCGACGTCGATCTTCTGGATGGTCATGGTGTGAGGATTCCTCCTGTTGGTGCGCCGCGACTCGCGCCCACGGATCGCGACGGCCTGCGGACGAGCCTAACGCGTGACCGCGACCGGCAGGGAGCGGGTCAGACCAGGGAGACGATCATCTTCCCGGTGTTCTCGCCGCGCAGCAGCCCGACGAACGCGTCGTAGCCCTTCTCGATGCCCTCGACCTTCGTCTCCCGGTACTTCAGCTCGCCCGAGGCCAGCCAGCCGGCCACGTCCCGGACGAACTGGGGCTGGAGGTCGGCGTGGTCGCCGACGAGCATGCCGGTCAGGCGCAGCCGCTTGCCGATGATCAGCGCCATGTTGCTCGGGCCGGGGGTCGGCTCGGTGGAGTTGTACTGGGCGATCATGCCGCAGATGGTGGCGCGGCCGTGCACGTTGAACGAGGAGATCGCGGCTTCGAGGTGGTCGCCGCCGACGTTGTCGAAGTAGACGTCGATGCCGTCGGGGGCGGCTTCCTTGAGCTGGTCGCGGACGGGCCCGTTCTTGTAGTTGAACGCGGCGTCGAAGCCGTACTCCTCGGTGAGGAGCTTGACCTTCTCGTCGGAGCCGGCGGAGCCGATGACCCGGGACGCGCCCTTGAGCTTCGCCATCTGACCGACCTGGCTGCCGACGGCGCCGGCCGCGCCGGAGACGAAGACCGCGTCGCCCTCCTTGAAGGAGGCGACGTCGAACAGGCCCGCGTAGGCGGTCAGTCCGGTCATGCCGAGCACGCCGAGGTAGGCGGAGAGCGGGGCGAGCTCGGGGTCGACCTTGACCGCGTGCTTCGCGGGCACGTCGGCGATCTCACGCCAGCCGAGGCCGTGCAGGACGTGGTCGCCGACGGCGAGGCCCTCGGCGTTCGAGGCGATGACCTCGCCGACCGCGCCGCCGTCCATGGGGCGGTCGAGCTGGAAGGGCGGAGTGTAGGACTTCACGTCGTTCATCCGGCCGCGCATGTACGGGTCGACCGAGAAGTACTTGTTGCGGACGAGGACGCGGCCCTCGGCCGGAGCGGCGACCTCGGCCTCGCGCAGCGCGAAGTCCTCGGCCTCGGGCCAGCCGTGCGGGCGGGCGACCAGGTGCCATTCACGGCTGGACGTGGGAAGTGCTGCAGACATGGGCTCGGGTTCTCCTCAATGTCATTCGAGGGGGTGTGCCTCCGCGCCCGGCGGCGCGAAAAGCTTCATGACATGAAACAACCATGCTCCTGAATATTTCATGATGTCAAGTAAATCGGTACGCTGTGACTCATGGCCACTCGCACAGACCCCCTGACCCTCGAGGTCGTCGAGCTCATCGGCGCCGTCGTGGCGCGCTACCACGAGGAGTACGACCGGGCCGCGGCCGAGCACTCCCTCACCGGGGCGCAGGCGCGGGTGCTCGGGCTGCTCTCGCTGGAGCCCCTGCCGATGCGGAAGATCGCCCTCAGGCTGAAGTGCGAGCCGTCCAACGTCACCGGGATCGTCGACCGGCTGGAGGCCCGGGAACTGGTCGAGCGCGGGCCCGATCCGGCCGACCGGCGGATCAAGCTGGCCACCGCGACGGAGAAGGGCAGGCGCACGGCCCGTGAACTGCGGGACGCGCTGGACTTCGCCCGGGAGCCGCTCGCCGGCCTCTCCGATGCCGAGCGCACGGTCCTGCGGGACCTGCTGCGCCGGATGCTGGGCGAGGCGCCCGTCTAGTCCCTGATCACGTGCCCCACCGCACAGCCCCCGGTCACGTGCACCACCACAGGAAGGGGGTGCAGGTCGGGGAGGGCGTCGGGGCGGGTGTCGGCTCCACCGGGGGCGGCGGGGGTGCGGGCGCGGTCGTCGACTCCCGGGGATCGTCCGGTTCCGGCGGATCGGCGGGCGGGCCGTCGGGGGCGTCGGAAGGTTCCGCGCCGTCGGGGTCCGGGGAGGCGGTGGGCCCGTCGGTGGGCGAGGCTTCGGGGCTCGGCGCGCGTGAAGGGTTCCCACGGTGCGTGCGCGCCGGTGAGGCGTCCTTCGCGGGGCGGGTGGTCGCCCCGGCCCGGGACCCGGTCGGGCCGGGATCGCGGGGCCCGTCGGCGGACGACTCCTCCGGCGCGGCCCCGGACGGGACGGACGGCGACTCACGTACGTAGTCGGCGGCGGTGTCGTCCCGCCCGGGTTCCCCGGCCAGTTCCGCCAGGCTCAGGGCGCCCGCCGCGAGGAGCAGCCCGAGCGCGCCGAGCAGGACGGTCCGGCCGCGCCGACGACGACCACCGCGGGCCCGCCGCCGCGACGCGGGCCGAACGTCGGGGCGGACGCCGGACCGGCCTCCGGCACCGCGTCGGGCGTCCAGCCGGGCATCGCGTCGGGCATCGCGTCGGGGGCTTCCCGGATCGCCGGGCGCGGCCGCCCCGGCCGGCCGTGCGGCCCCGCCCGGCGCGTCCCGCACGTGAGGGGCGGGCACGGCGGAGGGACCCGGTGCCTCGGCGGGCGTACCGCACCCGGCGCAGGCCAGGGCCCCGTTGAGATGCCGTCGGCACGGGTGGCAGTAATCCATGGCGCCCGCAGGTTAGGCGTGCGCGGAAGAACCAGGGAAGCCGCGCAGGTGAGGATCTTGTGACGAATCCCTGATTCCGGTGACGGCCGGTCCGATACGCCTGACACGCGGGAGGATGGGCGGCATGACCGCTCCCGCCCCCTTCGGCCCCCTCCAGTTCCAGCTCGTCCTGCTGCGCCGGATGGCCGACCACCAGCCCGGTCTGGTCGAGGAGGCCCGGCATGAACTGAGCGCCTCCCTCGCCGATATGCGGGAGGCCAACCGCCGCTGGCAGGCCATGGTCCGGGCGCCCCGGGGGCGGGGGGCGCTGCGGCGCTACCGCTCGGTGCTCGGCGAACCGGAGGCGATCCTGCCCCGCCGGGTCGGGGAGCTGGAGTGCGAGGCGCTGCTGTGGCCGGTGCCACTCTGGCCGGACCTGCGGTTCGAGGTGATGGCCGGGCCCGGCGGGGCCGTGTGGAACGAGTGGCTGGTGCGGGCCCCGGGCGCGGACGGACCGGAGCTGACCTCTCCGGACGCGCTGCTCCCGTGGTCGTGCACCGTGGACGAGGCGGCCCGCGCCTTTCCCCCGGCCCGGCCGATGGAGGGCAGCGCCCCGACCCGGTGGTCGCTGGCCGTCACCGACCCGGCCACCGGCGGGGAGCGGGTCGCGGAGTTCACCTGGGGCCTGTTCCAACGGCTGCTCCCGGCCCGCTGACACCGCGGCCGCTTGCGGCCCACCGACCTGAGGAGCCGTCAGCTCCGGCCCCTCTTACGGCGCAGCTCAGCGCGCGCGACGGGCCTGAGGGCGCGACCATGCAAGGAGAGACCGGCTGCCGCCGGTGCCCACCGTCCGCGCTCTCGGGAGAACCCGCCGTGACCGTCAGCCTTGAGCAGTTGCAGCGTTGCCACGTCGCCGTCGATCTCGGGGCCGCGAGGACCCGGGTGTACGTCAAGGGGCTCGGCCTCGTCGTCGACGAACCGAGCGTCGCCGCCGTCAACACCCGTACCGGCTCCCTCATCGCCGTCGGCGCGCTCGCCGAGCAGATGACCGGCCGCACCCCCGAGTACATCCGGGTGGCCCGCCCGGTCTCCGGCGGCACCGTCGTCGACATCGAGATGGCCCAGCGGATGCTGCGCCATCTGCTGGGCGACAAGCTCCGCCGTCAACTGCGCCGCAAGCCCCGGCTGCGCGCCGCCGCCTGCACCCCGCACGAGGCCGACCCGCTGGCCCAGCGCGCCACGGTGGAGACCCTGGTCGGGCTCGGCGCCCGTCGGGTCGAGCTGGTGGACACCCTGATCGCGGCGGCCGTGGGCTGCGGGCTGCCGGTCGAACAGCCGACGGCGACCATGATCATGGTGTGCGGGGCCGCCACCACCCAGATCGCGGTGCTCTCGCTCGGCTCGATCGTGACCGCCGTCCGGATCCCCGTGGGCGGCAACGCGATCGACGAGGCGATCATCCAGCACCTGCGCCAGCACCACGAGCTGGTGCTCCCGAGCCAGTCCGTGCGCCCGCTCCAGCTGGCGCTGCACGGCAACGGCCTCCAGCTGACCGGCCCCGCCCTCACCGAGATCCACGGCCGCGACGTGGCGACCGGGCTGGCCCGGTCGGTGCAGGTCGACACCGCCGCCGTACGGCAGGCCATCCACACGCCGCTCACCGCGGTGCTCGACGGGGTGGGCAAGGTGCTCCGCGACTGCCCGCCGGACCTGGTGGCCGACCTCGCGGACCGGGGCATCATGATGGTGGGCGGCAGCGCGCTGCTCCCGGGCCTCGACCAGATGCTGCGCGACGCGACCGGGATGCCGGTGCACATCGCGGAGCGCCCCGACGTCTGCTCGGTGCTCGGTCTGGGCGCGATGCTGGACGGCAAGATCCAGCCGATGGTCCTCAACCCGCTGGCGGGGTGAGCGCGTCGGCACGGACCGGGCGGGGGAACGGCCGACGCGGGCGGCGCGGGTGAACGGGCCCGTGGAGCCCGGCCCGGACGCCGCCGGACGGCTGCCGATGCTTCTGGAGGCGGTCCTCAACGTCGGCAGCGACCTGGAGCTGGGCTCCACCCTCCAGCAGATCGTGGACACCTCCACCGCCCTCACCGGGGCCCGCCACGGCGCGCTCGGCGTGCTGGACCCGGACCGCGACCGGGTCGAGGAGCTGTACACCGCCGGGATGACGGAGGCGGAGCGGCAGCACCTCGACCTCTTCCCGGACGACTCGTCCGCGGGTCCGGCCGCCCTGGTCGAGGAGGACCCACAGGACCCTCCCCCCGGCGGTCCCCCGGCGCGCGGCTTCCTGCGGGCGCCGATCCTGGTCCATACCGAGGTCTTCGGGCATCTCTGCCTCGCCGAGAAGCCGTCGGGGCCGTTCAGCGACACGGACCGGGCCCTGCTGCGGGTCCTCGCCGCCCAGGCGGGCATCGCGATCGGCAACGCCCGGCTGTACGGGACGGCCCGGCAGCGCGAGCGCTGGATCGCGGGAGCGGCGGCCGTCACCACGGCCCTGCTGACCGGTACCGACGCGGCCGACGCGCTGATGACGGTGGCCGAGCGGGCCCGGGCGCTGGCGGGCGCGTCCGCCGGGGTGATCCTCCAGCCGACGGAGCGGGGCGGGATGGAGATCGTCACCGCGTCCACCCTGGACGATCCGGCGGGCATCGTCGGCACGGTGATCGAGCCCGGCTCCGCGGTGCTGGTGCAGCTGCTCGGCGGCGAACCCGTCTTCATCGAGGACTCGGCCACCGATCCCCGGATGACCACCGGCGTACGCTCCCGCTTCGGCCCCAGCATGATGCTGCCGCTCCAGAGCGGCGGACGGCTCATCGGCACACTCGCCCTGCCCCGGCGGCGCGGTGAGCGGCCCTACACGGAGATGGACAAGCTGCTGGCGACCCAGTTCGCCTCGCAGGCGGCGCTGGCCCTGGTGCTGGCGGACGCGCAGGCCGACCGGGAGCAGCTCGCGGTGTACGAGGATCGTGACCGGATCGCCCGTGACCTGCACGATCTGGTGGTCCAGCGGCTCTTCGCCACCGAGATGATGCTGGAGTCGACCCGCCGCCGGGCGGCGTCGGAGGAGGCCGGCGACGACGGGGCGGCGGAGGCCGGCGGCGACGGGAGGGCGAAGAGCGGCGGCGGGGAGACCGAGACCGGCGCGCTGCTGGGGCGGGCCGTGGACGAGCTGGACTCCACCATCCAGGAGGTCCGCACCGCGATCTTCGCGCTCCAGCAGCCGCCCGCCGGGGCCCCGAGCACCTTCCGGGGCCGGGTGCTGCGGGAGACCGGGGGCGCGGCGGCCCTGCTGGGTTTCCCGCCGTCGGTGCGGTTCGCCGGGGCGGTGGACGCGCTGGTGGGCGAGGAGACGGGGCGGGAACTGCTGGCCGCCCTGCGCGGGGCGCTGGCCGCCGCGCACCGCAGGCCCGGGGTGTCGGCCATCGAGGTGGAGGTGGACGCCACGGTCCGGCTGCCGGACGGGCGGACCGGGGTGCGGCTGGTGGTCGCGGACGACGGGCGCGGCGAGGACGGCCGTCCGACGACGGTGACCTGGCAGGCCCCGGTCTGACCCGCGGGTGCCGACGGCTCAGCGCTCCGGCGTGGCCCACGGGTTCCGGTGGCTCAGTGCTTCGGGGTGGCCCGCAGGGCGATCCGGGTGTTGGAGTGGGCGATGCCCGCCTCCCGTTTCAGCCGGCGCAGCAGGGTGTCCAGCGCCCCGGGGTCGGCGACGGTGGCCCGTACGAGGTAGTCGTGGCCGCCCGTCACGTGCACCACCTCCGTGATTCCGGGCAGCATCAGCACCGAGCGTTCGAACTCCTCGTTCGTCGTGTCGAGCCGCAACGTCACATCGATGAAGACGACCAGGCCCGAACGGGTGTCGGCGGCCGGGTCGACGATGACGGTGAAGCCCCGGATGACCCCGTCGCGCCGCATCCGGCGGACGCGGTCGCCCGCCGCGTTGGCGCTGAGCCCCACGCGTACGCCCAGATCCCGGTACGAGATCCGGGCGTCCTCCTGGAGAATGCCGAGGATTTCCCTGTCCAGCCGATCCATACCGCGATTGTCCCAGTTCGCGGCGGTATCGGCTGGGGGAGGCCACCGGGAGTGCCGGGCGCCCACGGTCCCTCGGTCGGCGCAGCCCGGCGGGCCGTGCGGTGCCCCGCGCCCTTGACTGGCTGGTGTGGACACCTCCGTCAAGCAGTCCCCCGAGCCGCCCGCCCCGGCGGCAGCCGCACCTCCGGCGGCCGCGTACCGCAACCTGGTCCTGGCGACGGTCGGCTTCGCGCTGACCTTCTGGGCGTGGAACCTGATCGCGCCGATGTCGGGGGAGTACAAGGACCGGCTGGGGCTCAGCTCGTTCCAGCAGTCCTTCCTGGTGGCCGTGCCGGTGCTCGTGGGATCACTGGGCCGGATCCCGGTGGGGGCGCTGACGGACAAGTACGGCGCGAAGCTGATGTTCCCGCTCGTGTCGGCGCTGACGATCGTGCCGGTGCTGCTGCTGATCCCGGCGAAGAACTCCTACGGGGCGATGCTCGCGGTCGGCTTCCTCCTGGGGCTCGGCGGGACGACGTTCGCGATCGGGGTTCCGCTGGTCAACTCATGGTTCCCGCCCGCCAGACGGGGCTTCGCCCTGGGGGTGTTCGGGATGGGCATGGGCGGGGTGGCGCTGTCGGGCTACTTCACCCCGCGCATCGCCGAGCACAGCGACAACCTGCCGTTCCTCGTGGTCGCGGGGGCACTGGTGGTGTACGCGCTGGTGGCTGCCGTCCTGGTCAGCGACCACCCCGGCCGGAAGGTCCCCGCGGCCACGCTGGCGCACCGGCTCGGCGAGGCCGGGAGGCTGCGGGTGACCTGGGAGCTGTCGGCGCTGTACGCGATCGGCTTCGGCGGCATCGTGGCGTTCGGGGTGTATCTGCCGACGTATCTGAAGACCTGGTACGAGATGTCGCCGACCGAGGCGGGCACCAAGGCGGCCGGGTTCGCCCTGGTCACGGTGGTCTTCCGGCCGATCGGCGGCTGGCTCTCGGACCGGGCGCACCCGGCGCTGGTGACCTCGGTGGCCCTGCTGCTGGCCGCGCTGATGGCGATCGTGCAGGCCTTCGAGCCGCCGCTGAACCCGGTCGGCACGATCGCGCTGCTGGCCATGGCGGCCGGGCTCGGCACCGCGAGCGGCAGTGTGTTCGCCCTGGTCTCGCAGGTGACGCCGCAGCCGAAGGTGGGCAGTGTGACGGGCATCGTCGGGGCGATGGGCGGGCTGGGCGGCTTCGTGCCGCCGCTGGTGATGGGCGCGATCTACAGCGCCAAGGACAGTTACGCGATCGGCTTCATGCTGCTGTCCGATCTGGCGCTGGCGGGATGTGTGTACGCGTACGGGCGGATGCGGACCGCCCAGCGCGACGAGTGAGCCCCCCGGCACGGAAGAACGGCCGCCGCCGTCCACGTACTCCCTCGGTGCCGTACAGGAGGCGTCGGTCGGCGCTGCGTTCAGCGACGCGGCGGGCAGGGCGGCCCCTCCGCGGACCGGCCCGGAGTGACGCCGCCCTCATCGGCATCCGGGCCCGGGCGGGGCCCGCCCCGAGGCTCTAGGCTTCCCGGCGTGACCCTCCTTCTTCCCGCGCTCCAGTCCCCCACCGGTCCGGCGGCCTCCCGGGAGGCCGTCCGCTTCGGTGACCTGTCCCTGAGCTACGGCCGGCTGGCCGGAGCCGCCGACGCGCTCGCCGCCCGCATCGCGGACGCGGGCCGGGTCGCCGTCTGGGCCACCTCGACGCCGGAGACGGTGATCGCGGTGGTGGCGGCACTGCGGGCCGGAGTCCCGGCCGTGCCGCTCAACCCCCGTACCGGGGAACGCGAGTTGGCCCACATCCTGGCCGACAGCGCGCCCACGGCCGTACTGGCGGGCCCGGACGACGCGCTGCCGCCCGCGCTGGAGAAGCTGCGGCGCGTGACCGTGGACGCGCGGGCGGCGGGCACTCTCGCGGAGGACACGGCGGGCGGGGCCCTTCCGGCCGAGGAGGACCCCGAGTCCCCCGCCCTGGTCGTCTACACCTCCGGCACCACCGGCCCGCCCAAGGGCGCCGTGCTGCCCCGGCGGGCCGTCGCCGCGTCCCTGGACGCGCTGGAGGACGCCTGGGGGTGGACCGGCGACGACGTCCTGGTCCACGCGCTGCCGTTGTTCCATGTGCACGGGCTGATCCTGGGCGTCCTCGGCCCGCTGCGGCGCGGCGGCTCCGTCCGCCACCTGGGGAGGTTCTCCCCCGAGGGCGTGGCCCGTGAGCTGGCCTCCGGCGGCACCATGCTGTTCGGGGTGCCGACGATGTACCACCGGCTGGCGGAGGTGCTGGACGGCCCGGCGGGCGGGAGCGGAGACGGCTCCCCGCCGGGCGGCCACGGCTCCCCTGCGGCCGGACACGACTCCCCGGCGGGCGGCGGCGGACGGGACGGGCTGGCCGGGGCGCTGGCCGGGGCCCGGCTGCTGGTCTCCGGCTCGGCGGCGCTGCCCGTGCACGACCACGAACGCATCGCGGCGGCGACCGGGCGGCGGGTGATCGAGCGGTACGGGATGACGGAGACCCTGATGAACACGGGGATCCGGGCGGACGGCGCCCCGCGCCCCGGCACCGTGGGCCCGCCGCTCGCCGGGGTGGCGCTGCGCCTGGCGGAGGAGGACGGCACGGTGCTCGGCGAGCCGGGGGCGATCGGCGAGATCCAGGTCCGGGGCCCGAACCTGTTCACCGGCTACCTCAACCGGCCCGACGCCACCGCCGCCGCGCACACGGCGGACGGCTGGTTCCGTACGGGGGACGTCGGCACGGTCGACGAGGACGGGTACGTCACGATCGTCGGGCGCAAGGCCACCGACCTGATCAAGAGCGGCGGCTACAAGATCGGCGCCGGCGAGATCGAGAACGCGCTGCTCGCGCACCCCGGCGTCCGGGAAGCCGCCGTGACCGGCGAGGAGGACCCGGACCTGGGCGAGCGGGTCGTGGCCTGGGTGGTCGCGGCCGACCCCGGCTCGCCGCCCCCCGCCGAGGAGCTGGCCGACCACGTGGCGGCCCAGCTGGCCCCGCACAAGCGCCCGCGCACCGTGCACTACCTGGACGCCCTGCCCCGCAACGACCTGGGCAAGATCATGAAGAGGTCGCTCCGTGCCGGCTGACTCCCCCGCCCGGGCGACGGCCCGGGCGACGATCGCGCTGCTCACCGGCGCGGCGGGCTTCACCGAGCACCGCCCGCCGCCGCACCCCCTGCCGCCGGACGGTCCGCTCGGCTGGGCGGGGTACGACGCGGCGCGGGAGCGGGCCGCGGCACGGACCGGCGAGGAGGAGTCCGTGGTGTACGGCACCGGGGTCGTCGGTGACCGCGCGTGCGTGCTGCTCGCCTTCGAATTCGGTTTCCTGGGAGGCTCGTTGGGCCGGTCGACGGGGGACCGGCTGGCCGCCGCGTACGAGCTGGCCCTGACCCGGCGGCTGCCCCTGCTCGCGCTCGTCGCCACCGGCGGCAGCCGGATGCAGGAGGGCATGGTCGCGCTGACCCAGCTCCAGCGGGTGGCCGCCGCCTCCACCCGGCTGCGCGCGGCCGGGCTCCCGCAGATCGCGGTGGTCCGCGACCCGACGACCGGCGGCGGCTGGGCCACGGTGGGGGCGGGCGCCGACGTGGTGCTGGCGCTGCCGGGCGCGCAGGTCGGCTTCGCCGGTTCCCGGGTGCGGCCGGCGGACGCGGATCCCCACGCGTACAGCGCCGAGGGGCAGTTCGCGGCGGGCCAGGTGGACGCGGTCGTCCCGCCCGGCGAGCTGGCCCGGGCGGTGACGCACTGGCTGCGCGCGCTCGGCCCGCACACGGTGGCCGACATGCCCCGGTCCGGCCCGCGCGCGGTGGCCGGCGCGCCCCGGGCCGACGCACCCGGCGCGCTCCCCGCCGCCCCGTTGCCCCGCGCACTGTCGGCGGCCCGGCTTCCGGAGACCGGGCGGGAGGCGGTGGCGGCGGCCCGCGACCCTCGGCGACCTCGCGCGGAGGCGTATCTGGCCGACTACTTCGGCGTCCGGCTCCCGCTCCACGGTGACCGGTGCGGCGGTACGGACCCGGGGCTGCTGTGCGGCTTCGGGCTGCGCGCGGACGGACTGCCCGTCGCGTACGTCGCCCAGTGCGGGACGCCGATCCGCCCGGCCGGGTACCGCGCGGCGGCCCGGACCATCCGGCTGGCGGACCGGCTCGGCGTCCCCGTCCTCACCCTCGTCGACACCCCGGGCGCGGCCAACGACGCGGACGCGGAACGGGCGGGCGCGGGAGCGGCCATCGCGGACGCCTTCGCCGCCGTCGCGGGGGCGCGGGTGCCGGTGACGACGCTGGTGATCGGCGAGGGCGGCTCGGGCGGGGCACTGGCTCTCGCGGCGCCGGACAACACCCATGTCACGGCGGACAGCTACTTCTCCGTCATCGCCCCCGAACTGGCCGCCGCGATCCTCAAGCGGCCGCCGTCGGAGACCGGTGCCACCGCCGACCAGTTGCGGCTGCGCCCGCAGGACCTGCTGGAGCTCGGGTTCGCCCGCTCGATCGTGAGCTGAGCGGGCGGCACCGCCCGGGCCGGGGGGCCGGGGGCCGGGGGCCGGGGGGCCGGGGCTACGGCTGCGGGTCGTGGGCGTCGTAGCGGGCGAAGGCGCGCCACTTCAGCGCGAGCAGGGCCACGCCGGTCACGCACAGGACGCCGCCGCCGGTGACGGCGATAGCGGGGGTGGCGAGGTCGGCCACCGAGCCCGCCAGAAAGTCCCCGAGGCGGGGTCCGCCCGCCACGACGACGATGAAGACGCCCTGGAGCCGGCCGCGCATCTCGTCGGGCACGGCCGCCTGGAGCATCGTGTTGCGGAAGACCATGGAGATGGTGTCCGCGCATCCGGCGAGCGCCAGGAACAACAGCCCCAGCCAGAGGTTGCGGGTGAGCCCGAAGACGGCGATGGCGACGCCCCAGGAGCCGACGGCCAGCAGGATCGCGAGCCCGTGCCGCCGGATCCGGCCGAGCCAGCCGGAGAACACGCCGCCGAGCAGCGCGCCGAGGGCCGGGGCGGCGACCAGCATGCCGGTGGTCCGGGCGTCACCCCCGTACCAGAGGACGGCGACGACCGGGAAGAGGGCGCGGGGGTGGGCGAGGACCATCGCGCACAGGTCGGTGAAGAAGGTCATCCGCAGGTTCGGCCGGGTCCCGAGAAAACGCAGCCCGTCCAGGACGGAGGCCCGCTTGCCCGTGCCGCCGTCCTGTCGCTCGGGCAGCATCGAGGGCAGCCGCCACATCGCGTACAGGGAGGCGGTGAAGCAGACGGCGTCCACGGTGTACGCGGAGCGGTAGCCCCACCAGCCGACGATCAGGCCTCCCAGCATCGGCCCGACGAGCATGCCCGTCGTGCTGGTGATGGAGTTCAGCGCGTTGGCGGCGGGGAGCTGCTCGGCCGGGAGCAGCCGGGCGATCATCGAGGAGCGGGCAGGTGCGTTGAGGGCGAAGCAGACGGCCTGGAGGGCGACGACCGCGTACAGCAGTCCGACCCGCTCGACGCCCACGGCCGTCGCCGCCACCAGGACGACGGACAGGAGAAACGACCCGGCGGCGCTGAACAGGCCCAGCTTGCGCCGGTCGACGGTGTCCGCGACGGCCCCGCCGTAGAGCCCGAAGACGACCAGCGGCACGAGTGAGCAGAACCCGATGAGCCCGACGGAGAACGCGGACCCGGTGATGTCGTAGACCTGGAGCGAGACCGCCAGCGACGTCATGCCCTGGCCGATCCAGGAGACGGTGTTCCCGAACCAGAGCCGTCGGTAGTCGGGCGAGAGCCGCAGCGGGGTGAGGTCGGCGAATATGGGGGCGCGGCGCCCGGGCGGTTCGGTCGTTTCGGTCACAGGGGATGGTAGCCGCGCACCGTGGGGCTTCCGCACAGGGAGGCGGCCCTCCGCGGGTGTCCCCGGCACGGGGTCTGCCCCCGTCCGCGCCCGAGCGGCCCGCGGGAGCGTACCGGCGGGGCGCGCCGGGTGCGACGGGACGGGACGCGACGGGCCACCCGGAGCAGGACCACTGCACGGTGGGCGAGCCCCGCGGCTCCGGCGTCGACGACCCGGCCGCCACCGAGAAACTGCCCGTCGCCTGCACCAGGGCGGTCGAGAAGTCAGCCGCCCGCGATCGACCCCTCCCGCCGCACAAGCGGGCGTCCGGCGCTGGTGCGGCCCGGCGCCCCTCAGCGCTGTCCGGCCGGCTGTCGCACCAGGGAGTCCCACAGGGCCACGGCGTGGTCCACGGTGCAGCGGAGCCGTTCCAGCGGCACGCCGTCCCGGGCCTCTATCGACAGCCCGTGCAGAAGGGTCGCGTAGAAGGCGGCGATCGCGCGGACGTCCGTCCCCGGCTCCAGCTCCCCCTCCTCCACGGCCCGCGCCAGCCGCTTCTCCAGCTCCGCGACCGAGGCCCGCCGCCACTGGGCCAGGTGATCGGCGACCTTCCTGTTCTGGTGCGAGCAGTTCGTGGCCGACAGCACGACCATGCAGCCGCTCGGGGTCTCCGGGTCGGTGAAGGTGTCGATGTTGCCGCGCAGCATGGCCTCCACCGCGGCCCGCGCCGTCGGCGCCTCGCGCAGCGCGCGGTTGGTCGCCGAGCCCGCGGTGCGGTCGTAGAGGGCGACGGCCTCGCGGAACAACTGCTCCTTCGAGCCGAAGGTGTTGTACAGGCTGGCGGAGTTGATGCCCATGACGGCGGTCAGGTCCGTGAGCTTCGTGCCCTCGTAACCGAGTTCCCAGAACGTCTCCATCGCGCGCCGCAGCGCCGCGGCCCGGTCGAACGCGCGCGGTCGGCCTCGTTCGGCCATGTCTGCCTCCTCGGGGACGGGTTGACCCGTGGCCATCCTGCCTGTTTAGTATTTCTGGATCGTTCGACCCAGAAATAAATCCTAGCGTGAATGGAGCGATATGCCTCAGCTTGCGGGCAAGGTGGCACTGGTGACCGGGGGGAGCCGCGGCATCGGTGCCGCGACCGCCCTCCGACTGGCGGAGGAGGGCGCGGACGTCGCCCTGACGTATGTGAGCGCGGCCGACAAGGCCCAGGAGGTCGTCAAGGCGATCGAGGCGCTCGGACGCAGGGGCCTGGCCATCCGGGCCGACAGTGCGGACCCGGCGGCCGTCGTCCGGTCCGTCGAGCAGACCGCGGCGGAGCTCGGCCGGCTCGACATCCTGGTGAACAACGCCGGCGTCTTCCCCTACGGCCCGATCGAGGGCGTGACGCTGGAGGAGATCGACCGCACGCTGGCCGTCCACGTCCGGGCCGTCTTCCTGGCCACCCAGGCGGCCATCCCTCACCTGGGGCACGGCGGCCGCGTCATCAGCATCGGCAGCTGCTGGGCCAACCGCGTGCCGGTCCCCGACGTGACGCTGTACGCCATGAGCAAGTCGGCGCTGATCGGCTTCACCAAGGGCCTGGCCCACGACGTGGCGTCCAAGGGGATCACCGCGAACATCGTGGACCCCGGGCCCACCGTCACCGACATGAACCCGGACGGCACGGACGAGGCCGAGGAGGAGCGGCTGAGGACCGCGGCGAAGGTGCTGGGCGCGGGGGCCGACACCGCGAAGGCCGTGGCCTTCCTCGCCGGCCCGGACGCCCAGTGGATCACCGGCACCTCACTGGCGGTCGACGGAGGCTACACCGCCTGAACGCCTCCGGGCTCGAAGCACCGAGAGTGCCCGGCCCGTCGTCCTCTGCCGGACCGTGTGCGCACGGGCCGGAGCGTGGCCCCGGGTGAGTGAGCGGGGCGGCGCTGCCGCCAGGGCGCGGTCACTCGGCCGGGTGGGGGCCCGGCGGCAGCGGATCCGGAGCGTCCGGGTGCTTCCTCAGCCGGAGGATGGCGGCGATCAGCCCACCCCAGACGATGAGGATGGCGATGATCATCATGACGATGGCGCTGGTGGACATCAGCGGTCCTTCCGGTCGGCTGGCGACTCCATGTCCAGGTCGATGTCCTCACCACCGGCCGGCCACGGCATCAGGGTGAGGATCACCCCGACCAGCAGCGCTCCGATGGCGATGCTCCAGCCCGCGGAGAGCAGGAACCCGGTCGAGTAGCCCTCGTAGTTCTCCTCGAACTCGGTCCGCAGGCTGTCGACCATCATCCAGCCCAGCACCAGCGGTGTGATGACACCGAGGCAGATACGCCACCAGTGGCCGAGCCGGACGGCGGAGGTGGCGTCGGCGTTCTGCTGGAGGTCGGGCAGCTGCCGCAGCACCCAGACGACGACGATCAGCCCGACCAGGGCGGCCAGTGCGATGCCGTACTGGTTGATGAAGTGGTCGGCCGCGTCGAGCAGATAGATGCCGGACTCGTTCGGGAAGAGCAGGACCGACACCAGCGCGATCAGACCGCCGATGCCCAGGACCGCCGGCATACGACGCATGCCGGTCCGGTCCTGCACGGCGGAGACGACCACCTGCACGATGGAGATCAGCGACGAGAGCCCCGCGATCACCAGGGAACTGAAGAACAGCACGCCGAAGAGGCCGCCGAGCGGCATTTCCGAGATCACCGCGGGGAAGGCGACGAACGCCAGGCCGATGCCCGCGCCGGCGACCTCGTCGACGCCGACCCCCGAAGCGGTCGCCAGATAGCCCAGGGTCGCGAAGACCCCGATGCCCGCGAGGATCTCGAACGAGCTGTTGGCGAAGCCCGCCACCATCGCGGAGCCCGTCAGGTCGGCCCGGCGGCCCAGGTACGACGCGTAGGTGACCATGATGCCGAAGCCGATGGACAGCGAGAAGAAGATCTGCCCGTAGGCGGCGACCCAGACGCTGCCGTTGGCGAGTTCCGACCAGTCCGGCGTGAAGAGGGCGTCGAGTCCGAGGGCCGCCCCGTCCAGCATGAGCGCGCGGATCACCAGCGCGGCGAACAGGACGAAGAGCAGAGGGATGAAAATCTTGTTGGCTCGCTCGATGCCCCGCCGGATACCGAACGCCAGGATGACCAGCACCACCGCCCACACGATGATGAGCGGCCAGAACACCCCGGGGACGAAGCCGTCCAGGAAGCCCGGTTTCTCCGGTGCCCGCAGGAAGTCGCCGAAGAGGAACGCCTCCGGGTCGTCACCCCACTGCCGGCCGACGGAGAAGCCCACATAGCGCACGGCCCAGGCGATGATGACGGCGTAGTAGGTCGCGATCACGAAGGAGATCACGACCTGCCACCACCCGATGACCTCCGCCGGCCGCGCCATCCTGCGCAGCGCGGCGGGCGGCGAGAGCCGGTACTTCCGACCGATGGTGTACTCCATGATCAGCAGCGGGATACCCGCGGTGAGGAGTGCGATCAGATACGGCAGCAGGAAGGCCCCACCACCGTTCTCGTAGGCGATGGCGGGAAACCGCCAGATATTGCCGAGCCCGACGGCCGAACCGATGGCCGCCAGCAGAAAGCCGGTGCGGGTGGACCATTGCTCACGTGGCTGCACTGTCATATGCGGTCCTCAGGTCTCCTCATGCCGCTGCGCGTCGAGCTGATGGCACGTTAGCGCGGCGAGGGGCCCGACGGCGCGGTGACCGGGCCCGGGAGATGGCGTCCGCGGGGCCGGGTCCTGTCGTCGAACAGTTGTCGTCACCCGAAGGGCGGTCGCACCTGATCGTCGGCGCGGCCGGGTGCGGAGGCCGGCCGCGGCCCGGCGCGGGAGGCTCCGCGGGCCCGCCTGCGACGGGCCGCCCGGGGCGCCACGGCAGCGGGGTCAGGGACCCGGTCGGGGCGGCGGGGTCAGGAACCCGGTCGGGGCAGCGGGGCCGACGGGCTCCAGCGGCCGGTGGGCGAAGATGGGGTGCCCCGTCCTCAGCCCGCAAGGAGTGTCCGTCGATGCCAACCTCCGGTCCCGGCTCGCGGCCACCGACGATCGCCGATGTCGCCCGGCTCGCCGGGGTGTCGCGTACGACGGTCTCCCACGCCCTCAACGGGATCGGCAAGGTCGATCCGCGGACCAGGGAACGTATCAAGCGGGTCGCCGCCGAGCTCGGTTACCGGCCCAACCTCCGGGCCCAGCGGCTGCGCCGGGGGGAGGCGAAGGCCATCGCGCTGGCCTCCTCGATGCCGTTCGCGGTGGCCGGTGGGCCGTCGCGGCTCGGGTTCTACATGGAGATCGCCGCCGCCGCCGCGGAGAGCGCGTTGCTGCACGGCTACGCCCTGGTGCTCGTACCGCCCGTGCAGTCGGGGTCCGCCCTGTACTCCGTCGACATCGACGGCGCCATCGTCGTCGAGCCCGACGTGAACGACGCCGCCGCGGCGCAGTTGAAAGAGCGGGGCCTGCCCTATGTGTCGCTCGGCCGGCCGGTGTCGCCGGACGACACGTCGCCGTACGTCGATCTGCGCGGCGGACCGGTCGCCGAGATGCTGTTCGCGCATCTGCGTGAGCAGGGTGCCCGGCGGCCCGCGCTGCTCGTCGGCTCCGGATCACGCCACTCGTCGGTCGACGCGCTCGCCGCGTACGAGCGGGTCGCCGAGCAGTACGGCTGGGAGCCCGTCGTGGCGAGCGCCCCGGAGGCGGGCGGCGAGCAGGCCGGGTACGAGAGCTGTGCCGCCCTGCTGGCCGAGCACCCCGGGACCGACGCGGTCTGCGCGCTGGTGGACGCGTTCGCGGTGGGCGCGGTGCGGGCGATCCGGGACAGCGGGCGGACCGTACCGGGCGACGTCATGGTCGTCACCCGCTACGACGGGCTGCGTGCGCGCACCTGCGAGCCGCCGCTGACCGCCGTGGACCTTCATCTGGACCGTGCGGCGGCCGCCGCGGTGGAGCTGCTGCTCGGCCGGCTGCGCGGGGAGGGCTCCGCCGCCACGGTGGCGACGGCGCCCGAGCCGCGGGTCGTTCCGCGTGCCTCGTCGCTGCGGGTCACAGCCCGAGCATGAGGACCAGACCGGAGACCAGGGCGAAGACGAGGACGCACAGCCGCATGCGGCGCGCGTCCAGCCGGTGGTGCACCAGCCGGCTCAGCCACGCGCCCACGGCGATCACCGGCACCAGCGCCACCGCGAGACCCAGGTGTCCGGGCTCGCCCTCCCCGGTCGCGAACAGCAGGCCCAACGAGGCCACTTCCCCGACGAGGAAGCAGGCGGCGACGGTCGAGCGCAGTTCCGCGGGCGGCCGGTGCTGGTAGACGAGCGCGAGCGGGGGGCCGCCGACGCCGGTCGCGGTCTCCGTGAGTCCGGTCACCACGCCCGCCCCGAGGTAGGCCGCCCGGCCGGGGGTGAAGGCGGGGGCGACCAGGCTCACGACCGCGGCCAGCACGGTGGCGATGCCGACGAACAGGCCGATGCTGCGGTCCGGGATCAGCCAGAGGAGCGCGAGCCCGGCGGGCGTGGCGGCCAGCCGGGCCCCGGTGATCCAGCCCGCGCCGCGCAGGTCGATCGAGCCGCGTTCGCGCCAGGCGACGTACAGGTTGAGCGGGATCATGGCGGCCAGGACGAACACCGGGAGCAGACCGGGGTCGAGGATCCCGGCCACGGGCGCGACGATCAGGGCGAAGCCGAGACCGCTGCTGCCCTGGACGAACGCGGCGACGGCCACCGTGAGGGCGAGGACCACGAGTGCTTCGGTACTCACCGTGCGGCGCTCCCCTGCCGTGCCGCCGTGGACGTGGGGTGTACGCGGGTGATGGGCGCTCTCTCGACGGTTGTACGGGCCAGTTCGGCCGCCTGCCGTACGAAGGCGGGGCCGTCCCAGCCGGTGGGCAGGCCGCGCCAGAGCCGTAGGTCTCCGGCGACGAACACGGCGGTGATCTGGTCGCGGTTGCCTCGGCGTACCAGCTCCCACGGCACGTCCCGGGAGAGCGCGAGCTCGGGGGTGGTGAGGTCGACGAGGAGGAAGTCCGCGGCCAGCCCCTCGGCGACCGTGCCGGTGCGGGCGCCGAGGCCGACCGCGTCGGCGCCGCCGGCGGTGGCGTGTTCGAGCCAGGTCCAGCCGGCGCCGCACGAGGAGTCCCCGGTGGCCAGTCCGTAGGCGATCCGCTGGGCGAACTCGGCCGCGTCCGCGAGGCGGAACCCGTCGCCGCGGGTGCCGTCGGTGCCGAGCCCGAAGCGGACGCCGCGTTCGGCCATCGCGGTGGCCGGGGCGACGGCGTTGCCCTTCCAGGCGCTGGCCACCGGGTTGTAGCTGACGGCGGTCCCGGTGTCGGCGAGCAGGGTCAGTTCGCGGGGGGTGAGCAGGGTGGCGTGGGCGGCGAGCAGTTGAGGGCCGAGCGCGCCGATCCTGTGCAGGTGTTCGAGCGGGCGCAGTCCGTGCCGTACGAGGGAGCGTTCGACCCCGGCCAGGTGCTCGTTGACGTGGATCTGCACGATCGCGCCGGCCTCCGCGGCGAGACGTGCGGTGCGGTGGAGGGTCGTCGAGGTGGCCGCCTCGGGGATCGAGACGGCGAGGGAGGCGTGGACCAGCGGATCGCCGTCGTACCGGGCGAGGTGCTTCTCGGCGCTTTCGAGGACAGCGGTGGTGGTGGTCGCGGAGTCCTCGGCGGCGGTCGCGGGGTCGCCGGCGACGTCGTTGCACACGAGGCCGAGGACGCAGCGGATTCCGGCGTCACGAGCGGCCGAGGCGACGACGTCGACGTCCACATCGGCACGCGTACCGGCGTCGGTGACGGTGGTGAAGCCGCCGCGCAGGGCCTCCAACGCCGCCAGTTTGGCCGCGGCATAGGCCGATTCCTCGTCCAGCGCCCCCTCCAGCGGGACCCAGACCCTGCGGAAGATCTCCGACGGCTCACCGAAGGCGAGCGCGGAGCCGAAGCTCTGGGTCAGATGGTGGTGGGCGTCGACGAAGCCGGGCATCAGGAGATGGCCGGGCAGCGTGACGGCGTCCAGGTGCGGGTGCGTACGCGCCAGTTCCCCGGCGGGTCCGACGGCGCGGAAGGAGCCGTCGGCGACGACGACCGCGTATCCGTCGGCGGGCCCTTCCGGCAGCAGCACGGCATCGGGTACGAGGAGGAGGGGGCCGGGTGAGTCGAGGTGGTCGCGGGTGAGCTGGTTCATCGGTCGCTTTCCGTGCGTGAGGTGGTCAGCCGGGCGGCGATACGCGGCCTGACGTGGTGGAACAGGATGTTGAGTACGGCGGCGACGAACGCGCCGACGGCGACGCCGCTTTCGAGGAGGATGCGGACGTTCGGCGGGAAGCCGGCGTACACGCCGGGGATGAGGATCGGCAGCAGGCCCAGCGCCAGGGCGACGGCGCAGATGAACGTGGAGGTGTGCCGGTCGAGGTCGGAACGGCCGAGCATCTGCACGCCGAGCACGGTGATCACCGCGAAGACGACCATCGCCGTGCCGCCGACCACGGCGGACGGGACGACACTGATCGCGCGGGTCACCGGCGCGAGGAACCCGATGACGATGAGGACCACACCGGCGGCGGCGGTCACGTAGCGGCTGCGGACGCCGGTGACCCGGACGATCCCGATGTTCTCGCCGCTGGTCACCATCAGCGGCAGCCCGAAGAACCCGCCGAAGAGGGAAGTCAGCGCGTCACCGCGGACGGTCTTGGGGACGTCGGCGCGGGTGTCGATCTCCTTTCCGACGGCCTCGGCGTTGATGACCGTCTGGCCGGTGGCCTCCGCCATGGAGGCGAGGCTGTAGAGCATCAGCGGGAGGGCGGCGACCAGGCTGAACTGGGGCGAGCCGAAAGGCATCAGCTCCGGCACGCTGACCAGACCGCCTTCGGCTGCGCCGCCGAGGTCGATGCGGCCGAGGAGCCCGGCCAGCACCGTGCCGGCGACCAGGCCGAGCATGACCGCGAGTTGCCGCAGGATGCCGGTGAACAGCAGGTAGAAGACGACGGTGCATCCGATCGTCGCCATGCCGAGCGCGAGGTTCGTCGTGTTCGCGAATCCGGGCTCGCCGGGCCGGCCGGTGACGAGGACCGCCCCAACCTTCACCAGGTTGACCCCCACGATGACGATCATGGTGCCGATGACCAGGGCCGGGAAGAACCTGAGCAGCCGTGAGAAGACCGGCAGGACGACGAAGTAGAAGGCCGCGGTGAGAATGACCGCGCCGGTGGCGGTGCGCAGACCGTGCTGCTCGGCGATGGCGAGGAACAGGATGAGCGGCGCGCCGCCGGGCAGCATCACGAACGGCAGCCGGGGGCCGAACTTCCACGGCCCCAGCGACTGGATCAGGGACCCGACGCCGGAGAGCACGAACGCCGCCGAGAGCAGGTTGACGGTCAGGCCGGCGTCGAGCCGGAGGGTGGCGCTCATCAGGAAGATCGCCGAGATGGGGGTGGCGGCCATGACGAGGACGTGCTGAATCCCGAAGAGGACGATCCGCCCCAGGGGGCGCGACTCGTCGACGGGGTGCACGGCGGGGCACGACGCGTCGGCCGGGTACGGGGCGTCAGCGGAAGGCGGGGCGTCGGCCGGGTACGGGGCGTCGGCGGAATGCGGGGCGTCGTGCGTGACCGGCTCCGGCGTCGGTGGTCGGTGTTCCGCTCCGGGTGCGGGTTGGCGATGACTGGACACGTTGGAGCTCCATTCGGGCGTGAGAAACGCTCGGACATCAGCCGCGATCCAGCCCCGAACGGAGGGCCAAATCGATTTGGCCAAATCGATTTGGCCGTCAGTATGGGGAGCCCTCACGGCCATCGTCAAGAGCTGTGACGACGGCCCGCCCGGCCTTGCCCGGCGGATCCGCCGGGACGGAGACGACCGCGTGCTCGCTGCCGGTGGCGCTCACGCGAGGTGCGGCGGCGGACGGCCTCTTGACCTCCCTGACGGCAGCAACTACGTTGCCGTGAACCGCCCGACCCCGGCCCTCGAAAGGAGGCGACCAGCTGATGTTCACCTACTCCGACCTCGGTCGCCTCGCCGAGTGCACCGCCTGGGTCCCGGGGCGTATCGCGCACGGCTGCTGAGCGCGCCCCCTTCTCCTGTGCCCTTCCGCGGCACCTTTCGGCGGCCCCGCTCCGCCCCTTCTCCATCACTTCTTGCCGCGCACCGCTGTCGTGCGCCGCTTCGCGCCCGCTCCTCTCCCGTGGCGCGTCCGAATCAAGAGAGCAGTCCGACATTGACGAAGACATTGACGACGACGGTGAACCGGCCCGCCGCGCGACGGAACGAAGGCCTGTCGTGACGGCGCCCCGCGTCACGGTCAACGGGACCGAAGCCCTCATCTCACCGGCCGCGCCCCACACCACGGTGCTGGACTTCCTGCGCGAGCGCGGCCTCACCGGCACCAAGGAGGGCTGCGCCGAGGGCGAGTGCGGCGCCTGCGCGATCCTGGTCGCCCGCCCCGGGACGAACGAGCCCACCGACTGGGTGGCGGTCAACGCCTGCCTGCTCCCGGCCGCGGCGCTCGACGGACAGGAGGTGGTCACCTCCGAGGGGCTCGCCACCGTCGCCGCGGCCGGCCCGCCGGGCACGCTGCACCCCGTGCAGGAGGAGATGGCGGTCCGCGGCGGCTCCCAATGCGGTTACTGCACACCAGGGTTCGTGTGCAGCATGGCCGCCGAGTACTACCGGCCCGACCGCCGCGCCCACGCGGATCCGGCCGGGGGCGCCGACCCCGAGCACGGGCCGAACGGCTTCGATCTGCACGCGCTGAGCGGAAACCTGTGCCGCTGCACCGGATACCGTCCGATTCGCGATGCCGCGTACGCCGTCGGCGCCCCCACCGACGAGGACCCGCTCGCCCGGCGTCGCGCGCAGTCCCCGCCCGCGCCCGTCGCCACCGAGTACGTCCGGGACGGCAGCACGTTCCTGCGGAGGAACACCCTGGGCGAGACCCTGCGGTTGCTGCGCGAGCGGCCCGACGCGGTGGTGGTCGCCGGCTCCACCGACTGGGGCGTCGAAGTGAACATCCGCGCCCGCAGGGCGGATTGCGTGATCGCCGTCGACCGGCTGCCCGAACTGCGGCAGCTGCGCGTCGGATCCGACGCCGTCGAGATCGGGGCGGCACTGACGCTCACCGAGATCGAGCGCCGCCTCGACGGCCACGTCCCGCTGCTGGCACAGCTGTTCCCGCAGTTCGCGTCGAGACTCATCCGCAACAGCGCGACGCTGGGCGGCAATCTGGGGACCGGCTCCCCCATCGGAGACAGTCCGCCCGTGCTGCTCGCCCTGGAGGCGTCGGTGGTGCTCGCCGACGCCGACGGCGAACGACAGGTCCCCCTCGCGGAGTACTTCACCGGCTACCGGCAGAGCGTGCGCCGTCCCGGCGAGCTGATCCGCGCGGTACGCGTCCCGCTGCCGCTGTCGCCCGTCGCGGCCTTCCACAAGATCGCCAAGCGTCGCTTCGACGACATCTCCAGCGTGGCGGTCGCCTTCGCGCTCGATGTCGAGGACGGGATCGTCCGCAAGGCTCGCATCGGTCTGGGCGGAGTCGCCGCCACCCCGATCCGCGCCCGCTCCACCGAGGAGGCCCTGGAGGGCAGGCCGTGGACGGCCGAGGCCGTCGAGTCCGCGGCGCGGGTACTGCGGGCGGAGGGCACGCCGATGAACGACCAGCGCGCCAGCGCCGCCTACCGCTCCGCGATGCTGGGCCAGAGCCTGCTGAAGCTGTACGCGCAGACCACCGAGGCGGTTTCCTCATGAGCCAGCTGTCCCAACGCCCCGAGAAGCCGGTCGTCGGCGTGTCGATGCCGCACGAGAGTGCCACCCAGCACGTCACCGGCACCGCGCTCTACACCGACGACCTGGTCCATCGCACGAAGGACGTGCTGCACGCCTACCCGGTCCAGGTCATGAAGGCCCACGGCAGGATCAGCCGGCTCGACACCGGGCCCGCGCTCGCCGTGCCCGGCGTGGTCCGGGTGCTGACCGCCGCCGACGTGCCCGGTGTCAACGACGCCGGCATGAAGCACGACGAACCGCTGTTCCCCGACACGGTGATGTTCCACGGCCACGCGGTCGCCTGGGTGCTCGGCGAGACGCTGGAGGCGGCCCGGCTCGGGGCGGCGGCCGTCGAGGTCGACCTCGACGAACAGCCCTCCCTGATCACGCTCCGGGAGGCGATCGCGGCCGGTAGCTTCCACGGCGCCCGGCCCGTGATGCTCACCGGCGACGTCGACGCCGGCTTCGCCGACTCCGCGCACGTGTTCTCCGGCGCGTTCCACTTCTCCGACCAGGAACACTTCTATCTGGAGACGCACGCGGCGCTGGCCCTGGTCGACGAGAGCGGGCAGCTGTTCGTCCAGAGCAGCACCCAACACCCCTCCGAGACACAGGAAATCGTCGCGCACGTCCTCGGCCTGCACAGTCACGAGGTGACCGTGCAGTGCCTGCGGATGGGCGGCGGCTTCGGCGGCAAGGAGATGCAGCCGCACGGCTTCGCGGCCGTCGCCGCGCTCGGCGCCCGGCTGACCGGCCGGCCGGTCCGGGTCCGGCTCAACCGCGCCCAGGACCTGACCATGTCCGGCAAGCGCCACGGGTTCCACGCGCAGTGGAGGATCGGCTTCGACGCCGAAGGCCGTATCCAGGCCCTGGACGCCACCCTGACGGCGGACGGCGGCTGGAGCCTGGACCTGTCCGAGCCGGTCGTCGCCCGTGCGCTGTGCCACATCGACAACACCTACTGGATCCCCAACGCCCGGGTCGCGGGCCGTATCGCCAGGACCAACAAGGTCTCCAACACCGCCTTCCGCGGCTTCGGCGGCCCCCAGGGCATGCTGGTGATCGAGGACATCATGGGCAGGTGCGCGCCGCTGCTCGGCCTGGACCCGGCGGAGCTGCGCGAGCGCAACTTCTACCGGCCGGGGCGGGGGCAGACGACGCCGTACGGACAGGTGGTCACGCACCCCGAACGGATCTCCACGGTCTGGCAGCAGGTGTGCGCCGACGGTCGCGTCGCCGACCGGCGGCGGGAGATCGCGGCGTTCAACGCCGCCCACCCGAACACCAAGCGGGGGCTCGCGGTCACCGGGATCAAGTTCGGCATCTCGTTCAACCTCACCGCCTTCAACCAGGGCGGAGCACTGGTCCTGGTCTACAAGGACGGCTCCGTCCTGATCAACCACGGTGGCACCGAGATGGGCCAGGGCCTGCACACCAAGATGCTCCAGGTGGCCGCGACGACGCTGGGCATCCCGCCGCACAAGGTGCGGCTCGCCCCGACGCGGACCGACAAGGTGCCCAACACCTCCGCCACCGCGGCCAGCGCGGGGGCGGACCTCAACGGCGCGGCGGTGAAGAACGCCTGCGAGCAGATCCGCGACCGGCTGCTCCCGGTGGCCGGTGGCCGACTGGGGGCGAACGCCTCGGACGTGCGCATCGTCGAGGGCGTCGCGCGTGCCCTCGGCAGCGACGACGAGCTGGCCTGGGACGACCTGGTGCGCACCGCGTACCTCCAGCGCGTGCAGCTGTCGGCGGCGGGCTTCTACCGGACCGAGGGCCTGCACTGGGACGCGAAGGCGTTCCGGGGCTCACCGTTCAAGTACTTCTCCTACGGTGCCGCCGCGGCGGAGGTGGAGGTGGACGGCTTCACCGGCGCGTACCGCGTCCGGCGGGTGGACATCGTGCACGACGTCGGCGACAGCCTCTCCCCGATGATCGACATCGGCCAGGTCGAGGGCGGTTTCGTGCAGGGAGCGGGCTGGCTGACGCTGGAGGACCTGCGCTGGGACACCGGTGACGGGCCGGGCCGCGGCCGGCTGCTGACCCAGGCGGCGAGTACGTACAAGCTGCCCAGCTTCTCGGAGATGCCGCAGGAGTTCCACGTACGGCTGCTGGAGAACGCCACCGAGGAGGGCGCGGTCTACGGGTCCAAGGCCGTGGGTGAGCCTCCGCTGATGCTGGCGTTCTCGGTACGGGAGGCGCTGCGTCAGGCCGCCGCGGCGTTCGGGCCCGCCGGGGTGAGCGTGGAACTCGCCTCGCCCGCCACACCGGAGGCGGTGTACTGGGCGATCGAGGCGAGCCGTCGGGCCGCATCCGCCCCGACCGGTCACCACGGCGACGGGTCCACCGCCGGCGCCGGGACGCGAGCCGAGGCGGAAGCACTGAGCGGTGCCTGACATGACCTGGTTCGCCGCGGTCGCCCGGCTGCGAGCACGCCGGGAGGCCGGCGTGCTGGTGACCGTCGCGACCGTGCGCGGCCACGCCCCTCGGAACGCCGGGGCGAAGCTCGTCGTGGGGCGGAACGAAACCTGGGGCTCGATCGGTGGCGGCAACGTCGAGGCGGTCACGACCGACCGGGCCCGGGAGCTGATCGCCGCGGCCGCGCCCGAACCGGAGCTGCTGGATTTCGCCCTGAACGACAAGGTGACCAACCGGCACGGCGTCCAGTGCTGCGGCGGCACGGTCTCGGTGCTGCTCGAACCGCTCCCGGTGGTACGGGCGGTGGCGATCTTCGGCGTCGGGCACGTCGGGATGGAACTGGCGCGCGTCCTGGCACGGCAGGACCTCGACCTCCATCTGATCGACAGCCGCTCGGACATCCTCGCCGATGAGCGGCTCGCCGTCCTCGCGGACGCGGTGGCGGCGGTGCGGGTGCACCACACTCCACTGCTGCCCGAGGAGGTCCTCGACGCGCTGCCGCGCGGCACCCACGTCCTGATCATGACCCACGATCACGCGGAGGACGCCGCTCTCTGCGACGCCGCCCTGCGGACACCCCACCTCGGCTCGATCGGGCTGATCGGGTCGGCGGCCAAGTGGGGGCGGTTCCGCGCGCGCCTCCGCACGGAGGGGGGTCACGACGAGGCGGCCATCGGCCGGATCAAGACCCCGATCGGGCTGACCGACATCACCGGCAAGGACCCCGCGACCATCGCCGTGAGCGTCGCGGCCGACCTGCTGCGCACCTTCGAGGCCGAGGGGAGCGAGGAGCGGGAGCACCGCCGTGACGAGTCGTCGGCCGGCATCGACGAGAAGGCCCGCGCGGCCGCCCGGGGCGGGTGCGGCAACACCTTCACCGAGAAGTCACCCCCTGGGGATGGGTAGGCACCGGGCCCGCTCGGGTGGCGCCGTCGGGACGCCGCCGCGTTCATGGCCGTCGGCGTCGGCGGGATCCCGTCGCAGAGAGCCACCCGTGGAGCCGTGAATACTGGGCTCTGGGCGTGGGCACGCGATGGGTCCGATCGCCTCGGACCGGCGCTCGATCGAGCCGTCCTGGCGCTCGCAGGACGGATATCGGCGGACGACGTGGTCGGCGTCGGCGTCGCGACCGACGCCGACGCCACCTCGATCGTCGCCTGCGCGCACTCGCGGCATCATCTCGACCAGATGATCGCCGAGGGGACGGAGTTCGCCATCGCTGTGAAATGGCACCTCGGCGAGTGGCATCCGGACATCGTCGGACTTCAGGGAATCGACGACCCACTGGTGCCGATCCGCGCCGAGTCAGAACGGGCGAAGCAACGCTTCACCGGTACGAGCGCCGACCCCGTCGCGGTGCCGGGCCTTCGCGCATTCCGCAGGGCGGTGTGGGACTCGGTCTCACAGGCGTCGACGGACTCGGTTGCCCGTGGATTCTTCGAGCAGTGGCCGAGTGCTGTCCGGTTCTTCCTACCACTGACGCCGACGCCTCGGGTGAGGACATCGCGCGCGGTGGGACGCCGCACTGAACGATCAGGTCGGCACGGCGGAGTTCCGGGAGTTCCAGAAGACCGACTCCGTCGAGGCGGATCGTCCGCACGGCGACGCCTCGCTCGCCGCGACCGACGCGGCCTGATCCTCACCGACCCGGAACGGCCGCTGCGCGAGGGCGAGGAGAAGTTTCTCGTCAACGACTGGCAACTTGTCGAGGTGCCCCAGCCCGTCCTGACCCACGACGAGATGCCGTGACGTGACTCACCGCCTCGGCGGCAGCGGCAATTGCGTCGCTGAATTCATTCGCCGGGCGAGGGCGGCTCGGGCATCTCCCAGATGCGGCTGAATACGTCGGCAACCTGGGGCCAGACCAGCTGACGAGCATCTTCGACCGAGTCGACCTCATTGACCACGGGCCCGAGGACAACGAACTCGTGGGGGATGATTCTGCCGGCCCTGTCCTTACGTCCCAAGGGATCCGGGAAACGCAGCGCCCCCTTCTCGGCGACGCGCCGCCAGACTTCCGGCTCGTCCCCGACACCCGAGAAGGCGTCGTCGTAGACCTGGAGTGGATTCCCGAATCCCCCGTCACGGAGAAACCGGAAACCCCAGGTCCGCCCACGTGTAGCCCAGATGAGGCTCACTTGACGCTCCTCAGAAAGACCTTCTCCTCTTCTCCCCTGTCCAGGTCCATCCGGAAGCGGGTCAACGTGGCGGTGAGGTAGTTCTGTTTGGCCATCGCTTCGGAGTTGATCTTCTTGAGTTTATCCCCTGCCACCTTGGCCGCCTCGTTCAGGACTTCCTTCGAGAGCACGAGGCCGACGACGTTACGCAAGAGACCTACCGCACCGGGCAACTTGATCTTGCTACCGACCAGCGCAGCGGCGAAAGCTCCCGCCCCGCCCAGCAGACTCTCCGCCACCTTCACAGGGATTTGTTTCAACTGGGCCCATCGGACGTGGCGCTCGAATGGCAGCATGGCGGCCAGCGGGAGGATCAATTCCAGGCCGACGCGCTTGGTCACCTCAATCCTTTCTGCATCGAACTTCGCCGACGAGAGCAGCACGAAGTCCTCACCTACGGACAACGCGTCGCTGGCCTCCACCAATCCAGCGATCACCTTACGCAATTCGACCATGTCATCGCCAGCCTTCTCCACCAGGAGATCCCTGAACTTGAACACGTCCAAGTTCGGCAGCAGATCGGACTTTGACAATGCCATGATCCAGATACGCGGAAATTCAACGAGAGGCTTGCCGTCCTTGAGCAGATCACTCTTGATCGACAGCAGTCCGTTACGGAAATTGGTCAGCAGCGACTTCAGGTACCGCTCTTCCTCTCCGGCGTTGTCCAGCAACCGCTGACCGTCCACCAGCAGGAGGGCGACATCAGAGCCCAGCAAGGACATAAACGTGTCGACTCTGCGTTGGGCCTCTTCCGGCCCGCTCACGTCATCCTCGAACCACTCACCCGGGTAATCGTGCCAGACAAGGCGCAAGGCGTCGAAAGGCCTGGCCTTATTGGCCTTGGCGTCGGACCCTTCCTTCAGTCTGACCGAGAAAGCATAGGACGTGGCGGAGAAACGGTCGGCTGCGGGCAGCCGCGCCGACTCCCTCATACCGAGGTAGTTTCGATGCAGCCGAGTACCCTGCCCCATTTCGTCCGCCACGACATGGAACAGACTCTTCTGCAGGTACTGAGCCTCCTGCGTGGCTCCATAGAAGGAGGAGAGCATGACGGTCTTCCCGCTGCCGCTCTCGCCGAACACTGCAATGTGCTGCTCCAGCGCTGCTTTCTTTACTTGCATATGAGGAGCATACTGAGGTCCCCTCGCAGCGTGAAGGCCGTAACTGCAGGGGAATTCTGTGGGCGGTTCGTGATTCTTTGAGGGGTTCTGGCGTCGCCTGGTGGGGTGAGCGAAGCCGGAAGGTGCCGGTCCGGAGTCGGTGGGCCTGGGGAGCGGGTGAACGCAAGCTGCCCCGAAGCGACTTATCTGACGAGCGGTGAACGTTGATCGAGCCGGTGCTCACGGCCTGGAAGGCCCGGCATCGCTCTGTCAGTGGGCATCAGGGGCGTTATCCGATGCGGGAGATCGTGACCTCGATCCTCTACCAGCCCCGGACCGGCTGTCAGTGGGCCCTGTTGCCGAACGACCTGCAGCCGAAGAGCGCGACGTACCACTACTTCGCCGTCTGCACGAGGGCCTGACGTACGAGATCGCGGCCCTGGAATTCGCTAGGCAGACGCCTATCCGGACGCGGGGTCAGCCGTGCTCTGGCACGAGCAGTACGACCGATTCCTCACCCGCATGCAGAAGGCCCTGGGCAGGTCCGGCGACGAAGGCCGGGCCGGTCGGCACGAGAACCGCCCGTCGCGGTTCCAGCTCGCGGCGTGGCCCGAACGGAGCTCTGCCAACGCCGCTGTCGGAGCGGCAACAGCGGATCAACGCAGGATAATTCGGTGCTGCCCACCCTGGAAACTCGCGTGTCAGCGTGCAGACGAGACAATGAGCCAATGCCAGGACTGTCCCCCGTGACGGGTGTCCAACGCGTCGATCGTCTCCCAGTCCTTCATCCAACGACCACGACTGTGGAACTTCGCCCGGCAGGAACACGTACAGAAGGGTCCAAGCGCGTTCTTGCAGCGGGCGTTGCACCTCTCGCCGGGGTTGTACTGACGTCCCACCATGATCCGGTCATGACGCCGCAGCATCTGATTGGCCAGGTGAAGGAAGTGCGAACCAGGGACCGTCCAACAACCCCAATTGCCGTCGTGTGTGGCTCCAAGGCTGCCGGAGACCATCGCGTTGATCTTCTCCTGATGGTCCCAATCGGTGTGGCGTGGCAGGTAGATTCCGACGGCCCCGGATGCGCGGAGGGCAACTGAGGGAACATGGGCGTGCCTCCACTCAGGAAGCCACGGTGGGGCCTGGACGTAGACACGCTCCGGGAGCTTGTACTCCTGCGCGACAGGGGCGCGCTGACGTCCCACATCGCGTCGGCCGCCCTTGACGGGCCTGGCGTTCTCGGCGGCGGGGAGACCGGATGCGAAACAGGCGAACGGACTGTGCGGCCTCGTGTGCGCAGCGACTCCGCCGGTGGCGTCGACAGTGATGCGCTGGCCGCACGAACGGCATATATGGTTCTCGGCCAACGAGGATCCCCCACTGTCCCGCCCGGTCAAGCCAATCAGGGCCAGAGTACGCCCGCCGCTTGCCCAGGGGACCTGAAACCGCGTTCCTTCCCCCACCGCGTTGGTACAACCCCAGCTTCGTAGGCGATCCCGTGCTCAGCGCTGTACCGAACTGACGCACCCGCGCGCTATTCGAGGCGGTCAACCGGCGAGGCCTCGGATCGAGTCGACGACCCGCCGCTGGTCGGTCAGATCCTCCAGCACGAGATCGGCGCCGGCCGCCGCCAGCTCGTCGGCCGACGTCGTCCCGGACACCACTGCGGTGACTGAGGCGCCGCCCTCTCGGCCGGTGCGTACGTCTTCGAGCGAGTCTCCGATGATCACCGTCTCGGATCGGCCGAAGCTCTGCCCCGTGAGTGCCTCGGCCCGCTTCTGCGCGATGCCGACCAGGGAGGGGCGGTGCATGTCGTCCGAGGCGTACCCGCCGATGTCCGTATGAACGTGCCGGGTCAGGTCGAAGGCGGCGAGCTTCAGCAGTGCGTTGGGCTTGAGGTTCCCGGTGACGATCGTGGGCAGGAACCCCGGCTCGTCATGCACCGCTCGCAGCGCGGCGACCGCCCCCGGCAAGAGGACACCGTCGCGTCGGATGTCGTCGATGTGGCGGCGCTGGACCTGCGGCAGGAGATCGACCATGGCCGGCAGCAGGGAGGCCGCCTCGTCCTCTGCGATGCCGTTCTCCACCAGCATGCGCAAGGCCGCCAGGGGCATCGTCGTGCCGGTGCCCCGCTTGGGGAGGGATCCGGCGGTGCGACCGGTCAGCTCGTGGTACGTCTCCCGGTAGACCTGCCGGTCGATGTCTCCGACGTACAGCAGCGTCCGGTCGATGTCCCACAGCACGAGAACCTGTCCGCTCACGTCTTGTTTCCGTCCTCGCCAGAACCGCCTCCGCGTCCTTGAGGTCCTGAGCGTACGGGGCGGGCCCGCGTCGAGTTCGGCGGCGAGGGTGTGCAGATGCTCGTCGAGGCGGGCGGACTGGAGGTCGCCGGCCATCGCGAGCGCCTGGCGGCCCGTCGCCGCCGGCCCTGCTGTGCGGCTCACTCGCCGAACACCCCCGGGCGGCCACCTGATCCTCTGCGGCGTCCAGCCCCCGCTCGCATGCCTCCCGAAGCGGTCCAAGATCGCCGAGCACCTCGGCGAGAGACGGATCACCCCCGCTACGAAGGAACTGTTCGGCGCGCTCGACATGGCACTGGCCGAAGCCCGGAGAACCAGCGGCGCCGCCCCGGACAGACAGACCGCCATCCGACTGGCGCTCCGTTCCGTCGGCACGAGAACCGGGTCAGCGTGAGAGGCCATACGCTCCGGCCCCGGGCCGGAGCTGCTACGAGGTCAGCTTTTGCAGCTCGGGGAAGTACCAACGGAGTATTCTGCGCAGGCTATCGGCGCCGGGGCGGCCCCAGTCGCGCTGCAGTTCACAGGTCAGGGAGATGGCGGTTACCGGCTGGGCTCCGGCTTGCGTCATGCGCTGTACGGCACGTTCGTGGGCGTCACGGCTGAAACCGCCGATGGCGTTCGTCACCGGGTAGACGTCGTAGCCTTCGCGGAGCATGTCGAGCGTCGGGAACGCGACGCAGACCTCGGTCCACAGGCCGGTCACGATGAGCTTCCTCCGGCCCGTGGCCTCGACGGCGGCCCGGAACTCCGGGTTCTCCCAGGAGTTGAGGGTCGTCCGGTCGATCTCCTGGGCATCCGGCAGTTCGGCACGCAGGGCCTGGATCGTTCCGGTGTTCATGCCCAGTTCGACTCCAACGGTGCTCAGCACCACCGGAAGGTCATAGGCAGCAACAGCCCGGGCGACGGCCGTGACGTTGAGCATCATCAGGTCATGGTCGATCGACCGAACGGTGCCGACTCGCTCGGGCTGGTAGTCGATAAGGGGATCATCATGAATCCCGGCGGCGGCCCGACCGCCGACAAACCCGATGTGACACTGAAGCCGCCCGGCGACCCCCACACCACGTCGGCCTTCCTCAATATCCGTGTTGCTGACATCGAAGCCTGTTACAGGGACTGGAGCGCCAGGGGGGCGGAATTCCTGACCCCGCCCATCGACCGGAAAGCCGAGTTGCGCTGCTATCTCCGCGATCCCGACGGACACCTCATCGAGGTCGGTCAGGCGACCGGGATGCTGGAAGGGGTCTTCGCCGACCCGCCCGCCGGAACAGCGTGACCGGAGCACGTCCGGGACGGACGCAGCGCCGTGCCGACCTCGGGGTGCTCATCGGGGTCAGGCCGCTGATCGCGTCGCCGATGAACTTGGCCGCCTGGCCCGGTGTGAAGGTGTCGATGGCCTTCGTCCATCCGGGCAGCTTGGCCTCGTGGCCTTCGCGCGGACGGCGCTGCCACTGCTTGAGGCCCAGCAGCACGAAGCCCCCCGGCCGGCGCCTTTACCCAGGACACCCAGGAGGCCACGTGCCCGCCGGCACCGGAACCGAGCAGCACCACGACGGTGCTCAGCACGGCCAGGGTCACCACCCAGGCGAGTGTGAAGGCGATGCCGTTCACACGTGCGCGGGGTGTCGTCGGCATCAGCACCACCGCGATGATCGGCACGGGACTGATAGCGATCCCGACGGCCGGGGCCAGCACCTGCCCAAGGGTGGTGCCCATGATCAGCCCACCACGGTCAGAGGCGGCAACTGCCAGGTTCCGTTCAGGACAGCGGAAGCCCGTACACGCCCCGCGGAGCCCGCTACCGACAGTTCAGTCGGCTACGCTTCCAGCCCAGGGATGACCACATGACCACGGCTCTGTACGAGATCGGGACCCACACGGGCGACGACAGCAGCACTCATCCCGCCTCATGCACCTGGGCCCCGGCGAGGACGCGGAGGAAGTAGCGGAGACCCGCTTCCTCTCTCACCGCGGTCCGCACATCGCCGGGATCGATGACGGCACCCCCACCCGCTCGGCTTCCGTTCCTTGGCAAGTCGGCGTGTTGCGACCTGCCCAGTCAGCATCATCCGGCGACGGAACGGCGGGCGGTGGCGGTCGCCGCGTCCGGGTGAAGGGCGAAGACCTGGTCCAGGCCGACGATGCGCAAAATGCGGGCGGTGTTGGCGGGTACCGCGGCCAGGGCTATGTGGCCGCCGTTTTCGATGGCCGCGCTCCGGGCCGACAGCAGAGCGCTGATCCCGCTGGAGTCGCAGAAGTCCAGACCCGCCAGATCCAGGACCAGCAGCTGTCCTGCGGCAACTGTTACGCCGTCCACGGCCTTGCGCAGTTCGGGCGCCGTGTGGTGGTCGAGGTCACCGGTGATCTCCAGTACGGGACCGGTGGCGGCGTCTCGGGCGGTGATCGTGAGTGGGCTCATGTCAGGTCTTCGCTCGTGGTGGTGGGAAGGGAAGCGGGCACGCCGAGGGCGAGCAGCGCGGTGTCGTCATCAAGGCCGTCGCCGAAGGAGGCGAGCAGCCCGCTCAGGGCGGTGATCAGGGCCTCGGGGCCCGTCGGCGGGTGAGCGGCGGTGAAGGCGCGCAGGGCGTCCTCGCCGTAGAGCTCACGTTTGGGTCCGGTGCGGGCCTCGGTCAGGCCGTCGGTGTACAGGAGCAGGGTGTCGCCGGGCAGCAGGTCGGCGCGGGCGGCGGCGAACGGGGCCTGCGGCAGGACGCCGACGAGCATCCCGCCGGGAGTGGGGAGGTAGTCGGCTTGGCCGTCCGCGCGCTGGATCAGTGCGGAGGGATGGCCGCCGGAAGCCAGGTGCAGGCGTACGTGGCCGTCGTCGGCGGGTTGCAGGACGCCGAATATGGCGGTGCAGTAGCGGCCCTCGCCGCTGGCGTACCGCTCGTGCAGCACCGTGTTCAACGTGGCCAGCACGGTGACGGGGTCGGCGTCGTGCATGGCTGCGGCCCGCAGGGTGTAGCGGGCCAGCGAGGTGACCGCGGCGGCCTGGGGGCCCTTGCCGCACACGTCGCCGAGGAAGAACGCCCACCGGCCACCGGCCAGGGGGAACAGGTCGTAGAAGTCTCCGCCCAGCAGGTCCGGGGAGGCCGTGTGGTAGTAGGAGCCGGCCTCGAGTCCCGGCACCACGGGCAGCGCGGCGGGCAGCAGGCTCTGCTGGAGGACGGCGAGAGCTTCCTGGAGCCGGGCCCGGTCGGCATCGGCCTGCCGACGTGCCTCCTCGGCCGCCTGGCGGCCGCGCAACAGCTCCGTCTCGTAGGCGCGGCGGTCGCGGGCGTCGAAGACGGTGGTGCGGATCAGCAGGGGCTCGCCGTCCTCGCTGGTCTTCACCTTCGAGGTGACCAGCACCGGCATCCGCTGCTTGCCGACGGCCTTGATGTCCAGGGCGATACCGCTGACCTCGCCCTTCATCTGCAACAGCGGCGCGAAGTGCGTCTCGTGGTACAGCTTGCCGCCCACGGTGAGCAGGTCGGTGAACCGCATCCGCCCCACCACCCGGGACCGCTCCAGGCCCAGCCACTCCAGCAGGGTGGTGTTGATCTTCGCGATGGTTCCGTCCATCAGCGTCGACAGGTACCCGCACGGCGCCTGCTCGTACAGCTCCTCGGTACTGTCCTCCAGCAGCGAGGTGAACACCGCGTCCGTGGCATCCACGTCCTGCTCCTCACCCGGTTCGGGCTCCTGGTCGGTGCGGCACATCATCACGCCGCCCGGAGGAAGTCGGTGATCGCCTCCGCGGTGGCCTGCGGAGCGCTCAGCTGCGGGCAGTGCCCCGTCGCCTCCAAGGTCACCAGTCGGCTGCCGGAAATCGTGTCGCGGACGTAGGCGCCGACCTCGCGGGGAGCGATCACGTCCTCTCTGCACTCCAGGATCAGCGTCGGCACCGCGACCGTCTTCAGGTCCTGGCGGCTGTCGGAGAGAAACGTCGTGCGGGCGAAGACGCGGGCCATGCCCGGGTCGGTCGCGCAGAACGAGGTCGTCAGCTCCTGGCCGAGTTCGGGACGGTCCGCGTTGCCCATGATGGCCGGGGCCATCGCCGCCGACCAGCCCAGATAGTTCGACTCCAGCGACTCCAGCAGCTCGTCGATGTCCTCGGCGCTGAACCCGCCGCGGTAGCCCTCGTCGTCGATGTAGCAGGGAGAGGGAGCAACCATCACCAGCCGGGAGATCCTCTGCGGCACCTTCTCGGCCGCGAGCACGCCGACCATCGCGCTGACCGAGTGCCCCACAAACGTCACGTCCCGCAGGTCCAGCTCCTCGACCACCTCCAGCACGTCCCGAGCGTAGCCCTCCAGAGAGCTGTAACGCCGCTCGTCCCAGGCCGACGGGTCCGCCCGGCCCGAGCCCACGTAGTCGAAGAGCACCACCCGGTAGCTCTCGGCCAGCGTGGGAACCACCAGGCGCCACATGTTCTGGTCACAGCCGAACCCGTGCGCAAGCACGACCACGGGCCCGTCCGGATGGCCGGTGACGGTGACGTTGTTCCTGCGTCGGATATCCATACCCACCAGTTTCCCACCCTCCACCCCACCCTCAGGCAGGGCCCTGGCACCCAATGCCTCCTGCGGCAAGCCCCAGAACACTGGTTCGGCGTCGACCCCGCGCCCATGTGCCCGGAGGCTCGTGCGGTCCCAAGAGGAACGACGCTCGGGACCGGCAGCCGTAGCCGTGGCGCCGTGTTCTCGGCCGCGCAGCCGGGCGAGCTCCTCGTCCTTGTTTCGAACTCGTTGCCGAGGCCGGGGTGCCGCTCTTTGAGGGCACTGCGTGGAACTCGGGAGTCGGTCGGTGGCGAGCGCGCCGTTGGAGTGTTCGGGGCTGCCGGTCAGGATGCGCTGCATGGCAGCGCGTATGCGGTCGCGTTCGTGGGCCTCGGCGAGGAGCAGTCCTCCACCGCGCTCCGGGCCGGGTTGACACCCGCACATGAAGCCAAGCGGTCCCGCAGGTCGCCACCGTCCCGAGGTCGAGCCTCCACTGGCAGCCCCCTATCCGGGGTCACTCGGAAGGTAAGAACCGGGCCCCGCTCCTCACAACGACCACCAAGGTCGCCCGAGCAAGGCGTTTCGGCTCACCCCCACTTCCGGCGGTCGGCAGCCACGGTCACCGGCATCCTCACCACACCCCCGAGCCGTGCCTGCTCAACCCGGAGCGGGTCACCGAATTTCTTACTTTCTTACTGCGGCGCCGGTCGGGGTCGTCCGTCATGGGATGAGGCGAGCGAGGCCATGATGTCGGTGCTGTCCGTCAGGCCGTGACGGTTCGCCCCTCGGGGCTACTCTCGGCGCCCTGCTCGGGCCACCGCTCCCGGACGACCTCCCAGTCCTCGGCGATGCGCATGAGCCGTCCGTGCCCGCTCTCGTACGCGGTCCAGCCAGGGTCTCCGGTCGCGGCGAAGGCGATCCAGGCCGCGTGCGTGCGGGCGGCGAGTCCGGCCGACGGCGTCCCGGCACCGAGCAGGGCGTCGGGGCCGAGCAGACCGGACTGGTCGGTCACATCGAAGACGAACGGCACCTCGACGGCGTGCGCCGCGCCCAGTTGACCGCCCAGAGCGGGAGAACGCCAGGCGAACTCGTAGCGGAAGGTGCCGGAGCCCGGTTGTGCGGCATGCGCGTCGGCGAGGTCGCGGCTGCCGGCGGCGAACAGGGCCTCGGCCATGAGGGCGGAGCGCACCTCGCCCGCCGTGGCTCCGGGACGGCCACGGCGAAGGGACTCGACGTACCGCGCGGGGTCGGGTCGGAACAGGGCGGCCGTGGCCTCCGCATCCGCTGTCGTCGACGTGGCGAGCGTACCGAACGGGGCCAGGTAGAGGTTGCCCTCCTCGGCGTTCGTGCCGATCATCAGGTCCACGTTCGCGCCCCGCCCTTCGGCGACGGCGTCGGCGGGCTGCCGGTCCAGCACGACGCTGAACGGGCCGAGCCCGATGAGTGGATCGCTGTCGGTCGCCGTGCGCAGATCGATCCCCGACAGTGCGGACAGGACCTCGACGAGACGTTCGTCGGCGACCTGCGCGAACGCCTGGGCGTGCGGTGGCACGCCCAGCGCCTCGGCCGCTACGGCCGTCACCCGCGCCGCCTGCTCGGGAGTGAAGGCTCCGCGTCCGCTGCCGCTCTGGACGATCGCGCGCGTCATGAGTCCCTCCGCCACGGGATCGGCCAGGATCGCACCGGTGATGGTGGCACCGGCCGACTGACCGAACAGCGTGACGTTCCCGGGGTCCCCGCCGAAGGCCGCGATGTTCTCCCGAACCCAGCGCAGGGCTTCGAGCACGTCGAGCAGACCCCGGTTGCGGGGGGCTCCGGGCAGGTCGAGGAAGCCGGGGATGCCGAGCCGATAGTTCACGGTGACCAGCACGACGCCGTCCCGGGCGAAGCGGCTGCCGTCGTAGAGCGACGACCGGTTCGAACCGGCGACGAAGCCGCCGCCGTGCACGAACACCATGACCGGCGCACCGGGCCGCGTGGCCCGGGGCGTCCAGATGTTGACGGTGAGGTAGCCCGAGCCCCGGACCCATCCGGGCCCGAAGTAGGCCGCCATATCCAGGGTGCCGAGGCGGCGCGGTCCCTGCGGCGCAGTCGGCCCCGATTCCGTGGCCTCCATGACTCCCTCCCACGGATCGTGCGGTCGCGGGGACGCGAAACGGCTCGCGCCGACGGGAGGCGCGGCGTAGGGAACACCGAGGAATACGGCGTGGTCGTCGGTCCGGTTGCCGCGGACCGCGCCCTGCGCGGTCCGGACGACGAGGTCGCGGTCGGTCAACGAGCTTTCCTTGTCAGTCGGTCAGTCGGTCAGTCGATGTGGCGGGGTGGCGGGGTGGCGGGGCGCCGGTCCGGGGAGGCGAGGGTTTCTTCCGGCGGGGCCCGCCGGGTCGGCCGGCGTGCCCCGCCCGAGGGAGCGGCACATGCCGACCGGGCAGCCTCGGACCGCCGGGTGCGCGGCGGTGCGGTTCAGACCGCCGGGTTGTCAGCGATCCAGCCGGCCAGCGCCACGAGGGTGTCCTCCATGCCCTTGGCGGTGGCGTCCCGCAGGGCGTCGAGGTCCGCGTAGGTGGAGCCCAGGACGGGGTCCGCCGCGAGCAGTTGCCATGTCTGGGCGAGCAGGGCCCCCGACCTGTCGGGGGTGAAGGTCCAGCGCCAGCGGACGATGGGCACGGGCACCGAACCGAGGACGGTGTACGTGAACTCGGCCCCGCGCTCGGCCGTCCGCACCTGCGAACGGCTGTCCCACTCGTTGCCCCCGCGCTGGTTACGTCCCCGGAACCAGGCTCCCGCCCATGCTCCGGCGTCCTCCTCGTACTGGGCGCGGAGCGCGTTGGGACTCCACAGAGAGATGTTCGAAACGGCGCTCAGCAGGTCGTAGGCCCGCTCCGGGTCGGTCGCGACCCAGGCTCGCCGGGTGATGCCGTAGCCGGACACGTCGAGGGTCTGGGTCGTGTTCTCGGGGTTCTCGGGCAACGTGGTGGACATGCGGGCAACTCCTTGCGGGATGGGCGGTCGGATCAGGTGCGGGAGAACGGCGCCCAGTCGGTCAGCTCGAAGCCGGCGCCGTGGCGGCGCAGTTCGAAGGCACCGTGGCCGGGGAGGTGGGCCGGGAGCACGAGGGCGTTGGTGTCGGCGGCATGCGCGAACATGCGCGCACGGCTGGCGCGGGCGCCGTCCTCGTCCTCTTCGAAGCAGCTGTTGATGTGCGGCTCGTGCACCTGGATCGCGCCGTGCAGCAGGTCGCCGGCGAAGATCGCGCGGTCGCCCGCGGACTCCAGGTGGATGATCGAGGCGCCGGGGGTGTGGCCGGGGGCCAGTTCCAGGCGGAGGTTGGAGTCGATGGTGTACGACTCGTCCCAGGTCTTCACCAGGCCGGCCTCGATGACCGGGTCGATGCTGTCCTCGTAGACGTTCTGGTTGCCCCGCCCGAACACCGTGTTGTGGAGGTTCTCGGGCCTCCAGTACTCGACGTCACGCTGCGGCATGAGGTAGGTCGCGTTGGGGAAGGTGGGGACCCAGTCGCGGCCTTCGAGGCGTGTGTTCCACCCGACGTGGTCGTCGTGCAGGTGGGTGTTGATGACGACGTCGACGTCTTCGGGCCGTACCCCGACAGCGGCGAGGTTCGCCAGGTAGTCGGTGTTCAGGTAGGACCAGATCGGTTGCAGGGGGCGGTACTTGCCGTTGCCCGCACCGGTGTCGATCAGGATGATCTTGCCCTCGCTGCGCAGCACCCAGGACTGGGTGGCGGCACGGGTGAGGTCGGTGTCCGGCTCCCAGTGGTGCGGCGCCAGCAGCGCGGTGTGGCGCTGCCACTCCTCGGGCTTGCTGTTGGGGAAGAAGACATCCGTCGTCATCGGAGTGGTGTCGGAGTACTCCATGACGCGGTGGATCCGAACGTCACCGAGCTCGATGGTGCTGACCGTCGGCGTCCCGGTCTCGGATGCGGTGGGGGTAAGGGGGGACATGGTTCTCCTTCGAGGGTTTCGGACGTTTTCCAGGTTGTGCGCGGGGAGTGCCGCGGGGGTATCGGACACTTGACTGCACTTGTCCGGGGCCGAGGCCGTCCGCGGTGCGGACGGGCGGTCAGCATGGGGTGCGGGTGCGGAACGTGAGCAGCAGGGTGAGGACCCCCGTCATGTGACCGCACCCGGGCGGCTGTCCGGAATGTCCCGAGAACGCCCTGGTAGCGTCGATGCGTGGGATGCGGTGACCGGAGGCACCCGGCCCCGGAAGATCCCGCCAAGTCTGGAGAACCGGTGGACGAGTACACGGCGACAACCGCCGCCGGCCGCGGTGGCACCGCCGTGATCCGGCAGGCAGAGCTGGACCGGCTCCTCGCAGCGGTGACCGCGCCGCGCACGGCCGACGGCGTGACGAGGCCGAAGGACACCGTGCTGACCCTGGCGGGAGAGCCCGGAGCGGGCAAGACCACCCTGGTGGAGGCGGTCGTGGCACGCTTCGCCGCGGACGGCGGCCGGGTACTCAGGGCCGACAGCAGCACGTCCGAGACCGACCTGGCGTTCTCGGGGCTGCACCAGCTGCTGTGGCCGGTCCGCGGACGGATCGACGCCCTGCCCCCCAGGCAGCGTGGAGCACTGCACGCCGCTTTCGGAGCGGCGGAGCGGAGCGAGGCGCCGGACCCGATGCTCATCGGGACAGCGGCCCTGACCGTGCTGTCGGACCTCGCCACCAAGCGCCCGCTGCTGGTGGCCGTGGACGACGCCCAGTGGACCGACCGCGCCTCGCTGGACGCCCTCTCCTTCGTCGCCCGGCGCCTGGCCGACGAACCGGTGACACTGCTGGTCGTCACCCGGGACAGCGCGCCGCGCGGGCTCGCCGCGCAGGAGCCGACCCTCACCCTGGGGCCCCTCGACCGCGGCGCGGCGGAACGGCTGCTGGACCGTCAGCCGCGGGTGCCGACCGGGCTCACCCGGGCGCGCGTTCTCGACCAGGCGGAGGGCAACCCCCTTGCTCTGGTGGAACTGGCGCGGGCCGTCGGCGACAGCGACGACGCGACCCGTAGGACCGACGGCCCGCTTCCGGTCACCGACCGACTGGAGCGGATCTACGCCGACCGCTTGGCCGCATTGCCCACCGAGACGCGCCGCGCGGTGGTGCGCCTGGCCACCGCGGACACCGAGGACCCGTCGCACACCGTGCTGTCCTGGCTTCCCGACATCGGCGACCCGGTGTGGGCGCGGGCCGAGGAGGCCGGACTCGTCCGGCGCGGCGGGGGACGGCTGCGCTGCGGCCACCCGCTCTCCCGCCTCGCGATCTACCACGCGGCCCCCGCCGAGGAGCGGCGGGCAGCGCACCTGGAGCTGGCCGGGCTGTTCGGCGACCAGGACCCGGACCGGCACGCCTGGCACCTCGCCGCCGCCACCTCAGGGCTGAGCGCGGTGGTCTCGGCCGAACTGGAGGGCAGCGCCGACCGGGCACGTCACCGGAGTGGCTACGCGGCCGCCGCGCACATGTTGGAACGGGCCGCGGACCTGCACCCCGACCGGCGCGAGAGCACCCGGTTGCTGGCCGCCGCGACCAGCACGGCGGTCCTGACCGGCCGGCTCGACTCCGTCGAACGGCTGGCCGCACGCACCCGCGCCGGCACCGACGATCCGACGGCCGCGGCCCTCGCCGCCGTCCAGGTCGGCCGGCTCATGGCGCTGACCAGCTCGCACAGCGCCGCCTTCGGACAGCTGATGCGTCCGGCCGCCGCCCTGATCGGCACCGATCCCGGGGCGGCGTCGGAGGCCCTGGCCGCCGCCTCCGTGGTCCGCTTCTACTCCAGTGACGCGGACCAACTGCACGAGATCGAACGCCTCCTGCCCCTGGTTCAGCCGCACCCCGGCCACCGCCTCGGCGAGCGGAAGGCGCTCCTCGCGGCCTGGACCGGGATCGTCGCGCATCCGGACGCCGCCGATGCGGGCCTCGCCTTGCGATTGCCGGCCCTGGTCGCGGCGGCGCGGGAGGAACCGGAGACGCTGACCCTGCTCGCCGTCGCGGCCTGGCTGCTGGACGAGACGGAACTGGCCGCGCAGACCTTCGACGCGGCCCTCGCCTCGTGGACCTCGCAGGGGCCGCTGCCGGACGGCCTCGGTGGGGTCGCCGCCTTCGCCTACCTGGAACAGGGCCGCTGGGCCCGCGCGCAGACGGCTTGCGCCGAACTCGCGGCCGTCGCGTCCTCGGTCGGCCTCGACCATGCCGCGGCCTGCGCCGCTGCGACCGAGGCGCTGTTGCGCGCGCTGCGCGGCGACGTCGTCGGGGCCCGCACCCAGGCGCGGTACGCCCTCTCGCTCGTCGACCCGCAGGAGAGCCGTTCCGTCCTCGCTCTTGCCCACCGCGCACTGGGCGCCGCCGCCACCGCGGAAGGCGATCACGAGACCGCGTACCAGCATTACCGTGTGCTCTTCGACGGCCGGGGCAACCCCGCGCACTACCACCTCGCCTACCCGGCGCTGCCCGAGCTGGCGGTCGCCGCGGCCCGGGGCGGCCATCACGAGGAGGCCACCGGGATCGTGGACGGAGTCGAGAGGTCCCTGGCCGACGCGGGCGCGCTCGCGCCGCGCAGGACCGCGCTGGTCCGGCTGAGCCGGGCGGCACTCGCCCCCGCAGGCGAGGCCGAGCACCACTTCACGGCGGCGCTGGGGACCCCGGCGCTCGCCCGCCGGCCCTTCGAACGTGCCCAGGCGCTGCTGGCGTACGGAGAGTGGCTGCGCCGCCGCCGTCGTATCGCCGATGCCCGTCCGCCGCTGGCCGAGGCCGAGGCCGTCTTCCAGCGGCTCGCCGCGCAGCCCTGGGTGGCGCGGGCCCAGTCCGAACTCAGGGCCGCCGGAGCCCGGAGCGGCACCACGGAACCGGACGCCTTCGCCGACCTCACCCCGCAGCAGCAGCAGATCGTGCGGCTGGCGGCGCTCGGCCTGACCAACCGTGAGGTGGCCGAGAAGCTGTATCTGTCCCCGCGTACCGTCAGTTCGCACCTCTATCGGGCGTTTCCCAAGCTGGGCATCACCGTGCGCTCCCAACTGAGGCACGTGGTCGACGCCATGGCCGCCGACGGAGGTACGGGCTGAGACGTCCGCGCGCCGGTGAGGGGCTCCTGGATCGCTGGCATCGACCTGGACTCCGGCCTCGGGGTCACGGGCGATCGCGTTGCTCGGACCGTCGGAGCGGAACGTCATCATCACCTCCGTGGCCGAGCCGTTCCGCGACCTGCTGAGGTTGGCCGAACGCCTGCCGGCCGAGACGGCCGACGCCGTGTGCAGCGCGTCGGCAGCGTGCGCGGCAGTGGAGGCGATTGCCTGACGGTACGCCAGGGGGACGCGGAGCTCAGCACCTCAAGCACGAAGACGCCGCTTCCGGTGGAACGACATGAGCCCGCGATGTGGCCCACGTGTCGAGGACGGCCTCGCCACCGACGAGGGCCTCCCCAGCGAGATCGAGCCCGAGGTCCTCGCGTTCCTCTATGCCTCCGGGAGAGGTTGTCGCAGACGATCGCGGTACGGACCTGGGACGGGTAGAGGCTGCGCAGGTAGCGGCCGTCCAGGAACTGGGGGCGCTTCCTGACCGGCTTGACGTGCCCGTAGAGGCGGTCCCGGCTCAGGTCCGGTGCGGCGAACAGGTGCCGTACTCCGCCGTAGCGGTTGCAGGTCGCCCGGCGCATGCGGGGCTCCCGGTCGGGCCCCTGTGCTCGCCGCCGGGTTCGGCCCACTGCCGCCCGGGGTGGGGCATCAGGGTGAGAGGCCCGCACTCATCCATGCAGATGACGACTTCGCGCTCACCGGCCTCGGGTACGACTTGGCCGTCGGCGATCGCGCAGAGGTGCTCCACGTGGGCCTACTTGACCAAGTCCTACTGGCGAGGGGCCGCGAGTACGTCCCGGAGTACGTTCGCGAGCGTGACGCGGGCCAGCTCATGTCTCAGGGTCTCCTCGACGCCCTCGTAGATGCCCTGCATCACCGGCTGGATGCCGTGACCCACCACGCATCCCTGGTCCGGGGTGGTGCGGTGCATCGCGAACAGCGGGCCGGGTTCCACGGCCTCGTACACGTCGAGCAGGGTCATCGACTCCAGCTCGCGTGCCAGTGACCAACCCGCGCCCACACCCCGCCGGGACTCCACGAGCCCGGCCCTGCGCAGCTCGCCGAGCAGCCGTCTGATCACCACGGGGTTGGTGTTGGCGCTGGTCGCGATCTGCTCGGAGGTGGCGACCTCATGGCCCTGGCGCTGGTAGAGGCCGATCCAGGCCAGCGCGTGGGCGGCAATGGTCAGCCTGCTGTTGGCGCTCATGGACTCATCCTCTCAGCCGCAACGACTCATGTTACGACGGCGTTCACCGTCGTAACAGTGAAGGTTGCAACAGCTTGTCGTAACAGTTAGCGTTACGACTACTGGGAAGGGTCTATCAACGAGGTGAGAAGAATGAGCAAGCCACTCATGGGCAAGGTCGCCCTGGTCACCGGGGGGTCGCGCGGACTGGGAGCCGCGACCGTACGGCTGCTGGCCGATCAGGGCGCCGACGTCGCCTTCACCTACGTCAGCTCCGAGAATCAGGCGCAGGCCGTCGTCGACGAGGTGCACGGCAAGGGAGCCAAGGCCGTCGCCTTCCAGTCCGACCAGGCGGACACGAGCCGGGCGCCGACGCTGATCGACGACGTGGTCGCGCACTTCGGCGGCCTGGACATCCTCGTCAACAACGCGGCGATCTCCGTCGCCGGCGCGGTGGACGACCCGGACGCCGACACCGCCGCACTGGACCGGATGCACGCCACCAACTACCTCGGCGTGATCGCTGTCATCCGGGCCGCCTCCCGAGTGCTGCGCACGGGCGGCCGCGTCATCACGGTGAGTTCCGGACTGGGCTCCAGGGTCGGAGCCCCCGGCGTTGCCGACTACTCGGCGACCAAGTCCGGGATCGAGAGGTACACCATGGGCGTCGCACGCGACCTCGGGCCCCGGAACATTACGGCCAACGTCGTGGAGGCCGGACTGATGGAGGGCGGCATGCAACCGCCGGACCCCGAGACCCTCAAGGTCCTGGTCAGCTCGCTGTCCCTGCAACGCATGGGGCATCCCGACGAAATCGCCGCGGCGATCGCCTTCCTGGCAAGCCCCGCAGCGTCGTACGTCACGGGCGCGGTACTGGACGCCCACGGCGGCTACAACGCCTGAACTGGAACCCCTGCCGCGCGCCCCGAAGGAGATCGCGCCTTCGGGGCGCGCACCGCCGACGACCCGCGACAAGGCGTACGACTCCACGACGTCTTCTTCTCGTTGGCTTGAGCCTCATCTGCTCCACACGCCTCAAGGAGACCGGATCGTGCTCGCGTTACGAGCGCTGAAAAAGGCGGCTCCTGACGAGCGGTCTTCTCTGCGGACTGCCGCCCACGCCCAGGGCGAGCCCCCCGAGTACGGGTCACACCAGTCAACGTGTGGGACCGGTCCAACTGGGACTCCGGAAAAGCGACGACGTTCCCCGGTGGTGTCACCATTCCCGACGACGACATGGGGCGACTGCCCAAGGTGGGCTTCGCCCAGGAATTCGACATGCGCGGTAGCAGCAGCACCTACACCCAGGATCTGAACAGTGGCTCAGCCCCCCGGGGTGGCACCGGCGGACCCCGGGCGGGAAGGATCCCGCGGGGACGTCTCGCGCGGCGACGAGGAGAACCGGTGAACGACCGATCTGCCCTGGCCACGGCTGCTCGCGGTCCTCGGGGCCGCGCTGCTGCTCACCTCCTGCTCCCATGCCGACGGGGGTGATCACCGGACGACGGACGGGCGCGCCTCGCGCTGGGGAAAGAGGAAAACGCGTTTCCCCAGGTCAGAACGATTCTGCCTGGGGACGCTGAGTGGGGCGGGTGGGACTCGAACCTAAAAGGGAGACGCGTCTCACCTGCGGAAACGCCACAGAGGCGAACATTCGCATCCTGCTGCGTCCCGCTCCGTCCTCCTCGATCCCCGTCAACCACGGTGCCGTGCGGTACGTACCGCACGGCTACGGGGTACCCCTGGTGCCTACAGCAGGAGACGGCCGACCCGGCACACCCGCTGCGAGACAGCCAACCGCACGGCTCACCCGTGGTGCATGCTGCCGACTCCGATACCGCCTCTCCCCCTGTTCGGCACAGTCACGCTCTGCTACGAGCGGAGTCGGCCGAAGTGTCGCGCTCGGGAGGGGGATATCAGGCCCCATATAGTTCCGCGCTCTCGTGGATGGTCGTCCCGGGCCTTGCACGTCGTCGCCGTCCGCCGCGGCCCCTCGTGACCCGCACGACGTCCTGGTGGCACTCTCCCGAAAGGCTTGGGCACGCTATCCCCCGACCACTCCATAGAGCGCGGTCGCCACCCTACGTAAAAGAATGGCCCAGTGGCGCGGCTGGTTCCCCGCCGAAACCTCGACTGCTCCTACGCGAGGCTCTCCGCCACCGCGCGGAAGCGCTTGCCCGCCTCGTCCAGGTGGTCGGCGATGGACAAAGCGATCTCTCCAGGGGAACCGAAATCGTCAAGGGTCGCGGCGAGATTGGCTTTCAGGTCCAGGCTGACATTCGGCCTCTCCAGAAGTTCATCCACCGGGTACTGGCGGAAGCGCGGGGACGGGATGCGCCCTCGATGGTCGCTCTCGCCGGGCCGGTAGGCGGCGAGGAAGTCCGCGAAGCCGTCCTCCGTGAGGGGCCTGCCGGTGTCCGTGTGGTGGTTGTCGGTCCTGGCGTCATACACCCATAGCTCGCGCGTGGCAGGCTCGCCGGTTGGTCGAGGAACGGACTTGGTGAAGAAGAGAATGTTCGACTTGGGAGACGATTCACCCAGGGCATCTACCGCGAGGCAGGCAAACGCGCGGCTCACCCGCAGCGCATGCCGCAGACTCCGTTGCCCCCTCCCCTTGCCAGGTGCAGTCACACTCCGTATCGACCGGGCACCGGGAGCCGCAGACGTATCGGTTAGCCTTCCGCCCCCATCCGCCGGCATGGGGCCTGGGGTGGGTTGTTGGGCGGTGTGTTCGCGGGCGTCAGGTGACGTTGGTACCTGGGCGACCTTGTCTCCGGTAGAGCGGTTGCTGTTCCGCCAGTGTCGGACCGCGCGATCCAGGACCGGGCGGGAGACGCCGTTAAGGAGGTGGCGGGTCACGTTGCTAACCAGGACTTTGCGGGTGTCGTCGTAGAGGACCTTGCGGACCATGTTGCCGGCCTGCGTGAAGTCGTCGCCCGCGGAGTGCAGGGTTCAGGAAGTGTCCTGTGTCACCACCCGCCGTATCTCGAGGTGACCTCACCCCCAGTGCGGCAACCATTGGCCATGAGCCGCCTGCGCGGCCCTCCCGATCGAGCCGTGCAGGACAGCCACACGTCAGACACTCGGCAGCGAGCTTTTGGCCAGGCACCAACTGTCGCCTGAGCCACAGCATTCCGTATGTTCATCGGTAACGATCACGCTGATGGGGGGGCCATGGCCTGGGACGAGTGGAAGCAGATCAAGAACGATGTGGCCGCCCAGCGCACGGACTCCATGCGACTGAACAAGCTCGACCCGGGGGGAGGCGGCAGCGCCCCGGATCTCGCCTCAAGCCCGCAAAAGAAGCAGGCGGCGGCGAAGGCCATCAACGAGGATCTGGAACCCAGCGTCGAGAGGGATGGCAAGCACGCCACGGAGAGCGTGACAGCGGTGGTCAAGGAGTTCGGTGCCAGGGACGGGCACGGCTGGGACACTTCGGGTGCGTTGAGGAAAGCGCACAGGACGTGGGAACAACAGGTCAAGGCGCTGCTAGGTCGAATGGCTTGGGAGAAGCACGCCCTGAGCAAAACGGGCATCGACCTCGCGAACGACGACATCGGCATCGGCTCGCAAGTGGCTCCGCCGTCGCCGATCGACAAGTACTGACCAGCCGACCGACCGCCCGGGGGATGCGTGCCGACCTATCACGAAGTGATGAGCAGCGACCTGTCCAAACTCGCCGACGCCGCCGACAAGTGGGTAGAGATGGCGGGCAAGTTCAAGTCGATCGAGAAGCAGTACGAACGCGATGTCTATCGCATCTCGCTCGGACAGTCGTGGGTCGGCCAGAGCGCCGATGCCGCGAACTACAGGTTCAGCGTGACGCTCAAGGAGCTGCAAGGGGCTCAGAAGGAGGCCAAGGCGATTGCGTCCATCCTGCGGGATTCACACACCCAGCTGGCCGCCCTCCGTGGCAGGGTGAAGACCGTGTGCAGTGACGCCATCAAGGACGGCATGCGTATCTCCGACCAGGGCGTCGTTTCGTTCGATACAGAACAGCTCAGCCAGAGTGCACGCACTGCGTACGTGCATGACCCCGCCTACCAGGAAAGCGTGCGCGCTCAGGTGACCCGGTGGGCCGATCTCCTCCACCGGGCGGTCCAGGCGGTCACTGACGCCGACGACGGCATCAGGCTCGCCCTCGCGGCCGCCGTGGTCGACTCCGACATCATGGACGGGACCATGAACGGCTTCAACAGAAGCCCTGCAAGGAGCCCTTATCCCTCCCTGGAGGAGGCTGGCAAGGCCGCCAACATGCCGAAGGGGAGGGCCGCCGTGGCGGAGTGGTGGCGTGATCTCGATCCGGTGACGCGCGGCATCCTGCTGCGGGAGCGCGGCGACGACCTTCGAGAAGCAGGGATCATGGCCCCGCTGTACGAGTGGAGGCCGGCTGACGCGGGCTCGGGACCATTCGACACGGAGGCTCCCACCGCTCACGACCTCTGGGTCCTGACGCAAGCTCAAGCCATCGCCACGGGCGGCGATGTCACAGGAGAGGTCGCGGCATCCCGCAACATGCAGCACTATCTCAGTGGCACCGGCGAGCCGCTCGACCTCGATGTCAACCGCATCCTGCACGACGATTCCGGATTCCGGACCGACGTGGGCACGCTTCACATCGCCGAGAACCAGGAAGCATGGCGTCAGAAGGCCCTTGATGAGTTCGAGAAGGCCGGCGGCGACAGGACGGTCGTCGTTCCCGTGGAGAGCCAGGCGATCGGGCGGACCTTCGGTGAGGACGAATGGTTCCACGCGGTCGGGTCGCACCAGCAGAACGTGTCGGGCATGGTCACCGTCCGTCCGGGCGACGGCGGCAAGCCACAGGTCTCGCTCGACTACCAGGTCAACGTGTGGGACCGGTACAACTGGGACTCCGGAAAAGCGACGACGTTCCCCGGTGGTGTCACCATTCCCGACGACGATATGGGGCGACTGCACAAGGTGGGTTTCGCCCAGGAATTCGACATGTGCGGTAGCAGCAGCACCTACACCCAGGATCTGGACAGTGGCTCAGCCCCCGGGGTGACACCGGCGGGCCCTGGGCGCGCAGGGTCCCGCGGGGACGTCTCGCGCGGCGACGAGGAGAACCGGTGAACGACCGATCTGCCCTGCGGCCAAGGCTGCTCGCGGCCCTCGGGGCCGCCCTGCTGCTCACCTCCTGTTCTAGTGCCGGCGGGGATGATCACCGGAGGGCGGACGGGCGCACCTCACGCTGGGGAAAGGCCCTGGGCGCGCCGGAGGCATCGGCGTTCATGCAGCTGGAGGTGCCCAAGAGTGCGACGGAGGTGAAGGGCGCCGTGCAGATCAACCCTCAGGAGGACATCTACCTGCTCTCCTTCGTCACCGACGAGAAGACCGCGGTACGAGTGGCGGAGGACCTGCGTCCCGACAAGCCCCTGCGTGCCAGGAACGAGAACCCCCCGTCCCCCACGGAGCTCTTCGGACATCTCGGCCTCGCCGAGCCTCAGAGCAAGAAGGGCGTCCGTTGGGCCGGAGTCTGCCCGCCCTGCGCGGGAGACAGCCGCCGGACCGAGGTCCAGTGGATCGAGATCCACGTCCTCGAACTGGATGCCGGCACAACCCGGGTGTACTTGCAGGCGTTCTGACCGATCGGGAGAGGCCTGGGCCGCCTCGGAGCCCGGGGCCTGGCGGCCGGCTCGCGTGAGCCTTCCTGTCTTCGCCACGAGGACGAGCATCCCTGCTGCTGGGCACTGCCACTTCCCAGCAGTACGCGGTCACGCCAGCGGCTTCGAGCGCATCGACGGTGCTCGTGGGCCGGTCACCGCCCACGAGCACCGGCACCGGCATGAGGACAGCGTCTGTTGCCCGTCGGGCAAGGCCCCGTCACCGTCCGGCGGGTAGGCGACGACGGCAACCCTGAGGCGGGGACACCACGCGTCACTGCCTGAAACCCGCGCCCGGAGGACCCCGCGCCAGCGCATCCACCTCGATGAAGGTGCGGCGCACTCCACGGCGCCGGACTACGCGCCCGGGACGTTGGGCCCGCCAGCACCCCGCCGCCTTGCCGGACGAAGCGACCGCCGGTCCGGTCCGTCCCAACTCATCCCAGTGCCTGACGCCCTCAGCCACACGCTGACCACAAGCATCCAGCACTATTCGGACTCCAGCGACTGCCGGAGAACGCGCCGCGATGAGCGGACTCAAACTGACCAGCAGCCGTGGGACCGCGCCACGACGCCCCTCATGCACCTACCGTAAAGGACCAGGTCAGACGTACCTGAAGTGCACTGCAACAGTGCGGCAGCGGGTCAGTACCGCACGATGCGCGGCCAGTACCGCACGGAAAAAAGCCGCGAAATCCACGTTTCCCCAGGTCAGAACGATTCTGCCTGGGGACGCTCGGTGGGGCGGGTGGGACTCGAACCCAAAAGGGAGACGCGTCTCACCTGCGGAAACGCCACAGAGGTGGACATTCACATCCTGCTGCGTCCCGCTCCGTCCTCCTCGATCCCCTTCGACCACGGTGCCGTGCGGTACGTACCGCACGGCGACGGGGCTCGCTGGGCGAGCAGTGGGAAAGGCGTCAGCTGAGCACATCAACGGTCTGGCTCCGGTCGCCGACCACGGGCCGCGTACACCGCCGACTCAGCCCGACAGCTTTCCCAACACTGTCACCCGCAGTCCGTATCGACTGGAGACCTCTCAGGCCTGACGAGCGGGATCTCCAAAAGACCAGAGGCATGCATCGCGCGGGGAGCTGGGAAGAACGGGGCCCACCGGCTCGCAGTGTCTCTGCGAGCCGGCCGGGCCTCGGTGGCCATGCCCGCACCGGTTTGCTAGCCGTTGCAAGGGCTAGCCGGGTCCAAGGCGTCTCACAGGTGTCTCCCAGATATGACACAGATGATGTGCGGATGAGCTCGAAGGCCTTGCGGGACACCGCCCATGAGATACGCGCGTCTTTTGACGTGATTTACGCATATATCGAGCTCGCGCACCGCGGTGTGAACTCGGAGCAGGTGCAGACCATTCTGGAGAGGATCGAGGCCGAGGCGCAGCGCGGCAGCAGCGCGGCGCATGAGATGTGGCTGCACGCGCACACGCAACAAACTGCCCTGACAGCACAGCAACCGGATCAACCGCTCACTGATCTAGATAGTCAACAGCAGGGACGAGAGGGCCGGCAGCTGTTGGGCGGTGTCGCCTCGCGCCACCTCATCGGGCATACGCACGCCACCTGGCGTTGGAGCGTGGTGGACCGAGCGCCTTCATAGCTAACTCAGGGCTGACGCAAACGCGATTCTCATGCCGCATTCCTAGCGTCGCCTCATGGCATGCCACAGGCACTCTTCCCCGTCCCGGAGACCCCGCTACCTCGTGATAAGCGCGGTGCCGTGCTGACCGTTGCGATCGGTTTTGTCCACGCGGAGTCAGGGCCCCGGGCGGGTGGGAAGCCGGTGAGGACCGCTGCCGTGGTGACTGAGCAGCCGAGTCCGTCGGCGACGGTGTCCTCCCAGGGAGCCGACGTCCAGGCCGACCGGCGGGCTGGGCTTGCGGCGGACGTCGAAACTGCGGTCCGGGAGGCTGTGGAGGGGGCCGAGGGGAACGCGGCCCTGGCGGTGCTGGACTTGTCAAGCGGCGCAGGGGCGTCGGTGGGCACCGCTGAAGCGGACGATCATGAGTTTGATACCGCCAGCATCGTCAAAGTCGACATCCTGGCCGTCCTGCTGCTGCAGGTGGCCGACGAGGGGAGGGCGCTGACCGCACAGGAACGTCGGCAGGCGACGGTCATGATCGAGAACAGCGACAACACGGCGGCGGATGCCCTGTGGGACGCCATCGGCGGGGCGGAGGGGCTGGCGGCGGCGAATACGCGGCTGGGCCTGACCGAGACCGTGCCCGGCGACGGGCCGTACTGGGGACTCACACAGACCACGCCGGACGATCAGCTGCGTCTGCTCCAGGCGGTGTTCGGCGAGGACTCGGCTCTGTCCGCGGACGCCCGGTCCTATCTGCAAGGCCTCATGGGCTCTATCGCGGCCGACCAGGACTGGGGCGCATCCGCGGCTGCGGACGACCCGGGGTCCGCGCAGCTGAAGAACGGCTGGCTCGCGCGCAGCGGGACGGGGCTGTGGGTGACCAACAGCATCGGCCGGGTGGAGGTCGCCGGGCACACCCTCCTGCTGGCCATACTGTGCGACGGCCAGCCCTCGCAAGAGACGGGTATGGCCTTGGTCGAGGACTTGGCGGTGGCGGCGAGCCGCCCGTTCGCCGACAGCACGGGCACTGGCGGATGACCCGGCGGGGCGGGGCAGAACCCGCCCCTTCTTACGGATGGGAACCCGGGTCTGAGGCGTCGTCAGGGGCCGGCCGGCAGGCTCACGGGCCCTGGCGGGGCCGTGACGGCACCGTCCGCAGCTCGTCCCCGGTCTTCAGCGTGACGGTCTTCCCGTCGGACGTCTTCACGGTGACGGTTTCGTCGGACACCTTGGTGACGGTGCCCTGAAGGAGGCCGGGGTTCTGCCGGATACCGCCCGAGGCTTGCTGCCCGGGGGGCTGCCCCTGCCCGGAGCGTCCGGCAGACGCTCCGGGGCCGCCTGCGGTGTCCTTCTCTCCCCAGATGCGGTCGGCGTGGATGCCGGCGACGAGGCCGCCGACGCCGAGGACGCCGACGGCCAGGAACGTGGTGAGCAGGGGCAGCTTCTGCCGAGGTGGATGGGCGGCAAGCGCCTCCTCGAGGCTGCCCTCGAACGGTGAGGTCCTGAGGATGTCGTGAGGATCGGTCTGCTCGGGCATGGGCGCGACTATCGCCGAACTCCTTGTGAATCAGTTGGTCAGGAGCTGTGAGTTCGGTGAGAAAATCAGGCTTGAACCTCCACCGTCACCGCCTGACCCGCCCGCAGCGTCGCCGGGACGCTGTCGAGGGACACCAGGACGGTGTAGCGCACGACCTGCGTCGAGGACTGCTGCATCCCGCCGCCCGTACCGCTGCCCGAACTGTCCGACGCGACGGGAACGGGCGATACGGAGGAGACGGTGCCCGTGACGGAGGTGTTCGAAGTACCGAAGGACACTGTGGCCTTCTGGCCGCTCCTCAGCTTGACGACGTCCGCCTCGGAGAAGTCGGCACTGACTTGCAGCGCGGACAGGTCGGTGAGGGTGAGGACCGCCACTCCACGGGCCACTGTCTGGCCGGTCTCGGCATCGACAGCGGTCACCGTCCCGGCGAACGGGGCGATGATCTTCGTCCCGTCCACCGTGCGCTGGGCCTTGCGGTAGGCGTTGCGGGCCTGGATGAAGGACGCGTACGCCTTGTTGTATCTCTCGGTGCCGCTTTCGGCCTCTTCCAGGGTCTCGGATGCGGCGAGGTAGGACGCGTAGGCCGCCTCCTTGCTCTCGATGGCCTCGGTGGAGTCAACCTGGGCCAGGACGTCTCCCTTGGCGACCTTCTGGCCGGCTTTGACCTTGACCGTTGTGATCGTTCCCTCGGTCGTGAACGACAGCGCCCGGGAGGTGAGGCTCTCGATCGTTCCCGACGCCGAGGGGCCCGTGCCGGTTTCCGCGTCCGGGACGGCCGTGGACGGATCCTTGGCCGGCGGGGAGGAAGCTGCTCCGTCCGCGTGGGCCGGAATCGCCGCGCTGCCCATCAGCACGGCCCCGAGCACCCCGTACACGGCGGCCATCCGGCGTCCGCTTCCCGGCGGCGCCGTTCGGCGTCTTCTGCCTGTCGCCATGGTCAGTCTCCGTTCTGTTCGCCGTTGGTTCCGGGACCGCCGCCGCCCCGCTGGGGCCGCAGGGAGGCGCATGCCTGCAGGGCCTCCTGCTGTTTCTCCGACATGCTCGGCATGCCGGAGGGCCGTCCGGACGGCGCGCCCCCGGGGCGGCCGCCGGGCGCACCTTCGGGGCGGCCGCTGGGCATGCCCTCGGGCCGTCCGCTTGGTCTACCCCCGGGGCGTTGGCCGCCCCGGTCGGGGGTGGTCACGCCGTGCTGCTGGAGGCACTCCTGGAACGCCTGCATCGGGTCGGCCGCGGGCTTCGGGTCGGCCTCGTCACTGCCGCAGGCCACCGTGGCCAGGAGCATCCCCGCTATCGCAGCTGCGCCCAGCATCTGCTTGACCGCGCTCACTGCGATGCTCCTTGGGTCGGGGAAGGCGACTGGGGCTGGGGCCGGAGCACGACGGAGTCTCCGGTTTTGATCTCGACGGTCTTGCCGTCCGGGGTCGTGACCTCCACCACCCCGTCCTTGATCTTGCTGATCGTTCCGGAGGACATCCCCTGGCGTCCCTGGCCGCCGCCCCCGCCGGTCATGCCCGGCATCTGCCCCTGCCGGCCACCGGCCGCCGGGCCGCCACCGGCCGCCGGATCGCCGCCGGGCCTCTGGCCTCCGGAGGGGCGAGTACCGGCGGTGTCGCCGGCACCTTTCTCCACGTACATGCCGCCGATGAATCCGCCGACGGCCACGACACCCGCGGCCAGGAACAGCGCCGTCTTGGGCAGTCGCCGGCGTGCGGGTGCGGCTTTGAGGTCGGTGTCGAGGTCTCCTGCGAACGGGGAGCCTGCCAACAGGTCGGTGTCTTGATTCACTGCTCTGTCCTCACTCATGGCGCAGCGCCTCGATGGGGCGCAGGCCCGCGGCACGGTTGGCCGGGTAACTGCCGAAGAAGAGGCCGATGGCGACCGAGACGCCGAGCGCGAGGCCGATCGACCAGGGGGCGATCACCGGCTGGACGCCGACGATTTCGAACTGTCCGCCGATCACCCCTGCGGCGACGCCCAGGACGCCGCCGATCAGGGAGAGGATCGTGGCCTCGGCGATGAACTGGCCCAGGATCGCGCCGCGCGGGGCGCCGATGGCCTTGCGGATGCCGATCTCACGGGTCCGTTCCGTGACGGTGACCAGCATGATGTTGGTGACGCCGATGCCTCCGACCAGCAGGCTGATCGCCGCGACCGCGCCGAGCAGGACCGTGAACGTCTCGCTGGATTCCGCGACCGCCGACTGCAGGCTGGCCTGGTTGAAGACCTGGAAGTCGGTGCTGCCGTGCCGCTGGTTGAGCACGGTGGTGACCTCGGCCTGCGCCGCGTCGACCGCGCCCGCGGTCTTGGCCTGCACGACGATCTGACTGAGCGCGCCGTAACTGGTCAGCGTGCCCTGGACGGCGGTGTAGGGGGCGATGGCGATGTCTTCGGCGTCCTGGAACCCGCCCGAGGAGGAGCCCGACTCGGCCAGCACTCCGGTCACGGTGAAGAAGGCGCCGTTGACGTTCATCTTCATGCCGATCGGGTCGACCGGGCCGAAGAGCTGCTCGGCGACGGTCTGTCCGATGACGGCGACCTTCGCGCCGGAGGCGACCTGCGCGGCGGTGAAGAGCGAGCCGCTCTGCACCTTCTTGTTGCTCGCCTTGAAGTAGGCCGGGTCGCTGCCGACGAACTGGCCGATGCTGTGGCTGGTGGTCAGGTAGGTGGTGGTCTGGGCACTGGCGTTGACCACGGGTGAGGCGCTCTCGACGGACGGCGTGTTCACCGGGTCGACCAGGGCCTTGGCGTCGTCCACCGTAAGTTTCTTGGCCTGTGTGCGGGGGCCCGTGGCCGTCTGCTGCTGCCCGCCCGAGGCGGCCTGGCGTGCTCCGCCCGCCTGTCCGGTGGTCGAGGTGGAGACGGTCAGGGCGCCGGCGCCGAGCCGGGCGATGCTGTCCTGGATCTGCTGGGACGAGCCGTTGCCGACCGCGACCAGGAGGATGACGGCGCCGACACCGATGAGGATGCCCAGGGTGGTGAGCCCGCTGCGGAGCTTGTTGGCGCCCAGGCCGCGCAGGGCGAACCGGAGGATCTCGAAGGGGTTCACTGTCTGCGGTCCTCCACGATGTCGCCGTCGACCAGGCGAATGACGCGCTTGGTGCGCTTGGCGACCTCGTCCTCGTGGGTGATCAGGACGATCGTCCGGCCGGATGCCGAGAGCTGGTCGAGGATGTCGAGGACGTCGAGGGTGGACTTGCTGTCGAGGTTGCCGGTCGGCTCGTCGGCCAGCAGCAGGGCAGGAGCGGTGGCCAGGGCCCGCGCGACGGCGACACGCTGCTGCTGTCCGCCGGACAGCTCGTTCGGCTCGTGATTGGTCCGGTCGGCCAGCCCGACCATCTCCAGTGCCGCGAGCGCCCGCCGTCGCCGCTCGGCCGCTTTGACGCCGCCGTAGGCCAGCGGGAGCTCGACGTTGGCCAGTGCCGTCATCCGCGGTATCAGGTTGAAGCTCTGGAAGATGAAGCCGATCTTCCTGTTCCGCAGGATCGACAGCTGCGTCTCGCTGAGCCCGCTGACGTCCGTACCGTCCAAGAAGTAGTTGCCGTCCGTCGGTACATCCAGGCAGCCCAGAATGTTCATCAGCGTGGACTTCCCGGAGCCGGACTGGCCCATGATGGCCACGTAGTCGCCCTGCTGCACCGTCAGGCTGGTACCCCGCAGGGCGCGGACCTCGGTCTCACCCTGCCCGTAGACCTTTGTGAGGCCACGGACCTCGATGACCGGGGTACTCATCGGCCCCCACCGCCGCCCGGCCCACGTCCGCCACCGCCGCCTCCGCCACCGAGCCCGCCGCCGAGTCCGCCACGGGACGGCTGCGCATCGCTTCCGCCCGTGCCGGTGGCGACCGTGATCTGAACCTGCTCACCCTGCTGCAGACCGGATTTGATCTCGGTGCCCGAACTGCCGGCGATCCCCACGGTCACCCTCTTCACGACCGGCTTGCCGTCCTCGGCCACGGTCACCGTGCTCTGCCCGCCGGCGCTCGCAACCGCCGCGCTCGGCACATACAGTGCGTCCTTCACCTCGGAGACGGTCACCGTCGCACTGGCGGTCTGCCCGATCCGCACCTGCTCGGGCTTATCCCTCAAAGAGATCGTCACCCCGAAGCTCACGACGTTGCTCTCGGTCGTCGGCACGCTGTCGATCGCAGCGACCTCGCCTTGCGCCGTGACGCCCGACAAGGCGGCGAAGGTGACCGTGGCGGCCTGCCCGACCTTGAGACTGGCGGCGTCGGTCTCGGTGAACTTGCCCGTGACCTGGACCGCGCCAGGGTCGGCGAGCTCGATGAAGCCACCCGACGAGGAGTCAGCCGAAGCCGAGGGCGCAGAAGACCCCGAGGATCCGGAGGCCGATTCCCCGACGCTGCCGTTGACGGCCGTGACCGTCCCGCCGATCGGCGCGTACAGCACCGTCCCGTCAAGCGCCCGCTGTGCCGCGCTCACCGCGTTCTTGGCCTGCACGTAACTCGCGTTGCCCTCCGCGGTGCTGGTGTCGCCGTCGGCCGCCACGACAAACTGCGCCTCCGCGGCGTCGAGCTCTTCCTGAGCCTCGGTCCGGTCAAGCTCCGCCAGCTTCTGTCCCTTCTTCACCGTGGCACCGACCGCGACATGAATCTTTGTGACCGTGCCGGAGCCGCTGAAGACCAACGAGCGTTTCGTCGCGCTCTCCACCGCCCCGGAGGCGGACACCGAAGCGGTCAGGTCGCCACGCATCACCTGCGTGGTCCGGGTGGTGGCCGAGGCAGTGGCCTAGCCGTCGCCGAGCGACACATACGCGAAGCCGATGCCCCCGGCCAACAGCACGGCCAGCGTGCCATTGACCAGGACAGCCCGGCCTCTTTTCACAGATCTCATGGGCCGTAAGACTGGCCTGCCCTCCTGTAACCGCACATAGCGATTAGCTGTGAATGTCCTGAGAATCCACGCTGGGTGTCCTTGCTTGCTGCCCCAATGGGTGTGCCGCAAGTCGCACAGTGATCGTCAGGTCGAACGGCATCGAGCTCCCTGTGATGCTCCTCCAAAGGCGGGTTCGGCTCGACATTTCGCTGCTTGAGCCGGGTGATTCGACGTTCCACGCCGGCCCGCCGGATGCCTCAGCACTCCTCCCCGCCGCCTTGCCGGCCTGGAGCATCATCCGTCCCGTTCAGACTCTCGGCGTTCTCTCACACAACGCTCACGGTGCTGCCAGCCGGCACGCTTAGCGTGCGGCCCATGTTCTTCACCTATCTGCGCCGTGAGCTACGCCGCCGGAGAAAGTCGGCGCTGGTCGTCGCTTCCGGGCTGGCTCTCGGTATTGCTCTTGTCATCGTGGTCAACGCCGTCTCCACCGGCATGGGGAAAGCCCAGGAGCAAGTCCTGGAATCCCTCTACGGGCTCGGTACCGACATGACCGTCACCAAGGCCCCGGAGCCGCCGTCGGAGAACGGTGGCGAGCGGCCGCGGTTCCGCTTCGACGCCGGTGGCGACGAGGAGGGGGAAGGCGGTGAGCGGCAGAGCAGTGACCGGGTCATGGTGCAGGGCTTGCAGACTCTGGACGCCACCACGGTCTCGTCCGTGGCGAAGGCGGACGGTGTTGCAGCCGCCGTGGGCGGGCTCAGTCTCAATGTGGTGAAGGTCGATGGCGAGTTCAGCCGCGGCCAGTTCCAGCAGCGGCCGGGCGCTGGACGGGGCGGCGGCTCGGAGGGTGAGGTGACGGGCGGCGGCGCCGACTTCTCCATCGACAGTTTCACCGTGTACGGCACCGACGTCGCGCATCCGGAGATGGGCCCGCTGTCCTCCTCGGAGGTCACCGACGGGCGCGGCTTCGAGACGTCGGAGACGTCGGCGAAGGTGGCTGTGGTGGACAGCGCCTACGCTCAGGAGAAGAAGCTCACCACCGGTGACACGGTCACGGTGAGCGACACGAAGTTCGAGGTCGTCGGCGTGGCCACCGCGACCAGCGGGGAGGCCGCCGCGAACGTCTACCTGCCGCTCGCTCAGGCGCAGACCCTGGCTGACGCCAAGGGCAAGATCACCACCGTCTACGTGCAGGCCAACGACACGCAGCAGCTCGGTGCGGTGGAGTCCGCAGTGCTCAAGACGGTTCCGGACGCCACCGTGACCACGTCCGAGGACCTGGCGGACACCGTCTCGGGGTCCCTGTCCACCGCGTCCGGTCTCGCCGAGACGGTCGGCCGCTGGCTGTCCGTGGTGGTCCTGGCCGCGGCGTTCCTGGTCGCCGGCCTGCTCACCTCGTCCGCCGTCGCCCGGCGCGTGCGGGAGTTCGGCACCCTCAAGGCTCTGGGCTGGCGCTCGCGCCGGGTCACCGGGCAGGTCGTCGGCGAGGCCGTGGTAACGGGCCTGGTCGGTGGCGTCATGGGTATCGGGCTGGGCCTGGCCGGTGCGTGGGCGGTCACCGCCTTCGGACCCTCGCTCTCCGCTGAGCTGGGCTCTTCCGGCGGCGGCATGCGCGGCCCGGGGGGCGGTGGCGGCATGGGCGGTCCCGGAGGCGGTATGGGCGGTGGCCCCGGTGGCACCGCACAGGAGACCGCAGCACGGACGCTGGACGTGGTGCTCTCCGCACCGGTCAGCCTCTCCGCGATCATCCTGGCCATCGGCCTCGCCGTCGCGGGCGGCCTCGTCGCCGGGGCCTTCGGCGGGTGGCGCGCCTCCCGGCTCCGCCCCGCCGACGCCCTCTCCCGCGTCGCCTGACCCGTCTTCCACCCCTCCGCAGGAGCAACCACCATGTACGAACTCACCGGCGTCACCCGGCGCTACACCCGCGGCAAGGGCGTCGTCAACGCGCTCGCCGGAGTGGACCTCACCATCACCGCAGGCGACTACCTGGTCATCAAGGGCCCCACCGGCGGCGGCAAGTCGACCCTCCTGCAGATGCTCGGCGGCCTGGACCGGCCGACCTCCGGCAGTGTGCTGCTCGACGGTGTCGACCTGGCGAAGCTGCCCGAGGCCCGTCTGACCCGCCTGCGCAGCGAGAAGATCGGCTTCGTCTTCCAGAGCTTCAACCTCATCCCCACCCTCACCGCCCAGGAGAACGTCGAAACGGCCCTCGTGCCGCTGGGCGTCAAGGCGAAGGAGCGGCGCGAACTGGCGGCCGAGGCCCTCACCTCGGTGGGGCTGGGAGAGCGGCTGGGCCACGTGCCGAGCGAACTGTCCGGCGGCCAGCAGCAGCGGGTGGCCATCGCCCGGGCCCTGGTCAAGAAGCCGCAGGTGCTGCTCGCGGACGAGCCGACAGGCAACCTCGACGAGTCCACCCGCGACGAGATCATGGACGTCCTGCAGACCCGCTGCAAGGAGGACGGCCTCACCTTCATCATGGTCACGCACGACTCCCACCTGGCCAACAACGCCCCCCGAGCGGTAACCCTCCGCAAGGGCAAGCTGGCGGCCTGACACAACCCCGCTATGCCCCCGCACCGGGCCTTGCGCGCCCTTCACGCCGACGGCGCGCAAGGCCCGGTGCGGGATAGCCTCCAGGCGGGCACGGCGAATGCCGGGACCTGGTGAGAGAACGGATCGTAGTGCCGATATGACCGAGCGGACCGAAGAGAAGCGGCAGCACCGGCTTCTCGTCGTCGAGGACGAGCCCAGCATCCGCACACTGCTCGAATCGACGCTGAGTCTCACCGGCTACCACGTGCGGAGCACCGACACGGGAGCCGCCGCACTGGCCGAGGCCGCGCGGCTGCAGCCCGACCTGATCCTGCTGGACATCATGCTGCCCGACCTCGACGGCTACGAGGTGACCCGCCGGCTGCGCGCGGCCGGCAACCTGGTGCCGGTACTGCTCCTCACCGCCCGCACCGGCGTGGACGACCGCATCACAGGGCTGAGTCTGGGTGCCGACGACTACGTCACCAAGCCCTTCAACATCGAGGAGGTACTGCTCCGTATCCAGGCCATCCTGCGGCGGACCCTGGGTCTCGACGCCCGGCTGCCGGGCACCGTCGTGCGCTACGCCGACCTCGAACTCGACGAGATGGCACACGAGGTGCACCGGGCCGGCCAGTACGTACAACTCTCCCCGACCGAGTTCAAGCTGCTGTCGTACCTCATGGACAACGCCGGCCGGGTCGTGAGCAAAGCCCAGATCCTCGACCATGTGTGGCACTACGACTTCGCGGGCGACACCCGCGTGGTCGAGACCTACATCAAGTACCTGCGCAAAAAGATCGACCGCTTCGACCCACCGCTCATCCACACCGTCCGCGGCGTGGGCTACAGCCTGCGGGCACCGCGAACGAGTCACGGGACAGCAGAACGTTGACCAGCCTCCGCGCCCCCCGCTCACTGCGCCGACGTCTCGTCCTCGGAGTCACCGTACTGGCCACCCTGGCCGTGCTGGCCGCCGAGCTGGTCGGCTTCCTCGTCCTACGGTCCTGGCTCCTCGACGGCGTCGACCAGCGGCTCACCGACTTCCGGCCCATGCCCGCCACCGCTTTCCTCGACAAGCGCCGTCCCGGCAAACCGGAACCCGAGGCGCTGCCCTCGGACTTCCGCGTCTACTTCTACGACGCCCGCGGCAAGCGCCTGCCCCAGAAACTCGGCACGGACAACAGGCCCGGACCCCAGCTCCCCGACAGCACCGACCGCCTTCCAACCCAAGGCAGCCCGACCTCGGTGGCCGCCGACACCGGCGACGGAAACTGGCGCGTCCTGCGCCGGGACGGCCCCCGCGACCTGACCGTCGTCATCGCACTGCCGCTCGACACAGTGGACGGAGCCACGTCCAAGATCCTCTGGCTCAACGGCCTGCTGCTCATCATCACCATGGCGGCCGTATGGGCGCTGGGCCGTGAAGTGGTCCGCCTCAGCCTTCTCCCATTGACCCGGATGGAGCGCACCGCTGAAGCCATCACCGCCGGACAGCTCGACCTTCGACTGCCCGACACCGACCCGCACACCGAGATCGGACGGCTCGGCACCGTACTGAACACCATGCTCCACCGACTCCAGCAGGCCCTGCACGAGCGCGAGACCTCCGAGACACGCCTGCGCCGCTTCGTCGCCGACGCCGGACACGAACTACGCACCCCCCTGACCGCCATTCAGGGATTCGCCCAGCTCGCACTGCGCTCCGACCGCCGCACCGCGAAGGAACGGCAGGTAGCCGACCGGCACATCGCCCAGAACGCCGAACGCATGAGCCTGCTCGTCGACGACCTCCAACTACTCACCCAACTGGACCGGCACCCCGACTACCAGCAAGAAGAAGTGGACCTGCTCTCCCTGGCGGCCGACGCAGTGAGCGCGGCAGCCCTGCAGCGACCGGGCCACCCAGTGAGCCTGTCACCCCTGCCCGAACACGACACCGACGTCGACACGGGGGAAGGGAAGGGGGAACTGGACGTGGTGGAAGTCGTGGGAGACCCCCACCGTCTCCGGCAGATCGTCGATAACCTGCTGGCGAACGCCCACACCCACACCCCACCCGGCACCCGGATCAACGTGCGCGTAGGAGCGGGCCAGGCCGGCGCCCGTACCGGGGGGACCAACGCGCCAGGACGTGTGAGCATGGCACCGCCCTTTCCGGCCGGAACCCGAGTCGCCGTCGTCGAGGTCGAGGACGACGGCCCCGGGCTGACGGCCACCGACGCGGCACGCGTGTTCGAGCGCTTCTACCGGGCGGACCCCGCGCGCACCCGGGCACGAGGCGGCTCCGGCCTGGGACTGGCCATCGCCACCGCCATCACCCAAGGCCATGGCGGCCGACTCGAACTCGACCCAGGCGAAGACCGCGGGGCCACTTTCCGCCTCGTCCTGCCACTCCCCCCACCGAGCTGACAGCGCCCCCTTGGGCAGTCCGGCAGAACGCTTCGGCCCGTGCTGAAGTCCCGCTGAGCGGCTCGCAACGGCCCCCTCAGGACGCACGCGTCTGGCTCACCCGCCGCGACACCCTCCCCCGGCCCAGGACCGATGAACGGCAAACTCGGCATGCTCGTAGCGTCCCCGCCAGAATGCGCCCACTGCGGCCGTGGGAGCGTTCATGGCGCGCCCCTCAGGCAACGGTCACAAAAGGCCAGGTCAGACACATGTGAGGTGCGTCGGCACGCTGCGACAACGGGCCAGTACCGCACGAGGCGCGGCTAGTACCGCACGGAAAGTCGCCGCGAAATCCGCGTTTCCCCAGGTCAGAACGATTCTGCCTGGGGACGCTCGGTGGGGCGGGTGGGACTCGAACCCACGGCCGACGGATTATGAGTCGCCAGGTTGGAGACTGGCTCACTCTGGCTGACTCCGAATGCCCTGGTCATCGGGGGTGTTGCCGGTCCCTCACGCTGGCAGACTCCGGTAATTCTGGGAGTCTGCGGGACCTCCGCTCACGCACCGCTCACGCAATCCCTATGGGCTGCACGCGGGCTGACCTGCGCAGATTCCATTGTCTCGCACCCCGCCGTGCACGGCAATGGTGGACACGAAGCAGCCCCTGCCGCGTGCGAGGCAGGGGCTGCTCAGCCCGCCGGCCTGAGTCTCGCCGTGACTCAGACCGGCGGGAGATCAGCGGCGGTGGCACGTGCAGTCGCAGCGGCGTGTCTCGATCGGCCGCTCCCATGCCGGTGCCCCGGGGCGCCGTACCTCGCCGGGCCCCGGGCACTCAGCGTGCTCGCCGATCCGGCAGGCGGGCGCGTGCGCCACCGGTCCAGCCGGGGCGGTCACGGCTGCTGCGAGTACGGCACGAGGCGACGCTGCTCCCGGCACGGGGCGCACGCGTACCGGGTGATCCCGGGGCCGGAGCACTGCTCGATGACGCTGACCAGCACGGCTGTCCCGGACGGCCCCTCGTGCCAGTCGCACCAGCCGACCGGGACCTCTGCCGAGGCCGGGGCGGGGTGGGTAGTCTTCTGCATGGCGGTCGCTCCTCGAAGCGGTTGTCCGCACCCCCGGGCCGTGCCATCGGTCGCGGGGGTCATCTGTGTCTGTGCAGCGTAAGCCCACCGTGCTATGGCGTGCTAGGTATGCCACGTCTCGCGCACCACGCCATGGGGTACTTAGCGTGGCCACGTGATCGAGTTCGCCCCTGACCTGCCACGTTGGCGGCAGGTCGCCGACATCATCCGGCAGCGGATCGAGGACGGCACCTACCCGCCCCGCACCCGCGTGCCCTCGGTCCTCCAACTCCAGGCCGAGTTCGGCATCGCTGCGGCCACCGGGCAGAAGGTGCACCGCGCTCTCCGCGACGAGGGGCTGATCTATACGGAGCCTGGTCTCGGGAGCTTCGTCACCCGAACGGACGCCCGACCCGGGGCATGACGAAAGGCCCCCACCGCCGAGGCAGTGGGGGCGTGGTCACGGGTACTGGCGGCGCGGGTCGAGCGCCAGAGCAAGCGGGCCCGGTGACCCGGCCGGGGGCTCCGGCGGCGGCGCACCATCACGCCGGCACACCAGGGCGTCCGGGTCACCCGGCGGCGGCTGGAGGCTGTACCCGTCGGGGCAGGTCTGACCGTCCGCACCGTCGCGCCCGTTCGCCCCGTCCTTCCCGTTCGCCCCGTCCTTGCCCGCGGCCCCCGGAGGGCCAGCAGGACCCTGCGGACCGGCCGGGCCGGGGACGGTGGAGTCCGCGCCCGCGCGCCCGTCCGCACCAGGCGGCCCCGGTGACGGCGTCGCCGCCGACCCGGTCGCGCCCTTCTCGCCGGCCGGGCCCTGCTCGCCGCGGGCGCCGGTCGGGCCCGGAGGCCCGGGGATCGGCACTGGTACCTCGGCGCGGGCGGGCAGGTCGTCGACCGCTTCCGCCGGATCCGGGGCGTCCGGGGTCTCCCCGCCCGCCTTGATCTGGGCGCGCAGGGTGCGGACGTCCCCGGCGAGGGTGCTGACTGCGTCGCCCCGCCGGTCCGCCTCCGACGCCAGGTCGGTCGCCCGGCCCTCGGCCTGGTCGATCTGGAGGAACGCGAGTGCGAGGCCGCCGCCGAGGGCGAGCAGCGCGGCGGCGATCCACAGGAGGACCCGCCGCCGGTAGAAGAGGTGCTGTGTCCGTGTCACGGCGTCCCCCCGAGCTGGGTGACGAGGAGGCGCAGCCGTGCGTTCTCCAACTCCAGTGTCGCCGTCCGCGCTTCGGCGGTGGCCTGGTCAGCCTCGGCCTTGTCCCGCTCGGCTGCGAGCCGCGCGGTGAGGCTGTCGTAGGTGGTCATCAAGGTGCCCTCCCGGGACGCGCGTGTGGCGCCCCGGGATCCGTAGATGGCTGCTGCGGCTGCCACCGGCGAGGCCAGCAGTGCACCCAGCGCGGTGAGCATCGCAGCATCCACACGGTCCTCCAGCGCACTATGCGGTCAGGTCACAGACCCCGGCCGGGAACGGCCGCGTCGTCGGGCTGGCGGTTGGGCACGGCGTAGGTGATGCCGAGGGCGCCGAGGATGGCGAGCACCGTGGTGACCGTCTCCCCGGTGGTGAAGACCCCGTCCTGCACGGCGGTGGCGGCGGTGGCCGCACCGGCTGCGAGAGCGGCGACGAACGCCTTGGCGGCGCTGCTGATCTTCATGGTCACTCCGTTTCCAGGCGCACGGTGACGCCCTCGATGGCGGCCTTGATCCGGGTGATCAGGGCTTCGACGTCGACAGCGTCGTCCCGTGAGGCGAGCGCCTCGACGAGCGTGCGCACGGTCGCGTTGACCGCGGCCAACTCGGTCTGCGAGGAGCGGACCCTGGCGTGGATGTCCCGCAGGTAGCTGTCCGCGGTCCAGTGGGTGTTGCCCGTCGCGGCCGTGGACGGGGCGGCGAGGATGCCGTCGGTCTTCCAGATGGCCGAGACGTCGTCCTTGCTCAGCGGCATGATGGGGTCCTCCTTCGGGGGGTTGGTCGGGGCGGGGGTCTTGCCGGTGGCGCGGGCGACGATCCCCGGGAACACCACGCTCTTGAACTGGGCGATGCGGGCCTTGCCGGGGCACGCCGTGCCCGACGTCGACCACTGCGAGAACATCGAGTGGTAGCCGAACCCTGGGTCAGAGTGGCTACGGCAGATCCGCAGCGGGATCCCGTGCATCTGGTGCAGCCACACCCCGAGCCGGATCAGCTCCTCCACCTGCGCGTCCGTCCACGGATCCGAGCCCTGAAGGTTCGACGCGGTCTCGATGCTCACCGCGCCCGTGCCGTCCGCCCTCCGGTTCGCCCCGGCGTTCGCGTCAGCCCGGGTCTCCGTCCCGATGAACTGGCCGAGGTCGCCCTTGTACCCGAGCCCGAAGTGGCTTTCGAGGTTGGTGCTGTCCCGCCAGTACTCGAAGACCCGCTTCGCAGTCCACGGGGCGATGATCGAGTGGACGATGAACTGCGTCGGCTTGATGGCGGGCTGGCTGTCCGACTCCGGTTGCAGCTCGTACTTCTTGGCCCTCGGATACCAGGCCATACGGTCCTCCAGACATGACGAAGCCCCGGGCCAGACGGCGCGGGGCAGGGCGAGGCGGAGCTACACGGTCTCGGTGACTGTGACGGTGAAACCGCTGTAGATCTGGAACGTTCCGGCCCCGCCAGCGCTAGAGATAACTCCCTCCATCTGGAGCGTGTGAGATCCCGCAGCGGCGAACGTGCCGGACCAGAGCATGGCCACGGTGTCCCGGTCCAGGGTGTCCATCGCGTGGACTGCCAGCCCGGCCTGCGCCACCGTGTCGACGACGAGACGGCCGACCATCAGGTTGGTGGTGTGGGTCGTCGTGACCGAGCAGTCGAACACACCGGTGGCGGTCCATGCGGCGGTGGCGGCGGTGCTGGGCAGAGTGAGGGAGCAGCCCGGAATGAGGGCGTAGGTGGTGCTGGCCGACAGCGCCGACGTGGCGGCCGCCGAGAACTGCCGGGGCTGGAGCCGGTTGAGCTGCCCGGCGGTGACGATCTGGCCTGCGAGGATCGGCACGGGACCTCCTATCTAGAGCGCGGCGCGCATCGGGTGAGTGAGGGACAGCGCGGTACCGCCGGCGTGGCTCTTGACGATGCCGTTGCGGGACCGGATCACGGTCAGCGCCTGCGGGCTGGACGCGGACACCGTGGCGTCCGGCACCATGCGCAGGGCCCACCAGTAGCTGAGGTCCCCCGCTGTGGGGGACACGCCGATCCGCGCCCGCAGACCAGCGCGGGACGCGCCCGCAGGGGCGGTCGCCGTGAGACTGATGTAGGTCCACACTCCGGCGGGCACCGGGATGGCGACGGACGCGGTGGTCGACAGCATGGTGTCCGCCGCGGTGTACCAGTCGGCGAGGATGCGCATGTCCGGCCAGCCGCCCGGCGTGTACACCCAGGCGGACATGGTGTAGCTGGCCCCCGGGGTGACCGAGCCGACCGCACTGCGTGCCGCGGTGAGGAGGCTCGCGGACGATGCGCCGGACGGAGTGACCCGGATGCTCGCTGCCGCGTCCAGCCCTGTGTGCACCACCGTGGTGTCGAGTGCGATCGTGGACGACAGCCCGGACCACCCTGCCAGCCCGTCCAGCAGCAAAGAATTGCTGTGCAGCAGGGTCCCCGCGGCGGCCGCCGTGACGACCTCACCGCCGACCGTCAGGTCGAACGGGTACTCCCGCTGATCGGACACCCACACCGGGCCAGCCGTTGTCGCGATGGACATCGTGGTGGCCGACGCTGTCACGGGCGCAGCCAGCTCGCTGCCGTCGGTGTCCGCCCGGCCCAGCACCGGGTCCTCCACCACACCCACCGTCCAGGGGCGGGCCGGGACGCAGTTCAGCGCGAGTGTCCACTCGTGCTGGTCGAGGACCTCGGTGTAGCCGAGCATGTGCTGGTCGATCGTGTCCGGTGGCAGCCACGGCGGGGGGTTGCTGATCTGGACCCGGTCCCCGATGTCCATGGCGAGGACGTCGTCGATCAGGTGCGGGGCAGCGTGGAGCCACACGCTGATCACGGGGTAGCGGGCCTCGTCCCAGGTGCCGAGGTGCGTGCGCCACTGGGCGATCGAGGCGGGCTGGTCGTCGTCGTACAGCGACAGGGTCAGCGCCTCGTCATACGGGCCGACCCCCGCCGGCGGCGGCAGTACGGACAGCGGCCCCGTGGTGACCACGGAGCGCGCCGACGTCCCCCCGTCCCTCGTCACGGTGACGTCGTTACGCAGGCGCTGGTCGTCCTCCACCGGCTCCAGCGGCGGAGGCACCTCCCCCCGCGCGTTGTAGTCGAGGGCCAGGGCGACGGGCTGGTTGTACAGGGTCTTGCGGTCCCGGTAGACCAGGCCGGTGCGGTCGTGCCGCTCGTAGAGGATCCCGCCGTCGGCGTCCTGGATCTCCTCCAGCAGGGCGAGGAGGGTGTCGGGGCGTTGCGGGCCGAGGCGGGTGGACGGGACGGGGTAGTCGGATCCGCGTCCGACGAGGTCGACGGTGGCGGACTCCTCTCCGCCGAGCCGGGCGATGCGGGCCAGGGCGGTCTCGCCGAGGAAACCGTCGTCGGCCCCGTCGTAGATCAGGGTGGTCGGTGGGGAGCTGAGTACCCCGGTGCCTGGAGTGGTGAAGATGCCCATGTGCCCGATGGCCATGCCCTCCAGGAGAGAGTCCCAGGAGGCGGACACGGTGCTGATGCGACCCTGCCCGGTGGCGGGGGCGGTGGCCGCGTAGTACCGGACGTTGGTCGTAACGTCCCGCCAGGTCGCCGTGATGAGACTGGTGCCGCCGCCGTAGTCACCGCTGTAGAGCGTGAGCCGGTTCCACTTCCCGGCGAACGCGGCGAGGCTATCGGCGGTGCTGAGGGAGAACGCGCCGAGCACGGTCCCGTCCCCCGCGAGCACCTCGATGCGGATGGCGGAGGTGGACGCGTACAGGACCACCGACCGCATGATGGCACCCGCGATCGTGAGCCGCAGGACCTCCGCCTGCACCGGCGGCAGCGTGGGCAGGTTATACACCCACTCGATCTGCCAGCCGGTAGCCGTGGTCGCCGGGATACGGGCGTACAGTGCCGCCCCGGCCTTGACGACGGGCAGCGGGGCGGATCCGCCGAGGGTGTCGTCCGCAGCCCAGTCGACACCGGACAGGCGCAGCGGCTCTACCCCGGTCACCGGGCTGTACGCCAGGGAGTCCGCGGTCTCGGACTCCTCCATCGGCCAGTACGCCAGCAGCGACGGGGCCGACGGAACGCGCCGGCGAAGTGTCGACTCCAACGCCTTGCGCCCCTGGCCCAGGCGGCGGGTGGTGCCCGCGGCCTCGACCGGCACCCAGACGTCCTCACCGGAGACGTCCCACCGGGCCGGCCACGAGCTGATCTCGCCGATGAACCGGTACGCCCGGTCGTCGATGACCGCGGCCGCGCCGAGCGTCCACGTGCGGCCGGTGCTGTCGGTCCACCCGGTCGTCCCGGCGGGCAGGGCCCGAGCGTCAAGGTCGGCGACCAAGGGGCCGTTGATGCCGTTACGGACCTCGGCCCGGTGCAAGATGCCGCGCATGGGCGGCACTCCGGCGACAGCCTGCGGGGCGATCTCCAGCGGCGCGGTCCCCGCGTAGATGCTCGTGGGCGGGGTGCTGGAGATCGGGTCTCCCACCGGTGTCCACGGCCCGGCCATCGAGGTTGCCCAGTAGAACTGGATGGTGAAGCCGCCGGCCCCGTCGTTCACGTCCATCGTGGCCCGGAGTGCGGCCCGCCGGGGGAGCTCCGGCAGGGGACGCTGCCCGAACACCGACGCCGTTCCGGCGGTCGACCAGTTCAGGAAGACGTTCCCGCCCCCAATCCGCAACAAGTACGACCGCTGGTTGGTCGCGGAGTTCCACTTGCCGACGAGGGCCTGGCCCTGTGCTGCGGTCCAGTCGCACGTCGCCTCGACCCGCAGGTCGAGGTCCCCGGTGATGTCGAGGGCGGCCGCGTCCGGGGTGCTGGCCCAGGACGCGGCCGACCCGTCCACCTGGAGGTAGGACTCCGGGCCGGGGACGCTGACCCTCACCGGGGTGTTGCGGCCGATCAGCCCGTAGTACGGCGACATGGGGTTGCGGGGGCTGTAGCGGCCGTGCCGGTTGTTGAGTTCCATGTCGCACTTGCTGTGCTCCAGCGAGGACGACTCGTCGGCCGCGCCGCGGGTGATGGTGATCGGGGACCGGGTGTAGGTGTCGGCGGTGATGTCCGTCCAGACGACGCCGATCAGCATCTCGACCCGCACGTCCAGCGGAGTCTGCGGGAACGTCACGTTGTCGCCTCCTTCCCGTAGCCGAACGTCTTCTGCACGGACCCGCGGCCGTCCTTGCGGACCATCGCGCGGATCCAGCGCTTGCCCTCCTCGGGACCGACGAGTTCGATGCGCACCACCTGCTGGCCACCCGCGGTGAGGAGCGGCGCGGCGGGCCGCTGCACCATCGGGCCGCCGGCCCCGGGCGGGGGCGGCGCCTGGACAGTGCTGGCCATGGCCGCGTCCAGCGACCCCTGCCCGTCGGCGATGCCCGCCACGATCCCGGCCGGGACCATCGCCCCGACCTGGTCCGCCATCAACTGCGACGGGGACTTGATCTTCAGGGCCTTTTTGATGGCCTTCGTCATCGCGACGGCGATGCCCGCCATCTGCTTCTCGATCGCCTTCTGCTGGGACTTGAGCCCCTTCACCAGGCCCTGCGCTGCCTGGATCCCGGCCCCGTACATCGCCGTCCCCGCGGTCGACCCGGCGGCGGTAGCCGCGCCGACGAGCTGCGCCTGCGTTGAGTTGATCTGGGAGATCTGCCCCTTGCTCGCCATCGCCAGGGCGGTAGCCGCACCCGAGCCCTGTTCGACCCCGGCTTGCGCAATCTGCGCGATCAGGTCGCTCCTGATGCCCTTCTTACGGAGGGTGGCCAGCTGGGCGGCAAACTGGCGGGCCTGGTTCATCTTCGTTGTGAGCTGGGCCAGGATTATCTGCGCGCTGACCGGTCCGCCGCTGGTGTTGGCGGTGATGTTCGCCGAGTCCAGGACGCCCTTCTTCACGTCGGCGGCCAGCTTGTCGCGCGCCTTGATCTGGTCGGACAGCGACTTCGTCGCCACCTTGAGCTTCGCGGCCAGCTTCACCTCCTTGTTGGCCATGGCGACGAGGGCCTTGGACCCGGTGGACACCTTGGCGAGCGCGGCCGCGCGCCCCTTGCCGGGGGCGAGGGATTTGCGGATGATCCCGGCGACCTTGTCGGCCGCCGACTTCACTTGCTTCGCCGATCCGGTGAGCCCGACCGCGAGGCCCTTGGCGATCCACTTGCCCTGCTCGGTGGTCACTTTCGACGGCGAGGAGATCCCGAGCGCCTTCGCGATCGGCCCGGGGATCACGCTCCGGGCGAAACTCATCAGCTGTCCCTTGAGCCAGCCGCCCATGGACTGGATGCCCCGCCAGAGGCCCTGCACCACGGCGGTCCCCTTGGAGTACAGGAGGTTGTTCAGGGAGGACAGCGCACCGAGGATCCGGCCGGGCAAGCCCCTCACGAACGAGATCAGCCCAGCCACCTTGGCGACGGTGCCCGCCTTGATCCGGTCCCAGTGGTTCAGGAAGTACTTGACGATGACCCAGCCGGTGACCCAGCTCAGGATCGTGACGAGGGTGCCTTTGATCTTCGACCAGAGCCAGGTGAAGACCACGCCGGTGTAGTGCTTGATCTTGTCCCAGTTGGCGATGATCAGGATGACGAGGCCGATCACGGCGGCGATGACCCAGCCGATCGGGCCCATCGCGATCAGCCACTGTGCGGCCATCACGACCGCCCACGCGACCGCCCGTGCGGCCATCATCGTGAACTGCACGGCGGCGGTGATCCCGGCCCGGACAACTGCGGCGATCCACGTGCCGATGGAGACGAGAGCGCTGCCGACCCAGGCCGCCGCCGTGGTGGCCGCCGACACGACCGCGGCCCCGGCGATACGGACGTAGGCCATCAGGCCGACCGCCATCATCCGGGTCCACCCGGCGATGGCCCGGTACGTCGCGGAGTTCATGACGTTCGTCGCCACCGTGGCAATCGCCGAGTATGTGGCGTACACCTTCTGCGCGACGGCGACCGCCATGATGATCCCGGCCAGCGTGCCCAGCGTGTAGAGCAGCGGGACCACGGCCCCCTGGTTCTGCACCCCGAAGTTGATGAAGGCGGCGGAGACGTCGGCCAGCGTCGTCAGGGCGCTGTTCTTGAACTTGTTGAGGGTGTGAGTGGAGCTGCCCTCGACACGGTCGACCATCTCCTGTGTCGATCCGGCTGCGTCCTTGAGGCCGACCGCCGCGAATCCGCCGGCCTTGCCGAGTCCGATGAGGGAGGTCTTGGCGTCCTCGCCGGGGCCGCCCATGAGCTGCTGGGCGAGCCTCGTGGCGTCGGTCTGGTTCTTCACCTTCGACAACGCCACGACGATCTGGTCGAACGCCTGGGTGCCCTTGCCGGAGTTCACCAGGTGCTGGATGTCCTTGACGTCCAGACCCAGCTTCTTCAGTGGCTCGGCAACCGCGTCGGTGTCCGCGACGACCAGGTTGAACTCTTTGACCGCGTCGCCGAGCTTGTCGATCTCGAACAGCGGGTTCTTCGCCGCCTCGGTCAGCGCGCCCATCATCTGCGGGCCAGTGACACCGAGTTCCTGGAAGAACGAGCTGTACTCGGACACCATGGCGGGAATCTCATTGGCCATGCCGTCGGGAAGGCGCTGTGCAGCGGCGGCGATCAGGTCGAAGGCCTCGGTGCCGTCCTTCGCCATTCCGGCCTTCATCAGCGTGCCGGCCGCCTTGGTCGCCTCACTGACGTCGTAGTTGAGCGAGTCGGCCAGGACCTTCGCCTTGGTGGTCAGGTCCTGGAGCTCGGCCGAAGAAGTGTCGCCGACGTCCACCATGGAGGAGGCCACACCGCGCAGGGCTACAGCGACTTCATCCGTGGTGGCGGCAAATCCGTCGGCGAACACGGCACCGGTCACGCCGCCGATGCGGGCGGCCTCGGCCTTGTTCAGGTCCAGCTGGTTGGCGAGCTTCGCGTTTGCGCCCTCCATCGACAGGGACGTCGCCACCCCGACGCCGAGCGCCATGCCGATACCGGCGCCGATCGTCGCCGAGGCGGCGCCCATCCGCTCGCCCATGCGCTCGACGACACCGGACGCCCGGTCGCGGGCGACGAGGTTGAACACGAGAGAGGTGTCGGCCACGGGGGCACCCCCTCTCTGGTCAGGTCTTCACTTGTTCAGGGCCTCTTCGGTGTCCTTCTCGTACTGGTCCAGCCAGTCGAGCGCCGCGTCGGTCTGTTCGACCGTCATGAGCGGCCACTGCCACGGCTTGATGCCGAGGAGGTGGGCGGCGTTGCCGAGGTGTCTCAGCCGGCGATCGGCAGCTCCGCTTTTCCCGAGGCCTCGGTGTCGTCGTAGGCGTCCTCGATGGACTGGTCGATCTGCTGGAGGGCCGCTGCCAGTTCGTCGCCGTGGAGGGAACCGAGGACGCCCTCACGCATCGACTCGTACTCCTGCCGGGAGTACTCCAGCTTGAGCTCGTCCCACCCGAAGTCCACGTCCTCGAAGCGGGTCTTCGCGTGGTCGCGCCGCAGGTAGGTGAACAGCAACGCCCTGCGGCACAGCGAGTTCCCCTGGAGAACGTCCTGGGTGAACTGGCTGAAGTGGCGGCCGGTGCGGCGCTCGATGTCCTCCCTCTCGACGCTCATGAGCTTCTTCGGCTCGTAGCGCCAGCGGGTGGGTGTGTCCTCGCCCTCACGGTGCAGCACCAGGAACATGGGAATCTCCTATCGGGCCCGCGCCGCCAGACGCCGGGCCATGTCTTCCATCGCTTCGTGGACCGCCGCCAGGTGGCGGTCGGCATCGTTCTCGAACGCCTCGTCGAACCACTGCCGCTTGCCCACCTGCGTGCGCCACGGTTCGCGGCCGTAGGTGAGGGTGCGCCACCCGCCATCGCGGCGGTTCGTGCGCTTCGGGGCGTTGGCGAAGCCGCGCAGCCCGGGCGTCTTGAAGGCCTTGACCCTGGCCCCGGTCCACCGGCCGCCCAACTTGACCTCGGGCCTGATCTTCTTCGCGATCCCGGCCCGGAGCCCGGGGCCCATGCCGGTGCCGGCCGACGGCATCGACATGATCCCGGACTTCGCCATAGCGGCCCCGGGCCGGAGCGCGTCACGCATGTTCTTCGCGAGGTCCTTGCGCAGGAGCTTGCCGTCCTCCTCCTGCCGGATCGCACGGACCAGGGCTGTGAGCCCTTCGTGCGTGACCGTGAGGTCGAACGGCGGGCCGCCGGTGGCCATCAGGCGACCGCGCGGACCACGGCCCCTGACGTCGGGTAGCCGACCGACACGGACGCCTCGTCGCCGACCCCGCCTTCGATGGGGTTCCACCCGTTGATCAGTACGCTGCCGGTCCACTCGGGGTTGTTCGCCGACTTGGCGGCGGCGTCGAGGCGGACCACGAACGGCACGACGGTGCCGAGCAGCGGCCACATGATGCTGTCGACCTTCGTCGCGGCCACGTCCTGGAGCAGCTCCAGGGACAGCTCACCGGACTTGAGTCCGCCCAGGACTTCCTTCCACCCGAGCGACGCGTAGGTCGTGACGTCCTTGTCCTCGACCTCCACCGTCACCTCGGCCTTCCGGGCGTAGGAGGAGAGGTCGTTCCCGCCGACGCTGACGAAGGCCGCCAGCAGAACCATCTTTGCCATGAGGAGTCACCTGATTCCGAGAGAGACAGCGAACATGAACGAAGGCGTGGTGCCGGTCACCGACCAGGCGAGCCGGTAGTGGGTGTCGGTGATGGCCGTGCCGTCGGTGCGCAGGACCTGCCCGCCCGGGGCGGTGGCCGCAGCGAACGACAGGCGGGACGTGGGCGACGCCATCCCCGCGGCGTCGTCGGACTCGACGGCCACCGTGATGGATGGGGTGGTGCCCGACGCGGAGAGAACGTGCAGGGCGGCGTACAGGCGCTTGCCTGCGGGGATCGCGCCGAGGTTCAGCACGGTCCCGTTGCCGGTCGCGGTGCGGGCGGTGCCGGGCGGGTGGGCGATCTGCCCACGCACCAGCGGCCACGACGACTTGACCGTGCCGGTCCACGGGGCGACCTCGCCGACCGCGTCACCGATCTTGTAGTCGGTGCGCATCCCCGCGGTCAGGTACGCCAGCGCTCCGACCGTCGAGGTGTCCGGGCACACGGTGTACGGGCCGACCCCGCCCAGCGCGGACCAGGACGCGTTGTCGACCTTCGACGGGTCGCCTGCCTCCCACTGCCCTTCGGCGGAAATCTCCGCCGAGCCGAGGCCACCGATGATCTCCTTCCACCCGTTGCTGTAGTAGTTGGTGGTGTCCTTGTCCTCGATCTCGCTGGTCAGCTCGACCTTGTTGGAGGCGCCGGTCAGGTCCGCGCCCGGTGCGAACAACCGCGCGTTGAGCAGCACGAACTTGCCCACGGCTACCCCTCTCCGATGATTTTGATCATGAGTTCGGCACCCACGTAGTCGGTGCCGTTGTGCTCGTACCAGCGATAGCCCTGCATCCGCATCACGTGCAGGTCGTGCGCCAGGCCGCCGAGCGCGTAGTCCCCGGGGGCGCCCCGCGCCGCTTCGATCGCGGTCTTCAGTGACGAGGGCCCGGACCCGGCGAGCAGGGAGTCGAGGATCCGTTGTCCGGCCCGGTCGTCGGCCCGACTCACCAGGATCCGGCAGGTCAGCTCAACCACGTCCAGGCCGCGGCCCATGGCCTTGTCGTAGTCGACGGTGTACTCCCCGCAGAAGAAGTGCGGGGCTGTCACCGCGTCGGGCACGTACCCGGTGCAGGTCAGTTTGGCGATGCCCTCGGGCAGGACCACTACCCGGGCGGCGTCGGCGATGGCTTCACGGATTGGCGACGGTTCCACGGCGGCCCCCCTGCCTGCGCTTGCCGAGCGATACCGGGGGTGCCTCGTCGACCTGCTCAGCCACGCCGGCGCTGACGAGGTGGGCGGCGGCCGCGGTCGGCAGGTCCGCCTCTTCGCCCTGGGCGGGCCAGGGCTCGCCGTCCCTGGTGCCGTTCATCTGGACCAGCATCCGAATACGCATGGGGCCTCCTATCCGAAGCCGGGCAGGACGTAGGGCTCGATCAGGTTCCAGACGTCCGGGTCGCGGCGGGACAGCCGCACGACACCCCACTCGGCGCTGCCGGTGACGCCCTCGGGGCTGTTCCTGCGGCGGTAGAGCCGGGCGGCCTGGATGAGGGCTGCCTCGGCGACGTCGTCGGGGACGGACGGCCACCCGAAGCGGGCGGTTACCCGGATCCGGCTGGTGCCGGTGCCCCAGCTGGTGCGTAGCAGGAGCAGCCCGGTGATGGGGAGGTCGTCGGCCAGGGCGTTGTCTGGGGAGGTCTCGAACCCGGTGACCGTGGAGCCGGATCCGGTTTCGACGACGAGGCCGGTGGTGCTGCCGATGTCGTTGACGAGGAGCAGTTCGCCGTCGGGCCGGTCCACCACCCGACCGCGGGGGTTGTACGTGCGGGTCACCGGCTCGGCGGTGAGGTCGAACCGGCGGCCGGTGGCCCGGTCGATGGAGCGGGATGCGGCAGCCAGTGCGCTGTCGAGCGCCGAGTCCCGGGACGTGTCGCTGACTGGCAGGTCCAGCCGCTCTTTCAGTGCGGCGCGGGTGCCGTATCCCTCGGCCATGTCAGGCGGTCTCAGGGGGCCGCTGACGCCGGTTCTTCGGCGGCGTGGAGCGGGACACCGGGGCAGCCTCCGCAGCTGGCTTGTGGCCGCGCAGGGCGAGCTGCTCGTCGACCTGCGCGACGCGGTCGCCCATGCCGCGGCTGACGTAACCGGCGCGCTCACGCAGCAGCGCGGCGACCATCGGGTCTTGGGATTCCGGATCGGGCATCGCTTCCTCCAGCGAGAGTTGGGCACGCGCGGGGCCCGCCTCCAGACGGGCCCCGCAGCGTGAGGAATCAGACGCCGGTGAACGTCGGCGTGATCAGGCCGGTGCCCGCGATCTTCCGGGCGTGCGGCTGACGCTGGAAGGTGAAGGCGTAGTAGCCGTAGACCACCAGCAGAACGCCCAGCGTCTCCGCCTTGGCCTGCTCGGCACGGATGTACACCGGGGCGTCCGGGTCCTCCCAGAGGTGGCACTCCTGCCGGTCGACGAGGTAGATCTCGTCCTCGTTCGTGCCCGCGCCCAGGTTCGCCGCGATGTTGTTGTCGACGATGACCGGGGTGCCGTTGGGCAGGATGCCGCGCACGCCCCGCCCATACGCCTCGGCGTAGTTCGCGCCGAGGGTCTGGGCGACCACACCGGGCTGGGTGATCAGCGGGTACGAGGCGCCCATGGCGTTCTGCATCCAGTACCAGCGGCGGGAGTGCATGACCGCGAGGTTGTCACCGGAGGACTGGTCGAGCAGCGCGGCCTCCATCCCCGACAGGCCCTCGAGGACCTTGGGGTAGAGCTCGGCGGTGGTCGGGCTGGCGTCGGTGTACGCCACCGAGGTCGCCACGTTCGTGAGACCCACCGTCGCCACGTTCAGCATGGTGTTGTCGACGCGGCTGCCGTAGGCCCGGAACAGGTCGTCGAGGATGACGTCCTCGACGCCGGCCCCGCGCTCGATCGACTGCCGGGAAGCGGTCTGCTTACCGGCCGCCGTGCGCACGGGGATCGACAGCGCGGTGTCGTCCATGTCCGTCTCGGACAGGGCCCCGTTCTCGGAGGACTGGTTGTCGACGCTGGTCCCGGTCGTGACCCGGGAGATCTCCACCGTCATGCCCTGCGAAGGCAGGGTGTGCTTGCGGCACGCGTCGGCGAACGGCCGGTTGGTGCGGGCCTGCGGTGCGTACATGTCCGTCAGGTACTGCGGGATGACGAGGCCGCCGAACGCGCCGGTGCCGACCGCGCGCGTCTCACGGAGCCGGTTGCCCCGCTCGGTCCGCTCCTCGGTCATGTGCCGGGACAGGCGGGACTGCGCCTCGTAGTCGCCGAGGAACGCGGCCAGGACGTCGCCCTGGAACCCGGCACCACGCCGGTCCTGGTCGGGCCGGTAGGTGCGCTCCTCCGCCCCGACCCGGTGGACCTGGTCGTAGGCGGGCGCCCGGCTGGCGGCCGGTGCGGTACGGGCCGACAGGGCGGCGATCTCCTCGTCGCGGGTCTGCTCGGCGAGCAGCTCGTCGAGGGCGGCCTGGCGGCGGGTGACCTCGGAGTCCGCAGCGTCGCGGGTGGCGACCCTCGCGGTGACGGCGTCCTCGGTCAGGTCGGGCTCGGAGCGGAGCGCGACGAGCGCGTCCTGCTCCTGCGTGCGGGTGGTGATCGCGGTTTCCAGGGCGGTACGCGCCTGGGCGATCAGGTCGGCGAGCGTCATGGCTCGGCTCTCCCTTAGTCGATGTGGATTCCAGACGCCCCGTGTCCAGGTCAGACGGCCACCCGAGGCGATGCGCCGGGCGGTCTCGTGCGCGTAGAGCGCAGGGCTTTCAGATCCCGCCGGACGGCGGGAAGTTCAGGGGTCAGCGGGCGATGGACAGTTCGAGGAGGGCGCGGGCCCTGCTCGTTGTCGGCGCGGCCGGCTGACGCAGGGCTGCCCCTGCGGTGTGGGGGTTCGCTCCGTAGCCGACGATGGCGACGTCGCCGCGGTGGATGTCGTACCGGTTGATGCGGTACTCCGAGTAGTCCGGGGACCACTGGCCCGACTCGATGCGGAACGCGAACGACATCTCGTCGATGAGCCCGGCCCGGAGCTTCGGCGCGATGTACGCCACGTCGTAGTCGGACGCGTCGAGGTTCGGGGCGTGCACGGACAGGCCGTTTTCGTCCTCTGTGAGGACCAGACTGCCGGTCGTCGTGCGCGCCAGGCGGCGCAGCTGGTCGTGGCCCAGCACCAGCGGGACGTCCAGGTCGCTGCGGGCCAAGGACGCGGCGCCCGCACCCTCCGAGACGACCTCGGTGTACGGGCCGAACATGTCCCACATCTCGTAGCTCCGCTCGTACACCGAGGCGTGGCCGAGGAACTCCAGGCCGCCGGGCTCGGCGGTGTCCCGCACCTGGACCCCGGCCAGGGAGGCGCGGACCAGGGCGCGGGTGCCGGGCTGCTCGGCGCATCGGCGCTGAGAGGGGCGGTCCGCGCGCTGCCGTACCTGCTGTGCACGGGCGGCCGCCGCGTCGGCGAGCGTGGTGGTGGTCATGTCGTTGCTCCCGTTGCAGCGGTCGGAGGAGTGGTGGGGCGGGCGCCGAACAGACGGTCGAACTCCGCGTACTGCTCTTCGGTGAGCGGCGCCCGGTCGTCCAGGGCGCGGCCTTCGGAGGGTGTCAGGGTCCGTGCGGTGATCTGTGCGGCAATCGTCCGGGCGCGGGCTTCGGGGTCCATGCGGAGCAGGGCGTCGGTGTTCAGCTTCACGAAGCGGGGCCCGGAGACGAGGCCGCGGCTGAACGCGTCCTCGCGGCGGGTGATGGCCGGGCCCAGATGCATGATCAGGAACTGGAGGTTGCGCTGCGTGATGCTGGCGTAGGTGATGCTGCTGCCCGACACGGCGGCGTCGATCATGTCGCCGGGGCACCCGAAGTATCGGGCGATGTCGGAGATCCCCTGCTGGCGGGCCTCCAGGAACGCGGACTGCGACGCGACCGCCTGGATCGGCTTGTACTCCCAGTCGTTGCCGTGGACGAACAGGCCGCCGGTCTCGACCGCGGCCTCGAAGTTGTCCCGCGCGACCCGGGCCTGGCCCTGGTCGATCGTCTTGCCGGTGTTCTTCAGCTCGGCCATCGGGATCGCTCCGCCGGCGAACCAGTCGCGGGCGAACTGCTGGGCGTTGAGGGACTCCTCGATCGTCCACGCCGCATACGCCACCGGGGACAGGCCGAGCGGCATGCCCGCCACGGTGTACTGCTTCTCGTGCCAGATCTCCCACGGCTCGTACTCGGTGCCGCCGATGATGAACTTCGTGATCTCCGACCCGTTGGCCCTGATCGTCACATCGGCCAGGGCCACCAACTCGATGCGCGCGGGCAGACCGCGGCCGTCGGAACCGATGACCCCGGACCGTTCGGTGATGATGCCGAAGGTGTTGCCCGCCCGGTCGAGGTCGACCTGGCTGGAGTACAGCCATTCGATCATCCCGACCCGGGCGCCCCCGGGCGTCACCAGGACCGGCGGCTTGGCCACCTCGACCTGGATACCGTTGACACGGCGGTAGACGTCCACGGGCATCGTCGACACCAGGTCGGCCCGCAGCCGCAGACACGCCCACACCGCCGAGTGCCGCAGCGCGGTGTCCCCGGTGACGTGAACCTTCCCCGTCCGCTTGCCCCGGCGGGCATCGAGGAGATCCTCGGCACTGTTCAGCCCGCGGCGGGTGAAGGCACGCCGCAGCCGTGTCCATGCGCCCATGGCTACCCCCTCACCCGAACGAGTCGGCTACGTCGTAGTCGTCCAGTACGGCCGGCCCCTTGGCCAGCAAAGCCCAGCGGGCGATCGTCACCGCGAAGAACGGCGACACATCGGTGAGGGACTTCGTGCGGTCCAGCGTCCACGCGTCGCCCACCCTTCTCGTCCTGGCCCCGTTCACCGCAGCGGTCAGCGGCGGCTGCTCCAGGTAGCGGACCCTGCTCTGCGTCATGGCGTCGGCCATCTGCCCGCACGCCTCGACGATGTCGTTGGTCCGCAGCACCGCCAGGTGCCCGCGGTGCGGCTGCTCCTTGTCCTCCGGGACGGTGATCCCGGCCTTGACGAGGTTGTCGATCAGTGACCCTGCCGGGGCGCCGCTGCTCGCGATGGCGATGAGGAGCGGGTCGCGCCGTGCCTTGAGCCGGGCCAGGGCCGGAACGACCCACGCGGTCCCCGGGCGGCGGTCGGCCAGTTCCACGTGCACGCTGCCGTCCGGGAGCTTGGCCGCCACCCCGATCGAGGCGTGCGCCCGGTCCGCAGACACGTCCACGGCGAACACCACGTCGGCCCCGGCGGGCAGCACGCTGCCGGCCAGGCCGGGCCAGCTTGCCTTGGGCACGTTCGGGTCGGACGGCGGCGTCGGCTTTCTGGTGCGGTTGAGGTACGCCCGGTCGAACTCTGCGGCGTCCAGCTTCAGCAGTTCCGCGGCGATGACCTTCTCGGTGACCGTGTGGCCCAGCGCGGGCAGCGTCGCGCGCCACGTCGCTGGATCGTCGCGCGGCATGTCCTCGGGGGCGAACCACTCGAAGTAGCAGACGCCTGGCCACTCGCCCGTCTTCCAGGCGGCCTCGATCAGCGCGCGCCCGATGGCCCGCTTCTTGTTCAGCCAGGCTGACTTGGTAGTGCCGCCCGCGGATGCCCACCACAGCTGGGCCATCTCCCGTGTCGTCATCGCCGGAGAGAAAGCCTGCTCCAGCCGGTCGTCCTCGTGCTTGAACGCTTCGTCGATGATTCCGAGATCCAGCGGCGGGCCGTGGCCGGCGGACTCGGTGTTGGCGGTGATGCCCATGCGCGACCGGGTCGCGGGCCAGAGGATCTTCTCGTTGCCGTTCGACTTGCGGATCCGGGCCCGCTTCGCCAGTTCGGAGTCTGAGATCTTTTCCCAGAACTCGTCTTCCCAGCGCTGCCGGGCCATGTTTCGGTCCTGGGCCGCGTAGATGATGTTCTGCCTGTGCCAGGCCATCGCCCGGTGGACCTGGAGCCCGAGGATCAGCTCGGTCTTGCCCTGCTGCCGTGACACTGACAGGCCGGCCTCGCGGTGGACGAACACCCCGGTCTCCGGGTCCAGTTCGAGGGCGACGTCGGTCACGTACTTCTGCCACGGCATCGGCGGGGCACCGAGCTTGGTCATGATCTTCCAGAGCTTCGGGCCCAGCGACTGGCGGTCCGGGTTCCGGGGCGTGCCCCAGCGGGGCGGGCAGGTCAGCCCGTAGCGCTCCTTGAGGTCCTCGGCGAACTCAGTCGGGGCTTGCCAGGTCTCCGAGGTCGTCGTCGTCATCCGTCGCCCGCCCCTCCAGCAGCTGGGCGAGCGTCTGTCGTAGCTCGCGGTTCAGTTGGGTCAGGGTCCTCCCGTCATCGCCCTGGGGGACCGGCTCGCCGCAGGCGTCGCACTCGCCCGAGGTCGCCAGGTCGATCTGGTGGGCCAGGGCGTAGGTCATCTCGGCGAGGGACGGCTCGATGCCGGTCAGGTCGCCGAGCTGTTCGACGTCATTGCGGACCGTCGTTTCAACGGTGCCCATGCCGCCCCCTTCCATGATCATCGCCGGGCCATCAGCCCGGGGAGAGAAAAATAAAAGCTGGGCGCGGGGCTGGGAAGACGATCTTCCTAAAAAATCTGGGCGGCCGAGCCGCTGGCCTGCACCTATTTGCGCTGATCAGGTCAGGCGTACCAGTCGCGCGAGGTGTTGAGGCGGGGTGCTTTGACGCTGGCACCCTTGGTGCCGTTGCAGTTGCGGCCGCAGGTGGGGCAGCGGTGCACGCCGTGTGCGGGTGCCCAGTTGTCCTGGTCCCTCGGGTCGGCTCCGGCTGCGACGGGGCGGACGTGGTCGACGACGTCGGCGGCGGGGTGGCCGCAGATGTGGCAGATGTCGTTGGCGGCGAGGAACGCGGCGCGGCCCTTGCGGTAGCCGTGACTCGTGAGGTCCTGGCGTCCGGCCACGGCTACCTCCAGACGCACGGCGACCCGGCTGCACGCGAGGTGCTGGCCGGGCCGGTGAGGTCAGGCTGCGGGGCAGGTGGCCCCGTCGTTGGTGTCGAACTCGGTCGTGCCTTCGTCGAGGCCTGTGGTGGCTGCGCCCATGCTGCCGTTGGCGTACTGGCCGTTAGCGAGCCGGTTGTCGACCGTGGTGGTGCCACCGGTGGAGCAGTTGAGCATGACGTAGTAGCCGGCCTCGTCCTTGAGCCCGCGCACGACGTCGTCGAACACGGCCTTGAGGCCCTTGGTGGTGTCGACCTCGACCTCGACGTTGCGCTTGTTGCCCTGGGAGTCCTGCTTGGTGACCTTGTAGGCGGGCTTCGGGCCAGCGGCCTTGGCGTCCGGTTCGGGTTCGGTGCCGCAGGCGGTGAGTGTCAGGAGCATGCCGGCGGTGATGAGTGCGGCGGTGGTGGTGCGGGTGCGCATGGTCCCCCCAGGGATGTGCGTGATGAGGGGGACATCATCGGGCACCGGGGGGTGTGCTGTCTGGGATACGGCGAAGCCCCCGGGGCCGGTGGCCGTCTCGGGGGCTTGCGGGCATGCGTGTTGTGCCCAAATCGTGGCGCATGAATCGCTGCTGGTCAAGCCGCCTTGACGGCGCGCTGCCCTTCGCGTGTCGGCTTGGCGGCGTATCGGGCGGCCTGGACGTCGGCGACGCGGTACAGCGGGCGCTTCGGGGTGCCGCCGCAGCGGGCGAGGAGGCCACGGCGCACCCAGTCGCGGATGGTGGCGGGGGCGACGTCGGCGGACATGGCGGCGAGGCGGGTGGTGAGGGTGCCGATGGGCGGCAGTTGGTACTCCATGCGCCCATTGTGACGTGGTGAGGCCCCGGCCGTCGCGGTGACGGCCGGGGCCCGGGTGTAGCTACACCTCCAGGAGCTGGAGGTCCTTACAGACCGACAGGCGGTCGGTCAGTGGCCGTGGGGCGGGTACCACCAGCCGCAGACCGAGCAGTAGACGTCGTTGCGGAGGATCGCGAGGAGCCGACGGGCCATCACGCGGCCTCCTGTCGGGCGGGCTCTTCAGCGGAAGAGGGGGCGCTCTCCGGCTGCTCTTCGGGGGCAGAGCAGGCGGTCTCACCTGCGTCTTTCTCGATGGAGAGGGGCTGGTCTTCCTGAGAGGGGAGGGGGGCGGTCAGGTCGGTGAGGCGGACCCCTGAGCGGCCCCTGACGTCGCCGATGGTGAAGGCCCGGGTGATGGGGATATCGAGGGTGGTGAGGGCCTCTCGAAGGGCGGCCTCGTCGTGCTTCTCCATGCCGGGCAGGGCGAGCATCCGGGGGTACAGCTCGTAGAGGTGGATTCCGGGCCGGTCGCCGATGGCCTCGGTGAGCCACTGGACGATGGCGTCGCGGGGGGTTCCCGGGGCTGCGACGGGGGCGTCGAGCGGAGGGCCGGCGGGCGTCTCGTCGGGGGTGCCGACCATGTAGGCGGCGACGACCCAGCCGAGGGCGGATGCGGCGGTCGCGTAGGTGGTGTAGTCGGACACCGCGGTGACGTAGGCGCATCCGATCAGGAGCCCGACTCGCTTGAGGGGGGCCCGCTTGTCGAGGACGGGTTGCGGCTCCTCGGCGGGCGCCGGCTTCTTCTGGTCGCCCTTCGCCTCGGGGGCCTGGTCGCCCTTCTTGGGCTGCCCCTTGGCGGGCTGGGGCTTCTCGGCGGGCTGTTCGGGCTGTTCGGGGGTGCGGTACTTCGGGGAGCTGATCCAGGTGGTGATGCGGTCGTAGAGGATGACGGAGCCGTCGCCGAGGGGCTGGATGAGCGGCTTGAGGGGCTTGAGGTTCATCGGCCGGTCCCGATCGTGGTGACGCTGTCGCCGACCTGGTCGCCGATGTCCTGGACGCTGCCGAAGATGTCGGCGATGATCCCGCCGGCGCTTCCGGCGAGGAGGATGCACGCGATGGCGGTGATGATGATCGCCTTGCGCTCGGCGTCCTTGTAGACCCCGGACTTCCACTTCACGACGATGATCGTGCACATGATGAGGCCGATGAGGAGTGCGCCGAGGGCGCCGCCGTTGACGTCGAGGGCGGGGGCCTGTTCGGGTGCGGCGGCCATGGTGTTGCGGGCGGCGGTGTCGATCGCGGCGGTGAGGCTGGTGCGCATCAGGGGTGCCTTTCAGAGGCCGAGGAACTTGGCGATGGTGGTGGCGGACGCGGCGTAGATCGCCCAGATGGCGAGCCGGTCACTGCGGAGGAGCGCGGCGGGGACGCGGATGACGATGTACGCGATGAGGCCCCAGCCGAGGGCGTAGGCGATCACGCGTAGCCGCCTTCCATGGGGCGGTCGTCGGCGTCCGGCTCGGCCTTCTTCTCGCGGCTGAGGACGGTGCGGACGTAGTCGGGCTTCACGCTGATGCGGTTGATACGCCTCACGCGGTCGACGACGTCGGCGGCCTTGAAGGCGGGGCCGAGCACGGCGGCGGCTTCGAGGATGGCCTGTGCCTTGGTGAGGGCGGGACGCCCGGTGACCTGCGGCGCATCACCCGTATCAGTGGGCGTATCAGGGGCCGCATCATCCGTATCGTCGCGGTCGACGGTGACCTCGTCGGGCTGGCCGTGGAGGACGAGGGCGACCTGGACGGCGTCGACGATGACGCCGTAGGTGATGAGCATCGAGGCGAGCTCGGCGGGGGGCGTATCAGGGTGCGCATCATGGGCGATGCGGATGGCGTCGGCCGGGTCCATCTCGGCGAAGCGGCGCCGCAAGACCTCGGTGGCCGAGTGCTTCACCGGGGCATCCGCCTGCGTTACGGAGGCGGATGCCGGGAGGGCGTACATGTCGGCGAGAGCTGCGCCGGCCCCGCGGGTCAGCTGCTCCCGCTGGACGTCGACGAGGCTGGATCCGAGCTGGGCGTCACCGTGGCCGACGCGGCGGGCCAGACGCCACGAGGCGCGTTCGGACCGCTTCTTGACCCGCTTGTCGGGGTGCTTCGCCGCACGGGCCTGGTGGTAGGCCAGGCGCTGCATGGTGGCCGCGTTGTGGCGCTGGGCTTCCATGTCGGTGCCGGTGGTGTAGACGACGATCCGGCGGGCGAGGAAGCCGAGCCCTTCGGCGGCGGCGGACATGGCCAGGGGTGTCATGCCGTAGACGACGGCCTCGGTGTAGCCGTCGGCGACGGCCACCCCGGTGAGCCCGGCCCCGATGGGGGTGACCCACAGGCCGAGGCGGACGGGGGCGGGGGCGGCCTGGCCGAGCATGGTGACGCCGACCATGACGAGGGCGAGGACGAGGGTGACGCCTTCGCCGGCGGCGACGACGCCGATGGCGGTGGCGGCCCGGTCGAACTCGGCGACGATGTTGCTGTAGGTGCCCCAGCCGCCGAGGCCGCCGACGGCGACCATGGGCAGGGCGGCGGCGGACAGGATGATGACCTGCCCCTTGGTGAGCGTGGCGGTCACTGGCCCTCACCGGCCTTGAGCTTGACCAGGTGGCCGGCCATGAGGTCGATGTGGTGGGCCTGGTCCCGGAGGGCGGTGGCGATCCGGTGTGCACCCGTCGGGCCGACCTCCAGGAACCCGTCGTCCGTCTGGACACCGAGGAACACCTGCGGGCGGTCGCTGTACGGCCGCTGGACGAGGGAGACCTCGACGAGGCTGGTCGGCCCGTGCTCGGGGGTGTCGGCCAACGCCCAGACGGGTTCGCTGCGGTGGGTGATCTCCGCTTTCGCCGGCGGCACGCTGTATCCGTGCTCGACGAAGCACCACGTGGGGCAGGCGACCCGCACGATTCCGGCGTCCAGCGTCAGCACGCTGGTCGTGCCGTCCGCGTTCCTGCGGGGCTCGGGGGCCACGATGGGGCGGTCGGTGCTCATCGGCCGGCCTCCGTGCTCTGGTAGGCGCGGTAGCCGGTGGGCGGGTGCTCGGCGAGCTTCCTGCGGAGGTAGTCGGCGTTCCAGGCGACGCTGTCCGGCTCTTCCGCCAGGGCGGCGCGGGCGACCATGACGGCCAGGCTGAGGCGGCGGTCGAGGACAGCCCGGTAGGCGTTGTCGTCATCGATGGTGGCCGGGTAGGGAATGTCGATCGCGTCGAGTACCGCGTCGAGGAGGGCCCGGACGTCGTTGGTGGTGTCGCTCATCAGATGCCCCTCGCGATGTGGAGGAGGCGCAGCGCGTAGGCGTCGGCGGTCTCCCGGTCGTAGATGCTGGGGAGTGCACGGGCGGCGTGCTGGATGGCGTCGTCGGCGATGACGGCGGGCAGGCCGTCGGTGAGGACGAGGGCGGTGCCGCGCAGGTAGTCGTTGACCGTGTCGAGGGTGAGCGGCTCGAACGGGTCCTCGGACTGGAGGGCGCTGGCGACGGCGGTGAGGATCTGGTGGGCGCGGGACGGCTCGGTGAGGAGCTGGCGGAGCGCGGTGTCGAAGGCGTCGGTCGTCACTGGGCACCGCCGGTGCAGGTGCAGGCCTCGAAGATCAGGCGGCACGTGGGGCAGACGTTGGTGATGGTGCCGGTGACGCCGGCCTCGGTGGCGCGCACCGTGGTGGTGCGGCCGCCGTGGCGGGTGATGGTGCCGACGGCGACCAGGCGGCGGGGGGCGGCCGGGGCGGCGCTGCCGGTCGCGGCGGTGGTGTAGTAGCCGGCGGCGGTGGGGCCGAGGTTGCGGTTGGCGTACTGCCAGCTGCCGGTGTCGGCGGGCTTCTCGCACTGGTTCCGCTTGAGCCGGTAGTGGTGGCTGACGGACTGCCGGGCCATGACGCGGAGGAGGCCGCCGATGTTGCGGACCTCGGTGATGCGGTCGCCGTACCGGAGGAGGGCGAGGAACGTGTTCTGGGTGAGGTCTTCGGCGAGGTGGGTGTCGGGGGCCCCGTACTGGGTGAGGCGGCCGAGGATGGTGTTGCGGACCATGGGCCGGTACTGGTGGTACGCGGCGGTGAACAGGTCGATGGGGCTGATCGCGGTGGTAGCCGCGGGCATGGGAAGATTCCCGTGGTCCATGACGAGGTCCGATCTCGTTGATGGGCAAGTGCCGGGGCGCTGATACGCCCCGGTGCGTCAGGGAGTCGGTCGACGCGCGCGCCCCTCCGGTGTTCCAGCACCGGGGGGAGCTGTTGGCCGGCTCCCGCTCTGCGTTATGGAGTTGTGCCGGGGCGCGGCTTGGCCAGCCCGTGCTTCTTGATTGCCTGGTCCACGGTCGTCCAGGGCTTATCCAGCGCCTTGGCGACCTTGTAGACCGAGCCCAGCTCTGCGACTCCTTCAGCGAAGGCGGCCGCGCGTCGTTCGGCTGCTGCGGATGTCTGGGCTCGGAGCTGTTCCAGCAGCTCGTCCTCCTCGCGAACCCGTAGCCGCCAGGGCTTCGTGTTCATGAGGCAGACGCTATCACGTAGGTGCGTGATAGTCGAGCGTCAGGCCGCACTTCGGGCCTTCGTGTCCTCGTCGATCCACGACTTCAACTGCGCCCACACGTAGGGCGGGTAGGCAGTACCGCACCACTCGCACCGCACCGCCTTCTCCCCGGCCGCCAGACGCAGCACCGCGCCGCACAGGGCGCCCGACGGATCGACCGCCGGACAGTTCCCGATGCGGGCCCCGCGGTCCGGGGCGGGCGGCCGTATCATCGACGCCACCGACCGGGCCAGCTCCCGGATCTCTCCGGCGAACTCGCCAGCCTCCGGCCACGACACGGCGATCCACGGCATGTGGCCCAACAGCTCACCGCACGCCCGGTCGACCCGGCCCTCGGGGCTCCCGGTGTGCGCGGGCTCGGGGCGGCCGCGGTCGTGCCGGACGGCGTCGACCCAGGACTCCAGCAGCCCGGCCATGCCGCCGGGCCCGCGAACGTCGAGGACGTCGAGCGAGACAGGGATCGGTGCCGGGCCGCCCTTCCCCGTGCGGCCCTGGCCGACGCCGCCGGCCGGGGCGAGCAGCGCGCCGAGCCCGCGGTACAGGACGGGCAGGCCCTCCAGGCGGACTCGAGTGGACTTGGTGCAGCCGGGGCAGAGCATGCTGCCGGTCTCGTCGGGCTGGTCGCACAGCAGGCACACGTTCACGGCTGCTCCTCGATGGCGGCTCTGACCAGGTCCATGGCGGTGTCCCAGCCGATGTCGTACTCGCTGGTGGGTTCTTCCGGCGGGCCGGACGGGGTGTCCACGGCGGCGGACACCCTGGCGATGGCCTCGGTGGGGTCGGGGCTATCGAGCGCCTTGATGAGGTTGTCGAGGACTTCGTCGGTGTCGACCCAGATGAAACCGCCGCGCCACAGTTCGGGCATGGTGTCGTCGTCCGGGTCGATGTGGCGGCGCAACGCCAGGCGCAGCCGCTCCCGCAGGGGAGTTGTGGGCCTCTCGCCCACAACTGGGGTCCTCGAAGGGCCCCTGTCGTTTGCGGCACCCTTCGGGGGTGCCGCGACTGAGTTGTCTGAAGGAACGCTGTCGGTCGCGGGGCCACCGAAGGGCCCCGCGACCGTGGGCGGCTGCCCCAAGGTTGTGGGCTGCAGCCCCACGACAGGGGGACGGGCTGTCCCTCCGTTGGCTCCAGTCGTGTCGATACCGACACGACTGCCGGTTGCGGCCCCCTCGCAGGGGGGCGCAACCGTGTCGATACCGACACGGTTGGCCGGACCGCCTGTGTCACGCAGGTGGTTGTCGATCGTGTCGCGCAGCTGGACCAGGCGCTCCAGGGTAAGGCCGATCTCGACCGACCACGGCTCCACGTCGAGGTGGGTGATCTCCGGCAGGCGCACCATCACGCCGCCCCCAGGGGTACTCGCGATCTGAGTACCCTCCGGGTCGTAGTCGGCAGGGGGCCGCACGATCTGCTGACCCTTCTGCTCGCCCTCAAGGGTTTCGGTAGTAGCGAGACCCTTCTCGTCGTCGGTGTTCACGCGTCCCCCCACGTCCGGCTGCTGGTGTACGCAGGCCGCTCGAACCGCAGCGGCACATCGACCCGGTGACCCAGCCGGTAGGCCAGGAACTGCATGTAGAACCCGTCCCCGGCCGTCTCCCGCAGCGCCCGCCTGGAGGCGGCCCAGCCCTTCCGGTCGGCCCGCCTCCAGCCGATCTCGACCGCCGCACAGAACACGAGGATGCCGACCTCCAGGCCCAAGATCAGGGCGGTCGTGATGTTCATGCCGCGAGTCCTTCCATGTCGGGCCACTGGCACCCGGTGAGGCCGGTGGCGTTCTTCTCCGGGACGTCGGCGAGGGGGGTCCCGAGGTGGTGCAGGCCCATCGCGAGGAGGGTGTAGGCGTCGGCCATGTCGTAGCGGCCGACGCCGTCGAGCTCGATGCCGTACCGGGCCGCTATCTCGTCCCGCACCTGCCCCTTGGGGGCGGAGCCTTTTCCGGCGGCGTACAGGGCCCGGCAGGACGGCGGGACCAGGGCGTAGGGGATGCTGCGGCGCCAGCAGGCGTGGCGGACCATGACGCGGAGCCCGGCCAGGTCCTCGTGCCGGTGGGCGACGCCCCCGCCGAACGACGGGCCTTCGATGACGACGAGGTCGGCCTTCTTAATGAAGGAGGCGACCTCGTCGACGAGGTGATTGAGCCGGGGGTGACCCCGGAGGGTCTTCGGGCGGATGTAGTCGGCCCAGCCTTCGCCGGCGACACCGGTGCAGGTGAGAGAGAGGTCGAGTCCGATGACGAGCGGGCGGGCAACCGTGACCGTGTCGGTCATGGCTTCCTCCTTCTGTTCGCGAGGGGCCGGACCCGGCGGCAGTGGGCCCGGCCGGCTGTTCACGCTGCGACCGGTACGGCAGTGGCGCGGGAGAGGACTGCGGAGACGTTGCGGATGGCCTGGAGGTCGGACACGTCACCTGCGGTGCTGCCGCGCGGCACCCTGATGCCCTGGTGACGGCAGAACGCCAGCTGCTTGGGGCTCGGGGCACTGTTGCGCCAGCGGGCGGACCGCGACATCAGCGCAGGCGCCAGGCGGCGGGCGTGAATCTCGGTCCACGCCATCGCCTCGGACAGCGGCCAGGCCGGGTCCGGGTCCGGCGGCCTGATGCCGAGCCCGGCATCCCACCGCCGGACCCGATACAGCCCGGCCTCGTCGCGGACCAGGAAGAGGAACATGTCGTTGCCCAGCGGGATGAACCACGCGCCAGACTCGGTACGCAGCCATCGGGCCTTGGAGTTGTTGAACAGATCGATGTCCTCGAACTCCAGCTTGGCCAGAGCCGCCCGCTTCTCCTTCGCTTCCTGCTCGCGGACGGCGTCCTCGGCGGCATCGAGGAGCGACTGGTCGTCCTTCAGGGCCGCAAGGTCCCGGCCGGTGAGGTCGACGATGGACGCCAGTTTGTGCCGGGTCGAGGCCCCCATGACGTCGAGGACCAGGGCGTCACGTTTGCCCTCGTGGAGACGGAGGCCGCGGCCGACCATCTGGCAGTAGAGGCCGGCGGACTTGGTGGGCCGGGCGATGACGATGCAGGAGGTGTGCGGGGCGTCGAAGCCTTCCGTGAGGACCATGCAGTTCGTAAGAACCTGGAGGTTGCCGGACTTGTAGTCGTCCAGCGTCTTCGCCCGCTCCTCGCGCGGCATGTCGCCCCACACTGCCGCGGCCCTGATCCCGGCGGCGTTGAACGCGTCGGCCACCGTCTGCGCAGTGGCGACCGTCGGGGTGAAGACGACACCCGGGCGGTCGGCCGCGTGCTCCAGGTAGGCCTCGGCTATGACCTTGGCCGCCCCGGAGTCTTCGAGGGCCTGACCGAGCTGCCCTTCCTGAAGGTCGCCGTTGCGGGTCTTCACGTCGTCGAGGTTCAGTCCGTCGACGGTGACGCGCTTCCCCCGGACGTTGCACAGGTAGCCGTCACTGATCATGTCGAGGATGTCCAGGGTGTAGGCCACCTCGTGCCAGACGTCGGCGAGCCCTCCGTCGGAGCGAGTCATCGTGGCGGTGAAGCCTGCGGTAGGCACGCCGCGCCAGGCGCCGAAGTGCTCCAGGACTTCCTGGTAGCTGTCGGCAGCGGCGTGGTGGCACTCGTCCACGATGATCAGCCCGATGCGGCCGATGGCCTGTCGGCGCCGTTCGACGGCCAGGGTCTGGATGCTGGCAACGATGACGTCGACGTCGTGGTGCTCGTCCTTCTCGGCCTTGACGATGCCGACCTTGAGGTCCGGGCAGACGGCGCGGATCTTCTCGGCGGCCTGGAGGAGGAGCTCCTCGCGGTGGGCAATGACGAGGGCGCGTTCACCTGCTGCGGCCAGGGTCGCGAGGCGGGCGCGGATGAGGTTGGAGAACACGACGGTCTTGCCGGCCCCGGTGGGAAGGACGACGGCGAGGCGGGTGTGGGTGTTCTTCCAGCCGTCGATGAGGGCCTGGATGGCCGCCGCCTGGTAGGGCCGGGGCTTGAACGTTTCGGGCAGTTCAGACATGGCGGTCACCTCGGATCGGCAGTGGCGGGGTTTGCGGGGATGCTGCGGGGATGACTGCGGGGATGTTGCGGACGCAGAGAAGGGGTCCTGAGCTGGGTGGTTGCGGGGTTTGCGGGGTTCTCCGGAATGTGAGAGCAGGCCATACATATGGAGACCGGTGATTTTTGATGTGACGCATTGCGTTCTGCGTTGCGCATGGTGTGTGTTTCGCGTCCCCTATATGGGTGAGGTAGCGCCACTCCCCGCAATTCCCCGCAACCCCGTATACGCGCAGGTCAGAGCCGGTTTCGGCGTTGCGGGTAAACCCCGCAGCTTGCGGGGTTCTCCGCGCGGCGGTCACCGCTCCGCCCCCGCGGTGTCCTCCCTGACGTGCTGCTCGACCCGCCACGTGTTCTGCTTCCGGTGGCTGTCGTAGACCAGGACGACCTTGAGGTCCTCGAAGTAGCGGCCCTGCCGGGCCTTGAGCCAGTGCCCGAGCTGCTTTCCTGACGGCAGGTCCCCGTTGTGAAGCTGGGGCACGGTCTCCTTGAGGCCGAGGAGCTCCTTCACCGTGACGGCCCTGGTTCCGATCGAGGCGTGCCAGTCCGTGAGGAACGCGGCCCACTCCTGCGCCTCGTCGTCCAGGGCGGCGTTGGCCTGGCCTCGGTTGGCGAGCCAGCCAGGCACCTGGAGGTAGTCGAGGATCCCGGCGATGACGGAGGCCCATCGCGAGTAGTCGCCCATGCGGGTGTTGATGGTCTTGGCGCCCGCGGCGAGCCAGCCGCGGACCATGGTGACGAGTGCGGCGACGATGGTGGAGGCGTTCTCTTCGAGCCAGATCCGCAGGTCGCCGACGGTGAAGTTGTCGCGCTGGTCGGGGTTGGGGCAGTCGGGGTCGAGGCGGACCCACAGGGTTCGCCTCGCGTTGTCCCCGCCGGTGCGCAGGTTGTTGCCCGTGAGGACCCACAGCCTGTCGTTGGGCATGCTGACGCTGCTGCTGCTGCCGAGGAGCCGGTCGCTCCATACCGCGCTGGTGACGAGCGACGACAGGATGGGGCTCTTGATGATGTGCCCGTTGGGCAGGTTGTCCATGGCGATCACGGGGTCGCCGCAGTCCCACATTTTCGCCGTGATGGCTTTACGGAGTTCGGCGTCGTTCTCCGCCCAGGGGGTTTCGGCGAGCCCGTACAGCCGACCGAAGACGTCTTTGAGGAGCGTCTTGCCGGAGGCCTGCGATGTGCCGGTGATGACGACCAGCGGGGTCGGGCCCGGTACGTAGTGCCGGATGATCGGCGAGAGCAGCGCGCCGAGGTATTGGGCCCGGTCGGAGTCGTCAACGAAGGGGAAGTCGGCGAGCATCTGCCCGAGGACGATGTCCTTGGCCCGAGTCACGGACTCCTCGCTCACCTGCGGCTGGAGTCTGCGGAGCGGCACCTTGGGGTGCATGTAGAGGCCGGTGGCCTTGTCGTACTCGGTCGCCTGAATCAGTGACCCGTCGGGGCGGACGACCGGGGACGTGATGATGCCTCGCAGCGGGAGCAGCGGCCAGTCCTTCCGGCCGAGGATCGTGCTGCAGGTCTTCGGCATGAGGAGCTCGCGCACTTCGTCAAGCGTCTCCGTCAGCGGGTTCCTCACCATCTGGTAGGTGACGAGGTGCTCGGCGAGATAGGCCCGGAGGTTCTCGCTCGCCAGTTGCTTGACGAGGGGGTTGCCCTGGTCGTCCTCGTACACCCAGCAGGGTCCGCCGGACCGCTTGTACAGGCCGGGCAGTTGCTCGCTGGCCATGATGGCGAGCACGCCGTCGATGGCGTCGGCCTCGTTGGTGACGTCGAGCTTGGCCGTGCTGGAGACAACGCGGAGGTCGGGGCGGCCGTGCTCGTCTTCGGCGGCGTGGTGCTCGATGGCCGGTTCGAGGGCGGAGGATCCGTCGCTGAAGGGCCGGGGGCCCGGTACGGGTGCGGTGACGAGCCGACGCTGGGTTCCGTAGCCGCGGTTGCGGAGTTCTTCGGCGGCCCGCTTGAACGCCGGGCCGCTGGTGTCGCCCTGGGTGAGGTGGGTGTAGGCGGCGAACTTGTCGTAGGGCGTCCACGACTCGAAGGTGGTGGAGGTACTGAAGACGAACAGGCGGTCGCGGTCGGCGGCGTGCCCGGTCGTTGCGGAGATTCCGCGGGTCTTGCCCTTGCGTCGCCAGTAGGTGGTCGCCCCTCGGGTGAAGAGGAGGTCGAAGTCCGAACCGATGATCTGTTCCCAGTCGGTGCGGTTCTCGAAGTCGTCGCCGGCGCGGACGAATCCGTCGGGCAGCTCCCGCTTCGGGCGGGGGGCGGTTTTCGCCTTTTCGACTACCGGGAGGCTGTCGACCATGCGGCAGATCTCATGGATGGCGTCCATGGCTTCGCTGTCGATGGTGGGGATGCTGCTGGGGCCGCCCTCGACACGACGGTAGGGGCGTCCGGTGGGGTGGACGCTGCCGCAGGACGGTTCGACTAGCCCGTAGCCGCCTTCGCCGCGGGTTTCAATCTGGACGCGGACGATCTTCGCCTTGGGGTTCTCGGCAAGCTTCTGCCGCTCCTCCGGGGTGAGCTCGTCCTCGCGCGCCGGGCGGCTGGCCAGCTTTCGGTTCCCGCCCACGGGGGCCCCGTCAATGCGGGCCCGGAAGTGGCGGCCACCTCCGCCGGGCGACTCGGTTACCCAGCCAGTGAGGATGGCCCGCCATTCCTCTCCGAGCCCGGACGCCTCCATGATCTCGGTGACTTCCTCGAGGAGGCCGTCCGCGATGGCGTGGCCCTCGAACTCGATCATCTCGACGTTGCCGGAGACGGCGCCGTAGACAACGGCCACTCCGTTCGTTCCGCCCGGGGGGAACCACTGGTCGTGCTCGGCCGGGGTGGAGCGGTTGACCTTGTACGGGGTCCAGCTGCGCACGGCGGCGGCCTTGCTGCCGTCGGCCCGAACGGGGATCACGCACAGCCCGGCGTCGTCGTACTCCCGGACGTCGCCCCGCTGGTCGGGGATCTGCGCGTTGGTCACGGGTGGATCTCCTTGCAGCGGGCGTTGTGTGCGGTCTTGACGTTGGCGACGAACGCGGCGACCTGTTCGGGCCCGTGGACGGGGCCTTCGGTGGTCTGGCAGCGGGCGCATTCGTACTTGGCGCGCGGCGGCTGGCCCTCGTCGCCGAAGTCGACGAACAGGCAGGCGACTACGTGGCGGGCGGGAGCGCTCATGACTGGCCTCCTGCGAGGTGGCCGGCGGCGGTGTCGAGCCGGTCGGCGAGGTCGCGGAGCTGCTGAGCGAAGTCGCGGACCTGCTCGGGGCGGGTCATGTGGCGGCGCAGGTTCACGCTGTGGTGCTCGTAGCCGTAGGCGACGATGTACGGCTGGTGTCCGGTGATCGCGACGTACTCGACGGGCATGGCGTCGCCGTCGTCGAAGGCGAGTTCGCCGATCTCGACGGAGCAGGTGTCGTCGTAGTGCCAGTGGCCGTCGCAGCCGGGGATGCGGCAGCCCGGGGCCGGGCTGCCCAGGGAGTCCTGGGCCGCCACGGTGTTGGTCTCGGTCACGGGCGGGCCGCCTTCTCTGCGGTGCAGGCCAGCCGCTCGATGGCGTCAAGGTGACGGCGGAGCTCGGCGATCCGCGACCGGGCGCGGGCGGGGGTGTGGTCTTCGCCGAGCCATCCGACGAACACGGCACCGTCGACGGCCATGAGGTTGGCGGGGAGGACCCAGTCGCCGTCGCCGTCGCACATGACGGGGACGGCGTAGTCGGAGGCGTGCACCGCGTGCTGCCCGGTCTCGGCGCACCAGGGGTAGGCCATGCAGGCCTGGGTGCCGGTCATGCGCTGACCGCCTTGACCCAGGCGTTGCGGGCCTGCTCGGTGATGTCGGTGTACTCGACGCCAAAGGGGGCGGGGAGGTCAGCGACGTCGAGGTCGAAGGTCTTGGCGATGAGGAAGCGGACGAGGGTGTCGGTGACGCGCGGGTCCCGGCCGGGCGAGGTGAGGATGGTGATCTTCCCGCCGTTGCCGATGTGGACGCCGCCGTAGAAGTTGGTGTCGGTGATCGACGACTCGATGACCCGGATGTCCAGGCCGGTGAGGACCTGGTCGAGGGTCAGCCCCATGATCTGGGCGACGGTCGCGGTGGTCCGGGTGATGGCCGGTTCCGCCTGTCCGGGCGTCGCCTGTCGGGTGTCGGTGGGCTGTGACAAGATGTTCATGGACGTTGCCTCTCTACTGTTCACGCGGTCGGGGTGGGGCGTTCGCTCGAAGGCGTCGCAGTTACCGCTGCGGCGCTTTCGCTGTTTCCGGGCAGGAGCCCGAGGAATCGGTGGAGGTCGACGGTCCGCACGACTCGGCGTCGGCCGAGGCGGATGACCTCCAGGTCGCTGGGGAGCCGGTTCTCGGCGGCCAGTTGGTAGGTCGTAGATTCTGCGAGCCCAAGGGCACGGCCTACGGTCGGCCACAAGGGGACGAGCGCGGGCAGGTCGAGGATCTCGGCGACCGAGAGGCCGGCCGTCATGCGGACTTCTTGGTCTGCTCGTCGGCGAGGGCGAGCTCAAAGCGCTCGATCTCGGCCTGGGAGTAGAGGATGCGGCGTCCGACCTTGACGCCCTTCGGGCCGTAGCCGATGTGTCGCCAGTAGCGGACTGTGCTGGCGGCCGTGCGGTACCTGGCGGCCACATCGGCCGTGGTCAGGTATTCGCTTCCGCCGTTAGTGAGCAGCATGGACACCGCTCAACCCCCTCATGCTGTAAGCGGGCTGGACACCATGAGTATGTACCCGATGACGGCGTACTGGCAACACACAACGCCAGCGTGTAGCGTGCCTTGCATGAAAGGTGTTGATTGCGTTGGGTACTGATGAGGAGTCGGTGCCGATTCCGGCCCCCGAGGAGGCGGAGAAGCTGTTCCTCCGTCGCGTTCGGACTCGGCGGATTGAGATGGGCCTGTCGCAAGGGGACTTGGCGCAGCGCGCCAACACTCTAGGGGTGCCGCTATATCAGCAGACGGTTGCCAAATTGGAGTCCGGACACAGATCGCTGAAGTTCTCCGAAGCGGAGGCAATCGCCCGCGCGCTAGAGACCTCAGTGATTGAGCTCATGTCCTCCGAAGACGTAAGAAAGAGAGAGCCCTATCGAAACCCACCACTGAAGGCAGAAGAGCTGAAGTCCCGCATTCGCGCTTTTGAGCAGATGGTGGTCGCCCTAGTTGCACAAGGTTACAAGGCGTCTCTGGCCGAGGAAGATGCCAAGCAGCGGGCTGAACAGGCACAACATCTAGCCGCAGCAGCTTCGATGGAACGCAGACAGATCGAAGAGCGAACGGCCGTGGCGCGAACCGAGCTTCACATGGCACAGTTGCGACTCCAGCAACTGGAAGCAGCGCAAGCCTCCATTGGCTCAGCTATGCGAAATCGCCGACATGAGCTGAAGCTGAGTATCGAGGAGCTATCCGTCGCTACCAGGATCAGGCCCGAGGTCATCAAGGCGATTGAAGCCGAGGATTTCAGCTGGAGGCCTGCGGGCAATCCGAAGTCTGACGTTTACGTGCGCGGCACGATCCGCGTCCTAGCTGAATACCTTTCGCTCGACCGTGACGGCCTGGTCGATCTATATGATCGGGAGTACTCAAGCAGCGCAGATGGGATGTGACCCATGAAGGGTTCGACGTACCGCCGTTGCTACTGCCGCGACGACGACGGCAAGGCCCTCGGCAAGACGTGCCCGCAGCTGTCGTCGCGCCGGCACGGGGTCTACGCGGTACGCCAGGAGCTGCCCGCCCGCGGCGACGGAACCCGCCGGTCGTTCTCCCGCTCCGGGTACGAGACAGCGAAGAAGGCGCAGGAGGACCTCGACCGGGTCCGTGCCCTCCTCGATCTCCCCGACGGTGACGACGCCGACGGCCAGGTCCGCATCGGGGACCTGCTGGAGAACGTCAGCAAGGACAAGAAGGCGCCGCTGCCCGACCTGGAGCAGACCCGGCGCCGCTTCCGTGCCGGGCAGTCCCTCACCAGCCGCCTCACCGTCGGCGACTGGCTCGACGAGTGGCTGGAGGCGAAGCGCCGACGGAAGACGACCCTCACCGGGTACGCCTCCCACATACGGGTTCACCTGCGCCCCCGCATCGGGCACCTCCAGCTGGACCGGCTGAACGTCGGCCACCTGGTCGAGCTGTTCGACGCGATCAACGACAACAACGAGGCGATCGAGGCGGAGAACGAGGAGCGGCGCGAGCAGGAGCGCCGGGCGACGTGGGGGAAGAGGTCCCGGCCGCCGGAGTCGGAGACCGCGCGCCTGGCCGCCGAGCGGGAGAAGCTCGCCGCGATGCCCCCGTACCGCCGGGTCACGGGGCCGGCGACGCAGCAGCGGATCCGGGCGACGCTCCGCTCCGCACTGAACACGGCGATCTCGAACCAGATGCTGACGTTCAACCCGGCCTCGCACGTGGAGCTGGCGTCGGGGAAGCGGCCGAAGGCGCTGCTGTGGACGGCCGAGCACGTCGAGCGGTGGCGGGCCACGGGTGAGAAGCCGTCAGGGGTGATGGTGTGGACGCCCGTACAGGTCGGCGAGTTCCTCGACCATGCCGAGCAGGACCGGCTGTACGCCCTGTTCTGCCTGATCGCGTTCCGGGGGCTGCGCCGCGGCGAGGCGGTCGGGCAGGCATGGCCCGACATCGACCTGGCGCACGGCACTCTGCGCGTCTCGAAGACGATCATTCAGGACGGGTGGACTCCGGTGGAGAGCCTCCCGAAGACGGAGGACAGCCAGGCCGTCATCGCCCTCGGGCCCGCCATGGTGGAGACGTTGCGCGAGCACCGGGAGCGCCAGGCCCTGGAGCGGGCGGTGTGCGAGGAGAAGCGGCTGCCGTGGACGGACACCGGGAAGGTGTTCGTCCAGGAGGACGGGACGTGGCTGCACCCGGAGAAGGTGTCGGACGTCTTCCGCCGGCTCACCCGTGAGGCGGACCTGCCGCCGATCAATCTGCGGGACTTGCGGCACGTGGCGGCGACGCTGATCCACGCGGGCGGCGGGGACCTGCACGCGATCAAGGAGACGCTGCGGCACGGGACGATCCAGCTGGCCGGCGACACGTACACGAGCCTGCTGCCTCAGGTCGACCAGGAGGTGGCGAGGAAGGCCGAGTCGGTCGTCCCCCGCGCCCGCCGTTCGGGGGTATCTGACACGGCCGCTCACGCACCGCTCACGCAGGAGCCCTGAAACGCCGAAGCGCCCCACCCTGGTCTAAACCAGTTGGGGCGCTTCGATGCAGGTAGGAACGTTCCTGCCAGCAACCACATGTGTGGGGCGGGTGGGACTCGAACCCACGGCCGACGGATTATGAGTCCGCTGCTCTAACCGGCTGAGCTACCGCCCCGTTTCGGCGTGGCGCGTACAAGTGTGCGCACCGTCTGCCGCAGCATAGCCGGTCATACGATCTCTCGCTTCGAATGGCCGACTTCACCTGATCTTGAGACGGCGCTGCGTGCTGCCCGGTTGCAGGCGAGATCAAGGAGACCCGAAAGAGTCACTCCCCGGGGCCTCCGGGGCCCCGGGGAGGCATCGGCCGGGCACGCGAAAAAGGACCCCGAAGGGCCCTCTTCCGTTCCGCTCCCCCGACTGGACTCGAACCAGTAACCCTCCGGTTAACAGCCGAATGCTCTGCCAATTGAGCTACAGGGGATCGCGCTCCCCCGACTGGACTCGAACCAGTAACCTGCCGGTTAACAGCCGGCTGCTCTGCCAATTGAGCTACAGGGGATTGCTGCGTCGCTGCGAAATCGTACCTGCCTGGCGGCTGCCGGGCGGCGCGCGTTCGCTGCGACACATACATTAGCGCAAGCAGGGGGGTGCTCCGCCAATCGGTATCGCCCGGGGTGATCTCGGGTGGTCGCGGGTAGGCGGGCTGCACACGTCGCACCAAGCGTAGGCAAGCGTAGGAAGGGTGGCAGCCATGCGGTACCGGCTCACGTTCATCGCCGGAGTGGCCCTCGGTTACGTGCTCGGCACGCGAGCCGGGCGCGAGCGTTACGAGCAGTTGAAGAAGTCGGCCCGGCAGTTCACGGAGAACCCCGCCGTGCGCAACGCCGCCGAGAGCGCCGCGCACAGCGGACGGGACTTCGCGGGCAAGGCGTACCACTCGGTCAGCGACAAGGTCGGGGACAAGGTGCCCGCCTCCGTCGCCGAGCGGGTCCGGTCGCTGCGGGACCGCAGCAGTCAGAACGGCTTCGAGGACGACTGGGGGACCACCAATACCTAGGTTCCGGACCTCGTCGCGTCACGGCGGCGGTTACGGGAAACTCGCGGGGTGCGGCAGAATCACCCCATGGGCATAGTCGCGGGGTTGGACAGTTCTTCCGCCTTCACTCACATCGTCGTCTGCGACACGGACTCGGGCGCCGTGCTCCGGGAGGGGTACGCCGCCCATCCGGTCGAGGCCAAGGCCACCGAGGTCGATCCGCAGGCCTGGCTGCTCTCGCTCGGCGAGGCGGCCGCCGGTGGGCTGCTCGAAGGCGTACAGGCCATCGGGGTCTCCGCGCAGCAGCACGGGCTCGTCCCGCTGGACCAGCAGGGCAACCTCGTGCGTCCCGCTCTCCTCGGCAACGACCGGCGGGCGCAGGTCGCCGCGGCCGATCTCGTCGACGCGCTCGGCGGGCGGGGGGCCTGGGCGGAGGCCGTCGGGGCCGTGCCGGGGGCCGCGCAGCCGGTGGCGAAGCTGCGCTGGCTGGCGCGGACCGAGCCGGAGAACGCCCAGCGGGTGGCCGCCGTGCTCCAGCCGCACGACTGGCTCGTGTGGCAGCTGCTGGGCCGGCCCGCCCGGCGGACCACGGACCGGGGCGCGGCCTCGGGCACCGGCTACTGGTCGGCCGGGTCCGCCGCCTACCGGTCCGATCTGGTCGAGCTGGCCCTCGGCCACTCCGCCGGGCTGCCCGAGGTGCTCGGCCCCGCCGACTCCGCCGGGATGACCCCGGAAGGGCTGCTGATCTCCGCGGGCACCGGCGAGACCATGGCCGCGGCCTTCGGGCTCGGGGTCGCGGTGGGCGACGCGGTGGTGTCGCTGGGGGCCTCCGGGTCCGTGATGGCGGTGCACCACGAGGCGCTCGCCGACCCGAGCGGGATGATCACCTCGTTCGCCGACGCCACCGGGATGCACCTGCCGGTGGTGCACCTCTCCAACGCCGTGCGCGCGCTGCGCGGGACCGCCGAGATGCTGGGCGTGGAAGGGCTGGAGGAGCTGTCCGCGCTGGCGCTGAAGTCGACGCCGGGGGCCTCCGGGCTGGTGCTGCTGCCGTATCTGGAGGGCGAGCGCACCCCGCAGCTCCCGCACACCGCGGGCACGCTGAGCGGGCTGCGGCGCGAGTCGATGAAGCCGGAGCATCTGGCGCGGGCCGCGTTCGAGGGGATGCTGTGCTCGCTGGCCGACGCCCTCGACGTACTGCGGGGGCGGGGGGTGGAGGTGCGGCGCGTCTTCCTGCTCGGCGCCGCCGCCGAGCTGCCCGCCGTGCAGGCCCTGGCTCCGGCGGTGTTCGGCACCCAGGTCGTGGTGCCGCAGCCCGCCCAGTACGCGGCGATCGGCGCGGCCCGTCAGGCGGCGTGGGCGCTCGGGGTCTCGCAGGGCTCCCTCGACCCGCGCACTCCCCCGGCCTGGCAGGGTGCGGCGGCCCAGGTGCTGGAGCCCGGTGACGAGCTGGCGGTCGGCGGCGCGGTGCGTCAGCAGTACGCCGCGACCCGGGACCAGATCCACCCCGGGGCCTTCGGCGGCGCGCACCCGGCGTAGGCGGGCCCGGCCCGTACGCGTCGCACCCGATGCGCAACCGGCGCGGGCGGTCCGGTACGCGCCCGCACCCGGTGCGGGCCCGTCCGGCGCCCGCACCCGGCGCGCGCCCGGAGTGATCCCGGGCGAGGGCATGCCTCGGTGACGCCGGAGCGCGGGGGCCCCCGCGTGCTCCAGGTTTGACCTGGGCTTGGCGAAAAGGGTTCGCTCGCGGAGTACGGCGTACGCGAAACTGGGGCGGCCGCTGCCTTCCGCCGATTCCGAGAGACCCGCGTGCTCATAAAACTCCTGCGGGCCCATCTGGGCCCGTACAAGAAACCCGTCGTGCTGCTGGTGTTCCTTCAGCTGCTCCAGACCTGCGCCTCGCTGTATCTGCCCAGTCTGAACGCCGACATCATCGACAACGGTGTCGTCACGGGCGACACCGGCTACATCCTGGAGTTCGGCGGTCTGATGATCGCCGTCAGTGTCGTCCAGGTGCTCTGCAACGTGGGGGCCGTGTACTACGGGGCCCGGACCGCCTCCGCCCTCGGGCGCGATGTGCGGGCCGCCGTCTTCGACCGGGTGCAGTCCTTCTCGGCCCGTGAGCTCGGGCGCTTCGGGGCGCCCTCGCTGATCACCCGGACCACCAACGACGTCCAGCAGATCCAGATGCTGGTGCTGATGGCGTTCACCCTGATGGTGTCGGCCCCGATCATGTGCGTCGGCGGGATCATCATGGCGCTCGGGCAGGACGTGCCGCTCTCCGCGGTGCTGCTGGCGGTCGTGCCGGTGCTCGGCGTCTCGGTCGGTCTGATCGTGAAGAGGATGCGGCCGCTGTTCCGCACCATGCAGGAGCGGCTGGACTCGGTGAACCGGGTGCTGCGCGAGCAGATCACCGGCAACCGGGTCATCCGCGCCTTCGTCCGTGACGGGTACGAGGAGAAGCGGTTCCGGGGCGCCAACAGCGACCTGACCGATGTGTCGGTGGCGACCGGGCGGCTGATGGCGCTGATGTTCCCGACGGTGATGACGGTGGTCAACCTGTCGTCGGTCGCGGTGGTGTGGTTCGGCGCGCACCGCATCGACAGCGGCGGGATGCAGATCGGTGCGCTGACCGCGTTCCTCGCCTATCTGATGCAGATCGTGACGGCCGTGATGATGGCCACGTTCATGTTCATGATGGTGCCGCGCGCCGAGGTGTGCGCCGAGCGCGTCGAGGAGGTCCTCGGGACCGAGTCGAGTGTGGTGCCGCCCGTCGCTCCGGTGACCGAGCTGCGGCGGCACGGGCATCTGGAGGTGCGGGGCGCCGAGTTCCGCTACCCGGGCGCGGAGGAGCCGGTGCTGCGGGCCGTGGAGCTGGTGGCCCGGCCCGGGGAGACGACCGCGGTCATCGGGTCGACGGGGAGCGGGAAGTCCACGCTGCTCGGGCTCGTGCCCCGGCTGTTCGATGTGACGGACGGCGAGGTGCTGGTCGACGGCGAGGACGTGCGGACGCTGGATCCGGTGCTGCTGGCGAGGACGGTGTCCCTGGTGCCGCAGAAGCCGTACCTCTTCTCCGGGACGGTCGCGACGAACCTGCGGTACGGAAATCCGGACGCCACCGACGAGGAGCTGTGGCACGCGCTGGAGGTGGCACAGGCCAAGGAGTTCGTCGAGGCGCTGGAGCACGGGCTCCACGCGCCGATCGCGCAGGGCGGTACCAACGTGTCCGGCGGTCAGCGGCAGCGGCTCGCCATCGCCCGGACACTGGTGCAGCGCCCGGAGATCTATCTGTTCGACGACTCGTTCTCCGCGCTGGACTACGCGACCGACGCCGCGCTGCGGGCGGCGCTGGGACGGGAGACGGCCGGGGCGACCGTGGTGATCGTGGCGCAGCGCGTGTCCACCATCCGTGACGCGGACCGGATCCTGGTGCTGGACGAGGGCCGGGTCGTGGGGACCGGCACCCATCACGAGTTGATGGACGGCAACGAAACGTACCGGGAGATCGTGCTCTCCCAGCTGACGGAAGCGGAGGCCGCGTAATGGCCGGTCCGGGCGGACGGATGATGGCCGGGGGTGCGCCCACCGACCGGTCGATGGACTTCAAGGGGTCGGGCAAGCGGCTGCTGAGGCGGTTCGGCCGGGAGAGGTCCTCGCTGTGGCTGATGCTGGCAGCCGTGACGGTGAGCGTCGCACTGTCGGTGGCCGGTCCGAAGATCCTCGGGGAGGCGACCGACCTGGTCTTCGGCGGTGTGGTCGGGCGCGGAATGCCCGAGGGCACGACGAAGGCGCAGGCGATCGAGGAGCTGCGGGAGAAGGGCAGCGGCTCCATGGCCGACATGCTCTCGGGGGTGGACTTCACTCCGGGCGAGGGCATCGACTTCGGGGCGGTGGGGAACGTCCTGCTGGTGGCCCTGGTGATCTATGTGGGGGCCGGGCTGCTGATGCTGGTCTCCACGCGGCTGTCGATCCGGGTGATCAACCGGATCGTGTTCCAGCTGCGCGAGGACCTCCAGACGAAGCTGGCGCGGCTGCCGCTGTCGTACTTCGACCGGGCCAAGCGCGGTGAGGTGCTGAGCCGGGCGACGAACGACATCGACAACATCTCGCAGACGCTCCAGCAGACGATGGGGCAGCTCATCAACTCCCTGCTGACGATCGTCGGCGTGCTGGCCATGATGTTCTGGATCTCGCCGCTGCTGGCTCTGGTCGCGCTGGTGACGGTCCCGTTGTCGGTGGTCGTGGCGACACAGGTCGGCAAGCGGTCGCAGCCGCAGTTCGTGCGGCAGTGGCGGGTGACGGGGACGCTCAACGCCCACATCGAGGAGATGTACACCGGGCACACCCTGGTGAAGGTCTTCGGCCGGCAGGAGGAGTCCGCGCGGGACTTCGCCGAGCAGAACGAGGCGCTGTACGAGGCGGGGTTCAAGGCCCAGTTCGCCAGCGGGCTCATGCAGCCGCTGATGTTCTTCATCTCGAACATCAACTACGTGCTGGTCGCGGTGGTCGGCGGGCTCCGGGTCGCCTCGGGCACGCTGTCGATCGGCGACGTGCAGGCGTTCATCCAGTACTCGCGGCAGTTCTCGATGCCGCTGACGCAGGTCGCCTCGATGGCCAATCTGGTGCAGTCCGGCATCGCTTCGGCGGAGCGGGTCTTCGAGCTGCTGGACGCCGAGGAGCAGGACGCGGATCCGGAGCACGGCGAGCGTCCGGAGCGTCTTGAGGGTCGGGTCTCGCTGGAGAAGGTGGCCTTCCGCTACGACCCGGAGAAGCCCCTGATCGAGGATCTGTCGCTGAGCGTGGAGCCGGGGCAGACGGTCGCGATCGTCGGTCCGACCGGGGCCGGCAAGACGACACTGGTCAACCTGCTGATGCGGTTCTACGAGGTGACCGGCGGGCGGATCGCGCTCGACGGGGTCGACGTGGCGAAGATGTCCCGGGACGACCTGCGGTCCTCCATCGGCATGGTGCTCCAGGACACCTGGCTGTTCGGCGGGACGATCGCGGAGAACATCGCGTACGGCGCTTCGCGCGAGGTCACCCGGGAGGAGATCGAGGGGGCGGCCCGGGCGGCGCACGCGGACCGGTTCATCCGGACGCTGCCCGACGGGTACGACTCGGTGATCGACGACGACGGCTCCGGGGTCAGCGCGGGCGAGAAGCAGCTGATCACCATCGCGCGGGCGTTCCTGTCCGACCCGGTGATCCTGGTCCTCGACGAGGCGACCAGCTCGGTGGACACCCGGACCGAGGTGCTGATCCAGAAGGCGATGGCGCGCCTGGCCCACGGGCGTACGTCGTTCGTGATCGCGCACCGGCTCTCCACGATCCGGGACGCGGACGTGATCCTGGTGATGGAGAGCGGCTCGATCGTCGAACAGGGCACGCACGAGGGGCTGTTGGCGGCCAAGGGCGCCTACGCCCGGCTGTACGCCGCCCAGTTCGCGGAGGCGCTGGCCGAGGTGGACTGACGGCCCTCGCGTGGATCAGTCGAGGTAGCCGCGGAGTTGGTCGGCGAAGGCGTGGTCCCGCAGCCTGCTGAGAGTCTTGGACTCGATCTGGCGGATGCGTTCGCGCGTCACGCCGAAGATCCGGCCGATCTCCTCCAGGGTGCGGGGCCGCCCGTCCTCCAGGCCGTACCGCAGCTGGACGACCTTGCGTTCGCGTTCACCGAGGGTGGAGAGCACCGCCTCCAGGTGTTCGCGCAGCAGCAGGAAGGCGGCGGACTCGACGGGTGAGGCGGCGTCGCCGTCCTCGATGAGGTCACCGAAGGAGACGTCGTCCTCCTCGCCGACGGGGGCGTGCAGAGAGACGGGCTCCTGGGCCAGGCGGAGGACTTCGGTGACCCGCTCGGGCGTCAGGTCGAGCTCACCGGCGACGTCCTCGGCGGTGGGCTCGACGCCGCGTTCCTGGAGCATCCGGCGCTGGACGCGCACCACGCGGTTGATCAGTTCCACGACGTGGACCGGGACGCGGATGGTGCGGGCCTGGTCGGCCAGCGCGCGGGACATGGCCTGGCGGATCCACCAGGTCGCGTACGTGGAGAACTTGTAGCCCCGGGCGTAGTCGAACTTCTCCACGGCCCGGATCAGTCCGAGGTTCCCCTCCTGGACCAGGTCGAGCATGGTCAGCCCGCGGCCGACGTAGCGCTTGGCTACGGAGACGACGAGGCGGAGGTTGGCCTCGATGAGGCGGCGTTTGGCCGTGCGGCCCATCACGACCAGCCGGTCCAGGTCCCCGGCGAGGCGGGAGTCGAGGTCGGGGGTGCCCGCGAGGCGTTCCTCGGCGAAGAGCCCGGCCTCGACGCGGCGGGCGAGTTCGACCTCCTCGGCCGCGGTGAGCAGCGGGATGCGGCCGATCTCGCGCAGATACTGCCGGAACAGGTCGGAGGTGGGACCGCCGGAGTCCGCCCGGTTCCGCGGCTCCGGAGGGTCGGGGAGGTGCGTCGCTTCCACCATGACCGCCTCGGGTGCGTATCCGGGCGGTCCGGCTGGGGTCTCCGGGTGGCGCAGGGACCTGTTCTGCGCCGGGATGGCCGCCATGGTCTCGGTCGTGGTCGTCACGGTCCGGGTCTGCACGGGGGCGACCTCCAGGTGATCGCTGCCGGATGACGGGGGTGGAGGTCTGTCCGGCCCCGAGGTGCTCTCCTGCGGGCCGGTGTGCTCCGATGACTCAGACATTCCCCAGTGTGGGGTACGACACACGGCTGTCACGAGGGGTGTGCGGGGACTTTCTGGTTCCGTTCCGTCACCGGACGATTACCGCGGCCGGTGACAGGCGGGCTCCGAGGCTCTCGCGGGTGGGCTCAGCGGCCGGCGGGCGATCTCGGCGGCCGCTCAGAGCGCGGCGGCGCCGTGGGCGCGCAGGGACTGGGCGTACTGCTGGAGCACCCAGACCTCGTTCTGGGCGGCGGCCAGGTCCTGGGGCGCCACGTGGCTGCCGAGGCGGGCGAGGCTGCCCTGGACGTCGTTGATGCGGCGGTCCACGGCGCGCAGCCGGACCTGGACGAGCTGCATGCCGGCGTACGTCTCGTCGATGGTCTTGCCGATGAAGACCTCGACGGCGAGCTCGGTGACGAGACTGCGGACGGTGTTGTCGGGGGCGGCGTCCATGACGGCGACCAGATACTCGCGGTTGTCGGCGAGGCCCTGCTCGGCGCCGCCCGCCTGCTCGATGCACTGGCGCACGGCGGCGTAGGGCGGGGCGGTGAACTCGTCCACGCCGTACGCGTCGAAGGCCGGGGAGACCAGGGCGGGTTTCTGGAGGGCGAGCTTGAGCAGTTCGCGTTCGGTGCGGTGGGCGGGGCTGCGGAGGTTGAGCGCGGGTCCGGAGAAGCCGGGGGCGGGCGCGGGCTGCTGCGGGGCTCCCCCGCGCATGCCCGGGGCCCCGCCGCGCCGGCCGCCGCGCTCCGCGTGGTCGCCGCCCTTGTCGCGGGCCCAGCGGGCGAGCTGGGCGACGCGGTGGACGACGAACTCCTGGTCGAGGATGCCGACGAACCCGGCGAGCTGGACGGCGACCTCGCGCTGAACGCTGCTCGTCTTGATCTTGGCGACGACGGCGGCGGCCTCGTCGAGGGCGGCGGCGCGCCCGGCCGGGGTCTCCAGGTCGTACCGGCCGACGATCTGGCGCAGGGCGAACTCGAAGAGCGGGGTGCGCGGCTCGACCAGGTCGCGTACGGAGTCGTCGCCCTTGGCCAGCCGCAGGTCGCAGGGGTCCATGCCGTCCGGGGCGATGGCGATGTAGGTCTCGGCGGCGAACTTCTGGTCGTCCTCGAAAGCGCGCAGGGCGGCCTTCTGTCCTGCCGAGTCGCCGTCGAAGGTGAAGATGACGCGGGCGCTGCCGTTGTCCATGAGGAGGCGGCGGAGGATCTTGATGTGGTCGTTGCCGAAGGCGGTGCCGCAGGTGGCGATGGCGGTGGTGACCCCGGCGAGGTGGCAGGCCATGACGTCGGTGTAGCCCTCGACGACGACCGCGCGGCTGGCCTTGGCGATGTCCTTCTTCGCCAGGTCGATGCCGTACAGCACCTGGGACTTCTTGTAGATCGGGGTCTCGGGGGTGTTGAGGTACTTCGGGCCGTTGTCGTCGTCACGGAGCTTGCGGGCGCCGAAGCCGACGATCTCCCCGGCGGTGTCGCTGATGGGCCACATCAGCCGGCCGCGGAAGCGGTCGATGGGGCCGCGGCGGCCGTCCTGGGAGAGGCCGGAGGTGATCAGTTCCTTGTCGCTGAAGCCCTTGCCGCGCAGATAGCGGGTGAGGTGGTCCCAGCCGGCCGGGCTGTAGCCGACGCGGAAGTGGGCGGCGGCGTCCTGGTCGAAGCCGCGCTCGGCGAGGAACTTGCGGCCGATCTCGGCCTCGGGGCTCTCCAGTGCGCGTACGTAGAACTCGGCGGCGGCCTGGTGGGCCTCGATCAGCCGGATGCGTTCGCCGCGCTGGTGGGAGGGGTTGTAGCCGCCCTCCTCGTAGCGCAGGGTGATGCCCGCCTTGGCGGCGAGGCGCTCGACCGTCTCCGAGAAGGAGAGGTGGTCGATCTTCATCACGAAGGCGATCGTGTCGCCGCCCTCCTGGCAGCCGAAGCAGTGGAACAGGCCCTTGCCGGGGCTGACCTGGAAGGAGGGGGACTTCTCGTCGTGGAAGGGGCAGAGACCCTTCAGGTTTCCGCCGCCCGCGTTGCGCAGCTGGAGGTATTCGGACACGACGGAGTCGATCGGGACCGCGTCCCGTACCGCCTTCACGTCGTCATCGTTGATCCTGCCGGCCACGTGTGAAGTCTACGGGTGGGCGCGGACAGCCGGACGCGGGGCAGCAGCGTCGCCGGGGTGCGGGCGGTGCCGCCCGCACCCCGGCGGGGCTCCTCAGAGCAGGGAGTCCAGCGGGACCGACGGGTCGGCGAGGGCTTCCGGGTCGTGCTGCCGGCGGGCCCGGATCAGCTCCTGGATCGTTTCGGTGACATCCCACACGTTGACGTTCATCCCCGCGAGGACGCGGCGGTCCTTCAGCCAGAACGCGATGAACTCCCGCTTCCCGGCGTCGCCCCGGATGATCACCTCGTCGTAGGAGCCGGGCGGGGCCCAGCCGGAGTACTCGAGCCCCAGGTCGTACTGGTCGGAGAAGAAGTACGGGACGCGGTCGTAACTCACGTCCTGGCCGAGCATGGCGCGGGCGGCGGCCGGTCCGCCGTTCAGGGCGTTGGCCCAGTGTTCGACGCGCAGCCGGGCGCCGAGCAGCGGGTGGGCGGCGGCGGCGACGTCCCCGGCGGCGTAGATGTGCGGGTCGGAGGTGCGCAGGGAGGCGTCCACGGCGATGCCGCCGCCGTGGGCGCGGTCGGCCATCTCAAGGCCCGCGGCCTCGGCGAGGGCGGAGCGCGGGGCGGCGCCGATCGCGGCGAGCACGTCGTGGGCGGGGTGCTCCTCGCCGTCGTCGGTGCGGACGGCGAGCACCATGCCGTCCTGTCCGGTGATCTCGGTGAGGCGGGCCCCGAAGTGGAAGCGGACGCCGTGCGCGCTGTGCAGCTCGGTGAAGATCTGGCCCAGCTCGGGGCCGATGACCTGGTGCAGCGGGGTGGGCTCGGCCTCGACGACGGTGACCTCGGCCCCGTAGCCGCGGGCGGCGGCGGCGACCTCCAGGCCGATCCAGCCGGCTCCGGCGATGACCAGGTGGCCGTTGTCGCGGCCGAGGGCGGCGAGCACGTTGCGCAGCCGGTCGGCGTGGGCGAGGCGGCGCAGGTGGTGGACGCCGGCCAGGTCGGTGCCGGGGACGTCCAGACGGCGCGGTTCGGAGCCGGTGGCCAGCAGCAGCTTGTCGTAGTGGATGACGGTGTTGTCGCCGAGCTGCACGGTCTTCGCGTACCGGTCGAGCACGGTGACCGGCTGGCCGAGGTGCAGCTCGATGTCGGCGCCCGCGTACCAGGGGCGTTCGTGGGTGAAGACGCTGTCGCGTTCGGCCTTGCCGTCCAGGTAGCCCTTGGAGAGCGGCGGTCGTTCGTAGGGGTGGTCGCGCTCGTCGCCGATGAGGATCACCCGGCCGGTGAACCCTTCGGCGCGCAGCGTTTCGGCCGCCTTCGCCCCTGCGAGTCCTGCTCCGACGATGACGAACGTCTGGTGTGCGTCGACCACTTGATGCCTCCTCAGTGCTGTGCTGCGCGGCGCCCCCAGCTGCGAGCGTCCCGCACGCAGCGTGATGGCGAAAGAGGGTGTGCCCCGGACAGGTCACACCCCGTGGTCAGATGTCCGGCCCCTTCCAGTCTGCCGGTCACCCACGACGGGCGGTGAGCGCGGCGTGCAGGGATCGTGCGGAGGCGTCGGTGAGGGCGGCGATCTGGTCGACGAGGACCCGCTTGCGGGCGCGGTCGTCGGGCGCCTGGTCGAACAGGGCGCGGAAGTGCGGTTCCAGCCCTTCGGGGGCACGGGCGGTGAGGGCTGCGGCCAGCTCGGCGATCACGACGCGCTGGTCGGCGCGGATGGCCTCCTGTTCGGCGCGCTGCATGACGTACCGGTCGGCGACCGCCTTGAGCACCGCGCACTCGTGGCGCACCGCGCGCGGGACGACCAGCTCGGCGCCGTACCGGCCGAGGCGGCCGGGGCCGTACACCGCGCGGGTGGCGGTCTCGGCCTCCGTGCAGAAGCGGCCGATGAGCTGGCTGGTGGCGTCCTTCAGGCGGGCCTGGGCCACGGCGGAGCCGTCGTAGCCGTGCGGCCACCAGTCCTGGTCGATCAGCCGGTCCAGGGCCTCGGACAGCTCCTGCGGGTCGGTGCCGGCGGGGACGTAACGGCCGATGGCGACCGCCCAGATCTCCTCGCGCTCCGGCTCGGCGTAGAGGCAGTTGGGGTCGATGTGCCCGGCGTGCAGCCCGTCCTCGAAGTCGTGGACGCTGTACGCCACGTCGTCGGACCAGTCCATGACCTGGGCCTCGAAGCAGGTGCGGTCCTCGGGGGCGCCCTCGCGGGCCCACGCGAAGACCGGGACGTCGTCGGCGTAGACCCCGAACTTGGCGGAGTGCGGGTCGGTGGGGTGCCCACCGCGCGGCCAGGGGTACTTGGTGGCGGCGTCCAGGGCGGCCCGGGTGAGGTTGAGGCCGACGCTGACCAGGTCTCCGGTGCGCGGGTCGCGGACGAAGCGCTTGGGCTCCAGGCGGGTCAGCAGGCGCAGGGACTGGGCGTTGCCCTCGAAGCCGCCGCAGTCGGAGGCGAAGTCGTCGATCGCCTGTTCGCCGTTGTGGCCGAACGGCGGGTGGCCCAGGTCGTGGGCGAGGCACGCCGTCTCCACCAGGTCGGGGTCGCAGCCGAGGACCGCGCCCAGCTCGCGGCCGACCTGGGCGCACTCCAGGGAGTGGGTGAGCCGGGTGCGGGGGCTGGCGTCCCAGACGAGGGAGCGGGTGCCGGGCGTCACCACCTGGGTCTTCCCTGCGAGCCGGCGCAGGGCGGCGGAGTGCAGGACCCGGGCGCGGTCGCGCTGGAAGGCGGTGCGGCCGGGGCGCTTGTCCTCCTCGGTGTCGAAGCGCTCGGTGTCGGCGGGCCCGTAGGGGCTCGCCCCCGTCGTCCGCTGTGTGCCGTGCGTGCCGTGTGCCGGTTCTGCCCCGGGTGCGCCCTGTGTGCCGTCCATGGTTCCGACAGTAGCGACCGGGACGGACAACGTGGCGGGAGCGGGCCCGGGATGTCAGGCGGAAGCGAGCAGGCCCGCCGCGTCGGCCTGGGCGGGGGCGCCCTCCGAGGCGGCCCGTGCCTGGTCGTAGCGGTGCAGCACGAGGCGGGCCATCGCCGGGTGGGCGCCGAGCGGGGCGGCCGCCCGGTGCGGTACGGCGTCGGCGCAGGCGCTCGCGAAGCGGCCGGGGGCGGTGAAGTACGAGGCGACGAAGGTTCGGTGGCGGCCTCGGGCGGCCAGGGCCCGCAGGGCGACCGGGACGGTGGGCGTGGCGGCGGAGGCGTACGCGGGGACGACGGGTACGCCGAGGCGCATCGCGAGCGCGCGGGCGGTGCGCCGGGTGTCCCGGGCGGAGTCGGGGTCGCGGGACCCGGCGGCGGCGAGGACCACGGCGGCGTGGCGGCCACCCCCGTCGGCCGGGTTCCAGCCGGCCTCGACGAGCCGCCCGTACAGCGCCTCGACGAGCAGGGGGTGGGGGCCCAGCGGCGCGGCGATCCGGGTGCGTACGCCCGGGGCGGCGGCCGCCCCGGCGGGCAGGTCGTGCTTGACGTGGTGGCCGCGCCCCAGGAGCAGCGGTACGAGGACGGCGTCGGCCCCGCGCAGGCCGTCCAGGGTGTCCGGGAGCAGCGGCCGGTTCAGTTCGATGTGGCCGAGCCGGACGTCGAGGCCGGGGCGCAGGTCGCGCACCCGGTCCAGGAGGGCCAGCACGGTGCGCGGGGCCTCCGGGTCGCGGCTGCCGTGCGCCACGGCGACCAGGGACGGGGCCAGGGCCCCGCGCCGCTCAGCCCCGGGGTGGTCGGGCCGCCGGGTGCGGTGCAGGGGGCCGCGGGTTCCGTTCCGGGGGACGAGGCCGAGCTGGGCGCCGGGCCGGTCGGTGACGCGGGTGGGGAGGTGAGCGGTGCCGTCGGTCATCGAGGGCGACCGGTGGGGCTGTTCGGGGGGCTGCTCCGTCATGGGGCGATGGTGCCGGGCGGAGGTTGCCGGGGCGTTGCGCGAGGGTCACGGGCGTTTTCCGCCGCCTCACGGCGGGGGCGGGGGCCGTGTGCGTACGCGGCTCGGTCCGCGCCCCCGCCGGTGTCGGACGCCACGGACCGGGGCGGCCGGCGAACCTTCGCGGCATCCCGGTCGTCAGGTGGGGTGGGGGCAGGTGGCGCGGACGGCGCGCGACGGACAGAGGAACGACAGGGGGGTTCTGGTGCGCGGAAAGAACAGCGGGAGCGGGGCGTCGGCGTCGGGGTCGGCGTCGGAGGAGAGACGGACGGTGCGCGGGCGGTGGCCGCAGGGGCTCCGGCTGTGGGTACGGTCCGCCCGGCGGCAGTCGGCGCGGCCCGTCGCCCCGCCGGCGCGGGAGCGGTTCGCCCCGCTGGTGCCGCAGCGGTTCGCCTTGCGGCTGCCGGAGCGGTTCACTCTGCGGCCGCCCTCGTGGTTCTCTCTACGGCTGTCCGAGCGGCTCACTCCGCGGCTGCCCCGCACCCGGCGGGTGCAACGGCGGCTGGTGCAGGGGGTGGTGGCCGCCTGTGTGCTGGCCTTGGCGCCCGCGACCTGGATGCGGCTGGAGGCCGGCGACCGGGTGGGCACGACGGCCGACGCTCCGGCGCGGGAGGTCGCCGTGGTGTTCGGCGCCGGGCTGTGGGAGGGCCGCCCGACCCCGTACCTCGCGCACCGGCTGGACGCGGCGGCCGAGCTGTACCGCACCGGGAAGGTGAAGGTCGTCCTGGTCACCGGGGACAACAGCCGCGTGGAGTACGACGAGCCGGACGCGATGCGCACGTATCTCACCGGGCGCGGGGTGCCGGACGAGCGGATCGTGAGCGACTACGCCGGGTTCGACTCCTGGGACTCCTGCGTCCGGGCCAAGAAGATCTTCGGGGTCGACCGGGCGGTGCTGGTGAGCCAGGGCTTCCACATCCACCGGGCGGTCACCCTGTGCCGGTCGGCCGGGATCGACGCGTACGGCGTCGGGGTCGACGAGCCACGGGACGCCACCTGGTACTACGGCGGCGCCCGGGAGCTGGCGGCCTCGGGCAAGGCCGCGCTGGACGCCCTCCTCCGGCCCGACCCGCGTTTCCTGGGGCCGCAGGAGCGGGGCGTGACGGAAGCGCTGGCCACGGAGGCGCGCTGAACGGGCCCGCCCGAAGCCCGGAACCGTCGCCCGGTACGAACCCGGCACCACCGCTCCCCGCCGCAGAGGAGGTCGCCGCTCCCCGTCACCCCGGGTTCCGTCCTCCATCGCCGGACGGGCTCGAACGGGGCCCACCGGGAGTACCGCTGAGCACGGCGTCGGCCGCTTGCTCCGGGCGGGTGAGCCACACGCACACACCTGCGGCGTCGTCGTAGGTCGCCCATGCTCCGCAGTGACTCCCTCCTCCGCCTTGCAGGCACGCGCACCGGGCCCCGCTCCCTGATCCGGCCCGATCCAGACGGAAGGCCCTACGCGCCGCCCGCCGCGCGTCCGGTGCTCCACCGCCCCTCGGGGATGAGGACGCCGCCGGTCCGCAGTGAGCGGGTGACGGCGGTCGCGGCGAGGTAGACCCAGGCCCGCACGGACTCCCCGGGCTCCCCGGCTTCCCCGGCCTCCGCCGTCGGCCGCGCCGTCGACCGCGCCGGCAGCTCGACCTCGCGGACGACGCGTTCGTACAGGTTGCGCGGGTGGCCGGGGCCGAGGAACTCCTCCAGGTGGTCCAGCAGCCCCAGCAGTTCCCCGTACACCCCGTGCGCGGCGATCAGCAGGGTGCCGTGGACGCGGCCGTGGCCCTCGATCGCGTACGGGTAGCCGGGGCCTTCGTAGAGGAGGGCCCGGGGCAGCACGGCCGGCCGCTCCCCCGCCGTGCGGCCCCGGAGGAACAGGTCGTGGTTGGGTTCGCCCGGCAGCAGCGTCCCGTACACGAAGAAGGGCAGCTCGGCGGCGTCGGGGCCGCCGGGGACGGTCGTGGTCATGGCCGCCGTCACAGGGCCGCCGGGGGCGCCGTCTCCGCCGTCACCCAGCCGAGGTAGCGGGCGCTGCCCCGGATCACCGGCAGGGCGATGATCTCCGGCGTCTCGTAGTCGTGCTCCCGCTGGAGGTGTTCCTCCAGTTCGTCGTAGCGTTCCGCCGTCGTCTTGAAGAGCACCTGCCACTCCTCGGTCGCCTCGATGGCGTTCTGCCACCGGTAGACGGAGGTGACGGGGGCGGAGATCTGCGCGCAGGCCGCCAGCCTGGCCTCCACCGCCGACCGGGCCAGGGCGTCGGCCTTGTCCTCGCTGTCGGTCGTGGTCAGTACGGTCAGCCATGCCGGCGGCGCTGTCATCGTCGGTTCTCCTCGGAGTGAACGGCGGGCTCCTTGCCCGTGGGCCTTCGATGCGATTGTCGGCCCACGGCGGGTCAGGCGCCGTACGGACGGAGATTCCGGGCGTCGCGCAGGGCGGTGCCCCACCACACCAGCTGGTCCAGCAGGGTCTTGGCCGCCGCGTCGGCGGGCTCCGGGTCCAGGTGGCGTCCCTGGTCGTCGAAGAGGGCGCCGGCGTTGTGGAAGGACACGGTGTCGCGGACGGTGACGGTGTGCAGTTCGGCGAAGACCTGCCGGAGCTGTTCGACGGCCCGCAGTCCGCCGGAGATGCCGCCGTAGCTGACGAAGGCGACGGGTTTGGCCTGCCATTCCGCGCTGTGCCAGTCGATGAGCGTTTTCAGTGGTGCGGGGAAGGAGTGGTTGTACTCGGGGGTGAGGACGACGAAGGCGTCGGCCGCCGCGAGCCGGGCGGACACCGCGCCGAGCCGCGCTGCCTCCTCGGGCCCGGGACCGAAGGTGATGGCGGTGGGGAGGCCGGCCTCGGCGACGTCGATCAGTTCGGTCTCGATGCCGGGGTGGCCGGCCGCGCGGGCCAGGAACCAGTCGGCGACGACGGGACCGAAGCGGCCGTCGCGGTTGCTTCCGAGGATGACGGCCACCTGGAGGGGGACGGGCTCGGTGACGGGGACGGTGGATGACGTTGATGCGGCTGTGGTGTCCATGGCGTCGAGCTTTCTCCCTCAATCGTGGTTGAGGTCAAGCGCGTCCGTCCGAAGCCTCGCCTGCCCGGGTCCGGACGTCCCGTTTACGGTGGCCGGATGACGACGCATCGGCCGGACACGCCCCTCCCGCACATCGAGTTCGACGGCCGCCCGGCCACCGAGGAGGACCTGCGGATCCCCGCCCTGTACGGCTACGGCCACTTCACCGCCATGCAGGTGCGGGACGGCAGGGTGCGGGGCCTCGGCCTGCACCTCGCCCGGCTGGACGCCGCGAACCGGGAGCTGTTCGAGCTGTCCGTGGACGGCGACCGGGTGCGGGAGCTGATCCGGCGCGCCCTGGGCGGGGCGGGGCTGCGGGACGCCTCGGTGCGGGTGCACGGCTATCTGCCGCCCGGCGCGACGCACACGACCCTGATGGTGACGGTCCGGGAGCCCGCCGCCGGGCCGGCCGCGCGGAGCCTGATGTCGGTGCCGTACGCGCGCACGGCCCCGCACATCAAGCGGCCCGGCGAGTTCGGGCAGACGTACTACGGGATCCTTGCGGGGCGGGCGGGGTTCGACGAGGCGCTGCTGACCGCGCCGGGCGGCGTCGTGACCGAGGGCGCGATCACCAACATCGGCTTCTGGGACGGGAGCTCGGTGGTGTGGCCCGACGCTCCGGCGCTCGTCGGCGTCACGATGACTCTGCTGGAACAGGGTCTGGAGCGGGCCGGACGGCCGTCGGCGCGCCGCCCGGTGACGCTGGAGGGCCCGGACGGGGTGGCCCGCTTCCCGGCCGCCTTCGTCTGCAACTCGCAGGGCATCGCACCGGTACGCCGGATCGACGGCACCGCGTTCGCGATCGACGAGGAGCTGATGAGGGGGTTGGGCGCGGTGTACGACGGCGTCCCGGAGGACGCCGTGTGAGACACCGCACGGGGGGGGCGGGGGCGCCCGCACCGGCCGTGCCGGACCATAGGGGCATGCAGATCCATATCGAGGCATCGGCCCTCCCGGGCCGCGACTGCGGACCGGACAGCGACTTTCCCGGGTACGCGAACATCCACGTCGGCGTCCAGCGCAAGGACCGGCCGGGCGAACTGCTCGACCCGCACCCCGGGGACGCCCCCTCCGCCTCGTGGGTGCTCGACTGCACGGCCACCGCTACGGCGGACGGGGTCGAGGTGTCGGGGCCGTACGTCCAGAACCGGCTGGGCGGGCGGTTCGTCTACCTGTCGTGGGGCACGGTGGACGACGCCGGGGTCTTCACCATGTTCCGGCGCGCCAAGCTGATGTTCGACGACATCGCCCCGGACGTCCTCGAAGCCGCCGCGCGCTCCGGACACCTCACCGGGCGGCTCGGGCTGACCGACGCCAAGGGGCAGCCCCTGTGCGCCCGGGTGCGCCCGCCCCGGATCGCCTGGAGCGCCACGGACGGGACCTGAGAGGCCGGGAGGGGCGGGCGGAGCCCGAGGAGCGGGAGACGGCGGACGCCGGGAGCGGAACGGTCACGAACCGGGCGCTGGACCGGGAACGGTCAGGAGCCGGGCGCTGGAGCGGGAGCGGCCGGAGGCGGAGACGGATCCGACACCGCCCCCTCCGGTCCAAGGGGGGGGGGTGGACCGGAGGGGGCGGGTGCCGTGGGGGGCGGGGAATCCGTCCCGTGGGGGGTGTCATGCGTGTGCCCGGGGCCCGCGAGGTCATACATGTGACCTGCGTCACACATCTCTGGCCCGTCTCACCCGATCGGCACCCGGACCGGCAGCGCGGACCGAACGGCCCAGCCACACCGCCACGACCTGCGGTGATCCATTCCGGCAAGGGTGCCGCGCCGGTCCGTACGGGTGAAAGCTGACCCTGCGTCAGGAGGCGTGGCGGGCCCTGCCCCCGTTGGCTCGGGGGCAGGACACACCCGCTCGCGCCGTTCTGCCCGGAGGATCCCCATGCGCAGTCCTGCCCGCCTCGTGACCGGCACCGTCGGTGCCGCGTTCACCGTCATCGCGTTCGGTCTCACCGCCGCCGCCCCGTCCGCGTACGCGGGCGACTTCGGCCGTCTGGAGATCACCCCGTCGACCGCGGCACCCGGTGCCACCGTCACCGTGAACACCACCGCCTGCGGCAAGAAGGGCTCGGGCATCGGTGACGCGAACTCCCTGGACGCCGGGGACTTCGAGATGCGCCCCGGCACCCACAAGGAGGTCGTGGTCGGCAAGTTCACCGTGCCGCACGACACCAGCCCCGGCACCTACGAGATCATCGTCTCCTGCGACAACGGCAAGGACGCGGTCGGTGATCTGGAAGTGATCGGCGGCGGCAAGCACGAGAAGCCCGTCCACGACCGCCCGTCCGGCCATGTGCGGACCGGGGTCGGCGGCAGCGTCGAACCGAACTCCACGCAGGTCGCTCTCGGCGTCGGCGTGATCGGCCTGGCCGCCGTCGGCGGGCTGTGGCTGCTGCGCCGCCGCTCCGAGGGCGCCGAAGGAAGCTGAACCGCCGCTTCCCCCTGACCGGGCGGGGCGCGTCCCCGAGCGCGCCCCGTCCGCCCGGACCACCACCGAGGACGACGCCGTGTCCGCAAGCGCGCAGAAGGCCAAGGGCTGGCTGGTGGGCATCGCCGTGCTGTGCGGCATCTGGCTCATCCAGAACGGCCCCGGCGGCCAGCTGATCCCGCCGCAGCCCTCCAGCGCCCAGGCCTTCGCCGCCGGCCCCCGGCTCCAGCCCGGTTCCCCGGTCGCCGAACCGCTGAACCCCTCCGAGCCGGTCCGCATCCGCATCCCGAGCATCGAGGTGGACGCTCCGATGACCCGGCTGGGGCTGGCCGCCGACGGCAGCCTCGACGTACCGCCCGACGAGGACCGCAACCTCGCCGGCTGGTACGAGGGCGGTGTCCCGCCCGGCGCGCGGGGCACCGCGATCGTCGCGGGGCACGTGGACAACGCGGACGGTCCTTCCGTCTTCTACGCCCTGGGGGCCCTGACCAAGGGGTCCGCGGTCGAGGTGGTCCGCGAGGACGGGCGCACCGCCGTGTTCTCGATCGACGCCATCGAGGTCTACGACAACGACGACTTCCCCGACCAGCGCGTCTACGGCGACTCCCCGCACGCGTCGCTCCGGCTCATCACCTGCGGCGGCGGATTCTCGAAGGAGACCGGCTACCAGGGCAACGTGGTGGCGTACGCGCACCTCACCGAGGTGCGCCGAGACGACGGCCTGTGACCGTCACGCGTTCCACTGGTCGAAGCCCAACTTGGCGACCAGCGAGAACACCACGGTCAGCAGCACCGCCCGGACGAAGCCGCTGCCCCGGCTCAGCGCCATCCGGGCCCCGATCATCCCGCCCGCCAGGTTGAAGAGCGCCATCACGGCCGCGAGCTGCCACAGCACGGTGCCCTGGTACGCGAACATCGCCAGCGCCCCCGCGTTGGTGCACACGTTGACGATCTTCGCGGTGGCCGACGCGGTCACCAGGTCCAGGTGGAGCACGGCGCTCAGGGCCAGCACCAGGAACGTGCCGGTGCCCGGCCCGAACAGCCCGTCGTAGAAGCCGATGCCGCCGCCGACGAGCACGATCGCCGTGACGATCCGTCGCCGGGCGACCGGGCGGTCCGTGCCGTCGCCCGCCGCGGCGGTGCCGAAGGAAGGGCGCAGCAGCACGAAGGCCGCGACCCCCAGCAGCACGACCATGATCACCGGGCGGAGCACCTCGCTGCTGATCCCCGCGGCGAAGAACGCCCCGGTCATCGACCCGGCGAGCGCCATCAGCCCGACCCGCACCGCCAGCCCCACCCGTACCGGTGCTCGGCGCAGGAAGGTCACCGCCGCGCCCGAGGTGCCCACGATCGCGACGGCCTTGTTGGTGCCGAGCACATGGGCCGCCGGGACGTTCGGCAGGCCGAGCAGCAGCGCGGGCAGGAGCAGCAGTCCGCCGCCGCCCACCACCGCGTCGATCCACCCCGCGGCGGCCGCGGCGAGGCAGAGGAGCACCAGCGTGGTCAGGGTTATGTCAGGCACGACCCGACATTAGACGCCTGTCGTCGGCTCTCTTCCCCGAGGGCCTTCCGTTCGGATCCGACCTGATCCGACCTGATCCGGCCTGATCCGGCCCGATCCAGCCGAACGGAAGACCCTCGGCCCCTCACAGGGCCCCGGCGCCGTCGCTGAGCGCAAGGTTCCGCCCGGGAAACAGGCGGGATCCGGCCGGGTAACACCTCCCGCGCACGCTCGGGGCATGAGGACAACCGACGGAGGCCACTGAGATGCCGGAGCCCACCTTCGACCCGAGCGCCACCACCGCCGCACTGGAGACCACGCCGACCACCCTGGCGCACAGCGCCGTTCCGACGATCGTGGTCGTCGGGCACGGCATGGTCGGCCAGCGGTTCCTGGAGGCACTCGCCGACCGCGGGCTGACCCCGGCGGCCGGCGCCGCCCGGGTCGTCGTGCTCTGCGAGGAGCCCCGGCCCGCCTACGACCGGGTGCGGCTCACCTCGTACTTCGACGGGCGGAGCCCCGAGGAGCTCTCCCTGGTGGAGGCGGACTTCATGGACCGGCACGGCATCGAGCTGTACGTCGGCGACCCGGCGACGGGCGTCGACCGGACGGGGCGGACGGTGACCGCGCGGTCCGGTGCGGTGTTCCCGTACGACACGCTGGTGCTGGCGACGGGCTCGTACCCCTTCGTGCCGCCGGTGCCGGGGAAGGACGCCCGGGGCTGCTTCGTGTACCGGACCATCGAGGACCTGCTCGCGATCGAGGAGTACGCGAAGGGCGCGGCCACCGGTGCGGTGGTCGGCGGCGGGCTGCTCGGTCTGGAGGCGGCCGGGGCGCTGAAGGGGCTCGGGCTGTCCACTCATGTGGTGGAGTTCGCGCCCCGGCTCATGCCGGTCCAGGTGGACGAGGGCGGGGGCGCGGCGCTGCTGCGCACGATTCTGGGCATGGGTCTCGCGGTGCACACGGGGGTGGGCACGCAGGAGGTGCTGGCGGGCGCGGACGGTGCGGTGACCGGGATGGCCCTCTCCGACGGCTCCTCGCTCGACGTCGATCTGGTGGTCTTCTCGGCGGGGGTGCGGCCCCGGGACCAGCTGGCCCGGGAGTGCGGTCTGGCCGTCGGGGAACGCGGTGGGATCGTCGTGGACGAGGAGTGCCGGACGTCGGACCCGGTGGTGTTCGCGATCGGCGAGTGCGCGCTGGCCGCCGACGGCCGGGTGTACGGGCTGGTGGCGCCGGGCTACGAGATGGCGCAGACGGCGGCCGAGGTGATCGCGGGCGGCCGGTCCGCGTTCACGGGGGCGGACCTGTCGACGAAGCTGAAGCTGCTCGGCGTGGACGTGGCCTCGTTCGGCGACGCGCACGGGGCGGCCGACGGTGCGCTCGACGTCGTGTACTCCGACGCCCGGGCGGGGGTCTACAAGAAGCTGGTGATCGGGCGGGACGGGACGCTGCTGGGCGGGGTGCTGGTCGGGGACGCGGACCAGTACGGCACACTGCGGCCGATGACGGGCACGGTGCTGCCGGTCGCCCCCGAGCAGCTGGTGCTGCCGGCCGGGGCCGGCGGCCCGGTGGCGCTCGGCCCCTCCGCGCTGCCGGACGAGGCGGTGGTCTGCTCCTGCCACAACGTGACCAAGGGCGCGATCCACGGGCACACCACACTGCCCGAGGTGAAGAAGTGCACCAAGGCCGGTACGGGGTGCGGCAGTTGTCTGAAGGTGATCGGTCAGCTGATGCCGCCGCCGACGGACGCGGGGCTGTGCGGCTGCTTCCCGTACAGCCGCAGCGAGCTGTACGAGATCGTCCGCACCCTGGAGGTCACCTCCTTCGCCTCCCTGCTCGACTCGCACGGCCGCGAGGAGGCTCGCGGCGGGGACGGCTGCGAGGTCTGCAAGCCGACGGTCGGCTCGGTCATCGCCTCGCTCGCGCCGACCGTGGGCGCGAGCGGCTATGTGCTGGACGGCGAGCAGGCGGCGCTCCAGGACACCAACGACCACTTTCTGGCCAATCTCCAGCGCAATGGGTCGTATTCGATCGTGCCGCGCATCCCCGGCGGTGAGATCACCCCGGAGAAGCTCATCGTCATCGGCGAGGTGGCCCGCGACTTCGGCCTCTACACGAAGATCACCGGCGGCCAGCGCATCGACCTCTTCGGCGCCCGGGTCGACCAGCTGCCGCTGATCTGGACGCGGCTGGTGGACGCGGGCTTCGAGTCCGGGCACGCGTACGGGAAGTCGCTGCGCACGGTGAAGTCCTGCGTGGGGCAGACCTGGTGCCGCTACGGCGTGCAGGACTCCGTGCGGATGGCGATCGACCTGGAGCTGCGCTACCGGGGCCTGCGCTCCCCGCACAAGCTGAAGTCGGCGGTCTCCGGATGCGCCCGCGAGTGCGCGGAGGCCCGGGGCAAGGACTTCGGGATCATCGCCACCGCCCAGGGGTGGAACCTGTACGTCGGCGGCAACGGCGGGGCCACCCCGCGCCACGCGGACCTGCTGGACCAGGACCTCTCGGACGCCGAACTGGTGCGGCTGATCGACCGGTTCCTCATGTTCTACATCCGTACCGCCGACCGCCTGGAGCGCACCTCGGCCTGGCTGGAGCGGATCGACGGCGGCCTGGAGCACGTCCGGGACGTGGTCGTCCACGACTCGCTGGGGCTCTGCGAGGAGTTGGAGCGGATGATGGCCGACCATGTCGCCGGCTACCGCGACGAGTGGGCCGAGACCATCAGCGACCCGGACCGGCTGCGGCGCTTCGTCACCTTCGTCAACGCCCCCGACGCCCCCGACCCCTCGGTGAGGTTCGTTCCGGAGCGGGACCAGATGAAGCCGGATCTGGAGCTGCTCGCGGGACCCGTGCTCGCCGTCCGCACCCTGGAAGGGACCGCCTCCTGATGACCGCCGCGACGATCACCACAGCGCAGGACACCGGATGCGTCCGGCTCGCCCACGGGAAGGACTGGCTGACGGTCTGCGACCGGGCCCTGCTGATCCCCGGGCGGGGGGTGGCGGTGCTGCTGCCGGACGGGGACCAGGCGGCCGTCTTCACCGACCGGGCCGGCCGGGTGTACGCGATCGGCAACCGGGACCCGTTCACCGGGGCGTACGTCCTCTCGCGCGGCCTGCTCGGCTCGGTGGGCGGGCGGCCGTTCGTGGCCTCGCCGCTGCTGAAGCAGCGCTTCGACCTGGCGACGGGCGCGTGCCTGGACGACGAGGGGGCGACGGTGCCGGTCTTCCCCGTACGGGTGGACTGACCGACGTCGCCGGGGGCCGCCAGGTCGCGGGACGCGGCCTGTGCAACTCCTGCGCCGCCTGTTCACCCACGCGCGACGCCCCGTCAACTCACGTCTCCTACAGTCCTGACGCGCGACCCGCCGGTCCGTCCGGGGCGGCGGGCCCACACTCATGCGTGGAGTGATCGTGGAACGACGGACCTTCTTGCGCACCGCGGTGATCGGCAGCTCGGCGGCGGCCTTCGGCGGCACGCTGTGGCGGGGCGCCGCCTTCGCCGACCCGGCCCAGCCCGCCCCCGGCCCGTACGGCGCGCTCCAGGCGGCCAACGGCAACGGCATCCAGCTGCCCAGCGGCTTCACCAGCCGCATCGTCGCCCGCTCCGGGCAGACCGTGCCCGGCACCTCCTACCGCTGGCACAGCGCGCCCGACGGCGGGGCGACGTACGCCGACGGCTCGGGGTGGATCTACGTCTCCAACGCCGAGGTGTCCCCGAGCAGCGGGGGCGGGGCGAGCGCGGTGAGGTTCGACTCCTCGGGAACGGTGACGTCCGCTTACCGGATCCTGGGCAATACGAACAACAACTGCGCGGGCGGCGCCACCCCGTGGAAGACCTGGCTGTCCTGCGAGGAGGTCACCCGCGGGTATGTGTACGAGACCGATCCCTGGGGTGTGAACGCGGCGGTGCGGCGTCCGGCGATGGGCCGTTTCAAGCACGAGGCAGCCGCCGCCGACCCGGACCACGGGTACGTCTACCTCACCGAGGACGAGAGCGACGGCCGCTTCTACCGCTTCCGGCCCACGACCTGGGGGAACCTGTCGAGCGGCACCCTCCAGGTGCTGGTCGCGGGAACGGCCACCTCTGGTCCGGTGACCTGGGCGAACGTCCCCGACCCGGCCGGCTCCTCCACCCAGACCCGGTACCAGGTGTCCGGGGCGAAGGTGTTCAACGGCGGTGAGGGCTGCTTCTACGCGGCGGGCACCTGCTGGTTCACCACCAAGGGCGACAACCGGGTGTGGGCGTACGACGCGAACACCTCGTCGATCTCGCTCGCGTACGACGACTCGCTGGTGACGGGCGGCTCGGCCCCGCTGACCGGCGTGGACAACGTCATGCGGTCCGGGTCCGGCGACCTCTACATCGCGGAGGACGGCGGGAACATGGAGATCTGCCTGATCACGCCGGACGACACGGTGGCCCCGTTCCTCCGGATCACCGGCCAGTCCGGTTCGGAGATCACCGGGCCCGCGTTCTCGCCGGACGGCAGCCGGCTCTACTTCTCGTCGCAGCGCGGGACGAGCGGCAGCTCCTCCGGAGGCATCACGTACGAGGTGAAGGGGCCCTTCCGCAGCTGACGGGAGCCGCCTCACCGATCGGGCGGCGGGCCGGCCGGCGCGGGGTGCCGCGCCGGCCCGGCGTGCCCGTCCGCCGGCTCAGGCCTGGCCTTCGGCGGCGGCCGGGTCCATCCAGATGACCTCCCAGATGTGGTGGTCCGGGTCCTGGAACGAGCGGCCGTACATGAAGCCCATGTCCTGCGTCTCGCCCGCCGGGGAGCCACCGGAGGCCAGAGCGGCGTCCGCCAGCCGGTCGACCTCCTCGCGGCTGTCGCAGCTCAGCGCGAGGATGACCTCGGTGGTCTTCGAGGCGTCGGCGACGTCCTTCTTGGTGAAGTCCTTGAAGCGTGGCTCGGTCATCAGCATGGCGAAGATGGTGTCGCTGATGACCAGACAGGCGGTCTTGTCGTCACTGAACGCCGGGTTGAAGCCGTAACCCAGCTTCTCGAAGAAACCCTTGGTGGTCTCCAGGTCCTTCACCGGCAGGTTCACGAAGATCATCTGAGCCATGGTCGTTTCCTCTTCCTCTGTCCCGTGGCGCCCGCGGTGGTCCGCCCGGCGCTTTCGATGGTTAGACGGCGGGTCCGCGCCGAACTCATCGGCGTACGACAGAAGATTTGCACGGCCCACTGACAACGGCCCCCGGGCAGTCCTCAGGGCAGGGCGAGGGGGGCGCCGCCGCGCAGCAGGGAGCCGCCGAGCGGGGTCAGCGTGTGCAGGACCGAGCTGCCGTGGCGCAGCGTCAGGACCAGGCCCGCCTCGCGCAGCACGGAGGCGTGCTGGCTCGCGGAGGCCAACGACACTCCGGCACGGCGGGCGAGTTCGCTGGTGGTGCAGCCGTTGCCGATGGAGGAGAGGACGGCCGAGCGGGTGTGTCCGACGAGCCGACCGAGCCAGGGCCCCGGCTCGGCGAAGACCGGGGCTCCGGGGTTGGCCACCGGGTAGACGAGCACCGGCGGGAGCGACGGGTCGCGGTAGACCACGGGGGTGCCCCGGCAGAAGAAGGACGGCTGGAGCAGCAGCCCGCGCCCGTCCAGGTGCAGATCGCGGTCGACCGGGTAGTCCGCCTCCAGCACGGGCGAACGCCACCGGATCATCGGCGGCAGCGCGGCCAGGAGCCCGTCCGCCCCGCCGTCCAGCAGGGCCCGGCCGCGAACAGCCCGGTCCGCCTCGACGCTGGCCCGGATGTGCGGCCAGTAGGGCTCCACGGCCGCGTGGTGGTAGCTGCGGAGCGCCCCGATGAGCCGGGCGAGCGGCTCGGCACGGCCCTCCATGAGCGCGGCGGGCAGCGCCGCGCCCGCTCTCCCCGCTCCGGAGTCCTGTTGACGCGGGCCGGCGGACAGGCCGGCCCGCTGCCGTATCCGCCCGGCGGCCAGCAGCTCCAGCTCGGCGTGGACGCGGTCGGCGGGAGTGTCACGCAGCGCCTCCATTCCGACGTCGAGCCCGAAAGGCTCGGCGCCCTCCTGGGAAGGCGTCAGGAAATCCGGGAAATAGCCGCGGGGCGGGACGACCGCCGCCAGCAGCTGTGCTTCACCATTCAACCGCGCACGGGATTCCGAACGCCATTTTCCGAACACCGTCGAAGCACGCCGGTCCCTGATCCGGTGAAAACTGAGAATGGTTTCCCACAGCGCGTCCGGCCTCGTGGCCATCCGCACCCGCGAAAGGTCCAGCCTGGACACATGGATACGCAGCACCGCTCCCCCACCTGTTGCATCCGCAATTGCCCCCACCGAAGGGTATGCGGACCGTCACAGGAGGTCACCACGGGGTTTCGGCCAGAAGTGAAAGGTCTCGCCCCGTTCCGCTCCACCCGAAAGGCTGTACGGCGTCGGGTACGCATCCGGTGCCCACCGGATGAGCACGTGAAGGCCGTGGGGGGCTTTGTGTGTTCGGCGGCGGTGGGCGACGGTGCGGCTCCGTACCCGACGGGGGTAAGCCGGGTGCGGTCCATGGGTGGGGATCCATGGACCGCACCCCGGTCCCCCGGGCCCGTCACCCGACATTTTCTTTGCGCATTAAACGACGCAATGTGCTCTGCGCCACATTCTTGGAGCGGCATTCGGTGCGCGCTTCTGACGACTTCCCCGTATCGCCGGTCATTTCCGCACACGCCACTTCCGTGCCGTCGGCCGCTTCCGGTCAGCCGGTCGTTCCGTGCCGCCGGCCGCTTCCGGTCGGGCAAGGCGAAGCGGCGGCACCCCCGCACAGGGTGCCGCCGCTTCTGGGCGGGGCCTTCGAGGCCCTGGTCGGTGGGCAGGGCTGTTCGTGCAGCCCTGCCCATGAGGCCGGAGGCTGTTCGTGCAGCCCCGACCGGTGGGTCCGGGCCGTCCCTGCGGCCCCGACCCGGTGAGTCCGGATCAGCGGCTGTCACTGCCCCGGGACTCGGCTGCGGCCCGGCCGGCCTCAAGACGGGCGACCGGGATCCGGAACGGTGAGCAGGACACGTAGTCCAGGCCCACCTCGTGGAAGAAGTGCACGGACTCGGGGTCGCCGCCGTGCTCGCCGCAGACGCCGAGCTTGAGGTCCGGGCGGGTGGCCCGGCCGGCCTCGACGGCGCTGCGGACCAGCGCGCCGACGCCGTCCTTGTCGATCGTCTCGAACGGGGAGACCCCGAAGATGCCCTTCTCCAGGTACGCGGTGAAGAACGAGGCCTCCACGTCGTCGCGGGAGAAGCCCCACACCGTCTGGGTCAGGTCGTTCGTGCCGAAGGAGAAGAACTGCGCGGCCTCGGCGATCTGGCCCGCCGTCAGCGCGGCGCGCGGCAGCTCGATCATGGTGCCGATGGTCAGCTTGAGGTCGGTGCCGGTGGCCGCCTGGACCTCGGCGATGACCCGGTCGGCCTCCTCGCGGACGATCTCCAGCTCCTGGACCGTGCCGACGAGCGGAATCATGATCTCGGCGCGCGGGTCGCCCTTGGCGTTCTTGCGCTGGGCGGCGGCCTCGGCGATGGCCCGCACCTGCATCGCGAACAGACCGGGGATGACCAGGCCCAGGCGCACCCCGCGCAGCCCCAGCATCGGGTTCTGCTCGTGCAGCTTGTGCACCGCCTGGAGGAGCCGGAGGTCGTTCTCGTTGGCGTCCTTGCGGGACTCGGCGAGCGCGACGCGCACCGACAGCTCGGTGATGTCGGGGAGGAACTCGTGCAGCGGCGGGTCGAGGAGGCGGACGGTGACGGGCAGGCCGTCCATCGACTCGAAGAGCTCGATGAAGTCGGCCTTCTGGAGCGGGAGAAGAGCCGCCAGCGCACTCTCGCGCTCGTCGTCGGTGTCCGCGAGGATCAGCTTCTCGACCATCTCGCGGCGCTCGCCGAGGAACATGTGCTCGGTGCGGCACAGGCCGATGCCCTGGGCGCCGAAGCGGCGGGCCCGCAGCGCGTCCTCGGCGTTGTCGGCGTTGGCCCGCACGCGCAGCCGGCGCACCCGGTCCGCGTACGCCATGATCCGGTGCACGGCGGCGACCAGTTCGTCGGCGTCGTCGGCGCCGGCGTGCATCCGGCCCTCGAAGTACTCGACGACCGGGGACGGTACGACGGGTACCTCGCCGAGGTAGACCTTGCCGGTGGAGCCGTCGATCGAGACGAGGTCGCCCTCCTCGATCACCCGGCCGCCGACGGTCATCCGGCGTCGCTTGGTGTCGACCTCCAGGTCCTCGGCGCCACAGACACAGGTCTTGCCCATGCCGCGCGCCACGACCGCCGCGTGCGAGGTCTTGCCGCCGCGCGAGGTCAGGATGCCCTCGGCGGCGATCATGCCCTCGAGGTCGTCGGGGTTGGTCTCGCGGCGGATCAGGATGACCTTCTCGCCGGAGCGGGACCACTTGATCGCGGTGTACGAGTCGAAGACGGCCTTGCCGACCGCGGCGCCCGGGGACGCGGCGATGCCCCGGCCGAGCAGCTCGGTCTTCGCCTCGTCGTCGAAGCGCGGGAACATCAGCTGGGCGAGCTGGGCGCCGTTGACGCGCTGGAGGGCCTCGGCCTCGTCGATCAGGCCCTGGTCCACGAGCTGGGTGGCGATCCGGAAGGCGGCGCCGGCGGTGCGCTTGCCGACCCGGGTCTGGAGCATCCAGAGCTGGCCGCGCTCGATGGTGAACTCGATGTCGCAGAGATCCTTGTAGTGGTTCTCCAGGGTCTCCATGATCTGCATGAGCTGGTCGTACGACTTCTTGTCGATCGACTCCAGGTCGGCGAGCGGCACCGTGTTGCGGATGCCGGCGACCACGTCCTCGCCCTGCGCGTTCTGGAGGTAGTCGCCGTAGACGCCCTGGTGGCCGCTGGCCGGGTCGCGGGTGAAGGCGACGCCGGTGCCGGAGTCGGGGCCCAGGTTGCCGAAGACCATCGAACAGACGTTGACGGCCGTGCCGAGGTCGCCGGGGATGCGCTCCTGGCGGCGGTAGAGCTTGGCCCGGTCGGTGTTCCACGAGTCGAAGACCGCGTTTATGGCCAGGTCCATCTGCTCGCGGGCGTCCTGCGGGAACGCGCGTCCGGCCTCGGACTCGACGATCTTCTTGAACTGCTTGACGAGCTTCTTGAGGTCGGCCGCGGCGAGATCGGTGTCGACCGTGACCTTCTTCGCGTCCTTCGCCGCCTCCAGCGCCTCCTCGAAGAGGTCGCCGTCGACCCCGAGGACGGTCTTGCCGAACATCTGGATGAGCCGACGGTAGGAGTCCCAGGCGAAGCGCTCGTCGCCGGACTGGGTGGCGAGGCCGGCCACCGAGTCGTCGGAGAGGCCGATGTTCAGGACGGTGTCCATCATGCCCGGCATGGAGAACTTGGCGCCGGAGCGGACGGAGACCAGCAGCGGGTCGTCCGCCTGACCGAGCCGCTTGCCCATGCGCTCTTCGAGCGCCTCGAGGTGCGCACTCACCTCGTCGCGCAGTGCGGTCGGCGCGTCCCCGCTGTCCAGGTAGACCTTGCAGGCCTCGGTGGTGATCGTGAAGCCCGGAGGAACAGGCAACCCGAGGTTGGTCATCTCGGCGAGGTTCGCACCCTTGCCGCCCAGAAGATCCTTCAGATCCTTGTTGCCCTCGGTGAAGTCGTAGACGAACTTCTGGGGATCTTTGTTTTCCGACACGGGTCTCGACTCCTCGAGGACGCGGTGGCTGCCCTGACGGCGAGGAACATACCCAGATCGAAGGTGGATGGGTACGTCCACTTGGTCGTCATACGACCGCAACCACCCGTCCGCCCGCAGATCGAAAGGCTCGCGCGGTCGAAGGCCCTGACGCTCCGCCTTCACCTCCCGAATGCAGCATGGCCGAAACTTGACCATAGCCGCTCTTCTGAGCGAGTGGTTGACCAGATGATTTCACTTCTCGAATCCAGCGACGTGGCACTGAGTGCCACGTCTTCCAGAAGTGCAGCCACACCGAAAACGCTCATCTGAGCGCAACCCCGATCAAGGGTGGCGTGAATCACGCCCGTTTCGGACCCCGGATTTCAGGATCCGGACGCTCCGGGCCGTCGCTGGGAACCCCGGGGCCGACCTCTTCCAGGCTACGGGCGAAGGCCCGCCCCCGCGCGGGAACCGTCGGCGGCGGGGGCCTCACGGGCACGGAGCGGCTCCGACCCCACAGCGTGCGGTACGCGGCAGGGCGGCATGGCGGTACGGGACATGACGGCAAGCGCGAGAGGCCCCGCCGCTCACGGAACGCGGAGGGCCTCCCCCGTACGAACGAGGGAGGCCCCTTCTCCGTACGGGGTCAGCCGCCGGAGGTGTCCAGCTCCGCGTCGGCGCTGATGCCCGCGCAGTCGTACGGGTCCTTCAGCCAGCCGTCCGGCAGGACGACCCGGTTGTTGCCCGAGGTGCGGCCGCGCGGCCCGTCGGCGCCGTCCGGCCAGGGCTGGTCGAGGTCCAGCTCGTGCAGCTGGCTGCCCAGCTCCTCCAGCGAGGAGGTGACCGCCAGCTTCCTGCGCATCTCGGAGCCGACCGCGAAGCCCTTGAGATACCAGGCCACGTGCTTACGGAAGTCGATCACGCCGCGGGCCTCGTCGCCGATCCACTCCCCCAGCAGCGTCGCGTGACGCACCATGGCGTCCGCGACCTCGCGCAGAGCGGGCGCGTGCCGTTCCGGGCGCCCCTCCATGGCGTTCACCAGGTCGGCGAAGAGCCAGGGCCGTCCCAGGCACCCACGCCCGACGACGACGCCGTCACAGCCGGTCTCCCGCATCATGCGCAGGGCGTCGTCCGCGCACCAGATGTCCCCGTTGCCGAGGACGGGGATCTCCGGGACGTGCTCCTTGAGCCGGGCGATGGCGTCCCAGTCGGCGGTGCCGCCGTAGTGCTGGGCGGTGGTGCGCCCGTGCAGGGCGACGGCGGTGACGCCCTCCTCGACGGCGATGCGGCCGGCGTCGAGGAAGGTGAGGTGGTCGTCGTCGATGCCCTTGCGCATCTTGATGGTGACGGGGAGGTCCCCGGCGTTGGACACGGCCTCCTTGAGGATGGCCCGCAGCAGAGGCCGCTTGTACGGGAGCGCGGAGCCGCCGCCCTTGCGGGTGACCTTGGGGACCGGGCAGCCGAAGTTCAGGTCGATGTGGTCGGCCAGATCCTCGTCGACGATCATCCGGACCGCCTTGCCGACGGTGACCGGGTCCACTCCGTACAGCTGGATCGAGCGCGGGGTCTCGGTCGCGTCGAAGTGGATGAGCTGCATGGTCTTCTCGTTGCGCTCGACCAGCGCCCGCGTGGTGATCATCTCGCTGACGAACAGCCCCTTGCCGCCGGAGAACTCCCGGCACAGCGTCCGGAACGGGGCGTTGGTGATGCCGGCCATCGGGGCCAGCACGACCGGCGGCCGCACGGTGTGCGGGCCGATGCGGAGCTGCGGGAGGGCGGGGGCGAGCGTGGTCATGGCTCCATTGTCGCGTACGCCGAAGAGGTGACCGCCCCGGCGGGGTGAGCCCGTCGGCCGCCGGGCGATGCCGACGGGCCCGAGGCGGGGGTCCGTCTCGGGCCCGTCGGCATCGCCCGGCTCGCTCACATACTGGCGAATATGAGGCCGAGGACCATTCCGCCGACCAGTCCGACGGCACTGACCACGATGGCGGCCGTGGCGAGCCGCTCGTGCCGGACGGCCTTGGCGATGAGGGCCATGACCAGTCCGCCCAGGGCGAAGACGATCGGCAGGAAGATCAGCCCGATCACGCCCAGGACCATCGCGATGATGCTGAAGACGTTGCCTTCGGCACCGGCCCGCGGTGCACCGTGATGCCCCTGCCCGGTCGGCTGGTTGCCGTACTGCGTAGCCATCTGTCGCTCCTTCGGGACGTCGCGCCGGAATCCGGTCTCGAAGCGGACCGGCCTGTCGTTCGCGTGCCCCGAAGCCCTTCGCGTACACAGCTCCTCGCGTACGGCGTGCGGCGGCCCCCCGGTCAGAACGTCACCGCGTCACGGATCAGCGGACAGGTCATGCAGTGCCCGCCGCCCCGGCCCCGGCCCAGCTCCGCCCCGACGATGGTGATGACCTCCACCCCGGCCCGGCGCAGCAGCGCGTTGGTCTGGGTGTTGCGGTCGTAGGTGAAGACCACGCCGGGCTCCAGCGCCACCGCGTTGTTGCCGCTGTCCCACTGTTGGCGCTCCGAGGCGTAGACGTCGCCGCCGGTCTCGATCACCCTCAGCTGGGGAAGGCCGAGGGCGCGGGCCACGACCTCGGTGAACGGGGTGCCGCCCTCGTCGGTGATCTCGATCCCGGGCGGCAGGTCGGACGGCCGCAGCGAGAAGGCGTGGACGCCGTCCATGATGCGCGGGTACAGCGTGACGATGTCCCGGTCCGCGAAGGTGAACACCGTGTCGAGGTGCATCGCCGAGCGCAGCTTCGGCATCCCTGCGACGATCACGTGCTCGGCCGCCCCCTGCTCGAACAGGGCCGCCGCGACCTGCGTGATGGCCTGGCGGGAGGTCCGTTCGCTCATGCCCATGAGGACGACGCCGTTGCCGACGGGCATGATGTCCCCGCCCTCGAACGTGGCCTGGCCCCACTCCTTCTCGGGGTCGCCCCACCAGACGGTGGAGCCCCGGAAGTCGGGGTGGAAGGTGTAGATCGTCTTCATGAGCAGCGTCTCGTCCCGCCGGGCGGACCAGTAGAGCGGGTTCAGCGTCACTCCGCCGTAGAGCCAGCAGGTGGTGTCACGGGTGTACAGGGTGTTGGGCAGCGGCGGCATCAGGTACTCCCGCGCCCCGGCCCCCTCACGGGCGAGCGCCACGTACCCCGAGCGGAACGCGTCGGGGAGGTCGGCGGTGGCGAGCCCGCCGATCAGGTACTCCGCGAGCTGCCGCGGGGTCAGGGTCTCCAGGAAGGCGCGGGTGTCGTCGATCAGGCCGAGGCCCACCTCGTTGGCGGTGATCTTCCGGTCCAGGAGCCACGCCCGGGCCTCGGGGACCGCCACCGTGGCGGCGAGCAGGTCATGCAGTTCGACGACCTCCACGCCGCACCCGGTGAGCTGGGCGACGAAGTCGGCGTGGTCGCGCTGGGCGTTCTCCACCCACATCACGTCGTCGAAGAGCAGTTCGCCGGAGTTGGTGGGGGTCAGCCGCCGGTGGGCCAGTCCGGGGGCGCAGACCAGGACCTTGCGCAGACGTCCCACCTCGGAGTGGACGCCGAGGGCGGACGCGGGGGCGGTGCTGTTCACGGTGGGCCTTTCACTCGGTGACGGCGGAGGGTGTGCGGGGTCGCGCGGCGACGGCAGCAGGGGCGCGCGGCAGATGACGGCAGAGAGGTGTGCGGAGTCGCGCGGCAGCGACAGGGAAGTCAGCCGGGGGCCCGGAGCGGGGGCGTGCGGAGGTCGCTCAGAGCTCGATCCAGCCCGCGGCCAGCGCCACCACCCCCGCGACGGCGCCGGCGACCGAGACGGCGCAGATGACGGCCTCGCCAGGGGAGAAGGGCCTGCGCCCCTGTTCCCTGCGGGACTTGACGAAGAGGAAGGTGGCCGGGGCGTAGAGGATGAAGGAGACGAGGACGAACTTCAGCCCCGCCGCGTACAGCAGGAACGCGGTGTAGAGCGTGGCCACCACGGCGATCACCAGCTCGCGACGGGTACTGCGCCCCTTTACGTCGGACCGGCCGGGCCGCCAGGCGATCTGTACGGCGAAGCCGGCGGCCAGCAGGAAGGGAATCAGGCTGAGCGCGCTGGTCAGGTCGAGGGCGAAGTTGAAGGCGTCGTCGGAGAACAGCGTCACGACCAGGACGACCTGGCTCAGGCACGTGGTCATGAGCAGCGCGGCCTCGGGCACGTCCGCCCCGGTCGACCGCCCCAGGAAGCGGGGCATGTCCTTGTCCTTCGCGGCGACGAACAGGACTTCGGCGGCCATCAGCGTCCAGGCGAGGTAGGCGCCGAGCACGGAGACGATGAGGCCCACGCTGACGAAGACCTTGCCCCAGGTGCCGACCGCCGACTCCAGCACCTCGGCCATCGAGGGCTGCCGCAGCTCCGCGATCTCGGCCATGGGCAGCAGTCCGTAACTGACGATCGTGACGGAGGCGAAGACGGCGAAGACGCTGAGAAATCCGAGGACGGTGGCCCGCCCCACGTCCTCGCGGCGCTTGGCGTGGCGCGAGTAGACGCTGGCCCCTTCGACGCCGAGGAAGACGAAGACCGTCGCGAGTATCGTGCCGCGGACCTGGTCGAAGAGGGAGCCCGCGTAGTCGGCGCCGCCGAAGTTGTCCGCGAAGACCGAGGCGTCGAAGTAGAACAGCGCCAGGATCACGAAGAAGAGGATGGGCACGATCTTGGCCACGGTGACGATCCGGTTGATCGCCGCGGCTTCCTTGACGCCCCGGCGGATCAGCAGGAAGAACCCCCACAGACCGACCGAGGAGATCACCACCGCCATCACGGTGTCGCCGTCGCCCAGTGCGGGCGCCACCGCCCCGACCGTCGACATGATGAGCACCCAGTAGGTGACGTTGCCGACGCAGGCGCTGGCCCAGTAGCCGAAGGCGGAGAAGAAGCCGAGGTACTCGCCGAAGCCCGCTTTCGCGTACGCGTAGACCCCGGCGTCCAGGTCGGGGCGGCGGACGGCGAGCGTCTGGAAGACGAAGGCGAGCATCAGCATGCCGGTCCCGGCGACGGCCCAGGCGATCAGCGCTCCCGCGACGCCGGTCTCCTGCGCGAAGCGCCGGGGCAGCGAGAACACCCCGGCGCCCACCATCGAGCCGACGACCATCGCGGTGAGCGTGAGGAGCGTCAGCTTCACCGCCGGGCGCTCCGCGGCCTGAGGTCCGGCGTGCGTCATGACGTTCCCCTGTCGATGCGGTCATCGGCCAACCAGGGAAAGCTAACAATTCAATGGCGCAAAACAGCCCATATCCTCCCCGGCGGAGTGGTGCAGCCAGCCCTGCTCGCGAAGCTGGACACCACGGGGGACCCGACTCGTTCCGGGTGCACTTCCGAGGGGAGACGCCGGGAGGAATCTCTCGCCGCCACCCCAGGTTTCCTTGATCGGTGCCATGAGAGAGGCGTCAGCGGGCAGAAGCAGTCTCAACTTTGGGAGGCTGTGATGACCTGTGACCGGATGGGACTTGCTGAAGTGCTGGCGGCTGCGGAGAACGCGGCCCCGGTGGACTCGATCGATGTCGTGGCGCGCGATCTGCGCACGCGGTTCGGTGCGCGGTCCGTGTCGTTCCTCTTCGTCGACGTGGTCGGCAGCCGTCTGCTGCGGGTCAACGACACGGTCGGCGTCCCCCGGGAGCACCGGACCGAGAGACGGGCCGAGAGGGTGCCCCTGGCCGGCAGCGGCGTCTACGACAAGGTCCTGCGTGCCCAGAAGACGGTGCTCGCCGAGGAGGGCGGGCCGGGGCAGCGCGTGCTCGCGCCGGTCACCAACCGCGGTGACACCATCGGTGTGCTGGAGCTGTATCTCGACGTCGTGACCGAGAGCGTGCTGGAGCAGGTCGAGGAGGCCGCGCACGCACTGGCGTACATCATCGTCACCGACCGTCGCTTCACCGACCTCTACCACTGGGGGAACCGCACCACGACGGTCAGCCTGGCGGCGGAGATCCAGCGGCAGCTCCTCCCCTCGGCCCCCTCCTGCGAGGCGGCCGAGTTCACCCTCGCCGGAGCCCTGGTCCCGGCTTCCGACATCGCCGGGGACACCTACGACTACAGCCTCGACCACGACACCCTGCATCTGTCCGTCACCGACGCCATGGGCCACGACGTCGACGCTTCCCTCACCGCCACCCTGGTCGTGAACGCCTCCCGCGGCGCCCGCCGCGCCGGAGCGGACCTCGCCGAACAGGCCCGCCACATGCATCAGGCCCTCCTCGACCACGGGCGCCACGCCTACGCCACGGGCCAGTTGCTCCGCATCGCCCTGGACGGCAGCGGCGCCCACATGGTCAACGCCGGCCACCCCGGACCGCTCCGCCTGCGCGAGGGCACGGTCGAGGAGCTGGGCTTGGTCGTCAACATGCCGTTCGGATTCACCCCTCAGGGCTCTTACGAGGTGCAGGAGATCGACCTGCGCCCCGGCGACCGTCTCGTGCTGTTCACCGACGGGATGCAAGAACGTGAGGCGGAGACGGTCGACCTGCCCGGCCTTCTGCTGCGGACCGCGGCCGAGCATCCGCGCGAGGTCGTCCGCACCCTGGTCGCCGCGGTGGCCGACGCCTATGCCGGCCGGCCGCCGAAGGACGACGCCACCGCCCTGTGCCTGGACTGGCACGGCCCTCGCGGCGGGATCCGCCGGCCGGACGCCTGAGTTCGAACGTTCCTCAGGCGAGGCGGGAGGCCCCCCACGCCGCCTCGATCATCCCGAAGATCTCGTCCACCGCGGCCTGCGGATCGGCCGCCTCGCGGGCCAGCGCGTAGGCGTCGATCGCGAACCTCGCGATGGTCCGGCAGGCCGTCGACGTCTCCGGTACACCGAGGTCGGCGGCGATCGCGGCGGCGAGCGACTCCGCGTGGCGCAGCCGCATCGACTCCTCGTACTCCCGCAAGGACGGCGACGACTCGATCATGTTCCGGACCGGGGCGGCCCCGGGCGCCCCGCAGTGGCGTACCAGGGCGTGGATCTCGCGGCGCAGCGCGGGAATCAGCGGCTCGTCCGGCGTACGGTCGGCGACCGCACGGACGAGGCCCTGCTCGAAGCCCTGGTCCTGCTCGAAGACCAACGCCTCTTTCGAGGCGAAGTGGGAGAAGAGCGTGGTCACCGCTACGTCCGCCTCGGCCGCCACGTCACGGATGCCCACGGCGTCGTACCCGCGTTCCAGGAAGAGCCGCAGAGCGGTGTCGGCGATCTTCTGCCGGGTCGCGGCCTTCTTCCGCTCGCGACGCCCGATGGGCTCGTTCATGCGCTGACACTAGCAAATGCAAAAGCAGAACGGATGCGAAAAGCTAACCGTTAGTGTTACGTTCGGCGCATGAAGACCATGAAGACCATGAAGAAGGTCAGCTTCGCCTCGTTCGGCGGCCCGGACGTCCTGCGCCTCGTGGATGCCGAGGAGCCCCACGCGGGCCCCGGCCGGATACGCGTCCGCGTCCGCGCCGCCGGAGTGAACCCCGTCGACTGGCGCATCCGCGAGGGCCAGGTCCTGGGCGCCCATCCGGTCGAACTGCCGTCAGGAGTGGGCCTCGACGCCGCCAGAGTGGTGGACGAGGTGGGTGAGGGCGTCGAAGGAGTGGCGGTCGGCGACCACGTGTTCGGCGAGGGCTCCGACACCTACGCCGAGTTCGCCGTGCTGTCGGCGTGGGCCCGGATGCCGGAGGGCCTGACCTTCGAGGAGGCGGCGGGCTATCCGTCCGTGGTGGAGACCGCGCTGCGCGTCCTGCGCGAGGTCGGGGTCCTGCCCGGTCAGACACTGCTGGTCAACGGCGCGTCCGGCGGCGTCGGTTCGGCGGTGCTCCAGATCGCCCGCGACCGGGGCGTCACGGTCATCGGCACGGCGGGCGCCGCCAACCAGGAGTACCTGCGTGGCCTGGGCGCGCTCGCCACGACGTACGGCGAGGGCTGGGTCGAGCGGGTGCGGCTGCTCGGCCGGGTCGACGCCGCGCTCGATCTGGCGGGCTCGGGCGTGCTCGGCGAACTGGTCGAACTGACCGGTGACCCGCGGAAGGTCATCACCATCGCGGACCTGGGCGCGGCGGAGTACGGCGTCCGGTTCTCCGGCGTGGCGGGGAGTGTGCCGGACGCGCTGGCCGAGGCGGCGGCGCTGATCTCACGCGGCCGGCTGCACATCCCGGTGGAGAAGTCCTACCCGCTCACCGAGGCCGCCGCCGCGCACATCGACAGCCGGGCCGGGCATACGCGGGGCCGCCGTGTAGTGATCATCTGACCGGGAGGCGCGTCACGGCCCGTAGGGTACGCCGGGCACAGTGGCAGCCACCGGCGCGGTGACAGGGGACGAACGTGCTCGACTACGACGACGACGAGGCCCGGCACTACGACGCGTCCCGGGGTGGTGAACCGAGGGCCCGGGCGGCAGCGGACGCGGCGGAGCGGCTCCTGCCGCAAGGGCCCCGCACCGTCCTGGACATCGCGTGCGGTACGGGCATCGTGACGGAACGGCTGCGGCGTCCGGGGCGGACGGTGGTGGGTGTCGACCGTTCGCCCGGGATGCTGGGCCTCGCCGCGCGGCGGGCGCCGGGGGGCGTCGTGCGGGGCGACGGCACACGGCTGCCCTTCGCGTCGGACGCGGTGGACGCCGTCGTGATCGTCTGGTTGCTGCATCTGCTGCCCGACCCCCTGCCGGTCCTGACGGAGGCGGCCCGGGTGCTGCGGCCCGGCGGGACGCTGATCACCACCGTCGACAAGAACGAGGCGTACTTCGCCGAGGACAGCGACATCGCCGAGGTCACGGCGGACCTCCGCCGCCGGCACGCACCCCAAGTACCCGACCGATCCGCCCGGTTGCTCCGTTGGGCGGCGGAACAGGGCCTGGGGGCGGTCGGGCGGACGCGGTTCCCCGGCACGGGACAGGGCCGCAGCCCTCGCGGGTGGCGTGAGGTGATCGAGGCGGGCCGCATCTCCTGGTGCACCCACGCACCCCGGGACCAGGTGGCCGCCGTGCGGCGGCGGCTCGCCGCCCTGCCGGACCAGGACGCGCCCCGCCCGGACCCGCTGTACCGCCTCATCGCCCTGAAGTCGTGACGTCACGGGGGGCAGTTGGGAGCCACAGCGACCGAGGCCCCCGCACCGCTGGGTGACGGGGTGGGGGAAGATCGACCATGCCTGTGACCAACCCGTGGCTGGCCGGCCCCTCACCCGACAAGCGGCTCGATCGCGATCGGCTGGAAGAACGCATCCTCAACCTGCTGTCGACACAGAACATGTGCGTGCTCGCGACCGCGGGCCCGGAAGGGCCCCTCGCGACGCCTGTGCGGTACTTCCCCCTCGACTTCGCGGTGATGTTCAGCACGGCGCCCGGTTCCCCGAAGATGAGGAACCTCGCCGCCGACCCCCGTGTGTCGGTGGGCATCTTCGCCCCGCTGGTCGGACAGGCCAGCAGCCGGGGGGCCCAGCTCTTCGGGCGGGCTCGCGTGCTGTCCGAGGACGACCCCGACTTCGCACACTATTGGCCGGCCTTCCGATGGCAGTCCGACCACGTCGAGCGGTCACGCTCTCTCGACGAACCCCAGTCGGGCCCTCTCGTCGTGATCGACGCGGAGCGGATCGTCTATACGGAGCACTGGCTGCGGCGCGAGGGCTTCGCACCGCGCCAGTTCTGGACCAGGCCGGACCGGTAGCCCGGCCAGTTCTGGACCAGCCCGGACCCGTAGCCCGGCCAGTTCTGGACCAGCCCGGACCCGTAGCCCGGCACCTGTGTCAGAAGACGGAGAGCCCGGTCAGCGTGGTGAATCGGGCGAGGGCCGAGACGCCCGCCACCGAGTTGCCGCGCCGGTCGAGCCCCGGGCTCCATACGCACAGGGTGCACTCCCCGGGCACGATGGCGATGATCCCCCCGCCGACGCCGCTCTTGCCCGGCAGCCCCACCCGGTAGGCGAACTCTCCGGCCGCGTCGTACGTCCCGCAGGTGAGCATGACCGCGTTGACCTGCTTCGCCTGGCTGCGGGTGAGCAGCGCGGAGCCGTCGGCCCGAATGCCGTGCCGGGCCAGAAACCCCGCGGAGAGGGCCAGGTCCGCGCAGGACGCCTCGATCGAGCACTGGCGGAAGTAGGCGGCGAGCAGTTCGGGGACCGGGAGCGTGATGTTGCCGTAGGAGGCCATGAAGTGGGCCAGCGCGGCATTGCGGTCGCCGAAGGCCGCCTCGGAGGCGGCGACCTCCGGTACGAAGTCGATGGCGGCGTTGCCGCTCTCCGACCGCAGCAGCTCCCGCACCTGGCCGGCGGCGTCCCCGCTCAGCGCCTGGAGCCGGTCGGTCACCACCAGGGCCCCGGCGTTGATGAACGGGTTGCGGGGCACGCCGTTCTCGTACTCCAGCTGCACCAGGGAGTTGAACGGGTTGCCCGAAGGCTCCCGGCCGACTCCCCGCCATATCTGCTCGCCGTCCAGGGAGAGCGCCAGAGCGAGGGCGAACACCTTGGATATGGACTGCGTGGAAAACGGCTGCTGCCAGTCGCCGACGCCGTAGACGGTTCCGTCCGGCTCCGCGACGGCCATGCCGAAGCGCCGGGGGTCGGCGCCGGCGAGCATCGGGATGTAGTCGGCAGGAGCGCCGTGGTCGTCGAGTGCGGCCATCTCCTCGGCGATACGGCTGATGACGTGGCTGAAGCGGTGCGCGTCGGCGCGCGGAGCGGCACTGCTCGTCCGAGGGACGGCGGAGGGGTGGGACACGGCGATTCCTGACGGAGAACGGAGAGAGGAGCGAGGAGGCCCGGTGGGCGGAGCAGAAGTGGGGGGCGCTTCCAGGGTCTCTCACCCGGGCGGCCGGGAATCGCCTCAGGTGGTGGTCACTGATCCGCGAGGAGGCCGGGCAGTCTGCGCATGTCGTCGAAGACGACGGTGCCGGGCCCTTCGAGGCGGCCCACGGGAGTCATTCCCCCGTCGTAGGCGAAGGCGCGCATGCCTGCGGCCCGGGCTGCTTGGAGACCGTACTGACTGTCCTCGACCACGGCGCACGCCTCGGGCGCGACCCCCATCTGTCGCGCGGCGTGGAGGAACAGGTCCGGGGCCGGTTTGCCGTGCTCGACCTCGGTGGCGCTGAAGATGCGGCCTTCGAAGCGCGGGTAGAGATCGGTGATCCCCAGGGTGAAGCGCATCTTGTCGTGGCTCCCGCTGGATGCCACGCAGGTGGGAAGGTGCGTGAGCGCGTCGAGGGCGTCGACGATGCCCTCGACGGGGGTGAGTTCAGCGGCGAGCGCATCGTGGTAGAGGGGCTTGAACTCTTCCTCCCAGTCGGCCGGCAGACTGCGCCCGAGGTGCTCCTCCATCTGCCGCGTCATCGACCGGCTGGAGCGGCCCATGAACCGGTCGATGATCTCGGCTTCGGTGAGTTCCCAGCCCAGCTCGGCCAGGACGAGTGCGTCGACGCGCGCCGCGATCCGTTCGCTGTCGACCAGCACGCCGTCGCAGTCGAATATGACGAGTTCAATCGGTTGGATCATGCCCGCAGGATATGCGGGCCGTCCCCGTCACGCGGCAGCTCAGCAGGCCGCCGTGTGAGCGGCGGCGTCCTCACGGTGGCCCGGGTTCCTCACTGGTGCTCCGCTGCGAAGGCCCGGGCGACGGCCAGGCTGTCCTCGTAGACATGGTGCCGGGTGACGAGGCCGTCCGCGACGGTGAGATGCAGAGCGAACCGCGCCCGGTAGGCACGCCCCGTGAGCCGGGCGGTCTGACGGATCACGCCCAGCACGACCGCGTCGCTTCCGTCGACAAGGATGCGCTCGATCTCGGTCGCCACCTGCTCCGGCACGTGGTGCTCGGCCAGCTCGCGGTAGTGGGCGGCCGCGTCGGCCCGGGTGGACCGGTGGCGGATCCACGGTGTGGCAGTACGGCCGTGCTCGGCCTCCGGCCAGGAGAGCTTCCAATCGCCCTGCTCGGCATACATCTCGGCGATGCGCTCGGGGTTGCCCTCGCCGATTCTGCGCAGCAACTCCTCGATCACCGCGCGCGTGCTCGTAAACGTGGCTGTGGACATGACGACCTCTCCGTCCGGTCCGCGTCCTGCGACGCGGAGAGATCGCCAACCCTGCCAGCAGGGGCACGCCAAGACGATTACCTCGGAAGTAGGACGAGCGGATCATCCAAATCCACTTGTTTGCGCGGCTTGAGGGCGGCGACGGCTTCGCAGGAAGCCCGCCGGGTCACCGTTCCGCTGCACGCCAACCTCGGCGGGCACACCGGCGTCCCGGAGTTCGAGCTGGACACCGGGCCTCGGTTCTTCGCCCGGCACGTGCCGTAGAGGGCTCCGTCCAACAGGCTCGTGTGGACGGGCGGCTCCGGCAGTCCGGGCGCCACACCGGACGTCGATGACCCACGTCGCCCGGGGGGTCTCCCTACCCCGCGCGGACCAGCGGGCCCGACCTCAGGCAGGCCCGCTGGCCGGATGGATCAGCTGCTCTTGATCGCGGAGGCTGGGCATGTCGAACATGCTCAGCCGATCGGAGAACCAGTGTTCCGCTTGAAGTCCTCACGCCGTACGGTGGCGCGCGCCGCCGCCGTCGTCCTGGCCGGAGCGGCGTGCGCCGCCACGATGACCGGCAGCGCCGGAGCCATCGTCAACGGAAAGGATTCCACGCAGCGTTACCCATCCATGGTGTCGATCCCCGTGACGGGTGCGGACGACCCGACGTTCAAGGGGTTCTGCGGAGGATCGTTGATCGACTCCCGATGGGTGCTCACGGCTGCCCACTGTGTGGACCCGAAGCTTGTCACCCTGGACGGCACGGTCAGGGTCGGCAGCGAGTGGAAGGACTCCGGAGGCACGGTCCGGTCCGTCGCGAGGACGGTCTCCCATCCCGGCTACCGGAGCGGTGATGACACCGGCCCCAACCGCGACGACATCGCCCTGATCCGTCTGAACCGCCCCGTCGCGGAGAAGCCCGTCCGCATCGCCGATCGTCCGGGGCGGCCCGGCACCCCGACCCGGATCCTCGGCTTCGGCAGGACCGACGACGCACCCGACGCCCCGTGGGTCTTCCCCGACCGGCTCCAGGAACTCGACACCCGCCGGGCCGCGGTGACCGACTGCGCGCCGGGCTACGCGGACAGCACCCGCCTGTGCACCGTCAGCCGGATACCCAAGGCCATGGCGTGCAACGGCGACTCGGGCGGCCCCCAGCTCCAGCGGGACCGGAAGGGGCGCTGGGAGCTCATCGGCGTCACCTCGGGCCCGGGTGCGCCGGGCGTGCGTTGCAGCGATGGGCCGGGTCTGTACACCAGCGCGCCCGCCTACGCGGGCTGGATCCGTGAGGCGATAGGCCGCCGCGGCTGATTCGAGGCTCCGTCGTCATGGTCGACGTCACCGTCCGCCCCCGAAGTAGGCGGTGGCGGCGACCGCGAGCAGCAGGAAGCCGCCCGGGAAGGCGATGTTGTGGAAGACGCGGGCGCGGACGTGGGTCAGGACCGCGCCGACGAAGAACGCGATCAGGCCGACTCCCGCCGCCAGGCCCAGCCAGGGAACCCCGAACAGGCCGACGAGGAGGCCGACGGCCCCCGCGAGCTTGAGCGTCGCCAGATACGGCACCGCGGTCGGCGGGAGCCGGACCTCCGCCGAGTTCGCCAGGACGAAGGGCGCCCGCGCGTAGTCCGCGACCGCGATCAGCACGTTCACGACGACACAGCCCACCGTGGCGATGAACAGTACGGAAGTCATGTGATCACCAGTTGTAGGCTCATGGCGTTCTCATCTCTCGGGAGGCGGACAGGAATGGTTTCCCAACCACCCGTCCTGACGTCCGTCCGCCCCGGAAGGTGACACCCATGCCGATCACGGTCGAGGACTTCGAGACCGCCCGCCCGCGTCTCCTGTCCGTCGCCCACCGCATGCTGGGCTCGGCCCAGGATGCCCAGGACGCCGTCCAGACCGCATGGGTACGGGCCGCCACCGCCCGGTCGTCACCGCAGGTCGAGAACCCGGCCGCCTGGCTCACGACCGTCACCGCCCGGGTCTGCCTGGACGAGCTGCGCGCCCGCCGCCGACGCGACGAAGCGCCGCTGCTCGCGGACGCCGTCCCGGCGACGGACCTGGCCGCGGACGAGGCGGTCCTCCGCGCCGAGGACGTCTCCCGGGCGCTGATGGTCCTGCTGGGCCGACTGACCCCGCCCCAACGGGTCGCGTACGTCCTGCACGACCTGTTCTCCACCCCGTTCGACCGGATCGCGGAGGTGCTGGGCACGACCGTGCCCAGCGCCAAGCAACACGCCAGCCGCGCACGCCGACGCCTCGCCCCGGCACAACAAGACGCGGCGGAGACCGGCCGGGCGGATCAGCGGATCGTGGACGCCTTCATGGCGGCGGCCCGGACCGGGGACACGCGCGGGATGATCCAGCTGCTCGCGCCCGACAGCGTCCGCGACGCCGAGGCGGCGCTCCTGCCGCACGGCGGCCGCACCACCGTGACCGGCGCCGCCGACATCGCCGCCGAGACCACGCGGTTCCGCGACCGCATCCGGGCGGCGTGCCGCCTCACCGTCAACGGCCGGCCGATGTACGTCATCGCGCCCGGCGGCCGCCCCTTCGCCACGCTCGATCTCGACACGGCGGGCGACCGGGTCACCCGCATCACCCTGAGGTCTGCACGGACCGACGACCGTTTCGGGGCCCTGGAGCCACTGACGGCCCTCTGAACAGACGTCCTGCCGATCGGTCGTGGTCGGCCCTGGTCGGACGGGAACCACCGTGCCCGAGCGCGGCGACCGTACGGCACGGGAACCGCGGACCCGCACCGATGCCTCGGCCTCAGCCCACAGGAGGAGGTCGAGGAACCGGTCTCATCGGAGGTACGTCCGCTGCCACTCGATCGATGTCATGGTGAGCGCGGCCTCGGCGAGGGCCTGGGCGGAAGGCGTCTTGAGCTTGGCGATGCTGCTGTCGATCCAGGGCTGGACGTTGGCACAGCCCTGTTCGCGGTATTCGACGGCTTGGAGGAGGCATTCAAGCTTGTCGGCGTCGTGCGCGCAGACTACTTCGAGGGAGTCGCCGTTCTCGTACTCCTCCACGATCCGCTGGGCACCGGCCTTGACCGCCGGATGTGCGGCCGACACTTGGTCGGCGGTGACCTTCTCGTTCCCGGCGGCTTCGAGGTAGCGGCGGCCGATGTGCGGGATGTCGCCGACGCGAGTCTCCTGGGTGTCGTGCCACAGGCCGAGGAGCGCAGCCTTCGCCGGGTCGGCGCCCTCCATCATGGCGAGTACGGAGCCGATCAGCGCGACTCTGAAGCTGTGCTCCGCGATGGTCTCGGGGTCCTTCACTCCCGCGATCCACCACCCGGACCGCTTGGCGCGCTTGAGCATCCCCATTTCCAGCAGGAAGCCGGTAGTGCCCTTTGCCTGCTCCTGCTCCGTGTCCGCCATGAAGTGCGACCTCCGATATGTCATGTGCGGTTCTCGCGTAGAACGTCATGCACCGCGCTGAGTTCCCGCCTCGCCCTCGGAGAGATCCCCTCGTGGTCAAGGAGCTGGGCGGTCTGTGTGGCCAGACCATCCGCGAGAGCCGGGTCTGCGAGGGGCAGCCACCGGTTGGTGGTCAGCAGGGCCCACAGCGAGTGGACGTAGAGGTCCGTGTACGCCGGAGCCTGTTGGAGGCCGGCGGCGAGCCCGCGAAGGAGCCGTACGGGCTCCCAGTTGGCCGGGACGTGCCGCATAAAGCCGTCGTCCGGCTGCGCCTCTCGGATTGAACCGAACCAGCACGCCCAGTAGTTGAGGTTCGCGATCTCAGCAGAGTCGTCGCCCGCCAAACCCCTGTCAATGAAGTCCAGCAGAGGTCGATGGTGGCCAAGTCTCACCAGGGCGAAGGTAGTTGATCGCGCGGTGGCCCAGGACGGCACCGCCGAGGGCGCGATCATCGGCCGCAGCTCGTTCATGCAGGCCCGGTCCCAGGCGGAGGCACCCGTCGATGGTGACCTGTCGGCCCGCACTGCCTACGCCGACAGTCAGCGCGAGACCAAGGTGTCACCGCTCCTGCTGAAGGACTGGATGCCCGCGTTCCTGGCTCAGCTCGCGGCTCCAAGGGCGCGCTTCACCCGCGCGACATCGTCGGAGGGCAACCGGCTGCTGTACCTCTTCGACCCGGAGCGCGAGTTCTTCGCCTCGTTCACGGAGAACGACGGCACCTGGACGGTCCGCCAGGGAGGCCCCGTCGCCCTGTGGGACGCGATCGAGCAGGCCCTCACCGCCTGGCACGACTCGGACCGCCCCGACATCACCGAGGTACGGCTCCGCGTCACGAAGGAGGCCCACGTCTACTGGATCGACGGCCACCCCGCGCTCCACTGGCGGCACGACCTCGTCTGACCGGGCCGCACCGTCAGGATGCCCCAGTGTGCGCGGCGCGGTGGGGCATCCGGTTGCTCGGTTCGTTGTCAGACGGTGTCGAACGTCCCGCCCCGCACGCCCGCGACGAACGCCGCGAAGGCGGTGCCGGGGACGGCGACCACGGGGCCGTCCACGACCTTGGAGTCACGGACGGGGACGATGCCGCGCGAGGCGGCGAAGTCGGCTGCCACCTCAACGCAGTTGCCGCCGTTGTCGCTGTACGAGGACTTGAACCAACGGGGGGATTCGGTCATCACGGGGTGCCCTTTCGCAACTGGCGGATCTTGGCCACAGACGACGCCTTCGACAGCGCCTCGCTCTGAAATTGATGGTAGGCCGTGAGCATGGGCACCACGAACGAGGTTTCGCGCTCGACCCGTCCCTGCGCCTGGGATTCCGCGTACGCCACGATGGACCGGTCAGCAAGGGTGAGCAGATTCACCGGCAGATAGAACGCCCTGCGTGCTCCCAGGCTGAACGGTGCAACCTGGATGATCCAGTTGGGCAGCGTGGCCATCTCCTCCAACCGTTGCAGCTGAGCATCCATGACTTCCGGGCCGCCGACAGCCTGGTGCAGACAGCTCTCATCCATGACTACGAACACCATGGGTGGCCGAGGCCGCACCAGCGCTGCCTGCCGCTCCGCCAGGAACGCGACGCGCTCGTTGGCCTGTTCCGTGGTGATGGACCCACGGTGCACGTGCCCGTAGGCCACGGCCCTCGCGTACTCCGGTGTCTGCAACAACCCCGGAATGAGACCGACGTCGAACAGCCTGATCTCCACCGCCCGGCCCTCGTACCCCACGTACTCCGGGAAGCCCTCCAGCAGGTTGCCGTGCTTCATCTCCTGCCACTGGCGCTCGAACGCCTCGCTTGATCCGATGAGATCAAATAATCGGTCCGCTTTCCTCGCGAAAGGCAGAGTCGCCGGTTTGCGGCCAGTTTCGATCGCCGAGATGTGCCTGCCCGAGCAGCCGAGCAGTTCGGCCACCTGATCCTGAATCCAGCCACGCTCCTCGCGCATCCTGCGCAGACGAGCACCGAAGGCCGCTTGCAGGCTCGCCTTGGGGTTCAGTTCCTTGATGTTCACCAACGTGCCCTCCCAGATCCCCACGTTGAAGACGTTCCGACCCTAGGTCACGCTGAATCGCACCGGTAGCCGAACGGCTACGGAGAGGAGCGATCGATGTACGGCGAGAACGTACGCCCGAATACGCCCACGCCCTCCAACACCCCCGCCCCCGCCCTCGGAACCCTCCTGGTCGACACCAGCCGCGCCGACCGCGTGGGGGAGTTCCGAGGGGTCGCCGGCCCCTACTGGTCGCTGCGGCCCGTAGGGGGCGGCGCGGAGTGGGAGGTCGAGCCCCGCCATGTGCGGCCCGCAGTCCTGATAGAGCAGCTCCGCGCTCGTACCGCGCGCCTCAACGCCCGTAGCCGGGGTGAGGTCCTGTGAGCCCGCGTCCCCTTGCCCGGTTACGGGGCCGGCTCGCCCAACGCCGTCACCGGTACGCCCCACCGCTCGCCGAGCTCGTACGCATCGAGTCGGACCCCGCCTACCGGGCTCTGTTCCGGGCAGAGTTGGACGCGGCCGTCCAGGAACGCTTCGCGAGCCGCGCCGCCGTCGTGGCCGACGTCGAGGCAGCGGCCGACCGGCTGCGGGAGCTGATCCGGCACGGCGGACCCGGGCGGTCCGCATGACGCGCTCAGCGGTTTACGCGGCCGAGGTCACCCTCTCCGACGGGCAGCGGTTCGCCTCGCTCGGCGGGGTCGTCGTACGGAACCGGCGGCTCGTCCTCCTCTGGCTCCGGCGGCAGGCGCTCCGCCTGGCCAACGGCCACGGGCTGCCCGTCGTGGCCGAGCGCATAACACTGCCGACCGGCGACGTGTGCCCGGTCCGCTTCCACGGCGCCGACGCCCCCGAGGAGTTGCGTCGCTGGGCCACCGGCAGTGCGCATCAGGACCAGGCCATACGGGCCCTGGAGGCCGGGTTCCCCGCGCTGTTCACCGTGCTCGACCCCGCCGTCGGGCTGAGCCTGACGCTCGCCGGGTGGCGTGGCCGCCCGGCCGACCGGTAGTCCCGCCGCCCGAAACGGAGTTGAACGCCGTGCTCCAGTGCGCCGCCGTCACCCTTCTCCCTCCCGAAGCCGTACTGCGGCTCCGCACCCCCGGGGTGGAGGAGCCGGACGGTCCGGAGCCGTACGTCCTGTGCGAACTCGGCGAGCACGACGCCCCGCACACCGAACACGCCGCCTACCTCCGGCCGGGCCGGACGCCCGACTCACCGGCCCAGTGGTTCTTCTGGACCGGCGGCGGGCCCGAACGCGTCCACCGGACCGACCGCGCGCCTTGGTGCCCCGCCCTCCTCCGCCGGCTCGACACGGACGTCGTGCGGCGGTGCTCCTTCTTCGACCACCACACCGCGCCCCACTCCTGGGACGTGGACGATCCGCTCGGCGACCTGCTCGCGGAGCGGCTCGTACCAGGCGACTCCCCCGAAGGGTGACCCGTACCCATGAACCAGTGCACCGCCGTCGCGTTACTGCCGCCCCCGGAGCACGTGCTCGCCCTGTCGGTCCCGGATCGCCGCCCGGAGGCCGGATATCTGCTCCGCGAGCTCGGGGAGGGCCACGAGGACACGCACGCGACGATGCTGTGGGACGAGGGCGAGCGGCCGGGAAGCGCCGTCTGGGCGCCGGCCATGACCGGACCGCGCTCCCCACACGTCCCGCGGTACGCGGTCGCGTTCGGCCTCATGCGGCTCGGACTGCTCAGCCCGGACAACGGGCTGGTAGGGCAGGCGGAAGGTGTCAACGCCTTCACCGCTGCCGATCTCGGCAGCGACACCGCGTCCGCCTACTGCGCGCGGGACGCGCACCGCATCCCGGCCGAGGACACTGCGGAGAACTTCTCCTTCAGCGCCGCCTCCAGCCACCGCACCCAGCAAACGATCAAGGACTCCCCCTCCATCGCCCCGCAGCTCAGGCGCTCGCGGACACCGGCCATGCTGATGATCGCCGAGTGCTCTTCCCAGGTCCGGCAGTGGCAGACGACCATCCTCGCGAACAACCCCGCCATCCAGCACACACCCAGTACATGCCCGGCGTCGGCCACCACATGTGGAACGGGCTGGGTGACAACGACCGACGAGCAGCCGCCGCCGTCACCGCGTTCCTCCAGGACAACCCCGCACCGCTGCCCGACTACCCGACCCGAGCCGACATCCCGGCCCTTCTCCGGGGCCACAGGTAAGCGAGCAGACCCATCGCATCGCATCCACGGCGCGTGGCGGAGCAGACCCGGTCGTACCCGGAGGCCGTCGAAACGGCGCACGCCGGCTTTGCCTCCCTCCAGCAGCGCGACCGCAGCCCCACCCAAGCGCGTGGGCCCGGATCACGAATGATCCGGGCCCACGGTCGTACGGCACGCGGGACCCACGGGGTGCCCGCTCAGCTACCGCTCGGGCAGCGCTCGAATGTCAGCTCTGTGCGGGCGACGCGTCCTGGTCGCCGGGCTCGGCGGCGGCGGTGGTGGCCGCCTGGGCCTCGGCGCGCTCGCGCATCTTGCGCACCAGCTCCTGCTTCTTGTCCTCGGCGGCCTTGCGGTCGGCGCCTCGCGCGGAACCCGCGCCCTGCTGTTCGGCGCGGGACAGCTTCTTGCGCTGTCCGCCGACGCCGAGGAGGTTGTTGCGGCTCTTGGCCACGGCGTTCTCCCATGTGTGGAGGTGAGGTTGACGTAATCGGACGATCGAGATCGATCCGGTGGGCGACGGGTGCTGCGACCCGTCGCGCTCTCACTCGTAGATCTGGAAGAACGAAGACATGCCGAAACCGTACCCCGCCCCGCGAACGCCCCGCACCAGGTTTTCCGGCCGACCGGGCCGCTCCCCGATCCGATGCGACCCGATCCGTTCCGACCAGGGTCGTTCGTCGTCTTCCGCCACGTCTTCTACCCGCCTGCGGGGAGAAGACGTCCGCCGCTCCCGGTCGCGTTCAGACGCGGTGCCCCGGACCCGGTCGCGGTGGGAACGTCGGCGGGCTCAATCAAGTCCCCACGAGGTTGAGCATGTCGGCATGGCTGTTGACGAAGGAGCGGGTCTGGACCGCGCCGTGGCGCGGGCGCGGCAGATTCGGCGGGGGCGGGCCGCTTCGGCGGCGCGGTGTCCGGGGCGGTGATGAACGGAGCGGGTTGCGGTGGTGGAGACACGGGAGCAGGTGGGCTCCACCGGAACCGCCGCCCCGGGACCGGGAAATCACCACCGGCGAAGGAAGGTCTAGACCTAAAGACGGTGGGCAGACGGGCGGAAGAGCCCCGGGGCGCCCCCACAGGGTCTCGCCGGACAGCCCTCCGGCAGACCACCGCCCCGGGGCTCACCACCGCAATCGCCTTCACAGGCACACCCTGAACACCCGGTCAGGCCGGACTGGGCTACGAGGCGGTGGCATCCGCGACTGTCTGGCGGATCTTGAGGACGCTGTCGACGCCGGAGACCTGGAAGAGGCGCCGCACCTGTCGCGAGGGTGCGACGATGCACAGCGGTCCCGTCTGGTGGGCCAGTATCAGCAGGTTCAGGAACGCCGAGTCGGCGAAGGTGACGGCGGAGGCATCGAGGACGACCATCGGGTACTTCCTCGCCGCGGCCTGCAGCGCCTCCCGGAGCGGAGCGATCGAGGCCAGGTCGTACTCGCCGGACGCGGCGATCACCCAGGCCCCGCGGTACTCGTACTGCCGAGGCGCGGAACCGTACGAGGCGTCCACGGTGATCCGCTGCGGCGTCAGTATCCCGCCGACGCTGCTCGTGCACGTCGACAAGGCGGTCTCGTTGCAGAACACCTCGGGCTCCTCCTGTGCTTCTCCCGTACCGGGAACACGTCATTGGTGACAGGAAAAATATGTCATGCAACGTGCTTCCGGCAACCCGCGTCCCCTAAAATGGCGTCCATGGCCGCTGTACCTGACTCCCACACCGGATGGACGTTCATCACCAGCCACGCCCGCGTGCTGGCAGCCATCGCCGACAACCCCAACATCCGTATCCGCGAGATCGCCGCCCACTGCCGGCTCACCGAGCGCGCCGTGTCGCGGATCATCTCCGACCTGGAGCAGGACGGATACCTCTCACACACCCGTGAAGGACGCACGAACACCTACCGCATCGGCCCGGACAAAGTGCTGCGCCACCCCGCAGAAGCCGGTCTGCCCGTGGCCTCGCTGCTCTCCCTGCTCGTCCAGGACGAAACCGAGCGCACCGGCACACCGGCCACCCCCGAGCACCATCCGGTGGACATCACCGCCGCGGGGTAGCACAGGACCGCGCCGGGCCCCGCTCACTGCTCGCGACCGTCCTATGCGGCGGAGGCAACGGTGACGTACGCGTCGGCCTGGACCTGCGGCGGCTCGTTCGCCTCGTCGTCGGGCTGGTACACGTCGAAAGGGCCGCTCGTTCCGGGCACAGCGCCCAGGACGGGGCAGCACAGCGCGTCGAGCGCCAACTGCACGGCCCAGGCCATGAGCGCCGGGCGGGGCCGGGGCGGCGGCCGGCGAGCCGGTCGGCCCCGTGGACCGCGACCATCCCGGACTGCCCCAGCGGCACGCGAGGTGATGAGGGCTCAGACGCGGCGTACTGCGAGTACCGCGGGCGGCATCGATCGCATGCCCGTCACGCCTGTGTTCCGGGCGGGGCAGGCGCGGGTCGTCAGCTTGACCGGTCGGTCGTGCGGTGGCGTTCGGCGTTGACGCGCTGGGCTTCTTCGAGCTGGTCCTCGAGGATGACGATGCGGCAGGCGGCCTCGATGGGGGTGCCTTGGTCGACGAGTTCGCGGGCGCGGGCGGCGATGCGCAGCTGGTAGCGGGAGTAGCGGCGGTGGCCGCCTTCGGAGCGCAGGGGGGTGATGAGGCGTGCTTCGCCGATGGCGCGGAGGAAGCCGTGGGTGGTGTCGAGCATTTCGGCGGCCCGGCCCATGGTGTAGGCGGGGTAGTCGTCGTCGTCGAGACGGCCGAACGAGTCGTTTGCTGTCACTTGCACCTCTCTGTGGAACGCGCTTGAGGGGCCCTGGTGCCATACGGCACCAGGGCCCCGAAGGAACTGCTACACCATCGGCCGGCCGTGATCGGCTGCGCCGGCTCTCTGTTTCCGCAGGCCCGCCCCGGGAGAGGTCGGAGTCTGCGGGGATCGCGGTTGCTTGACCGGAGACCACCTCACTATCGATGTCCTGCGGTACCCGGGCCCACCTCCTGCACCCGGGCGATCCTGATGGCGGCCAACTCCTCCGTTCTTCCCTCTTGGTCAACTTCCGGCGTACTGCTTCCTGCTCGGTGACCTGTGGCAGCGTCACTCTTCGGCAGCCAGCCCCGTCGCCCGTCCTGCGTCTGCTCCGGCTTGGAACCCCGCTGCCGAACCTCCCGGCACGCGCGCCCGCAGCCGACGCCTTTACCGAGGGACCACACACTTCACTGCTGGTCCTGCGAACTGCTTTCGCGGGTACCGACGCCGCGTTCTCGCCGCGGCCCCGCTCGCGGCGGCCCCTGAACCCGCGGGCCACCCGGTCCGGCCGTCAGTCCCGTCGCCGTCCTGCAACCGCTGGCTTCGAAACTCCACCACCGCACCGCCCTGCCACTGCAACCGCGTGTACTGCTGCCCGCCAGTTCGTCTCTGCCGGGCTCTGCTGATCTCGGCTACGGGAGAAACCATAATCACGACCTCGCCGAATGTCTACCATGGCCGACATAGATTTTCCGTGGTCGAAAATTGAGGTAATCGATCGCTGCCGGGTTGAGGGCGGCGGGGCGGGGCACATCCGGCGGCTTCGGCCGGCGCATGGTCAACCACCTCGCCCGCACCACCGCGGCCATCCACCGGCCCGCCGGCGGCAGAACCGTCAGCGCCTTCCTCGCCCGATAGCACCACGCCCCCGGACGGCCACCGCCCCACATCGCTATGGGCCGGTAAACCGGGATGTGGCACCGCCGGGGCCAGCTGCAGCCGAGCAGGCGCAGAGTCCCGAGGAAGCCAACGCCAGATCACGCCCTCGAACTGATCCCGCAGCTTCACCGGATGGGGGGCCGCACTCGCCGACCGGCAAGTACGGCTGGATGAGTTCCGCCTGGCCGTCACTGAGCTGTCGGCGCGTCACACCAGCGTTCTACCGTGACCCGTCCCGGCACGGCAGCGGAACGCGGATATGGATCACGACCTCACACCGACCCCAGAACGAGCGGCCCGGGTCTCAGGCCGTGGGGTCGACCGTCGCCTGATGGGCCTCGGCCAGGTGCTCCTCGGCCTTCAGCCAGGGCAGGAACTGCGCCGGGCGCTGCCACGCGCAGGTGGAGCACGTCAGCTGGCGCGTCACGCTCGACTTCCTTACCTGCACGACGTGTTCACGGCCGTGCTGGTCCCATCTGCTGACCTTGCTGGTGGTGCTGGACGGCATCGCGTACCTCCCGGAACGGCGGCGGGGGCTCCGGTGGACTGTACGACGAAGCCCCCGGTTCCGTACCCGGAACCGGGGGCCTCACGCACGGGTGCGAGTGTCAGCAGCCGAGCAGACGCGAGCCGAGGTACGCCTGGATCTGGTCCAGGGAGACGCGCTCCTGCTTCATGGTGTCGCGCTCGCGCACGGTCACCGCGTTGTCGTCGAGGGTGTCGAAGTCGACGGTGACGCAGAACGGGGTGCCGATCTCGTCCTGGCGGCGGTAGCGGCGGCCGATGGCGCCGGCGTCGTCGAACTCGATGTTCCAGTTCTTGCGCAGGTCGGCGGCCAGGCCCTTGGCCTTCGGCGAGAGCTGCGGGTTGCGGGAGAGGGGCAGCACCGCGGCCTTGACCGGGGCCAGGCGGTGGTCGAGGCGCATCACGGTGCGCTTCTCCATGACGCCCTTCGCGTTGGGGGCCTCGTCCTCGACGTAGGCGTCCAGGAGGAACGCCAGCATCGCGCGGCCGACACCGGCCGCGGGCTCGATGACGTACGGCGTCCAGCGCTCGTTGGCCTCCTGGTCGTAGAACTGGAGGTCGGTGCCCGACGCCTCGGAGTGCGCCTTGAGGTCGTAGTCGGTGCGGTTGGCCACGCCCTCCAGCTCGCCCCACTCGCTGCCGCCGAAGCGGAAGCGGTACTCGATGTCGGCGGTGCGCTTGGAGTAGTGGGAGAGCTTCTCCTTCGGGTGCTCGAACCAGCGCATGTTCTCCTCGCGCATGCCGAGGTCCGTGTACCAGTTCCAGCGCTGGTCCATCCAGTACTGCTGCCACTCCTCGTCCTCGCCCGGCTTGACGAAGAACTCCATCTCCATCTGCTCGAACTCGCGGGTCCGGAAGATGAAGTTGCCCGGAGTGATCTCGTTCCGGAAGGACTTGCCCATCTGCGCGATGCCGAACGGCGGCTTCTTGCGCGAGGTCTGCTGCACCTGGCCGAAGTTGGTGAAGATGCCCTGGGCGGTCTCGGGGCGCAGGTAGGCGACCGAGCCGGAGTCCTGGGTCGGGCCGAGGTGGGTGGAGAGCAGACCCGAGAACTGCTTGGGCTCGGTGAAGGTGCCCTTGTTGCCGCAGTTGGGGCAGTTGAGGTCGGCGAGGCCGTTGACCGGCGGCTTGCCGTGCTTCTCCTCGTACGCCTCCTCCAGGTGGTCGGCGCGGTAGCGCTTGTGACAGGAGGTGCACTCGGTCAGCGGGTCCGAGAAGGTCGCGACGTGGCCGGAGGCGACCCACACGTCCGGGGCCAGGATGACCGACGAGTCGAGACCGACCACGTCCTCGCGCCCGGTGACCATGTAGCGCCACCACTGACGCTTCAGGTTCTCCTTCATCTCGACGCCCAGCGGCCCGTAGTCCCAGGCGGCCTTCTGACCACCGTAGATCTCACTGCAGGGGTAGACGAAGCCACGGCGCTTGCTCAGGCTGACGATGGTGTCGATCTTGTCGGCGGCCACGGTGCTCTCTTCATTACGACGGTGACGAACGGCGAATGCCTCAGATTACCGGCGGGCGCACCCCTGGGATCAAATCGGTGGGAGGTGAGGGATCTTCCTGGTGATCTCCCCGGTGCCCCTATGTGACCTTCCGGGCATCTCATCAGCCTTGTTGACAATCGTTTCCACTTTAGTTGAAAATGACTGTCATGAACGTACGCCGCCTCATACCCACCACCGCCGTCGCCGGAGCAGTCGTCCTCGGCCTGACCGCTCTCTCGGCCTGCTCCACCTCCGACGCAGCGGACGGGAGCAACGGCGACAAGCTGAAGGTGACGGCGTCGTTCTACCCGATGCAGTTCCTGGCCGAGAAGATCGGCGGCGAGCACGTCGCGGTCACCAGCCTCACCAAGCCGGGCGTCGAGCCGCACGACCTGGAGCTCAACCCCCGCCAGATCGGCTCCATCAGCGAGTCCGACTACGTGCTGTACCTCAAGGGCATCCAGCCCGCCGTGGACGACGCGATCAAGCAGTCCGGTGTGAAGAACACCGTCGACGCCGCGACCCTCACCACCCTGGAGAACCACGGCTCCGAGGTCAGCGGGCACAACCACGGTCACGAAGGCGAAGAGAACCACGCCGACGAGCACGCGGACGAGCACGGCCACGAGGAAGAGGCCCCCGAGGAGCACGAGGGGCACTCCGAGGGCGACGGCCACAACCACGGCGAGGAGGGCGGCGCCGACCCGCACATCTGGCTGGACCCGGTGAAGTACGCCGAGGTCGCCAAGGGCGTCGGCAAGTCGCTGGAGAAGGCCGACCCCGACCACGCCGCCGACTACAGGAAGAACACCGACGCCCTCGTCGCCGAACTGGGCGAGCTGAACACGGCGTACGAGACCGGGCTGAAGAACACCTCCACCAAGACGTTCATCACCACCCACTCCGCCTTCGGCTACCTCGCCGAGCGCTACGGGCTCACCCAGCAGGGCATCGCGGGCATCGACCCCGAGGCCGAGCCGAGCCCCGCCCGGATCCAGGAGATCCACACCATCGCGGAGAAGGAGAAGGCCACCACGGTCTTCTTCGAGACGCTCGCCAGCGACAGGACCGCCAAGACCCTCGCGAAGGACACCGGTCTCAAGACCGGCGTCCTGGACCCGCTGGAGGGAATCACGGACAAGTCCCAGGGCGCTGACTACATCGAGGTCATGGAGTCCAACCTCACCGCGCTGCAGAAGGCACTCGGCGCGAAGTGACCCGCACCACCCCGTGGACCCGCACCACCCCTGGATCGGAGGCGCTCATGCCGGAGCGTGAGAGCACCACCCGCGAGCCCGTGGCCACCGACCGCGCGCAGCCCGTCATCGCCCTGCGCGGCGCATCGGCCACCCTCGGCGCACGCCCCGTGCTGCGCGGGGTGGACCTGGCCGTGCACCGCGGCGAGGTCGTCGCGCTGCTGGGCGCCAACGGCTCCGGCAAGTCCACCGCCGTACGGTCCGCCATCGGGCAGGTCCCCCTGACCGGCGGCACCGTCGAGCTGTTCGGCACCGAGCTGCGCCGCTTCCGCCGGTGGGGCCGGATCGGCTACGTCCCGCAGCGCACCACGGCGGCGGGCGGCGTGCCCGCCACGATCCGCGAGGTCGTCGCCTCCGGCCGGCTGTCCCGCACGGGGCTTCGGTGGCCCGGGAAGGCCGACCGGGCGGCGGTGGACCGGGCCATCGCGCTCGTGGGACTCGCCGACCGCGCCAAGGACTCCGTGAGCGCGCTGTCCGGGGGCCAGCACCAGCGGGTCCTGATCGCCCGCGCCCTGGCCGCCGAGCCGGAGCTGCTGATCATGGACGAGCCGATGGCCGGGGTCGACCTGGCCAGCCAGGAGATCCTCGCCTCGACCCTGCGCGCGCAGGTGGCGCTGGGCACCTCCGTGCTGCTCGTGCTGCACGAGCTGGGCCCGCTGGAGCCCCTGATCGACCGGGCCGTCGTCCTGCGCGACGGCTGCGTCACCCACGACGGGCCGCCGCCCGAGGCGCTCGGCCAGCACGCGCTGCCCGGCCACGACCACGTACACCCCCACGCGGCCGCCGAGCCCGTCCGGACGGGACTGCTGACCTGATGCTCCTCGAATTCCTGAACCCTCCCTTCATGCAGCGGGCGCTCATCGCGGCCGTCCTGGTCGGCATCACGGCGCCCGCCATCGGCATCTACCTGGTGCAGCGCCGGCAGGCCCTGATGGGCGACGGCATCGGGCACATCGCGATGACCGGCGTCGGCCTCGGCTTCCTGCTCTCCACCAGCCCCGTCTGGATGGCCACCGCCGTCGCGGTGGCCGGCGCGGTCGTGATGGAGCTGATCCGCTGGTACGGACACACGCGCGGCGACCTCGCCCTGGCGATGCTGTTCTACGGCGGCATGGCGGGCGGCGTCATGCTGATCAACCTGTCCGACACCGGCTCCAACGCCAACCTGACCTCGTACCTCTTCGGCTCGCTGGCCACCGTCTCCGAGTCGGACGTCATCGCGATCTGCGCGCTGGCCGCCTTCGTGGTGCTGGTCACGGTGGGGTTGCGACGGCAGTTGTTCGCGGTCAGCCAGGACGAGGAGTTCGCCCGGGTGTCCGGGCTGCCGGTGCGGGTGCTGAACCTGCTGATCGCGGTGACCGCCGCCGTGACCGTGACCGTCGCGATGCGGGTCGTCGGTCTGCTGCTGGTCAGTGCGCTGATGGTGGTGCCCGTGGCGGCGGCGCAGCAGATCACCAAGTCCTTCAAGGTCACCTTCGTGCTGGCCGTGGTGATCGGCACGGCCGTGACCCTCACCGGCACCGTGACCTCGTACTACCAGGACGTTCCGCCCGGCGCGACGATCGTGCTGCTGGCCATCGCGGTGTTCGTGGCGCTGACCGCGCTCGCCGCTCCGCTCGCGAGACGCCGGGCACGGGCGAGCGAGGCGAAGGGGGCCGAGTGCACCCTTGAGGTACCGGGGGCCCGCCGGGAGCGGGACGACGTACGGGTGTGACAACGGTGCGGGTGGCCGAGTCGCACCGTACGTGTTCGCCGGCGGCACCCGGCCGGGCTGGCACAATGGCCCGACACATGTACGGGCGACACGAGGAGGCAGCTGTGGCCACGGCGCCGATCAGTGGCACGAACGCAGCGCCGGTACGCGGCCGGTCCACCCGGCAGCGGGCGGCGGTGGCGGCGGCGCTCGACGAGGTCGACGAGTTCCGCAGCGCCCAGGAGCTGCACGACGTCCTCAAGCACCGCGGCGACTCCGTGGGCCTGACGACGGTCTACCGGACCTTGCAGTCCCTCGCCGACGCGGGTGAGGTCGACGTCCTGCGCACCGCCGAGGGCGAGTCCGTCTACCGGCGGTGCTCGACCGGTGACCATCACCACCACCTGGTCTGCCGGCTCTGCGGCAAGGCGGTGGAGGTCGAGGGCCCGGCCGTCGAGCAGTGGGCCGAGATGATCGCCGCCCAGCACGGCTATGTGAACGTCGCGCACACCGTCGAGGTGTTCGGCACGTGCGCGGAGTGCGCCGCGAGCAAGGCGTAGCGAGCGAGACGAACGAGAAGAGGCGGGCCCGGGACGTTTTACCCGTCCGGGGCCCGCCTCTTTCACGTCACTTTTCGCGCCGATTTCCGCGTCGGGCCGGTGTCACTTCTTGGCGGCCTCAGCGGCCTTCGCCGCCTTCGCCGCCTCCACCGCCTCCGCCCCGCCGAAGCGGCGATCGCGCTGGGCGTACTCCAGGCAGGCCCGCCACAGGTCCCGACGGTCGAAATCCGGCCAGAGAACGTCCTGGAAGACCATCTCGGCGTACGCGCTCTGCCAGATCAGGTAGTTCGAGGTGCGCTGCTCGCCGCTGGGGCGCACGAAGAGGTCGACGTCCGGCATGTCCGGGTAGTACGTGTACTTCGCGAACGTCTTCTCGTTGACCTTGGACGGGTCGAGCTTCCCGGCCGCCACGTCCTGGGCGATGCGCTGCGCGGCGTCCGCGATCTCGGCGCGGCCGCCGTAGTTGACGCAGAAGTACAACGTCATTCTGTCGTTGTCCTTGGTCTGCTCCTGGGCGACCTGGAGCTCCTGGACGACGGACTTCCACAGCTTGGGCATGCGGCCCACCCAGCGGATGCGGATGCCGAGCTCGTCCATCTCGTCGCGGCGGCGGCGGATCACGTCGCGGTTGAAGTTCATCAGGAACTTCACCTCGTCCGGCGAGCGCTTCCAGTTCTCCGTGGAGAACGCGTACAGCGAGAGGTTCTTCACGCCCATCTCGATGCAGCCCTTGAGAACGTCCATGACGACGCCCTCACCGACCTTGTGGCCCTCGGTGCGCGGGAGACCCCGCTCCTTCGCCCAGCGGCCGTTGCCGTCCATCACGACGGCGACGTGCTGGGGCACCAGCTCGCCGGGGATCTTCGGAGGCGTCGCGCCCGTGGGGTGCGGCTCGGGGGTCTTGTACGTGCGCCGGTTACGGCCGCCGAGGATCCCGCGTACTGCCATGAGCTTCTCAGTCTCCCTGTGTCACTTCTCCACGCACCGCGCCGTCTGCCCGACGCAGCGCGTCACTTCTCCACGTACCGCTTCACTTCTCGACGCACCGCGTCACTGCTCGACGTATCACGTCACTTCTCGACGTACCGCAGCGAGCGCAGGCCGCGCTCCAGATGCCAGTGCAGATAGGCGGACACCAGCCCGCTCCCCTCCCTGACATGCCGTGCCTCGCACGCGTCCGCCGTCGCCCAGTCGCCGCTGAGCAGCGCGCTCAGCAGGGCCAGGGCCTGTGCCGAGGGTACGACGCTGCCGGGGACCCGGCAGTCACCGCATATGACGCCCCCCGCGGCGACGGAGAAGAACCGGTTCGGACCCGGCATTCCACACTTGGCGCAGTCCTCGAAGCTGGGCGCGTATCCGTTGACCGCGAGCGAGCGCAGCAGGAACGCGTCCAGGATCAGGTGGGGGGCGTGCTCGCCCCGGGCGAGGGTGCGCAGGCCGCCGACGAGCAGCAGATACTGCTGGACGGCCGGCTCGCCCTCGTGGTCGGTGAACCGCTCGGCGGTCTCCAGCATCGCGGTGCCCGCCGTGTAGCGGGCGTAGTCGGCGACGATCCCGCCGCCGTAGGGGGCGATCGTCTCGCTCTGGGTGCAGAGCGGCAGCCCGCGGCCGACCAGCTCGCTGCCGCGCGCGAAGAACTGCACGTCGACGTGGGAGAAGGGTTCCAGGCGGGCGCCGAACTTGGATTTGGTGCGGCGCACCCCGCGGGCGACGGCACGCACCCGGCCGTGGCCGCGGGTCAGGATCGTGATGATCCGGTCGGCCTCGCCCAGTTTCTGCGTACGCAGCACGATGCCGTCGTCCCGGAACAAGCTCATGGGCCCATTGTCGCCCACCTGGCGTCGACCCATGGCGGGCCCGGCGGCGCAGGCAGGCCGGGAGGCTCTACGAGGGCGTACGGGCGGCCGCCGCCAGCAGGCGGGCGGTGTCGTCGGCGGGGAGCTGGAGGGCGCTGCCCACGGTGGTCAGGACCTGGCGCTCGGCGGTGCGGTAGGGCCCGTCGGCCAGCGCGATCCTGGCGCCCTGGAGGAGGACGGACTCGCGGCCGGCGGTGGCCAGGTGCGGGGCGAGCGGGGCCAGCACCTCGTGCAGCTCGATGGCGAGGGTCGGGCCGCAGGCCTCGGCGGCCGGGTCGGAACCGGAGCCCTGCCCGGTGTCGGCGGCCAGCACCTCGACGACGGTGAACAGCTGCTCCTGGGTGCAGTCGTCGAGCCCGGCGTCGCGCACGGTGGCGACGGCGGCCTCCAGGACCGTGCGGGAGGTGGTGCCCCCGGCGGCGAGGACGGCCAGGGTGACGGTGTGGACGGCCTCGCGGAGCATCGCCGAGAACCGGGTCGTGGTGGGGTGGTCCAGCGCCTCGGGGGCGTAGTGGGCGAGGCAGGCGGCGCACTCGACGACGGGCTCGGTCTCGCCCCTGCCGACCAGCGGGACGCCGAGGACGGTGAGGCGGCGGCGGCCGGTGAGCCGGCGGTAGTTGCGGTCTCCCCCGCAGCCGGGGCAGAAGAAGGCGCCGTCGCCGACGGCGTCCCAGATGGTGCGAACGCCGCAGAGGACCGGCCTCAGAGCGCGTTGTCCTTTGGCTGACCGCACGTCGCACACCTCCGTAACGCTCCGGCAACATTGCCGTGTGTTGGACGTGATGTTAGCCACACACGCGAGGCGGCGTCAGCCTCTGGGACGTCACAACCCCCGGATATGGCCGAACCCCGACCACCCGGAGCGGGCGGTCGGGGTCCGTCAATGCCGTCGTACGGGGTCGAACCGGACGCCGGTACGACGTGGGGTACGCGAAGGGGCCGGTCGGGTCAGCGGGCCGCGCGGTTGACGGCGGAGACGACCGCCTTGAGCGAGGCGCGGGTGGTGTTGGCGTCGATGCCGATGCCCCACAGGACCTTGCCGTCGATCGCGCACTCGATGTACGACGCGGCCTGGGCGCTGGCGCCCTCGCTCATCGTGTGCTCGGTGTAGTCCAGCAGCCGGGCGTCGATGCCGATGGCCTGCAGCGCTTCGAAGAACGCGGAGATCGGGCCGTTGCCCGTACCGCTCAGCACGGTGTCCACGCCGTCGACGGTGGCCTCGACGGTCAGGGTGTCCCGGCCGTCGGTGTCGGTGGTGGTCTGGCCGGAGCGGAGCTGTACGCGCCCCCAGGCGTTTTCCGCGTTCGGCAGGTACTCGTCCTGGAAGGTGGTCCAGATCTGGCCCGGGGTGACCTCGCCGCCATCGGCGTCGGTCTTGGCCTGAATGATCCGGGAGAACTCGATCTGCATCCGGCGTGGCAGGTCCAGCTTGTGGTCGTTCTTCAGGACGTAGGCGATACCGCCCTTGCCGGACTGCGAGTTGACCCGGATGACGGCCTCGTAGGAGCGGCCGACGTCCTTCGGGTCGATCGGCAGGTACGGCACGGCCCACTCGATGTCGTCGACGGTCTTCCCCTGGGCGGCGGCGTCGCGCTCCATGGCGTCGAAGCCCTTCTTGATGGCGTCCTGGTGGGAGCCGGAGAAGGCGGTGTAGACCAGGTCGCCCGCGTAGGGGTGGCGCGGGTGGATCTCCATCTGGTTGCAGTACTCGCTGGTGCGGCGGATCTCGTCGATCTGCGAGAAGTCGATCTGCGGGTCGACGCCCTGGGAGAAGAGGTTCATGCCCAGGGTGACCAGGTCGACGTTGCCGGTGCGCTCGCCCTGGCCGAACAGGCAGCCCTCGATGCGGTCGGCGCCGGCCATGATGGCCAGCTCGGCGGCGGCGACGGCGGTGCCCCGGTCGTTGTGCGGGTGGACCGACAGGCAGACGAACTCGCGACGGGTCAGGTTGCGGGACATCCACTCGAAGCGGTCCGCGTGGGTCGAGGGCGTCGAACGCTCCACGGTGGCGGGCAGGTTGAGGATGATCTCGCGGCCCTCCTCCGGCTGCCAGACGTCGCAGACGGCCTCGCAGACCTCCAGGGCGAAGTCCAGCTCGGTGTCGGTGAAGATCTCCGGGCTGTACTGGTAGCCGAAGGTCGTCTCCGGGCCCAGGATCTTCTCGGCGTACTCCATGACCAGCCGGGTGCCGTCCACCGCGATCTGCTTGACCTCGTCGCGCGAGCCGCGGAAGACGACGCGGCGGAAGGTGGGGGCGGTGGCGTTGTACAGGTGCACGGTGGCCCGGCGGGCGCCGACCAGCGATTCCACGGTGCGCTCGATCAGCTCCTCGCGGGCCTGCGTCAGGACGGAGATCGTCACGTCCTCGGGGATCGCGCCCTCTTCGATGATGGAGCGTACGAAGGCGAAGTCGGTCTCGCCGGAGGACGGGAAGCCGACCTCGATCTCCTTGTAGCCCATCGCGACCAGCAGGTCGAACATCTCGCGCTTGCGCGCCGGCGACATCGGGTCGATCAGCGCCTGGTTGCCGTCGCGCAGATCGGTGGAGAGCCAGCGGGGCGCGACGGTAATCCGGTTGTCGGGCCAGGTGCGGTCGGCGATGTCCACGGCCTCGTAGCCGCGGTACTTGTGGACCGGCATCCCGGACGGCTTCTGGAGCTGCGTCGCGTTGGTGATCGGGGTGGGGCGGCCGACGGAATCGCGGGCGGGGTTCACGGGATTACCGGCAGGATTCACGGTGGTCATGGCGTAGGGCTCCTCGGTCCAGCGGGGGTCGGCCGACTGTGTCGCTGCAGCACCAGACTCCGCGGGGAGGGGGTCGGCCTACGACTACAGGCCCTCGCCGCGGCAGCTAAGGAGAAGCAGCCCGAAACGCATGATGCGACGAGCGTAACCGAGTGTGGCCCGTGGTGTCGGTGCGTATCAGTATGCGGGACCGGGCATCGATGACGGGAAAACAGTGACTCATCACTCCATTTCGTCAATCATCGTCGCAACCAGTGACAGAGCCGTGACGGAGTGCCACAGTCGTTGTATGCACCTTCGAACCGACGGCGATCTCCACCCCGTCTTCTGCACCATCGTTCCGCCCCACGTCCTCGACCACCTGTCCCGGTCCGCCGACGCCCGGCTGGCCGACCCGGCCCGCCGCACCCTGGCGGCCGACGGCCTCCGCCGCGACCGCCGCCGCACGACGGCCCTCGCTGCCGTCCCGAGCACCCCCGGCGTGAGCGCGGTCCCCACCAAGCCCCACCGCACCCTGTACGACTGCCAGAACGGCACCACCCTGCCCGGCCACCTGGTCCGCGACGAGGGCGACAAGCCCACCTCGGACGCCAGCGTCAACCGCGCGTACGCCGGCCTCGGCGCCACCTTCGAGCTGCTGCTCTCGGCGTACGGGCGCAGCTCGATCGACGGCAAGGGGCTGCCGCTGATCGGTTCCGTGCACTACGGCGAGGAGTACAACAACGCCTTCTTCGACGGCGAGCAGATGGTCTTCGGCGACGGCGACGGCGAGATCTTCCTCGACTTCACCGTCGCGGTCGACGTGATCGCCCACGAGCTGGCCCACGGCCTGACGCAGCACACCGCCAACCTGCGCTACGAGGGCCAGTCGGGCGCGCTCAACGAGTCGGTGTCCGACGTCTTCGGCTCGCTGGTGAAGCAGTACTCGCTGGGCCAGAGCGCGGAGCAGGCCGACTGGCTGATCGGGGCCGGACTGCTGGCGCCCCGGGTCAGCGGGGACGCGCTGCGCTCGATGAAGGCCCCCGGCACGGCGTACGACGACGACGTCCTCGGCAAGGACCCGCAGCCGGGCTCCATGGCGGACTACATCGAGACGGAGGAGGACAACGGCGGGGTCCACCTCAACTCCGGCATCCCCAACCGGGCGTTCCACCTCCTGGCCACCGCGCTGGGCGGCAACTCCTGGGAGCGTGCGGGACAGATCTGGTTCGACGTGCTGACCGGCGGCGAGCTGACGGCGAACGCGGACTTCGCGGAGTTCGCCCGGCTGACGGTCGCGGCGGCGGGCGACCGCTTCGGCGCGGCGGACGAGCGGGAGGCGGTCCTGAAGGCCTGGTCGGAGGTGGGTGTTCCGACCCGGGCATGACCCGGCCCGCCGAGGAGACGGCCACGGGGCGGCGGACAGCCGCCGCTCCGGCAGGCGGGGTTGAGCGTCCGCGCGGCCCCCGATAGACAGGACCCCATGCGTATTCAGGTCAGCAGGACCGGCGGTTTCGCCGGGATCTCCCGCCGCCATGAGGTCGACACCGGGGGCCGGGCGGACGCCGCGGAATGGCACGCGCTCGCCGAGGAGGCGCTCGACTCCGCGCGGGACACCCCGCCGACGGGGGTGCCGGACGGCTTCCGGTACGCGATCACCGTCGGCGAGCGCACCGTGTACTGCGCTGACCCCGATCTGACCGGGGCACAGCGCACGCTGATCTCACGCGTCCTCAAGGAGGGCGCGTGAGATCGGCACCCGTGCCGTACGAACGCTAGAACCCCAGCTTCCGCAACTGCTTGGGATCGCGCTGCCAGTCCTTGGCGACCTTCACGTGCAGGTCCAGGAAGACCGGCGTGCCGAGGAGTGCCTCGATGTGCTTGCGGGACTTGGTGCCGACGTCCTTCAGCCGCTGGCCCTTCGGGCCGATGATGATGCCCTTCTGGCTGGGGCGCTCGATGTAGACGTTGGCGTGGATGTCCAGCAGCGGCTTGTCCGCCGGGCGGTCCGTGCGCGGCAGCATCTCCTCGACGACGACCGCGATGGAGTGCGGCAGCTCGTCGCGTACGCCCTCCAGCGCCGCCTCGCGGATCAGCTCCGCGACCATGACCATCTCCGGCTCGTCGGTGAGGTCGCCCTCCGGGTAGAGCGGTGGGCTCACGGGGAGCAGCGGAGCGATCAGGTCGGCGAGCAGACTCACCTGCTGGTCCTTGACCGCCGACACCGGAATGATCTCGGCCCACTCGAAGCCGAGCTCGTCGGCGAGCGCGGAGACGGCGAGGAGCTGTTCGGCCAGCGCCTTCGACTCGACCAGGTCGGTCTTGGTGATGATGGCGATCTTGGGGGTCTTCTTGATCCCCGCGAGCTCCTTGACGATGTACTTGTCGCCGGGGCCGAGCTTCTGGTCGGCGGGCAGGCAGAAGCCGATGACGTCGACCTCGGCCCAGGTGGTCCGCACGACGTCGTTGAGCCGCTCGCCCAGGAGGGTGCGCGGCTTGTGGAGGCCGGGGGTGTCGACCAGGATCAGCTGCGCGTCGTCACGGTGCACGATGCCGCGCACCGTGTGCCGCGTGGTCTGGGGGCGGTTGGAGGTGATCGCCACCTTCTGACCGACGAGAGCGTTCGTGAGGGTGGACTTGCCCGCGTTGGGGCGGCCCACGAAGCAGGCGAAGCCGGCCCGGTGGGGGGAGGTGGTCTCCGCTTGCGCGGCAGCGGATTCTTGGTTCGGTCGAGCGCTCATGGCGACCATTCTCCCCGATCCCGGCGGCGCCGGAGCACAGTGGGCCGCGCGGGACCGGTCACGGCCGCCTCAGTCCGTACGGGTACGGCTTCTCAGTCCGTACGGGTACGGCGTCGGCGGGGCCGCGCCCACAGGGTCCCTCCGGCGGCGACGAGCACGGCCAGCACTCCGGCGAGGAGCCACGGCACGGCCAGGAACGTGACGGTCGCCGACTCCCGGGTCCCCTTCGCGGTGGCGGTGAGTTCGACCTCGGCCCGGTCCAGCTGCGGCGCCCCGTCCCAGGTCTCGGTCAGCCGGACCCGCTGGCGGGGCAGCAGCTCGGCGGGCAGTTTCGTCAGGCCGCGTTTCAGCAGGGTCCGGCCGAAGAGGCCCTCGGCGCGCAGGGCGACGGCGGGGGCGAGGGTGACGTTCCCCCGGTTGTGGAGGGTGTACGAGATGACGGCGCGGCTCGTGCCGGTGCCCGGGACCAGCGGGCGGTCCTGCTCGATCCGGATGTCCTCGACGGAGAGCGCGGGGACGGTGGGCCCGTTCACCCGCAGGTGGATCCGGGCGCCGACGGCTCTGCGGACCCCGACGGCCAGGGCGCCGCGGCGGGTGGCCTCGACGCGTTCGTCCAGGGCGATCAGGGCGCCGGGGTGGTCGCCCGGCTCGGCGTTCTCCGGGACGGTGATGGTCAGGGGCACGGTGACCGAGGCCTTGGGGCCCACGGTGACGGTGTCCCGGTCGGTGCGGGCCCAGGCGCCGACGGAGCGCTGCTTCTCGCTCCGGTCGCGGACCGCGAAGCCGCCGTCGCGCGGGGTGTTGTAGGCGTCGGCCGCGTACAGCCGCAGGGTCAGCGGCTTCGCGGTCTTGTTGGTGACGGTGACCCGGTCGGTGAGTGTCGTGCCGGGGGCGGCGGAGAGGTAGAGGGAGGGGCGTTCGCCGGACGGGCCGGAGGCCGGCCGGACGGACCAGCTGCCGTTGTCCGCAGGATGGGCGGCGGGCGCGCCGAGGAGCAGCAGGGCGGCCGTCAGGAGGAGCACGGGGAGCTTGCGCACGGTACGGGACCCCCAAGGTCGCGTCCGGATGGAGTGGGCCGGCCGGGTGCGCGCCCGGCCCACGGTGGATCAGGAGCGGACCTCACATCGGGCGGGGACCGGCACTCCCGGGCGGGAGAGGGGCCTCGTCCGGGGCGAGGACGGCACTCCGTGGAGCAGGGGGGCCTCAGGTGAGGGTGAGGGTCAGCACTCCCGCGTAGGAACCGGCCCCGGTGAAGGCGGGCACGTCCAGGGAGAGCCCCGCGTCGACGGCGAACTCCCCTCCGGTGGCCGCCCCGTCGGACGTGGACGCCAGGGTGGCCCCGGCGCTGCCGACCGATCCGGCGCTGCCGGCCGCGCAGGTGCTCGGGCTGCCGGGCTTCGTGGTGCAGGACGGGGTCCAGTCGAGGGCGTCGGCGCTGATCCGCGCCCCGCCCGGACCCGTGAAGTCGGTGACCTTGCCGGTGAGGGACCAGCCGGCGGGGCCGCCGCGGAAGTCCTCGACGGTCACCGTGCGCAGGTCGCCGGTGGAGGCGCCGCCCCGCCCGAAGTCGACCGCGGACAGCTGGACGCTGTCGCCGGCCTGGGTCATGGAGAGGGTGCCCGCCCGGACGGTCGTGGTGAGCTGCTGGCTGCCGTCGGGGATCTCGCCGCCCCCGATGACGGTGTACGCCAGCGGCCCGGCCCCCTTCGCCGCGTCCCAGGCGCCGCCCTCGTAGGCGACGACGCCGGTGGTGGCCGGGTCGCTGACGGCGAGCCGGGCGGTGAAGGCCCCGGATCCGTCGGCGGTGGCCGTGGCGGTGTCCCCGGTCTGCGCGTCGCCGTCGCGGCCCGCCACGGTGACGCCCGCGCCCGGGGTGAACTTGGTGCCGGTGACGGTGACCTCGTCGCCCGCCGCCCCGGAGGCGGCCGAGAGCTGGACGGTACGTTCGTTGACCTGGCCGCCGCCGGTGGCGACGACGGTCTCCGACACGGGGGCGGGCGGGCCCGTCACCGTGCAGGGGGTGTCCAGTTCCATGATGTAGCTGGTGTGGATGTTGTAGTCACCGGGCGACAGGGTGATCGCGCCGGGGGCGGTGACGGTGAACGTGCCCGTCATGGAGAACGACGGGAAGGCGCCCTTACCGGGGACCGGGGGGTTCTTCTTGGGCCCCGCGACGGTGACGTCGCCGCTCTGCGCGCCGCCGAGGGTGACCTTCCCGGTGGGCGTCATGATGTCGGCGGGCAGGGCCAGGTCGACCGGGTTGCTGGCGGCGGGCACGACCACGGTGTAGGTCACGGCGACGGTGTCGCCGACCTGCGGGGTCGCGTTGTCGACGGTGATCTGCGCGGTCGTGGTGCCGTCGATGGGCGGGATGCCCGCGATGGGCGGCGGGATGCAGTGGGTGGGGAAGTCCACCGCGACGGAGGCCGTCGCGGCGGCCTGCGCCGGGCCCCCGAGCAGCCCTCCCCCGGTGACGACGAGTGCGGTGATGCCCAGGGCGGCGGCCCAGCGGCGCCGCGGTTCGGTGGATCTTCGCGTGATCGGTCGCATGAATTCGGTGCCCTCCTGCGGAAAGCGGTACGGCGGCTCTTCCGTACCGGCAGGGGGCCATTGATGACCCGGGCGAAAAAGAAGTCAATGCAGACGAAACGCGGTGACTGATGGCCCATCAGGTGATGGCATGATCGGCGGCCCGGCGGGCGTCCCTCTTCGGCCGGCGGGTCGAGCGGGCCCGCTGGACCCGCCCTCACACACCGGACCGACCCGCCGCCGCCCGACGAACCGGCCGCCGTCGGACGGTCCGGCCGCCGTCGGACGGTCCGGCCGCCGTCGGACGGTCCGGTCAGCCCGCCGTGACGCGGACCCGCAGCGTGCCGTCCGGGCCCGCGAGCAGCACCGGGGTGTCCGGTCCGCCGAGGTCCCGCACCGCGGCCCGGTCGTCGTCCGAGGGCGTCTCGGCGGCGGAGACGACAGCGGCCGCCTCCAGCGAGGTGGCGCCGCTGGCCACCGCCATGGCGACGGCGGTCCGCAGGGCGCTGAGCTTCAGCGAATCGAGCGCCACCGTACCCGCGACATACGTACGTCCCGTCTCGTCGCGTACGGCCGCGCCCTCGGGCACCCCGTTGCGGGCACGGGCGCTGCGCGCCAGGGTGACGATCTTGCGGTCCTCGGCGTCGAGCTCCGTGGTGTCGGTCATGGCACGAGCATACGAAGCGGGCGGAGCCCCGCGCAGGTCACCCCCGGCGGGCCCGCGCAGGTCACCCCGGCGCCGGGTGCGTCCGGCCGACCGGGACCGGTCACCCCGGCACCGGGTACAACGAGCCGCGCCGCCCCTCGGGCGAGGCGAGCCACTGGAGCCTGGCCTCACAGCCGGTGCCGGGCAGCGGGGTGTGCAGCACGATCGCCAGGTCCGGCCGGGCGGGCACCCGCAGCTGGGTGGACTCCAGGACCAGGCTGCCGACGAGCGGATGCTCCACCTCCTTGCGGTTCTGGCCGGCGGGGGCGACGTCGCGCCGCTCCCACAGCTCGGCGAAGAGGCGGCAGGCCGCTTTCGCCTCGTCGATCACGGCCCGGAATCCGTCGTCGTCCGGGGAGTCCGAGCAGGCCGCCCGGAACTGGGCCACCACCCGGGGGGCCAGCGCGTCCCAGCTCGGCGCGGTGCGGGAGCGGTAGACCGGGTCGGTGAAGAAGGCGATCAGACAGTTCTGTCGCATCCCGGGCCGCATTCCGAGGACGGCGGCGGAGGCGTCGTTGTACAGAACGGTGTTCCAGTACCGGTCCATGACGTGGGCCGGATAGGGCATCCAGGCGTCGATGAGCCGGGTCAGCCCCTCGCACATGTCGGCGTCGGCGGGATCGACCTCGGGCGGGGGCGCGTTCAGTCCGGCCAGCACGTACAGATGGCGGCGCTCGGCGCTGCTCAGGCGCAGCACCCGGGCGACGGAGTCCAGCACCTGCGGGGAGACGGTGATGTCGCGGCCCTGCTCCAGCCACTGGTACCAGGAGACGCCCACCCCGGCGAGGACGGCGACCTCCTCGCGGCGCAGCCCCGGGGTGCGGCGGCGGGCGCCGCCCGGCAGCCCGGCCTCGTCCGGGGTGACGCGGGCCCGGCGGCTCCTGAGGAACGCGCGCAGTTCGGCCAGGCGGTGGGCCTTCGTGCCGTCCGTCGCGTGCTGGGCCGCTGTGGCCACGTACTCCCCCTGCTCTCCGTGCGTACGCCTGCCTGGTGGTGCGGGCAACAGGATAAGTTCCCGCTCCCCACGGTTATTCCGGCCGCCGCAGGGTGGGATCCATGGCGATCGAATCCCCCTCCACCTCTGCTGCCCCTCCTGTTTCCCCTGCTCCCCGGCTGTCCCCCGTACCCCCTGTGGCCACTCCGCCCCGGCTCTCCGGGCGGGCCCGGCTGGTCCTCTTCGTGCTGTGCGCCGCCCAGTTCATGGTGGCCCTGGACTTCTCCGTACTGAACGTGGCGCTGCCGGTGCTCGGCAGGGACCTCGGGCTGAGCACCACGGGCCTCCAATGGGCGGTCACCGCGTTCGCGCTGCCGTCGGGGGGCTTCCTGCTGCTCTTCGGGAGGATCGCCGATCTGTACGGGCGGCGCAGGCTGTTCCTCATCGGGCTCACCGTCTTCGGCGCCTCGTCCCTGCTGGCGACGCTGGCCTGGGACCCGGCGTCCTTCCTCGCCGCACGGGCGCTCCAGGGGCTGGGGGCGGCGGTGATCGTGCCGACCGGGATGTCCCTGCTGACGACCACGTTCCCCGAGGGGCCGTTGCGCGACCGGGCGCTCGGGATCAGCGGGACGCTCATGTCGCTCGGCTTCACGGTGGGCATGGTCGCGGGCGGTGTGCTGACCGAGACGCTGGGCTGGCGCTCCACGATGGGGCTGCTGGCGGTGGCCTCCGCCGTGGTGCTGGTGCCGGCCCCGAAGGTGCTGGAGGAGTCGCGCACGAAGGACCGGCCCCGGCTGGACGTGCCGGGCGCGGTGAGCGTCACCGGCGGTCTGCTGGCGTTGATCTACGCGCTGTCGACGGCGGCGGAGCGCGGCTTCGGCGGCCTGGACGTGCTGGTCACGCTCGTCCTCGGCGTCGTTCTGCTCTCCGCGTTCGTCGTGGTGGAGTCCCGCTCGGCGGCCCCGCTGGTGTCGCTGCCGATGCTGCGGCGGCGGACGGTGGCGTTCGGCAACCTGGGCGGTCTGGTGACCTTCTCGATGATGAGCACCGTCGTCTTCGTCCTGACCCTGTACCTCCAGGAGGTCCTGGACCTCTCCCCCTTCGCCACCGGTCTGGTCTTCGGGGTGCAGGGCGTGATGTCGGTGGTCGCGGGCATGTGCGCGCCGAAGGTGATCGGCCGGATCGGCGCCCGCCGGACCCTGGCGCTGTCCCTGCTCGGTCAGGGGCTGTTCATCGGCGCGCTGCTGGGCCTGGGCACGGAGTCGGGGGTGTGGCTGGCGACCGCCGCGGTGTCGCTGTCCAGCATGTTCCACCTGGGCGCCATCATCGCGTACGGGCTGACCGTGACGTCCGGCGTCCCGAACGAGGAGCAGGGCCTGGCGACCGGTCTGGTCACCACCACCCAGCAGGTCGGCCTCACGGTCGGCATCCCGCTGCTGGGCGTGCTGGCCACGACGCAGGACACCCTGTTCGACGGCGTACGGACGGTGGTGGCGGTCGCCGGGACCATCCTGCTGGCGGCGGGCGCGGCGGTGGCGGCGGGGCTGCGGCGGAGCTGACCGTACGGGAACGGGCCCGCCCCGACGGGGGGCGGGCCCGTTTCTCGTCTCCGCGCCTTGCCTACGGCCGGTCCAGGCGCAGCCGCTCCGCCTTCGGGAGTCCGGCGACCACCAGGTCGTAGGAGTCCTCGACCAGCTCGCGCAGCAGTCGGTCCGGGACGCCGGAGACGGTGACCGTGTTCCAGTGGCGCTTGCTCATGTGCCAGCCGGGCACGATCGCGGGGTGCGTCTCGCGCAGCCGGATCGCCTCGTCGGGATCGCACTTGAGGTTGACGGTGAGCGGCCGCCCGTCCAGCGCGGTGAGGGCGAACATCTTCCCGAGCACCTTGAAGACGGAGATCTCCGGGCCGAACGGGAACTCCTCGACGCTCGCGTTGAACTCCAGGCAGAAGGCCCTCAGCCGCGTCGGCGTCATTCCGCTTCCTCCTTCTCGCTCTCCTGGTGCTCCGGCTCCACGAGCACGGTGACGATCTTGTTCCGGCGGCCCGCGGGGGATTCCGCGGTGAGCCGGAGCCTGCGGCCGTCGGGCAGCTCGACGGCCGCGGACGCGCCGGCGATCGGGACCCGGCCGAGCGCCTTGGCGAGCAGGCCGCCGACGGTCTCCACGTCCTCGTCGTCGTACTCGTCGAGATCGAAGAGATCGCCGAGGTCCCCGATGTCGAGCCGGGCGGTGACCCGGTAGCAGCCGTTGTCCAGCTCCTGGACGGGCGGCAGCTCCCGGTCGTACTCGTCGGTGATCTCGCCGACGATCTCCTCCAGGATGTCCTCGATGGTGACGATGCCCGCGGTGCCGCCGTACTCGTCGATGACGACCGCGACGTGGCTGCGCTCCTGCTGCATCTCGCGCAGCAGGTCCCCGGCGTTCTTGGTGTCGGGGACGAAGGCGGCGGGCCGCATCGCGGTGGAGACCGGGTCGGCCTCGGACTCGCGGTTGATGTGCGTCTTGCGGACCAGGTCCTTGAGGTAGACGATCCCGACGACGTCGTCCTCGTTCTCGCCGGTGACCGGGATCCGGGAGAAGCCGGAGCGCAGGGCGAGGGTGAGGGCCTGCCGGATCGTCTTGTAGCGCTCGATGGAGACGAGGTCGGTGCGCGGCACCATGACCTCGCGGACCAGGGTGTCGCCCAGCTCGAAGACCGAGTGCACCATGCGGCGCTCGTCGTCCTCGATGAGCGACTCCGCCTCGGCGAGGTCGACCATGGCGCGCAGTTCGGCCTCGCTGGCGAACGGCCCCTTGCGGAACCCCTTGCCGGGGGTCAGCGCGTTGCCGACGAGGATCAGCAGCTGCGGGATCGGCCCCATGATCCTGGCCAGGGGCAGCAGGACGTACGCGGATGCGGTGGCCGTGTTCAGCGGGTGCTGGCGGCCGATGGTGCGCGGCGAGACGCCGATGGCGACATAGCTGACGAGCACCATCACGCCCATCGCGACGGCCAGCGCCTCCCAGGTCTCGGGCAGCTCCTGGAGACAGGCGTAGGTGACGAGGACGCCGGCCGACATCTCACAGGCGACCCGCACCAGCAGGGCGACGTTGAGATAGCGGGTCGGGTCGGCCGCGATCTGCGCCAGCTTCGCGCTGCCGCGTCGGCCGGACCGGACCGCCTCGTCCGCCCGGAAGCTGGAGGTGCGGGCGATACCGGCCTCCGCGCAGGCGGCCAGCCAGCCGACGACGACCAGCAGCACGGCCCCAGTGATCAGGGGCGCGCTCACGAGACGGTGGGGGCGGGGGACGCGCCGGTGAGCCCGTGCTCCCCGCGCCAGCCGTCCACGATGGCGGCCTGGAGACCGAACATCTCGGCCTTCTCGTCCGGCTCCTCGTGGTCGTACCCCAGCAGGTGCAGCACTCCGTGGACGGTCAGGAGCTGGAGCTCCTCGTCCATGGAGTGCTGCGTCGGGGCCTCTTCGCCCTGCTTCTTCGCGACCTCCGGGCAGAGCACGATGTCACCGAGGAGCCCCTGCGGGGGCTCCTCGTCGTCCTTGGCCGGCGGACGCAGCTCGTCCATCGGGAAGGACATGACATCGGTCGGACCGGGGAGGTCCATCCACTGGATGTGCAGCTGCTCCATGGCGTCGGTGTCCACCACGATCACCGAGAGCTCGGACAGCGGATGGATCCGCATCCGGGCCAGTGCGTAGCGGGCGATGTCGAGGATCGCCTGCTCGTCGACCTCGGTTCCGGACTCGTTGTTGACGTCGATCGACATGGTGCGCTGCGACTACTTCCCTTTACGGCGGTCGCGTCGGCCGTCTTCCCGGCCGTCCGCCTGACCGTCCTGCTGACCGTTTCGGCTGTCGTACTTCTCGTACGCGTCGACGATACGGCCGACGAGCTTGTGCCGGACGACATCCTGGGAGGTGAGCCGGGAGAAGTGCACGTCGTCCAGGCCCTCCAGGATGTCCTGGACCTGCCGAAGCCCGCTCTTGGTGCCGCTCGGCAGGTCGACCTGGGTGACGTCACCGGTGATGACGATCTTGGAGTCGAAGCCGAGGCGGGTGAGGAACATCTTCATCTGCTCGGCGCTGGTGTTCTGCGCCTCGTCGAGGATGATGAACGCGTCATTGAGAGTTCTGCCCCTCATGTACGCCAGCGGCGCGACCTCGATCGTGCCCGCCGCCATCAGCCGCGGGATCGAGTCGGGGTCGAGCATGTCGTGCAGGGCGTCGTAGAGCGGGCGCAGATACGGGTCGATCTTGTCGAACAGGGTGCCCGGCAGGAAACCGAGCCGCTCCCCCGCCTCGACCGCGGGACGGGTCAGGATGATCCGGCTGACCTGCTTCGACTGGAGCGCCTGGACGGCCTTCGCCATGGCCAGGTAGGTCTTGCCCGTACCGGCGGGACCGATGCCGAACACGATCGTGTGCTGGTCGATCGCGTCGACGTACCGCTTCTGATTGAGCGTCTTGGGGCGGATGGTGCGACCGCGGTTGGAGAGGATGTTCTGCGTGAGCACCTCGGCGGGCGTCTCGCCCCCGGGCTCTCCCCCGCCGCCGGCCGCCCTGAGCATGGCGATCGACCGTTCCACTGCGTCCTCCGTCATCGGCGCTCCGGTGCGGAGCACGAGCATCATCTCGTCGAACAGGCGTTGGATGAGAGCGACGTCGGCGGCCTCGCCCGTGGCACTGATCTCGTTGCCCCGGACATGGATGTCGGCCGCCGGGAAAGCCTCTTCGATCACGCGCAACAGCGAGTCACCCGATCCCAGGAGCATCACCATGGGGTGTGCGGCCGGGATCCTGATCTGGGCACGCGCCTGCGGCTGTGTGGGTGTCTGAGTCATGGGCCGGCCCTCGGGCCTGCACATACCTCCCGTTGCAGGGTTCTCGCTGCTCGACAACCTCTGGATAACCAAGCCTACGACCTGGCGGTGACAACGCAGAGTGCTTTTACCGCCCGTGTGTGCGACTCGGGCCGGAGGCCGGTCACTGGCGGAAGCCGATCGTGGGCACCGCGCGCCGCAGCGGCCAGGCGCGGGCCGTGGCGGGCAGGAGGTCGTCCAGGAAGGCGTAGCGCTCCAGGGCGGCGGGATCCTGGCTCGCGCAGGTGCGGATCAGCTGCCACCAGGCGGCGACCTCGGCCCAGCCGGGGGCGGAGAGGGAGCCGCCGAACTCCTGGACCGAGAGGGCGGCGGTGAGCCCGGCGAAGGCGAGCCGGTCGGCGAGCGGCCAGTCGGCGAGGGTGCCGGTCACGAAGCCGGCGACGAAGACGTCTCCGGCTCCGGTGGGGTCGAGCGCCTCCACCTCGATGGCGGGCACGGCCGCGGCGACGCCGGTGCGGCCGTCCACCGCGTACGCGCCCTCGGCCCCCAGGGTGACCACGGCGAGCGGCACCCGTTCGGCGAGCGCGTGGGCGGCGGCGCGCGGGCAGTCGGTGCGCGTGTAGCGCATCGCCTCCTCGGCGTTGGGCAGGAACGCCTCGCAGTGCGCCAGGTCGGGCAGGGCGTCCAGGTCCCAGCGGCCGGTCTCGTCCCAGCCGACGTCGGCGAAGATCAGCGCGCCGTTGCGGGCGGCGGCGGCCACCCAGGGCTCGCCCCGGCCCGGCGTGAGCGAGGCGATGGCGGCACGGGCGCGCGGCGGGCAGTGCGGGAAGGCCGGGGTGGGGGCGGTGGTTCCGGTAGGGGCGGAGGTTCCGGTGAGGGCGCCCAAACCGGTGGGAAGGCCGGTTCCGGTGAACGCGGAGGCTCCCGTGGGAACGCCGGCTCCGGTGGACGTTCCGGTCGGAGCCGGTGCCTCGTGGCCGTGCGAGACCATCGTGCGCTCGCCCTCGTACGCCATGGAGACGGTGACCGGGGAGTGCCAGCCGGGGACGGTGTGCGACATCGACAGGTCGATGCCCTCGCCCTGTTCGAGGGCGTCCCAGCAGTACGCCCCGTAGTGGTCGTCGCCGAAAGCGGCGGCGAGGGAGGTGCGCAGGCCGAGGCGGGCGAGGGCGGTGGCCATGTTGGCGACGCCGCCGGGGCTGGAACCCATCCCCCGGGCCCAGGACTCGGTGCCGCGCACGGGGGCGCTGTCCAGGCCGGTGAAGATGATGTCGAGGAAGACCGGACCCGTCAGGAAGACGTCGCAGGAGGGGTCCCGGGGGGCGCGCAGCGCCTGTAGCGGGTCGATGCCCGGAGTGTCTGTGCTCACCGTGCGCTCCCGGTGTCGTGCGGCGGATCTCGGCCGGATCCGGACCGTGTGAGATGCGGCCAGTCTGCCCGATACGCCCGGGCGAACGCAGTGTCCACGCCCATGTGTTCGCAGTACGCCTGACCTGCATAAACATGCGCTAATACCCGGGTTCGGCCTGCATAAACACATAAGTGGTCCAGATCACAGCGGGGCGACTTCCGGGGAGCTGGAAGCGCTTGATACAAATTGCCCCGCGAGCACCTTCGGGGGACCTTCTCCGACGAGAGCCGCATATCTCAGCATTTCGCTGTAAACCCCTGTCGTACCCGCGTGCCGTCGCCTGCCTTCGCATGCGCAGCTCGCTCCGCTGTGCCCCGCTCCACCCTCCCCCCTCCCTCTGCCTGCTCAGGCATGTCTTCAGGAACGCCCATGTCCTCGCGCCCTGGTGCCGCGTGGCCCCTGGTGGCCGTGTTCACCGCCGGTTACCTCGCCTCCTACCTGCTCCCCACGATCGTCGGCCGGCTCAGCGCCCAGCTGGGGCTGAGTCCCGCCCAGGCCGGCCTGGTCGGCAGCGCCCTGCTGCTCAGCTCGGCCGGTGCCGGCTTCTCCCTGGCGGGCCGGGTCGAGCGGTACGGGGCGCGCACCCCGGCCCGCCTCGGACTGGTGCTGGCCGCCATCGGTTACGGGGGCGCCGCGCTCGCCGCGTCCGTACCGCTGGTGGTGCTCGGCGTGGTGGTCGGCGGTTTCGGGTCCGGCACGGCGACGGCGGTCGCCGCGGCCGGGATCGCCGCCCGGCGCGACCCGCACCGGACGTCCTCGCTCGGGCTGCTCACCGTGTCCGCCACCGCGGGCGTCCTCTACCTGACCATCCCCCACCTGGGCGGCGGCCACCGGCTTCCGTTCGCCGCGATCGCCCTGGTCGCCCTGCTCGTCTGGCCCGCGACCGCCCGGCTCGGCGGTGCGACGACGGCGGAGGAGTCGGCCTCCCCGGTCACCGGCCGGCTCCCGCACCGCCGCTCCGGGCTCGTCCTGGCGGGCGGCATGCTCGTCTGGTCGATGGCGCAGAACGCGCTGTGGGGTGTGAGCAGTCGCATCGGCGTGGTCCAGGTGGGGCTGTCCGAGGTCACCGTCGGCGCGGTGTTCGCCGCCGCGCTCGGCGCGGGGCTGCTCGGTGTGACGGGCGCGGGGATCCTCGGCGCGCGGCTCGGCCGGGCGGTGCCGATCGGGCTGGGGACCCTGGTCATCGCGGCGAGCATCGTGCTCAGCTCATCGGCCCGGGATCTCGGATCGTTCGCGACCGGAGAGATCGTGTGGAACACCTTCTACCCGGTGGTCCTCTCCTACCTCATCGGTCTTGCCGCCTCCCTGGACGTGCGCGGCCGCTGGGCGGTGCTGGCGGGCTCCGCCTCCTCCGTGGGGGTGGCCTGCGGCCCGCTGCTGGGCAGCGTGCTCTCCACCGAGGCCGGCTATCCGACGATGGGGCTGATCCTGGGGGCGGCCACCCTGCTCGTCGCCGCCCCGGTGACCGCTGTGGCGCTGCACACCGGCGGCCGTCCGCTGGTGCCCGGCTCGGTGCGTCGTCGCGGTGGCGCCCCGGCCGCCCTGCTCGCCGCCACCACCGGAAGCCTGTCCGGCGCGGTGCCGAAGCTCGGCTCACCCGAGCAGGCCGTCACGGAGCTGCGGGTGCCGGCCCTGCGGCGCAGGCGGCTGGTGCGCAGCGCGATCCGGACGGCCGGTCCGGACGGCGGTTCCGGTCAGTCGAACGCGTACGCCTCGACCTCCGACAGGTAGCGCGCCCTGCGCTCCTCGTCGTGGTCGAGGAAGGCCGCCTCGAAGGAGTTGCGGGCCAGGGTGCGCAGCTGCTCCGACTCCAGGGCGAGGGCGTCGCGGACGGCGTCGAAGTTGTCCCCGGCGTACCCGCCGAAGTAGGCGGGGTCGTCGGAGTTCACCGTGCAGTGGAGTCCGGCGGCCAGCATCGCCGGCAGGGGGTGGTCCGCGAGCGTGTCGACCGTGCGCAGCCTCACGTTGGACAGCGGGCAGAGCGTGAGCGGCACCCGTTCGGCGACCAGCCGCTCCACCAGCTCCGGGTCCTCCAGGCAGCGCAGTCCGTGGTCGATACGCTCGACGCCGAGGACGTCCAGGGCCTCCCTGATGTACTCCGGCGGGCCCTCCTCGCCCGCGTGGGCCACCTTGCGCAGGCCGAGGGCGGTGGCCGCGTCGTAGACCTCGCGGAACTTGGCGGGCGGGTGGCCGACCTCGGCGGAGTCCAGGCCGATCGCGCTGATCCGGTGGAGATAAGGCTTCGCCGCTTCCAGGGTGCCGAGGGCCGATTCGGCGGACAGGTCGCGCAGGAAGCACATGATCAGCTGGGTGGAGACGCCGTGCTTCTCCTCGCCGCGCTCCAGGGCCCGGCCGATCCCCTCGATGACGGTGCCGATCGGGACGCCCCGGGCGGTGTGGGCCTGCGGGTCGAAGAAGATCTCGGCGTGCCGGACGCCCTGGGCCGCCGCGCGGGCGAGGTAGGCGTCGACGAGTTCGGCGAAGTCGTCCTCGGTGCGCAGGACGGCCATCAGCGCGTAGTACAGGTCCAGGAAGGACTGGAGGTCCTCGAACCGGTAGGCGGCGCGCAGTTCGTCGGTGGTGGCGTAGGGCAGGGCCACCCCGTTGCGCTCCGCGAGGGCGAAGGCCAGCTCGGGTTCGAGGGTTCCTTCGATGTGGAGGTGGAGTTCTGCCTTGGGGAGGTGCACGGTGTCTCGCAAACAGGGGTGGGGGCGGATCAGGGGTGGTGGCGGGTGGGGACCGGGATCCGGATCAGGTCCTTGGCGACGGTGAGTTCGCCGTCGAACCCGGCGGCGCGGGCCTGGGCCCCGAAGAGTTCGGGGTCGTCGTAGCGCTGGGAGAAGTGGGTGAGCACGAGATGGCGTACGCCCGACTCCTTGGCCACCCGGGCGGCCTGTCCGGCGGTCAGGTGCCCGTGGTCGACGGCCAGCTTCTCGTCCTCGTCGAGGAAGGTCGACTCGATGACGAGCAGGTCGCAGCCCTCGGCGAGCGCGTACACCCCGTCGCAGAGCCGGGTGTCCATGACGAACGCGAACCGCTGCCCGCGCCGTTCCTCGGAGACCTGCTCCAGTGTGACGCCGCCGAGCACGCCGTCGCGCTGGAGGCGGCCCACGTCCGGTCCGGCGATGGAGTGTTCCTTCAGCAGGGCGGGCAGCATGCGCCGGGTGTCGGGCTCGGTGAGGCGGTAGCCGTACGACTCGACGGGGTGCGAGAGCTTCGCGCTGTCCAGGGTGTACGCGGGGGTGGTGGCGAGGACTGGGCCGGTCCCGGCGACCGGGGCCTGGTTCAGCTCGACGGTCTCGCGGTAGGCGGTGGCGTACCGCAGCCGGTCGAAGAAGTGCTGCCCGCTCGCCGGGTAGTGCGCGGTCACCGGGTGCGGCACCTGGTCGAGGTTGATCCGCTGGATCACCCCGGCGAGCCCGAGGGAGTGGTCGCCGTGGAAGTGGGTGACGCAGATCCGGTCGATGTCGTGCGCGGCGACCCCGGCCCGCAGCATCTGCCGCTGGGTGCCCTCGCCGGGGTCGAAGAGGATGCCCTCGCCGTCCCAGCGCAGCAGATAGCCGTTGTGGTTGCGGTGCCGGGTCGGGACCTGGCTGGCGGTGCCGAGCACCACCAGCTCGCGTACGGACATGGTCGGGGGGTCCGTTATCCGGGGGGCCACTGGAGGCCGCGGCCGCCCAGGACGTGTGCGTGGGCGTGGAAGACGGTCTGGCCGGCGCCGGAGCCCGTGTTGAGGATGATCCGGTAGCCGATGCCGTCGACCTTCTCCTCGGCGGCGACCTCCCCGGCCTCGCGCAGGACGTCCGCGGCGATGAGCGGTTCGGCGGCGGCGAGGGAGGCGGCGTCCGGGTAGTGGGCCTTCGGGATGACCAGGACATGGGTCGGGGCCTGCGGATTGATGTCGCGGAAGGCGACGGTGGTCTCGCTCTCGCGGACGATGGTCGCCGGGACGTCTCCCGAGACGATCTTGCAGAACAGGCAGTCGGACTGCGGCTCTCCCGCCATGGCGCCGGGCCTCCTCGTTCGCTGGTGAGTCGGTACAGGGGATCAGGTGATCAGTACAGGGGCATGCTATCCCCGGCCCTCCGGACCCTGTTCAGCCCCAGCGCCCCGTACGCCCCAGCAGCAGCGCGGTCGCGGCGGTCCCGGCGGTGGAGGTGCGCAGCACGCTGCGGCCGAGCCGGTAGGGGCGGGCGCCCGCCTCGGCGAAGGCGGTCAGCTCCTGCGGGGAGACGCCGCCTTCCGGTCCGACGACGAGCACGATCGAGCCGCCGGCGGGGAGTTCGGCGGTGGCCAGGGGGGTGCTGTCGTGGTCGCGGTCCTCGTGGAGGACCCCGGCGAAGTCGGCGGCGGCGAGCAGGGCGGCGACCTGCTTGGTCGTCATGGCCTCGGCCACCTCGGGGAAGCGCACCCGGCGGGACTGCTTCCCCGCCTCCCTCGCCGTGTTGCGCCACTTCGACAGGGCCTTGGCTCCCCGGTCGCCCTTCCACTGGGTGATGCAGCGGGCCGCCTGCCAGGGCACGATCGCGTCGACGCCGGTCTCGGTCATCGTCTCGACGGCCAGCTCGCCCCGGTCGCCCTTGGGGAGCGCCTGGACGACGGTGATGCGCGGGGCGGGCGCGGGCTCCTCGTGGAGGGTGTCGAGGCGGGCGACCGTGAGCCGGTCCTTGCCCTCGGCGGCGTGGACGACGCCCTCCGCCCAGTGGCCGAGTCCGTCGGTGAGGACGACGTCCTCGCCGGGCTGAAGCCGCTTCACGGAGACGGCGTGCCGTCCTTCGGGTCCGTCCAGGACGAACTCCGGCCCGCGGGGCATCTGCTCGACGACGAAGACCGGTGCGGTCACCGGGGGCTCCTCATGCTCAGGGCCGACCGGGCGGCCTCCAGTTCGGCGGCGAGCAGCTCGATGAGCTCACCGGCGGGCAGTTCCCGGGCCATCCGGTGGCCCTGCCCGGCCCACAGGGCCATGCCCTGGGCGTCCCCGGCCTTGGCGGCGGCCTGGCGCAGCCCGCTGGTGACGTAGTGGACCTGGGGGTAGGCGGCGGGGGCGTAGGGGCCGTGCTCACGGACGAAGCGGTTGACCAGGCCGCGGGCGGGCCGCCCGGAGAAGGCACGGGTCAGCTCGGTGCGGACGAACAGCGGGTTGGTCAGGGCCTGCTTGTGCAGCGGGTGCGCCCCGGACTCGGGGCAGACCAGGAAGGCGGTGCCTAGCTGGGCGGCGTCCGCGCCCGCCGCGAGGACGGCGGCGATCTGCGCGCCGCGCATCAGGCCGCCGGCGGCGATGATCGGGATCTGCACGGTCTCGCGGACCTGGGTGATGAGGGAGAGCAGCCCGGTGCCCGTCTGGTCGAGCTGCGGGTCGTCGCGGTGGGTGGACTGGTGGCCGCCCGCCTCGACACCCTGGACGCAGACGGTGTCGGCGCCCGCCCACTGGGCGCTCTGGGCCTCCTCGGCGGAGGTGACCGTGACGATGGTGTGCGTCCCGGCCCTGGCGAAGGCGTCCAGGGTGTCGCGGGTCGGGCAGCCGAAGGTGAAGGAGACCACCGGTACGGGGTCCTCCAGCAGGATCGCGACCTTCGCCTCGTAGCCGTCGTCGCCGCCGCTGTCCGGGTCTCCGAGCGGGGTCTCGTACCAGGCGGCCTCGCCGGCGAGCTGGTGACGGTAGACCTCGACGGCGCTGGGGTCGGCGAGCGCGGGCTGCGGCATGAAGAGGTTGACGCCGAACGGTCCGGCGGTGAGCCGGCGCAGCTGCTTGATCTCGTTGTACATCCCGTCCGCCGTTTTGTACCCGGCGGCCAGGAATCCGAGCCCGCCGGCCTCGGCGACGGCCCCGGCGAGCTGGGGCCCGGACGTGCCGCCCGCCATGGGGGCCTGCACGATCGGATACCGGCAGAGATCGGTCAACTCGGAGGACATGACCGCATCGTGCCATGTCCTGTGCAACGGGGCCGAATCAGCCAGCGGCGCCGTGACCGGTTCTGCCGCCGCACGCCACACCGCCCGCCGGTTCGGGACCGGCGGGCGGTGCGGTGAAAGGCGGAAAGCGGCTCAGCGGCCGTTGAACGCGTCCTTCAGCCGGGAGAAGAGCCCTTGCTGACCTGGCTGAAACTGGCCGAGGGGCCGCTCCTCGCCGCGCAGCTTGGACAGCTCCCGCAGCAGCCGCTCCTGTTCCGCGTCGAGCTTGGACGGGGTCATCACCTCGACGTGCACGATCAGGTCGCCCCGGCCGCCGCCGCGCAGATGTGTGATGCCGCGCCCGTGCAGGGGCACGGACTGGCCGGACTGGGTGCCGGGCCTGATGTCGATGTCCTCCAGGCCGTCCAGGGTCTCCAGCGGACACTTGGTGCCGAGGGCGGCGGCCGTCATGGGGACGGTGACCGTGCAGTGCAGATCGTCGCCGCGCCGCTGGAACACGGCGTGCGGCAGCTCGTGGATCTCCACGTACAGATCGCCGGGCGGGCCGCCGCCGGGGCCGACCTCGCCCTCGCCGGCCAGTTGGATACGGGTGCCGTTGTCGACGCCCGCGGGGATCTTCACGGTCAGGGTGCGCCGCGAGCGGATGCGGCCGTCGCCGGCGCACTCCGGGCACGGGGTGGGCACGACCGTGCCGAACCCCTGGCACTGCGGGCAGGGCCGCGAGGTCATGACCTGGCCCAGGAAGGACCGGGTGACCTGCGAGACCTCGCCGCGACCGCGACACATGTCACAGGTCTGGGCGGAGGTGCCGGGGGCCGCGCCCTCGCCGCTGCACGTGTTGCAGACGACGGCCGTGTCGACCTGGATGTCCTTGGTGGTGCCGAAGGCCGCCTCGTTGAGGTCGATCTCCAGCCGGATCATGGCGTCCTGGCCCCTGCGGGTCCGCGAACGGGGTCCGCGCTGCGCGGCGTTGCCGAAGAACGCGTCCATGATGTCGGAGAAGTTGCCGAAGCCGCCGGCTCCGAAACCTCCCGCGCCGCCACCGCCGCCGCCACCGGCGGAGAGCGGGTCGCCGCCGAGGTCGTAGACCTGCTTCTTCTGCGGGTCCGAGAGCACCTCGTAAGCGGCGTTGATCTCCTTGAACCGCTCCTGGGTCTTCGGGTCCGGGTTGACATCCGGGTGCAGCTCGCGTGCGAGCCGACGGAATGCCTTCTTGATCTCGTCCTGAGATGCGTCGCGGCGCACGCCGAGTACGGCGTAGTAGTCCGTGGCCACTTACGACTCCGCCAGGATCTGTCCGACGTAACGTGCCACTGCGCGTACCGCTCCCATCGTTCCGGGGTAGTCCATGCGGGTCGGTCCGACCACGCCGAGTTTGGCGACTGCCTCGTCGCCCGAACCGTAGCCGACCGCGACGACGGACGTGGAGTTGAGCCCCTCGTGGGCGTTCTCGTGCCCGATCCGTACGGTCATGCCGGAGTCCGTGGCCTCACCGAGCAGCTTCAGCAGGACGACCTGTTCCTCCAGTGCTTCCAGCACCGGCCGGATCATCACCGGGAAGTCGTGTCCGAAGCGGGTGAGGTTGGAGGTGCCGCCGATCATCAGCCGCTCCTCCGTCTCCTCGACCAGTGTTTCGAGGAGGGTGGAAAGGACCGTGGAAACCGTCCCGCGGTCCTCGCTGTCGAAGGATTCCGGCAGCTCCTGCACCAGTTGCGGGACATCCGAGAAGCGGCGTCCGACGACCCGGCTGTTGAGCCGGGCCCGCAGATCCGCCAGCGATGTCTCGCCGAACGGCGCAGGACAGTCGATCATACGCTGTTCGACCCGGCCGGTGTCCGTGATCAGGACGAGCATCAGCCGGGCGGGGGCGAGCGCCAGCAGTTCCACGTGCCGCACCGTCGAGCGGGTCAGCGAGGGGTACTGCACGACGGCGACCTGGCGGGTCAGCTGCGCGAGCAGCCGCACCGTCCGGCCGACCACGTCGTCGAGGTCGACCGCGCCGTCGAGGAAGTTCTGGATGGCCCGCCGCTCGGGCGAGGACAGCGGCTTGACGCCCGCGAGTCTGTCGACGAAGAGGCGGTACCCCTTGTCGGTCGGGATGCGTCCCGCGCTCGTGTGCGGCTGGGCGATGAAGCCCTCGTCCTCCAGCACCGCCATGTCGTTGCGGACGGTGGCCGGTGAGACCCCCAGCCGGTGCCGCTCGGTCAGCGCCTTGGAGCCGACGGGCTCCTCGGTGCCGACGTAGTCCTGGACGATGGCGCGCAGCACTTCGAGTCTGCGTTCGCTCAGCATCGCGCACACCTCCAGCTGTGTCTCTCGGTGTCTGTCTGGCACTCGGTGCGTTCGAGTGCCAACAATCCCCGCGGTCAGTGTACGGGGGTGGGGTGGGGCCGGGGCAAGGGCGACCGGCCCGCTCCCGCGAGACCGCGCAGGTCGTTGCCGCTAGCGTCGTGGTATGGACGTCGCTTGGGAAGACTTCGGCTGGGAGCGGTTGGGCAACGGTATCGGCAGGCGGCGCCTCCCCGGCTGGGACGCCACCGCCGCGCTGGTCGCCGGGGAGGACTGCGCGTTGCTGTACGACACCGGCGCCACGCTGCGCGAGGGCGTCGAGCTGCGACGGCAGGCCGAGGCGCTGCTCGGGCGGAGAGTGACGCATATCGCACTGAGCCACCCGCACTTCGATCATGTGCTGGGCACCGCCGCGTTCGCCGGGGCCCAGGTGTACGGGGCGGTGGGCGTCGCGGCCCTGTTGCGCGGCGGGGCGGAGGGCCTGCGCGCCTCGGCGGTGCGCCACGGGGTGCCGGAGGGCGAGGCGGCCCGGTCGGTGGACACGCTGGTGGTCCCGCACCACGAGGTGTGCGGCGACTGGACGCTCGACCTGGGCGGCGGCCGTCAGGTGCTGCTGGCGAACGTGGGCCCCGGGCACAGCGGCCATGACCTCGCGGCGCTGGTGCCGGGCACGGCCGGGGAGCCTCCGGTGGTGTTCTGCGGTGATCTGGTCGAGGAGTCGGGCGAGCCGCAGGCGGGCCGGGACGCGATCGCCTCGCGCTGGCCGGCCGCGCTGGGGAGGCTGCTGGCGCTGGGCGGCGAGGACGCGCTGTACGTGCCGGGGCACGGGGCGGTGGTGGACGCGGCGTTCGTGCGGGCGCAGCGGGCGTGGCTGGCGGAGCGGTTCGAGGTGGACCTCGACGAGGGGTGAGCCCCGATGAGGACCCTGCATCACATAGGAACGTTCCGAGGTGCTCGGGTCTCACCGCCACACCGGAACGTTCCGGCGTGGTCCAGGGCCGTTACCGGGTGTCCCGCCGGTCACGGCCGGGTCTCCGGCGCCCGTCGGCGGTTCGGGCGAATATCGTCGTGCCATGCGCAGCTACCAGCCGGACCTGACCCCGCCGTGGAAGCGGTCCGCCCCCGTGCCCGAGGTGCCCGCCGAGCCCGATCTGGTCGTGGAGGAGGTCTCCACCGGCTTCTGCGGGGCGGTGATCCGCTGCGAGAAGACGGCCCAGGGGCCGACGGTGACCCTGGAGGACCGCTTCGGCAAGCACCGGGTGTTCCCGATGGAGCCGCGCGGCTTCCTGCTGGAGGGCAGGGTCGTCACGCTGGTGCGCCCGGGCCCCGGCGGGCCGGTGCGTCCCACCCGTACGGCCTCCGGTTCGGTGGCGGTGCCCGGGGCGCGGGCCCGGGTGGCGCGGGCCGGGCGGATCTACGTGGAGGGCCGGCACGACGCGGAGCTGGTGGAGCGGGTGTGGGGCGACGACCTGCGCATCGAGGGCGTGGTCGTGGAGTACCTGGAGGGGGTGGACGACCTGCCGGCGATCGTCGGGGAGTTCGCGCCGGGGCCGGACGCCCGGCTGGGGGTGCTGGTGGACCATCTGGTGCCCGGCTCCAAGGAGTCCCGGATCGCCGAGCGGGTGACCGGGGACCACGTGCTGGTGGTGGGGCACCCGTACATCGACGTGTGGGAGGCGGTGAAACCGTCCTCGGTGGGGATCGACGCCTGGCCGGTGGTGCCGAGGGGGCAGGACTGGAAGACGGGCGTGTGCCGGGCGCTGGGGTGGCCCCCGAACACCGGGGCGGCCTGGCAGCACATCCTGTCCAAGGTCCGCAGCTACAAGGACCTTGAGCCCCAACTGCTGGGCCGGGTGGAGGAATTGATCGACTTCGTCACTCTTCCGGACTGATGTCCGGGGCTTGGTTCCGGCCTGTTGCAGGACTGTCGAAGAGTATCTCGTACCGATCCCTATGAATGCCTGCGTCCCACACGCACCATCGGTTATTGAGGGGAGAAACAGGCAGGCGGTTCACGGGCCGAAGGGCTCACGGGGGAAGGACGGGAACCGATGGCGCGCGAGGTCTGGCGGGACAGTGCGGACAACGAGGCGGCCTCGGCCGTCTTCCACCTGATACAGCAGCTGATCGACCGGTACCGGGTCAACCGGCCGGTGATGCCGCTCGTGGTGGTCCAGGCGGCGGACGCCGGGGCCGGGCCGGAGATCGACGCGCGGGTGGAGCAGCTCGTGCACCAGGTGCACCGGGCCAACGAGTTGCGCCGGGTGCCGGTGCGGCTGCTGGACGGCGAGGGGGCGACCCCGTACGAGGCGGCGCTCGCCATGGTGCGCACGCTCTCCGAGAAGCCGTGGGAGACCCGTGAGAACACCCAGTACAAGACGTTCGCCTTTCCCCGCTCCCGGCTGCTCGGGGCGATCGAGCAGGCCACCGCGACGGTGGTCGAGCAGTCCGACGGGAACACCTCCGAGGTGCGCGAGGAACGGATCCTGGAGCAGCTGAGCCGGCTGCGCTGGCGGTCCGGCCGGCCGCGCGGGGGCACCCGGTGGGCCTCGCTGCGGCGGTCGGTGCGGCCCGAGACGTTCGTCGGCGCGCTCTTCATCGCCCTGCTCAGCGTGTTGCTCGGGGAGATCGACTGGCTGCTGACGGCCCTGGTGGCGGCCGTCGCGCTGATCGGGCTCGCCGTGGTCGGCCTGGCGAGCCGGGCCGCGCCGCCGCTGCTGTGGCTGCGCCGGGCCAGCCGGTGGTTCGCCACCACCTCGTCCCTGGCCGCCTCCAGCACCGGCTATCCGTCGGACGGCTGGTCGTGGCTGTCGCCGAGCGGTTCGTGGCGGGTGATCCGGGCGCGGGCGGCGGCGGTCGCGGAGCGGGTGGCGGACGCGGGGGCGGGCGACGAGTACGCGCGCCAGTTCCATCTGGAGCTGCGGGTGCAGGCGCTGCTGGAGGATCTGCGGCACAACTACCGCCCGCACTCCCTGGACTGGCGGCGCAGCAAGCGCACGGTCCCGCCGGTGGTGTTCCTGCCCCGGGCGACCCAGGACAACGGCGGCATCCTGCTGATCAACGCGATCAACAGCGTACGGTCGCGGCGCAGCGAGGTGGATCCGCTGCTGCTGCTCGCCTCGCTCCAGGCCCCCGAGATCATGCGGCACACGCCGCCGCTGCCCCCGGAGCGGCCGGGGCCCGGTGCGCCGTCCGGTTCGTCCGGGGCGCGGGCCCGCTACGAGCGCTGGGTCGACGATCTGAGTCTGGGCCAGTCGCCGGGGGCGGCGGCGACCCTGGCGTGGGTGCTGCTGCTGCCGCTGTCCACCGAGAAGCTGACCCACGAGCACGCGCACGCGCAGCTCGTCACCCACCGGGTGCGGCGGACCTGGGCGTGGTGGGTGATGTCGCGGGCGAGCATCGCCGTGCTCGTCGTGGGAAGTCTGCTGGGGGCGTTCCTGTGGGCCGGGCACTGGCGCGACACGTACTGCCACGGGCCGCTGACCGACCGGAACACGGACGCGATCTGGGCCGGGAAGGGGGACGACCGGGAGTGCGTGGGGGTGGCGACCGCCCCCGAGGTGCGCTTCGCGCGGGGCAACGACCTGGATCTGAACGGGGCCGGGGAGGGCATCACCTTCGAGCGGATCGAGCAGGCGATCCGGGACGAGAACGACGACATCGAACCGGACGACACGTACGTGACGGTCGTGTACGCCGGTCCGCTCACCGCCACGGGGAAGGACCGGGAGGAGACCCGCAAGGGCCTGGAGGAGCTGACCGGCGTCTATCTCCAGCAGCGGGAGGTGAACAAGACCGTGCGCCGGTCGGTGAAGCTGCGGGTGCTGACCGCGAACGGCGGCGAGGACATGCTGCGGCAGCTCACCGCCGTGCGGAAGATCATCGAGGTGGCCCGGCGGGATCCGACGGTGGTCGGGGTGGTCGGTCTCGGCCGCAACACCGACGAGAGCGACGACGCGGTGAAGCTGCTGCGCGAGGCCGGGCTGCCGGTGGTGAACACCACGAACTCCAGCAGCGACCTGCCCCGCGAGTTCCCCAACTACTTCGGCCTCGCGGCGACGGACGAGGAGCAGACGCACGCGCTGGGGCTGGTCGCCCGGCAGATCGCGAAGGACCTCGACCGTCCGCACGCGCTCGTGCTGTCGCGCGAGGACCGCAACGGGGACCTGGACCGGTACACCGCCGAGCAGCGGGACGCGGGCCGGCAGATGCTGCACGACGCGGGCTTCGATCTGGGCAAGGACGTGCCGTACGACCTGCCGGGCGGGGCGAGCCTGAACGCCCCGCTGACGACCATCTGCCGGGCCGAGCGGGTCCCCGACGCGCTGTACTTCGCGGGGCGGGTCGAGGACGTACCGACGCTGATGCGGGGCCTGTCGGTGACCACCGGGTGCTCGGACCGTCGGATGACGGTGTTCACCGGGGACGATCTGACGAAGGGGACGTTCGCCGCCAGCACGTCCATCGCGGCCAACGTCACGCTCTACCACAGCTCGCTCGCTCCGCTGGACCGGGGAAAGAACCTCGGTTTCTACGGGGACGCGTACCGCACGCTGCGGGCGCTGCACCCCGAGGGGGAGGTCACCGCGCTGGCGTCGGGGGGTCCGGCGTACGAGGACGGCCTGTTCGCCAGCGGGCAGACCGTCATCTCCTACAGCGCGACGGCCGCCCTGTACGACGCGGCGGCCCGCGGCGACCAGCGCCGGAGCGCGGCGGAGACCTGGGCGACCCTGCACACGGTGGACCTCAACAACATGCCGACGGGGACGATCTCGTTCAGCCGGACGCGGTCCTCGGTCTCCGACAACGTGCACGGCCTCAACATCGTCAAGGTGGTCCGTCCCAGGCCGAACGCCGATCGGACCGTGGTCTGCGGCAAGCCTGCCGGGGTCGCGCCCCCGCTGACGGTCAAGGACTGCCGGCCGTGAGGTGCCCCGGCCGGTTCAGTCGACGAGGTCGCGGACGACGGCGTCGGCCAGGAGCCGCCCGCGCAGGGTGAGGACCGCGCGGCCCTCCCCGTACGGCTCCGGGTCCAGCAGCCCCTCGGTCAGGGCGCGACGGGAGGCGGCGAGGCCGTCGGGCTTCAGGAGGGAGAGCGGGCAGCCCTCGCGCAGCCGGAGCTCCAGCAGGATGCGCTCGACCCGGCGGTCCTCCTGGCCGAGGATCTCGCGGCCCGCGCCGGGTGAGCGGCCCTCGGAGAGCGCCTGGGCGTACGCGCCGGGGTGCTTCACGTTCCACCAGCGGACCCCGCCGACGTGGCTGTGGGCCCCGGGGCCCGCGCCCCACCAGTCGGCGCCGCGCCAGTACAGCTCGTTGTGCAGACAGCGGCCCGCCTCGGTGGTGGCCCAGTTGGAGACCTCGTACCAGTCGAAGCCGGCGGCGGCGAACGCCTCGTCCGCGATGAGGTAGCGGTCGGCGTGCGCGTCGTCGTCGGTCATCGGGATCTCGCCGCGCCGGATGCGGCGGGCGAGCTGGGTGCCCTCCTCGACGATCAGGGCGTACGCGGAGACGTGGTCGGGTCCCGCGCCGATCGCGGCGTCCAGGGTGGCCCGCCAGTCGTCGTCGGACTCGCCGGGGGTGCCGTAGATCAGGTCGAGGTTGACGTGGTCGAAGCCCGCCGCCCGGGCCTCGGCGACACAGGCCTCGGGGCGGCCGGGGGTGTGCGTGCGGTCCAGGATCTTCAGGACGTGCTGCTTGGCGCTCTGCATGCCGAAGGAGACCCGGTTGAAGCCGCCCTCGCGGAGCGCGGCGAGGTAGGCCGGGTCGACGGACTCCGGATTGGCCTCGGTGGTGATCTCCGCGTCGTCCGCGAGCCCGAACTCCTCCCTGATCGCCGCCAGCATCCGCACGAGATCGGCGGCGGGCAGCAGGGTGGGCGTGCCGCCGCCGACGAAGACCGTGCGCACCGGGCGGGGGTCGTCGCCGAGGACCTTGCGGGCCTGGCGGACCTCCTCGATCAGGTGGGCGGCGTAGTTGTCGCGGGAGGCCAGTGCCCCGCCGGAGCCGCGCAGCTCGGTGGCGGTGTAGGTGTTGAAGTCGCAGTAGCCGCAGCGGGTGGCGCAGTAGGGGACGTGCAGGTAGAAGCCGAGCGGGCGGTCGGCTGCGCCTTCCAGGGCGTGGCGGGGCAGCGCCCCGTCGTCGGGCACGGGCTCACCATCGGGCAGTACGGAAGGCATACCGACCATTGTCGCTCGCCGCGGGAGTTCCCCGGACCGGGTGGCTTCCCGCCCGCCGGCCCGTCCGGTCCGTGCGGGTCAGTGCGCGTGCAGGACCAGCAGGGCCACGTCGTCGTCGGGGGGCTGCTCGGCGAACTCGTGGACGGCCCGCCGGATGCGCTCGGCCGTCACCTCGGCGGGCAGTCCGGCGCACCCGGCCAGCACCCGGGCCAGCCCGTCCCCGTCGTCGAACATCAGCGGGCCCGACCGGCGCTCGGTCACCCCGTCCGTGACGCAGAGCAGGGTGTCCCCGGGCGCGAGGTCGAAGCCCTGGCTCTCGTACGCCACGTCCTCGACGACCCCGAGCAGCACCTGGGGCTCGGCGGCCGGGCGTACGGAGCCGTCGGGGCGCAGCAGCAGCGGCAGGGGGTGCCCGGCGCTGGCCACCGTGCAGCGGACCCCGCCGTCGGGGAGCGGCACGACCTCCCCGTACAGCAGGGAGAGGAACCGTGACTGGGTGCCGTCGTGGAGCTGCTGGCCCCCGGCGGCGGCGACCATCAGGGCGGCGGCCTCGGCGGCCTCCATGGCGTCGTCGAGGAGCAGCCGGTTCAGCCGGTCCAGGACCTCCCCGACGCCGAAGCCCTCGCGGGAGAGCAGCCGCAGCCAGGGGCGGGCGAGGCCGGTGACGACGGCGGCCTCGGGGCCGCTGCCCTGGACGTCGCCGAGGACGAAGCACCAGCGGTCGCCGGGGCACGCGAAGATGTCGTAGAAGTCTCCGCCGACCACCCCGTCGTCGCTCGGTTCGTAGACGAGGGCGCTGGTGACGCCGGGGATCTCGGCGACCTTGCTGGGGAGCAGGCCGCGCTGGAGGATCCGGCTGATGGTGGCCTGGCGGGTGTAGGCGCGGGCCGCGCCGACGGCGAGGCCGAGGCGGCGGACGAAGTCCTCGATCAGCGACGCCACCGCCTCCGGCACCCGGGCGACGCCCTCGCGGCCGACGAGGACGGTGCCGAGCACCCGGCCGCCCGCGGTGATCCGGAACGCGAGCGCGGCCCCGTCGCGGCCGCCGGGGTGCGGGGGCGGCGCGGGAGCGGCCTGCCGGTCCCGCGGGTCCTCTCCGTCCTCCTCCCGGACCTCCGCGTCCCCCTCCCGGACCTCCTCAGCTGGGTGGGCGGGCCAGGGCACGGGGACGGATACGGATACGGGGCCGGATCCGACGTCGGCCGGGAGACGGAGGGGCTCCCGCTCCAGGGCGGCGCGCAGGGGCTCGGTGCCGGTCTCGTCGCTGTGCCAGACCCGTGCGAGCCGGGGTTCGGCGGCCGGTCCCCCGCCCTCGGCCTCCAGCCAGATCGCGCACCAGTCCGCCAGCCGGGGCACCAGGAGCTGACCGGCTATGGCGGCCACCAGGTCCTCGTCGAGCTGCCCGGCGAGCAGGTCGGAGGCCTCGGCGAGGAAGGCCGGAGCGCCCCGGCTGTCCCAGACCGCGTCGTCGCGCTCGGTACGCCTGGCCGCGGGGGCGAGGATCTCGGCGGCGCGCAGGCCGCGCCTGAGGGCCTCCCCGTCGGGCGGGGCGGGCGGGGCGCTCCAGTCGTCGACGGGGAGGCGGGCCCAGACGGTCTTGAGGCCGGTGCGGTAGGTGATGCCCCAGGAGTCGGCGAGGGTGGCGACGAGCTGGAGGCCACGGCCGTACTCCGCGGGATCGGGCAGCTCCCCGGGGCTCACCCCGGCCGGTCCGGGTCCCGCGCCGGGCTCGTCGCCGCTCACCGGGCGGGCCGGGTGGTGGTCGGTGACCTCCAGGACGAGGGCGGCGGAGGGCTCATCGCCGCCCTCCTCCTCCAGCCTGAGCACCAGGTCGACGGTGGTCCCGGCATGCACCACGGCGTTGGTGACCAGCTCGTTGGTGACAGTCACGGCGTCGTCGGCCAGCCGGTCGCTGAAGCCCACAGCCGCGGGCACCCCGATCCCGGTCCACTCCGCGAGCGCGGCCCGCACGAACCGACGGGCGGCGGACGGGGCGAGCGGTATGCCGGGCAGGCTGGTGCGGCTGGCCAGGCGCGGGCCGTGCGCGAGCCCGGCACGGGTGGTGCCGGGACGCTGCACGGTGTCCCGCTGCAAGGGAATGGGCGCCACGGTGCGGCTCCTACGGTCCGACGACACCGACAGAGTGACAGACCGGCCGCATCCATAAGCACCGAGTTACCGAAGTGGGCAGAAAATCGAGCGGATTCGAACGCAACGCTTCGGAAACGCGTCACCGCGCGGGCCGGAGCCGGATCGAGGGCGGAGCGGACCTCCGCCGACCGGATTCACGACGCTTCGGCAGCGGTGTCGCCGGAGGACGGAGCCGGCCTCCTTCTGCGGTACACCACCACTCCGCCCACCGCGAGCAGGAGCACCGCCACGGCAGACACCCCGAGGGCCGTCCGCTCGGCGAAGAGCCTTCCCAGGACCTCCAGCACGCCGAGCCCCGCGGTCGCGTAGATCAGCGCCCAGGCCGCGCCGCCCACGAACAGAGCGGGAAGGTAGCGCGGCAACGGCATGCGCATGCTGCCCGCGAGGAAGTTGACGGCGGTCTGGAACCCGACCGTCAGGAAGGAGACGGCGACCACCGGCGCGCCCCACCGCTGAATGGCGCGCTCGGCGCGCCGGAACTTCGCCGAAGAGGTCAGCCCCGCGAACCTGCCGCGCCGGGCGCCGGCTCCCGCGAGCCACCCGACAGCGAACGTCCCTCCGGCGCGGAGGAGGACGATGACGTACAGGGCTCCGGCCGCGAGCGCGATCCTCTCCACACTGCCCCCACCTCGCGCGCGGGCCCGAAGCCCGCGTTCTCCGTCACCCGCGTGTGCGGTCCCGCCCCACCGGGCGCACGACGCGCGCGTCCGGTCGACGCTCACCCGCGCCCCGCCCGAGTCCGTTCGGCCCGCCGGGTCTTCCGCCGTGGCGCCGGAACCCGGCCCCACGCGCCTCGAGCCCCACCAAGGAAGGCCAGCCTAACCGAATGCTCGCCCGGCGGACGCGGGGCGGTGGCCCCCGCCCGGACGCGGTGCGGTGGCCACCGCCGGCCGAGGAAGATACTTACCACTCGGTCGGGATTATTCGCCCGCAAGAGTGTACGTTCGTACACTCTGGGGCTGGGGTCCTCCGCATGACCGTCGACATCGAGGCACGCCCTCCCCGCGCCGGGCGGAACGCGCGGACCGCCGTAGCCGTCCTGTTCTTCACCAACGGGGCCGTGTTCGCCAACCTGACCGGCGGCCTGATCACCGCGTTCGGCATGGGACTCGCCCTGGCGGTGCCGACGCCGCCCGGAACCGTCCTGGGCTTCGCCCTGGCCGGATTCGGGGTGGCGACGCTGGTGCCCGCTGCGATGCACGAAGCCGACGCCCTGCCCGGCCTGAAACCGGGAACGGGTCTGACGATCGTCTCCTGGCTCATGCGCCTGGGTTTCCTGCTGTCCCCGCCGGTCGTCGGTTACGTCGCCGACGCGACCAGCCTGCGCGCCGGGCTGCTGGTGATCCCCTGCGCCGGACTGCTGGTGGTGGTGCTCGGCAGGGTCCTGCGGGGCCGGCGCGGCTGAAGCGGGCGCGGGGCCGCGAGGGTCGGCTGGGCTCGGAGCGGACCTGCGAGGTCGGTGCGAGGCCGGTGCGAGTGGAGTAGGCGCGCGGACCTCGACCACCGCGGCGAACGACCGGCGCATCGCGCACCTTGACGTCCGCGATGCGCCACTCGCGGCCAGAGCGGGACGGCCGGAACGGGCCGACCGGAACGGGCCGACCGGAACGCGGCGGCAAGACACCTCTGGTGTCCGGCCGCCCCGCCGGCGCCCATCCGGGGCCGAGCCCGCCAACGGCCGCCATGAGAGGCCGTGCCTCGCGCCGGCCTCGTGGCTCAGGCCTCGCGCGAGCCCGCGTACATCTCGTCGATGAGCCCCCGGTACTCCCGCTCGACGACCGGCCGCTTCAGCTTGAGGCTGGGAGTCAGCTCGCCGTGCTCGACGTCCAGGTCGCGCGGCAGGAGGCGGAACTTCTTGATGGTCTGCCAGCGCTGGAGGCCCTCGTTGAGGCGCTTGACGTACCCGTCGATCAGCTCGACGGTCTGCGGGGCGGCGACGACCTCCGCGTACGACTTGCCCTCCAGGCCGTTCTCGGCGGCCCACCCGAGGAGGGTGGGGCCGTCGAGCGCGATGAGCGCGGTGCAGAAGTTCCGGTCCGCGCCGTGCACCAGGATGTTGGAGACGAACGGGCAGACCGCCTTGAACTGACCCTCGACCTCCGCCGGGGCCACGTACTTGCCGCCGGACGTCTTGATCAGGTCCTTCTTACGGTCGGTGATGCGGAGGTAGCCGTCGACCGACAGCTCGCCGATGTCCCCGGTGTGGATCCAGCCGTCCGACTCCAGGACCTCCTCGGTCTTGTCGGGCAGGTTGTGGTAGCCCTGCATGACGCCGGGGCCGCGCAGCAGGATCTCGCCATCGTCGGCGATGCGCACCTCGGTGCCGGGGAGCGGCTTGCCGACGGTGCCGGTGCGGTACGCCTCGCCCGGGTTGACGAAGGAGGCGGCGCTGGTCTCGGTGAGGCCGTAGCCCTCCAGGATGTGGACTCCGGCGCCCGCGAAGAAGTAGCCGATGTCCGGGGCGAGGGCGGCGGAGCCGGAGATGCAGGCGCGCAGCCGGCCACCGAAGGCCTCACGGATCTTGGAGAAGACGAGGGCGTCGGCGACCTTGTGCTTGGCGCCGAGCGCGAAGGGGACGGAGGCCTTGCCGGTGCGGCGGAAGTTGTCCTGGGAGACCTTGGCGTACTCGCGGGCGACTCCGGCGGCCCACTGGAAGATCTTGTACTTGGCTCCGCCGCCCGCGCGGGCCTTGGAGGCGACCCCGTTGTAGACCTTCTCGAAGATCCGGGGCACCGCGGCCATGTAGGTCGGCTGGACGACCGGCAGGTTCTCGATGATCTTGTCGATGCGGCCGTCGATCGCGGTGACGTGGCCGACCTCGATCTGCCCGGAGGTGAGGACCTTGCCGAAGACGTGGGCGAGCGGCAGCCAGAGGTACTGCACGTCCTCGGCCGTGATCAGCCCGGTCGCCACGGTGGCCTTGGCCATGTACGACCAGTTGTCGTGCGGGAGCCGTACGCCTTTGGGGCGGCCGGTGGTGCCCGAGGTGTAGATGAGGGTGGCCAGCTGGTCGGGGGTGATCGCGGCGACCCGCTCGGTGACCGCGTCCGGGGTCTTGGCGAGGAGCTCGGCGCCCCGGGCCTCCAGCTCGTCGAGGGTGAGGATCCAGCCCTCGGGGTCGTCATCGGCGGGCTCGGCGCCGGCCGGGTCGATGACCACGACATGGGCGAGGTCCGGCAGGTCCGCGCGGGTCTCCCGCGCCTTGGCCAGCTGCTCGGCGTTCTCCGCGACGAGAATGCGGCTCTCGGAGTCGGCCAGGATGAAGGCGGACTCCTCGGCGTTCGTGGACGGGTAGACGGTGGTCGTCGCGGCGCCCGCGCACATCACCCCGAGGTCGATGAGGATCCATTCCACCCGGGTGGCCGAGGAGAGGGCGACCCGCTCCTCCGGCCGTACTCCGAGGGCGATCAGTCCGGCGGCGATCGCGTAGACCCGCTCCGAGGCCTGGCCCCAGCTCAGCGACCTCCAGTCGTCGGGACCCGAGCCCGAGGCCGACGGCACCGGATAGCGGTACGCCTCCCCGTCCGGGGTCGCCGCCACGCGGTCGATGAAGAGGGCCGCCACGGAGGGCGGCCGGTTATCGATCAAGGTCTGTGTGTCGCTCACGACGTCCTCCGGGCCTGCGGCATTGCTACGACCGGCTTCTTTGATACGGCGACTGGCTGCTGTGGTCCTACTGCCTACCGCCTACTGCCTACTGCTCCCGTGCTTCTGCGCAACCTGCTTGGTCGGGCTTGTTTAACTGACCAGTAACCATCGAGTCGTGATCAGAGTAGAGCGCGCGTGTCCGCCACGTAAGAGGCAACGGACCGCAGCTTTCATAACGAAAGGGCCCCCACGCCGGTACCGCGGCATGGGGGCCCCTGGAGAGCGGACTACTTCTTGCCCTTGCTCTCCCCCGCGGACTCGTCGGTCGACAGGACGGAGATGAAGGCGTCCTGCGGAACCTCCACGTTGCCGACCATCTTCATCCGCTTCTTGCCCTCCTTCTGCTTCTCCAGCAGCTTCCGCTTACGGGAGATGTCACCGCCGTAGCACTTGGCGAGGACGTCCTTGCGGATGGCGCGCACGGTCTCCCGGGCGATGACCCGGGCGCCGATGGCCGCCTGGATCGGCACCTCGAAGTTCTGCCGGGGGATGAGCTTCTGCAGCTTGGCGACGAGCCGTACGCCGTACGCGTACGCCTTGTCCTTGTGGGTGACCGCGGAGAACGCGTCCACCTTGTCGCCGTGCAGCAGGATGTCGACCTTGACGAGCTGGGCCGACTGCTCGCCGGTGGGCTCGTAGTCGAGGGAGGCGTAACCCCGGGTCTTGGACTTCAGCTGGTCGAAGAAGTCGAAGACGATCTCCGCGAGCGGCAGGGTGTAGCGGATCTCGACCCGGTCCTCGGAGAGGTAGTCCATGCCGAGCAGGGTGCCACGCCGGTTCTGGCACAGCTCCATGATCGCGCCGATGAACTCGCTCGGGGCCAGCACCGTGGCGCGGACGACCGGCTCGTGCACCTTGTCGATCTTGCCCTCGGGGAACTCGCTCGGGTTGGTGACGACGTGCTCGGTGCCGTCCTCCATCTCGACGCGGTAGACCACGTTGGGGGCGGTGGCGATCAGGTCCAGGCCGAACTCGCGCTCCAGCCGCTCCCGGACCACGTCCAGGTGGAGCAGGCCGAGGAAGCCGACGCGGAAGCCGAAGCCGAGCGCGGCGGAGGTCTCCGGCTCGTAGATCAGGGCGGCGTCGTTGAGCTGGAGCTTGTCCAGCGCCTCGCGCAGATCCGGGTAGTCCGATCCGTCGAGCGGATACAGCCCGGAGAACACCATCGGCTTGGGCTCCTTGTAGCCGCCCAGCGCCTCGGTCGCCCCGTTGTGCAACGAGGTGATCGTGTCACCCACCTTGGACTGCCGGACGTCCTTCACCCCGGTGATGATGTAGCCGACCTCGCCCACGCCGATGCCGTCGGCCGGGGTCATCTCGGGGGACGACACCCCGATCTCCAGCAGCTCGTGGGTGGCGCCGGTCGACATCATGCGGATGCGTTCGCGCTTGTTGAGCTGCCCGTCGATGACACGGACATAGGTGACGACACCGCGGTACGCGTCGTAGACCGAGTCGAAGATCATCGCGCGGGCGGGGGCGTCCGCGACGCCGACCGGGGCCGGCACGTCCCGCACGACCCGGTCGAGCAGCGCGTCCACGCCGACGCCTGTCTTCGCGGAGACCTTGAGCACGTCCTCGGGCTGGCAGCCGATGAGGTTGGCCAGCTCCTCGGAGAACTTCTCCGGCTGCGCGGCGGGCAGGTCGATCTTGTTGAGCACCGGGACGATGGTGAGGTCGTTCTCCATCGCGAGATAGAGGTTGGCCAGCGTCTGGGCCTCGATGCCCTGCGCGGCGTCGACCAGCAGGACCGTGCCCTCGCAGGCCGCGAGCGAACGGGAGACCTCGTAGGTGAAGTCCACGTGGCCCGGGGTGTCGATCATGTTGAGGACATGGGTGGTACCCGTGTCCTCACCCGTGTTGGGGGCCCAGGGCAGCCGGACCGCCTGGGACTTGATGGTGATGCCGCGCTCGCGCTCGATGTCCATCCGGTCGAGGTACTGAGCACGCATCTGCCGCTGGTCGACCACTCCGGTCAGCTGAAGCATCCGGTCGGCGAGGGTCGACTTGCCGTGGTCGATGTGCGCGATGATGCAGAAATTGCGGATCAGCGCCGGGTCGGTACGGCTCGGCTCGGGCACGTTGGAAGGAGTCGCGGGCACGCAGGGTCCTGATTCTTGAGACGCCGAACGCCGTGTCTCGGGTCGATGTCGGGTCGGTCGGATCGATACGTAGGCTCCATCGTCCCACGGCTGCGGGACAGCGACCGGTTTGGGCCGGTCGGAGGGTGGCTGCTACCGTGGACAGCTGTGCCTCGTGGCTCTCACGAGCGGCGCGGCTCACCTGGAAGATCCAACGAACCTGAAAAGGCTCTATTCGTGGCGAACATCAAGTCCCAGATCAAGCGGAACAAGACCAACGAGAAGGCGCGCCTGCGCAACAAGGCCGTCAAGTCGTCGCTCAAGACCGCGATCCGCAAGGCCCGCGAGGCCGCCGTTGCCGGTGACGTCGAGAAGGCCACCACGGCCGTCCGCGACGCTTCCCGTCAGCTCGACAAGGCTGTCTCGAAGGGTGTCATCCACAAGAACGCCGCCGCCAACAAGAAGTCGGCGCTGGCGTCCAAGGTTGCCGCCCTGCAGGCCTGAGCTTCTTCCCGAAGCTCACTGATGTGACCGCCGGAACGGACCAGACGGGCCCTCTCTCCCGCCCCTGACCGGCACCCCGCGCCGCACACCGAACCTGCGTTCGCCACGCGGGTGCGGCGCACCCGGAGTGTGACCCGGAAGCCCCGGCCCCCGATCTCCCCAGATCGAGGACCGGGGCTTCCGTGCGTGAGGCGACACCCAGCGCCGGGTCCGGGGCACATCCGAAGCCCGTTCCGGGGCACATCCGACGCCCGGTCAAGGGGTACATCCGCGCCCGGTACATCCGCGCCCGGTCGGGGGCACATCCGGCGCGTCCCCGGCGCCGGCCCAGCTTCTCCGGCGCTTGAGGACGGAACCGGGGCGCACAGGGTCCCGCGCACCGCGGCCGACCCCTGGCCGACCGCCCACCCCGCCCCGAGAGGCCTACCGTCCCGCCCGCGCGGCCCGCGCGACCACGACGACGGCCTTCTCCAGGGCGTACTCGGGATCGTCCCCCCCGCCCTTCACCCCCGCGTCCGCCGCCGCCACCGCCCGCAGGGCCACCGCGACCCCGTCCGGCGTCCATCCGCGCATCTGTTGCCGCACCCGGTCGATCTTCCACGGCGGCATACCCAGCTCCCGGGCCAGATCGGCGGGCCGGCCGCCCCGGGCCGAGGACAGCTTCCCGATCGCCCGTACTCCCTGCGCCAACGCACTGGTGATCAGGACGGGCGGGACGCCGGTCGACAGCGACCACCTGAGTGCCTCCAGCGCCTCCGCCGCGCGCCCCTCGACCGCCCGGTCGGCGACGGTGAACGACGAGGCTTCCGCCCGCCCGGTGTAATAGCGCCCGACGACCGCCTCGTCGATCGTGCCCTCGACGTCCGCGATCAGCTGGGACACCGCACTCGCCAGCTCCCGCAGATCGCTGCCGATGGAGTCGACCAGCGCCTGGCAGGCCTCCGGCGTCGCGGACCGCCCGTGCGCCCGGAACTCCGACCGTACGAAGGAGAGCCGCTCGGCGGGCTTGGTGGTCTTCGGGCAGGCGACCTCCCGCGCCCCGGCCTTGCGCGCCGCGTCCAGCAGCCCCTTGCCCTTGGCGCCGCCCGCGTGCAGCAGGACGAGCGTGATCTCGTCGACCGGCGCGCCGAGATACGCCTTGACGTCCTTGATCGTGTCGGCCGAGAGGTCCTGCGCGTTGCGCACGATCACGACCTTGCGCTCGGCGAAGAGCGAGGGGCTGGTGAGCTCGGCGAGCGTGCCGGGCTGCAACTGGTCGGACGCCAGATCCCGTACGTCCGTGTCGGCGTCGGCAGCGCGGGCGGCCGCCACCACCTGCTGCACCGCACGGTCCAGGAGGAGGTCCTCCTGGCCCACGGCGAGGGTGAGGGGCGCGAGCGGATCGTCGGTGGAATTCTTCCTGGTGGCCATCGCGATCCAGCATCCCACGCCCCGCTGACAGCCCGGACGGCCCCGGGCCGTCCCGGGCGCGGGGCCGGGGCGCGGGGCCAGGGCGCGGGGCACGAACGCTCGTACCGGAGAATGGCCGGGTGAGCGATGTGAGACATGTACTGGTCCTGCCCGACCGCGACGCCGCGGAGGAGGTGGCCGGGGAGCTGGCGGACCGCTTCGGGGTCGCCGAGGAGCCCCAGCTCGTACGGGACGCGCTGGCCGGCGAGGACGACGCCGAGGACGCCCAGTGGCTGGTGGTCGTGGAGGACGCGGCCGGACGCCTGGACCCGGCCGCGCTCGACGCGTTCGCGGAGGAGTACGAGGGCTGGCTGGAGAAGCCGTGACGCCCGGCAGGATCGGCCCTCGGGAACGGTCCGGCGCGCTCAGCCCTTGGGCACGATCTGGATGTCCAGGTCGATCACGATGCTCGGCCCCACCACGGCGATCCCGCGTGCCAGCATGGTCTGCCAGGTGAGGGTGAAGTCCTCACGGTGCAGTTCGGTGGTGGCCCGGCAGGCGGCGCGCGTCTCGCCCTCCAGGCCGTTGCCGATCCCGAGGTACTGCGTGTCCAGCGTCACGGTACGGCTGACGCCGTGCAGGGTCAGCGCCCCGGTGACACCCCACCGGCTGCCGCCCCGGTGGACGAAGCGCTCGCTGTAGAACTCCAGCGTCGGGTAGCGGCCGACGTCGAGGAAGTCGCCGGAGCGCAGGTGGTCGTCGCGCATCTGCACGTTGGTGTCGATCGAGGCCGCGTCGATGATCACGTGCATGGCGGAGTCCTCCATGCGGTCGGCGATCCGGACCGCCCCGGCGAAGGTGTTGAACCTGCCGTGGATGCGCGCCAGCCCGATGTGCCGGGCGGTGAAACCGATCTGCGAGTGGTTCGGCTCGATGTCCCAGTCGCCGGGGTCGGGCAGCTGCGGCGGCTGCGCCACCTGGAGGGTCACATCGCCCAGCGTGGCGTGCGCGCCCTCGGCCACCGTCACGGCTCCGTGGAACGGGGTGAAGCCCTCGGCCGTGATCGCCAGCCGGTAGTCGCCCGCCGGGACCGTGGCGAGAACACTGCCGAAGGGGTCCGTCTCCCCGCCGATCACCTTGCGGCCCGCGCTGTCGGTCACGACGAACTCGGCCTGCTGAACCGGTTCGTTGACCGGGTCCAGCACCCGGCAGTTGAGCACGCCCGCGGTGCGGGGCACGTGGAATCCGGCGAGGGACCCACCGCGCCGACCCGCCTGGCCTCTGTTTCCCAGCCAACGGCCGAACATCTCTACGTACCCCCAGGGGCGCTGCACGCTTCGGGCCCCTGACATGTGGACGTCTTTGTCGGATCAGCGGCCCGCCGACGAGTACGCATTCGATCACTATTGCGGCGTTCGAGGCAAACGGAGGACCTCGGAGGGTCTTGCCCGAAGCTGCCACAAGGTGTAATGGGGTGTACGGACCTATGGCGAAGTGAGCTGAACTGCGTCGAACCGCGCACGGGTGTTACCGAAGGCGCGGACGGCACGTTCCGCCGGTGCGGATCAGCCGCCCGCCGCGTTCGCCCTCGGCGTCCGTCCGCGACGTTCGTCCGTAGCGTGTGGCGTGTCACCGGTCGGCGTCGGGTCCCGGTGCCGCGACGGCCTCCCGGAGCTGGGGAACCCGGGAGAACCGCACCCCGAAGTGGTCCCGGTAGGCGGCGAGCACCTCCTCGTCCGTGGCCAGTTCCGAACGGTGCCGATCCCCGCCGACCGTGGTGACCAGGGTCCGCCCGCTCAGCGTCACCCTCCCGGTCTCCGTGTACCGGGAGCACACCAGGGACCGGGTGAAGTGCGAGTCCGGCGAGGTGCGGTGGTACCAGGCCCCTCCCCGGAACTCCGGCAGCGTCCGCGGCCTCAGATCGAGCCGGAACTGCCGTGAGCCTCCGCGCAGCAGGTCCAGGTCCCCTTGCGGCGCCTGACGGAGCCGGAACACGCCCCGGGGGTCCTCCTGCTCCACCCGGACGTCGAGCGCCAGCGGCCACAGCGCGTTGTCGCCGAACCCGACATCCGCCAGCCAGGGCCCCGTACCGTCCTCGGTCTCCACCCGCAGCGCCATGTGGTCGTACGGAATACCCAGGCGGCCGCCGTCGCCGAAGACCCGGGCCTGGAGCAGAGCCACCCGGAAGCCGAGGGCACGCAGCAACGCCCCGAACGCACCGTTCAGTTCGTAGCAGAAGCCCCCGCGTCCGCCGGTCACCTTGGCCATGAGCGCCCGTTCCTCCAGCACGACGTCCTCGCCCAGATGGACCGAGAGGTTCTCGAAGGGCACGGCGAGCAGATGCCGGTGCTGCAGGTGGCGCAGCGCTTCGATGTCGGCCCGCGCCGGACGGTCCGCGCCGATCCGGGTGAGATACGCGTCGACGACGGCGCGGGTGATGCCGTCGTCGCCGTGGTCGGTTCCCGGGACGGAGGCGCCGGACGTCGTGGGTGTCTGCGAGATCATGGGCCCAGTCTGTGCCCTCTCCCGCCGCACGGACCACCGGTCCCACGACGGGTCCTAGGACTCCTGACCGAGGCCCGTTGCCCGAGGTGCGCACGGTGATCGCGGTCTAGCCTGACGGGCATGAGCGAACCCGATCCCGCGCGCAGCCGGGAGCAGCGCAAGCAGGACACCCTGGACCGTCTGCGACAGGACGAGGACGCATGGGTGGCGACGGCCTCCGCGGACGGCGTTCCCACTCTGGTCCCGCTGTCGTTCCTCTGGGACGACGACACCGGCACTCTGGTCATGGCCACCCGGCGGACCAATCCCACCGCCGTCAACGTGACCCCCGACGGTCCGATCCGCATCACCCTCGGCCCCACGCGCGACGTGGTGCTGATCGAGGGCGGGGCGAGGATCCTGGAGGGGGCCGACCTTCCCCCCGCGGCAAGGGAAGCCTTCGCCGCGAAGCTCCGATGGGACCCACGCACCCCCGTCTGGGTGTTTCTCCACATCACCCCCCACACCGTGCGCGCCTGGCGCGAGGTGAACGAGCTGGCCGACCGCGACCTGATGCTCGCCGGAGCGTGGCTGGTCTGACCCGTGCGACGTCATGACCGGCCCACCGCTCGCAGCGCCTTCCCGGCGCCCGTCACCGCGATCGAGCCGTCGGTATCGGTGCGCAGGACCCGGGCCCCGGCGGCCCTGAGGGCGCCCACCGTGCGGGCCGAGGGGTGTCCGTACGGATTGTCCGCGCCGCAGGAGATGAGTGCCAGCCTCGGCCGTACGCCGTGGAGCAGCCCGGTGTCCTGGAACGCCGAGCCGTGGTGGGCCACCTTGAGGACGTCCACGGGACCCGAAGCCTCCCGGCCACGCAGCAACTCCCGCTGGGCCGGGGGTTCGAGGTCCCCGAGGAGCAGCAGCGTCAGCCCGCCGGCCGCCCGTACGCGCAGCGTGACGCTGGAGTCGTTCGGCTCGCGCGCCGGCGCCCCCGCTCCCCCGGTCCCTTCGCGCGGCCAGAGGACCCGCCAGTCGACCGGGCCCGCCCGGCGGCGCTCGCCCGCCACGGCCCGCATCGTCGGGACCCGCGCCGCAGCCGCTGTCCGCCGTACGAACGCGGCCTGCTCCGGCGGCTCTTCGAGGCTCGTCGTCTGGATCGCGCCCACCGCCCTGCCCCGGAGCACACCTGGCAGCCCGCGCACATGGTCGGCGTGGAAGTGGGTGAGGACCACGAGGGGGACACGGGTCACCGCGAGGTCGCGCAGGCAACGGTCGACCGCACGGGGGTCGGGTCCGGCGTCGACGACCACCCCCGTGCCCTCCCCCGCCCTGAACACCATCGCGTCGCCCTGCCCCACGTCGCAGAGGGCGAACGCCCAGTCGGGCGGCGGCCATCCGGTCATGATCCGGGTCAGCGGAGCCGGCCTCAGCACCGCCAGCACGAGGAGCAGCCCGGTAGCCGCGCAGATCCACGGGCGCCGGGCCAGCCTCGGCGCCAGGAACACGGCCAGCCCCGTGAGTCCGGCGAGCAGCGCCGCGCCGGACCACCCTCCGGGCCACTGGGCCTCCGCTCCGGGAAGCCCCGCCCCCGTGCGGGCGACCGCGGCGATCCACCCGACCGGCCAGCCGGCGATCCCGGCCAGCAGTTCGGCCACCGGCGGGGAGACCGGGGCGACGGCCAGGGCCGCGAACCCGAGCACCGTCGCCGGCGCCACCGCGAACTCCGCCAGCAGGTTGCACGGAACCGCCACGAGGCTGACCCGTGAGGCCAGGACCACTACCACGGGTGCGCACACGGCCTGCGCGGCCGCAGCCGCGGCCAGCACCTCGGCGAGCCTCCCCGGCACCCGTCGTGCCCGCAGGGCGGCGCTCCACCGTGGCGCGAGGGTCAGCAGCGCACCGGTGGCCAGCACCGACAGCAGGAAGCCGTAACTCCGGGCGAGCCAGGGATCGTAGAGCAGCAGGAGGACGACAGCCCCCGCCAGGGCGGGAATCAGGGACCTCCGTCGGCCCGTTCCGATCGCGAGGAGCGTGATGAGACCGCAGGCTGCCGCGCGGAGCACGCTCGGTTCCGGACGGCACACGACGATGAAGGCGAGGGTCAGGCCGCCACCGATCAACGCGGTGCCCCGCAGGGAGAGCCCCAACAGGGGTGCCAGCCCGCGCCGTTCCGCGCTCGACGCCAAGCCCGGTGGCCCGACGAGGAGGAAGAGCAGGATCGAGAGGTTGGCCCCGGAAACGCTCAAGAGATGCGTCAGATCGGTCGCCTTGAAGGCGTCGTGGAGTTCGGGCGGGACCCTGGAGGTGTCACCGACCACCAACCCCGGCAGCAGCGCACGGGCGTCCGCGTCCAAGTCGTCCGTCGCCTCCCGCAACCCGGCGCGCAGCTCCCCGGCCATGCGCTGGATCCGCGTCGGCGGACCGGTGATCCGAGGTGCCCCCTCGTCGTCCACCCGGAGGACCGCCGCCAGGCGTTCGCCCTCATGGGCGGGGGGCGAGAGCCTGCCGCCGAGCCGGAGCCGGGTGGACGGCAGCAGCTTCTGCCAGTCCGCCCGGTGGTCGCCCGCCGCGACCATGAGCAGCACCGGTGTCCGGACCCGGGTGCCCGAGCCGTCCGGCGTCCGCGCCTCCATGACCTCGGCGTCGATCAGGACAAGGGCCGGGGCGCTGTGGTTGCCACGGACCGCCGGGCGGGTCGTCCGGGGATCCGAGGTCACCCGTACGTCGGCGTCGATCCGCGCGTACTCCTCCGCCAGCCTGGGGACGGGACCCCGCCGCACATCGGCCCCGTGGAGTCCGGCCACGGCCGCGCCCACCGCCGCGCACAGCAGGACGGCTCCCCCGGCGGCGACGGCCCGGGACCGTCCGGCGGGCCGCCGCTCCCGCGAGGTGCGCGAGGCCACCACCAGCAGAACGACCGCCGGAACCAGGCAGGCGGCGACTGCGGCGGCCACCCACCGCCCCGGCAGCCCCAGGGTCGAGGCCGCAGCCGCCCAGACCGCCAGGGCGGGCGGAACGAGCCGCAGGTCGGCGGGCCCGTCCCCTCGCGCCCCGGCCCCACCCGGCGCACCCGAATCACTCGGCGTTCCCGGAACACCCGGCGCACCCGAATCGCTCGGCGCACCCGCCGAACTGCCCGCGGCATCGCCCGCTTCCCGGACGTGGGGCGGGGCCTCCCGGCTGCTCATGGCCGTACGAGCGGCTGGAGTTCGGCGAAGCGGCGGTCGCCGATCCCGTTGACCTGCCTGAGCTCGTCGACGGAACGGAATCCGTTGTTCTCCGTGCGGTAGTCGATCATGTGCTGGGCCAGCACGGGTCCGACCCCTGGCAGCGTTTCCAACTGCTCCGCGGTCGCCGTGGTCAGGCTCAGCGGTGCCGAGGGTCCGGGCCCGCCCGGCGCGCCGCCCGCCCCCTCGGCCCCGGCGCGCCCGCCACCGCCCAACCCGGGGACCGGCGGGCCGGGCGGCAGGCCCACGACGACCTGCTCACCGTCCAGCAGAACCCGCGCCCGATTGAGCCCCGTCACATCCGTGCCCGCGCGCACACCCCCCGCAGCGGCGAGCGCGTCCGCCACCCGTGAGCCCGCAGGAAGCCGACGGACCCCCGGCCGACGCACCTTGCCGCTCACGTCGACGACGATCTGCCCGCTCCCACCCGCCTCCACGTCCGGTGGCGCCCCTGCGGCCGGGCGTGCGGCCTGTCCGGGGCCCCCGGACCGTAACGGGTCCGGGGGCAACGCGGGCGCCGCCGCTTCGTCCGCGACCCGCTCCGGCGGGCGCACGGCCTGGGGGCGTACGGACCAGAAGTGGAACGCCGCGACACCCACGGCGGCGAGCAGCACCAGCCCGAGCACCACCGGCGTGCGCGGCCCCATCCCACACCTGAGCCGCACCCACAACGGCAGCCGCTCCCGAACGGCCGACACAAGACGGCCCGCCCTGGCCGCACCCCCGGGCCCCGCCTCAGGGGCTTCCGACACGGGCACGGGCACGGGCGCGGGCTCCGCCTCACGCACCGATACGGGTACGGGCTCCGCCTCACGCACCGAAGCGGGCGCTGTACCGCGCCCTGGCGCGGGGACGCCTGCCATCAGCGCGTCCGCCCGACGACGCGCGGCCGCCGCGGCACGGGCGGAACGTCCCCGCGCGGACAGCCGCCCACCATGGCGTGCACCGGAACGCGCGCCGGGGCCCACGCCCGCCCGGCCGCTCGGGCGCGTGCCGGAACCGCGCCGCACCCGTGCGGGCGTCCTCGCCGACAACGGGTCGGGCGGCGGAGGCGAAGGCGGAGGTGGGAACGTGGACGATGCATCGGATGACAGGGCAGAGGCGGAAAGAGCATCGGGAGCCGACGCCCGAGAAGATCGAAGGGCCATGCCTCATGACGTTAGGCACATCCGTCCGAACCCGCTGAGCAGCACCGATTCCTGTGGAAAGACCGGCGGTTGTGGATAATTCGGCCACTCCACGGAGTGAAACCCCGCTCACCGCCAGGAGATCACCGACAGGAGATCACCGCAGGGAGATCACCGCAGGGAGACCACCGCAGGGAGACCACCGCGCCGAGCAGCCCCGGCCCCGTGTGCGCCCCGATCACCGCGCCGACCTCGCTGACGTGGAGGTCGACCAGACCGGGGACACGCTCGCGCAGCCGCTCGGCCAGGCGCTCCGCGCGCTCCGGGGCGGCGAGGTGGTGGACGGCGATGTCCACCGGGGCCGCCCCCGCCCGCTCGGCGACGATCTCCTCCAGGCGGGCAATGGCCTTGGACGCCGTCCGCACCTTCTCCAGCATCTCGATGCGTCCCGCGTCGAGCTCCAGGATCGGTTTCACCGCCAGCGCGGATCCCAGCAGGGCCTGCGCGGTACCGATGCGTCCACCCCGGCGCAGATAGTCGAGCGTGTCGACATAGAAGTACGCCGAGGTGCCTGCGGCCCGCTTCTCCGCGGCCGATACCGCCTCGTCCAGGCCGCCGCCCGCCTCGGCGGTCTCCGCAGCCGCCAGAGCGCAGAATCCGAGGGCCATGGCGACCATGCCGGTGTCCACCACACGTACCGGAACGGGGGCGTCCGCCGCCGCGAGCAGCGCGGCGTCATACGTGCCCGAGAACTCCGACGACAGGTGCAGCGACACCACCGCGTCCGCGCCGCCCTCGGCCGCCGTCCGGTAGGCCGCGGCGAAGACCTCGGGGCTGGGGCGGGACGTGGTCACGGAGTGGCGTTTCTGCAGAGCCAGGGCGAGGGAGCGGGCCGAGATCTCCGTGCCCTCCTCCAGCGCCCGGTCGCCCAGGACGACGGTCAGCGGCACTGCGGTGATGCCGTGCCGTTCCATCGTCGGGCGCGGCAGATAGGCCGTGGAATCGGTGACGATAGCGACATGGCGGGACATGAGCCGGAGGTTACCTGGCGTGGTGGGAGTGCGGCAGCCCGGCCCCGGCCCTCTGATCATTCATGGCCGCTTCGGAGCGTATCCGGCCGGGTCGTGGATACGCCGGAGCAGTCGCGCGTGCGTCAGTTCGTCGTTTCCGGCCGGGTGGACTTCTGCCAGGGGTAGGTCGTGCGCAGCCGCGGGTCCGGAGCGGTGATCGCCTGCGGGCTCTCCTCCCGGGCCGGTCCTGACCACGCCTGGTCGGCCGTGCTGCTGTTCCCGGCCGAGGGGTCCGCCGAGGCGGCCGGCTCGGGCCAGTCCGTCCCGGGGCCCTGGGCCGTGGTCGAGGCGGGCGCCCCGCCGGGTGTCTGCGGCGGCTCCTCGACGGTCCAGTGCCGCAGTGCGCCGGCCTCGATGTCGATCTGCGCGTTCAGCGCGTCCAGGTCGTCGTCGGCGAACTGCCGCGCCCGGTCCCGCGCCGCCCAGCGCAGCGACTCCGCCGAGTGTGTGATCCGCTGCGTGCGTTCCCTCAGCTTGGGCAGCAGGCCCGCGACCGTCGCCCGGTCCGGCTCGCGCTCCAGCCGCTTCAGCTCGTCGTCCAGTTCGAGTCCATGCTCGCTCAGTCTCCGGAACAGTGCCACCGACTCCGCCAGGGAAGCGTCCTCGGCTGCACCGGCGTGCAGAGCGTCCTGCGTGGCGCGCATCGAGGTGCGCAGGGCGAGCCGAAGCTGCGCCAGCTCGCCGGCGACGCCCGTCTGCCCGAAGCTCTTGGCCCGGAGCGTGGTGTCCTCCACGGTGCGCCGGGCCTGCGTGATCGTGCGGTCCACGCCGCGCTTGGCCGCGCCGACGGCCTTCACGGTCGCGTAGACGCCCAGCGCGACGAACGCGACCAAGAGCAACGCCAGGATCGTGATCGCGGCTTCCATGAATGCCCCTCGATATCTCGATGCGGCCGCCGATACCGGTCGCCCCCTCCACCGTAAACGGAACGGGCAGGCCGAGGGTTCCTTCGGAACCCCCAACCTGCCCGTAGGGGATGGCCCTCACCACGCACAGGGACCGTCACACGGCTGCCACCGCCCGGCCGTCGTCACGCGGGGACGATGTTCACCAGCTTCGGCGCGCGCACGATCACCTTGCGGATCCCGGCCCCGCCCAGCGCCGCGACGACCGCCTCGTCGGCCAGGGCCAGCGCCTCCAGCTCCTCGTCCGAGATGGCGGGCGAGATCTCCAGGCGGGCCCGGACCTTGCCCTTGATCTGGACGACGCAGGTGACGGTCTCGTCCACGACGTACGCCGGGTCCGCCACCGGGAAGTCCTGGTGCACGACCGACCCGGTGTGGCCCAGCCGCCGCCACAGCTCCTCCGCGATGTGCGGGGCCAGGGGGGCGATCAGCAGGACCAGCCGTTCGGCGACGGAGCGCGACAGCGGGCCGCCGGCCTTCGTCAGGTGGTTGTTCAGCTCGGTGACCTTGGCGATGGCGGTGTTGAACCGCATCCCCGCCATGTCCTGGCCGACCCCGTCGATGGCCTTGTGCAGGGCGCGCAGTGTCTCCTCGCCGGGCTCCGTGTCGACGACGGTGATCTCACCGGTCTCCTCGTCGACCACATTGCGCCACAGACGCTGCAGCAGCCGGTACTGACCGACCACGGCCCGGGTGTCCCAGGGGCGCGACACGTCCAGGGGGCCCATCGCCATCTCGTACAGGCGCAGGGTGTCCGCACCGTACTCGGCGCAGATCTCGTCCGGCGTGACCGCGTTCTTCAGGGACTTGCCCATCTTGCCCAGGACGCGGCTGACCTTCTCGCCCTCGTAGAAGAACACGCCGTCGCGCTCCTCCACTTCGGCGGCGGGAACGGCGATGCCCCGGCTGTCGCGGTAGACGAAGGCCTGGATCATGCCCTGGTTGTACAGCTTGTGGAACGGCTCGGCGGAGGAGATGTGGCCCAGGTCGTGCAGCACCTTGGACCAGAAACGCGCGTACAGCAGGTGCAGCACGGCGTGCTCGGCACCGCCGACGTACAGGTCGACACCGCCGGTGGGCTGCCCCTCGCGCGGGCCCATCCAGTACTGCTCGATGGCCGGGTCGACCAGCTGCCGGTCGTTGTTCGGATCCAGGTAGCGCAGCTCGTACCAGCAGGAACCGGCCCAGTTGGGCATGGTGTTGGTCTCGCGGCGGTACTTCCGCGGACCGGCACCGTCGCCCAGGTCCAGCGTGACGTTGACCCAGTCGGCGTTGCGCGACAGCGGGGTCTCGGGCTGGGCGGTCGCGTCCTCCGGGTCGAAGGTGCGCGGCGAGTAGTCCTCGACCTCGGGCAGCTCCAGCGGCAGCATCGACTCGGGCAGCGGGTGGGCGATGCCGTCCTCGTCGTACACGATCGGGAACGGCTCGCCCCAGTAGCGCTGCCGGCTGAACAGCCAGTCGCGCAGCCGGAAGTTGACGGTGCCCTCGCCGACGCCGTGCTCCTTCAGCCAGTCGGTGATCCTCGCCTTGGCCTCGACGACGCCCAGGCCGTCCAGCGAGATCTCCTCGTTCGCGGAGTTGACCAGCTTCGCGTCGTACGAGCCGAAGGCGTCGTCCCACGTGGAGGGGTCGGTTCCGCGGTCGTCGGAGGGCTGGACGACGCAGCGCATCGGCAGCTCGAAGGCGCGCGCGAAGGCGAAGTCGCGCGCGTCGTGCGCCGGTACGGCCATGATCGCGCCGGTGCCGTAGCCCATCAGGACGTAGTCGGCGATGAAGACGGGGACCTTCTCGCCGCTGACCGGGTTGGTCGCGTACGCACCGGTGAAGACGCCGGTCTTGTCCTTGGCCTCGGCCTGCCGCTCGACGTCGGACTTGGCGGCGGCCTGCTTGCGGTACGCGGTGACGGCCTCGGCCGGGCTCGCGTGGCCGCCGGTCCACACCGGGTGGGTGCCCTCGGGCCAGGCGGCCGGGATGATCCGCTCGACCATGTCGTGCTCGGGCGCCAGCACCATGTACGTCGCGCCGAACAGGGTGTCCTGGCGGGTGGTGAAGACGGTGATGCCGCCGGCGCTGTCCACCGGGAACTCGACCCGGGCGCCCTCGGAGCGGCCGATCCAGTTGCGCTGCTGCAGCTTGATGGCCTCGGGCCAGTCCAGCCCGTCCAGGTCGTTCAGCAGCCGGTCGGCGTAGGAGGTGATGCGCATGTTCCACTGACGCAGCTTGGCCTTGAAGACGGGGAAGTTCCCGCGCTCGGAGCGGCCGTCGGCGGTGACCTCCTCGTTGGCCAGGACGGTGCCCAGCCCGGGCGACCAGTTCACCGGGGCCTCGGAGGCGTACGCCAGGCGGTACTCGCTCAGCAGGTCGGCGCGCTCGGTGGCGCTCAGCGCGCTCCACTCACGGCCGTCGGGGGTCGCGCGCTCACCGCTCTCGAACTGCTCGACCAGCTCGGCGATCGGGCGTGCCCGGTCGGCGTCGGTGTCGTACCAGGAGTTGAAGATCTGCAGGAAGATCCACTGCGTCCACTTGTAGTACGCGGACTCGATCGTCGCGAAGGAGCGGCGGTTGTCGTGCCCCAGACCCAGTCGGCGCAGCTGGGCCTTCATGTTCTCCATGTTGGCCTCGGTGGAGACCCGGGGGTGGGTCCCCGTCTGGACGGCGTACTGCTCGGCGGGCAGGCCGAACGCGTCGAAGCCCAGGGTGTGCAGCACGTTGTGGCCGGTCATCCGCTGGTGGCGGGCGTAGACATCGGTGGCGATGTAGCCCAGCGGGTGTCCGACGTGCAGCCCCGCACCCGACGGGTACGGGAACATGTCCATGATGAACTTCTTCGGCTTGGCGGCCAGCTCCGGGTCGCCCGCCAGGTCACCGGTGGGGTTCGGCGCCTCGTACGTCCCCTCGGCGTCCCAGAAGTCCTGCCAGCGTGCCTCGATGTCGGCGGCCATCGCCGCCGTGTAGCGGTGCGGCGCGGCCGTCTCGGCTGCGGAATTCGTCTCGCTCATGATCCTCAAAGCTCCATCGATCGTCATCTGCCGGGAAACGAAAAATCCCCTCGCACAGGAGGGGACGCCGCGCTGACTCCGACCAGGCGTTCTCACCGGTCGGGACTGTTCAGCGCGGCTCGCTAAGCAGAAGGCGTACGGCACGCATGGCGTCAGGGTACCGCACGGGCCCGGAGGCGAGCGGGGAGCACGGCTTCCGGGACGGCCGCCCCGGCGGAGGGAACGCCCGGCCACGGACCGGCGAGCGCTGGGCAGGGAGCGCGGCCGGTCCGGGCCGCGGCCGATCCGGACGCACGTGATCCGGAAAGGAGAAGCGGGCCACCCGATCCGGGTGGCCCGCTTCTTCACTGTCGATCTTGTGGAGCTAAGGAGAATTGAACTCCTGACCTCCTGCATGCCATGCAGGCGCTCTACCAACTGAGCTATAGCCCCTTGCCGCGTGCCGCCCGGTTTCCCCTGGCGACATCGAGAACATTACACGGTCCCCCCGGTGCTTCACCAAATCGTTTCCGGTCCGCACCGATACGCCCGAATTATCACGAACAGTGGATCGCCAGCCGCAGGTCAGGCGGTCGCGAAGGAGTAGAAGCGCTTGAGGGTGCAGTGCTCCTCCAGGAGCCGCCCGTAGATCGGCTCCCCCTCCAGCTCCCGGTAGGTCTCGATCGGGTCGCCTTTTATGATCAGCGCCCGCGCGCATTCCTCGCACCAGTACTGGTACTCCGCGTTGACCGGGTCCATGTCCCTGACGATGGGCGTACCGCTGCCGCACCAGTCGCACTTACGCCTGTGTGCACCCATCAGTCAGCTCCAGCTGTGGCCGCAGGCCGTGCACACGTAGGAGACCCCTCCGTTGTCACCCAGAACCTGGGCCACATGGGACGAACCGCAGGACGGGCAGCCGAGGCGGGATCGATCTTCGAACGGTACGGAGCCGGGGGACGGGGCGGCGACAAGAGGCTGGTCGGGGACGTGTTCGCGACTCGCAGGCATCGCGCTCCCTCCCGATCGGTACGTCGCCCCCTCCGGCGTTCCGATTCTGCCATGGCCCCGCAAGGGGGTCAGCCCGCTCGGTGCTCCCTATACAGAAGATCCCGCCCCCTGGTGGGGACGGGATCCTGATTGTGGAGCTAAGGAGAATTGAACTCCTGACCTCCTGCATGCCATGCAGGCGCTCTACCAACTGAGCTATAGCCCCGCTGTTCGCTGTTGTTTCCCTGCGTTTCCGCGCTGCGAACAAGAAGAACTTTAGCCTGCGACCGGCCGGAAAGTGAAATCCGGACCGCGCCGCCCGAGGACGGCCCGCGAGCGGCCTCTCAACTGCCTCCGGACGGCGTCTAGTCGTCGTCGCCGAGGACCGGCTCGGGGAGCGTGCCGGCGTTGTGTTCCAGCAGGCGCCAGCCGCGCGCACCCTCACCGAGGACGGACCAGCAGCAGTTGGACAGCCCGCCGAGCCCCTCCCAGTGGTGCGCCTCCAGGCCCAGCAATCGGCCGATCGTCGTCCTGATCGTGCCGCCGTGGCTGACCACGACGAGCGTGCCGTCCTCCGGAAGCTTCCCGGCGTGCTCCAGAACGACCGGGGCCGCCCGGTCGGCGACCTCGGTCTCCAGCTCGCCGCCGCCGCGACGCACGGGCTCTCCGCGCTTCCACGCCGCGTACTGATCACCGAAGCGCTCGATGATCTCCTGGTGGGTCAGCCCCTGCCAGGCACCGGCGTATGTCTCACGGAGCGCGGCGTCGTGGGCGACGGAGAGCCCGCTGACGGCGGAGAGCTCGGCAGCCGTGGCCGCCGCCCGTCGCAGGTCGGAGGCGACGATGGCGTCCGGCTTCAGCGAGGCGAGCAGCCGGGCGGCGCGGCGGGCCTGCCCGACGCCGGCCTCGGTGAGCTCGATGTCCGTGGAGCCCTGGAAACGGCGCTCCAGGTTCCACGCCGTCTGGCCGTGCCGCCAGAGAACGATCCTGCGGCCCGTGCCGCTGCTGCCGCCGTTCAGCTCTGATCGCCTTCCGTGCCGCCGTTGAGCTGTGCGTGCTCCTCGGCCTTGCCACGGGTCTTGACCGCGTCCTCGGGGAGGGCGATCTCCGGGCAGTCCTTCCACAGGCGCTCCAGCGCGTAGAAGACGCGCTCCTCGCTGTGCTGGACGTGGATGACGATGTCGACGTAGTCGAGGAGGATCCAGCGGGCGTCGCGGTCACCTTCGCGGCGCACCGGCTTGACGCCGAGCTCCTTCTGGAGCTGCTCCTCGATCTCGTCGACGATCGACTTGACCTGGCGGTCGTTGGGAGCCGAGGCGAGCAGGAAGGCATCGGTGATCGACAGCACATCGCTGACGTCGTAGGCGATGATGTCGTGCGCGAGCCGGTCGGCGGCCGCCTGAGCGGCGGCGTTGATGAGCTCGATGGAGCGGTCCGTGGCGGTCACATGCAGGCTTTCGTCGGCGGTCGGATGCAACCTCTAGGGTCTCACGGACCGCCGACAGAGCCTTACTGCGTTTCTCGACCGGGCTTCACCGGGTTTCCGGACCGGGGTTCACCGGGTTTCCGGACCGGGGTTCACCGGGCTTCCCGACCGGGCCTCACTGCGTTCCTCCGTCAGGTTCGGACGCGGGACACCGGCCGGCGCCGGAGCGCCGACCGGTGGTCCCGGGCGGGCTACGGGACCTCGTAGTCCTGTCCGAGGACCGCGGACACGTCGGCGTTGGCGGCCGGCTCGCCCTTCTTCACGTCACCCGTGGAGAGGCCCAGGGTCTTGGCCACCTCGACGGCCTTCTCCTTGTCCTCGGCGGACCGGTAGAGCACGACGGACGACGCCTCGGACCCTGCCTTACCACTGTCAACGAAGGCGTAACCGCCGTTGACCAGTTGCACCCGGGCGGCTTCCGCGGCCTTCTCGTTCCCGGTCGCGTTGCGGACGGCGACCCGGAGCGGAGCCCCCGCCTCGGGGGCCTTCACCGTGCCGCCGAGGATGTCCTTGACGACGTCGCGGGTGTCCGCCTCGGTGGGCGTGCCGTCCTCCTGGACCGGCAGCAGAGCCGTCTTGTAGTCACCGACCTTGGCACGCGAGGCCAGCTTGGCGAGCGAGGCCCCGAGGTCCTTCTCGGGCAGCGACGGGTCCAGCACCTGGAGCAGCGTCTCGATGGTGACGGTCGCGGCCTTGGGATCCTCGGAGATCTTGCGCAGCGTGGCCCGCATGACCTCGCCGAACCGGGCCAACTGCTTGGCCTCGGGCTCCCCCGGCGCACGGTACGTGGCGTACGCGACGGCCATCGCGCCGCTGAGCGTCTGGGCCTCACCCTTGTTCACCAGGGGCGATTCACCCTTCTTCGCGCCCGGCACATCGGTGTCGGTGTCGACCTCGATGTTGCCGACCAGCTCGACGAGGTTCTCCAGGTACGGGGTGTCCAGCCGCCAGGTGCCGGTGATCCGGGTGCCCAGGAGGGTGTCGATCGCCTCCCGGGTGCCGGTCCTGCCGTCGTCCTCGACGGACTTGCCGAGTGTGGTGGTGGTTCCGTCGTCGGAGGCGACGGCGAGGGAGTTCGGCAGCAGGACCGTGGTGCCCTGCTTGGTGGTGGCGTTGTCGACGAGCAGCGCCGTCGAGGTGCCGCCCGACTTCGTGTCGTGCAGGTGCACCACCATCATGTCGCGCTGCTGGGCGCCGGCGGCCACGGCCTTCTCCTCGTCCGCCCCGGACAGGCCCGGGATCATGTCGGCGGACCAGAGATAACCGGCCCCGCCGACGACGACGAGAACGGCGACGACCATCAGGGCGACCATCCGGTTGCGGCCCTTGCGCCGTGCCTCCTCGCGCCGCTCGCTGCGGCTCTCGGTGAACTTCAGCCAGTCGATGACGTCTTCGGAGTCCTCGTCGGGCTCCTCGATGAACGAGAACTGCTCGGTGCGGTAGTCGGGGGCGGGCTTGCGCTGCCCCGGCAGCCCGGGCTCCACGTCCGGCTCCGCCGCGTCTTCCGCCGACTGCTGTGACTGCTGTGACTGCTGCGGATGCTGCGGATGCTGCTGATGCTGAGCTGGAGGCTGCTGCGGGGCCTGTTCCGGCGCGGGGGCCGTCCCCTGCTGCGGGATGCTCCAGTGCCGGCCGGTGTCGACCGCGGCGGGCTGCTGCCCGGTGGCGTACCCGTAGTCGGTGTAGGAGCCGTAGCCGTACCCCTGGTCCGTGCCCTCGCCCTGCTGCGTCCGGGGCGGCTCGGGCGGCTGTCCCGGATGCGGGGCGGCGTAGGGGTCGTAACTCCGGGGCTGCTGCTGGGGGTTGCCGTACGCGTCGTAGCCGTAGCCGGCGTCCTGGGTCCGGTGTCCCTGACCCGGCTGCGCGGCGTAGGGGTCGTAACCCTGGCCCTGCTGGTCGTACTGCTGTTGCCCCTGCTGCTGGTAGACCGGCTGCCCGTACGCGTCGTAGCCGATGATCTGCGGCTCTTGGTGGTACGGGTCGTACGGGTTCTGTCGGTCGTTCACCGGTGCCCCTCTCCGTGGCTCATTCGCCGCGGTACAGCTGGCGCTTGTCGATGTAGCGGACCACGCCGTCCGGCACCAGATACCAGACCGGCTCCCCCTGCGCGACCCTCTCACGGCAGTCCGTGGACGAGATCGCCAGCGCGGGCACCTCCACGAGGGAGACACCGCCCTCGGGCAGTCCGTCGTCCGTGAGCACATGACCCGGGCGGGTCACACCGATGAAGTGGGAGAGCGAGAACAGCTCCTCCGCGTCGCGCCAGGTGAGGATCTGGGACAACGCGTCGGCGCCGGTGATGAAGAAGAGGTCCGCGTCGCCGTGGACCTCGCGCAGATCCCGCAGCGTATCGATGGTGTACGTCGGTCCGCCACGGTCGATGTCACTCCGGCTGACGGAGAACTGCGGGTTGGACGCGGTGGCGATGACCGTCATCAGATAGCGGTCCTCGGCCGGGGAGACCTTCTTGTGGCTCTTCTGCCACGGCTGCCCGGTCGGGACGAAGACGACCTCGTCGAGATGGAACTGGGCGGCCACTTCACTGGCCGCCACCAGGTGTCCATGGTGGATCGGGTCGAATGTCCCGCCCATCACGCCGATGCGGCGTTTGCCGGGGCCGGTAGGCACTTCCTGCTCTCCCATGCGTGCAGAGCCTACTGGCACAGCTGTACGCCTCTGACTCAGCGGTCGCGGTTGAAGCGGGTGGTGACCCACAGCAGGAACATCAGCGCGAGGAACGCCCCGGCGCCGACGAAGTAGGGGTTGAGGCTTTCGTGGTTGCCGCCCTCGCCGCCTTCGGAGGCGAGAGTGACCAGCTGGTGTGCGGTGCTCGTGAGGCTCATCTTCGGCAGGACCTATCGATCGTGAATCGGAAGGAAGACGTCGGTCACATCGTATGCGGGCCCCCCGGGCACGCTCACGGCGACTCAGTCGTTGTTGTCGTCGTTGCGGTATCCGCGCAGCAGGAACCACGCGAGCAGCACCGCTCCGAGGATCGAGACGAGCAACACGATCCGGAGAGTGTCACCCGGTCCCTGCTCCTCGGACGCGGCGGCGAGCAGTACGGCGGTGTGCGACATTTCAGGCGCTCCTCACAGTTGTCCACAGCCTGCCGCACACCGTAGCCCCAGCGCATACGCTGGGTTTTGTCCGGGGGACGAGCGACGTCTCGTACGAACAGGGGGCCATCCATGACCGACAACAGTCACGAGAACGTGCCGAGCAGGCAGCGCCGGCGATTCCCCGGGATCTCCTCCCGGGCCTACGAGCACCCCGCCGACCGTTCGGCCCTGGTGGCCCTGCGCAAGCTGACCGGGTTCGACACCGTGTTCAAGGCGCTCAGCGGGCTGCTGCCGGAGCGCAGCCTGCGGCTGCTCTTCCTCTCCGACTCCGTCCGGGTGAGCGACGCGCAGTTCACCCACCTCAACGACATGCTGCGGGACGCGTGTTACATCCTGGACCTGGAGAAGGTCCCGCCGATGTACGTGAAGCAGGACCCGCAGCCCAACGCCATGTGCATCGGGCTGGACGAGCCGATCATCGTGGTCACCACCGGCCTGGTCGAGCTGCTCGACGAGGAGGAGATGCGGGCGGTGGTGGGCCACGAGGTGGGCCACGCCCTCTCCGGTCACTCGGTGTACCGGACGATACTGCTCTTCCTGACCAACCTCGCCGTGAAGGTCGCCTGGATCCCGCTGGGCAATGTGGCGATCATGGCGATAGTGACGGCGCTGCGCGAGTGGTTCCGCAAGTCGGAGCTGTCCGCGGACCGGGCCGGGCTGCTGGTCGGCCAGGACATCACGGCCTCCATGCGCGGTCTGATGAAGATCGCGGGCGGCAACCACCTCCACGAGATGAACGTGGACGCCTTCCTCGCCCAGGCCGACGAGTACGAGAAGGGCGGCGACCTCCGGGACTCCGTCCTCAAGATCCTCAATGTGCTGCCCCGCACGCACCCGTTCACCACCGTGCGGGCCGCCGAGCTGAAGAAGTGGTCGGAGACCCGCGACTACCAGCGGATCATGGACGGCCACTACCCGCGGCGCGACGAGGACAAGGACACCTCGGTGACCGACTCGTTCCGGGAGTCCGCCTCGCACTACGCGGACACGGTGCGCACCAGCAAGGACCCGCTGATGAAGCTCGTGGGCGACATCGCCGGCGGCGCGGGAGACCTGGGCGGCAAGCTGCGTGACCGGTTCACCGGAACCGGCGGCGCGAAGGGCGGGGCGCAGGGCCCGTCCGGCGGTTCCGCTACGGACGGGGACGGGACGGCCGGTCGGCCACCCCAGGACCCTGAGGAGGGGAGCCCGGGGACGTCGTCGGGGCCGTCGGGGAGCTGACGGTCTCCAGGGTCCCGCACAGCGCCGCCGCGGGCCGGCCCGTCGTGTACGGGTCGGTGGCGGCGGGCCCGCGGGCGTCCGCCCGTTCCCCGGCGAGGAGCGGGCGGAGCATCCCGGCCGCGTCGGCCGAGCAGGAGTGCGGCCCGGCCTGGACATGGGCGGTGAGCACCTCCAGGCGGTGCAGTCGCAGGTCCTCCCGGTCGAAGCGGAAGTGCAGCTCGCGCCGCACGGTGAACAGGGAGGCGTCGTCGTCCCGGTGGGGCCCGTCGGCCGGGCGCAGGGCGTAGGTGAACGTGTGGTCCGAGACGACGCCGAGGACGCCCGGGGCCTCTTCCTCGTAGCCGAGGGTCCCCTCGACCCGGATCCGCGGGTCCGCGAGTTCCACCTGCTCCGGGTCGAAGCGCACCAGCCAGCCGGTGGCGGCGTGGCTCCCGTCGTCCGTCGGGCTGCTCAGGCTCTGTTCGAACTGGGCGCGCTGGTCCGGGTCGAGGAGGTGCTCGACGGGCCGGCGCACGGAGCCGGTGAGGACGTCGGGGTTCAGGGACGACTCCACCAGGTAGTCCTTGACCGTGGCGAGGGCGGCGGTGATCTGGCTGTCGGAGAAGTTCCGCGTGCGCTCCACGGCGGGGAAGTTGATGCCGTCGGCGCCCGTGCGGAATCCGGAGACCGGTTCGGCCCGGTACAGCCACTCGGGTGATCCGCCCGGTACGGCTCCCCGGGGGGCCAGGGGGACGACGGTGGTCCGCAGGGGTTCGGCCCGCCGGGTGGCCGGCTGGGGGTACGGGCTCCGGAATCCTATGTAGACGGCCACCGCGAAGGCCAGGGCGATGAGGACGACCAGGGCTATGGCGGCCCGGGAGCCGCCGCCGCTGCGGATGACCTGCGTGTCGGGCAGCGCCCGGACGGCGCGGGCGTGCTCGCCCATCCGTTCAGATGCCGAGTACTCCTGCATCCGCGCAGCCCGGACGAACGATTCGTCGAAGACGAGCGAGCGGTACTCGTCCTCGCCGCCCGCGGGGTTCTCGGGGGCACCGTCCGGTGGTTCTGAGCGGCCTGTCATGACTTCTCTCCCCATCTCCACACCGGTCGGTTCGGTGCGCAACGGTCTGCTTCGGCCGACTGGCCTCCGCAGCGAGAAGCCCCCCTGGGAACGAGGGGTCACATCTTGAGGGTAGGTCGATTGCGGCCCGCGTAAACGCCGAGACGGATGGGAAGTGCGGAAGCGCCTGGGGCGGCCGTCGGCGATCGGGTGACGGAGGGGGGCTCAGGGCAGCCGGGGCTCGGCGGAGACGGTGGGGCGGGAATGGTCCGCGGAGGCCGACGGGGCGGCGCCGGGCTTGTCCACGCCACTGGTGACGGGCGGCGGCACCTGGTCCTGTCGGTTGTTCGAGCCGCCCCGGTAGACCGCGGTGAAGGCGAGGGAGACCATGCCGACGCCCATCACCAGGGCGAGCAGCCAGGCCACCGGGCGGTGCCAGCGGGCGGAGTTGCGGTAGGGGCGCAAGGAGCCGCCGTGGCGGCCGTAGGGCCTCGGGGCACCGTCGTCGTCCCCGATGCCGTGATCGGGGTCGTAGTCGAGGTCCTGGGGGTCGTGGAAGCCCCGGGAGCCGCCGTAGGGGTCGTACGCGTCGTCGTCCGCGCGGCGGCTCCGACGGGCGCGGGCGGCGTCGGCCTCGGCACGGGCCTCGGCGGCGGCGAGCAGGCGCTCCACGGCGGTGGGCTCATGGACGGGCGCCGACCGGACGAAGTCCTCGTCGAACACCACGGAGGCGAAGTCCTCGTCCGCGCCCCCGCGGTCGTCGTCGGGCTCCCAGCCGTCAGGAAACGGCCTGCCCCCCACGTCGTCCGGCACGGTTTCAGGGTAGCCGGGCCGGGACCTTTTGGGCAGGGGCCCCGTGAACTCCCCGGGCGGCGCGGGGGAACGCGCGGTCGGCCCCTCGCGGCGGAAGGGGCCGACCGGAGGGGCCGGCCGGAGGGGCCGGCCGAAGGGGCCGGCCGAAGGGGCCGGCCGAAGGGGCCGGCCGGATCGGTCTAGCGGGTGTGCCCGTCCCCCGTGACGATGTACTTCGTCGAGGTCAGCTCGGGCAGGCCCATCGGCCCGCGGGCGTGCAGCTTCTGCGTGGAGATGCCGATCTCGGCGCCGAAGCCGAACTGCCCGCCGTCCGTGAAGCGGGTGGATGCGTTCACGGCGACCGTAGTCGAATCGACCAACTGGGTGAACCGGCGGGCGGCGGCCTGCGAGGTGGTGACGATCGCCTCGGTGTGGCCGGAGGACCAGAGCCGGATGTGGGCGACCGCCGCGTCCAGGGAGTCGACGACCGCCGCCGCGATGTCGTAGGAGAGGTACTCGGTCTCCCAGTCCTCCGTCGTCGCCGGGACCACCATGGCCTTGGATCCCTCGGCGCGGGCGAGGACGTGCTCGTCGCCGTGGACGGTGACCCCGGCCTCGGCCAGCGCGTCCAGGGCGAGCGGCAGGAAGGCGTCCGCCACGTCCTTGTGGACGAGGAGGGTCTCGGCCGCGTTGCAGACGCTGGGGCGCTGCGCCTTGGAGTTGATCAGGATGTCGACCGCCATGGCCAGGTCCGTCTGCGCGTCGACGTAGACGTGGCAGTTGCCGGTGCCCGTCTCGATGACGGGCACGGTGGACTCCTCGACGACCGTGCGGATCAGCGAGGCGCCGCCGCGCGGGATGAGGACGTCGACGAGGCCGCGGGCCCGCATCAGTTCGCGCACGGAGTCACGGCTCTCGCCCGGGACGAGCTGCACCGCGTCGGCCGGCAGGCCGGAGCCGCCGACCGCGTCGCGCAGGACCCGGACGAGGGCGGTGTTGGAGGCGTAGGCCGAGGAGGAGCCGCGCAGCAGGACCGCGTTGCCGGACTTCAGGCAGAGCGCGGCCGCGTCGACGGTGACGTTGGGCCGGGCCTCGTAGATGATGCCGACCACGCCGAGCGGGACCCGCACCTGCCGGAGGTCGATGCCGTTGGGCAGGGTCGAGCCGCGCACCACCTCGCCGACCGGGTCGGGGAGGGCCGCGACGTCCCGTACGTCGGCGGCGATGGCGCGGATCCGTTCCGGGGTGAGGGTGAGGCGGTCGATGATGCCTTCGCTCGTCCCGGCCTCGCGGGCGCGCTCGACGTCCTTGGCGTTGGCCTCGACGATCTCGCTCGTGCGCACTTCGAGGGCGTCGGCGATGGCCAGCAGCGCGTCGTCCTTGGCCGCGCGCGGAAGTGGCGCGATGTCGGCGGCGGCGGCGCGGGCCCGGTAGGCGGTCTGCGCGACCGGGGAGAGGTTGTCGTAGGGCGAGAGCGTGGTCATGCCCGCAGAGTAATGCGCACTCTGCGGGCATCCGGCACGTATCCCGTGATGCGAGACGCCCGACCCGAGGCGCGGACGCCGTCGGATCACCCCGAGGTCAGTAGGGGTGCACGCCCACGGGGGCCGCGGGCGGCGGCCCGTAGCCCTCGGCGATCCGCAGGTGGTAGGTCTCGCGGTCGATGACTTCCAGGCCGACGATCTCCCAGGGCGGGAGCTGGGCGCTGGAGCGGTGCTCGCCCCACAGCCGCAGCGCGACCGCGGCCGCGTCGTGCAGATCGCGGGCCTCTTCCCAGTAGCGGATCTCCGCGTGGTCGCTCGCGTAGCGGCTGGTCAGCAGGAAGGGGTGGTCGTGCGCGAGCTGTTCCAGGCCGCGTCTGACCTCCCCCAGCGGAGTCTCGGCGCCCGACACGCTGAGCGTGATGTGCCAGAGCTTGGACTGCGGGGACTCCTCCTTCGCCGTCGTGACCGACTCCCGTTCGACGGTGTCCGCCGGGGTCGGATTCTGGTCGAAATCCGCCCCCGCTCCGACACTCGTCAGGGTGCGGTTGGCCGTGCCTCGGGGCGGCGCCCCCGGGCGCGCTCGTCTCACCGGCGGCCTCCTGTGATGTGTTGCGGTGCGGTACCCCTGTTCCCCCACTACAAAGTGGACCAGTCCACAGGCCGACATGGGGTGGTTTTGGGGAAGGTCCCCGCTGGATGGCGGGACTTTCAGCCGTTTCAGGGGGTGAGGCGCGGCGCGAGGAGGACCAGATCGTCCCTGTGTACGACCTCGCGTTCGTAGGCGGGCCCCAGTTCGCGGGCGAGGTCCCGGGTGGAGCGGCCGAGCAGCTGGGGGATCTCCTTCGCGTCGAAGTTGACGAGTCCGCGGGCGACAGGGGTGCCGTGCGGGTCGCGCAGCTCGACCGGGTCGCCGGCGCTGAACTCGCCCTCGACGGCGGAGATCCCGGCGGGCAGCAGGGAGGTGCGCCGCTCCACCACGGCCCGTACGGCACCGTCGTCGAGGGTGAGCGCGCCCTGCGGGGTGGAGGCGTGGGCCAGCCACAGGAGGCGGTCGGCGGAGCGGCGTCCGGTGGGGTGGAAGTACGTGCCGGTGTCGCGGCCCGCGAGGGCGTCGGCGACGCGGCTGGCGGAGGTGAGGACGACGGGAACGCCGGCGGCGGTGGCGATGCGGGCGGCCTCGACCTTGGTGACCATGCCGCCGGTTCCGACGCCCGCCTTCCCCGCGCTGCCGATGGTGACGCCGGTCAGGTCGTCGGGGCCGGTGACCTCGGCGACCCGGGAGGCGCCGGGAGTGCCGGGCGGTCCGTCGTAGAGGCCGTCCACGTCGGAGAGCAGGACGAGCAGGTCGGCGTGGACGAGGTGGGCGACGAGGGCGGCGAGCCGGTCGTTGTCGCCGAAGCGGATCTCGTCGGTGGCGACGGTGTCGTTCTCGTTGACGACGGGGACGGCGCCCATCTCCAGGAGCTTGTCCAGGGTGCTGTAGGCGTTGCGGTAATGGCCGCGGCGGCTGGTGTCGTCGGCGGTGAGGAGCACCTGGCCGACGCGGACGCCGTAGCGCGCGAACGAGGCGGTGTAGCGCGCCACGAGGAGGCCTTGGCCGACGCTGGCGGCGGCCTGCTGGCGGGCCAGGTCCTTGGGCCTGCGGACGAGGCCGAGCGGGGCGAGTCCGGCGGCGATGGCTCCGCTGGAGACGAGGACGACCTCGCGTTCGCCGCCGTCCCTGACCTTGGCCAGGACGTCCACGAGGGCGTCGACGCGGTCGGCGTCGAGGCCGCCGGAGGCGGTGGTGAGCGAGGAGGAGCCGACCTTGACGACGATCCTGCGGGCGCCGGTCACCGCCGGCTCGCGGCCCGACGGCCTCTGCTCTGCCACGTGCTTCCTCGCTCTGGATCGCCCCGGTGTCCGACGCGGGGCCCGCTGTGCCGCCCCCGGCACAGCACAGTACGCGAGCGGCCGCCCCCGCCGCCTGCCCGTTCCGCTCGGTGGACGCCGGAGGACGGCGGGTGAACGGGGTGCGGGGTGGGCTGCGGGGGCGGCCGCGGTGGGCTCAGCTCTGCTGCTCGTCCTTGACGGCGAGCATCCGGTCCACGACCCGGGCGGCGGCGCGGCCGTCGGAGGGCTCGCAGAAGTCGACCCGGAACTGCGCGTACTTCTCCTTGTACTCCTCGCTCACCTGGTCGATGTTCCGGATCGCGGAGACGAGGTCCTCGGAGGTCTTGATCAGCGGCCCGGGGGCGCGGGAGGTGAAGTCGAAGTAGAAGCCGCGCAGGGTGTCGCGGTAGTGCTCCAGGTCGTACGTGAAGAAGAGCATCGGACGCCCGGAGTGCGCGAAGTCGAACAGCACCGAGGAGTAGTCCGTGATCAGCACGTCGGCGATCAGGTAGAGGTCGGCGATGTCCGGGTAGTACGTGACGTCGTAGACGAAGCCCTGTCCGGCGCCGGGGATGGAGTCGAGGACCTTGTGGTGCTTGCGGTAGAGCAGCACGTGGTCGTCGCCGAGCTCGCGCTTCGCGGCCTCGACGTCGATCTGGTTGTCCAGCTTGAAGCGGCGGCCGCCGTAGCGCTGGTCGTCGCGCCAGGTGGGCGCGTACAGGACGACCTTCTTGCCCGCGGGGATGCCGAGCTTCTCCCGTACGGCCGCGGCGCGCTTGACGCGGTCGGGGGCGTGGAAGACGTCGTTGCGCGGGTACCCCGCTTCCAGGACCTCGCACTGGAGGCGGAAGGAGTTGGTCATGATCGGGGTGGTGAAGGAGTTCGGCGTGATGAACAGGCTGTACTGGCGCGAGCGTTGCGGGAGGCTCGCGATGTAGGCCAGGTTCGCCTTCGGGGTGCCGAGCAGGTCGGCGCCGATGCGCTTGAGCGGGGTGCCGTGCCAGGTCTGGACGACGACCTGGCCCTCGCGGCGGACGAACCACTCGCGGATGCCGCCGTTGGTGACGACGTACCGGCTGCGGGCCAGTGCCTCGTACCACTCCTTGCTGCCCCACTCGACGCCGCGGACGCCGGGCGGCAGGACGACCTGCTGGTCGTGGACCATCGCGATGTGCTCGACCTCGGTGCCGCGGCGCTTGAGCTCCTCGTAGACCGCGCGGGGCGAGTCGGAGAACTGCTTGCCGCCGAAGCTGTTGTAGAGCACGGCCTCGCGCAGCGGCAGCTTGCGCTGCTCGGGGGTGTAGACGTCGCGCATCAGCCGCTGGCGGTAGGCGCCGCGCAGCTCCGGGTCGAGGACCGGCCCGGACTCCACGAAGATCCGGTCGAAGTCGAGCCGCTCGACGGTGTACGTGCGGTGCTCGCCGCGGTGGGCCAGCGGCAGCGTGTTCACGAGGTCGGGGCGGATCGTGACGGGGAGGTCGCGGGTGTGGTCCCACTCGGTGCGCAGGCGCAGGCGCGGCATCCAGCGGCCGGCGCGCAGCGGCACGGTGCCCTCGTAGGTGGGCATGGTGTCCGGGCGCAGGCGGGCGGTGAAACGGCCGTCGGCGAACTCGACGGGCAGCGGGCGGTCCTCGTTGCGGCCGGTGTGGCGCAGGACCATCTTCATCTGCTCGGCGGAGCCGGTGTAGACACCGGAGAGGACGAGCTCGCCGTCCGTGCCCCACTCGACGCTGTCGACGAGGGGCTGGACCGTGCGGACCTGAGGGGTGAAGTTCCCGGCGCCGTCAGTGAGGATCGCGAACTCGCGTCCCCCGGGCAGCGGGTGGACTCCGGTGACGGACTGCGCACCGTTGGTGGCGCGGCGGGTGGTGCCGTCGGCGAAGACGATCTGGGCGCGGTACTTGACGGACCTGCCGGGGCGTACGTCGTCGACGGGGAGGTCCGCGAAGTCGAGGCGGGCGGTGTGGCGGAGCCAGCCGTCGGCGCCGGTCTCGCCCTGCTGGAGCGGGAGATCGGTGGCGAAACCGCTCGGCTCGTGGTCGATGCGCAGGGCGGTGGGGTACTTGCCCGCGGGGGTGGTGACGCGGGAGCGCAGGGTGACGGTGAGGGTCTCGCCGTCGGCTTCCTGGGCGATGATCTCGGCGGGGACGACGTCCACGGAGAGCTTGAGCCGGTTGCGGTCGAAGCCGACGACGAGGCGTACGCCGTCGTCCAGAACCCGGGTGTAGCTGTGACCGGACGCGCCCGCGTTGTTCTTGGTGACACTGCCCACGGACATGCCGCCGGGGCGCGGGATACCGATGCCCAGGCGCCAGGTGCCGGGCTGCCACTGACCGCGTACACGCAGCCGGGACGGGTCGATGCCGAGCTCGAAGCCGGACCAGTCGTAGTTGTGCAGGGCGCCCTTGGCCTCGGCGGTGGCCCGGGGTTCCAGGACGGTGCGCATCCGCAGCGGGAGGGTGGAGCGGCTGCCCTGGCGGCGGAGCACGGCGACGCGCAGTGACCGCTTGCCGGTGGCCGAGGGGACGTTGGGGATGTAGGCGTAGCCCTTGACGAGGAGCTTGCCGTCCTCCCAGCCGAGATCGAGGAGCTTGCCGCGTACCGGCAGTTCGCTGCGGTTGAAGTTGCGTACCGAGGAGGGGAGCGAGGAGCTCTCGACGCCGGGCAGCTCGATGCGGGCGCGCCGCAGGCCGCGGACGGAGAAGGCTCCCGGGTTCTCGCGCTCGTAGTGCAGCAGGTCCACCAGCTCGTCACCGCGGCCGCTGGCCGCCAGGTGCCACTTGACCCGGGCCATCGGGGAGAACTGCCGTACGACCTTCGGGGCCGCGCGGTCCAGGAAGTCCTGGGCCGCTCGGTGGAATGCGGGGCGCTCCTCGACCGGAGTCTCCGGGAAGTACTTCATGAGCCGGCTGAGCTCGTCGGGGATCGCTTCGAGGGACGCCACGGGTGGAGGGCCTTTCCGGGGGGACGTGCAGATGATGAACCCCAGGAGGACGGGGCGTTAATGAGACGGCTCCAACGGTCTCATGGTTGCCCCACAGTATGACGTGACACCTCTCACAGGACGAACCGCCCCGGGCGTCACCGGGGCGGGAGAGGGGGCCTGTACTCCCCCGGCCCCGTCCGGTCAGACGCGGTGGGCGCGGGGGGTGCGCACGGCGCCGAGCAGCGCTCGGCGGGCCTTGCGGACCACGCGCCGGGCGAGGGAGAGGCGGGGCTTGTCCCGCGGTGCCTCGATCCGCCGTCCGCCGACCCATTCCGTGACGGTCACCTCGTAGGCCCGGTCGGGGAGCACGGAGCTCTCCCCGAAGTGCGGGTAGGCGAGGTGGAGACGGGGCGGGTTCCCCCGGCGGACGAGTTCGGGCTCCTCCTGGGCGCGCAGGAAGGCGACGATGTCCAGGAGCAGGTCGAGCCGGCCCTCGGCGAGACACATCAGCCGCAGCCGTTCGTTCACCTTGAGGTTGCGGCCGAGCTCCGGGGTCCAGTACGTCTTCATCAGCGGGGCGGCGAGCGCCATCTTCCGCTCGCGGACCTCGGGCTTCTGCTTCAGCAGTCCGGGGCCGAACTGGGGCAGCAGCGTGATGACGAACGGCCGCACCATCAGGACGTCGCGCCGGGGGCCCGGGGGCACGTACTGGGCGATGAGCCCCATGAGGGCGCGGGCCGAGTCGAAGCGGCGCTTGTAGCTGCCCTTCTTGGTCATCTGGTTGCGGTCCTCGCGGCCGACGAGGTAGTAGCAGGTGTAGTCGGCGACTACGGAGATCCCGTTGCCGCGGATGTACGCCTCCATCGTGAACAGGGCGTCCTCACCCGTCTTCAGCTTCTCGTCGAAGGTCATTCCGAGGCGTACGAGGAGGTCGCGCCGGAACAGTTTCTGCGCGCTCAACGTGAATTTGACGTTGGAGGAATACAGGTCGGCTCGCTCGACGGTCTCTTTCCACATCGATTTCGCGGCACCGCGATTGACGCCGACGATCTTCCCGAGCACCACGTCCGTGCCCGCCCGGTCTCCCATGGCGACCATGCGCTCCAGGGCTTCCTCGCCGAAATAGTCGTCCGCGTCGAGAAAGAACACGTACCGGCCGCGGGCGAGGGAGAGGCCCCGATTGCGCGGGCCACTGGGGCCGCCGGAATTCGCCTGCCGGACGACTCTCGTGGGAATCGCCGTCCTGGCGGCGAACTCCTCCAGGCAGGCGCCGGTGCCGTCGGTGGAGCCGTCGTCGATCGCGACGATCTCCATGCGGTCCGCGCCGATGGTCTGCGCCTCGACGGACTCCAGGCACCGGACCAGGTAGGGCATCGCGTCATACGCTCCGATGATCACACTGACATCGGGCTCGTCGTTCTTCCTGGGCATGTCAGCCATGTGCACCTGTCGATTTGATCACGAAAGAAGGCAGCTCGCCCGACTCTGCACCTTTTGCGCATCCGCATGCCGGACGACCCGTACGCCCTTCCCCAAGGAGAGACGTACGGGTCGCGGTCGGGGTTGCCTACTTTTCAGCCATTTCGATCAGTTGTGCGGCGCTCGTCCGTACGCACTCAGCGCACGGACGAGGACCCCTCGGCGAGGGCCTCCCGAGCCTCCGGGGCCCCGGCCTCCGGTGCGTCCGGGTCCGCCGTGGCGTCGGCCTCGGCCACCGCCTGCGGATCGCCGGCCCCGACGCCGCTGGTGACGGACTCCGCGTCAGGCACCGCCACGGACTGGTCGCCGAGCCGCTGGGCGACGCCCAGGTTGCGGGCCTCGGCCTTGGCGGCCAGCGCCCGTACGGCGGCGTCGAACTGCTCCATGGAGGTCGGCTCGTCCGGCCCCAGGAGGTAGGTCTTCAGCTCGCGGCGGGCGTCCGCCAGCGTGTCCGCCGCCGGATCGGCCACCGCGGCCAGCAGCGCGTCGAGCTCCTCGGCGCCGTTGGACAGGATGACCGCGGCGCGCACCGCGGTGTTCTGCCGCTTGAACTCCTCGGCTCCGAGCCCGGCGGAGTCGGTGACCGCGTACGGCTTGCCGCTCGCGATGAAGTCGGAGACCACACTGGAAATGTCCGAAACCATGGCGTCGGACTCGTTGAAGCAGTCGTACAGCTTGGGCTGTGCGCCGGTCACCGTTCGGTGCTCCCACCAGCCGAAGGAGCGCCAGTAGGCGTCGTTCCACTCGGCTCGCAGCCGGGCGGTCTCCGCCTCGCGGGCGGGGTCGGCGAGTGAGATCCGCGACTCCTCCGCCTCGTCGCCGCCCGAGTGGCCGGGGGCCGACAGCTGCGCGAGCCGCGTCTCGATCCGGGCCAGCTCGGCCTTGGCGGCGCTCTGCCCGGCGGCGGCCGACGACGCCTCCTTCGCCCAGCGGGGCTCGGCGGCGCGCTCGGCGGCGGCCTTCTCCAGCATCGCCCGGATCCGGGCGTTGACGGCCTTGGCCTTACCGCTGCGGATACCGGTGAAGGGGTGCGGCTTGTAGATGATCCGGACCGGGTCGGCGGCGTTCAGGAGCCGGCGCACGATGTTCTCGCCCGCCAGCAGCAGGGAGGTGTTGCCCGGGTTGTCGTCCCAGCCCTCCCAGGTGGGCGCGTACAGCACGGTCGGGATGGGGTTCTTGACGGCGCCCGTCCAGCTCCTGATGGGCTCCAGCTGCGGGCGGCCGACCTCGACGATGTCCTGGTCGAGAACGCCGACGTCGGCCAGCGCGTAGCGGTCGCGGCCGGCCCGGCCCGCGGTCCAGACCTCGTCGTAGACCTTGGAGTACGGGTTGACGCTGGCGAGCTTGTCGCTGTCACCGTGCCCGATGAAGACGTGCTTCATCGTCGGGACCCGCAGGATGTGGATGTTCTTGCCGACGTTGGCGGGATACAGGCAGACCCGGACGGTCGAGAGGTCCAGGTTCATCAGATGGGTGCCCGCCGGGACGCAGAGAACCGGGACGGAGGTCTCGGCCAGCTGCGGGACGAGACCGCGCTCCCGCATGATGATCAGCGGCCGGCCCTCGACCCTGGCCATGGTCTCCAGCCACATGTTGCCCTGGTAGGCGGACTCGTTGGAGCCGGAGAAGTAGAGCACCACGGTCGGCTGGTAGTCGCGCAGCCAGCTGTCGACGGCCTTGAGCACGGTGGTGGCCGGAGGCGCCAGCCGGCCGCGGCGCACGTACGGGAACAGCAGCGCGAGGTAGAACAGGGCCAGCAGCAGCGTCAGGCCGATGCCCACGTAGCCGATGACGTCCTCACCGGTACCGGCGGCGAGCATGATGCCCACCACGGCCGGGATGTCGAGGTGCAGCATCTTCTCGGCGGAGCGCCGCAGCAGCACGCCGGGCGGGGCGTCGGGGATGCGGACCGCGTGCAGGTCCACGTTGCGGGTGACGACCGGCATGGTGCGGCGGAGCCGGATCAGGGTCGTCAGGGCGCCGTGCGGCGCCTGGAGCCCGTAGAAGAGCAGGAAACAGGCCACCGCCGAGTAGAACAGCGGCGACTCGGCGAGATCCAGCCGGGCCAGCAGCAGGATGACCATGAGCTGCCGCAGCAGGAAGCGGATCGACAGCCCGGCGCGCACCTTGCCCAGGCGGTTGACCAGATAACTCCCCTTCTGGTGCAGGTACCAGTCGGCGGCGTACGTGACAGCGGTGGCCGCCGCGAAGAACCAGATGTGGGGAATGAGCGCGGCAAGCATGACGCAGGGATATCCCAGCCCCATCAACAACGCTGCCGCCAGTTCCGACCTGCTGCCCACACGGGCCAGGCGAATGGCTGTCGAGATCACGAAGAACCTGCTCCAGGGGGTGCCGGTTGATTCACGTATTGGCGGAAATGTGAAGGTGCGGCTTCACGCATTCGGGCCTCTGCCATCGCACAAAGCGACAACAGAGGCCCGGAAAAGCACATTTGTCAAGAATTATTACACATCTGCTTGGCGGTCCAGCACGGAGGCCAGGGCCTGCTCGAAACCGGAGGACTCGGCGGCTCCCGCCGTCGGGTCCTGCTGCCGTACGTCGATGACGTGGCCGGTCAGGGCGGAGAGCAGGACGTCCAGCGAGGTGCGGGCCACCGCCTCCGAGGAGAGCAGCGAGCCCTCGGGCTCCTGGCCGAACGCCTTGGTGCGCATCGGGGTCGCGGTGCGCTCCGGGTTCACGCAGTTGACCCGGATGCCCTCGCCCGCCCACTCGTCGGCGAGCGCCTGGGTGAGGTTGACCATGGCGGCCTTGGTGGAGGAGTAGAGGCTGTACTCGGCGCGGCCCCGGGTGTAGCTGCTGGAGGTGTAGAGCAGCAACTGGCCCTGGGTCTCCGCCAGGTACTTGTACGAGGCGCGGGCGATCTGGACGGGGGCCAGGTAGTTGACGTTCAGGGCTTCCTGGATCGTCGTGCTGTCCGTCTCGGCCAGCTTGCCGATCCGCAGCACGCCCGCGGTGTTGATGACGTAGTCGACCCGCCCGGTCTCGGCGTACGCCTTGGAGAGCGCGTCCTCCACGTGCTCCGGGTTCTCCACGTGCGTACCGGTGGTGGAGCGGCCCAGCGCGTAGACCTTCGCGCCGTAGCTCTCCGCGAGGGAGGCGATATCGGCGCCGATGCCGTACGAACCGCCGAAGACGACGAGGGTCTTGCCGGTGAGGAGCTCCCGGTAGGCGGCCTCGTCGGCCTGGCGGGGGGCGGCGGTGGAGGCCAGCTGGAAGAGCTTGTCGGTGATGAAGACGTCGACCGGCTGGGTCACCTTCATGTTGTACTCGTCGCCCGCGACCACGTAGATCGGCACGTCGGGGAGGTACTTGAGGACCACCGAACAGTCGTCGGTCGCCTGGAAGTTGGGGTCACCCGCCGCGACCTCGTACGCCCTGCGGATCGTGGAGAGCTTGAAGGCCTGCGGCGTCTGGCCTCGGCGCAGCCGGGAGCGGTCGGGCACCTCGGTGATGAACTCGCCGTCCTCCCCGTGGGTGCGGGTCACGATGATCGTGTCCGCGGACGGGATGGCGACGTCGACGGCCTGGTACCGGTCCAGCGCGTCGACGCAGTCCGTGATCACACGCTGTGACAGCAGGGGGCGTACCGCGTCATGGAAGAGGACGTTGCGGTCCTCGCCCTCGGCGAGGCCCTCGCCGAGCGCCGCGATGGCCCGCTCGGTGGTCTCGTTGCGGGTGTTGCCGCCCTCGATGATCCGGGTGACCTTGGTCAGTCCGGCCTTCGCGACGATCTTCTCGACGTCGGGCACGAAACCGGGCGCCATCAACACGATGACGTCGTCGATGCCCTCGGCGTTCTCGAAGATGGTCAGCGTGTGCTCGATGACGGCCTTGCCGGCGATCTTCAGCAGCTGCTTGGGGATCGACAGGCCCACGCGCTGGCCGGTCCCACCGGCGAGCACGACCGCTGTGGTCCGGGGCTTGGCTTCATGCGGCACAGACACAGACGACCTACCTTGCTATGACGGGGGAACAGTGTGATGGTCGCACTCTCCGTGACCGTCTCGCAAGGTGGACGTCGTCCGCCGATCGTCCTGCGGATACCCGCAGTTCACCCTCTGGCCAGGGAGTTGGGCGCTTCGGGGCGGTCGCACGGGGTGACCGACCCCACAGATGTGTTGCTCAATCCGCACATCCGCGGCGCGTGCACCCGGCGTGACCGGCGAAAACCACCGGCGCCCGGCCCCGAGGCTACCGGACGGCCCGCCTCCGGAGAGACGGGCCGCCGGCCATGGCCGGGGGACCCCCGGTCGGACACTCCTCAGAAGGGGTCGAACTCGTCGTATTCCTTCTCCGCGTCGTCCCGCTCGGAGTCACGGTCCCGGCGACGCTGGGCGGCGGGGCGCGGCTCCTCCAGGCGGTGGTCCTCGCCGCGGCGGCCGAGCATCTCGGCACCCGCGGTCACGGTCGGCTCCCAGTCGAAGACGACCGCGTTCTCCTCGGGGCCGATCGCGACACCGTCGCCGGCCCGGGCGCCCGCCTTCATCAGGGCGGCCTCGACGCCGAGCCGGTTGAGCCGGTCGGCGAGGTAGCCGACGGCCTCGTCGTTGTTGAAGTCGGTCTGGCGCACCCAGCGCTCGGGCTTCTCGCCGCGCACCCGGTAGATGCCCTCGTCGTCCAGGGCGACGGTGAAGCCCGCGTCGTCGACGGCCCTGGGACGGATGACGATGCGGGTCGCCTCCTCCTTCGGCTTGGTGGCGCGCGCCTCGGCGATGATCCCGGCGAGCGCGAAGGAGAGCTCCTTGAGACCCTTGTGCGCGATCGCGGAGACCTCGAAGACGCGGTAGCCGCGGGCCTCCAGGTCGGGGCGGATCATGTCGGCGAGGTCCTGGCCGTCCGGGATGTCGACCTTGTTGAGGGCGACGATGCGCGGCCGGTTCTCCAGGCCGCCGTAGAGCCGCAGCTCCTCCTCGATCATGTCGAGATCGGAGACGGGGTCACGGTCGGACTCCAGGGTCGCGGTGTCCAGGACGTGCACGAGCACCGAGCAGCGCTCGACGTGTCGCAGGAACTCCAGGCCGAGGCCCTTGCCCTGGCTGGCGCCGGGGATGAGCCCGGGGACGTCCGCGATGGTGTAGACGGTCGAGCCGGCGGTGACGACACCGAGGTTCGGCACGAGAGTGGTGAACGGGTAGTCCGCGATCTTCGGCTTGGCCGCGGAGAGCACCGAGATCAGCGAGGACTTGCCCGCGCTCGGGTAGCCCACGAGGGCCACGTCGGCGACGGTCTTGAGCTCCAGGACGATGTCCCGGCTCTCCCCCGGCTCGCCGAGCAGCGCGAAGCCCGGGGCCTTGCGGCGGGCCGAGGCCAGCGCCGCGTTGCCGAGGCCGCCGCGGCCGCCCTGACCGGCCACGAAGGTGGTGCCCTGGCCGACGAGGTCGGCGAGCACGTTCCCGGCCTTGTCGAGTACGACGGTGCCGTCGGGGACGGGCAGGACCAGGTCCTGGCCGTCCTTGCCGGAGCGGTTGTCACCGGCGCCGGGCTGGCCGTTGGTGGCCTTGCGGTGGGGGCTGTGGTGGTAGTCCAGCAGCGTGGTCACGGACTGCTCGACGACGAGGATCACATCGCCGCCGCGTCCGCCGTTGCCCCCGTCGGGGCCTCCCAGCGGCTTGAACTTCTCACGGTGGACGGAGGCGCAGCCGTGGCCTCCGTTACCCGCGGCGGCATGCAGCTCGACGCGGTCCACGAAGGTGGTCATGGTTGGTGCCTCCAGGTACAGCAGGAAAATACGGAATTGTCTCTGTCGTAACACGCCGAGGGCGGACCCGCTTCCCCGTTCGCCGGGAAAGCTGAGATCCGCCCTCGGAAGGTGCTGTGTCGTTCTGCGCGCGCTGAGAAGGTCAGACGGCGAGCGGAACGATGTTCACGACCTTGCGGCCACGGTGCGTACCGAACTCCACCGCACCGGCGGTCAGCGCGAACAGCGTGTCGTCGCCGCCGCGGCCGACGCCCGAGCCGGGGTGGAAGTGGGTGCCGCGCTGGCGGACCAGGATCTCACCGGCGTTGACGGCCTGACCGCCGAAGCGCTTCACGCCGAGCCGCTGAGCATTGGAGTCGCGCCCGTTCCGAGTGGAAGATGCGCCCTTCTTGTGTGCCATGTGTTCTCAGTCCCTTACTTCGCAGCCGCGGGGATACCGGTGACCTTGATCGCCGTGTACTGCTGGCGGTGACCCTGGCGACGGCGGTAGCCGGTCTTGTTCTTGTAGCGAAGGATGTCGATCTTCGCGCCCTTGTGGTGGTCCACGATCTCGGCCGTGACCTTGATGCCGTCCAGCACCCACGGGTCGCTGGTGACCGCGTCACCGTCGACAACGAGCAGGGTCGAGAGCTCGACCGTGTCGCCAACCTTGGCAGTGGAAATCTTGTCAACCTCAACGATGTCGCCGACAGCTACCTTGTGCTGGCGACCACCGCTGCGCACGATGGCGTACACGCGGATCTCTCTCTCGCTCGGAACGGATCCCCTGATGCCAGCCGCTCGCAAGGGCCGGGGCCCGGGACGATCCGGAAGGATGAGCGGCCTCTCCTGGCGGACGGCGCGAACACCGACCGTTACCGGGAGGGATGTGCTCAGGGGTAGGCGCGTTAAGGAAACACACCGAAGGGCAAGGTTACGGGGCGGGGGTGTGGGGGTCAAACCGCCCCCTGGGGAACAGCTCCGGGGCCGTAGGCGGGCCTCCGGTGGCGCCCCGACCCGCGCTCGACCGGCGGCGCCCATCACACGAGACCGGCCTGCCCGGCCCCGTACTCCAGTCTCCGGCCCAGGACAGCGACCCGATCTCCCTGACCGCCCCCGAGATCCGCCACCCGCTCACCGCGGTCTTCGTCCCGCCGGCCGCGACCTCAGCCAGGCTGCCGCACCGGACCATCTGGCGCCGACACCACCAGGCGACAGCCCGGCGCAGCCACTACCGAGACGGACTCACGGCGAACCTGCTGGACAGGCCACGAAACCAGACTGGAGTACTAGTCCAGCCAGCCTCGGCGTACCGCGCCCACTCCCGCCTCGAATCGGCTGCGCGCACCGAGACGCTCCATGAGTCCCGTCGCCACGCGGCGGGCGGTCCGGTGCGAGACGCCCAGACGTTTGGCGATGGCCTCGTCCGTGAAACCGTCGGCCAGCAGTCTGAGGGCCGTCGCCTCCGTATCGGTCAATCCGCTCTCGTTCTTCCTCTCGGTCTCACCGAACGGCTTCGCCGTCTCCCAGAGGGACTCGAACAGGGCGCACAGGGCCGTCAGTGTGCCCTGGCCGGTGAGTATCACCGCGCCGGCGGCGGAGTCATCGCTGTCGACCGGGATCACCGCGGTGCTGCGGTCCGTGATGATCAGGCGAATGGGCAGGGTGGGGGCGGTACGGGCTTGCCGACCCAGGCCACTCAGCCATTCGGCATAGGCCACGGTGTGCGGGCTGTTGCGGACGCTGTCGAGATAGACGGTGCGCATACGGACTCCCCGCTCCAGCAGGGACCGGTCGAGCGGCTTGGCGGCTTCCAGGTTGTCCGGCGACTGCTCCCTGTCCGGGGCCAGGATCATGACCTCGTCCTTCACCTCCCGCTGCAACAGGTGAAGCCGCTCCCGGATGCGGTCCAGGCCGACCACGTGCTCCACGCCGGGCTCGACGACCGACGGGCGCAGATCAGCGTATTCGGCGATCAGTTGCGCGGCGGCCGCCCGGGAGGCCTCGATACGGTGCTGCTGAGCGGCGAGCTCGGCTTCCTGACGGGTGAGCAGGATCTCCATACCGACGTCCGGGCTGACCGCCCGAAGCCGGCCGCGTTCCTCTCGCGAAGGCCGCACGAGGGCCAGTTCACTCAGACGATCAAGGCCGCCGCGAACTTCCTCCTCGGTCATTTCCAGGCGCTGGCAGAGATCGGCGACCCCGTCGTCCGGGTGCGACAGCAAGGCGCGATACACGGCTTCCACCCGTCTCTCCATGCCCAGCAAAGTCAGCACGTGCTCCCCCATGAAGCGACCTTCCCGTGAAGTGATCTTCACGATAATCGCACGTAGATCCGTCTCGATGGGGAGCGGGAAGGGGGTTGGCCTATTTCGTCCATGTCCCCAATGGGCCGGCAGCGAGAGCTGCTTGCTTCGGGTGCCTGGTTGCAACCTCAATGGCATGTATCTCATTCACGCCCGGCTGAAAGCGCCGCCCGGCGGCTGCCTGCCTTCCGACGCAGGCCGACGCGCCCTCGCCCTCTCGCGGCCCGGTGAACGGATAGAGCACGTCACCGCTCATCCGAACGCCGAACCGGACCCGATCATCGGGATCTTCGTGGTGGCGGAGTCCCTGCTCGCGGCCGAGGCCCTGGCAACGGAGTTGTGCCATCGGCTGCTGAACACCCATGCAGGGCTGGCCGGTTGGGGACTGCGCAGGGCGGAGGCGCCCTTGCTGGCCTCATGGGGACATGGCCCTTTGGGGCCACCGGAAGCCTCTTCCCACCCCTCCGACCTGCGGGGAGAGTAGTTCTCGCCGGAAGGGACAGCGACCGGCGAACGCGACAGACCGGCCTCACGTCCCCACGGAACCCACGGCCGGAACCACCCGCCGAGTCCATCTCCGCCGAAGGGTCAGCCGCCATGAGAACCATCCGTACCGCCAGAGCCGCCGTGATCACCGTCCTTGCCGCGGGATCACTGCTTCACGGCCTCGGGGCGGCTGCCGGAACCGTCCTTTCCGGAAGCCAGGACCCCGACCGGCAGAGCGTCGCCGCGGCCGACCTCCCCAGGAACGACTTCGGCTGGCAGTAGCCGCCCACTCGCTCAACAGCTGAGCCCATGGGCTGCCGCACCTCGTCGGGCAGGCACCAGGCCAGGCCCGCCCCTTCCCTCGCCTCTCCACGCTTCGACGCCTCCGCACGGAACGTTCACCTTCCCGCAGGCGGTCACTTCCGACTTCCACCACTTGAGCATCCAACAAGGAGCAATAGTCATGCCCGCGACAATTTCTGCGCGCAGCGCCGTACTCACCGTGGCCCTCGCCTCCGCCACCGTTCTCGGCGCCCTGGCCCTTCCCCCCGTGGCGACGGCCGCCCCTGCACCCGCCGGCACCGCGAGCACCGCCACCCAGGACGTCGAGAGACCTCAAGGCAAGGTGGGGCCGCTGAAGGCGGACTCCCCTCTCAGTGACTTCTCGTCGTCCCCCGCGGCCACGGCGGCGCCGATCACTCGTAGCGCGGTCATAGCCCGTGCGAAGACCTGGGCCGACGCGAAAGTGCCGTACAGCATGAACGACTACCGCGGCGGTTATCGCACCGACTGTTCGGGCCTGGTCTCCATGGCCTGGAACCTTGGCACCAACGCCTGGACCGGCAACCTCGACACCTACGCCACGCGCATTTCCAAGAGCGATCTGAAGAAGGGCGACATGCTCCTCTTCCATAACCCGTCCAACCCCACGAGCGGCTCCCACGTCGTCCTGTTCGAGCGCTGGGCCAACTCCTCGCGCACCTCGTACGTCGGTATCGAGCAGACCCCGCCGCACGCCGTGCGGCGCACGATTCCCTACGCCTACTTCAACAATTCCGGTTCCTATGTGCCGTACCGCTACAAGAACATCGTCGAGGACGTCACCGCTACCCGTGATCACGATTACACCGGTGACCTGAAGGACGACCTGCTGGGCGTCGACTCCACCGGGACCCTGCGCCTCTACTCCGGCAACGGCACCTCCGGAGTGAACTTCACCCGCGAGATCGGCGGCGGCTGGGCCGGCATGGACAAGGTGGCCGCCGCAGACTTCAACGGAGACGGCGACGGCGACCTCGTCGCGACGAAACGAACCACCGGCGAACTCTTCCTCTACATCGGCGACGGCGACGGCGGATTCAAGTCGACCAACGAGATCGGCCACGGCTGGACCGGAATCGAGCAGCTCGCCGCCGGCGACTTCACCGGCGACGGCAAGGCCGACATCGTGGCCGTCAACAAGACCGACGCCACCCTCAACCTCTACACCGGCAACGGCAACGGCGTGGCACACACCAAGCAGATCGGCAGCGGCTGGTCCAAGATGACCAACCTGGCAGCCGGCGACTTCAACGGCGACAACCGCGCCGACCTCATCGCCACCCGCGAAGACACCGGAACCCTGCTCCTCTACCCCGGCACCTCCGGCGGCAACATCGGCAACGGCATCGAAATCGGCTCCAGCTTCCACCTGATGAGCCACCTCACCCTGACCGACATCAACAGCGACGGACGCGCAGACGTCGTCGCCACCAACCGCAACACCGGCGACCTCCACCTCTACACAAGCAAGAGCAACAGCCTCAACTCCGGCACCGACATCGGCCACGGCTGGAACACCTTCAAACACCTCATCTGAGACCACGGCCGGACACTTCGGAGGGGCCTGCGCACGTAGGGGGCGGGCCCCTCTTCCGCGTCTCAACGACACTCCATCACTCGAAACGGAAGTGCGTCATGCCTCGCTCCGCCCTCGTCCGCCGACACCGCCCGGCATTCGCAGCCGTGATCGCCGTCGGCCTCGCCGTTCCCCTGCTGATGACCCAGCCTGCCGCAGCAGCCTCCATAGCCACCTGGGACAAGGTCGCGGAGTGCGAGAGTGGAGGGAACTGGTCCATAAACACGGGAAACGGCTACTACGGGGGTCTGCAGTTCTCGGCGAGCACCTGGGCCGGATACGGCGGCCGCGTGTACGCGTCCAACGCCCACCTGGCATCCAAGAAGCAACAAATCCTGATAGCCGAAAAGGTCTTGGCCGGACAAGGCGCCGGCGCTTGGCCACACTGCGGGGCAGTGGCCGGCCTGGCCGGCGACAAAGCCGATCCGTACCCGCCCGTCGAAGTGCACCGTGATCACGATTACACCGGTGACCTGAAGGACGACCTGCTGGGCGTCGACTCCACCGGGACCCTGCGCCTCTACTCCGGCAACGGCACCTCCGGAGTGAACTTCACCCGCGAGATCGGCGGCGGCTGGGACGGCATGGACAAGGTGGCCGCCGCAGACTTCAACGGAGACGGCGACGGCGACCTCGTCGCGACGAAACGAACCACCGGCGAACTCTTCCTCTACATCGGCGACGGCGACGGCGGATTCAAGTCGACCAACGAGATCGGCCACGGCTGGACCGGAATCGAGCAGCTCGCCGCCGGCGACTTCACCGGCGACGGCAAGGCCGACATCGTGGCCGTCAACAAGACCGACGCCACCCTCAACCTCTACACCGGCAACGGCAACGGCGTGGCACACACCAAGCAGATCGGCAGCGGCTGGTCCAAGATGACCAACCTGGCAGCCGGCGACTTCAACGGCGACAACCGCGCCGACCTCATCGCCACCCGCGAAGACACCGGAACTCTGCTCCTCTACCCCGGCACCTCCGGCGGCAACATCGGCAACGGCATCGAAATCGGCTCCAGCTTCCACCTGATGAGCCACCTCACCCTGACCGACATCAACAGCGACGGACGCGCAGACGTCGTCGCCACCAACCGCAACACCGGCGACCTCCACCTCTACACAAGCAAGAGCAACAGCCTCAACTCCGGCACCGACATCGGCCACGGCTGGAACACCTTCAAACACCTCATCTGAGGCCGTCACCACAGCAATCCGGGCCACTCCGTCCAGCACACGGGCCGGACGGAGTGGCCGACATCGACTCCTGGCGGCCGTGGCCCCGTACCGGGCCGCGAGGCGTCCGCTCCGGAGACCGTATGCTTTCCGGCGAAACCGCCTTCCGGAAGGTATCCGTACGTGAACTACAGGGTCCAGCCCACCGCCCAGGTCGACGAGACCGCCGAGATCGGGGCCGGCTCCAGTGTCTGGGAGCTGGCGCAGATCCGCGAGGGAGCCAGGCTCGGCGAAGGATGTGTCGTCGGCCGCGGCGCTTACGTCGGCACCGGTGTACGCATCGGTGACAACGTGAAGCTGCAGAACTACGCGCTGGTGTACGAGCCCGCCGAGCTCGGCGACGGTGTCTTCGTCGGCCCCGCCGTCGTTCTCACCAACGACCACAACCCGCGGTCGGTCGACCCGGACGGCAAGCAGAAGCGCGGCGGCGACTGGGAAGCGGTCGGCGTAAAGGTTGCCGAGGGCGCTTCGCTCGGCGCCCGCTCGGTCTGCGTCGCACCGGTGCGGATCGGTCGATGGGCCATGGTCGCGGCGGGCGCCGTGGTGACCAAGGACGTTCCGGACTTCGCTCTGGTCGTCGGCGTGCCTGCCCGGCAGATCGGCTGGGTGGGCCGCAGCGGGGTACGCCTGGTGGAGCGCGAGGGTGAGCCGATGGTGTGGCAGTGCCCCCAGAGTGGGGCGCTGTACGAGGAGAAGGACGGAGTCCTCGTCGAGTCGACCGCATAGCTCATGCGAACTCGGTCGCCTTTTGATCTCGATCCGATGCATTCTCCCCACAACGGGGCTTGAACCACCGACGATGAGTCGGTGAACTTTCCTTCCCCGTCAGCCAAGACCGACGCGCCCCCGCCGGGCGGGGCGCGATCGGAGATTCCGGCACCTGCCCCCGCCTCGGAGAACCAAGGCGGCCAGTCACGGAATCCGCCGCTACGCCTCTACGCACTCGATGCCCTGAGGGTCGTGGCGGCGCTGGCCGTACTCGCGTTCCACTTCGCTGGGATCGACAAAGCGTCAGCGGTGAACTGGGGCGAGAACCCCCGGGATTTGTTCCCCTGGCTCTTCCCCTTCGCGAAGTACGGCTCCTACGGGGTCCAGCTCTTCTTCATCATCAGCGGCTTCGTCATCTGCCTGTCGGCCTGGGGCCGCACTCCGGGGCAGTTCGTCCGCGCCCGGTTCCTGCGGCTCTTCCCCGCCTACTGGTTCTCCGTGATCGTCGCGCTCGCTGTGTACCGGCTGCTGCCGGACGGGATCCGCACGTCCCCCAGCTTCAGCGACGCCCTGACGAACCTCACGATGTTCCAGGTGCCGATGAAGGCACAGCACATGGTCGGCGCCTACTGGACGCTCTGGCTGGAGCTCTGCTTCTACCTGGTCTTCCTCGTCGTACTGCTGAAGCCGATCACCTTCCAGCGCGTCTACATCTTCTGCTGGTCCTGGCTGATCCTGTCCGTGCTGATCCAGCAGTACGCCAATGTGCCCCTGCTGCCCACGCTCGCCCCGGCCCTGAACACCTCTCTGTTCGTCGCCGGCATCACCATGTACCTGATGTACCGCTTCGGGCCCGACCTGAAGCTGTGGCTGCTCCTCGGCATGAGCTGGCTGACCATGCAGAGCGACCTCGTGGAACACGGGGACCGACTGCGGGACGATCTGGGCTTCGACCGGAGCCCGTACGTGGCCCTGGCCCTGGTGACGGTCTCCTATCTCCTCGTGCTCGCGGTGGCGCTGCACTGGTTCGACCGACTCCAGTGGCGCTGGCTCGCCACCGCCGGGGCACTGGTGTACCCGCTGTACCTGCTCCACGAGGAGCTCGGCTGGGCCATGATCCGCATCCTGTACGGCCGACTGGGCGCATGGCCCACGCTCGGCGTCACCGTGGCGGTCCTGCTGGTGCTGTCCTGGCTGGTGCACCGCTGGGTCGAAAGGCCCTCCGTGCGCTGGCTGCGCACGAAGCTCTGACGCGTCGCCGCCGGACATGCCGAGGGCCCCCGTACCGGATTCCGGTACGGGGGCCCTCGGCATATCACTCGGACGTATCCGTGACGGCTCAGGCCCGGACGTCGGCCCTGGGCTCGGAGGTCGCCGCGGGCACCCTGGGGCGGTCCGGCAGCAGGCGGCTGTAGATGCCGTCGAGCACCTCCGCCTGCGCCTCCCAGGTCCACTTCTCCAGCAGGCCCGGCTTGTCGTACGCCGCCCGGTAGCGCTCGGGGTCGGCCAGGACGGCCTTCACCGCACGCACGTAGTCGTCGGTGTCCTGGGCGCGGAAGACCTCACCCTGGCCCGTCGAGGTGACCATCTCGGACATCGTGCGGATATCGCTGACGATCTGGGGAAGCCGCGCCTGCGAGTACTCGAAGAACTTGTTGCTGAGCGCCAGCTCGTGGTTGGCGAGGTGGTGCAGCGGGCTGACGGCGGCGTCGGCCGGGGCCACGAACTCGGCGACCTGCCAGTGCGGGACGAACGGCAGGAAGTGCACCCGGTCGCCGACCCCGAGCTCGGCGACGAGCTTGCGGATCGTGGCCGTCGCCGCATACGGCTTGCCCGGCGGTACGGAGACCATGGCGACGTGCACGTCGGGCATCCGGGCGAGGCCCTCGATGATCGTCTCCACCCCGCGGACGGGGTTGATGCCACCGACGTACGCGAGCAGCGGGGTTTCCGGGCCGACGCCGCACAGCTCCCGCAGGTCCGGTACGGGATCCGCCCCCGCCACCTCGTCCGCGCCCGGCGAGATCACCGGGGCGTTCAGCACGACCGTGGGCAGCTCGGTGAGCTGGTGGCCCTCCTTGAGCAGCTCCGCGAGGGCCGGGGAGACCGTGACCACCGCGTCGGCGAACACGGCGTGCTCCTTCTCCCACGCCACGTGGGCGGGCAGCCAGCGGCCGTGACGCGGGGGGAGGCCGGGGACGTACTCATGGGCGTCCCAGACGAGCTTCACGGGTCGTCCGGCCGCCCGGGCGCGCACGGCGGCGCGAGCGCCGACACCGAGCATCTTGAAGTCGTGGGCGTGGATGAGGTCGGGCTTCAGGGCGTCGACGTGCTTGGCGAAGGCCAGCTCGAAGTCCCACAGGTTCGGCATCAGGCGGCGCCAGGAGCGCTGCCCCATCAGCTTCTGCCACAGGGCGGTCGTGCCCCGGTCGAGCGGGGCGTCCAGCATCGACCGGCGCTCTTGCAGGTTCGTCGTCTCACGGGCGCGCAGGGCGACCCACTTGCCGTAGATCTTGGCGCTCACCCGCGGCACCAGGAGCCGCCCCTTGGATCCGCTCGCGCTGCGGCCCGGGTGCCCGGCCGCCGCGGCCTTCGCGGCCGCCTGCCGGAAGCTCAGGTCCGAGCGCCAGGCCTTGGCCGCCTGCACCCGGTAGCGCGCCACCTGCGGCGACCGGTAGGCGAGCGGGCGGCGCGGGAAGGGGCGGCGCAGGTCGTGCCGGCGCGGCCTGAGCGGGTTGGGCTTGGGGATCAGGCGCACCTCGGCGTCGCCGATCTTCCAGGAGTGCTTCTCGCTGTTCGGGGAGACTCCGAAGAGCACGACGTCCCATCCGGCGTCCGCCGCGGACCTGGCCGCCTTCTGGACCCGGGAGTCGCCTTTGACCCCGTTGTCCACAAGCATGACGACTCGTCCCCGGGACTTGTGCCGCGTGGTGCTGTCGGGCTCCATGTACGCGCCTTTCCTGATAGCCGCCGTCACGGCCTTCTCCCCGCCGCAGACATACCGCAGCCAGCGAGCATACCGGCCTCGCGGCACCCTGCGGTGCCCCTGCCCCGCAAGGGCCCACGTACCATCGGGAGTGGCCCGCAACGGGCCCGGCAAGCCTCCAAGGAGTAGAACAACGTGAAGGTCCTCAGCGTCGTCGGAGCACGGCCGCAGCTCGTGAAACTCGCCCCCATCGCCGCGGCCTTCGCCGGCACGTCCCATCAGCACGTCATCGTGCACACCGGCCAGCACTACGACGCCGATCTGTCCGATGTGTTCTTCGACGGGCTCGGCATCCCCGCCCCGGACGTCCACCTCGGCGTGGGTTCCGGAAGCCACGGAGTGCAGACCGGAGCGGTGCTCGCCGCCATGGACAAAGTGCTGGAGGACGAACGCCCGGACTGGGTCCTGGTCTACGGGGACACCAATTCCACCGTCGCCGGCGCGCTGTCCGCGGTGAAGATGCATCTGCCGGTCGCCCACCTCGAGGCGGGACTGCGCTCGTTCAACCGCCGGATGCCCGAGGAGCACAACCGGGTCCTCACCGACCACTGTGCCGATCTGCTTCTCGCCCCCACCGAGGAGGCCATGCGCCACCTGGCCAACGAGGGCCTGGCGGAGCGTTCGCGGCTCGCGGGCGACGTGATGGTCGACATCTGCCTGCGTATCCGCGACGCGGTGGCCGCCGGGGACCACCCCGCACCGGCCCTGCCCGAGGGCATCGACCCGTCGAAGCCGTTCCTCCTCGCCACGCTCCACCGGCCGGACAACACCGACGATCCCGAACGGCTCTCGGCCATCCTGGCGTCGCTGGCCGCCCTGCCCGTGCCGGTGGCTCTGCTCGCCCACCCCCGGCTGGTGGCACGCGCCGAGGAGCACGGCATCAAGCTGGCCCAGGGCAGCGTGCACGTCGGCCGCCCGCTGCCGTACGCCGGTCTGGTCGCCGCGGTGATGGCGTCGTCCGGAGTGGTCACCGACTCGGGCGGCCTGCAGAAGGAGGCGTTCCTGCTCGGCAGGGCCTGCACCACGGTCCGCCCCGAGACCGAGTGGGTCGAGACCCTGGAGGGCGGCTGGAACGTCCTCGTGCCGGACCCGCACGAGCTGGCGTCCGACGCGTTCGCGGCGCTGGCCACCCGCCCTGCCCCGGGGACCGACCGCGGCACCCCGTACGGCGAGGGCACCGCGGCCGTACGGGTCGTGGAGCTGATGGAGCAGGCGCTGCGCGGCTGATCCCGGCGCTCTCACGCGGAGATGAAGAGGCTCCCCCGGCTGACGCGGCCGGGGGAGCCTCTTTCCGTGCGCCGGGATCGTCGGCGGGAGCGGCTAGCGGGTCAGGAAGCCGTCCAGGGCGCGAGCCGTGGCGGTGCCGTCGTGGTACTTCCGCGCGAACGCGGCCGACTCGACGCCGAGCCGCGCCGTGCCCTCACGGTCCGCGAGCAGGGCCTCCATGACGGAGTCCAGCGTCTCCGGTGTGGCGTTGACGATCGGCGGGGTCACCCCGCATGCCGCGATCGACTCCTTGTCGAGGTACGCGACGACGGGCTTCCCCGCCGCCATTCCCTCGCAGGCGAACGTGCCGTACGTACCGATGGCGAACTGGTCGATGATGATGTCCGCCTCCATCACCATCTCCCGGACCGTGTTCCAGGAGACCTGCTCCGCCAGCCGGAAGTCGATCAGACCGCGGTCGTGGAGGCCCTGGAGCACCGGCAGCACCCGGTCGGTGCCCTTGGTCCAGCGTGCGGAGGGAGCGTGCAGGACCACCGGACGCTCACGCTCCATGACGGGGCGGTCACAGGACCAGGCGTCGACGTCGACGACGAGCGGTGCCCAGGTCGCCATCGGCAGGTCGAGCAGCAGATCAGGGGTGGTGACGAAGACCGGCAGCCCGCTCTCCCGCGCGATGCGACGATTCTGCTCCGCGATGGCGGCGAGCTTCTCCTCGTAACCTTCCGGGGCGTCGAGGAAGAGGGAGTACGGGTTGCGCTTCCGGTGGAGCGCGGGGTCGCGGACCTCGCTGCCGTGGGCGAGCAGCGCGACCTTGACCTTTCCGTGGCGCAGCGCGGGCAGGTCACCCTCGATGCTGTCGCCGTTGAGCCCGCCGAAGACGGGACGGAAGGCATCGGCGATGAGGTGCGTGTAGCGCGGCAGGATCCGCTGCACCTGTTCGAGCTGGACGTCGAGGTTCTTGAGTGCCTTGCCCTCGACGTAGACGTCTGCCGGGTAGTCGTGGGTCCGCGCCGTACGGTGCTTGACCACTTCCGCCGAGACGTCCGCGCGTTCACGGGTGACGGCCTGCGCGAAGGCGGCGAGCTGTCCGGCGTAGTTCGCCGGGCCGAGACCGAGCTTGATCGGGGTCTTGCCGAGCGGGGTCCAGCCTCGTTCCAGCTGCTCGCGCGGCTCCTCGGCCTCGGCAGCGGTGACCGGTCGCTCGACGGCCTCCCAGGAGAAGCCCGCCTCGGCGGGAGGCGGCGTGAGGCCCGAGATCTCGCTGTAGAGCGCCATCAGGCCCTCGCACTGGTGTTCCCAGGAGAGCTCGGTGAGTATGGCTTCGCTGATGTTCTCCTTCATGTCCGCGGCGCGCGCGAGACCGCGGGTGACGGCTTCGACGAACGAGCCCGCGTCGCCGGAGACGAACACCTCGCCGACACCGTGCTCCCGCACGAACGCGCTGAGGGTCTTCACGTCGCTGGCGATGATCGGCAGTCCCGCGTGCAGGTACTCGGCCGTCTTGGTCGGCAGCGACAACTCGTAGTTGATCGTCCGCTGGGAGCAGATCAGTCCGAGGTCGGCGGTGGAGAGATAGTCCGCCACCTCGTGCTGGGCCACATAGGGCACCACGTGGATACGGTCCCGTACGCCGGTCTCCTCGGCCAGGGCGAGCAGCCGGACCAGCTCCGGGCTGCGCTTGCCCGCGACGATCGCCAGGTGGTAGCCGGGCAGCTGGGCCAGGCCCTCCACGGCTGTGCCGAGGCCGCGCTCGGAGGAGATCCAGCCGGAGTACACGAGCAGCGGAACGCCGTCGTCCAGGCCGCACGCCTGACGGACGGACACCCTGCCACCGGCCCCGCCGATCGTCTCGCGGATCGGGGTGTTGCGGACCACCAGAGGAGTCCTGGCCAGACCGTAGTCCTTGCGGATGACCTCGGCGATCTCCGGGGAGACCGTCACCACCGCGTCGGCCTTCGCGATGAACTCCTTCTCCACGGCGGGGAAGGCGCTGTCCATCCGGGGCTGGGGCCACTCGACTCCCGCGACGTACTCGTGGGCGTCGTAGAGCCAGACGCACGTGCGCCCGCTCGCCCGCAGCCGCGCGGCCGCCATGGCCCCCAGGTTGATGGCGGTGATGTCGTTCGCGTGGATGACGTCGGGCGCGAGCTTCTCGATGACGGGACCGAACGCGAGGTCCAGGTCGAGCAGGGCCGGCCAGTCCTTGCGCCACTCGCCGGTGGGCTGCTGCTCGGGCTTGCGGCGCTCTTCCCACTTGTACGCCTTCAACCGCAGCTTGTGCGCGCTGCGCCGGGCTCGCACCACTGCCTTGAGACCCACGGCGGCCGGGGCGCTGTAGGCCGGGGCCTGGCTCAGCCACCCGATCCTCGCGGTCGTCTCCCGTACCCAGGCGCCGTGCGCGGCACGCAACTGCTCCAGCGCGGCACGGTCCTTGATCCCGAACTGCGTCAGCTGAGCACGGGCACTCCCGTGGGCGGCCCGGGCCGCCACGCGGCGCTTGATGTGCGAGGCGACCGGTACCCGCACCACCTTGACGGGTCCGAACCAGGAACGCTCGGTGTGCTTGGACGAGCTGCGGCCGATGAGAGTGACGTCCCACCCGGCGCGCGCCGCGGCGAGCGCCGTCTTCTGCACCCGGGAGTCCCCGCTGATGCCGTTGGCGACGATGACGGCAAGTTTGGGGCGGGCTACAGATGTTGACATGCTTCAATCCTTACACGACAAACTGAGCTATCTCGGACATATCGGTTCAGCCGCCGATGACGACGCGGCGCACGCCCGCCCAGTTGGCCGGGTCCGTGGTGCGTCGGCCGTCGACCAGGACGCGGACGTCCGGGAGGTCGGCGGCGGACAGCTCGCGGTACTCGGCGTGGTCGGCCTGGAGGATCGCGGCGGTGACGGCCTGGTGGCCGTCGTGCGGGACGAGGCCGAGGGCGGTCAGCTCCTCGGGGGTGTACATCGGGTCCGAGACGAAGGGCACCGCGCCCCGCGCCTTCAGGGCCTCGACGACGCCGAAGACGCCGGAGAACGCGGTCTCCTTGACGCCGCCGCGGTAGGCCGCGCCCAGCACCAGGACCCCGGCGCCGTCCAGGTCGCCGTAGGCGGCGGCCAGCAGGTCGACGGCGTACGCGGGCATCGCGGCGTTGGCCTCGCGGGCCGAGCGCACCACGGTCGCCTCCGGGTCGTTCCACAGGTACATCCGCGGGTAGATCGGGATGCAGTGGCCGCCGACGGCGATGCCGGGCTGGTGGATGTGGCTGTAGGGCTGGCTGTTGCAGGCCTCGATGACCTTCTTGACGTCGATGTCGTTCTGGTCGGCGAACCGGGCGAACTGGTTGGCCAGGCCGATGTTGACGTCGCGGTAGGTGGTCTCGGCGAGCTTCGCCAGCTCGGATGCCTCCGCCGTGCCGAGGTCCCAGACGCCGTTGGGGCGGGGCAGGTCCTCGCGCTCGTCGAAGTCGAGGACGGCCTCGTAGAAGGCGACGCCGCGCTCGGCGGACGCCTCGTCGATGCCGCCGACGAGCTTGGGGTAGCGGCGCAGGTCGGCGAAGACCCGGCCGGTGAGCACCCGCTCCGGGGAGAAGACCAGGTGGAAGTCCTCGCCGGGGGTCAGGCCCGAGCCCTCGGCCAGCATCGGCGCCCAGCGGGTACGGGTGGTGCCGACCGGCAGCGTGGTCTCGTAGCTGACCAGGGTGCCGGGCTTCAGCCCCGCCGCGATGGCCTTGGTGGCGGCGTCCATCCAGCCGAAGTCGGGGGTGCCCTCGGCGTCCACGAAGAGCGGGACGACGACGACCACGGCGTCGGAGGCGGCGACCGCGGCCGTGGTGTCCGTCGTGGCGGAGAGCAGGCCGGCGCCGACGGTTTCCTTGAGCAGGCGGTCGAGGTCGTGCTCGCCGGGGAACGGCTCGGTGGCCGCGTTGACGAGTTCGACGACCTTCTCGTTGACGTCCGCGCCGATGACCTTGTGGCCCTTGGCGGCGAACTGCACGGCGAGCGGAAGTCCGATCTTGCCGAGCGCGACTACACAGATATTCATCGGGTTACTTCCTCTTCGACCTGGACAGCGTGCGGCGCAGCCGTGCGCTCACGCTGGGCTTCGGTTCCCGCAGGGGAGCCGTCGTGATCACGAGCCGGCCCTTGGTGTTGGTGTTCGCCGCCACGCGGTGGGGGTCGGTGCTCCCCCAGCGGCGTGCCAGCGGCATCGGCTGCCCTTCGGTGCGGACCGGGATCTCGTACGGGGAGCCCGCCACGTCCACGTACAGGCGGACGCCCCTCTTGGTGCGCGTGGGCTCCAGCGGGATACGGGCGGTCAGCAGGGTGCCGCCGTCCTCGGCCGGGCCGGCGGTGAGCGTACCGACGCGTTTCGGACGTGCGGCGTCCCCCGGAAGCCTGCGGGCGCCGGGCTTGTCGGCGCTCTGGGGCATGGCGCCATGAGCCAGGGCGACCACGGCCGAGGACGTGTCGCCGGTGATGCCGACGCGCAGCCTCACGACGCAGGACAGCTCCGTGCCGTGCTGCTCCCAGTCGGCCGACTCCAGCTTCGTGCCCGTCGCGAGCCGGCCGGCGACGGATTCGCCGAGCACTTCGTACTCCCTGTCGTCCAGGCCGACCGCGGGGTCCCGGAAGCCCGGGTACGCGGCGAAGGCGCGGTCGCCCTCGACGAGAAACGGCGGCGCCCCGTGCTCGGCCTCGTCCGTGATGGCACGGCACAGCTCTTCGACGGCACCGCGCCGGGCGAGAGCGAACCGGACGCGCCGCTTCACACCGGTGGCATCGCGCAGACCGTCGGTGAAGTAGGCGTCCAGAAGCTCGGCCAGGCCCTCGCACACCCGACGCCGGGTGCCGGCGTCGAGCAGGGGGAAGTCCTTCTGCAGAAGCTTGGACAGCTCCCACTCGAAGTGCCGCTTGAGGACGGCGTCCCGTCGCGGGCCCGCCTCGATCAGGCCGGCGGTGTGCCGCATGATCTGTGCGGTGCACCGGAGGCGGGCCAGATGGTCGGCCCGGTAGGTGATGTTGCTCGCGTCGCCGCGCTTGACCGCGTAGTAGCAGGTGTAGTCGGAGAGCACGGAGATTCTCCGGGCCCGTACGCATGCCTCGATGGTGAACGGCTGGTCGCTGCCGACCGGCAGGTCCTCGGGAAACCGGAGCCCGTGCTTCTCGACCAGCTCGCGGCGGAAGAGCTTGGTGTTCGCGAGTGTGTAGGGCAGGGCCGACTCGTAGAGGCTGATGTCGGGGTGGTTCCCGCTGTACAGCTTCTGATGGACGTACCGGCCGTTCGTGCCGACCATCTTCCCGATGACCACGTCGGAGTCGTGCTCGTCGGCGTAGGAGACCATGCGCTCCAGCGCCTCCTCGCCGAGGTAGTCGTCGGAGCCGATGAAGTAGACGAAGCGACCCGTGGCGATCTCCAGGGCGCGGTTGCTGGGAGCAGCCGGACCACCGGAGTTCTCCTGGTGGATGACCTTGACCGTGCCGGGATACAGCGCCGCGAACCGGTCCAGTTCCTGGCCGCTGCCGTCGGTGGAGCCGTCGTCCACGGCGATGACCTCGAGCCGCTCCCTGCCGATGCTCTGCCCCATGAGCGAGTTCAGGCACTCGGTGAGGTAGGGCATGGTGTTGTACACGGCAACGACGACCGTGACCGCCGGCTCGGTCAACTGGCCACCCCCGCCGAGGAAAGGTCCTCGTCCTTCAACGAGACCGAGAGCCCGGTCGACGCCGAACGCAGCACCGCCGCGGCCACCTCGACCGTACGAAGTCCCTGCCGCAGCGTGCAGATGTCGGCGGGCCCGCCCTTCACAGCATCGCGGAACAGCTCGTGCTCGACGAGCAGCGGCTCACGCTTGGGGATGGCGTACCGGATCATGTCGCCCTCGGAGACCCCGCGGAAGGCGCGCAGCGCCTCCCACTCGGTGGTGACCGCGGCGTTGGAGTGGAAGGTGAGGTCGGCGGTGAGGGTGTCGGCGATGAAGCAGCCGCGCTCGCCGGTGACCGAGGTGAAGCGCTCCTTGAGCGGGCTCAGCCAGTTGACCAGGTGGTTGACCATCGTGCCGTCGGACAGCTGGCCCACGGCGGAGACCATGTCCTCGTGCGGGCGGCCGGACTTGGAGACGGTGTGGGCGGCGATCGAAGTGTAGGCCTGACCGGTGACCCAGCCCGTCAGGTCGATGTCGTGGGTGGCCAGGTCCTTGACCACGCCGACGTCGGCGATCCGGTGCGGGAAGGGGCCCTGGCGGCGGGTGACGACCTGGTAGACGTCGCCCAGCTCGCCGGCCTCCAGGCGGGCGCGGAGCGAGAGCAGCGCCGGGTTGCAGCGCTCGATGTGGCCGACGCCGGCCACCAGGCCGCGCGACTCGAACGCGTCGACGAGGCGGCGGGCGCCCTCGACGGTGTCGGCGAGCGGCTTCTCGATCAGGGCGCTGACCCCGGCGTCGGCGAGCTGGAGGCCGACCTCCTCGTGCAGCGCGGTGGGGCAGGCCACGACGGCGTAGTCGATGCCGAGGGCGATGAGCTCCTCGACGGTGGACAGGACGGGAGCGCCCTGGGCCCAGCCGTTCTTGTCGCCCATCGGGTCGACGACGCCGACCAGTTCGACGCCGTCCAGGCTCGCGAGGACGCGGGCGTGGTGGCGGCCCATGGAGCCGAGGCCGACGAGTCCGGCCTTCAGTACGGCGGTCACAGGTTCTCCCCCAGCGAGTTCACGGCGGCGACGATCCGCTCCAGGTCACCCTCGGTGAGCGAGGGATGGACCGGCAGAGAGACGACCTCGGCGGCGGCCCGCTCGGTCTCGGGCAGGTCCCAGGTGCGGCCGGCCTTCTGGTCCGGCTCCCAGTAGGGCTTGAGCCGGTGGATCGGCGTCGGGTAGTAGACCGCGTTGCCGATGCCCGCCTCGGTGAGCTTCGCCATCGCCGCGTCCCGGTCGCCGCTGATCCGCACGGTGTACTGGTGGTACACGTGCCGGGCGCCCTCGGCCACCGGCGGCGTGGTGACGGCCGGGGCGGTGATGTGGGCGTCGAGGTACGCGGCGTTGGCGCGGCGCTGCTCGGTCCACGCCTCCACCTTGCCGAGCTGTACGCGGCCGACGGCGGCGGACACGTCGGTCATCCGCATGTTGGCGCCGACGATCTCGTTGGCGTACCGCTGCTCCATGCCCTGGTTGCGCAGGAGCCGCAGGGTACGGGCCAGTTCGGCGTCGGCCGTGGTGACCATGCCGCCCTCGAGGGAGTGCATGTTCTTGGTCGGGTAGAAGCTGAAGGTGCCGCCCGCGCCGAACGCGCCGACGGGGGTGCCGTTCAGCGCCGCGGCGTGGGCCTGGCAGGCGTCCTCGACGACGGCGAGCCGGTGCTTGTCGGCGATGGGCATGAGCTTGTCCATCGCGGCGGGGTGGCCGTAGAGGTGCACCGGCATGATCGCGGCGGTGCGCGGCGTGATCGCGGCTTCGACCGCGGCCGGGTCGAGGCCGAAGCTGCCCGGCTCGATGTCGGCGAACACCACGTCGGCGCCGACGAGGCGGACCGCGTTCGCGGAGGCGGCGAAGGAGAAGGAGGGGACGATCACCTCGTCTCCGGGGCCGATGCCCAGGGCGAGCAGCAGCAGGTGCAGCGCCGAGGTCCCCGAGTTGACGGCGACGCAGTGCCGGTCGTCGACCAGCCGGGAGAAGCCTTCCTCGAAGGCCGCGACCTCCGGGCCCTGCACGACGCGACCGCTGCGCAGCACGCGTACGGCGGCCTCGATCTCGTCTTCCCCGATGACCGGGCGGGCAGCAGGAATCGGCTGCTCGTTGATGCTCGTCATGAACGTCCTCCTTGAACACCGCAAGAGCTCGTTACCAGGCAGAGCTCCGAGGTGCGGGACGTCTTACCGAGGTCGCGCGTAACCCCACCGGCGCGATGCCGACGCCCTGCCGAGGAATCCGGCCCGGTCGGTATGTTCGCCGGGCCTTGTCACCAACCGTAGTTTTCGTGAAGAACGCTCACACGCATGGCAACCGTCGTCACATTATCAGGGATTTCTCAGCCCATTTCGGGCTCGTTAACCCGCTCTTGCATCAGTTCTGAAACAAAGCAGGTGTCCCGCCCCGATGTGCTCGGAGCGGGACACCTTTAGATGAACAACCGGTTACGCATTCACCGGTCGGCCGACGACTCGCCCTCCACGGAAGGCGCGGGAGCCGTTACGGACGGCGACGACTGCTCAGCGGCGACGGTCTTCTTCGTCGTCTTCTTCGCGGCCGTCTTGGCCGTCGTCTTCTTGGCGGCCGTCTTCTTCGCGACGGTCTTCTTGGCGGCCGTCTTCTTCGCGGGGGCCTTCTTGGCCGCGGCCTTGCGGGCCGCCTTCTTCGCCGGGGCCGGTTCCGCGGATTCGGATTCGGATTCCACCGTTCCGGATTCCGCGGCTCCCTGGGTGGCCCGGCCCTCGGATTCCGGGGCCTTCGCCTCGGGCGCCGAGGCGACCACGACGACCTCCGCGTCGTCCGACCCGGTGGGCGAGCCCGCCGGTGCGGTGACCTTGCGGGTCACCCGGCGCCGGGCGCGCGGCGGGGCGGCCGCCGGGGTTTCGGCCTCGGTGGCCTTCTCCTTCGGAGCCTCCGGAGCCTCGGGGGCCTCAGGGGCCGGCGTCTCGACGGCGGGCGCCTCGACGACCGGGTCCTCGACAGCGACCGGGTCCGTGGTGGGCTCGGCCGGGCGGACCGGCTCCGCGGCCTCGGACTGCTTCGGCGAACCCGCCGGAGCGGTCGCCTTACGGGTGGCCCGACGGCGCGGACGCCCCTGGGGCGCGGCCTCGACCGGAGCCTCGGGGACCTCGGCGGTCGCCGGGGCCTCCACAGCGGCAGCCTCGGCGGGCGCGTCGAGAACCGGCTCGGGCCGGGCCTCGACGGCGGGAGCCTCGACTGCCGGGGCGGACACCTCGGCCCTCGGAGCGCCGGCCGGGGCCGACGCCTTGCGGGAGGCCCGACGGCGGCCACGGCCGCGCGTGGCGGCGGCCTCCGCCTCGGCGGGGCTGCCGTAGAACTCCTCGTCGGCGGCCGGTTCCAGGTCCGCCAGGGACACCGGGGCGGCGACCTCCGCGGCCAGCTCGGCCTCGGACTCGGTCTCGGCGGGCTCGGCCGCGTGCTCGTCGTGGCCGTGCTCGTGGTCATGACCGTGCTCGTGGTCCTGGCCCGCGCCGCCGCGACCGCGCTTCTTGGACTTCTTGCCGCCACCGCCGCCGCCGACGGACGTCGGCTGCTCCATGTGGACGATGACGCCGCGCCCGTTGCAGTGGACGCAGGTCTCGGAGAAGGACTCCAGCAGACCCTGGCCCACCCGCTTGCGGGTCATCTGGACCAGGCCCAGCGAGGTGACCTCGGCGACCTGGTGCTTGGTGCGGTCGCGGCCCAGGCACTCCAGGAGCCGGCGCAGCACCAGGTCCCGGTTGGACTCCAGCACCATGTCGATGAAGTCGACGACGACGATGCCGCCGAGGTCGCGCAGCCGCAGCTGGCGCACGATCTCCTCGGCCGCCTCCAGGTTGTTCCTGGTGACGGTCTCCTCCAGGTTGCCGCCCTGGCCGGTGAACTTGCCGGTGTTGACGTCGACGACGATCATCGCCTCGGTCTTGTCGATCACCAGCGAACCGCCGCTGGGCAGGTAGACCTTGCGGTCCAGCGCCTTCATCAGCTGCTCGTCGATGCGGTACGTCGCGAAGACGTCGACCTCGGAGGTCCAGCGGGAGAGCCGCTCGGTGAGGTCGGGCGCGACGTGCGAGACGTAACCGTGGATGGTCTCCCACGCCTCGTCGCCGCTGACGATGACCTTGGAGAAGTCCTCGTTGAAGATGTCGCGGACGACCCGGACGGTCATGTCCGGCTCGCCGTAGAGCAGCGTCGGCGCGTTGGAGCCGCTGGTGCCCTTGGCCTTCCGCTGGATGTCCTCCCACTGCCCCTGGAGCCGCTCGACGTCACGGCGCAGCTCGTCCTCGCTCGCGCCCTCGGCGGCGGTGCGCACGATGACGCCGGCGTCCTCGGGGACGATCTTCTTGAGAATGGTCTTGAGGCGGGAGCGCTCGGTGTCGGGCAGCTTGCGGCTGATCCCGGTCATCGAGCCCTCGGGCACGTAGACGAGGTAGCGGCCGGGCAGCGAGACCTGGCTGGTCAGACGCGCGCCCTTGTGGCCGATCGGGTCCTTGGTCACCTGGACGAGGACCGACTGACCGGACTTGAGCGCGGTCTCGATGCGGCGCGGCCCGTGGGCCATGCCGAGCGCCTCGAAGTTGACCTCACCGGCGTACAGGACGGCGTTGCGGCCCTTGCCGATGTCGACGAAGGCGGCCTCCATGGACGGCAGCACGTTCTGGACCTTGCCCAGGTAGACGTTGCCGACGTAGCTGGTGGCCTGCTCCTTGTTGACGTAGTGCTCGACGAGCACGTTGTCCTCGAGGACGCCGATCTGGGTGCGCTCGCCGCTCTGGCGGACGACCATCACGCGCTCGACGGCCTCGCGGCGGGCGAGGAACTCCGCCTCGGTGATGATCGGGACCCGGCGGCGGCCCTGCTCGCGACCCTCGCGGCGGCGCTGCTTCTTGGCCTCCATACGGGTCGAGCCCTTGATGGACTGGACCTCGTCGAAGCCGGTGCCCGGCTCGCGCTCCTCCTTCTTGCGGGGCTCGCGGACCTTGACGACCGTACGCTCCGGGTCGTCGGTGGTGCCGTGGTCGGCCTCGGCGGCGGCGTCACCGCTGCGGCGACGGCGACGGCGGCGACGGCGGCTGCTGCTCGATCCGGAGGCCGAGGAGTCGTCGTCCTCGTCCTGCTCGTCGGCGTCCGGGGCCTGGCTCCGGCCCCGGTCCCGCTCGTCCTCGGAGCGGGGCTCCTCGGCGCGGGACGGCGCGGGCGCCTCGTCGGCGTGCTGCTCGTCGTCCGTGTCGTTGGCCTCGCCACGACGGCGGCGACGGCCGCCACGGCGGCGACGGCGCGAGGGGCGGTCGCCGTACTCGTCGGTGTCCTCGCCCTCGTGCTCGTCCGCCTCGGCCTCGGGGGCCTCGTCGGCGGGCTGCTCGGAAGGCGTCTCCACGGGAGCGGCGGGCTCGGCGGCCTGCTCGGTCACGTCGGCCTCGCCACGGCGGCGGCGACGGCGGCGCGAGCCGCCCTGCGGCGCGGCCTCGGCGGGCGGGGCGCTCTCGACCTCGGCGGTCTGCTGCTCCTCGACCTCGTCGGCCTCGTCGGGCGCCGAGGGGGAACCGGCCGCGGCAGCGGCGGCGGCCGCGGTCTCGGGGGTCTGGAACATCGGCTCGGCGAAGACCGGGGCCTGGAAGACGGCGACGGCGGGGCGCGTCGCGCGCCGGCCCTTGCGGGTCGGCTCCTCGGGCTGGGTGGTGAACTCGGGGCGACCGGCGGCTGCGGTGGCCCGGCGGCGCTGGCGTCCGCGCGGGGCGGCCTCCTCGACCTCCTCCACCTCGGCGGCGAGCTCCTCGGCGACGGCGGCGGGCAGGCTCTCGCCGGCCTCGACGGGCTCCGCAGGGGTCTCGACGGGCTCGGCGGCCGGCTGCGGCGTACCGGCGGGCGCGGACGCCTTCCGGGACGCGCGGCGGCGGGCGCGCGGGGCCGGGGTCTCCTCGACGGCCTCCGCCTGGGCCGCGGGGGCCTCGGCGGCGACGGGCGCCGGCTCGGTCACCGTCTCGGCGACGGGCGCGGCGGCTCCCGGCGTACCGGCCGGGGCCGAAGCACGGCGGCGGGCACGGCCGCGAGGGGCCTCGGCGGGCTCCGGCCCGACGACGGCAGCGGCGGGCTGGACCACGGCGGCGGGCTCGGCGGCGACGGCCGGCTCGACCACGACGGCTGCCTCGGCCGCTACCGGGGCGCCCGCGGGGGCGGTGGCCTTGCGGGAGGCGCGCCGGCGGCGGGGCGCCGGGGGCTCCTCGACGACCTCGACGACGGCCTCGGCCTCTTCCTCGGGCTCGGCCTCCTCGGCGGGCGCTACCGGAGTCTCGACGACCGGGGCCACGGTCTCGGCGGCCTCCGGCGCACCGGCCGGGGCGGTCGCCTTGCGGACCGCGCGGCGGCGGGCGCGCGGCGCGGGTGCGGCGGGCTCCTCCTCGGCGGCGGTCGGTGCGGGGGCCTCGGCGACCGGGGCGGGTTCGGTGTTCTCCACCGGCTCCGGGGCTCCGGCGGGCGCGGTGGCCTTGCGCACGGCGCGTCGGCGCGCACGGGCGGGCGGGGCGGTCTCGACGACCGTTTCGCCGGGCGTGTCGTCCGCGGCCGGGGCGGCGGACCCGTCGGCCGGTATGGCCGGCGTGACGTCCTCGGCGGGGGCCGCGGTCGCACCGGGCGGGCCCGCCGGGCGGGAAGCGGCGCGGCGCCTGCGGCGCGGCGGCAGCTTGTCCCCGGGGGCGTTCTCTTCGTTGTTCCCGGTCGTGCCGGGTTCGTTCGGCTGAGGCATGCGGGCGGTTCTCCCGTCGTGCTCCCGGGCGCCGCGTCTGGATTCCGGTCCGGCACGGTCCGCAGTGGTGCGATACCGCCGTCCGGGGCGCGGGCGCCGCACGGGAACTGATGTCTGGCTCGCCGGTTCCGTATGCGGTGTGCCTACGGCCTGGCGAAAGTCTTATGGGTCAGTGCGCGGCCCGACCCAGGTGGCTCCCGAGTCGGAGGGCTGCGCTACAACGACCGCCTTACGCGGAACCCGCGCCTTCCGGCGCCGTCGCGACGGCTGCCCCGGCGACCGCGGAACGCGCGGTCGGGGCGGCCTCGCGGTCAGGCGCGAGAGGGTCGGTCACCGTGCCGGACTCCTCGTCGAAGAGCCCCTGCGCCAGCCTCGTCACCGCGGCGGGGACGGTTCCCCAAGCTCTCGGCTGCGCTCGAACAGGGGAGACCTCATCCGCCAGGTCGGCCACAGCTCGGAGACCGGACAGGACGTCGTCGGGTCGCACGGCAGGTGTCACGTGCCGAACAACCAGGCGCAGTATCGCACAGGGCCGCTCGACCGGCCTATCGGCCGGAGCGTCGACGACCCGCAGGTCGGCGACGGCGGCGCGGGCGTCGAACGTCCGGATGCCGTTCTTCGCCTTGCGCTGGACCTCCACGGCCCCGGCGTCGTTGAACGCGGCCACGGCGGTGCGGACGTCCTCGGGATCGACGCCGTCCAGGCGCATCTCCCAGACGGACGCGGTGAGCCGCTCGGCCAGGCCCGAGGTGCGGGCCTCCACCGCGTCGATGATGTCGAGGCCGTCCGGCATCGACGCGTCGAGCAGTCCGCGCAGGACCTCGGGGTCCCGCGCCTCGGTGAGGGCGATCTCCAGGAACTCCGCCTCACTGCCCGTGCCGGTGGGTGCGGCATTGGCGTAGGAGACCTTGGGGTGGGGCGTGAAGCCCGCCGAGTACGCCATCGGCACCTCGGAGCGGCGCAGTGCCCGCTCGAAGGCCCGCTGGAAGTCTCGGTGGCTGGTGAACCGGAGGCGGCCGCGCTTGGTGTAGCGCAGGCGGATGCGCTGCACTGCCGGTGCGGGCGGCGGGCCTTCGGGCTGTCGCTTGCCCAGTGGTTCTTCTCCTCGGTGCGGGGCGGGCGCGGTGGCGCGCCGCCCACGAGATGCGGGTGACCCCCGGGTGCCGGTCCGGCTCACCCCCGTTCGACGAGTTTCTCGCCGAGCAGAGGGGTCTCGGACGCCTGCGCCGCGCTGGGGACAGTCGTTGTACTACCCAGAGTACGCGCAGGGATCCCCACCGGTTCCCGGGACCGTGCGCCGTCCGTGGAGCCGACCAGTGCCCGCCGGGCGTCGCGGCGCGCCTGGCGCACGCTTTCCCTGGCGGTCGCGAGGGCCGCGCGGGCGGCCCGCCGCGCCTCGGCGGCGGCGCGGCGGGCCGGGGCCCACACGGAGTCGCGCGGAAAGTGCCGGACAGGGGTGCGCGGGGTGCGGTACGTCCAGGAGACGGGCGCGACGAGCAGCGTCATGACCAGCCACGCTGGGGCCCGGCCGACGGCCCGGGAGACGTACCCGGCGAGCCGCCGGGCGACCTCGAACGCGGCGGCGATCTCCCGGCCGACCGGGCGAGCACGCGACGGTACGTCCAGGAGGCGGCCTTGCCCAGCGGTGTGAGGACTCAGGTGTACAGCCAGGTCAGCGGGGTCGGGACGAGGGCGTCGAGGAGCCGTGCCGGGGTCCGGCCGAGCGGGCGCAGCAGGGTGCGGTCGGCGGCGTGCCAGTGGGCGGTGAGTGCGTCCCAGACGATGCGGACGGGCAGGACGAGCACGACGGCCACGATCCGCACCGGGATCCTGATGAGCGTGGTCAGGACGGCTTCGCCTGGCTCGTATCCCTGGGGAGCCTGGTGCTTGCCGTGGTCCATGCCGTCAGGGACGCGACAGGCCCGGCCCGGGGTTGCCGGGCCGGGCCTGCGGGCCGTTCGGGGACGCGCTACTTGTTGACGACGCTGAGCGGCAGGAGCTTCTTGCCGGTCGGGCCGATCTGGATGTCCAGGTCGAGCTGCGGGCAGACGCCGCAGTCGAAGCAGGGGGTCCAGCGGCAGTCCTCGACCTCGGTCTCGTCGAGCGCGTCCTGCCAGTCCTCCCAGAGCCAGTCCTTGTCCAGACCGGAGTCGAGGTGGTCCCAGGGCAGGACCTCCTCGTAGGTGCGCTCGCGGGTGGTGAACCAGTCGACGTCGACCCCGAACTCGGGCAGCGTCTTCTCGGCGCAGTTCATCCAGAGGTCGTAGCTGAAGTGCTCGCGCCAGCCGTCGAAGCGGCCGCCGGACTCGTAGACCGCGCGGATGACGGAGCCGACGCGGCGGTCGCCGCGCGAGAGGAGGCCCTCGACGATGCCGGGCTTGCCGTCGTGATAGCGGAAGCCGATGGAGCGGCCGTACTTCTTGTCGCCGCGGATCTTGTCGCGGAGCTTCTTCAGCCGGGCGTCGGTGTCCTCGGCGCTGAGCTGCGGGGCCCACTGGAAGGGGGTGTGCGGCTTGGGCACGAAGCCGCCGATGGAGACCGTGGCGCGGATGTCGTTCTGGCCGGAGACCTCGCGGCCCTTGGCGATGACGTTGACCGCCATGTCGCCGATCTGGAGGACGTCCTCGTCGGTCTCGGTGGGCAGGCCGCACATGAAGTACAGCTTCACCTGGCGCCAGCCGTTGCCGTACGCGGTGGCGACCGTCCGGATCAGGTCCTCCTCCGAGACCATCTTGTTGATGACCTTGCGCATGCGTTCGGAGCCGCCCTCGGGGGCGAAGGTGAGGCCCGAGCGGCGGCCGTTGCGGGTCAGCTCGTTGGCCAGGTCGACGTTGAACGCGTCGACGCGGGTCGAGGGCAGCGAGAGGCCGACCTTGTCCTCGGTGTAGCGGTCGGCGAGACCCTTGGCGATGTCGCCGATCTCGCTGTGGTCGGCGGAGGAGAGCGAGAGCAGGCCGACCTCCTCGAAGCCGGTCGCCTTGAGGCCCTTCTCGACCATCTCGCCGATGCCGGTGATGCTTCGCTCCCGCACGGGGCGCGTGATCATGCCGGCCTGGCAGAAACGACAGCCGCGGGTGCAGCCGCGGAAGATCTCCACGGACATCCGCTCGTGCACGGTCTCCGCGAGCGGGACGAGCGGCTGCTTGGGGTAGGGCCACTCGTCGAGGTCCATCACCGTGTGCTTGGAGACCCGCCACGGCACGCCGGAGCGGTTGGGCACGACGCGGCCGATGCGGCCGTCGGGGAGGTACTCGACGTCGTAGAACCGCGGGACGTAGACCCCGCCGGTCTTCGACAGCCGGAAGAGCACCTCGTCACGGCCGCCGGGGCGGCCCTCGGCCTTCCAGGCGCGGATGATCTCGGTGATCTCCAGGACGGCCTGCTCGCCGTCGCCGACGACCGCGCAGTCGATGAAGTCCGCGATCGGCTCGGGGTTGAACGCGGCGTGGCCGCCCGCGAGGACGATCGGGTGATCGACGGTGCGGTCCTTGGACTCCAGCGGGATGCCCGCGAGGTCCAGGGCGGTGAGCATGTTGGTGTAGCCCAGCTCGGTGGAGAAGCTCAGCCCGAAGACGTCGAACGCGCCGACGGGGCGGTGGCTGTCCACGGTGAACTGCGGCACGTTGTGCTCGCGCATCAGCGCTTCGAGGTCGGGCCAGACGCTGTACGTGCGCTCGGCGAGGACTCCTTCGCGCTCGTTGAGCACCTCGTAGAGGATCATGACGCCCTGGTTGGGGAGTCCGACCTCGTAGGCGTCGGGGTACATGAGGGTCCAGCGGACGTCGCAGCTGTCCCACTCCTTGACGGTGGAGTTCAGCTCACCGCCGACGTACTGGATGGGCTTCTGCACATGCGGGAGCAGAGCTTCGAGCTGTGGGAAGACCGATGCGGCAGACATCTCGCGAACCTTCGTGAGCCGGCAGGGGTGACCATCCAGCGTACCCCGGTACTCACGTCCCCAGATCCGCGAGCGGTCCGGGGGCACTGGCGCGGGCCCAGACCTGGGGCAGTTCGCGCTCCCGGGCCTCGGCCGCGGCCTCCTCCTGTCCGTACAGGAGCCCCCAGGTGAACGCGGTCTCCCCCGCCGCGTGCGCCTGGATCGCCAGCGCGCGCAGGGCCTCGCGGGCGACGACGCTGTCCTGGTGGTCGCCGAGGACGGTCTGTACGGCCTTCACGCGCTTGGCGAAGCGCTTGGCGGGCTTGCCGAGCGCGGGGCGCGCCGCCTCGCCGGCGTACCGGGCGCGTTTGGCGGCCTTGCGGGCCTCGTGCAGCGCGGTGTCCCGCTCGGGGCCCGGCGGTTGCTCCAGAGCGTGGCTCATACGGCGCGCGAGCTTCTTGTAGTCCTTGAGCACCGCCTTGGGCAGGGCCTTGTCGGGTGCGCGGCCGGCGGCGGGGCGCAGGGGCGGGTCGGCGCTCAGTGCGTCGAGGGCGTCCAGGAGGTCCAGATACCGCTTTCCGTCGAGTACGTCGATGATCCTGCGGCGCGATCCGGTGCGGCGGGCGGCCGACCAGGCGCGGAGGCGGCCGCGCACCGGGCCGAGGGTCAGGGTGGCGGGCAGGGCCTCCACGCGGGTGCCGAGGCGTTCGTCCAGGACCTCCTGGTCGCGGTCGAGGCCCAGTTCGGCGGCGAGCCACTTGAGCTCCGCGCCGAGGGGGTCGGTGACCTCGCGGTCGAGGAGCCTCCGGTGGGTCTTGAAGGTGCTGCGCAGCCTGCGGGTGGCGACGCGCATCTTGTGCACGGAGTCGGGCAGATCGCGGCGGACGGCGGGGTCGAGGCGGACGATCGTGGAGATCTGCTTCCGTACGTAGGCGAGGACGTGGTCGCCCGCGGTGCGCGGCGCGTCCTTCTCCCGCCCTGCCCCGTCCCGTGCGGGGGTCGTCTCCGCCAGCGCCCGGGCGAGCTTCGAGGGTGACTCCGCGGGGCGCACCCCCGCCTTGCGCAGCCGCTTCTCGACGGCGTCCAGGATCGTGGGGTCGCCGTCGTCGGCCAGCTCGACCTCGATCTCGGTCCAGGTGGCGGTGGCGCCGCTCCCCTCCCCCGCGAGGCGTTCCGCGAGCACCTTGTCGACGCTGACTTCGGCGAGGAGGGCCCCGTCGGCGGCCAGCAGGTGGTGGACGTCCCGGGAGGAGAGCAGCCGGACGACGGGGGTGATCTCCGCGTGGCGGGCCCGGGAGCGGAGCAGGGCCGCCAGCGAGGGCGGCACGGCGTCGGAGAGCGGTTCGTGGATCTCGTCCCGGACGCCGACGGCGACGGGGAACTTCGCGTGCCAGCCCTCGTCCGCCCCGCCGGTCCTGCGGCGCAGGGTGAGGGAGTCGGCGGCGAGGCGGAGGTCGGCGGTGTCGTAGTAGACGGCGTCGAGCTCGGTCACACCGCGGTGGACCGTCCGGTCGACCCCGGCCGCCCGGGTCAGGTCGGGCAGCCGGGTGTCGTCGGTGGCTTCGTACTTCCGCTCTATCTCGCGCTTGGTGTCCGCCATGTAGGGACACCTACCCGGCGTGCGCCGGGTTCAGGCGGACATCGGCCGTTGGACCCGGATGGACTGCAAGAGACCGATCGCCACCCAGACGGCGAACATCGAGGATCCGCCGTAGGAGACGAAGGGCAGCGGCAGCCCGGCGACGGGCATGATGCCGAGCGTCATGCCGATGTTCTCGAAGGACTGGAAGGCGAACCAGGCGATGATCCCGGCGGCGACGACCGTGCCGTACAGCTCGGTGGTCTCGCGGGCGATCCGGCAGGCGCGCCACAGGACGACGCCCAGGAGCACGATGATCAGCCCCGCGCCGAGGAAGCCCAGTTCCTCGCCGGCGACGGTGAAGACGAAGTCGGTCTGCTGCTCGGGCACGAACTGGCCGGTGGTCTGGGTGCCTTCGAAGAGGCCGGTGCCGGTGAGTCCGCCGGAGCCGATCGCGATGCGGGCCTGGTTGGTGTTGTAGCCGACGCCCGCCGGGTCGAGCGCGGGGTTGGCGAAGGCGGCGAACCGGGCGATCTGGTAGTCGTCGAGCAGACCGAGCTGCCAGATGGCGACGGCCCCGCCCACGCCCGCGCCGAGGAGGCCGAAGACCCAGCGGTTGGAGGCGCCGGAGGCCAGCAGGACGCCGAGGACGATGACGGCCATGACCATCACCGAACCGAGGTCCGGCATCAGCATGACGATGGCCATGGGGATGGCGGCGAGGCCCAGCGCCTTGGCGACGGTCCGGTGGTCGGGGTGGACCTGGTCGCCCGCGTCGACACGGGCCGCCAGCAGCATCGCCATCACGAGGATGATGGTGATCTTCGTGAACTCGGAGGGCTGGATCGAGAAGCCGGCGGGGAGCTTGATCCACGCGTGGGCGCCGTTGACCGTGGTGCCGAGCGGGGTGAGGACCGCCAGGACCAGCAGCACGGAGATGCCGTAGAGGACCGGGACGGCCCCGCGCAGCGTGCGGTGGCCGAGCCAGATCGTGCCGATCATCAGGGCGAGGCCGATGCCGGTGTTGAGGGCGTGCCTCAGGAGGAAGAAGTACGGGTCGCCCTGGGTGAGGTGGTCGCGGTTGCGGGTCGCGGACCACACGAGCAGCGCGCCGAGGAACGAGAGCGCGAGCGCCGCCCCGAGCAACGGCCAGTCCAGCCGCCGCGCGAGGGAGTCGCGGGCGGTCAGCTTGGCCCAGGAGCCCTCGTCGGGGCCGTAGCGGGAGACGGAGAATCCACCTGCCATCAGGGCTGCCTCCCGTTCGACGCCGGCGATCCGGTGAGTCCGGGCTGGCCTCCGGGCGGCAGGGGCAACTGGGGTTCCTGTCCGCCCGGCTGTTCCTGGGGCTCGGCCGGAGTGGGGTCGTAGGGCTTGACCTTCGGCGCGTAGATCGAGCCGTCGGGCTGGATCTTCGGCAGCGCCTTCTGGGGCTTCGGCAGCAGGGCCTTCTTCTTGTCCTGGTTGCCCTCGGCGTCGAGTCCGTAGAGCGCGTTGTAGATGTTGCGGACGGCGGGCCCGGCGGAGCCGGAGCCGGTGCCGCCCTGGGAGATCGTCATGACGATCGTGTAGTCGTCGGTGTAGGTCGCGAACCATCCGGTGGTCTGCTTGCCGTACACCTGGGCGGTACCGGTCTTGGCGCGCATCGGGATCTTGTCCTGCGGCCAGCCGCCGAACCGCCAGGCGGCGGTGCCGCCGGGCTCGACCACCGAGCGCAGCCCCTTGTCGAGGTCCTTGATGGTCTGGGCCTTGACCGGCAGCTTGCCGCCGACCTTGGGCTTGATCTCCTGGACGGTCTTGCCGTCGGGGCTGATCACGGCCTTGCCGACGGTGGGCTCGTGGAGGGTGCCGCCGTTGCTGATGGCGGCGTAGGCGGTGGCCATCTGGATGGGCGTGACGAGCACGTCACCCTGGCCGATCGAGTAGTTGATGCTGTCGTAGGCCTTGAGCTGGTTGCCCTCGAGGCAGCTCTCGTACGCGATCTGCTGGACGTAGGTGCCGCCCTTCTTGCCCTCCTTGCACCAGGCGTCCTTGTTGGCCGCCCAGAAGTCCTGCTTCCACTGGCGGTCCGGGATGCGGCCCTTGACCTCGTTGGGCAGGTCGATGCCGGTCTCGGAGCCGAGCCCGAAGTCGCGGGCGGTGCGGTAGAACCAGTCCTTGGCGTCCTTCTTCGGCTTTATGCCGCCGTCCTTCGCCCACTCCTCGTGGCCGAGACGGTAGAAGACGGTGTTGCAGGAGTACTTGAGCGCGTCGCCGAGGGTGATGGGGCCGTGGCCCTGGGACTCGAAGTTGGCGAAGGTCTGGCTGCCCAGGCTGTAGGAGCTGCTGCACTGGTAGAGGTCGTCGAAGGCGTGGCCGGCGCGCACGGCGGCGCTGGCGGAGACCACCTTGAAGATCGAGCCGGCGGGGGCCTGACCCTGGATGGCCCGGTTGAGCAGCGGGTAATTGGACTTCTTGCTCGTGAGCTTGGCGTACTGCTTGCCGGAGATACCGCCGACCCAGGCGTTGGGGTCGTAGTCGGGCTGGGAGGCCATCGACACGATGCGGCCCGTCTTGGACTCCATCACGACGACGGCGCCGGAGTCGGCCTCGTACTTCCGGCCGGTGATCTTGTCGGTCTCGCCGCGGACCAGCTTCATCGCGGCGGCCAGCTCGTGCTCGGCCACCGCCTGGACGCGGGCGTCGAGGCTGGTGACGAGGGTGGAGCCGGAGACCGCCGGGTCGTTCTCCGCCTCGCCCATGACGCGGCCGAGGTTGTCGACCTCGTAGCGGGTGACGCCCGCCTTGCCGCGCAGCTCCTTGTCGTACGTGCGCTCCAGGCCGGAGCGGCCGACCTGGTCGGAGCGGAGGTAGGGCGACGGGCCGTCCTGCGCCTTCTGGATCTCCTCGTCGGTGACGGGCGAGAGGTAGCCGAGGACCTGTGCGGTCTTCGCCTTGCCGGGTGCGGCGTAGCGGCGTACGGCGGTGGGTTCGGCGGTGATGCCGGGGAAGTCCTCGGCGCGCTCGCGGATCTGGAGGGCCTGCTGGGTGGTGGCCTCGTCGGTGACCGGGATCGGCTGGTACGGCGATCCGTTCCAGCAGGGCTGGGGGGTCTTGGAGTCGCAGAGGCGGACCTTGTCCCGGACGTCGCTCGCCTTCATGTCCAGGACGTCGGCGAGGCGGGTGAGGACGCCGACTCCGTCGTCCTTCATCTTCAGCAGCTCGGTGCGGCTCGCGGAGACGACGAGGCGGGTCTCGTTGTCGGCGAGCGGGACACCGCGGGCGTCGAGGATCGAGCCGCGCACGGCGGGCTGGACGACCTGCTGCACGCCGTTGCCCGCGGCTTCGGCGGTGTACTCGTCGCCGTTGCGGATCTGGAGGTACCACAGCCGCCCGCCGAGGGTGAGCAGCAGCGAGAAGACGAGTACCTGGATGACGATGAGCCGGATCTGGACCCGCTGGGTCCGCCCGGTCTCGGGAATGTTGCTCACGCGGTGCCCCCGATGGTGGTCCTGCTGGGGGTACGGGGGTCGTCCCCCGGGAAACACGGCCTCACAGGCGCTTGACCCCCTTGATCCGGCCCGCGCGGGCGGCGCGGTTGCGGGCGGCCTTGACGCGCAGCCCGCCGCGCTGGTTGCCGATCCGCAGACCGGTGCCCGAGGCGAGCCAGCCGGCGGCGACGTCGTTGCCGCCGGACGAGGCCTCGGCGAGCGGATCGTTCTCGGTGCGTCTGGCCAGCGCCATGATCAGCGGCACCACGAAGGGCGCCAGCAGCAGATCGTAGATCGCGGCCGTGAACAGCAGGCTGCCCAGGCCCACATGGCGGGCGGCGGTGTCGCCGACGAGGGCGCCGACGCCCGCGTACAGCAGGGTCGAGCCGATCGCGGCGGCGACGACCACGGCCATCGGGGCGAAGGCGGACTTCAGTTGACCGTTCTCCGGCCGGGCCAGGCCCGCGAGGTAGCCGATGACGCAGAGCACCAGGGCGTAGCGTCCGGCGGCGTGGTCGGCGGGCGGGGCCAGGTCCGCGAGGAGGCCCGCGCCGAAGCCGATGAGGGAGCCGCTGACCGGCCCGTACACGAAGGCGAGGCCGAGGACGGTGAGGAGCAGCAGGTCGGGCACGGCCCCGGGGAGCTGGAGGCGGGCGAGGACGGAGACCTGGACGACGAGGGCGATGACGACCAGGACGATCGAGAGCAGAGTCCGGTTGATGCGCATGGGGATCAGCTCTACTCCTGGTCGTTGGCCGCGTTGTCGGGTTGGGCGTTGCCCTGCTGGTCGCCTGCCGCGTCACCGGCGGCGTCGCCGCCCTGCTGTTCGTTGACGTTGCCGACGACCTTGCCGGAACCGTCCACCAGGTCTCCGTTGGGCTGGACGGTGACGGTGACCGTGGGGGTCGGCTTCGGCTTCTTCTTGGCGGGCTGCTTGGGCAGGACCATGTCGCGCGGGTCCTCGCGGGGCGCCTGGACGACGACGCCGACGATGTCGAGCTTGGTGAACCCGACGTACGGCTTCACGTAGACGGTCCGGGTCAGTGCGCCGCCGGAGGGGTCGACGCGGACGACCTCGCCAACCGGGACGCCGGGCACGAAGGGCTTGTCCTTGCTGGAGCCGAAGGTGACCAGCCGGTCGCCGGCCTTCACCTTGGCCTTGCCGTTGAGGAACTGCACCGACAGCGGGCGGGAGCCCTGGCCGGTGGCGAAGCCGAGCTCGTCGGTCTTCTCCATCCGGGTGCCGACGGTGAAGTCCGGGTCGTTGGCGAGCAGGACCGTCGCGGTGTTGGGGCCGACGGTCGTGACCCGGCCGACCAGCCCCTCCCCGTTGAGGACGGTCATGTCGCGGCGGATACCGTCGTCGGCCCCGGCGTCGATGGTGACCGTCCAGGAGAAGCCCTGGGCCGCTCCTATGGCGATGACCTCGGCGCCCTTGATGCCGTACTGTCCGGCGCCCGCGTTCTTCAGCATGGCGTCGAGCTGACGGACCCGGCTGTTGGTGCGGTCGTCGCTGCCGAGCCTGGCCTTCAGCGCGGCGTTCTCCTGCTCCAGGGTGGAGATGCGGTCGTGCCGGTTGCCGGAGTCCCGTACCGCGCCTATGGCGTTGCCCACCGGGTCGACCGCTGCCGCCACGCCGTTCTCGACCGGCCCGAAGACGGTGGCCGCGGCCTGCCTCGCGCCGTCGACCGGTGACTCCTCGCCGCCTCGGATATCCACCGTGATCAGGGCGAATGCGATGGCGATCAGCAGCACCAGGAGCAGCCGGCTCTCTCGTGTGTCCCTCACGTGCGGCGGCCGTGCCTTCCTCGTCGGAATGTTCGTGCCTGTGTGTACGTCGCTGTGCGTGCGTCCGCCGCGTCGATGTGTCTCCGCGTCGGAACAGGTACAGCAACGATCTATATCAACGATCCGGCGGACGGAGCGTCAGCGTCCGCTCGCCGGATCGGGTGGTGTCCCCCGTGGGGGCCGCCTCCCGGAGACGCTCTAGCGGCGGGGCTGGGCGTCCAGCACCTGCTGGAGCGCCTCGAACTCCTCGACGCACTTGCCGGAGCCGAGCGCCACCGAGTCCAGCGGGTCCTCGGCGATGTGGATCGGCATGCCCGTCTCGTGGCGCAGCCGCTCGTCCAGACCGCGCAGCAGCGCGCCGCCGCCGGTGAGGACGATGCCGCGGTCCATGATGTCGCCGGACAGCTCGGGCGGGCACTTGTCGAGCGTCGTCTTCACTGCGTCGACGATCGCGTTGACCGGTTCCTCGATGGCCTTGCGGACCTCGGCGGCCGAGATGACGACCGTCTTGGGCAGCCCGGAGACCAGGTCGCGGCCGCGGATCTCGGTGTGCTCGTCCTTCTCCAGGTCGAACGCCGAACCGATGGTGATCTTGATCTGTTCCGCGGACCTCTCACCGAGGAGGAGCGAGTACTCCTTCTTGATGTGCTGGATGATCGCGTTGTCCAGCTCGTCACCGGCGGTGCGGATCGACTGGGCGGTGACGATGCCGCCGAGCGAGATCACGGCGACCTCGGTGGTTCCGCCGCCGATGTCGACGACCATGTTCCCGGTGGCCTCGTGGACCGGCAGGCCCGAGCCGATGGCCGCGGCCATCGGCTCCTCGATGATGTGCACCTGGCGCGCGCCGGCCTGCGTGGACGCCTCGATGACGGCGCGGCGCTCGACCCCGGTGATACCGGAGGGCACACAGACGACGACGCGGGGGCGGGCCAGGTAGCGACGCTTGTGGATCTTGAGGATGAAGTAGCGGAGCATCCGCTCGGTGATCTCGAAGTCGGCGATCACGCCGTCCTTCAGAGGCCGCACGGCAACGATGTTGCCCGGTGTGCGCCCGATCATCTTCTTGGCCTCGGAGCCGACCGCCAGAATTCCGCCGGTGTTGGTGTTGATGGCCACGACGGACGGCTCGTTCAGAACGATGCCGCGCCCCCTGACGTACACCAGCGTGTTGGCAGTCCCGAGGTCGATAGCCATGTCACGGCCGATGAACGACATTGAGTTCCCCTTGTTCCCCATGAGGATGCGTCGGGCCTTCCCAGGTAGCGAAGATGGCTTGTTCTGGTAGGCGAGGTTGGCGCTGCGGGCGTGGAAGCTTCCATCGTAGTGCCGTATGCACGGACACAGCGCGAGGGTCCTTCGCCAGTGTGAGCGGAACGGGTGCCCGTTCTACCCATGGTGACGTTACGTCGAAGGGATGCGTTCCCGCGATCCCAAACCCTATGCCGAGGGGCGACCGAATTACTTCGGTCGCCCCAGGCGTACAGCGCTGTTTGGCCGATCGGGTCAGGAAAGTCCCGGGAAGAAGAGCTTCAGTTCTCGCTCCGCGGACTCCTCGGAGTCCGAGGCGTGGATGAGGTTCTCGCGGGTGATCGTGCCGAAGTCACCACGGATGGACCCGGGCGCGGCGGCGATCGGGTCGGTGGGGCCGGCCAGGGCGCGGACACCCTCGATGACCCGCTCACCTTCGGCCACCAGGGCGACGACGGGGCCGGACTGCATGAACTCCATGAGCGGCTCGTAGAACGGGCGGCCCTTGTGCTCGCCGTAGTGCTGCTCCAGCGTCTCGTGGTCCAGGGTGCGCAGCTCCAGCGCGGTGATCCGCCAGTCCGCCTTGCGCTCGATGCGGCCGACGATCTCGCCGATCAGGCCACGGCGGACCGCGTCGGGCTTGAGCAGGACGAGAGTGCGCTGGGTCATGTACGGCTCCTTGCAAGGCCAGGCATACGGGTGCGGTGAGGGCGAGATTACAGGGGCTCGGGGGCGGGTCTGCGCCCGGGTTCACCCAGGGTCACCTTCGGGCCCCGGATGTCCGGGGGCCGAAGGAGCCGGCCGCGCGTGTCGGCGGGCCCGGCACGATCCGGAGACCCGGACGCGGCGAGGGCCGGCCCGGGCCCGAGAGATCAGGGCCTCAGGGCCTCAAGCCGTGGCCTCTTCGGCTTCCTGCCGGGCGGCCCAGTCGGCCTTGGCCTCGTCGATCTTGCGCCCGTAGTGGATCGAGGCCCACCACAGACCGCCGAAGGCCAGACCCAGGATGAACATCGTCGGGACCACGAACCCGCTCAGGACCAGAGCGACCTGGAGCGCCCAGCCCAGCTGGACACCGCCGGGCCGGGTGATCATTCCGCACAGCAGCACGGAGAGGGCCATGCCGATGCCGCACACCGTCCAGACCACGGCCATGGAGGCGTCGTCCAGCTTCATCGCGACGAGACCGGCGAAACCGATCACGAAGAACTCGCCGATCAGCGTCGAGGCGCAGAGCGTCCGCATCTCTCCCTCAGCCCCTTCCCAGCAGCAGCCGGGCTTCGCCGACCGTGATCACGGATCCGGTCACCAGCACCCCGGCGCCCGCGTACTCGTCTTCTTCCTCGGCCAGCGTGATCGCCGCCTCCAGCGCGTCGTCGAGACGCGGCTCGACCTGGACCCGGTCGTCGCCGAAGACCTCGACGGCGATCGCGGCCAGCTCGTCCGCGTCCATCGCGCGGGCGGTGGAGTTCTGCGTGACGACGATCTCCGCGAAGATCGGCTCGAAGGCCTCCAGGAGCCCGCGGGCGTCCTTGTCGCCGCTCGTGCCGACCACGCCGATCAGCCGGGAGAAGCTGAACGCCTCGGAGATTCCGTCCGCCGCCGCCTTGGCCCCCGCCGGGTTGTGCGCGGCGTCCAGCACGACGGTCGGGCTGGAGCGCACGACCTCCAGGCGGCCGGGCGAGAGCACCGAGGCGAACGCCTTGCGGATCGCGTCGATGTCGAGGGAGCGGGCCTGCTCGGCGCCGATGCCGAAGAACGCCTCGACGGCCGAGAGCGCCACCGCGGCGTTGTGCGCCTGGTGGGCCCCGTACAGCGGAAGGAAGATGTCCGTGTACTCACCGCCCAGCCCGCGCAGCGTCAGGAGCTGCCCGCCGACCGCGATCTCGCGGGAGGTGACGCCGAACTCCATGCCCTCGCGGGCCACGGTGGCGTCGACCTCGACGGCCTTCTTGAGCATCACCTGCGCGGCGTCCACCGGCTGCTGCGCCAGGATGACCGTGGCGCCCTGCTTGATGACCCCGGACTTCTCGCCGGCGATCTCGGCCGGCGTGGTGCCGAGCCGGTCGGTGTGGTCCAGCGAGATGGGGGTGACGACGGCGACCGTGGAGTCGATGACGTTCGTCGCGTCCCAGGCGCCGCCCATGCCGACCTCGACGACCGCCACGTCGACGGGCGCGTCGGCGAAGGCCGCGTACGCCATGCCGGTGAGCACCTCGAAGAAGGAGAGCCGGTAGGGCTGCTGGGCGTCGACCATCTCGACGTACGGCTTGACGTCCTCGTACGTCTCGATGAACCGCTCGGGTGTGATCGGGGAGCCGTCGAGGCTGATCCGCTCGGTGATCGACTGGACGTGCGGGGAGGTGTAGCGGCCGGTGCGCAGCTCGAAGGCGTTGAGCAGGGCCTCGATCATGCGGGCCGTGCTGGTCTTGCCGTTGGTGCCGGTGATGTGGATGGAGGGGTAGGCGCGCTGCGGCTCGCCGAGGACGTCCATCAGCGCGGCGATGCGCGTGACGGACGGCTCCAGCTTGGTCTCGCCCCAGCGTCCGGCGAGCTCCTGCTCCACCGCGCGCAGCGCCTTGTCGGTCTCGGGGTCGGCCGGGCGGGCCGGGACCGCTTCGCCCTGGGGCTGCCCCGAGTGGGCGCGCAGTGTGCGGCTCCCGGCCTCGATCACCGCCAGGTCGGGGTCGCGCTGGGTCGCCTCGTCGACGATCTCCTCGAAGGTGTCGTCGGGATCGGGCGCGTCGTGCCGGTCTGAAGGGCGGGGCTCACTCACGCGCCCAGTCTACGGATGGGTGCCGACATCGCGCGCAGCGCCCGGCGGAGCGGGGACGGGCGAGGCACGACAGGGCGTACGGCGAAGCCCCCGCGCCCCGGTCGGTCGGGGTGCGGGGGCTCCGGCTTCAGGACATCAGCTCTGCGGGAGGGCCGCCAGCTGGGTGCCGATCCGCTCGATGTCGGCCTCGGCCTTGGAGAGCCGGCCGCGGATCTTGTCGACCACGTTGTCCGGGGCCTTGGCCAGGAAGGCCTCGTTGCCGAGCTTGCCCTCCGCCTGCGCCTTCTCCTTGCGCGCGGCCTCCAGGTCCTTCGTGAGGCGCTTGCGCTCGGCCGGCACGTCGATGGTGCCGGAGAGGTCCAGGGCGACGGTGGCACCGGCGACCGGGAGCGACGCGGTGGCCTGGAAGTCGTCCCCGGCGGGCTGGAGACGCAGCAGCTGGCGGATGGCCGCCTCGTGCGGGGCGAGCTCCGTGCCGGTCAGGGTCAGCTCGGCCGGGACCTTCTGACCGGGCTGGAGGCCCTGGTCGTTGCGGAAGCGGCGGACCTCGGTGACGACCTGCTGGACCAGCTCGATCTCCTTCTCGGCGGCGTCGTCGCGGAAGCCGGAGTCGCCCGGCCACTCGGCGATGACGATCGACTCGCGCCCGGTGAGCGCGGTCCACAACGCCTCCGTGACGAACGGGACGATCGGGTGCAGCAGCCGCAGCATCACGTCCAGGACCTCGCCGAGGACCCGGCCCGAGACCTCGGCCGGGCGGCCGCCCGCGAAGAACGTGGTCTTGGACAGCTCGACGTACCAGTCGAAGACCTCGTCCCACGCGAAGTGGCGCAGCGACTCGCTGATCTTGGCGAACTGGAAGTCGTCGTAGAACGCGTCGACGTCGGCGACCGTCTTGTTCAGACGGGACAGGATCCAGCGGTCGGTGACGGACATCTCCTCGACCGGGGGCAGCTCGCCCTCGATCGTGGCGCCGTTCATCAGGGCGAAGCGGGTGGCGTTCCAGATCTTGTTGGAGAACTTCGCCGAACCCTGGACCCACTCCTCGCCGATGGGCACGTCGGTGCCGGGGTTGGCGCCGCGCGCGAGGGTAAAGCGCAGGGCGTCGGAGCCGTACTTGTCCATCCAGTCCAGCGGGTTGACCACGTTGCCGAAGGACTTCGACATCTTCTTGCCGTGCTCGTCGCGGACCATGCCGTGCAGGACGATGGTGGAGAACGGCGGGACGCCGTCGTTGACGTACAGGCCGAACATCATCATCCGGGCGACCCAGAAGAAGAGGATGTCGTAGCCGGTGACCAGGACGGAGTTCGGATAGAACTTCGCGAGACTGTCGGTCCGTTCGGGCCAGCCGAGGGTGGAGAACGGCCACAGGCCGGAGGAGAACCAGGTGTCCAGGACATCGCTGTCCTGGGTCCAGCCCTCGCCGGTGGGCGCCGCCTCGTCGGGTCCGACGCAGACGACCTCGCCGTTCGGGCCGTACCAGACGGGGATGCGGTGGCCCCACCAGAGCTGGCGCGAGATCGTCCAGTCGTGGAGGTTGTCGACCCAGTCGAAGTAGCGCTTCTCCATCTCCTGCGGGTGGATCTTGACGCTGCCGTCGCGGACCGCGTCACCGGCGGCCTTGGCGAGCGGGGCGACCTTGACCCACCACTGGAGGGAGAGGCGCGGCTCGATGGTGGTCTTGCAGCGCGAGCAGTGCCCGACGGAGTGGACGTAGGGCCGCTTCTCGGCGACGATCCGGCCCTCGGCGCGCAGGGCGGCGACGATGGCGGAGCGGGCCTCCAGCCGGTCCAGGCCCTGGAAGGGTCCGGGGACGGTGATGACGGCGCGCTCGTCCAGGACCGTGAGGAACGGCAGGTCGTGGCGCTTGCCGATCTCGAAGTCGTTCGGGTCGTGGGCGGGCGTCACCTTGACCGCGCCCGTGCCGAACTCCGGGTCGACGTGGTGGTCGGCGACGACGGGAATGGTGCGGTCGGTCAGCGGCAGGCTGATCTGCTTGCCGACCAGGTGCTGGTAGCGCTCGTCGTCGGGGTGGACGGCGACGGCGGTGTCACCGAGCATCGTCTCGGCGCGGGTGGTGGCGACGACGATGGTCTCGTCCCCGTCCCCGTACGTCATGGAGACGAGCTCGCCGTCGTCCTCCTGGTACTCGACCTCGATGTCGGAGATCGCGGTGAGACAGCGGGGGCACCAGTTGATGATGCGCTCGGCGCGGTAGATCAGCCCGTCGTCGAACATCTGCTTGAAGACGGTCTGGACGGCCTTGGACAGGCCCTCGTCCATGGTGAAGCGCTCGCGGGACCAGGCGACGCCCTCGCCGAGGCGGCGCATCTGGCCGGAGATCTGGCCGCCGGACTCGTTCTTCCACTGCCAGACGCGCTCGACGAAGGCCTCGCGGCCCAGGTCGTGGCGGGACTTGCCCTCCTTGCCGAGCTCGCGCTCGACGACGTTCTGGGTGGCGATGCCCGCGTGGTCCATGCCCGGCTGGTACAGCGCCTCGTAGCCCTGCATCCGCTTCCGGCGGACGAGGGCGTCGATCAGGGTGTGCTCGAAGGCGTGACCCAGGTGGAGGGAGCCGGTGACGTTCGGCGGCGGGATGACGATGCTGTACGGCGGCTTGTCGCTGTGCTCGTCGGCTTCGAAGTACCCGCGCTCCACCCAGCGCTCGTACAACTTCCCCTCTACGTCGGCCGGCGCGTACTGGGTCGGCAGTTCGGGGTTGCTGGCGCTTGGCTGCTGAGTGTTCTCGGTCACGGGAGACAGTTTAGGGCCGTCACAGGTCTGCACTGAAACGGGTTAGTTCAGTAACGGTGTCCGACCCGATCCCCCATGTCAGGACGGCTTCCGTCAGGATGTTCGCAACGCATAAGGAATTCACGAGGGGACACCGCAATGAGCTACAACCAGCCGGGCCCGTACGGCGGGCAGCCGCCGCAGGGCCAGCCCGGACCGTACGGACAGCAGCCGGGCCCGTACGGGGCCCCGCCGCCCCAGGGCCCCCCTCAGGGCCAGCCCGGCTACGGCTACCCGCAGCAGGCCCCTCAGGGCGTCCCTCCGCAGCAGCCGAACCCGTACGGGCAGCCGCAGCAGCCTCAGCAGGGTTACGGCTACCCGCAGGCCCAGCAGCCCGGCCCCTACGGCCAGCAGCCGCCGGCGCCTCCGTACGGCGGGCAGCCGGGGTACGACGGGCAACAGCCGCAGCAGCCGAAGAAGAAGACCGGCCTGATCGTGGGCGTGGCCGTGGTGGCCCTGGCGGTCATCGCGGGCGGGGTGTACTTCCTGACCTCGGGCGGCGGCAGCGGTGACGTGGCGGACTCCACGAAGGGGTACAAGCTGACGCCCCCGGCGTCCGTGGAGGATTACACGAAGAATCCCTCCAAGCCCGCGGCATCCGGCCCGGTTACCGGTGAGGACAAGGCCGAGGCCGAGGCCATGGGCGTCAAGGACGCCAACAAGGCGGGGGCCCAGTACCAGAGCGGCAGCAAGGACAATCCGCTGGCGCAGAAGGTGCTCATCTTCGAGGGCGTCTGGGGCGAGATCTCGGACCCTGCGAAGACGCTCGACGGCGCGTTCGCCAAGGCCGAGAAGAACATGACGAAGGACGCCGGCACCGGCGGCACCAGCGACGGCAACAAGGCCTCCTGGGTGGGCAGCCCCAAGGAGTTCAAGCCGGACGGCTTCGACGGTGCGCTGATGAAGTGCCAGGAACTCAAGGTGGACACCAGCCAGGGCAGCTCCGCCTCCACGAAGGGGCCGAAGGAGTTCGCCATGCCGGTCTGCATCTGGGCCGACTACAGCACGGTGGGCATCGTCGCCGGTCTCGACGTCGCCTCGGCGCTGACGGAGAAGTCCGTTCCGCAGGAGGAGATGGCCGACCTCGCCGCCAAGCTCTACGACACCTCCCGCACCAAGATCTGATCCGGTCCGATCTGATCGCTCAACGCCGAAGGGGCGCCCGCCGGTTCATCCGGCGGGCGCCCCTTCGGCGTGGTCGAGTCTTCTGCGGCTAGGCCGACTTCTCGTGCCGGCCGCCGTCGTTCTTGCCGATCGTGCGCGGCTCGCGCGGGACCAGCGTCGGGTTGACGTTGTTGCGGACGACGTCGGGAGTGATGACGACGCGGGCGACGTCCTTGCGGGACGGGACCTCGTACATCACGGACTGGAGGACTTCCTCCATGATCGCGCGCAGACCGCGTGCGCCGGTCTGGCGCAGGATCGCCTGGTCGGCGATGGCCTCCAGCGCCTCGCGCTCGAACTCCAGCTCCACACCGTCGAGTTCGAAGAGGCGCTCGTACTGCTTGACCAAGGCGTTGCGCGGCTCGATGAGGATCTGGAGCAGAGCCTCGCGGTCCAGGTTGTGGACCGAGGTCAGCACGGGGAGACGGCCGATGAACTCGGGGATCATCCCGAACTTCACCAGGTCCTCCGGCATGACCTCCTGGAACTGGTCGCTCGCCTGGATCTCCAGCTTGGAGCGGATCGTGGCGCCGAAACCGATGCCCTTGGCACCGGCCCGGGACTCGATGATCTTCTCCAGACCGGAGAACGCGCCGCCCACGATGAACAGCACGTTCGTCGTGTCGATCTGGATGAACTCCTGGTGCGGGTGCTTTCGTCCGCCCTGCGGCGGTACGGAGGCGGTGGTGCCCTCCAGGATCTTCAGCAGGGCCTGCTGGACGCCCTCGCCGGAGACATCGCGGGTGATCGACGGGTTCTCGCTCTTGCGGGCGACCTTGTCGATCTCGTCGATGTAGATGATCCCGGTCTCGGCCTTCTTGACGTCGTAGTCGGCCGCCTGGATCAGCTTGAGCAGGATGTTCTCGACGTCCTCGCCGACATAGCCGGCCTCCGTCAGCGCCGTCGCGTCCGCGATGGCGAACGGGACGTTGAGCATGCGGGCCAGCGTCTGCGCGAGCAGCGTCTTACCGGAACCCGTGGGGCCCAGCAGGAGGATGTTCGACTTGGCCAGCTCGATCGCGTCCTCGCGATGGGCGCCGCCGCCGTTCTCCCCGGCCTGGACCCGCTTGTAGTGGTTGTACACCGCGACCGAGAGGGCCTTCTTCGCGGGCTCCTGCCCGACGACGTACCCCTCCAGGAACTCGTAGATCTCACGAGGCTTGGGAAGCTCCTCCCAGCGCACCTCGCTCGTCTCCGCGAGCTCCTCCTCGATGATCTCGTTGCAGAGATCGATGCACTCGTCGCAGATGTACACACCGGGTCCCGCGATGAGCTTCTTCACCTGCTTCTGGCTCTTTCCGCAGAACGAGCACTTGAGCAGGTCGCCGCCATCACCGATGCGTGCCACGAGGTGAATCCCCTTCGCCTGGGAGACGCCTGGTTCAGCGACTCCTGGTGCCTCTGTCCGACGGTACCTTGCCTGGGCCCCCGTTCGGGCCCCCCTTGGCACGGTTCACACGGCCGTGGCCGCGCAAACGGAATGTGCCAAGGGGAAAGACCGACGTCAGAGCGATGCGCCCGCGGTGGTCTTGCGGGTGCTAACGATCTGGTCCACCAGACCGTACGCCAGGGCGTCCTCGGCCGTGAGGATCTTGTCGCGCTCGATGTCCTCGCTGATCTTCTCCAGCGGGGTCGTCGAGTGCCGGGCCAGCATCTCCTCCAGCTGCGTGCGCATGCGGAGGATCTCGTTGGCCGCGATCTCCAGGTCGGAGAGCTGCTCGCGGCCCGTCTGCGAGGACGGCTGGTGGATGAGCACCCGGGCGTGCGGGAGCGCCATGCGCTTGCCCGGGGTGCCCGCGGCGAGCAGGACGGCGGCGGCGGAGGCCGCCTGGCCCATGCAGACCGTCTGGATGTCCGGCTTCACGAACTGCATCGTGTCGTAGATCGCGGTGAGCGCGGTGAACGAGCCGCCGGGGCTGTTGATGTAGATCGAGATGTCGCGGTCGGGGTCCATCGACTCCAGGCACAGCAGCTGCGCCATGACGTCGTTGGCCGAGGCGTCGTCGATCTGGACGCCCAGGAAGATCACGCGCTCCTCGAAGAGCTTCGCGTACGGGTCGTACTCGCGCACGCCCTGCGAGGTGCGCTCCACGAAGCGCGGGACGACGTAGCGGTTGTCCACCTGCGGGCCGGTGTAGAGGCCGCTCGCGGAGGCGCCGGAGAAGTTGTTCATGTGGGTGTTCACCATCCTGGTGGCGTTCTGTGGGCTGGAGGTCTCGGCGTGCGAGAGGCGTGCGGGAGGTGGTGCGGCCGGTCCGGTGGGAACCGGATCAGGCACCGGTGCCGCCGCCGCCCGGGATGCCCGACGCGACCGTGATGATCTCGTCGATGAGGCCGTAGTCCTTGGCCTCCTCCGCCGTGTACCAGCGGTCGCGGTCGCCGTCGCGGATGATCGTCTCGACGGTCTGGCCGGAGTGGCGGGCGGTGATCTCCGCCATCCGCGTCTTGGTACGGAGCAGGTACTGGGCCTGGATCTTGATGTCCGAGGCCGTTCCGCCGATGCCGGCCGAACCCTGGTGCATGAGGATGTCGGTGTTCGGGAGCGCGAAGCGCTTGCCCGCGGCGCCGCCGGTGAGCAGGAACTGGCCCATGGAGGCGGCCATGCCCATGCCGATGGTGACGACGTCGTTCGGGATGTACTGCATGGTGTCGTAGACCGCCATGCCGGCCGTCACCGAACCACCGGGGCTGTTGATGTAGAGGTAGATGTCCTTGTCGGGCTCCGCGGCAAGGAGGAGAAGCTGTGCGGTGATCTTGTTGGCGATGTCATCGTCGACCTGCTGACCCAGGAAGATGATGCGCTCGCCGAGCAGTCGGCTGTAGACCTGGTCACCGAGGCCTCCACCGAGGGACGGCTCTCCGGCGGCGTAGGGCATCAGATTCGTCACGTATCCACCTGCTCGTCTCTGACGGCTCCGGCCGTCTCAGCGTCTTCGTACCGGGCGGGTGAAGTCACTGCCCCACCCTTCCTCTTCATGGACCCTAACGCGCAGGTGGGACAACGCCATCCCGCTTCCGCAACTGTTCGCTGGGAGCGCAAGGTCCGCAGTGGGCACAAGGGTTCCGGGGCTCGCACAGCGATACGGCACACCACGCCGCGATACGGCGACGGGCCCCGGACGCGTGGAGCGTCCGGGGCCCGTCGTGCCGGGCGGCGCGAAGGCCGCCCTGGGGATCGGGACGAGGCTCAGGCCTCGTTCTTCTCCTCGGCCTTGTCCTCGGTGGCGGCCTCGGCGGGCGCCTCCGTGGTCTCGGCGGTGGCCTCGGCGGCCTCTTCCTCGTCCTCCAGGTCGACGACCTCACCGTTGGTGTCGACGACCTTGGCGGCCTCGACGACGACGGCGAGCGCCTTGCCGCGGGCGACCTCGCCGACGAGCATCGGCACCTGGCCACCCTCGACGACGGCCTGGGCGAACTGGTCGGGGCTCATGCCGGAGGAGGCAGCGCGCCGCATGAGGTGCTCGGTGAGCTCCTCCTGGTTGACGTTCAGCTTCTCCTTGTTGACGAGCTCGTCAAGGATGAACTGGGTCTTGATGCCCTTGATGGCCTGCTCGGAGGTCTCGTTCTCGAACTCCTCCAGCGTCTTGCCCTGGATTTCGAGGTACTTCTCGAGGTCGAGGCCCATCTGGCCGAGCTGGTGGTGCTCCAGGTTGTGCTTGCGGGTCTGCACCTCGTCCGCGAGCAGCTTCTCCGGGATCGGGACCTCGGCGAGCTTCAGCAGCTCCTCCAGCACGCGCTCCTGGGCCTGCGTGGCCTGGTCGTACTGCTTGGTCGTCTCCAGGCGCTTGCGGCTGTCGGCCTTCAGCTCCTCCAGCGTGTCGAACTCGCTGGCCATCTGGGCGAAGTCGTCGTCCAGCTCGGGGAGCTCACGGGCGGCGACGGCGGTGACCTTGACGGTGACCTCCGCGGCCTTGCCCTCGGCGGAGCCGCCCTTCAGCTCGGAGGTGAAGGTGGCCTCGCCACCGGCCTCCAGGCCGGTCACGGCCTCGTCGATGCCTTCGAGGAGCTCGCCGGAACCGATGGTGTACGAGACACCGTCGGCCACGCCGTCCTCCAGGACCTCGCCGTCGACCTTGGCCTCCAGGTCGATCGTGACGACGTCGCCGTCGGCGGCGGCGCGCTCGACCGGGTTGGTGGCGGCGAAGCGCTCGCGGAGCTGCTCCACGGCCTTCTCGACCTCTTCGTCGGTGACCTCAAGGGCATCGACGGTGACCTCGATGCCGGAGTAGTCCGGGATCTCGATCTCGGGGCGTACGTCAACCTCGGCGGTGAAGGCCAGCAGCTCGCCGTCCTTCAGCTCGGTGATGTCGACCTCGGGCTGGCCGAGGACGTTCAGCTCACCCTCGTTGACCGCCTCGGTGTAGAACTTCGGGAGGGCCTCGTTGACGGCCTCCTCCAGCACCGCACCGCGGCCGAACCGCTGGTCGATGATCCGGGCGGGGATCTTGCCCTTGCGGAAGCCCTTCACCGTGACCTGCTGGTTGATCTTCTTGTACGCCGCGTCGAGGCTGTCCTTGAGCTCCTCGAAGGGCACCTCAATGCTGAGCCGAACCCGGGTCGGGTTCAGGGTCTCCACGGCGCTCTTCACGGTTCGGTCTCCTTGGTGGCTGACTTCTTGGGGTTCTGCTGGGCCGCCGATTGGCGGCTTCGCGGACCGAGCCCGGTACATCAGACACACGGGCACGCATTTTGCATAGTAACGGCAAGGGGGATGACTCCCACAATGCGATCTTGCTGGTGGTCGGGGTGGCCGGATTCGAACCGACGACCTTCCGCTCCCAAAGCGGACGCGCTACCAAGCTGCGCCACACCCCGTCGGTGCGACACGTAGGGTACATGCACCGGAGCCGTGGTTCCGCCGCTTTACGGAGCGGCGTCAGGGGGTACGGCCCGCGGCCGGACCGGCGGTCGGCACAACAGGTGTGCGGGCACCGCCGCCGACCCGCTACGATGCTCTTCGTGCCGCGGTCCACGGACCTGCGGTGCGACGCTTGCGGGCGTAGCTCAATGGTAGAGCCCTAGTCTTCCAAACTAGCTACGCGGGTTCGATTCCCGTCGCCCGCTCCACGCAGTCGAGGGCCGGGCCGGAGGATGATCCTCCGGCCCGGCCCTCGTGCGTCGCGCTGCTTCGGGAGCCCGGTCCGGGGCCCGACCGCCGACCCCGACCGCCGACCCCGACCTCAGAAGCTGATCTGGTTGATGGTGTCGGCTATCGAGTTCATGAACCTGTTGATCGACGGCGCCATGCCGGTCGACGCCAGGAAGAAGCCGAAGAGCACGGCGACGATCGCGGGACCGGCCTTGATGGAGCCACCACGGATCATTACCACCAGGATGACCGCGAACAGCAGCACCATAGACAGTGAAATAGCCACGCCTGATCACACCCTCGGTCGGTCCGCCTTGCCGGCCCGGAAGCGTGCACCACCGCGCGCCCCGTCGCCCCCATCGTGCCACCAACTCCCCCGTGGTTGCTGCCGGGTGACGGAACGGACTGACGGGATCCCGCCATCCTTCACGGGACGGCGCCACCCCCGCGACGGGCGCGGCACGACCCCCGCTCCGCACCGCACCGCACCGCAGCGCACCGGTCCGCACCGGGGAAGCGCGCAGGGGCCAGGGACTCTCGCGCCACCTGTGCGTCGGCTGTGACATTCCTGCGGCCGGATATCCACCACGATGATCGTTTCCGCATCCCCACACTTCATTCACAGGCAATTGACCGTGTGGATGCGACGTAATTCACTTCACCCAACACCCTGCCGATATGCACTATTTAAGCGGGATCAAGCATGCGATAGCGGGCGGTGTTCGACGGTTTCACATTCGAATAGAGGGGAACACGCGATATCTCCCGGCAGTTTTACGCGAGGCAATCGACCGGTCTAAGGTGCCTTAGATGTTCCAAGCTCCGAGCGTATTTCAGAGGGCCCCGCTCCCCCCGGCGACCCGGGAGTCGGAGCCCAGACACGAGCAGACGCTCACCGCCACCGCACCCCGGCCCGCACCCGGGCCCAGCGCTCGGGAAGCCGCCGCCCCGGCGCCCGCGGCGGCGAGGAAGCGCGATCCCTACTTCGACAATGTGAAGTATCTGGCCATCGTTCTCGTGGCGGTGGCGCACGCCTGGGAACCCGTGATGGACGGCAGCCGCGCCACCCGGGCGCTGTACATGATCGTGTACACGTTCCACATGCCGGCCTTCATCCTCATCTCCGGCTACTTCTCCCGCTCGTTCGACATGACACCGTCCAAGGTGAAGCGGCTGATCACCTCGGTCGCGGTGCCGTACGTGCTGTTCGAGACGGCTTATTCGCTCTTCAAGCGGTACGCGGACGATTCGCCCGACATGGCGATCAGTCTGATCGACCCGTTCTTCCTGACCTGGTTCCTGATCGCCCTCTTCATCTGGCGGGTGACCACGCCGATCTGGCGCGCGCTGCGCCATCCGCTGCCGGTGGCGCTCGCCGTCGCCGTGCTCGCCTCCGTCTCCCCCGAGATCGGCGACGACCTCGACCTCCAGCGGGTGCTGCAGTTCCTGCCGTTCTTCGTGCTCGGCCTGCTGATGAAGCCCGAGCACTTCCAGCTGGTCAGGCGGCGCGAGGTGCGGCTGCTGTCGCTGCCGCTGTTCGCCGGTGCGCTGCTCTTCGCGTACTGGATGGCCCCGCGCATGGAGCTCGGCTGGTTCTACCGCGCCAACAGCGCGCAGGAGATGGACGCGCCGTGGTGGTCCGGCGCGGTGATGACGCTCGCGATGTTCGGCTGCGCCCTGGCGCTGACGGTCGGCTTCCTGGCCTGGGTGCCCGGCCGGGCCCGGTGGTTCACGGCGCTCGGCGCCGGAACGATCTGCGGCTACCTGCTGCACGGCTTCCTGGTCAAGGGCGCCGAGTACGCGGGCCTGTTCGACCGCCACACCTGGCTCTCCGACCCGGTCGGGCTGGTCGTCGTCTCGCTCACCGCGGCGGCGGCGGTGACGCTCATGTGCACCCCATGGGTGGGGCGCGCCCTGAAGTGGGCCACCGAGCCGGAGCTGAAGTGGGCGTTCCGGAAGGATCCCGCGGGCCGCTGAGCCCGTGGCGGACCGGCCGTTCACGGAACTGCCGACGCCGCCCCCTCGCCGTTCTCCCTGATCCACCCGCCGGGCCGGCCGCGGGTGGATCAGTGCGTCTCCGGGTTGGCCGGATTCTTTCGGTCCGGGGGTGATTCGTCACCGGCCAGCCCCAGCAGCTCGCGTACCTGCGCATACTTCGCCGTCAGTCGGGTACGCGTCGCCGCGTCCAGGACCGCGAGACGCTCGGGATCCGCGTTGTGGGCGAGGTCCGCCTCCTTGACGAGCAGCGCGCCCGGAGTGGCCAGGATCCGCGCGGCGTACGAGGACAGCTCCTCGCCCGGCCGCTTGGTCACCGCCAGGACCATGTCCTTCACCTCCTGCGGCAGGGCGGCGGCGGCCAGCCACTCCGCCGGGAGCGCGGCGTCCTCGATCGCGTCGTGCAGCCAGGCCGCCGCGATCTGCCCGTCGTCGCCGCCGCGCACCCGCACTCCTTCGGCCACCGCCGCCAGGTGCTCCGCGTACGGTCGGCCCGCCTTGTCGGTCTGTCGCGCATGGGCCTCGCGGGCGATGGCCTCCACGTCGGCGACGCTCAGATCATGTTCGGTCATGGGCCGACCCTACGGCCGCGCGCGGCGCTACAGCCGGGGCCGTGCCCGAGCCGATTCCGGAGCCGAAGCCGAACTCGCGCCGTCCGCCGGGCTGTTGATGACACCGCCCGATGGCTCCCATAACGGGATCAGAACGACAAAAAATAACAATTCGGCAGAGCCATAGTTGCAGGGTCAATCATTCGGTAAACTAATTACTGATGAATCCTTAACGCCCCCTTGACCAGCTCTTGACCGACCCGAAGGATCAGGCTCATCGGACACGCAGACACCCTTCTCGCCATGGGCGGCGCCTTCCTGGCCGCTGCCGTCCTCGCCCGCCTCGGCGGCCGCATCGGACTGCCGACGATTCCCCTGTTCATCCTGGCCGGGATCCTCCTGGGCCCGCACACCCCCGGCTACACGCTCCTGAAGAACCCGCACGACCTGGAGATGCTCTCCGCGCTGGGACTCGTCCTCCTGCTCTTCTACCTGGGGCTCGAGTTCCACATGGACGACCTCAGGACGGGCGGCCGGAAGATGGCCATCGCCGGCGGGACGTACCTCCTGCTGAACGTCGGCGCCGGTCTCGCCTTCGGCTTCGCGCTGGGCTGGGGCACGGCGGAGGCACTGGTCCTCGCCGGTGTCCTCGGCATCTCCTCGTCCGCGATCGTCACCAAGATCCTGGTGGACCTCGGGCGCATCGGGAATCCGGAGACCCGGCCGATCCTCGGCATCATCGTCGTCGAGGACGTCTTCCTCGCCCTGTACCTCGCCGCCCTCCAGCCGATCCTGTCCGGTGCGGACAGCCTCTCGGCCGCGCTGCTCGACGGCGGCAAGGCCTTCGGCTTCCTGTTGCTGCTCGCCCTGGCGGCCCGGTTCGGCACGAAGCTCATCGGCAGACTCATGAACACCAAGGACGACGAGCTGCTCGTCATCTCCTTCCTTGGCGTGGCCGTCTTCGTCGCCGGTGTCTCCGAGATGTTCGGCGTCGCCGACGCGATCGGTGCGTTCATGGTCGGCCTGATGCTCGGCTCCACCTCGTCCGCCGACCGCATCCTGAAGCTCGTCCACCCGCTCCGCGACGCGTTCGGGGCGATCTTCTTCTTCGCCTTCGGCCTCTCCATCGACCCGGGCGACCTCCCGAGCGTGCTGTGGCCGGTGCTGGCCGCCGTGGTGCTGACGCTCGCCATGAACATCGCGGCCGGGCTCGCGGCGGCGAAGGTGTACTCCTTCGGCGCGCAGGCCACGTCCAACATCGCCACCACCCTGGTCGCCCGCGGCGAGTTCGCGCTCATCCTGGCCACGATGGCGGCGGCCGCCGGACTGGACGAGCGGCTCTCGCCGTTCATCGCCGGCTACGTCCTCCTGCTCGCCGTCCTCGCGCCACTGGCCGCCGGACGCTCCCACTGGCTGGCCCGCGTCCTTCCGGGCGGCCGCCGGAAGGACGACGACCAGGACCGGAAACAGGTATCGGTGTCGGTCTGAGCGGCAGCGAACGGCGGAGAGGCGCCCCGATACCCGGCCTCCGGGTGACGGGCGCCTCTCCGCCGTTCGGCGTCCCGGCCGAAGGGCGCTCAGGCCCGGCGGGAGAGGAGCAGCAGGGCCCGGTCGTCGTTGACGTCCTTGGCGCAGGCCTCGATCAGATGCCAGGCCGCGCCCTCGAAACCGGTGGAGACATAGCGGTCGGCCTCGCCCGTCAGCCGGTCGATGCCCTCGGACATGTCCCGGTCGGAGGCCTCCACGAGTCCGTCGGTGAACAGCATCAGTACGTCGCCGGGCGCGAGCGATCCCTTCACCGCGTCGAACTCGGCCCCGTCGTAGACGCCGAGCAGGGGCCCCTCCCCGGACTTCTCCTCCCACTGGCCCGTGCCCGCGTGGAGTTGGAGGGCTGGCGGATGGCCTGCGGAGAAGATCTCGTAGTCGCCCGATTCCAGGTCCAGCACCAGATGGATCGAGGTGGCGAAGCCCTCGTCCCAGTCCTGGCGCAGCAGGTAGCCGTTGGCGGCGGGCAGGAAGGCGTGCGGGGGCAGCGAGCCGAGCAGCCCGCCGAAGGCGCCGGACAGCAGCAGGGCCCGGGAGCCCGCGTCCATGCCCTTGCCCGAGACGTCGGTGAGGACGGCCTCCAGGGTGCGGCCCCCGTGAGTGCGGGCCGCGACGACGAAGTCCCCGGAGAACGACTGGCCGCCGGCCGGGCGCAGGGCCATCTCGCGGTGCCAGCCCTGGGGCAGCCGGGGCAGGGCGCTCTGGACCCGGATACGTTCGCGCAGGTCGAAGAGCATCGTGCCGCCACGCCGCCAGGGCACGCCGACCCGGGCCCGGAACTGGGCCAGGATCAGCCCGAAGAAGCCGCAGGCGGCGACGGTGAGCACCGTGCCGGGAGTGACCCGGGCGGGGCCGTCCAGGTACGGGCCGAGGGTGAGCGCCTCGACGATCAGGGCGCCGGCGGCCGTCGCGTAGAGGCCCAGCAGGCTGGCGGGGCGCAGCAGGAGGCCGCCCGCCACGATGGGCAGGGCGAGGGCGGCCGGGTCGATCCAGACCGGGCTCGCGACGGTGGCGAGGGTGATGGCCGGGATCGTCAGCAGCAGGCCGGCCAGGGCGATCCAGTCGGAGCCGTCGCCGCGGAAGTAGTCGACCCCGGATCTGCGCAGGCCGATGCGGGCCCGGTGCAGGTTTCTGCGCCACCGGGCCCCGAAGTCGTCTACTCCTCCGCTACGGGCCATTGCCGGGACCTTATCGACCCGAACGCCTCCGGTGCAGGGGGACCCCGGTGACAATGCGCTCGGAATGGGGGCGTCCACGCGGCGGGAACCGTTTTCGCGTGGCATATGACACGGATGCGTGGGGCTGGGACGTCAGTCGCCGGAGGGTCCCGGCGGCTGGCACCGGGGGCACCAGAAGAGGTTGCGGGAGACCAGGTCCGCGGTGCGGATCTCCGTACGGCAGATGTGGCAGGGAAGGTTCGCACGGCGGTAGACGTAGACCTCGCCGCCGTGGTCGTCCTCGCGGGGCGGGCGGCCCATGGCCTCGGGGAGGTGCTCGGGGCGGACGGTGTCGATCCGGTTGTTCCGCACGCCTTCGCGCATCAACTCCCCCAGGTCCGCCCAGATCGTGTCCCACTCGGCGCGGGTGAGGTCCCTGCCCGTGCGGTACGGGTCGATGCCGTGGCGGAAGAGGACCTCGGCGCGGTACACGTTGCCGACGCCCGCGATGACCTTCTGGTCCATCAGCAGGGCGGCGACGGTGGTCCGGCTGCGGGAGACGCGCTGCCAGGCGCGCTCGCCGTCCTCGTCGCCGCGCAGCGGGTCCGGGCCCAGCCGCTCGTGTATCGCGCGCTTCTCGGGCTCGGTGATCAGGGCGCAGGTGGTGGGTCCGCGCAGATCCGCGTGGTGGCCGGCGTTGACCAGCCGGAGGCGGACCGTGTCGGTGGGCGGCGGGGGCGGGGCGGCGCCGAAGCCGAGCTTGCCGAAGAGTCCGAGGTGGATGTGGACCCAGCCGGTGTCGCCGAAGCCGAGGAAGAGGTGTTTGCCGTGGGCGTCGGTGGCGGTCAGGGTCCGCCCGTCGAGCAGGGCCGCGCTGTCGGCGAACTTGCCCTGTGGGCTGCTCACCCGTACCGGCGCGCCCGCGAACCGTACGGCGTGGTCGTCGGCGAGGCGGCGGATGGTGTGTCCCTCGGGCACGGCGGGGCTCCTGCTGGATGGGCGGGCGGTGGTTCGAGGGCCGGGCCGGGCGGCGGCATGGCCGTGCCGCCGGGTCCGGGACCCGGCGGCACAGGGGGAGGGAGGAGGGTGGGTCAGCCCTGCTGCGGGTGGTGGGCGGGGATCGGGGGGAGCTCGCCGGTGTTCTCGTACGCCGCGAGCATCTCGATGCGGCGCGTGTGGCGCTCCTCGTTCGAGTACGGCGTGTTGAGGAAGATCTCGACGAACTTCGTGGACTCCTCGACCGTGTGCATCCGGCCGCCGATGGCGACGACGTTGGCGTCGTTGTGCTCGCGGCCGAGGGCGGCGGTCTGCTCGCTCCAGGCCAGTGCGGCGCGGACGCCCGTGACCTTGTTGGCGGCGATCTGCTCGCCGTTGCCGGAGCCGCCGATCACGATGCCGAGGCTGTCCGGGTCGGCGGCCGTCTTCTCGGCGGCGCGCAGGCAGAACGGCGGGTAGTCGTCCTGGGCGTCGTAGATGTGGGGGCCGCAGTCGACGGCCTCGTGGCCGTGGGCGCCGAGCCACTCGACGAGGTGGTTCTTGAGTTCGTAGCCGGCATGGTCGGATCCGAGGTACACGCGCATGGTGCGAAGTGTGGCACGAACTTCGCGGGGTATCGGTCAGCGGGGTCGGGGCCTCCCGCCGTGCTCGCCGGGGTCAACACCGTGCGGGCAACGATCAGGCAAACGATCCGGAAGAGGGGGTTCCACTTCCACCTCTTTCCGGGCTTGAATGCGTGGTCCTGTCTTCGCACCACCCCACGGCGGAGCAGGGCGCACCCTCACGCACCAAACGTAAGGATTCCCCCCATGACGTCGCAGACGACGCTGGCGAAGCCGGGCCAGGAGCCCGGTGAGCCGGACCGGCCGGACTCGTCGGGCGGGCTTCAGGCAGGTCTGAAGAACCGCCACCTCTCGATGATCGCGATCGGCGGTGTGATCGGCGCCGGGCTCTTCGTGGGTTCCAGCGCGGGCATCGCGGCGGCGGGTCCGGCGATTCTGCTGTCGTACGCGATGGTCGGCCTGATGGTCGTCCTCGTGATGCGGATGCTCGGCGAGATGGCCGCCGCCCGGCCGAGCTCCGGCTCCTTCTCCGCCTACGCCGACCAGGCCCTCGGCCGTTGGGCCGGTTTCTCCATCGGCTGGCTCTACTGGTTCTTCTGGGTCGTGGTGCTCGCCGTCGAGGCGACGGCGGGCGCGAAGATCCTGGAGAGCTGGATCCCGGGGGTCCCTCAGTGGGCCTGGGCGCTGATCGTGATGGTCGTGCTGACCGCCACCAACCTGGTCTCGGTGGGCAGTTACGGCGAGTTCGAGTTCTGGTTCGCCGGGATCAAGGTCGTGGCGATCGGCGCGTTCGTGGTCATCGGCTTCCTCGCGGTCTTCGGCTTCCTGCCCGGGTCGGACCACGCGGGGTCGGGTCTGGCGCATCTGACGGACAGCGGCGGGTTCTTCCCCGAGGGGCCGGGCGCGATCCTGACCGGTGTGCTGATGGTCGTCTTCTCGTTCATGGGCAGTGAGATCGTGACGCTGGCCGCCGGCGAGTCGTCGGACCCGCAGCGGGCCGTCTCCAAGGCCACCAACAGCGTGATCTGGCGTATCGCCGTCTTCTACCTCGGCTCGATCTTCGTGGTGCTGACGCTGCTGCCGTGGAACGACCCGTCGATCGTCGAGAAGGGCAGCTACGTCGCCGCCCTCGACGTGATCGGCATCCCGCACGCCGGGCAGGTCATGGACTTCATCGTGCTGACGGCCGTGCTGTCCTGCCTCAACTCCGGCCTCTACACCGCCTCCCGGATGGCGTTCTCGCTCGGCGAGCGGGGCGACGCGCCGAAGGCCTTCGCCAAGGTCGACAAGCGCGGTGTGCCGCAGGCGGCGATCCTGTCCTCGGTCGTCTTCGGCTTCGTGGCGGTGTTCTTCAACTACCAGTGGCCCGACACGGTGTTCCAGTTCCTGCTGAACTCCTCCGGCGCGGTCGCGCTCTTCGTGTGGCTGGTCATCTGCTTCACCCAGTTGCGGATGCGCGGGATCATCCTGCGCGAGACCCCCGGCAAGCTGGTCGTACGGATGTGGCTCTTCCCGTACCTCACCTGGGCGACGATCGCGATGATCTCCTTCGTCCTGGTCTACATGCTGACCGACGACGCCGCCCGCGAGCAGGTCGTGCTGTCGTTGCTGGTCGCGGCCCTGGTGGTGGGCGTCTCGCTGGTCCGGGAGATGCGCGGCCGCAAGGCCGTCGCCAAGTGATCCGCAGATGAACCGCACCCGTTCGACCGATACCTGACAGAGGTTGTCAGGTTTCCCGGGGAGGCTCTTCCTCGCACCGCCGACACGCGAGCGAAGGAGAGCCTCCCCCATGTCCTCCTGGTCCACCGGACCCACACCCGCCACCTTCCAGACCGGCTTCCCGATCCGGCCCGGCCGGCTGGTCGAGGCCGCCACCCCCGACGACGTACGGGAGGCCGTGGCGTACGCCGCCGCGCGCGGGCTCCCCATCGCCGCGCACGCCACCGGCCACGGGCTGCCGGGGGCGGTCGAGGGCAGCGTCCTCGTCGTCACCCGCGCCCTGGACTCCGTCGCCGTCGACCCGGTCCGCCGCACGGCCCGGATCGGCGCGGGCGCGACCTGGGGCGCGGTGACCGCGGCGGCGACCCCGTACGGGCTGGCCCCGCTCAACGGTTCGTCGCCCTCGGTGGGCGCGGTCGCGTACACGCTGGGCGGCGGGCTGGGCATCCTGGCCCGGGAGTTCGGGTACGCCGCCGACCATGTGCGGGCGCTGGAGGTGGTGACCGCCGACGGGGTTCCGCGCCGGGTCACGCCGGAGCGCGAGCCGGAGCTGTTCTGGGGGCTGCGCGGCGGCGGTCACCGGCTGGGGGTGGTGACGGCCCTGGAGATCGGCCTGGTGGCGGTGGAGCGGCTGTACGGGGGCTCGATCGCGTTCGCCGGGGAGCGGGCGGCCGAGGTGGCGGACCGCTATCTGGAGTGGACCCGGACCGTGCCGGATTCCCTGACGTCGTCGTCGGCCGCGCTCGTCTACCCGGACCTGCCCCAACTGCCCGAGGGGTTGCGCGGGCGGTACGTCATCTCGGTGCGGGTCGCCTTCACGGGGGACGCGGCCGAGGGAGAGCGGCTGGTGGCCCCCCTGCGGGGCATCGGTCCGGTGCTCGCGGACTCGTTGCGGGAGATGCCGTACGCCGAGAGCCCCACCATCCACAGCGACCCGCCGTTCCCGCACGCGTACTACGGGGAGGGGCTGGTGCTCCGGGGGCTGGACGCGGGGCGGGCGGCCCGGGTGCTGGAGCTGACCGGGCCCGGGGCCCCGATGATGACGGTGGTGCAGCTCAACCATCTCGGCGGGGCGTTGGCCGGGCGGCCGGAGGCGGCGAACGCGGTGCCGTACCGGGACGCGGGCTTCCTGCTGCGGCTGCTGTCGCCGCTGGACGGGACGGACGTGGCGGCGGTGCGCTCGCTGTACGGGGAGGTGTCCGAGGTGCTGGGGCCGCTCGTGCGGGGGCGGTCGCTGAACTTCTCCTTCGGCGGCGGGGACCGTACCGCCGGTTTCCATGAGCCGGAAACGGCGAAGAGGCTCGCCGGTCTGGTCTTCCAGTTCGATCCGGCGGGCCTCTTCGGCGGGTCCTACGAGGGCTGAGCGGGGGTCAGCCGCGGTGGCCCAGCAGCTTCCAGCTGGTCGGCAGGAGCCCCATGGCCAGCGCCGCCTTGAGGGCGTCGCCGATCAGGAAGGGGACGAGTCCGGCGGCGACGGCGGCGCTCAGCGACATCCCGGTGGACAGCGCGAGGTAGGGCACGCCGATGGCGTAGATGATCGCGGAGCCGAGGACCATCGTGCCCGCGGTGCGCAGCACCGAGCGGTCGCCGCCGCGCCGGGCGAGGGCGCCGACGACCGTGGCGGCCAGGAGCATGCCGAAGACGTAGCCCAGGGACGGTATCGACCAGCCCGAGGAGGCCTCGGCGAACCACGGCATGCCGGCCATGCCGACGAGGGCGTACAGCGCGAGGGAGAGGAAGCCGCGGCGGGCGCCCAGCGCGGTGCCGATGAGGAGCGCGGCGAAGGTCTGGCCGGTGACCGGGACCGGGGAGCCGGGGACCGGGAGCGCGATCTGGGCCGCGATGCCGGTCAGGGCGGCGCCGCCCAGGACGAGGGCCGCGTCCACGGCGTAGCGGTGCCGGGCTGCGGGCAGCAGGTCGGCGAGGACCGCTCCGGAGCGGACGGGGGCGGCAGCAGTGCTCATCGGGACTCCGCAGGTGAGGGCAGGTGGGCCGGGACGGCCCCCGCCGGGCAGGGTGGGGTCGGGCTCCCGCCGACGTTAGCCCACGGGTTAACGCTCGATCACCATCAGCCGCCCACAAAGCGGCGGTTGATGCCTTGGTGGGATTCGCACAAAGACCGGGCCGCAATCACTCTCCCGCGTGACGCTCGTCACGGAGGTGAGGGGCGCCTCGGTGCATTTTGGCGGAGAGGGCGGCGATCGGTGAGACTGTAGCTTCCCCATAAACGATCAGCTCGTCTGGTCGGCCCCCCGAACGACGTGATACGACCCGCCACGACCCGTCGCGGCTCGCTGATCCGAGAGTGACCCCTCCCCCATGCACGAGGCACCTCCCCCCATCCCGGCTTCTCCTCCTCCCTCCTCCGCCGTTCCGGCCGAGCCGCTGTCGCCCGGTCTCAAGCAGCGTCATCTGACGATGCTGGGGCTCGGCGGGGTGATCGGGGCGGGGCTGTTCGTGGGCTCCGGCGCGGGGATCGCGGTGGCGGGGCCCGCCATCGTCGTCTCGTACCTGATCGCGGGGGCGCTCGCGATGCTGGTGATGCGGATGCTGGGCGAGATGTCCGCCGCGATGCCCGCCTCCGGTTCGTTCTCGGTGCACGCCGAGCGGGCGCTCGGGCGGTGGGCCGGGTTCAGTGTCGGCTGGCTGTACTGGTTCCTGCTGGTGGTGGTCCTCGCGGTGGAGGCGACGGCGGCCGCGCAGATCGCCCATGGCTGGGTGCCGGGCGTCGAACCGTGGGCGTGGGTGCTGCTGTTCATGGTGGTGTTCACCGCGGCGAATCTGACGGCGGTGAAGAACTTCGGCGAGTTCGAGTTCTGGTTCGCCTCCTTGAAGGTCGGCGCGATCGTGGTCTTTCTGGTGCTCGGGCTGCTGGCCGTCCTCGGCTGGCTCCCGGACACGGACCCGGTCGGGATGACCAACCTGACCGGCCGGGGCGGCTTCCTGCCCAACGGCTGGAGCGGGGTCGTCTCCGGCGTGCTGACCGTGGTCTTCGCCTTCGGCGGTCTTGAGGTCGTCACCATCGCCGCCGCCGAGACGGACGACCCCGCGCGCGCGGTGGGGCGTGCGGTGCGCAGCGCGGTGGTGCGCATCCTCTTCTTCTACGTCGGCTCGATGCTGGTGATCGTGACCGTGCTGCCGTGGACCGCGCAGCGGGCGGGGCTGAGCCCGTACGTGAAGGTGCTGGACGCGATCGGGGTGCCGTCGGCCGGGCAGATCATGAACATCGTGGTGTTCGTGGCGCTGCTCTCGGCGCTCAACGCCAATCTGTACGGTTCCTCCCGCATGATCTTCTCGCTGGCGGAGCGCGGGGAGGCCCCGCGCGGGCTGCTGAAGGTCTCGGGCGGGGGCTCACGGAAGACGGCGGGCGGGGGCTCGCGGGAGACAGCGGGCAAGGGCTCGCGGGAGACGGCGGGCGGTGTGCCGCGCCGGGCGGTGCTGGCCTCGGTGGCCTTCGGCTTCGTCTCCGTGCTGCTCAACCTGCTGTGGCCGGACACGGTGTTCCTCTACATGCTCAATTCCGTCGGCGCGGTGCTGCTGTTCGTGTGGGCGCTGATCGCCGCCTCCCAGTTGCGGCTGCGCGCCCGGCTGGAGCAGGAGGCCCCCGAGGCGCTCACGCTGCGGATGTGGTGCTTCCCGTATCTGACCTGGGTGACGCTGGCCGGACTGTTCGGGGTGCTGGTGCTGATGCTGACCGACGAGGCGGCGCGCCCGCAGGTGCTGTGGTCGGCCGGGGCGACGGCGCTGGTGCTCCTGGTGGCGGTGGGGCGGCAGCGGCGGGAGCAGCGCGGGAACCCGACGATTACCGACCGGTAGGCGGGTGCACACCTTGTGTGAGCCTGGTGACCGTATAGCGGACACCTGTTCCCTGTGAGCGGTGGGGGTGCTCAGACTGTGGGCTCATCCCCTGTCTCAGCTACCGAACAGAGCCCGTCCATGCCTCGGACCTCCGCGTCTCCCCCCACCGCTGACTCCGCGGCCCCCGCCGGCCCCTCGGCGGACTCCGCGCTCACCCACGGACTCAAACAGCGTCACCTCTCGATGATCGCCCTCGGCGGGGTGATCGGCGCCGGGCTGTTCGTCGGCTCGGGTGCCGGGATCGCCGCCGCGGGGCCCTCGATCATCGTCGCGTACGCCATCTCCGGGCTGCTCGTCATGATGGTGATGCGCATGCTCGGCGAGATGTCGGCCGCCAATCCGGCGTCCGGTTCCTTCTCCGTGCACGCCGAGCGGGCGATCGGCCCCTGGGCCGGGTTCACCGCGGGCTGGTCCTTCTGGTTCCTGCTCTGCGTCGCGGTGGGCCTGGAGGGCATCGGGGCCGCGCAGATCGTCAGCGGCTGGCTGCCGGGGACGCCGGAGTGGGCGTGGGTCGCCCTGTTCATGGTGATCTTCCTCGGGACGAACCTGGCCGCCGTGAAGAACTTCGGCGAGTTCGAGTTCTGGTTCGCCGCGCTCAAGGTCATCGCGATCACGCTGTTCCTGGTGCTCGGCCTGCTGGCGATCCTCGGCGTCCTGCCCGACACGGAGGCGCCCGGCCTGTCCAACCTCACGGGGGACGGCGGCTTCCTCCCCCAGGGCATGGACGGGTTCATCATCGGGCTCCTCGCCTCCGTCTTCGCCTACGGCGGTCTGGAGACCGTCACCATCGCGGCGGCCGAGTCGGAGAACCCGGTGCGGGGCGTCGCGAAGGCGGTCCGTACGGCGATGTGGCGCATCGCGGTGTTCTACATCGGCTCGATGGCGGTCATCGTCACGCTGGTCCCCTGGGACGACCCGAAGGTCGCCGAGGTCGGCCCGTTCTACGCGATGCTCGACCACCTCGGCATCGGGTCGGCCGCGCAGATCATGAACGTGGTCATCCTCGTCGCCCTGCTCTCCGCGATGAACGCCAACATCTACGGCGCGTCCCGCATGGCCCGGTCGCTGGTCGCCCGCGGTCAGGGTCCCGCCGTCCTCGGGAAGATCTCCTCCGGGGTGCCGCGCAACGCCGTGCTGTTCTCCTCGGTCTTCGGCTTCGCGTGCGTGCTGCTCAGCTACTGGCGGCCCGACGACGTCTTCCCGTGGCTGCTGAACATGATCGGCGCGGTGATCCTGGTGGTGTGGATCTTCATCGCGGCCTCCCAGCTGATCCTGCGCGGCCGCACCGAGCGGGAGGCGCCCGAGAAGCTGGTCGTGCGGATGTGGTTCTTCCCCGTCGGCACGATCGTCGCCCTGGCGGCCATGGTGGGCATCTTCCTGCTGATGCTCCGCCAGCCCGACACCCGGGACCAGCTGCTGGCCACGGGAGCACTGACCGTGGTGCTGATCGGCATCGGCCTCGTACGTCAGCGGCGACGGGGCGGCGACGGCGGGAGCGGCGCCGAGGGCGGCGACGGCACGGCCGTGACCCCGGCGCAGCGGAAGTAGCTCCCGCTCCCGACCGCCTCGCGTTACCCGTTCCCTACCGCATCGCGTTACCGGTTCCCGGGCACCTCGCGGCAGCGGTTTCCGGGCGCCCTCCACGAACGCCGGGCTCCTCCTCGTACGATCGGGGCGGAGCCCGGCGTTTCGGCGTCCGGCGTTCCCGTGTGCAGTTCCGGCGCCGCGCGCACCCGTGGCCAACAGGACATCGCAGGGCCGGGTACCGTACGCCGGGCCGTCATCCGCCCTCGCTTCCGTGGTGGCTCCACCCACCCGAGGAGCCGTCATGTCCGTTGCCCCCAGGCGTCGTTCGATCCTCCTGGCCACCGCCGCCGTCACCGCCGCGGCCACCGCCCCGGCCGTCGCCGCCCCCGCCCCCGCCGGCCGGGGCCCCCACCGCCCGTCGGGCCCCCTGGTCATCGGGCATCGCGGGGCGGCCGGCTGGCGGCCCGAGCACACCGCCGACGCGTACACCTATGCCGTCCGGGCCGGGGCCGACTGGATCGAGCCGGACCTCGTGCCGACGAAGGACCACGTCCTGGTCGTGCGGCACGAGAACGAGATCGGCGGGACGACGGACGTCGCCGACCGCCCCGAGTTCGCGGACCGCCGCACCACGAAGACCGTCGACGGCAAGGCGGTGACCGGCTGGTTCACCGAGGACTTCCTCCTGCGGGAGCTGCGGACGCTGCGCACCGTGGAACGGCTTCCGCTGGTCCGCGACCGCAACACGGTCTTCGACGGGCGGGGCTCGGTGATGACCTTCCAGGAGGTGGTCGACCTGGCCCGGCGGCTCTCCCGGGGGTCGGGCCGGCGGATCGCGGTGTTCCCGGAGACGAAGCACCCGGCGTACTTCCGCTCGATCGGGCTGCCGCTGGAGGAGGAGCTGATCCGGGTGATCCGCCGGAACCGGCTGACCGCCCGGGACTGCGTCGTCCAGTCCTTCGATCCCGCGAGCCTGCGCCGGGTGGCCGCGGCCCGCCTCGGCCTCCCGCTGTGGCAGGCGCTGGGCACGAGCGGCGGCCCATACGGGCACGGGACCTCCTACCGGGACATGATGACCCCGGCCGGACTGCGCGAGATCGCCTCGTACGCGCAGTGGATCGGCCCGGACAAGTCCTCGCTCGTCCCGCCGAGCACCCTGCTGGCGGACGCGCACGCGGCGGGCCTGAAGGTCGGCGCGTACACCTTCCGGGCGGAGAACCAGTACCTCCCGGCCGCGTACCGCCGGGGCAGTGCGCCCACCGCCTTCGGCGACGCGTTCGCCGAGTACGCCTTCCACTACGGGCAGGGCGTGGACGCGGTGGTGACGGACTTCCCGGACCTGGCGGCGCAGGCCAGGGACGACCTGCGGGCGTGACTCCCGCCGGGCGGGGGGATGTGGAAACGTTCCGGCAACAGCGCTTCCTCCTGCCCGGAAGGGACCACGCCATGAGCGCCCCGCACGTCTTCCCCCTGGAGCCCACCCCGATCCATGTGTCCGACCAGGTCCTCGACGACCTGCGTGCCCGTCTCGCACGGACCCGACCGCCACTGGACGAGGGGAACGAGGACGGGTCCTACGGCGTTCCGGACCGCAGTCTGCGTGAGCTGGTCGCCCACTGGCGGGACGGCTACGACTGGCGCGCGGCCGAGGCCGCCATCAACGCCCACGAGCAGTACCGGGTGAGCGTCGGCGGGGTCCCCGTGCACTTCATGCGTGAGCCCGGCCGGGGCCCCCGCCCGGTCCCACTGATCCTCACCCACGGCTGGCCGTGGACGTTCTGGCACTGGTCGAAGGTGATCGGCCCCCTCGCCGACCCGGCGGCGTACGGCGGCGACCCGGCCGACGCGTTCGACGTCATCGTGCCGTCCCTGCCGGGCTTCGGTTTCCCCGGCCCGCTCACCGGCTTCCCGGACGTCAACTTCTGGAAGGTGGCCGACCTCTGGCACACCCTGATGACCGAGACGCTGGGGTACGAGAAGTACGCCGCCGGGGGCTGCGACATCGGCGGGCTCGTCTCCAGCCAGCTCGGCCACAAGTACGCCGACGAGCTGTACGGCGTCCACATCGGCTCCGGGCTGCCGCTCGACTTCTTCACCGGCCCCCGCGCCTGGGACTTCGCCCGGAACCGGCCCCTCACCGACGAGCAGCCCGCCGACGTCCGCGCCCGCATCGTCGAGCAGGACCGCCGCTGGGCGCCGCACCTCGCCGTACACATGCTCGACGGCGCCACCCTGGCCCACGGGCTCAGCGACTCCCCCGCCGGGCTGCTCGCCTGGCTGCTGGAGCGGTGGAACGCCTGGAGCGACAACGGCGGAGACCTCGCGTCCGTCTTCAGCGAGGACGACCTGCTCACCCACGCGACGATCTACTGGGCGAACAACTCCATCGCCACGTCGATGCGTTACTACGCCAACGCCAACCGCTACCCCTGGGCCCCGTCCCACGGCCGCACCCCGGTCGTGCGGGCCCCGGTCGGCCTCACGCTCGTCACGTACGAGAACCCTCCCGGCGTCCACACCGCCGACGAGCGCGTCCGGGCGTTCGAGAACGGCCCGCAGGCCGACTGGTTCAACCACGTCAACGTCAACGCCCATGACCACGGAGGTCACTTCATCCCCTGGGAGAACCCGGACGCGTGGGTGAGCGACCTGCGCCGCACCTTCCGCGGCCGAAGGCCCTGAACCGTCTCGTCCAGGGCCCGGGCCTCCTCAGCGGGTGGTGCGCCTGCTCGCCGTGGTCTTCTTGACCGCCTTCTTGGCGGTCTTCTTCGCCGGGGCGGGCGGCGCCGTCTTCTTGGCGGAGGTGCGCTTGGCGGCGGCCCGCTTCGGCGACGCCGCCTCGGCCGCCTCCTCCTCGGTGTCGGCGTCGGCGTTCGCCAGGGTGCCGGAGCCGGACTCCAGGTGGGCCCGGACGAACCACTGGAACTGCTCCAGACCGCGCAGGTGCTCGATGAGCAGGTCCTCGGTCACGGGGTCGATCTCGCCGGCCTTCTCGACCGCCTCACGATGGCTCTCGATGACGCCCGTGTAGACGAGGTCCAGGGCGCCGAGGTGGGCGATGGCGTCGGCGCGCCCGACGCTGTAGTCGTCCCACGTGCGCTCCCTGACCAGGGCGCCCGGGGTGCCGTTCGGCTCGCCGCCGAGGGCGGAGATGCGCTCGGCGGCGGCGTCGGCCATGTCGCGTACGGCTGCGGTCTGCGGGTCGAGCATCTCGTGGACGGCGATGAAGTGCGGGCCGACGACGTTCCAGTGGATGTGCTTGAGGGTGAGCGCGAGGTCGTTGAGCGCGTGCAGGCGCAGCGTCAGGAGCTCGATGACCTGTCGGCCCTCGTCGACGCCGAGGCCGGGGACGGTGTAGCGGGGAGTACGTGCGGGGGACATGGGGCTCCTCTGTGGGGTGAACAACGGAGATGGTGATGGGCTGGTGGGAGTGAGGTCGTCTAGCCGACGTCCCCGGTGCCTCCCTCGACCGGGGCCGCGCCGGGGCGCTCCCCGCCGGGCCGGACGGGTCCCGCGGCCGCGCGGATGCTCTCCCGCGCGGCGTCGGCGACCGCCCGGGGCGTGATGCCGAACTCCTCGTACAGGCGCTCGTAGGCGGCGGACGCGCCGAAGTGCTCCAGGCTCACCATGCGGCCCGCGTCCCCCACGACGTCGCGCCAGCCCTGGGCGACGGCGGCCTCGACGCTGACCCGGGCCCGGACCTCGGGCGGAAGGACGGCGTCCTGGTAGGCGTACGGCTGCTCGGCGAACCATTCGCGGCAGGGCAGGGAGACCACGCGCGCGTCATGCCCCTCGGCGGCCAGCAACTCCCTTGCCTCCAGCGCGATGTGAACCTCCGACCCGGTCGCGACGAGGATGACGTCGGGCGTCCCGCCCCGGCTGTCGGCGAGTACGTAGCCGCCCCGGGCGGCCCCCTCGGCGGGGGCGTAGGCGTCGTCCCCCCGCTCCAGGACGGGCAGCGGCTGCCGGGTCAGGGCGAGACCGGCGGGCCGGTCGTGGTGCTCCAGGACGGCGCGCCAGCACACGGCCGTCTCGTTCGCGTCGGCGGGCCGTACGACGTCGAGGCCGGGGATCGCGCGGAGGGCGGCGAGCTGCTCGACGGGCTGGTGGGTGGGGCCGTCCTCGCCCAGGCCGATGGAGTCATGGGTCCAGACGTAGGTGACCGGGAGCTTCATGAGGGCGGCGAGCCGGACGGCCGGGCGCATGTAGTCGCTGAAGATCAGGAACGTACCGCCGTAGGGGCGGGTGAGGCTCTGGAGCGCGACGCCGTTGAGAATCGCGCCCATGGCGTGCTCGCGAATGCCGAAGTGGAGCGTGCGGCCGTAGGGGTTGCCGGGGAACTCGCCGGTCTGCTTGGACTCCGGCACGAAGGACGGCTCGCCCTCCATGGTGGTGTTGTTGCTCCCCGCGAGGTCGGCCGATCCGCCCCACAGCTCGGGCAGCACGGGGGCCAGCGCGGAGAGGACATCACCGGACGCCTTGCGGGTGGCGATGCCCTTGGGGTCCGGGGCGAAGACGGGCAGGCTCTCGGCCCAGCCCTCGGGGAACTTCTGCTCCCGCAGCCGGTCGAGGAGTTCGGCGCGCTCGGGGTGGGTGGAGCGCCACTGCTGATACCCGGGCTCCCAGGCGCGGTGGGCATCGGCCCCGCGCCCGACGACCGCGCGGGCGTGTTCCAGTACGTCGTCCTCGACGGCGAAGTCGGCGTCCGGGTCGAAGCCGAGCAGCTTCTTGGTGGCGGCGACCTCGTCGTCGCCGAGCGCGGAGCCGTGGGCCTTGCCGGTGTTCTGTTTGGTGGGCGCGGGCCAGCCGATGATCGTGCGCAGCAGGATCAGGGAGGGCCGGCCGCGCTCGCTCTTCGCGGCTTCGACCGCGGCGAGCAGGGCGTCGACGTCCTCGACGTAGTCGCCGGTCCGGGTGAAGTCGACCGTCTGGACCTGCCAGCCGTACGCGGCGTAGCGGGCGGCGACGTCCTCGCTGAAGGAGATGTCGGTGTCGTCCTCGATGGAGATGTGGTTGGAGTCGTAGAAGACGATCAGGTTCCCGAGCTCCTGGTGTCCCGCCAGCGAACTGGCCTCGGACGTCACACCCTCCATCAGGTCGCCGTCGGAGGCGACGACGTACACGTGGTGGTCGAAGGGGCTCGTGCCGGCCGGGGCGTCCGGGTCGAGGAGGCCGCGCTCGCGTCGGGCCGCCATGGCCATGCCGACGGCGGAGGCCAGCCCCTGCCCCAGCGGCCCGGTGGTGATCTCGACGCCCCTGGTGTGCCGGTACTCCGGGTGGCCGGGCGTGGCGGAACCCCAGGTGCGCAGCGCCTCCAGGTCCGTCAGCTCCATGCCGTAGCCGCTCAGGTACAGCTGGATGTAGAGGGTGAGGCTGGTGTGGCCGCAGGACAGCACGAAGCGGTCCCGGCCGAGCCACTGGTCGTCGGCCGGGTCGTGCCGCATCACCTGCTGGAACAGCAGGTACGCCAGCGGGGCCAGGCTCATCGCGGTGCCGGGGTGACCGTGACCCGCCTTCTGCACGGCGTCGGCAGCCAGCACCCGCACGGTGTCGACGGCGCGGACGTCGAGCGGCCCCCAGCCCGCCGCTTCGGCGAGGGGCGGGGCAAGGCGCGGATCGCGACCGTCGTTCGGGCCGTTCGGCGTTTCGGCGGGTGCCATCAAGTCCTCCTGATCAGCGGGGCGAGCGGGCAGCGGACGACGCGACCGTGGTCCCGGCCCCGGACCGCCCGGCTGTTGGGCCGGGTCCCCCGGAACGGCGGGACCAAACGCGCGACGGTGGGCGCAGCACGGAATAAGGAGCAAATCACCTTTGCCGGTCAAACGGGAGGAAGAGGGCGGGATTCCACGGTCAGCGCCGCGAGTCCTAGGCCGAAGGGCTGATCACTTCGGAGCACTCCTGCTGTTAGCCTGCTCTTGCATATAACTTGCAATAACAACTGGACGGCATTCCCAGCAGTCGGAGGGCTCGCATCATGGCCACGTACACGCTCCCGGAACTCCCGTACGACTACGCGGCACTCGAACCGGTCATCAACCCGCAGATCATCGAGCTGCACCACGACAAGCACCACGCCGCGTACGTCAAGGGTGCGAACGACACCCTGGAGCAGCTGGAAGAGGCCCGCGACAAGGAGGCCTGGGGCGCGATCAACGGCCTTCAGAAGAACCTCGCGTTTCACCTCTCCGGCCACATCCTGCACTCGATCTACTGGCACAACATGACCGGCGACGGCGGCGGCGAGCCCCTCGCGGCGGACGGCGTGGGCGACCTCGCCGACGCGATCACCGAGTCCTTCGGCTCCTACGCGGGCTTCAAGTCCCAGCTGACGAAGGCCGCGGCGACCACGCAGGGTTCCGGCTGGGGCGTGCTCGCGTACGAGCCCGTGAGCGGGAAGCTGATCGTCGAGCAGGTCTACGACCACCAGGGCAACGTCGGCCAGGGCTCGGTCCCGGTCCTCGTGTTCGACGCCTGGGAGCACGCCTTCTACCTGCAGTACAAGAACCAGAAGGTGGACTTCATCGAGGCGATGTGGCGCGTCGTCAACTGGCAGGACGTGGCGAAGCGTTACGCCGCCGCCAAGGAGCGCGCCGACGTGCTGCTGCTCGCCCCCTGACCGGAGACCGGCATACCGCGCCACCACGGACGTCCTGCCTCGTGATCGTCTTCTCAACCTTCACCACGGCAGGCGGATGAACGGGGAGCCCCCGCGAGGACCTGACTCGCGGGGGTTCTCCCATGGGGTTGCCCCATAACGGCTGCCCCATGGCACCTGATTAGCTGCTTAGCTCATGTGCTAAACATGCACACATGGATTCACCCGCCCTTCCCGCCGACGAAGAGGCGAGCGCCTTCCGCGCGCTCGCCGACCCCACCCGCCGCCAGATCCTGGAGGATCTGCGGGGCGGCGAGCTGGCCGCCGGCGAGATCGCGAGCCGGTTCCCGATCAGCGCCCCGTCCATCTCGCGCCACCTGGGTGTGCTCAAGGGAGCCGGGCTCGTCACGGAACGCCGCGACGCCAACCGCATCCTCTACACCCTCGCCGAGGAACGGCTCGCCCTGTGCGTGGGGCGCTTCCTCAGCGCCGTGTGCCCCGAGCAGATCGTGCTCCGCAACACCAAGTGGCGCTCCGCGCCGGAAGGCGACGCCTCATGATCCGGGCCCGGCTCTCCAGCGTCATCGAACGCCGCCTCCTGGTGAACTACCGGGTCGACCCTCACGTCGCGGCGGCCCTGCTCCCCGCCCCACTGCGGCCCCAACTGGTGCGCGGCCAGGCGGTGGCCGGGATCTGCCTGCTGCGGATCGGTGGCGTCCGCCCCGCCTGGGCCCCCGCCGCGACCGGGCTGACCAGCGAGAACGCGGCGCACCGGATCTCCGTGGAGTGGGACGGGCCGGACGGCGTCGAGCGCGGCGTCTACATCCCGCGCCGCGACACCGCCTCCCGCCTCAACGCCTTCGCGGGCGGGCGGATCTACCCGGGCGAGCACGGCCGCGCGGACTTCACGGTGCGGGAGGACGCCGACTCCGTACGGGTGGCCTTCGCGACCCGGGACGGCGAGGTGGAGGTGGACGCGACCGTGGAGCCCGCCGACGAACTGCGCGGCAGCGGGCTGTTCACGGACCTGGCGGAGGCGTCGGAGTTCTTCCGCCTCGGCAGCCGGGGCCTCTCCCCCAACACCGGCGGGGACCACCTGGACGTCCTCGAACTGTCCACCGACGCCTGGAAGGTGACGGCGGGCCGGCCCCGTTCCGTACGGTCCTCGTTCTTCGAGGACCTGGACCGCTTCCCGCCGGGCAGCGCGGTGCTGGACAGCGCGCTGGTGATGCGGGGAGTGGCGGCGGACTGGTCGCAGGGGGAGCCGTTCCGGCTGGGGTGCGAGGCGGGGGCGGTGGCCGCGTAGGGGCGGCTGCGCAGGGGGCCGCGCACGGGGGCCGAGCAGGGGCGGCGGGCCGTCCCGGCCCGGGCCGGCGGGAAAATACCCGCGTTCCGCCAGGCCCGGATGCCACGATGATCCACGCCCGTCCGCCCGTACCCCGCCCCGGAAGCGACCTCATGACATCTGCCCCCGCGCCCGTCCCCGCCGATCCCACCGTCCTGCACCCGATGCCCGGCCAGCCGCGCGTGGTGCAGCTGAAGCCCCTGGTCACCTCACCGCTGATCGAGGCCGGGGATTACTCGTACTACGACGACCCCGAGCACGCCACGGAGTTCGAGACCCGCAACGTGCTCTACCACTACGGGCCGGAGCGCCTGGTGATCGGGAAGTTCTGCGCGTTCGGCACGGGGGTGCGGTTCATCATGAACGGCTCCAACCACCGTATGGACGGGCCGTCCACGTTCCCCTTCCCGACGCTCGGCGGCTCCTGGTCGGACCACTTCGACCTGCTGACCGGCCTGCCCAACCGGGGCGACACCGTGATCGGCAACGACGTCTGGATCGGCTACGAGGCCGTGATCATGCCGGGGGTCCGCATCGGGCACGGCGCGATCATCAGCTCGCGGTCCGTGGTGGTCTCGGACGTCCCGGACTACGGCATCGTCGGCGGCAACCCGGCCCGCCTGATCCGCACCCGGTACGAGGAGGCGGACATCGCGCGCCTGCTGGCGGTGGCCTGGTGGGACTGGCCGGCGGACCACCTGACGCGCCACATCCGTACCGTGATGTCGGGCACGGTGGCGGAACTGGAGGCGGCGGCGCCGGGCGCGGGCGGTGAGGACCCCCGACGCGACCGGTGACGCCGCCGCCTCCGGTCAGGCCATGGCCGCTGCCGGCTGGGCGCCGGACTGGTGGACCACCTTGGCGGCGCTGGCGCTGAGGTCGACCGAGTTCGGCAGCATCGCCTGCGGGCGCAGGAGATCCTTGAGCAGGTACTGCATCAGGTCGTCCCCGGACATGGACTTGAGGGCGTCGGCGAGCTTCGGGTTGACTTCCGAGAGGCGCTGAATCTCCACCACGGCCCGCTCCACGAGGCCCGGCACGATGTCGCTCCCCATCAGGGTGTTGGAACGCAGCTTCTCGGGGTAGACCTCCGCCTCGGGTCCGGGGGTTCCCCCGTAGGCCATGGTGCTGTACTTGTCGGCCGCCACCTGGCTCATGATGAAGATGATCTGGCTCCTGCGTTCGTTGTCCTGCTCCGCGTCCCTCTCCTTCTCGGCCAGGTTCATGTTGATCGAGGCGGAGCCCGCTCCCGCCTCGAATTTCCTTACCGGCAACGAGAAGCCGGGCGAGAACTCGTCCTCGCGTGTGGGGAGCTTGGACTGCGTCTGCGCCGGGTCCTCGGGCTTCGCCCGTACGGTCGGGTAGTCGCGCTGGGCGAAGTCGCTGAGCATCAGCCATCCCTGGCTCATGAGGGGGGACTGGGTCAGCGGGATCTCGATACGGGCCGCCTCCTCGCCACCGCTGAAACGCGTGCTGCGGAAGGGACTGCCCGGCACCTCCAGGAAGAAGAAGACGAAGCCCTCGTTGGCCAGGCCGTGCTTGTCGTACGCCTCCGAGTTGTTCTCCGCGTTCGGGTTCTCCCGGAGCAGTTCGCTCTTCGACTTCATCCGTCCCCCGGCCATCTGCGCGGCCCGGGACGCGGTCGTGTAATGGCACAGCACGCTCCGGTCCAGCGCGGTCGTCAGCTTGTTCTCGACACCGGCGACCCAGTCCTGTGTGCCCCGCCCGGCGATCTCCTTGGCCATCCCCGCCCGGTTCAGCTCCGAAAGCTCACGGAAGTAGGACGCCCCCTTCATGCCGAACGCATGGGAGCTGTCGGGCCATTCCTCGCGGTTCCACAGCATGCCGGTGTCCGTCATCGCCTCGTACGGGCCCAGCGCCCCGTCCGGGAAGGTGCGGTCGCGCTCTGACTGATGCGCAACCACGTTCAACTCCGCATCGACGACGCTCTTGGCACTCCGCAGGAAGGTCAGGACGGCCTCGCTCGCCCCCGTCCGGGCCTCCGCGATCTTCTCCTGGATGTCCATAAGCTTCGTCATGCAGTAGGCGGGGTCGCGTTTCCCATCACTGTCGTAGGCGACCACGGCGGCCCGCACCTGCGCCATGACGACGTCACCCGGGTCCGGCTGGGTACGGGTCAGCGCCTTCAACTTGCTCATCAGCCCTTCGGCGGGGGGCGCCTCGGCGGGGAGGCGCGGCTTCAGAGGATCGTGCCCCTTGCGCTGGACGACCGCCCCGCCGCCGGAGGCGGACGCCGTATCGCGGGTCCCCGCCTCGGCCTCGGCACACTGCACGGGCGCGGGCGCGGCCATGACCCGTGAAGCGTTGGCCTCGGCCTCGCGTTCGAACCGGTCACCGGGATCGCTGACCCGCAGCCCGTCCCCCGTGTCCGTCCCGGCGACCGGGCCCTGCCGCTGCTGGATGACATGGGTCAGCTCGTGGGCGAGGGTGTGCCTGTCCTTCCCGCCGTCCCCGACGACCACGTGCTCGCCCGAGGTGTAGGCCCGCGCGCCGACCTCGGCGGCGGACCGCTGGGCGACGGGATCCGCGTGGATCCGTACGGCGGAGAAGTCCGCGCCGAGCCGGCCCTCCATCTCCCGCCGCAACGGCTCCTGCATCGGCCGCCCCGGCGACCGCAGCACCTGGTGGGCCATCGCCCGCTGCACCGGCCGGTCCTCGCCCTCACCCTCGTCGCGGTCCTCCCGCTCCCTGGCGATCAGCTGCGCCACCGCCGCGTTGCCCAAGGATCTCTGAAGCCCGAGCAACGAAGCCGGGACGCCGGACGGCAGCCTCTCCTGCCCCTCCTCCGCCTGCCGGGGCCGGACCGCACGCCCCGCCCTGACATCGGTCGAACTGTCACGTGCGGGGGTATGCATGGCGATGCCTCTCGGAGGTGCGGCGGGACTTACCCCTGCCTACCCGCGAGCGCCTACGCGCGAAAGGGCCGCCCGGACATGGCCGGGGGAAGCAATCTCTGCCCCCCGGTCACGTCCGGCGGGTGAGCACCTCGAAGTCCGGCGCCTCACGGCCGGGGCAGCCTCCGGCGACGCCGACACCGACCGTCTCTGACCGTCTCTGACCGCCCGCTCAGGCCGACCTCAGGCTGGCCCCGTCGCGCCCGCCGGCCACCGCCGCGCACGCCTCCTCGTCGGTCACACCGTCCTCGGCCGTCAGCTCGATCAGCGCGTCCAGCCGGTCGCGGGCGGCCAGCAGGGCGGCGGCTGCCTCGTCGATGCGGGCGCGCTCGCGGCGCAGGTCGGGGAGCATGCTGGAGCAGGCGGGCTCCAGGATGCGGTCCTCGTCGACCATGCAGGGCAGCAGCTCGGCGATGACGGCCGTGTTGAGACCGGCGGCCAGCAGCATGCGGATGCCCCGTACGGTCACGACGTCCGCTTCCTCGTACTCGCGGTAGCCGCTCGGGCGACGGGCCGGGCGCAGGAGGCCCTGCTCCTCGTAGTAGCGCAGCAGACGCTGACTGACGCCCGTCCGTCGGGAGAACTCACCCATGCGCATATGACGACCACCACATTCGGTTGACTCTCTCACCGGTGTGAGACAGCAGCCTATTGCGCATGACACATCAGACTTCAACACGCTCGCAGGACAACCCCGATACCGTGATCGGCCTCGGCCCCATGGGGCTCGCCCTCGCCGGAGCCCTGCTGAAGAACGGCCATCCCACCACCGTCTGGAACCGCACCCCGGAGAAGGCCCGGGATCTCGTCGCCCGGGGCGCGCGGCTCGCGGCGTCCGTGGCCGACGCCGTGGCTGCCGGCCCTCTCACCGTCGTCTGCCTCAAGGACTACGCGACGCTGTACGAGGTGCTCGACCCCGCCGGCGACGCGGCGGCGGGCCGGACCCTGGTCAACCTCAACTCCGGTACGCCGAACGAGGCGCACGCGGCGGCCTCCTGGGCGGCGGAACGCGGTGTCACCTACCTGGACGGTGCGGTCATGGTGCCGCCGCCCCTCGTCGGGGACCCCGGATCCGTCTTCCTCTTCAGCGGTCCGCGCGAGGTCTTCGACGCCCACCGGGCCACGCTGGCGAGCCTGGGCGCCCCCCGGTACCTCGGTTCCGATCCCGGGCTCGCGGTGCTCCACAACGCGGCGCTGCTCGGCCTGATGTACGCGACGATGAACGGCTTCCTGCACGCCACCGCGCTCGTCGGCTCGGCGGGCGTACGGGCCGCGGAGTTCGCCGATCTCGCGGTGAACTGGTTCCTGCCCACGGTGGTGGACGCGACCCTCGTCGAGCAGGCGCCGGATCTGGACGCGGGCCACTACCCGGGCGACCTCGGCACCATGCACATGAACCTGAACGCGCTGGAGCACATCGCCCTCACCTGCGAGGAGCAGGGCGTGCACGCCGGGCAGCCGCGGCTGATGCGGGAGATCGCTGCACAGGCCATCGAGGACGGCCACGGCGGGTCGAACTACCTGGCCGTTTTCGAGGTGTTCAAGAAGGCGGCGGAGCGGGGCGCGCGGTAGCGGCGGTGGGGCCCGGCGGGTCGCGCGAGCCCCGTCGGGTCAGTCCCGGGAGGATCCCGGCAGCCGGCTCCAGAAGTGGTCGACGATGTTCTCGACGTAGCGGCGCCCGTCCTCGCCGGACGCCGTGGTGCCGCCGGCCCGGCTCAAGGTGGCCGCCATGAGGCCCTGGTACTCCTGGTGCATGGCGGACAGGGGGCTCTTCAGGTCGCGGCGCTCCATGGAGACGAGCTTGGCGATGTCGCGGATGTGCGCCTGCCAGCGCGTGGAGACCGCCTCGGTGAGGAGGCGGGCCAGCTCCTCCTCCAGCCTGGTGATGGCGATGAAGTCGCGCGGGGGGAGATCGAGGACCTCGCCGAGCTTGACGGACTGCCGTTTGTCACCGGCCCACAGACCGGCCTCCTCCATGGACAGATAGGCGTCGAGGGTGAGACCGGTGGCGCGCGCGACCTCCTCGGCCGGGACGCCACGCGCTATGCGGTGCTCCAGCAAGGTGCGCGGGTGGCCCATGAGTTCACTGGGCCGGCACCACAACGCGCCCGCCAGAGCGGTGAATTCCGTTGGGTCCGGCACATGGGTTCCGCGCTCCCACGCGATCACATGCTCGGGCCCGACGTGTGACGTGCCGAAGGACGCGCGCATGCCGTAGGCGACATGACCGGGTGCCATCCCGAGTTTCTCGCGCAAGGCGCGCGCTGCCCGCGCGTTGAAGGGGAGTGGTGGGTGCACATACGGAGCGTAGGGGAGCTGTCACCGCCAATTCCATACCCGCTGTCGGCTGCCTGCCGGTTTGGCGGAAAAGGTCACCGCTGATTCCGTAGGAAGCCACAGGGCCGAAAGGGGACCAACTACACGCTCTACGCGGGTAGTTGCGGTCCGTCCGCTGCCGCGTATGATCCGCTCGCACGGTGCCGCATGTGCGTTCGCACAGCGCCTGCAACCCACATCGGGCAGCACCGGCGAAAACCCCCTTCCCCATCATTCGCAGGCTCAGGAGACTCCGTCATGCACCCCAGTACGACCAACCCGCCGCCCGACGCGAAACCGGACGGATCGGGGGGCGCCGTCGACCGGTTCTTCCGCATCAGTGAACGCGGTTCGACGTACCTCCAGGAGATACGCGGCGGATTCGCCACGTTCTTCACGATGGCATACATCCTGGTGCTCAACCCGATCATCCTCGGCGGGGCCGAGGACAAGTTCGGCAAGCAGCTGGACAACGTGCAGCTGGTCACCGCCACCGCTCTGGTCGCGGCGGTGATGACGCTGATCATGGGTGTGGGCGGCAATCTCCCGCTGGCCCTGGCGGCGGGTCTGGGCATCAACGCCGTCGTCGCCTACCAGATCGCTCCCCTGATGAGCTGGGACGACGCGATGGGCCTCATCGTGCTCGAAGGGCTGCTGATCTGTGTTCTGGTGGTGACCGGGCTGCGCGAGGCGATCATGCACGCCATTCCGCAACCCCTCAAGCAAGCCATCAGCGTCGGCATCGGGCTGTTCATCGCCTTCATCGGCTTCGTGGACGCCGGATTCGTCACCCGCATCCCCGACGTCGCGGAATCCACCGTGCCGGTCCAGCTCGGCACCGGCACGCTCACCGGCTGGCCGATGCTCGTCTTCTGCCTCGGCGTGCTCCTGACGATCGTTCTGGTCGCCCGGAAGGTCAAGGGCGCGATCCTCATCAGCATCGTCCTGATGACCGTCGTCGCCATCGTCATCAACGAGGTCGCCCGCATCAAGTCCTGGGGCCTGACCTCGCCCTCGATTCCCAGCAACCCGGTCGCCGCACCCGACTTCGGGCTGCTGGGCCAGTTCGACCTGTTCGGTTCGTTCGGCCAGGTCGGCGTGTTGACGGTCGTCCTGCTCATCTTCACGCTCATCCTGTCCGACTTCTTCGACACGATGGGCACGGTCGTCGGTGTCACGGCGGAGGCCGGACTCCTCGACGAGCGGGGTCAGGTGCCCGGCCTCGGCCGCGTCCTGCTCATCGACGGCGCCGCCGCCGTCGCCGGTGGCGCCGCGTCCTCGTCCTCGGCCACCACGTACATCGAGTCCGCCGCGGGTGTCGGCGAAGGCGCCCGCACCGGCTTCGCCAACGTGATCACCGGTGGACTGTTCGCGCTCGCCCTCTTCCTCACGCCCGTCCTGACGATCGTGCCGATGCAGGCGGCGGCGCCCGCACTCGTCGTGGTCGGGTTCCTGATGATGACCCAGGTCAAGCACATCGACTGGGACCGCTACGACGTCGCCATCCCGGCCTTCCTCACCATCGTCGTCATGCCGTTCACCTACTCCATCACCAACGGCATCGGCGCCGGCTTCGTGGCCTACGTGGTCATCAAGGCGTGCCTGGGCAAGGCTCGCGAAGTCCACTGGCTGCTGTGGGGCACCGCCGCGCTCTTCCTGGTCTACTTCATCATCGACCCGCTGGAGCAGGTCCTCGGGCTCAAGTAGCGGAGCCCAGCGCCGGTGACCTCCGGGTCAGTGGCTTCCGGGTCAGTGGCTTCCGGGTCGTTGGCGGCTTCCGGGTCAGTGGCTTCCGGCGTCGGCGAGGCAGAACTCGTTGCCCTCCGGATCCCTGAGGACCGTCCAGGACATGCCCTGCATCGACTGCTCGCCGACGACGGTCGCGCCCAGCTTCGCCAGGCGCTCCACGTCTGCCGGGCGGTCGGGTGAGGAGAAGTCGATGTGCACCCGGTTCTTGGCGGCCTTGGCCTCGGGCACCCGCTGGAAGCCGAGGACCAGCGGGGTCGCCGCGAGGACGACGAACGCGTCGTAGTCCTGCGGCGTCTCCTCGACGCCCAGCGCCTCGGCCCACCAGCCGGCCAGGGCCTGGGGGTCGGCACAGTCGATCGTGATCATTTCCGGTGAGATACGCATGCCTCTCACCGTACGACCCACCACCGACAACGGGCCGGAGGTCGGCCCTCGGCCCGTTGTCGGCCCGCCTCAGGCCGGCGCGATCTCCAGCAGCGGGAGTTCGCGGCCCGGGATGGAGCCGGACGGGGTGACGCCGATCCGGACCGCGCCCATGGCCCGGTAGAAGCGCTCCGCGTTCGGGTCGGCGTCGATGGTGAGGCGGGTGAAGCCCAGGCGGCGGGCCTCGTCCATGGTGTGGGCGAACAGCCGTCGCCCGACCCCCCTGCCGATGGCGTCCGGTTCGACGAACATCATGCCGAGCGCGCCCCTCGGCGGCTCTCCGTCCAGGGTGGTGAAGCCCAGGACCCGGCCGTCCTCCTCGGCCACCGCCGTCCGCCGGGCCGCCACATCCGCGGGGTGGACCGTCAACTCCTCGCGGCAGGCGGCCAGGAACTCCGCGTCGTACCCCCAGTGGCCCTTCGACCGGAGGGCCAGTTCGGTCAGTGCGGCGGCTTCGGCCGCCTCGCCCGCGCGTATCCGCATAGAGGTCATCTTCCCCCGTACGGATACGCGCGGCCACGGACGTGCGTGGGTGCGCGCGGCGACGGACCCGGCCGACGTCAGTCGAAGATCGGGCCCTGCGTCCGGGTCCGCTTGATCTCGTAGAAGCCCGGGATGGAGGCGACCAGCAGCGTGCCGTCCCAGAGCTTCGCCGCGTCCTCGCCCTTGGGGGCGGGGGTGACGACCGGGCCGAAGAAGGCGATCTGCTCGCCGTCCGCGCCGGGAACGGCGATGACCGGGGTGCCGACCTCCTGGCCGACCTTGTCGATGCCCTCCTTGTGGGAGGCGCGCAGCTCGGTGTCGTACCGGTCGGAGTCGGCGTAGTCCGCGAGGTCGGCGGGCAGGCCGACGTCCTTCAGCGCGGCGGCCACCGCCTCGCGGGTGGGGCCCTCGCCGTTGTTGTGGAAGCGGGTGCCGAGTGCGGTGTAGAGGGGGCCGACGACCGCGTCGCCGTGGAGCTGCCGGGCGGCGACGACGACCCGGACCGGGCCCCAGGCCTTGTTCTCCAGGAGGTCGCGGTACTCCTCCGGCAGCTCGTCCAGCTTGTCCTCGTTCAGGACGGCCAGGCTCATCACGTGCCAGCGGACCTCCACGTCGCGGACCTTCTCCACTTCCAGCATCCAGCGCGAGGTCATCCACGCCCAGGGGCAGAGCGGATCGAACCAGAAGTCGACCGGGGTCTTGCCGTTGGCCGGGGTGTTCTCGGACATGTCTCTCCTCAGAAGGGCGTGTGACATCTGCGGGCGAGAACGCCTCCGGACGGGCGGCCATTCCCTGCATGCGGCCCCGAGAAGGCGCGTGCAAGGATCAATGGGTTCGAACACGACACATAACGCGCGTCACGAAGGAGTGCCCGTGCCCGGTGAAAACCTGTCCCGCGACGAGGCCCAGAAGAGGGCCGAGCTGCTGACCGTCGACGGATACGAGGTCGAACTCGACCTGCGGTCCGCCGTCGGCGAGCCCGAGGGGGCCGACGGGGGCGACGGGGAGTCCGGTCCGCGGACGTTCCGGTCGCTCACCACGATCCGGTTCCGCTCCGCCCGGGCGGGCGCCTCGACCTTCGCCGACCTGGTGGCCCCGGGTGTGGACGCGGTGACGCTGAACGGGACGGCCCTCGACCCGGCCGTCGTGTTCGACGGGACGCGGGTGGCGCTGGACGGGCTCGTCGAGGGCGAGAACGTCCTCGTGGTCGACGCCCGCTGCGCGTACAGCCGGACCGGCGAGGGCATGCACCGCTTCGTCGACCCGGAGGACGGCGAGGTCTACCTCTACACGCAGTACGAGCCGGCCGACGCCCGCCGGGTCTTCGCCAACTTCGAGCAGCCCGACCTCAAGGCGCCCTACCGCTTCCGGGTGGCCGCCCCCGCCGGCTGGCGGGTCTGGTCCAACGGGGCCGAGGAGTCGGAGAAGGACGGGGTGTGGACCTTCGCCGAGACGCAGCCGATCTCCACGTACATCACGGCCGTCGTCGCCGGCCCGTACCACTACGTCAGCGATCACTACAGCCGTACGTTCGATGACGGCACCACGCTGGAGATCCCGCTCGGCGCGATGTGCCGCAAGGGGCTCGCGAAGCACTTCGACGCGGACGACGTCTTCCTGATCACCAAGCAGGGCCTGGACTTCTTCCACGACCACTTCGACTACCCGTACCCCTTCGGGAAGTACGACCAGGCGTTCGTGCCCGAGTACAACCTCGGCGCCATGGAGAACCCGGGCATGGTCACCTTCCGCGAGGAGTACATCTACCGCGGCAAGGTCACCTCGGCCGCCTACGAGCGGCGTGCCAACGTCATCCTGCACGAGATGGCGCACATGTGGTTCGGCGACCTGGTCACCATGGAGTGGTGGGACGACCTGTGGCTGAAGGAGTCCTTCGCGGACTTCATGGGCTCCTTCTCGATGGTCGAGGCGACCCGCTTCACCAACGGCTGGATCACCTTCGCCAACAACCGCAAGGCGTGGGCCTACCGCGCCGACCAGCTGCCCTCCACGCACCCCATCACGGCGGACATCCGTGACCTGGAGGACGCCAAGCTGAACTTCGACGGGATCACGTACGCCAAGGGCGCCTCCGTGCTCAAGCAGCTGGTGGCGTACGTGGGGCGCGACGCGTTCCTCGAAGGCGCCCGGCGCTACTTCAAGAGCCACGCCTACGGCAACACGCGCCTGGGCGACCTGCTGTCGGTGCTGGCCGAGACGTCCGGCCGCGACATGACGGCCTGGTCGCGCTCGTGGCTCCAGACGGCGGGCGTCAACGTGCTCACCTCCGTGCCGACGTACGACGCGGACGGGGGGCTGGCCGAGCTGGCCGTCGTCCAGGAGGCCGCCGCCTCGCACCCGGAGCTGCGCCCGCACCGCGTCGCGGTCGGCCTGTACCGGCGTACGCCGGAGGGCGAGCTGACGCGTTACGCGCGCGCCGAGGTGGACGTGGCCGGTGAGCGGAGTGTGGTGGAGGCCCTCGCCGGCTCCGAGCGGCCCGATCTGATCCTGGTCAACGACGACGACCTCACGTACTGCAAGGTCCGCTTCGACGAGGGGTCGCTGGCCACGCTGCGCGACCACCTGGGCGAGATCACGGACCCGCTGGCCCGCGCCCTGTGCTGGTCGGCCCTGTGGAACCTGACCCGGGACGCGGCTCTGCCGGCCCGCGACTTCGTCGCGCTGGTACTGACGCACGCGGGGCGGGAGAGCGACATCGGCGTCCTCCAGATGCTGCACGCCTGGGCGCAGTCCGCGCTGGTCCACTACGTGGCCCCCGACTGGCGCGAGGAGGGCGGCCGGGCGCTGGCCGACGGCGCGCTGCGCGAGCTCCGGAGCGCCGAGCCGGGCAGCCAGCACCAGCTGACCTGGGCCCGCTTCTTCGCGGCGGTCGCCTCGTCCGCGGAGGACTTCCAGCTGCTGGGCGGGCTGCTGGAGGGCTCGGCCCGGATCGACGGTCTCGACGTCGACCAGGAGCTCCGCTGGTCCTTCCTCTCCCCGCTGGCCTCGCACGGGGTGGCGAACGAGGCGGCGATCGACGCCGAGCTGGCCCGCGACGACACGGCCTCCGGCAAGCGCCACCACGTACGGTGCCTGGCCTCGCGCCCCTCGGAGGCGGTCAAGGCGCAGGCGTGGGCGGCGGTCGTGGAGTCGGACAAGCTGTCCAACGCGCTGGTGGAGGCGACGATCTCCGGCTTCGGACAGCCCTCCCAGCGGGAGCTGCTCGCGCCGTACACGAGCCGGTACTTCGAGGTGATCGAGCGGATCTGGGCGGAGCGGTCCATCCAGATCGGCATGCACGTGGTGCGGGGGATGTTCCCCGGCCTCCAGGACAGCCCCGCGACCCTCGCGGCGACCGACGCCTGGCTGGGCGAGCACGAGGACGCCGCCCCGGCGCTGCGGCGGCTGGTGCTGGAGGCCCGGGACGATCTCGCGCGGGCGCTGCGCGGCCAGGAGTGCGACCGGTCCGCCGGCTGAGCAGCCACGGACGAGGGGGCGCGCGGGCGGGGCGCGCGTGCGGCGTGAAAGCGGCGCTCGTACACCCGCCCGGGACGCCCCTCCCCCGATTCCCGGCGTGACAGCCCTTTTCGGTTGTCGAACGTCCGTACTTTAGGACGGCGTTGTCCGGGATTGTCGACGGGCGTGTAACAGGGGTTAGGGCCCCCTCCACGGGCGGGAAACCCCGGGACATGACCCAGAACGCCCCGCTCTCCCCCCGTCTCCCCGGCCTCCCCCCTCACTCCGAGGACGTCACGCACCGTGTCCTGTCCGCCGCCCAGTTGAGGGCGCGGGGTGTGTCCGCCGCGCAGACGTCCGCCCAGTGCCTGCCCGGTGGCCCCTGGCAGCACCTGCTGCCGGGGGTCTATCTGCTGCGCCCGGCCCCGCCCACCGGCCGGGAGCGGCTGCGCGGGGCGCTGCTCTACGCGGGGCGTCCGACGGCCTCCGCGCGGCGCGTCGCTCCGGCGGACCCCGCGGACACGGGGTACGGCGCGTCGATGCTCACCGGGGTGGCCGCGCTCGCGCTGCACGGCTTCGCCGCGGCCGGGGACGTGGAGACGCTGCACCGGATCGACGTGCTGGTCCCGCGCACCCGGCGGCTGCGGTCCACCCGGTTCGTGGAGGTGCTGCGGACCGCCTCGATGCCGCACCCGGTGCGGGTGGGCGAGGTGCCCGTCGCCCCGGTGGAGCGGGCCCTGGCGGACGCGGTCGCGGGGACGGCCGACGCGGGCGTCGTCCGGCGGCTGCTGACCGAGGCGGTACGCGACGGGCACTGCGAACCGGCGGCCTTGGTAAGGGAGTTGAGTGAGGCGAAGCTGCTGGGGCGGCCCGCCGTGGTGGGTGCGGTCGATGCGCTGCTGGCCGAGGGGCGGGCGGTGGCGGAGGAGCGGCTGTACGCGATGGTGCGCAAGCACGGGCTGCCGGAGCCGCTGTGGAACGTGGAGCTGCGGCTGCCGGGCGGGCCCCGGCTCGGCGGGGTCGACGCCTACTGGCCCGACCAGGCCGTGGCGGTGGAGCTGGACGCCCGGGCGCCCCGGTACGGCGTGCCGAGGCTGAGGGGCCGGGCGGAAGCGGACCCGCAGTGGTCCTCGCACGCCGCGAAGCGGGAGCATCTGGAACGGCTCGGGATCACGGTCGTCCACCTCTCGCCGAGGAAGCTGCGCGAGGCGGCGGACCAGCAGGCGACGGTGGTACGGACGGCGCTGATGGCGGCGGCGGACCGGGAGCCGGCGGCGTACGTGATGGTGCTGCCGCGCTGAGAGGGGCCCCCGGGCCCACGGCTGTTCCCGGCCACCGACCCGTACGCCGTCGGCCGCCGACCCGTCGGGCCTCGGCCACCGACCCGTACGCCGTCGGCCACCGGCCCGTCCGGCCTCGGCCACCGACCCGCCCTGTCTCGGCCACCGACGCGTCTGGTCCGGACCACAGCCGCCGCCACCCGCGTCGCCAGGCGTCACGGCCGCACCGTTTGGCCTCATTCATCCCGCGTGGCACATCGCGCCCCGTGGCGGATCTATGCCATGTCCCTGACTCACCTCCGTCAACTCTCCACAAACCCCTGTCATTTACGACAGGCTGAGCGGTCATCCGGTACCGAATTCCGGACTCTCTCTTTCAATTACAGGGATGCTGATGACCAAGGAATCCCCCAGCTCCATACCCGGGGCCAGACGCGCGGCGCGTATCGCGGCCGCTGCCGGACTGGCGGCCGCACTCGCCGCCTCCGGCGCCGCACCGGCGTTCGCCGCCGAGGACCCGGCACCGGCACCCGTCAAACCGGCCGCCACGAGCGACCGGGGCGACAAGCTCGGCAAGGCCGACGCCGATGTCCTGGCGAAGGCCGAGGCCAAGGGCGAGAAGAGCGTCACCATGATGGTCGCCACCACCCCGGGGGCGACCGAGCAGGTCAGCAAGCAGCTGGACGCCGTCGAGGGCTCCGTGCTCGGCCAGACCTACGACAAGCTCGGCTACGTCCGGGCGACGGTTCCGACGAAGAGCGCCGAGTCCACCATCAAGGCGGCCTCCAAGCTCTCCTCCGTCCTCGGCATCGATCTCAAGCAGGAGATCAAGCTGGACGACCCGACGCCCAAGGGCGACCGGGCCGCCGGAGCGAAGCAGCCGAAGGCCACGGGCAGTTACGCGGCGCCGAACAAGAAGACCCCGGCGAAGAACCCGTACAACCCGTCGTTCGAGACGGGCGCGGTCGACTTCGTCGAGAAGCACCCGACGGCCGACGGCCGCGGGATCACCATCGGCGTCCTGGACTCCGGTGTCGACCTCGGTCACCCGGCCCTGAAGAAGACCACCACCGGCGAGCGCAAGATCGTCGACTGGGTGACCGCGACCGACCCGGTGAGCGACGGCGACGGCACCTGGCTGGAGATGTCCGCGTCGGTGGCCGGCCCGACGTTCACGTCCGGCGGGAAGACCTACTCGGCGCCGGCGGGCAGCTACAAGTTCGCCACGTTCGCCGAGGCGGCCACCACCGGTGGCGAGATGGCGGGCGACCTCAACCGCGACGGTGACACCACCGACGTCTGGGGCGTGCTGTACGACCCGGTCACCGGCACCACCCGGGTCGACCTGAACAACAACGCGGACTTCTCCGACGACAAGGTCCTCAAGCCGTACAAGGAGAAGTTCCAGGTCTCCTACTTCGGTGAGGACGACCCGCGCACCCAGGTCGTCGAGCGCATCCCGTTCGTCGTCGAGACCCGTAAGAACGTCGTCCTCGACTCCTCGGGCGCGAAGGCCGACTTCGTCAACATCGGCGTCATCGAGGGCTCGCACGGCACGCACGTCGCGGGGATCACCGCGGCCAACGGGCTGTTCGGCGGCGAGATGAACGGCGCCGCCCCCGGTGCCAAGATCGTCTCCTCCCGTGCCTGCACCTGGTCCGGCGGCTGCACCAACATCGCGCTGACCGAGGGCATGATCGACCTCGTCGTCAACCGCGGCGTCGACATCGTCAACATGTCGATCGGCGGCCTGCCGCCGCTGAACGACGGCAACAACGCGCGCGCCGAGCTCTACAAGCGGCTCGTCGACATCTACGGCGTCCAGCTGGTCATCTCGGCCGGCAACAGCGGCCCGGGGCTCAACACCATCGGGGACCCGTCGCTCGCCGACCACGTGATCTCGGTCGGCGCGTCGATCTCCAAGGAGACGTGGGCGGCCAACTACGGCTCCAACGTCACCAAGAAGTACGACATGCTGCCCTTCTCCTCGCGCGGTCCGCGTGAGGACGGCGGCTTCACGCCGATCATCTCGGCGCCGGGTGCGTCCATCAACACCACCCAGACCTGGGCGCCGGGCGGCCCGGTCAAGGAGGCGGGTTACGACCTGCCGGCCGGCTACTCCATGCTCCAGGGCACCTCGATGGCCTCCCCGCAGGCGGCGGGCGCCGCCGCGCTGCTGCTGTCGGCCGCGAAGCAGAAGGACATCGAGCTTCCCCCGGCCGACCTGCGCTCGGCGCTGACCAGCACCGCGGGCCACATCAAGGACGTGCCCGCGCACGTCCAGGGCTCCGGTCTGATCAACATCGTCAAGGCGTGGAAGCAGATCGCCAAGCAGGGCAAGCCCGCCCACGAGTTCTCGGTGAAGGCCCCGGTCGACACCGCGATCGACTTCGCACTCAAGGACCCGGGCTTCGGCACCGGCCTCTACGACCGCGAGGGCGGCCTGAAGACCGGCGAGACCAAGGTCTACGACGTCGTCGTCACCCGCACCACGGGCCCGGACCGCAACGTCCAGCACAAGCTGTCCTGGAAGAACAACGACGGCACCTTCGAGCTCAGCAGCCCCCGGTACGTCTCGCTGCCGCTCGACACGCCGGTCAAGCTCAAGGTCAGGGCGAAGGCGAAGTCCGCCGGCGTCCACAGCGCCATCCTGCGGGTCGACGACAAGAAGACCTCCGGCGTGGACCACCAGATCATGACCACGGTCGTCGTCGCCCACGAGCTGCGGCAGCCCGGTTACGCCTACAAGGCGTCCGGCTCGGTCCAGCGCAACGGCACCACGTCGTACTTCGTCAACGTGCCGGAGGGCGCGAAGACCCTCGAGGTCGCCCTCAGCGCCCTGCGCTCGGGCAGCCAGACCCGGTTCGTCTCCCTGCACCCGTACGGGACGCCGGTCGACCCGACCTCCACGATCAACTGCTACCCGAACTACGAGAACCCGGCCAACACCTGCCGCCCGGACGCGCGTTCCTACAAGGACCCGCAGCCCGGCGTGTGGGAGATCGAGGTCGAGGCGCGTCGTACGTCGCCGCTGCTGGACAACCCGTACAAGCTGGACGTCTCGCTGCTCGGCGCGACCTTCGACCCGGCGGTGCAGACCATCGCCGAGGCGAAGATCGGCGCTCCCGCCCCGGTGAACTGGACGGTCACCAACGGTGCCGCCGCGCTCCAGGGCAAGCTCCAGGGCGGCTCGCTGGGCTCGGCCAAGGTGGCGAAGCCGTCGATCTCGACGGGCCAGACCCGTGAGACCACGGTCACCATCGGCGCGGGTGTCGAGAAGCTCGACATCGCCGTCGGCGGCACCTCGGACGCCAACGCGGACATCGACCTGCTCGTCTTCCGGGGCGCCACGCAGGTCGGCAGCTCGACCTCCGCCGGTTCCGAGGAGTCGGTCAGCCTGGTCAAGCCCGCCGCGGGCACGTACACGGTCGTCGTGGACGGCTACTCGGTCCCGTCCGGGACCACCACGTACGACTACCGCGACGTCTACTACTCGGCGTCGCTCGGCACGATCAAGGTCGACTCCGCCAAGGCCGTGAACCTGGCCAACGGCGCGTCGGCCCAGGTCGGCGCCGAGGTCGTGGTCGCCGGGGCGGCTCCCGAGGGCCGTCAGTTCTTCGGCGAGGTCAAGCTGGTCAACCCGCGCGGCACCGCCGCGGGCACCGGCAGCGTCGTGATCGAGAAGGTCACGCCGTAGCGGATCCAGTAACGGGTCCCCCGGGGCCCTGACGGACCCCATCGGCACGACGGCGGGGCGGGCGCTCTCACGGGCACCCGCCCCGCTGCGCGTGTTCCTCGTCACACCCCCGGGCCGCCGCCGCAGATGTTTCCCCCCGTACGCGCGGAGGTTGCAGAATCTGCGGTTCTCGCGCGAAGAGTCCGCAGGTCGGACAATGGATTGGACAAGGCGGGCCAGGACATACGCATCATGGAGCGGCAAACGGGCCGCACAGCCGCACGGGCGGGCAGCCGCCGGACGTGCAGAACAGAGGAGTCCTCGTGAAGGTCGGAATCGTCGGCGCCACCGGTCAGGTCGGCACAGTCATGCTCAGGATCCTGGCCGAGCGGGACTTCCCGGTCGACGAGCTGCGGCTGTTCGCCTCGGCCCGGTCCGCGGGCTCCACGATCGACTTCAAGGGCTCCGGCGTCACCGTCGAGGACGCCTCCGCGGCCGACTACACGGGCCTGGACATCGTGCTGTTCTCCGCCGGCGGGGCGACGTCGAAGGCGCTGGCCGAGAAGGTCGCCGCCCAGGGCGCCGTGGTGATCGACAACTCCTCCGCCTGGCGCAAGGACCCCGAGGTCCCCCTCGTCGTCTCCGAGGTCAACCCGCACGCGGCCCGGGTCCGCCCGAAGGGGATCATCGCCAACCCGAACTGCACGACGATGGCCGCGATGCCCGTGCTGCGCCCGCTGCACGACGAGGCCGGTCTCGAAGCGCTGACCGTCGCCACCTACCAGGCCGTGTCCGGCTCCGGCGTCGCCGGTGTGGCCGAGCTGCACGGCCAGGCGGCCAAGGTCGTCGCCGAGGCCGAGAAGCTGGTCCACGACGGCGAGGCCGTGGACTTCCCCGAGCCGACCGTCTACAAGCGCCCGATCGCCTTCAACGTGCTGCCGCTGGCGGGCTCCATCGTGGACGACGGTTCGTTCGAGACGGACGAGGAGCAGAAGCTCCGCAACGAGTCCCGCAAGATCCTGGAGATCCCGGAGCTGAAGGTGTCCGGCACCTGCGTCCGGGTCCCGGTCTTCTCCGGCCACTCGCTCCAGATCAACGCCCGCTTCACCCGTCCGATCGGCGTCGAGCGCGCCCTGGAGCTGCTGAAGGACGCCGAGGGCGTCGAGCTCTCGGAGATCCCGACCCCGCTCCAGGCAGCCGGCAAGGACGCCTCCTTCGTGGGCCGTATCCGGGTCGACGAGACGGTGGACAACGGCCTCGCGCTGTTCGTCTCCAACGACAACCTCCGCAAGGGCGCCGCGCTGAACGCCGTGCAGATCGCGGAACTGGTGGCGGCCGAGCTGAAGGGCTGACCCGCGGCGTCACGCGTACGGGGAAGGGGCGGCCACCGGTGATCGGTGGCCGCCCCTTCGCCTGCTCGGGCTCAGAGCGCGAGGTGGCGGCGGAGGGCCGCGTCGATCTCGGCCATGCGCTGGCGGGGGACCTCACCGATGCGCTTCAGTACCCGGTCGGGGGAGACTGCCCGGATCTGTTCGCACTGGACCTTGGAGTTCTGCGGAAGGTGGCTCTCTTTCGCTGCGAGAAGGACCTGGAAGCTGAGGATCCGCGAGGTGTTCGAGGTCAGGGGGACCACGGCGACAACGCCCCTGCCGGTCAGCTCGACCGACCGGTTGGCGGCGTTGTTGGAAACGATCACTGCCGGGCGCACCTTGTTGGCTTCGCTCCCCCGCGCAGGTTCCAGGTCCACGAGGTGGATGTCACCCCTACGCATCGGTGAGCCCATCGGCCACGGTGCGGTCCCAGAGAGCGGCGTCCTCGCTGGCGTCCCACTCCTGGAACGCCTCTGTGTACTCGTCTTCGAGACCTGCGGTGCGCAACAGCTCGATGGCGGCGTGTATGACAGCGGACCGAGAATCCGCTTCGGTCTTCGTCGCGTACTCGTCGACGAAGGCGACATCCTCCTGCGGCAGACTCACGCTAATCTTCATACCGACGATCCTACCCGAGTAGGAAGGAGAGCGCTACCCACCGTCGGGCGGGGCCGGACATGGAAGGATGATCCGAAACGTCACTATCGAAGGAGATGGCCGCGTGCCTGGCACGAATCTGACCCGCGAAGAGGCGCAGGAGCGGGCGCGCCTGCTGACCGTGGACGCGTACGAGATCGATCTCGACCTCTCCGGAGCGCAGGAGGGCGGCACCTACCGGTCCGTGACCACCGTGCGCTTCGACTGCGCGGAGGCGGGTGCGGAGTCGTTCATCGACCTGGTCGCCCCGGCCGTCCACGACGTGGTGCTGAACGGCAAGGACCTGGACGTGGCCGCCGTGTTCCGCGACGCGCGGATCGCCCTGCCGCACCTGCGGGAGGGAGCCAACGAGCTGAAGGTCGTAGCCGACTGCTCGTACACCAACACCGGTGAGGGGCTGCACCGGTTCGTCGACCCGGTCGACGAGCAGGCCTATCTGTACACGCAGTTCGAGGTCCCGGACGCGCGCCGCGTCTTCGCCTCGTTCGAGCAGCCCGACCTGAAGGCGACCTTCGCGTTCACCGTGAAGGCCCCGTCCGGCTGGACCGTCATCTCGAACTCCCCGACGCCGGAGCCGAAAGACGACGTCTGGGCCTTCGAGCCGACGCCGCGCATCTCCACGTACATCACGGCCCTCATCGTGGGCCCGTACCACGCGGTGCACAGCAGCTACGAGAAGGACGGCCAGTCCGTCCCGCTCGGCATCTACTGCCGCCCCTCGCTGGCGGAGTACCTGGACGCGGAGGACATCTTCGCCGTCACCCGGCAGGGCTTCGAGTGGTTCCAGGAGAAGTTCGACTACGCGTACCCGTTCGCCAAGTACGACCAGCTCTTCGTCCCCGAGTTCAACGCGGGCGCGATGGAGAACGCGGGCGCGGTCACCATCCGCGACCAGTACGTCTTCCGCTCCAAGGTGACGGACGCGGCGTACGAGGTGCGGGCCGAGACCATCCTGCACGAGCTGGCCCACATGTGGTTCGGCGACCTCGTGACGATGGAGTGGTGGAACGACCTCTGGCTGAACGAGTCGTTCGCCACCTACACCTCTATCGCCTGCCAGGCGGACGCGGCGGGCTCCAAGTGGCCGCACTCCTGGACCACGTTCGCCAACTCCATGAAGACCTGGGCGTACCGGCAGGACCAGCTGCCCTCCACACACCCGATCATGGCGGACATCCAGGACCTGGACGACGTCCTCGTCAACTTCGACGGGATCACGTACGCCAAGGGCGCGTCCGTGCTCAAGCAGCTCGTGGCGTACGTCGGCAAGGACGCGTTCTTCCAGGGCGTGCAGGCGTACTTCAAGGCGCACGCCTTCGGCAACACCCGCCTCTCCGACCTGCTGGGCGCCCTGGAGAAGACCTCCGGCCGCGACCTGAAGACCTGGTCGAAGGCGTGGCTGGAGACGGCGGGCATCAACATCCTGCGCCCGGAGATCGAGACCGACGCCGACGGGCACGTCACCTCCTTCACCGTGCTCCAGGAGGCCCCCGCGCTGCCCGCCGGCGCGAAGGGCGAGCCGACGCTGCGCCCGCACCGGATCGCCATCGGCTGCTATGACCTCGACGCGGCCGGCAAGCTGGTGCGCACCGACCGGATCGAGCTGGACGTCGACGGCGAGCGGACCGACGTGCCCGCCCTGGTGGGCAAGGCCCGTCCGGCGGTCGTCCTGCTCAACGACGACGACCTCTCGTACGCGAAGGTCCGCCTCGACGCCGAGTCGCTGCGGGTCGTCACCGAGCACCTGGGCGACTTCACCGAGTCGCTGCCGCGCGCCCTGAGCTGGGCCTCGGCCTGGGACATGACGCGCGACGGCGAGCTGGCCACCCGCGACTACCTCGCCCTGGTGCTCTCGGGCATCGGGAAGGAGTCGGACATCGGGGTCGTGCAGTCGCTGCACCGCCAGGTGAAGCTGGCACTCGACCTCTACGCGGCGCCGGAGGCCCGTGAGACCGCGCTCAACCAGTGGACCGACGCGACGCTGGCGCACCTGCACGCGGCGGAGCCGGGCAGCGACCACCAGCTGGCCTGGGCCCGCGCCTTCGCGGCCACCGCCCGCAACCCGCAGCAGCTGGCCCTGCTCCAGTCGCTGCTGGACGGCACGGAGACCATCGAGGGCCTGGCCGTCGACACCGAGCTGCGGTGGGCGTTCGTGCAGCGGCTGGCGGCCACCGGGCTGCTGGACGAGGAGGACATCGCCACCGAGTACGAGCGCGACAGGACGGCGGCGGGCGAGCGCCACGCGGCCTCCGCGCGGGCGGCCCAGCCCACGCAGGAGGCCAAGGCCGAGGCCTGGGCCTCGGTCGTGGAGTCCGACAAGCTGCCCAACTCGCTCCAGGAAGCGGTCATCGGCGGCTTCGTCCAGACGGACCAGCGCGAGCTGCTGGCCCCGTACACGGAGAGGTTCTTCGCCGCGGTGAAGGACGTCTGGGAGTCGCGCAGCCACGAGATGGCCCAGCAGATCGCGGTGGGCCTCTACCCGGCCCTCCAGGTCTCCCAGGAGACGCTGGACGCCACGGACGCCTGGCTGGACTCGGCCGAGCCGAGCGCGGCCCTGCGCCGGCTGATGTCGGAGTCGCGGTCCGGTGTGGAGCGCGCTCTGAAGGCCCGGGCGGCGGACGCGGCGGCGGCCACCGCGTAGCGGCACGTACGGCCCTGGGGGCGCCCTCTTCGTCGCGGCGGACACGTCGCGGCGGAGGGGGCGCCCCCTTTCCCGTGCGCCTGCGACCCGCTACTCCGGCCGTGGCGTGAGGACGAGCGGCCCGTGCGCACCGGTCCGGACCCACTCCACGGCCTGCTCGGCCGGGGTCCCGGCGGGCACGGTCAGGACGAGGGTGACCTCCGAGGCCCGGTCGTACGTCCCGGGGTCGACGCGCACCGCCACCCGCAGCAGCCGCAAAGCCGCCGGGTCGCCCGAGGAGCGTTCGGTGAACCGCTCCCGGTCCACCTCCAGCCCCCCGAGCAGGGCGGGGTGGGCGACGATGTCCACGGTCAGCAGCTCGCCGTCCAGCCGCCGTTCGGCCCAGCCGTCCGTCTGCACCAGGTAGAGACAGTTCTCCCCCTCGTACCCGTACGTCCCGAGCCGGGCCACGGCGCGCTCGTGATCGTCGGCGACGTCCGACACGACCACGACGACCGTGACGGCGTCCGGATCATCCGGATCCAGTCCGTCGCACAGCACGGCCTCTGCCACCTGCTCCTCCCCCGGGGAGTGCGGTATCGGGTGCGAACGTCCGCAAAGCCCGTACCGCGCGCCGCCCGTTCGGCCCTCGCGCATTCGGCCCTCGCGCATTCGGCCCTCGCGCGTTCGGCTGCCGCCCGCGCGCGACCGGGTCTCCCGTGGCCTACGGTCCGAAGGGTCGTCGCAGGAAGCTTCGGTCGCAGGCCACGGGAGGGTTCGGATGCCCGGCTCCGCCGTCGTGCCGGTCGCGCTGGCGCTGTGCGCGGGTCTGCTGTCGGGCCCCGCCGCCCCGGTGACCGGCCGGCCGGACTGCCGGGCGGGTCCGGCGGGCTGCTACGACCTCTACACGTACGGCTACGGCCTCGGGCTGCATCCGCTCACCGGCGCGGACGAGGTCCGGGAGCAGCTGACCGACCACTTCTGGCTGTTCCCGGTCAGCGGCGGCTGTGCGGGGCGGATCCGGGCGGGGGCGCGCTGCGAGCTGCTGGGCGGCAATCCGGTCGAGGTGGAGCACATCGGGAACGACTTCTTCCAGATCAACACGCTGCCGGGGCACCAGCTGGGCCGGGGCATGCACATCCGCTTCGCGTTCTCGCGGACCCTCGGCTTCCACTCCCTGACGGTCCGGGCCTGGCAGGACCGGCCCACCGACTGCACGGGCGAGGCCTTCTGCAACACGGTGAACCGGGTGTTCGCCCGGGGGACCTGGCGGGTGCTGGCGGAGACGCTGCGCTTCTCCGCGTACGTCGCCTGAGCCGCCGCCCGGAGTGGAGACCGCCCGGCGGGCGGGCGCGGGAGCGCAACCGTCCGCCGGGCGGGAGCTGGGGCCGACCCGAGGGTTACGGGGTCACGCGCCGGACTCCTCGTAGCGCCGGGTCAGCTCGGCCGCGCCGGACTCCGTGAGCGTGCCGTGCAGACGCATCCGGGCCACGCCGCCGTCGGGGAAGGCGTCGAGGCGGACGTGGGTGACGACGGCCTGGGCGCGCAGCACGAAGCGGTGGAGGGTGTCGGGCTGGAGGCGGGTGCGCGGGACGATCTCGAACCACTCGCCGGTGTCGCCGTTGCGGCCCTGGAGGGCGATCCAACCGGCGGAGTTGCCCTTGAGGTAGGCGGTGTCGATCTCGATCGCGCGGACCGCTCCCTGGGCGGGGAGGCGGAAGCGGACCCAGTCGTTGGTGTCGCGGACGCGGCGGCGGCGGTTCTCCCAGCCGTCATCCATCTTGCGGGAGGTGCCCGGCAGGATGATCTGGGTGGGCGAGGAGTAGAAGCGGTCGGAGGCGTCCTCGTACGTACCGCCGTTGAGCACCGAGATCAGGTCGATGGTGCCGAGCGCGGCGAGCCAGGCCGGGTCCGGGACGACCTCGCCGTGCACGCGGAGGCGGGCGATGCCGCCGTCGGGGTGCTGGCAGAGGCGCAGGTGGGTGTAGCGGCGGCCGCCGGTGATCTCGAAGGCGTTGGCCGCGTGGCCGCGTACGGGGGTGGGCGGGAGGATCTCCTCCCACTTCACCTCGTCGGCGAGCAGCTGCTCGGGGCTCGGGGCGCCCTCGACGGAGGTGGCCTGCACGGATACGCGCTGCGGGTAGTTGCCGCGGAAGTGGGCGGTGTCGACGATCAGGCCGCGGACGATGCCGGGCGCGCCGAGGCGGACGATGGCCCAGTCGTGGTCCTCGGGGGCCGGGAAGGGGGTCGCGGCGTCCGCGCCCCTGCGGCGGCGGGTCTCCCAGCCGTCCATGATCTTGCCCTTGTGCCCGAAGTGCTCGGGGTCGAAAACGGCGCGCTCACGGATCAGAAGGTTCTCGCGCTCGGCGAAGAACTCGTCGTTGGCGGCGATCACGCCCGCGCCGAGGCGGCGGTCGGCGAGGTCGACCAGCTCGGTGAAGGGGAGGTCTCCCGCTTCGCGGTAGTCGGCGTAAGGGTCGCCGCCGCCGTAGGGCGCGGCGTCATTGGCGTGGGGGTCGGTGTCGGGGTCCTGGAATGTGGTCTCGCTCGCGTCGAAGGTCATGGCTCCTACCTTCGCCCCCATGGACCCGTCAAGTCCATCGAAAGTTTTCGCAGGTATCTTTCAGCTCAGCTGAATGATGCGGCTGTCTGGGTGAGCGCCGCGAGGACCCGGGCCACCGCCGGTCCGCTCTCCGCCCCGTGCCGGACCGCCGCCACGACATGGCGGCGCGGCCGGTCCGTCTCCAGCACCCGCATCACCACGCCCTCGCGCCGCTCCCGGGCGGCCATCCGGGGGACCAGCGCGACGCCCATGCCCGCCTCGACCAGGGCGAGGATCGCAGTCCACCCGGCGGCGCTGTGGGCCTGCTCGGGGACGAAGCCCGCCGCCTCGCAGGCGGCGGTGGTGATCTCGGACCAGGGGCCCGAGCCGCCGAAGATCCAGCGGTCGGCGGCCAGGTCCGCGAGGCGCGGCGCGGGTGCGCCGGCCAGCGGATGGTCGGCGGGGAGCGCCACGTCCAGCGGGTCGGCGAGCAGCGGGAAGAGGCTGAAGCGGGGGTCGCGGGCGGTGGGCGCGTGGGCGGCCAGCGACAGGGCCAGGTCCACCTCGCCCGCGGTGAGCAGCTCGTAGGCCTGGGCGGCCTCGGCCTCCCGTACGCGTACGTCGGGCCCCGGGCGGTCCTCGGCGCGCAGCAGCCGGACGGCGGGGACCACGAGGGCGGGCACGGCGGTGGAGAACGCGGCCACCCTGACCTCGCCCGCCTCGCCGCGCAGATAGCCGGTCAGTTCGGCCTCGGCCCGCTCCAGCTGGGCGAAGACCGCCTCCGCGTGGCGCAGGACGAGGTGGGCGGCGTCGGTGAGACGGACGCGGCGGCCCTGGGCCTCCAGGAGGTCCACGCCGAGCTGCTTGGCCAGGTTGGTGAGTTGCTGGGAGACGGCGGAGGGGGTCATCAGGAGTGCCTCGGCGGTCGCCGTCACCGTGCCCCGGTCGCGCAGGGTGCGCAGGATGCGGAGCTTCTTGACGTCCCACTCGGTCATGGACGCAACCTACCGGCCCGGCGCGGGCCGTGGTCCCGCCCCTCGGCCGTGCACACGTCGGCGTCCGGGGCCGGACGCACGAATGCGCCGCGCGGTGGTGCCCACCGGCGGCGCATCCTTCGCGCAGGGCGTACGGGTGCGGGTCAGATCTGCTTCTTGGACTTGTCCAGGACCATGACGAGGCCCGTGATCACCACGAACAGGGCGATGGGCGCGACGACGTAGAGACCGATGGTCTCGACCGCGCTCAGGCGCGGAGCCGGGTCGTCACCGTCGTCGGGCGTGAGCGCGAGCGCCGGGCTCGACATGAGCAGCATCATCAGCGTCGTCCCGGCCGCAACGACGCCGGCGCGCATAGCGTTCATCTTTTCCACGGTGCCAACGTAGCGAACGGCTGGGGACGGCGCTCGCCCGGGGGTGCCGTACGAGGCTTTCGGGGCCGCAGGACGTCCATCAGCGCGTGCAGCCGGGGCGAGGCGGTGATCTCCTCCAGGGTGACCGGATGCCCCTCGGCGTCGGCGATCGGGAGGCGCCAGTTGGGGTACTGGTCCCAGGTGCCGGGGAGATTCTGCGGGCGGCGGTCGCCGACGGTGTCGGGGAGCCAGACGCCGGTCATCCGGGCGGGGGTGCGCACCAGGAAGCGGTGGACGGCCCGGACGGCGGCCTCCTCGTCGCCGTCGCCCTCGGGGAGCATCCGCAGCCGGGCGAGGAGGGCCAGCCACTCGGCGGTGTCGGTGGCGTCCTCGGCCAGCTCCTCCTCCAGGGAGCGGGTGAGCAGGCCGAGACGGTGGCGCAGCGTCACGTGGTCGCCGGTCAGCCGGGCGGCGGTGGAGGGCAGGTCGTGGGTGGTGGCGGTGGCCAGGCAGTCCCGGCGCCATTCCTCCGGGGCGAGGGGCCGTCCGTCGCCGTCCCAGTCGCGTTCGAACCAGAGCACCGAGGTGCCGAGCACGCCGCGCCGGGCGAGCGCCTCGCGGACCCCGGGCTCGACGGTGCCGAGGTCCTCGCCGACGACGACGGTCCCGGCCCGGTCGGCCTCCAGGACGAGGACGGCGAGCATCGCCTCGGCGTCCTGCGCGACGTACGTGCCGTCGGTGGGCGGACGTCCCTCGGGGACCCACCAGAGCCGGAACAGGCCCATGACGTGGTCGATGCGCAGGGCCCCGGCGTGGGCCAGCAGTCCGCGCAGCAGGCCCCGGTAGGCGGCGTAGCCGGTGGCGGCGAGGACGTCGGGGCGCCAGGGCGGCAGGCCCCAGTCCTGGCCGCGCGCGTTGAAGGCGTCGGGGGGCGCGCCGACGGACATGCCGTGGGCGAAGGCCTCCTGCTGGGCCCAGGTGTCGGCGCCGGCCGGGTGCACGCCGACGGCGAGGTCGTGGACGATCCCGACGCCCATCCCGGCGTCCTCGGCGGCCCGCTGGGCGTCGGCGAGCTGGGTGGCGGTCAGCCAGGCGAGACGGCAGTGGAAGTCGACCCGGTCCAGCAGCTCGGTCCGGGCGCGGGCGGTTCCCGGGGAGCGGGGGTCGCGCAGGGCCTCGGGCCAGGTGTGCCAGTCGGGGCCGTGCACCTCGGCGAGCGCGCACCACAGGGCGTGGTCCTCCAGCGCCTGGCCCTGCTCGGCCAGGAAGTCGCAGTAGGCGGCGCGGCGGCCGGGGGTGAGCGGCACCTCGACGACCAGCTCCAGGGCCTGCCGCTTCAGCTCCCGCACGGCGTCCCGGTCGATCAGCGCGCCCTTGCGCAGCACGGCGTCGCTGAGGGCCGCGGCGTCCTGCCGGAGGTCGTCCAGGGTGACCCGGTCGCGGACATGGCCGTATTCGGGGATCGACTCGACGCGCAGGTGCACCGGGTCGGGGAAGCGGCGCGAGGAGGGGCGGTACGGGGACGGGTCGGTGGGGTGCCCGGGGACGGCCGCGTGCAACGGGTTGACCTGGACGAACCCGGAACCGAGGGTCCGCCCGGCCCAGGCGGCGAGGTCGGCCAGGTCGCCTAGGTCGCCCATGCCCCAGGAGCGGGCGGAGAGCAGGGAGTAGAGCTGGACCAGGAAGCCGTGGGAGCGCTCGGGCGGCTGCGGGACGCGGGCCGGGGCGACGACGAGGGTGGCCGTGGCGCCGCGGTGGTCCGGCGTACGGACGTGGACGCGGTGGACGCCGGGGGGCGGCGGGATCCACCAGGCGGGGACGGCGGCCGGAGCGCCGGGCTCCCCGTCGGCGCGGTGCGGGTGCGGCGCGGAGGCGGACGCGAAGGCGGTGGCGGCACCCGCGGGAGGCGTCACGGACGGGACGGAGTCCGCACCACCCGGAGGCGTCACGGACGGCGCGGTGGTACCGGGGGCGACGGACGGCGCGGTGGAGGCGACGAGTGGGGCGGTGGCTCCGGCGACGCCCCCCGGAGACATCGGAGGCGCGGCAGCGGTGCCCGGCGGCGGCACGGGCGGCGCGGTGGCCGCCGCCCGGACCCGCATGGTCAGCGGGTCGGGCGGGCGGCCCGGGGGAGGTCCCGGGGTATCGGCCGGCTCCGGCTCGACCGTGACGGTCGAGCCGGGGGGCAGCCCGGCGAGTGCGGTCGGCAGGGGCTCGCCGGCCCAGACCACCACGGTCGGCGGCAGCAGGCGCGAGCGGGACTCGACGGCGACGAGGCACTTCCGTACGTCCGCCGGAGTGCCGGCGTCGACGCCCAGCGCGGCGAGCACGGCGATGACCGTGTCGTCGGGGACGGACACCGTGACATCCGGCGACGGGGAGTAGGAGGTGGCGACACCGTGCAGTGCGGCGAGCCGGGACAAGCCCATTCAGACTCCTGGGAACTCCATGCCCCCTGCGGTGCCGGGTGCGGTCGGCTCGCTGGTCAGAGGGGCGACGGCGGCGAGCGGAGGCTCGCTCGTGAGAGGGGTGGCATCGGCGAGCGGAGGCTCGCTGGTCAGCGGCGCGGAATCGGCGAAGGAGGATGCGCCGAGCAGGAGGGAGACATCGGCGAGCGGTGGCCCGCTGATCAGGTGGGCGACGTCGGCAAGGGGGAGTTCGCTGGTCAGCGGCGCGGATTCGGACTGCGTGGGTACCTGTTTGGAGAGGGCGGAGAGCAGAAGCTGCGCGGCAGCGGGCATGGGTGGCCTCCTGGCCATGGAGAACAGGACACAGCAGGCCTACCCAGGCCTCGCCGTGGCAGACGTGGACGTGACGCAGGCGTTATGACAACGAGCCCAACGTGCTCCGGGTCACACTCCGTTCCCCCGAACGGCAGGTATGGGCCGTTTTCGGCCACTCACGGCCGCCACACCAGCCCCAGAGAGCTCGAAGGCGTCGCTATTCCCGGCAAATACGACAGAACGGCCACGCGCATTGACACCCTCGTGCCCGGGTGGTGGGCTCGGAGCCCGCCGGGGCCCACCGCCCGCGGTCCGAGGGGTCGGCACGGCGGTCCACCACCGGCAGTTGGTACGTACGAAGGGGAGCGCGACGTGCGGATCGGGCGCAGAGGGCAGGCAACGGCCGTGGCCGCCGCCGTGATCGGCGGACTCCTCGGATCCGTCTCCGTCGCTCCGGCCGCGACGGCCGCTCCCGCCGATCCCGGCAGGCCCGCGGTCGGCTCCGCCGACCGCGCCGACAGCGCGCGGACCCCGTCCGTCTGGCCCCGGCCGCAGAGCCTGAAGACCACCGGGCCCGCCGTGCCGCTGGGCTCCGAGGCCACGCTCGTCGCCGCGCCGGACGCCGATCCGTACGCCGTCGAGCAGGCGCGCACCCTGCTGCGCGGGGCGGGCGTCCGGACCTTGCACGAGACCCTGCCGGGCGGCGGGCCCGTCGTCCACGTCGGCGGCAGCGGAGCCGCCGACGCACTGCGGTCGCTACGCGCTCCCGACCGGGCCGATCTGCCGTCGGGCGGCTACCGCATCGCGGTCGGCCGGGTCTCCGGGCGCGCCACCGTCGCGCTGGACGGGCTCGGCGCGGACGGCCTCTTCCACGGCGTCCAGACCCTGCGCCAGCTGATCGCCGACGGCTCGGTGGCCGGCGTGACGGTACGGGACTGGCCGGGAACCGCCGTACGCGGCATGGCCGAGGGGTTCTACGGAGAGCCGTGGACACGCGAGGAGCGGCTCGCCCAGATCTCCTTCATGGGCCGCACCAAGCAGAACCGCTATCTCTACGCGGCGGGCGACGACCCCTACCGGCTGGCGCGCTGGCGCGAGCCGTACCCGGCCGACAGGCGGGCCGAGTTCCGGGCGCTCGCCGAGCGGGCGCGCGCCGAGCACGTCACGCTCGGCTGGGCGGTCTCTCCCGGCCAGGCGATGTGCATGGCCTCGGACCAGGACGTCCGGGCGCTGACGAAGAAGATCGACGCCATGTGGGCGCTGGGCATCCGGGTCTTCCAGCTCCAGTTCCAGGACGTCAGCTACAGCGAGTGGCACTGCGACCTGGACGCGGAGACCTTCGGCAGTGGTCCGAAGGCGGCGGCCCGCGCGCAGGCCCGGGTCGCGGGCGCCCTCGCCCGGCATCTGGAGGAACGGCACCCGGACGCGGCCCCGCTGTCGGTGCTGCCGACGGAGTTCTACCAGGACGGGGCCACCGACTACCGCACCGCGCTGGCGGCCGAGCTGGACGACCGGGTGCAGGTGGCCTGGACCGGTGTCGGTGTGGTGCCGAAGAAGATCACCGGCGGTGAACTGGCCGGGGCCCGCGCCGCGTTCCGCCACCCGCTGGTGACCATGGACAACTACCCGGTCAACGACTACGCCCAGGACCGTATCTTCCTCGGCCCGTACACCGGCCGGGACCCGGCCGTGGCGAGCGGTTCGGCGGCGCTGCTGGCCAACGCGATGGAGCAGGCGTCCGCCTCGCGGATCCCGCTGTTCACCGCCGCCGACTTCGCCTGGAACCCGAAGGGGTACCGCCCGGACGAGTCGTGGCGGGCTGCCGTCGAGGATCTGGCGGGCGGGGACGCGGGCGCCCGGGAGGCGCTGCTGGCGCTGGCCGGGAACAGCGCGGGCTCGGTGCTCGGCGCGAAGGAGTCCGCCTACCTCCAGCCCCTGTTCGACGCGTTCTGGAGCTCCCGCGCGGACGCCCCCCGCCGCGACCGGGCGGCAGCCGAGCTGCGCGCGGCCTTCTCCGTGATGCGCGGGGCCCCCGAGCGGCTGAAGACCCCCGCCGACGGCCGGCTGACCGAAGAGGTGCGCCCCTGGACGGAGCAGCTGGCCCGCTACGGCCGGGCCGGTGAGCTCGCGGTGGACCTGCTCCAGGCCCAGGCCGCCGGGGACGGCGCCGCCGCCTGGCGCGTCCAGCTGGCCCTGGAGCCGCTGCGCGAGGAGATCGAGGCGAGCCGGGCCACGGTCGGCGAAGGGGTGCTGGACCCGTTCCTGGACAGGGCGGCGAAGGTGGCGGCCGGATGGAACGGCACCGACCGCGCCTCGGGCCGGGTCACGAAGGACGCGCACAGCTATACGGTCCGGCTGGCCGCGCCCCGCCCGGTGGAGGCCGTCACGGCGCTCGCCGAGCCCGGAGCCGCCCTCACCGACGCGGTCGTGGAGGCCCACGTGCCCGGTGAGGGGTGGCGGGCGCTGGGGAAGCTCTCGCCGAGCGGCTGGACCCAGACCGCCGCGAAGGGGCTGCGCGCGGACGCCGTACGGGTCACGGTGCCGGAGGCCGCCCGGACCGCCCCGCCCTCGTACCTCAGCCCCACCCTGCCCCCCTCCCCCGCCGTCGTGGCGGGGTCCCCGCAGGTACGCGCCCTGGTGCCGTGGTTCGGCGACGAGCCCGCCGCCACGCTCGACCTGACGCGCGGCGAGACGGACGCGGAGATCGGCGGCGAACCCCAGCGGGTCGCGGCCCGGCTGGCCGGGCGGCGTCCGGTCGAGGTGAAGGGCAAGCTCACCGCGAAGGCCCCCGAGGGGATCGAGGTGCGGGTCCCGAAGCAGACGACCGTGCCGCGCGGATCGCGCACCGATGTGCCCGTGGACATCACGGTCCCGGCGGACACCCCGGCGGGCGCGTACGAGGTTCCGCTGACCTTCGGCGACCAGGAGTCCACGCTGACCGTGCGGGCCTTCCCGCGTACGGGCGGCCCGGATCTGGCGCGTACGGCGAAGGCCTCGTCGTCCGGCGACGAGACCCCGGACTTTCCCGCGTCGGCGGCCTCCGACGGCGATCCGGAGACCCGGTGGTCCTCGCCGGTGGAGGACGGGGCCTGGTGGGGGGCCGAGCTGCCGGAGCCGGTGCGCCTGGGCCAGGTGGTGCTGAACTGGCAGGACGCGTACGCCTCCCGCTACCGGATACAGGTCTCCGCCGACGGCCGCGTCTGGCGCACCGCCGCGACGGTGACGGAGGGCCGGGGCGGGCGCGAGTCGGTCCGGATGGACGCGGAGGACGCCCGGTTCATCCGGGTGCAGGGGGACGGCCGGGCGACGGAGTACGGCTACTCGCTCTGGTCGGTGGAGGCGTACGCGGTCGTGGAGGACTGACCGCGCGCGTACGGACTGACCGCGCACCGGACTGACCTCCTACGAACAGCTGACCCTGTACGTACGGACTGACCCCGTGCGTACAGGGAAACGACGAAGGCCCGGGTCTCAGGCGGACACGCCGTCGATCCGGGCCATCACGTCGTCCGCGCCGAACGGTTGCAAGTACGGCAGCCAGCGCGGGTCGCGGTGTCCGGTCCCGATGATCCGCCAGGCCAGGCCGGTCGGCGGGGCGGGCTGGTGGCGCAGCCGCCAGCCGAGCTCGGGCAGGTGGCGGTCGGCCTTGACGTGGTTGCAGCGGCGGCAGGCCGCCACCACGTTGTCCCAGGCGTGCTGTCCGCCGCGGCTGCGCGGAATGACGTGGTCGACGCTGGTCGCGGCGGCCCCGCAGTACATGCAGCGCCCGCCGTCCCGGGCGAACAGCGCCCGCCGCGTCAGGGGGACGGGCCCCCGGTAGGGGACCCGGACGAAGCGCTTGAGCCGGACCACACTGGGTGCGGGCACGGCACGGGTGGCGCTGTGCAGAAAGGAGCCGGACTCTTCAAGGCAGATGGCCTTGTTCTCCAGGACGAGGACGAGCGCGCGGCGGAGCGGTACGACGCCGAGCGGCTCGTACGACGCGTTGAGAACCAGGACGTGCGGCACGGTGGATGCCTCCTTGTACGCCGGCGGCGCGTGGCTCGCGCCGGGACGATCCGATCTCAGTCTCTCCTCATGCCTGGTCAAAGCGCCACCACGTACGGGTAACGGGCCGAGAGGATTTTTCTCACTCCGGGCTCCACACGCCGTTCGGCAGGACCGAACAGGTGTTTCACCTGGGCGGCCGTCCGCACTGTGCGATCGGCCACAACGCAGGTGTTCCCGGTGAGACCTCTCTCTCCTCCCGCGACGGCAACGATCCACTCCCCCGGCTTCGTTAGGGTTACGACCAGCCGTCGTCCCCCTGGAGGTCCCTGCCGTGTCGCTGTCCGTCCTCTTGGCCGCAGCCCCGTCTCCCGAGCCGGGCGGCTCGCTGGGCGACGCCGCCGAACAGGCCGGGAACGCCGCGGGCTGGGTCGAGGAGAACTGGTCCATCTGGCTGAGCACCGGGTTGCGCATCCTGCTGATCGTGGCGGTGGCGGTCACCCTGCGTTATCTGATCCGGCGCGCCCTGACCAATCTGATCGAGCGGATGAACCGCAGCGCCCAGGCGGTGGAGGGCACGGCGCTGGGCGGGCTGCTGGTGAACGCCGAGCGCAGACGCCAGCGCTCGGAGGCGATCGGCTCGGTGCTGCGCTCGGTGGCCTCGTTCGTGATCATGGGAACGGCCGCCCTGATGGTCCTGGGCGCCTTCAAGATCAACCTGGCACCCCTTCTCGCCTCCGCCGGCGTCGCGGGTGTGGCCCTGGGCTTCGGCGCCCGCAACCTGGTCACGGACTTCCTCTCCGGCGTCTTCATGATCCTTGAGGACCAGTACGGGGTCGGGGACAGCATCGACGCGGGGGTCGCCTCCGGCGAGGTCATCGAGGTGGGACTGCGCGTCACCAAGCTGCGCGGCGAGAACGGCGCGATCTGGTACGTCCGCAACGGCGAGGTGAAGCGGATAGGCAACCTCAGCCAGGGCTGGTCCACCGCCGGGATCGATGTCACGGTGCGCCCGACGGAGAATCTGGAGCACGTCCGCGAGGCGATCGCCACCGCCGCCGCCACGATGACGAAGGAAGAGCCCTGGTCGGAGCAGCTGTGGGGCCCGGTCGAGGTGCTCGGCCTGGACGCGGTGCTGCTGGACTCGATGACGGTCCGGGTGACCGCGAAGACGATGCCGGGCAAGGCGCTCGGTGTGGAGCGCGAGCTGCGCTGGCGCGTCAAGCAGGCGCTGGACGACGCGGGCATCCGGATGGTCGGCACGGTGCCGCTCCAGACGGAGGGGGAGGGCCCCGACCCGACGGCCGGGATGGCCGCCCCTTCCGCCTACGCCTCGGCCGTCTCCCCGCAGTCGCTGGCGGCGACCCCGATCCCCCCGCCGACGAACCTGAGCAAGTAGCCGCCGAACCCGCACAAGCAACCCGTGCCGCAGCGCCCCCGGCCGCCCCCTGGACCCCAGGGTGGCGACCGGGGGCGTCGCGATGCCGGGTAACACTTTGATTGCCGGACGGGGGTCACCCATTGACGCCCCGGTGACCTGCGGCCTACCGTCCTCTCAACCAAATAGGAAACTTTCCTAACAGAGTCACGGGCGTGAGTCCCTGACAGAGGGCGGTGCATCCACCATGGCGGGACCCACTCCCGGCGCACCCGGCACCCCGGGCACACCACGGGTGCTGCGGGCCATGAACGACCGGGCCGCCCTCGATCTGCTGTTGGAGCACGGGCCGCTCTCCCGGACCCGGATCGGGAAGCTGACCGGCCTCTCCAAGCCCACCGCGTCCCAATTGCTGGCCCGGCTGGAAGCGGCGGGACTGGTCGTCGCCACCGGGACCAGCGAGGGGCGCCCGGGGCCCAACGCGCAGCTCTACACGGTGAACGCGCGGGCCGCCCATGTGGCCGGGCTCGACGTGAACGGCCGACGTATCGTCGCCGCCGTCGCGGACGTGACCGGTCGCACCGTCGGGGAGTTCGAGCTGGCGACCCCGGGCCGACGCGCCGACAGCGTGGTGCGCCAGGTCGCCGACGCGCTGGACGGGGCGGTGAAGGACGCCGGGCTCACCCGCGCCGACGTCCACCGGGTCGTCATCGGCACGCCGGGCGCCTTCGACCCGGGCACCGGGCGGCTGCGGTACGCCTCGCACCTGCCCGGCTGGCACTCCCCCACCCTGCTGGACGAGCTGGCCGCGTTCCTGCCGATGCCGGTGGAGTACGAGAACGACGTCAACCTGGTCGCCGTCGCCGAGCAGCGCCTGGGCGCGGCCCGCGGCCACGAGGACTTCGTCCTGCTGTGGAACGAGGAAGGCCTCGGCGCCGCCCTCGTCATCAACGGCCGGCTGCACCGCGGCTTCACCGGCGGCGCGGGCGAGGTCGGCTTCCTGCCGGTGCCGGGCACCCCGCTCGTGCGCCAGGTGGTCAAGGCCAACAGCGGCGGCTTCCAGGAGCTGGCGGGCGCCCAGGCGGTGCCCCGGCTCGCGAAGGCGCTGGGCGTCGACACCCCGCAGCAGCCGTACGCGAAGGTCGCCGCGGACCTGCTGGCGCGGGCGGCCGACGCGTACGAACGGGACGAGGCGCTCACCGAGCTGCTGCGCCAGTACGCCCAGCGGCTCGCCACCGGCCTCGCCTCCGTCACCGCCGTCCTGGACCCCGGGCTGATCGTCCTCTCCGGCCGAGCGGTCGCGGCGGGCGGCGAGATCCTGCGCTCCCTGATCCAGTCCGAGCTGGCCGAGCTCGCCGCCTCCCGGCCGCGGCTCGTGGTCGGCGAGATCGACCGCACCCCCGTCCTGCGCGGCGCCCTGGAAAGGGCGCTCGCCGACACCCGCGACGAAGTGTTCGACACCTCGCGCTGAACCACGCTCCTCCCCCGTTCCCCGTCGTCTGCCTCTTCCCCGTCCCTGGGAGTTTTGTCATGCGCACAAGCCGTCTCACCACCACCGCCGTCGCCGTCGCCGCGATATCGGTGCTCGCCACCGCGTGTACCGGACAGTCCGAGGCCGGCGCCTCCGACGACCCGGACGCGAAGACCACGATCAACTTCTGGCACGGCTGGAGCGCGCCCGCCGAGGTGAAGGCGGTCGAGGACAACATCGACCGGTTCGAGAAGGCCCACCCGAACATCACGGTGAAGGTCTCCGGCAACATCAACGACGACAAGCTCAACCAGGCGCTGCGCGCGGGCGGTTCGGACGGGCCCGACGTGGTCTCCTCCTTCACCACCGCCAACGTGGGCAAGTTCTGCTCGTCCGGCGCGTTCGCCGACCTGAAGCCGTTCATCGAGAAGTCGAAGCTCGACCTGGAGAAGACCTTCCCGAAGGTCCTCCTCGACTACACCCAGTTCGAGGGCAAGCGCTGTGCCCTGCCGCTGCTCACCGACGCCTACGGCCTCTACTACAACAAGGACGCCTTCGAGAAGGCCGGCATCACCGCGCCGCCGAAGACCATGTCGGAGCTGGCGAGCGTCGCGAAGAAGCTGACCGTCGAGAAGGGCGACAGCTACGAGCAGCTCGGCTTCATGCCGACCTTCCACGGTTACGAGACCGTCGCCAGCCACTACATGTCCTCCTGGGACCACACGTACTTCGACGAGAACGGCAAGTCCAACATCGCCAAGGACCCGGCGTTCGCGGAGATGTTCACGTACCAGAAGAAGCTCGTCGAGGACCTCGGCGGCTACGACAAGCTGGAGAAGTACCGCGGCACCTTCGGCGACGAGTGGGGCGCCAAGCACCCGTTCCACACCGGGCAGGTCGCCATGCAGCTGGACGGCGAGTGGCGGCTCGGGATGGCCGAGAGCGCCAAGGCCGGCTTCGAGATCGGCGTCGCGCCGATGCCCGTCGCCGACGACGAGGCCGACAGCTACGGCAAGGGCTTCCTCTCCGGCACCATCGTGGGCATCGCCCCCGCCAGCAAGAAGCAGAACGCCGCGTGGGAGCTGGTGAAGTACATGACCAGCGACACCGAGGCGGTCGTCGCCTTCGCCAACGGCATCCGTAACGTGCCGTCCACCCTCGATGCCCTGAAGTCGCCCGACCTGAAGTTCGACCCGCGGTTCAAGACCTTCCTGGACATCGCCCAGCACCCCGAGTCCAGCACCTCGGACGGGGCCGTCAACGGGTCGACGTACCAGCTGACGCTCCAGGACTTCGGCTACCAGTACGAGAAGGGCGCGGTGAAGGACCTGAAGGCCGGTCTGGAGAAGACCGCGCAGCAGATCGACACCGACATCGCCAAGGCCAAGTAGCCCCCGATGACGACGCACACACTCCGCTCCAAGCGTCGCAGGTCGGCGCTGCGCACCGCGGCCTTCATGTCGCCGTGGCTGATCGGGTTCTCGGTCTTCTTCGCGTATCCGATGATCTCGACCGTCTACTTCTCCTTCACCCAGTACGACGGCTTCGGAGCGCCGGTCTTCAACGGGCTGACCAACTGGACCTACGTCTTCGGCGACTACCCGATGTTCTGGCCGTCGCTGCGCAACACCCTGTGGCTGGTCCTCGTCATGGTCACCTGCCGGGTCGTCTTCGGCCTCGGCATCGGGATGCTGATCACGAAGATCAAGACGGGGACCGGGGTCTTCCGGACCCTGTTCTACCTGCCCTATCTGGCCCCTCCGGTCGCCGCGACACTCGCCTTCGTCTTCCTGCTCAACCCCGGTACCGGGCCCGTCAACGCGATCCTCGGGGACCTGGGGCTGCCGACGCCGGGCTGGTTCAACGACGCCACCTGGTCCAAGCCGGCGCTCACCATGCTCGCGGTGTGGGGCATCGGGGACCTGATGGTCATCTTCATGGCCTCGCTGCTGGACGTGCCGACCGAGCAGTACGAGGCGGCCGAGCTGGACGGCGCGTCCGCCTGGCAGAAGTTCCGCTTCGTGACCCTGCCCAACATCTCGCCGATCGTGCTGTTCGCCGTGGTGACGGGCGTCATCCAGGCGATGCAGTACTACACGCAGCCGCTCGTCGCCGGAAAGGTCGCCTCCGGGGTCATCGGCGGCTCCGGGCAGTCCTTCGAACCCGGCTATCCCGACAAGTCGACACTGACACTGCCGCAGCTCGTCTACAACCTGGGCTTCCAGCGCTTCGACTACGGCGCCGCCTGTGTCGTCGCCCTCGTCCTGTTCGCCCTGGCCATGGCCTTCACCGCGCTGCTGATGCGGGGCCGCAACAACCTGATCCAGGCCGGTGACTGAGCCATGACCCAACTCCTCCACGCCGTCGACAAGACCGCCACCGCCTCGCCGGAGAACTCCCCGCTGACCCCCGCCGCGCGCACCGCCCGCCGCAAGGCGCTGCTGCACTGGATCGCCGTGCACTCGCTCGGGATCGCCGCCGCGCTCTTCTTCGTGCTGCCGTTCGTCTTCGTGGTGCTGACCTCGCTGATGAGCGACCAGCAGGCGCTGACCCGCGACCTCACCCCGAACACCTGGGAGTGGGGCAACTACGAGCGGGTCTTCAACACCCCGGGCTTCCTGACCTGGTGGCGCAACACCCTGCTGTACGCGGGCGTCGGCACCGTCCTCACCGTCGTCTCGTCCGTACCGGTGGCCTACGCGCTGGCGAAGTTCCGCTTCCGGGGCCGCAAGCTGTCGCTGATGCTCGTCATCTCGATGATGATGCTGCCGCCGCAGGTCGTCATCATCCCGATGTACCTGTTCTGGGCGAAGCAGATGGACCTGTCCGGCACCCTGTGGCCGCTGATCATCCCGATGGCCTTCGGCGACGCGTTCTCCATCTTCCTGCTGCGCCAGTTCCTGCTGACCATCCCGAACGAGTACCTGGACGCCGCCAAGGTCGACGGCTGCGGCGAGTTCCGCACGCTGATGAAGGTCGTCCTGCCGATGGCCAAGCCGGGCATCGCGGCCATCGCCCTCTTCCAGTTCTTCGCCGCCTGGAACGACTACTTCGGGCCACAAATCTACGCCTCCGAGAACCCGGCCGCCTGGACGCTCAGTTACGGCCTCGAATCCTTCAAGGGCGCACACCACACCGACTGGAACCTGACCATGGCCGCGACCGTTCTGGTCATGGCCCCCGTGATCGCCGTCTTCTTCTTTGCCCAGAAGGCATTCGTCGAGGGCGTCACACTGACCGGAGTAAAGGGCTGACTATGAAGCTCGCAGTAGTGGGTGGCGGGTCCACCTACACCCCCGAACTGATCGACGGATTCGCCCGGCTGCGGGACACGCTGCCGATCGAGGAGCTGGTGCTCGTCGATCCGGCGGCCGACCGCCTGGACCTGGTGGGGGGCCTCGCCCGGCGGATCTTCGCCAAGCAGGACCACGCCGGGAGGATCACGACCACCACCGACATCGACGCGGGCGTCGCCGACGCCGACGCGGTCCTGCTCCAGCTGCGCGTCGGCGGACAGGCCGCGCGCAACCAGGACGAGACCTGGCCGCTGGAATGCGGCTGCGTCGGCCAGGAGACCACCGGCGCCGGCGGCCTCGCCAAGGCCCTGCGCACCGTGCCGGTCGTCCTGGACATCGCCGAGCGGGTCCGCCGCGCCAACCCGGACGCCTGGATCATCGACTTCACCAACCCCGTCGGCATTGTCACCCGCGCCCTGCTCCAGGCCGGGCACAAGGCCGTCGGCCTGTGCAACGTGGCGATCGGCTTCCAGCGGAAGTTCGCCCGGCTGCTGGACGTGAACCCCTCCGAGGTGCACCTCGACCACGTCGGGCTCAACCACCTGACCTGGGAGCTGGGGGTTCGCCTCGGCGGCCCGGACGGCGAGAACGTCCTGCCGAAGCTGCTCGCCGAGCACGGTGACGCCATCGCCGACGACCTCCACATGCCCCGGCAGCTCGTCGACCGGCTCGGCGTCGTCCCCTCCTACTACCTGCGCTACTTCTACTCCCACGACGAGGTGGTCAGGGAGCTCGGCACCAAGCCGTCCCGGGCCGCCGAGGTCGCGGCGATGGAGAAGGAGCTGCTCGCGATGTACGGCGATCCGACGCTGGACGAGAAGCCCGAGCTGCTCGCCAAGCGCGGCGGCGCGTTCTACTCCGAGGCGGCCGTGGACCTGGCGGCGTCCCTGCTGGGCAACGGCGGCTCTCCGGTCCAGGTGGTCAACACGTACAACAACGGGACCCTGCCGTTCCTCCCGGACGACGCGGTGATCGAGGTCCAGGCCCGGGTCGGGCACGACGGCGCGACACCGCTGGCCGTGCCGGCGCTGGACCCGCTGTACGCCGGACTGATCGCCAACGTGACGGCGTACGAGGACCTCGCCCTGGAAGCCGCGCTGCGCGGCGGCCGGGACCGGGTCTTCAAGGCGCTCCTCGCCCACCCGCTGATCGGCCAGTACGCGTACGCCGAGGGGCTCACCGACCGGCTGATCGCGCACAACCGGGAGCACCTTTCGTGGGCGTGAACGTGTCGGTCGTCGCCATCGACGCCGGCAACAGCAAGACCGACGTGGCGCTGATCGGCGAGGACGGCACGGTGCTGTCCTCGGCGCGCGGCGGCGGCTTCCAGCCGCCCGTGGTCGGGGTGGAGGCCGCGATCGACGTGCTGGCCGCCGCGCTGGAGCGGGCCGTCGCGGAGCTGCCGGACGCCGGTGGCCCGTTCGGCGCGTCCGCCCATGTCTCCGCGTGCCTGGCCAACGCCGATCTGCCGGTCGAGGAGGCCGAGTTGGCCGGGGCCCTTCAGGCCCGCGGCTGGGGCTCCTCGGTGGAGGTGCGCAACGACACCTTCGCGATCCTGCGCGCCGGGGTGGACGAGCCCCGGGGCGTCGCGGTGGTGTGCGGGGCCGGGATCAACTGCGTCGGCATGACCCCGGACGGGCGGACCGCCCGCTTTCCGGCGATCGGGCGGATATCCGGTGACTGGGGCGGCGGTTCGGGGCTCGCGGAGGAGGCGCTGTGGTTCGCCGCGCGCGCCGAGGACGGGCGCGGCGAACCGTCCGAGCTGGCCCGTGCGCTGCCCGGCCACTTCGGGCTCGCCTCGATGTACGCGCTCATCGAGGCGCTGCACCGGGGCGGGATCCCGTCGGCGCGGCGGCACGAGCTGACACCGGTGCTCTTCGCGACCGCCGCGGGCGGGGACCCGGTGGCCCTCGCGCTGGTGGAGCGGCTGGCCGAGGAGGTGGTGGCGATGGCCTCGGTGGCGCTGGGGCGGCTCGGTCTGCTGGCGGAGGAGGTTCCGGTGCTGCTGGGCGGCAGTGTGCTGGCCGCCCGCCATCCGCAGTTGAACGACCGGATCACCGCGCTCCTGGCGGCACGCGCCCCGAAGGCCGAGGTGCGCGTCGTGTCCGAACCGCCGGTGCTGGGCGCGGCGCTGCTGGGCCTGGACCGTACGGGCGCGGCGCCGGAGGTCCACCGGAGGCTGCGCGCGCAGTACGTCTGAACGCCTCCGCGACAACGCCGTACGTCAGGGAGCGTCCCTTCACGCGATGTGCGTGGGGGGACGCTCCTCGTACGGGTGAACGCCGGGCGCACACGGGGTGCGAGGGAACCGATCGGACCTCCGGAACGTGTACCTGATGGGGAGTCCGTTCGTCGACGTCCGTACGCCGAAGTCCGTTCGCTTATGGGGATGTATCCGGGCACGTTGCGCCGCTTGCCTTGATCGGTCGCGCCCGCCCTGATCGAATGCGGGGGCCGGTCAGGGGACTTGCCGTCAGTGACCGAGGGGGAGGTCGAGTGACACACCCGCCGAGCGGCGGCACGCAGACGCTGCGCACGCCGGACCCGGTGTCCGCGCACGTCGACGTGGACGCACAGCGCCGCACCACGTGGGCCGCGCAGACCGAGCGCCTGCGCGCCGCGGCGACGACCGAGCCCGGCCGGCTCCGGATCATCGGGGCCGTCCTGGCGCTGCTGGTCGTGGCGTTCGGCGCGGTGACCACCCTGGAGATCTCGTCGCGGGCCTCGTCGGCCGACGACGTGGTCAACCGCAGTCAGCCGCTCAGCGCCGACGCGGCGGACATCTACCGCTTCCTGGCGGACGCGGACACGACGGCGGCCAGCGGGTTCCTCGCGGGTGCGCAGGAGCCCGAGGCCGTGCACGAGCAGTATCGGAAGGACATCGAGGAGGCGGCCCGGCTGCTGGTGAAGGCGTCGGGGAGCACCGACTCCGACAGCGCGTCCAGCCGTGAGATAGCCACCCTCAACAAGCTGCTCCCGGTCTACACGGGCCTGATCGAGCGCGCCCGCGCCAACAACCGCCAGGGTCTGCCGCTGGGCGGCGCCTATCTCCGGTACGCGAACCAGAAGATGACCGGCGAGATGCTGCCGGCCGCCGAGCGGCTGTACGCGGCGGAGACGGGCCGGCTGGAGACGGACTCCGCCGACGCCCGGCAGTGGCCGTTCCTGTCGCTCGGCGCCGGGATCCTGGTGCTCGGCGCGCTGGGGTGGATGCAGCGGCGCACCTACCGCCGGACGAACCGGGTGCTGAACCACGGGCTGCTGGCGGCGACGGCCGCCGCCTCGGTGGTGGTGCTCTGGCTGGCCGTGGGGCACGCGGTGGCCCGTACGGAGCTGCGGTCGGCGATGGTGCACGGCCAGGCGTCCCTGGATGTGCTCAACGACGCGCGGATCAACTCCCTGAAGGCGCGCGCCAACGAGAACCTCACCCTGGTGGCGCGCGGTGCGGTGCTGACCCCCGACGGCTCCGCCGACCAGTACGAGGCGGACTACGGCACGGGGATGAAGGCGTTGAAGGACCGGTTGGAGAAGGCCGACCGGCTCGCGGACGACGAGAGCGGCAACGCGCCGGTCCTCGACGCGGCCAAGGGCGTGTCCGAGTGGCAGGGCCGCCACCGCGAGGCGCGTGCCACGGACGACCGCGGCGACTACGACGGCGCCCTGGAGCAGATCATCGGGACCGAGGGCTCCACCGGGCAGTCCTTCCAGCGGGTGGACGCCGCGCTGGAGAAGGCGCTCGCGCATGAGCAGGACGAGTTCACCGCGGCGGCGGAGGACGGGCGGGGCGCCCTGCGGGGCCTGCCGATCGGCGCCGCGGCGCTGGCGGTCATCGGGGCCGCCGCCGTGATCGTCGGGGTCAACCGCAGGCTCGCGGAGTACCGGTGAGAGGGGCAGCGATGCGCAGGGCGAAGGAGCGATCCGCACGCGGCGGCCTGCGCGGCTGGGGCGGCGTGGCGGGGATGGCGGCGGCGTGCGCGGTCACCGCGGCGGTCACCCTGCTGCCGCTGGCCCACCACGGGGGCGGGGCGGACGGGGCGGACGCCCCGGGCGGAGCCGTGACGGCCGAGCAGGCACGGGCCGAGGAGTGCACCGAGCCGGAGGCGAGCCTGCCCGCGTCGAGCGCCGACGGCCCCAGCATCGAGAAGATCAAGGAGCGCGGCAAGCTGATCGCGGGCGTCGACCAGAACAGCTTCCGCTGGGGCTACCGCAATCCGGAGGCCCGGGAGCTGGAAGGGTTCGACATCGATCTGGTGCGGGCCATCGCCAAGGACGTCCTGGGCGACCCGGACGCGGTGATCTTCCGCGCGATCCCCACCAACCAGCGCATCGCCGCCCTGGAGAACGACCGGGTCGACGTCGTCGTGCGGACGATGACGATCAACTGCAAGCGGCTGGAGCAGGTCTCCTTCTCCACCGCCTACTTCCAGGCCGGGCAGCAGGTGCTCGCCCCGAAGGGGTCGACGATCACCGGCTACGACGCGTCGCTGAAGGGCAAGCGGGTCTGCTCGGCCGAGGGCTCCACGGCGTACGAGGCGCTGGAGAGGAAGTCGTTCGGCGCGCTCTACAAGGACGACTTCGACGGCACCGAGCGCGACCGGGACCTGCTGACCGTGCCCAACCAGCTGGACTGCCTGGTGCGGCTCCAGCTCGGCGAGGTCGACGCGATCGTCACGGACAACGCCCTGGCGGCCGGTCAGGCGGCGCAGGACCCGGCGGTGGAGCTCAAGGGGAAGGCCCCGTTCACCACGGAGTACTACGGCGTGGCGACGAAGAAGGGCGCCGACGATCTGGTGGCCCGGGTGAACAAGGTCCTCGTCGACTACCGGGCGGGCGGTGACAGCAGCCCGTGGATGACGTCGTACCGCAAGTGGCTGGCGGCCGGACTGCCCGGCATAGCGGGCCCGCCCGCGCCCAAGTACCGCGGCGACTGACCCGGGGCGCACCCCCGCGCACGGACCGGCGCGAGCAGACCGGGACAGGGCCGGCAGACCGAGACAGACCGATCCCGCCGGGCCCACCGGCCCGGCGGGGAGAGCGGAGAGGTGATCGATGGGCGTCGCGGGATCCTTCCCCGGCTTCACGGGGAGGCCCCCCGGCCCGGTCATGGACCGGGAGGAGGCGGACCGTGCGCTGGCCCGGCTCGGTGCGGAGCACGAGGCCATCGAGACCTCGCTCCTCGCGCTCCAGGACCATGCCGGCCGCCGGCTGCTGGAGGGCGCCGAGCTGACCGGCGTCACCCGGGAGCGCTGGGCCGTGACCGAGCAGTCGATCACCCTGCTGTGGGGCTATTTCGACGCGTACGCCGGCGCGCTGTCCGAGGCCCGGGAGATCCGTGCGCGGCGGCGCCATCCGAACCGGGAGGACCTCACCGCGCTGACCGGACTGCTGCGCGGCGAGGCCGTCACCGTCGCCAACCAGGGGGCCGTGCCGCCGCCTTCGGTCGCGGGCCCGGCCAGGCTCTCCGAGCGGTTCTCCCTCCAGGAGCTGGTCGCCCGGATGAACGAGCTGTACGCCAGGTCCCTGGACATGGTCGTCTCCGCCGACTCCGTGTGGTCGGCGCTGCCCGCCCGGATCGATCTGCTCGCCGCCGAGCTGCACCGGACGCGTTCGCTGGCGCACTCCGTGGGAGTGCGGCCCGGTGAGCATCCGGCCGGGGACGACCTGGCGGAGATCACCGAGGAGCTGGCCACCCTGCGGGTGCAGGTCATCTCCGACCCGCTGGCGTTCTGGCTGCCGGGGCCCGGCAGCGCCGCGCCGGGCGGCGGCCGGCCCGACACCTCGCGCTACGACCGGGCGGCCCGCGCCCTGGAGGACGTACGGCGGGAGATCGAGGCGGTGCTCGCGGTCCGGCAGGACGCCGAGGCGCGGCTGGTGCGGCTGCGGGACGTGCTCTCGCGGGCCGACCGCACCCTGACGGAGGCGAGGGCGGCGCGCGGCGAGGTACTGGCCAAGATCGCCGCCTCCGAGGTGCCCGCGGTCAGCGGCCCCCCGACCGCCCTCCAGGAGCGGCTGGCGGCGGCGTCGGACCACCGCAGGTACGCCCAGTGGCACCGGCTGTCGCCGCTGCTGGAGTCGCTGGAGCAGGAGGCCGAGGACGAGCTGCTGCGCGCCCGGGAGTCGCTGACCTCGGTGACGGCCCCGCTGGCGGTCCGCGCGGAGCTGCGCGGCCGGCTCGACGCGTACAAGGCGAAGGTGGCCCGGCACGGCCTGGCGGAGGATCCGGTGCTGATCGAGCGGTACGACGCGGCGCGGCGCATGCTGTGGAGCGCGCCGTGCGATCTGCGGGTCGCCGAGCAGGCCGTCCTGCGCTACCAGCACGCGGTCGCGGAGATGCTGACGCCGAGCCGGCCCGACGGACCGCAGGACCGGCGGTCCACGGGTGCCGGCCCCGGCACCGGCACCGGCACCGGCGAAGAGGGGGAGACACGATGAGTACGCAGTGCCAGCGCCCCGCGTGCGAGGGGAACTACGAGGACATGGGCGGCGGTGAGCTGTACTGCGACACCTGCGGGCTGGCCCCGGTCGTCTCACCGACGGGCATGGTCTCCTCGCCGCCGACCGGGATCGCCGGGGGCGGCCGGGTGAGCAGCCGGGACAGCTCGTCGGCGCGGTCCGGCTCCCGCGCCTCCGGACGCGCCTCGTCCCGTTCGTCGACCTCGCGCCGCTCGGTCTCCGGCCGGCTGTCGCGCTCCCTGTCCGGAGCGTCCACCTCCCGTTCGGTCTCGGTGCGTTCCTCCGGCTCGACGTCGGCGGCCTCGGCCCGGGGGCGGCTCGGCGTCGGACTGGTGGACATCCCGGACGTGCCCCGGCCCGATCCGCGCACGGCGGTGATGGAGAACCCGGAGGTGCCCGAGCGCAAGCGGTTCTGCTCCCGTTCGGACTGCGGTGCGCCGGTGGGCCGTTCGCGCGGTGAGCGTCCGGGACGCACCGAGGGGTTCTGCACCAAGTGCGGCCACCCGTACTCCTTCGTGCCGAAGCTGACCGGCGGCGACATCGTGCACGGCCAGTACGAGGTCGTGGGCTGCCTGGCGCACGGCGGGCTCGGCTGGGTCTATCTGGCGGTGGACCGGGCCGTGTCGGACCGCTGGGTGGTCCTCAAGGGTCTGTTGGACACCGGCGACCAGGACGCGATGGCCGCCGCGATCTCCGAGCGCCGCTTCCTCGCCGAGATCGAGCACTCCAACATCGTCCGGATCTACAACTTCGTCGAGCACCTGGACCAGCGGACCGGCTCGCTCGACGGCTACATCGTGATGGAGTACGTCGGCGGCAAGGCGCTCAAGGAGATCGCCAACGAGCGCCGCACCCCGGCCGGGAAGCGCGACCCGCTGCCGGTCGAGCAGGCCTGCGCGTACGGGATCGAGGCGCTGGAGGCGCTCGGCCACCTGCACAGCCGCAACCTCCTCTACTGCGACTTCAAGGTCGACAACGCGATCCAGACCGAGGACCAGCTCAAGCTGATCGACATGGGCGCGGTGCGCCGGATGGACGACGAGGAGTCGGCCATCTACGGCACGGTCGGCTACCAGGCCCCGGAGGTCGCGGAAGTGGGCCCGTCGGTCGCCTCCGACCTGTACACGGTGGCCCGGACGCTGGCGGTCCTCACCTTCGACTTCCAGGGGTACACGAACGTCTTCGTGGACTCGCTGCCGGACCCGGACAACATCGAGGTGTTCCGCGCCTACGAGTCGTTCTACCGGCTGCTGGTGCGCGCCACGGACCCGGACCCGGCCCGCCGGTTCGCCTCCGCCGCGGAGATGGCCGAGCAGCTGACGGGGGTGCTGCGGGAGGTCGTGGCGCTCCAGACGGGCCGGCCGCGTCCCGCCCTGTCGACGCTGTTCGGTGCGGAACTGCGCGTGACCGACACCGAGTTGTTCGCCCGGCAGACGGACGACGTCTCTCGTCTGGGCGGCCGGGAGACCGGCTCCGGGCGTGGCGGGCTCCGGGGCGGCCGCAAGGGCCGCGGCAGCCCGCCGTCCGGAGTTCCGGCGCAGGGCGGCACGTGGCAGCCCCACGGCGGCGCGGCTCCGGTCGCGCCGGGGGCCGTGACGTCCGCGGTGGCCGGGGCGCTGCCGGTGGGAGCCCAGCCGCCCGGCCCCGCGGGGGCCCACCCGCCGGGTCCGGCGGGGGCCTCTCCGCTGGCGGCGCCGCCGACCCATGTCCGGGGCTCGGCGCAGGGCGGCGCCCCGCTCGCGTCCGCTCCCCCGGCGCAGGCTCCGGTCCCGGCGCCCCGGGCGGCCGAGCCGGCCCCGGGCGCCTCGGCCGGGCCGTACGTCGCGACCGGACCGTACGGCCCCTTCGGGGCGACCTCCGGTGGCGTCCTGCTCGCCCTGTTCGACACACGGGCCACGGCACTGGCGCTGCCGGTCCCCCGGGTCGACGCGATGGACCCGAACGCCGGTTTCCTCGCCGGTCTCATGGCCTCCGCCCCGGCCGAGCTGATCACCGCCCTGCGCACGGTGCCGGCCCCCTCGCTGGAGACCCGCCTGCGGGAGCTGCGGGCCCGGCTGGAGATGCGGGAGCTGGACGCGGCCGCCCGTGCGCTGACCACTCTGGAGGGTGAACACCCGGACGACTGGCGGGTCGTCTGGTATCGGGGCGTCACCTCGCTGGTCACCGGTGACCACGAGTCGGCGGCGCTCTCCTTCGACGCGGTCTACGACGCGTTCCCCGGGGAGATGGCGCCCAAGCTGGCGCTCGGGATCTGTGCGGAGGTGCTGGGCCAGCTGGACAACGCCGCCGAGTACTACCGCCTGGTGTGGGCGACCGACCCGGGGTTCGTCAGCGCCGCGTTCGGCCTGGCCCGGGTGCGGATCGCCGCCGGTGAGCGGGCCGGTGCGGTGAGCACCCTGGAGTCGGTGCCGGAGGCCTCGATCCACTACACGGCGGCCCGGGTCGCCGCCGTCCGGGCACGGCTGCGCGAGCGCTCGCACCGGGAGCCGCTGCTGGCCGACCTGACGGCCGCCGGCGTCCAGGTGGCGGCGCTGGCCGCCTTCGGTCTGGACCCGGTGCGTCACGAGCAGCTGTCGACCGAGGTACTGGGCAAGGCGCTCGACTGGGTACTCTCCGGTAGTCCCGGTGTGCCGGGGCTGGGCGGACCGGCCGCCGGTTCCTCCGGGGCAGGCAAGCTGCTCGGCGCCGAACTGAACGAGCGGGGGCTGCGGTTCGGGCTGGAACGCTCGTACCGGATGCTCGCCCGGCTCGCGCAGCGGGGCCACGAGAGGATCGAACTGGTGGAGCGGGCCAACCGTTTCCGCCCCCGGACGTGGGTGTGAAGATGTCACAGAGCCACCAGCAGCCCGCCCTGTCGAAGTGCCCGGGCTGCGAGGAACCGCCGGCTGCGGGCGATCTGTTCTGCGGGGTGTGCGGCTACGACCTCTCAGCCGTTCCGGCGCGCCCCGACGACCGGCCCACGATGGCCATCACCGTGCCTCCGGCGGCTCCGGCGGCCGGTGCGGTGCGGTGGCCCGCCGCCGAGGAGACCGACAGCTCGGACGTGCCCGCGCCCGTGGTCCGCCCGGCGGACGTGCCCGGGACGGACTCCGGCGGCAGACCCCTGACGGAGTCGGACACGGTGTCCGGGCGGGGCGCGGCGTCCCCGCCCGAGCCGGTGCGGGCGGGCGGGCCGGAGGCGGCGGCCGTCCAGGTGCGTCACGACGACCGGGCGGACCCGGGCGGTGCGGAGGCCTCCGGTGACTTCGCGCTGGCCGCGCCCGATCCCCGGGCGGCGGAACACGCCGCCGCTCCCGCCGCAGCTCCCGCCCCCGGGGCGAAGGTCTGTGTGGCCTGCCGCTCCGGACGGGTGGACCCCGACGGCTACTGCGAGAACTGCGGGCACGCCCAGCCCCGCGAGCGCGACCACATGGAGCAGGAGCTCGACGCGGTGGCCGCCGTCAGCGACCGGGGCCTGCGCCACCACCGCAACGAGGACTCCTTCGCGGTGTCCTCCACCGCGCTGCCGGACGGCTCGCCCGCCGTCGTCGCGATCGTCTGCGACGGCGTCTCCTCGGCGAGCCGTCCCGACGAGGCCTCGGCCGCCGCCGCGAGCGCCGCCAACGAGGCACTGCTGGAGTCCCTGCCGCGCGGTACGCATCCGCAGACGGCGATGCACGAGGCGATCGTCGCCGCGTCCGAGGCGGTCAACGCCCTGGCGCAGGAACCGGCCGGGGCGAGGGAGCACGACACGCACCGCCACCAGAACGCCCCGGCCTGCACCCTGGTCGGCGCGATCATGGCGGGCGGTCTGCTGATCGTCGGCTGGGTCGGCGACAGCCGGGTCTACTGGGTGCCGGAGGACCGGACCCGGCCGACCGCCCGGCTCACCGAGGACGACTCCTGGGCCGCGCAGATGGTGGCGGCCGGCCTGATGAACGAGGCGGAGGCGTACGCCGACGAGCGCGCCCACGCCATCACGGGCTGGCTCGGCGCCGACGCGTACGAACTGGAGCCGCACACCGCCGCGTTCAAGCCGGACCGGCCGGGCCTGGTCGTCGTGTGCACGGACGGCCTGTGGAACTACGCGGAATCCGCCGAGGAGATGGCCGCCGCCGTCCCGGCCGACGCCCGGGAACAGCCGTTGCGCGCGGCCCGGACGCTCGTCGGACACGCTCTCGACGGCGGGGGCCACGACAACGTAACAGTGGCGCTTCTGCCGTTCGCCGTAGTGCCGCAGGGGGCAGGATCGGCGTGCGACACCGTTTGAGCCGGTTCTCCGTCCTCGCCCCGACCCCGTGTCAGCCGCCCGTGTCCCCCTTCACCTGATTCCCTGTGGAGCCTCAAGGAGCCGACCAGATGGCCAACTTCTCCAAGTCGAACGTGCCGCAGTTCTCCGTCGAGGTGTACCAGAACGCGTTCCTGCCCGAGGGCGGCCGTGAGGTCAACGCGATCGTCACCGTGACCTCGACCGGCGGTGGCACCACCGGCGGCATACCACTGGCGGGTTCGGCGCCGGTGGCCGCGTACGGGCCCGGGCAGGGTCCCGACGCGGCCGTGGTGCTGATGGTCGACTGCTCGGGCTCGATGGACTACCCGCCGACGAAGATGCGCAACGCGCGCGACGCGACGGCTGCGGCCATCGACGCCCTGCGCGAGGGCACCCGGTTCGCGGTGGTCGCCGGGACGCATGTGGCCAAGGACGTCTATCCGGGCAACGGGCGGCTCGCGGTCGCCGACCAGCAGACGAAGGCCGAGGCCAAGGACGCCCTGCGGAAGCTGAGCGCGGGCGGGGGCACCGCGATCGGCACCTGGCTGCGGCTGGCCGACCGGCTGCTGGGCGCGGCCGAGGTGGATATCCGGCACGGCATCCTGCTGACCGACGGCCGCAACGAGCACGAGGCGCCCGAGGACCTGCGGGCGGCCCTGGACTCCTGCGCGGGCCGGTTCACCTGCGACGCCCGGGGAGTGGGCACCGACTGGGAGGTGAAGGAGGTCACCGGCATCGCCGCCGCCCTCCTCGGCACGGCCGACATCGTCGCCGACCCGGCGGGCCTGGCCGCGGACTTCACGCGGATGATGGAGAACGCCATGGGCAAGGAGGTCGCGGACGTGGCGCTGCGGCTCTGGACGCCGGTGGGGGTGGAGATCCGGTTCGTGAAGCAGGTCGCGCCCACGGTCGCGGATCTGACCGGGCGGCGGACCGAGGCAGGTCCCCGGGCCGGGGACTACCCGACCGGTTCCTGGGGCGACGAGTCCCGCGACTACCACGTGTGCGTCCTGGTGCCGGAGGCCGGGATCGGCCAGGAGATGCTGGCCGCCAGGGTCTCGCTGATCCTGCCCGACCCCTCGGGCGCGGGCGCTCCGCAGACGCTGTCGCAGGGCCTCGTACGGGCCGTGTGGACGGACGACATGGTGGCCTCGACCTCGATCAATCCGCAGGTCGCGCACTACACGGGTCAGGCGGAACTGGCACAAGTCATCCAGCAGGGCCTGGACGCACGCAAGTCGGGCGACTTCGACGGCGCGACGGCGAAACTGGGCCGTGCGGTGCAGCTGGCGTCGGCGTCCGGGAACCAGGACACTGCGAAACTGCTTTCGAAGGTGGTCGACGTCGTCGATGCCGCGACAGGTACTGTGCGACTGAAGGCGAAGGTTGCGGAAGCGGACGAGATGACCCTCGAAACGCGCTCCACCAAGACCGTTCGCGTCAAGAAGTAGCACGGCACGGTCATCGGACGACCACCGGGCCGTGAGCACAGAGCAACCCTACGTATGCGTTGGGCAAGGACGCCCACGATCGACAGCATGACGGCCTCCGGGGCCGGAAGAGGAGAGGGGGAAGCGCCGACATGCCGACCTGCCCGAACGGACACCAGTCGGGTTCCGAGGACTGGTGCGAGGTCTGCGGACACCGCATGGCCACCGGCGGTGCGCCCGCGGGCGCGGTGCCCCCGCCGCCTCCTCCGCCGCCCGCGCCCGGTTACGGCTACCCGCAGCAGGGTTCCGGCGGTGGCTCGCCCACCATGCAGGCGGAGCTGTGCCCGCAGTGCCGCACGCCGCGTGAGGCGATGGCGCCGTACTGTGAGGAGTGCCGCTGGAACTTCCTCACCAACACGGCGACCTCCTACACCCCGCTGGCCCCGCAGCACGGCACTCCCGGCGGCCCTCCGCCCGGCCTCAACCTGCCGCCCGGATTCCAGTCCCAGGGGCCCGGCTCCGGCGGACCCGGTGGCCGGCCCGGCCCCGGTGGCCCCGGCGCCCCTGGTGGCCAGGGCGGTCCGCCCGGCGCTCCCCAGCCGCGCGACCCGTTCGACTACCAGGGCTCGCGCCCCTCGCAGATGAACCGTCCCGCCGAGCCGCTCGCCCCCGAGCAGAGCGGTCCGCACGGGAACGGCGGTCCGCACGGGAACGGCGGCCAGGGCGGGCCTCCGTCGCATGCGTTCCAGCAGGCGCCCCCGCCGCCGCCCTCGTTCCAGCAGGGCCCTCCGCCGCAGCAGTCCGGACTCTCGCCGTTCGACCCGCAGCAGTCGGCTCCCTCGCCGTTCGAGCCCCAGCAGGCCTCGCCCTTCGCGCCGCCGCAACAGCAGCAGTCGCCGGGGCCCACCGCGGGCGGGGATGACTGGCTGCTGCCGCCGCCCTCCCAGGCCCAGCAGCAGCCGCAGCAGCCGCAGCCACCACAGGCGTTCCAGCAGCCCGGCCCTCACCAAGGAGGGCCCCACGGACAGGACCAGGGGCAGGGCCAGGACCAGGGATACGACCAGCAGGGCCAGCAGGGCCAGCAGGGCCACGGTCCGCAGCACGGCCAGGACCATGGCTACGACCAGGGTCAGCAGCACGGCGGGGTGCCTGGTCAGGGCCGGTCCCAGCAGTCCACCTCCTGGACCGCCGTGATCGCTCCCGACCGCGCGTACTTCCTCGCGATGATGCAGCGCAGCGGCCCCGAGGCGACCGGGCTGAACCTGCCCGCGTACTCCCCGGAGCAGCGGCTTCCGCTCACCGGGAGCCAGATCACCATCGGGCGTCGCCGGCACAGCACCGGCGAATCCCCCGACGTCGATCTGTCGGTGCCCCCGGAGGACCCGGGCGTCTCGCACCAGCACGCGGTGCTGGTGCAGCAGCCCGACGGCAGCTGGGCGGTCGTGGACCAGAACTCCACCAACGGCACCACGCTGAACGGCGCCGAGGACCCGATCCAGCCCTACGTCCCCGTACCGCTCCAGGACGGCGACCAGGTACACGTCGGGGCCTGGACGACGATCACGGTGCGCCGGGACTGACCGGACCGGCCGACGCGCGACGCCTCACCCGGCGGCGAGCGGCCAGGTGTACGGGCCCTGCGGGTCGTCGAGCCAGGCCCATTGCCGGCCCTGGCCGACCGTGATGCCGTACCTCTCCCGCCCCGGGCGCTCCTCGCGCTCCCAGAGCGAGAGTGCCTCGTGCGGATCGAGGATGCCCGCGGTCAGGGTCAGGAGGAACCGGAACAGGTCGTCCCCGGCGACCCGGCGCGGCAGCCCGCCCGGGTGCGGCGGCACGCCGGGGCCCGGGAGCGCGCCGCGCAGCGGCACGAAGTACGCCGGGGTGTGCAGGAAGTTCCCCTCGGCGCACGGACCGTGCTCCGTCGCGCGGACCTGGAGCAGGACCAGGCCGGTGGCGAGCGGCGCGAGGATGCGCGCGCCCGGACGGCACTGCTCCGGCCAGGTCGCCGGTACGGAGGGCAGGGTGCACGTCGCGATGATCCGGTCGTACGGGGCGCGCCGCGGGCAGCCACGGGCCCCGTCGCCGGTGACCACCGTCGGGTGGTACCCGGCCGCGGCGAGGTGGCGCCGGGCCGACTCCGTGATCTCCGGGTCCAGGTCGACGCTGGTCACCGCGGAGGCACCGAGCCGGTGGGCGAGGAGCGCCGCGTTGTAGCCGGGGCCGGTGCCGATCTCCAGGACCGTGTGTCCGTCCCGTACGTCGAGGGCGTCGAGCATCAGGGCCATCAGGGACGGCTGGCTGGAGGACGAGACGAGTTCGCCGTCCTTGAGGCGGGTGGCCAGCGCCCCGTCCGCGTACACCCCGCGCAGCCAGCGGGAGCGCCGTCCGGGGTCGGGGTCCTCGCCCCAGAGGCGCTCGAAGCCCCGGATTCCGTGCACGTAGTAGAACGGCACGAACAGATGGCGGGGCACCTCGGCGAAGGCCGTGCGCCAGGCGGGGTCGGTGAGCTCGCCCCGCGCGACGAGTTCCCGCACGAGAGCTTCCCGCGCCGCGTCGGCGTCGGCGTCGGGCGAGGAGGAGCCTTGCCGGTGTGCACTCATGTCTCCACTGTCCTGCGCCGGGGCCGTGCGGGCGAGCGGGCTTTTCGGCCCTTGGTCCTAGGACCCCCGTCCTCGGTCGGCGCGTCTGCGACCATGGACGGGTGACTGAGATTCCGCGCGACACGCTTCAGGAGCAGACCTTCTACGAGCAGGTCGGCGGCGAGGCGACCTTCCGGCGCCTGGTCCATCGGTTCTACGAGGGCGTGGCGGGCGACGAGCTGCTGCGGCCGATGTATCCGGAGGAGGATCTGGGCCCGGCCGAGGAGCGGTTCGCGCTGTTCTTGATGCAGTACTGGGGTGGCCCGCGTACCTACAGCGACCGCCGGGGCCACCCGCGGCTGCGGATGCGGCACGCGCCGTTCCGGGTGGACCGGGCGGCGCACGACGCCTGGCTCGCCCATATGCGGGTCGCGCTGGACGAGCTGGGGCTCGCGCCCGAGCACGAGCGGCAGCTGTGGGACTACCTGACCTACGCCGCCGCCTCGATGGTCAACACCGCCGACTGATCACCGTGGTCAGCACCGCCTGATCACCGCATGGCCAGCGCCGCCGACCGATCACCCGGTGGTCAGCACCGCCGACCGATCACCATCCACAGCACCAACTGATCGCACGTGCACGATGCGTGACCGGGCAACTCCGAAATTCGACACTTCACCTCCGCATAACGATCACGATCGCATCAAGGTGTACCTGTAAGCGGTTACCAGAACCCTGTTGCCTCTGAAAGCATCACCGGTACGCCGGGGGGCGTACGCACGGTGTTTCCGGGGCTGGGGGATCAGGTGACGGGTTTCGTCCTTCTGCGGGTGAGGGCTCATCGCCTCCTGCTCTCCGCGGCCGTCCTGGCCGTCCTGCTGACCACCTCCGTCCTGGCGGCGCTCAGCGCGTTCTCCGGTTCCGTGGGCGACGCGGCCCTGCGCCACTCGCTCACCCACGGGTCGGCCGCCTCCGCCGCCCTCGTCGTCTCCGCGTCCGTGGACCACGAACAGCGCGCGGAGGCCGACGACGCCGTCCGCAAGGCCTCCCGCGACGCTTACGACGGACTGCCCGTGACCGTGGGGAAGCTGGAGAGTTCGGGGTCGTACGCGCTGCCGCGGAGCCTCCAGGACCCGGCTGCCCGGCGGGGCAAGGAGCCGGACCTCACCCACTTCGCCGCCCTCGACCCGAGCCGGGTGCGGATCACCGGGGGCAAGGCGCCCGCGGCCCCCGACGGCGCGGGCCCCGTCCAGGTCGCGCTGCCCGTCGTCGCCGCCGAAGCGCTGAAGCTGAAGCCGGGTGCGCGGCTCACCATCACCGACCGGCTGCGCGACAAGAAGCAGCGGGTCCTGGTCACCGGCGTCTACGAGGCCGCCGACCAGTCCGACCCGTACTGGCAGCTGGACCCGCTGGGAGGGCGCGGGGTGCGCAAGCTCGCCTTCACGACGTACGGCCCCCTGCTCACCGCTCCCTCGGTCCTCGCCTCCGGTGTACTCGCCGACGGCGAGACGTCCTGGCTGGCGTCCGCCGACTTCGCCGGGCTGACCACCGGCTCCATGAGGGGGCTGCGCGAGGCGTCGGCCGGCGCCCCGAAGGCCCTTGCCGCCGCACCGGTGTTCGCCTCCGGGGTCACCGCGAGGACATCGCTGCCCACCGTGCTCGACCAGCTCGACCGGGCGCTGCTGGTCTCCCGCTCCACGCTGATGATCGTCGCGGTGCAACTGGTGCTGCTCGCCGCGTACGCCCTGCTGCTCGTGGCCCGGCTGCTGAACAGCGAGCGCGACGGGGAGCGCGAACTGCTGCGGGCCCGGGGCGGTTCGCGGGGCCGGATCACCTCGTTCGCGGCGATCGAGGCACTGTTGCTCGCCGTACCCGCCGCGGTGGTCGCACCCCTGCTCGCGGGCCCGCTGACCGGGCTGCTGGCCGAGCGCAGCGCCCTGGCCCGGATCGGGCTGAAGGTCCAGGAGACCTCGACCGGCACCGTGTGGCTGGTCTCCGCCGCCGTCGCGCTGGCCTGCGCCCTGGCCGTGGTGGCTCCGTCCCTGACGGCCGGGGCCGGCGGGCGCAGGGCCCGGGCCGCTTCGCTGCCCGGGCCGGTGCGGGCGGGCGCGGACCTCGGGCTGCTCCTGATCGCGGCGGTGGCGTACTGGCAGTTGGACCGGCAGTCCGGCAGCGGGGCGCTCAGCGGCGACCAGGCGGGCAACCTCGGGATCGACCCCCTGCTGGTCGCCGCCCCCGCGCTGGCACTGCTCGCCGGGACCGTCCTCACGCTGCGCCTGCTGCCGCCGGCGGCGAAACTCGCCGAGCGGCGCGCGGCGAGGGGCCGGGGGCTGCCCGCGGCCCTGGCGGGCTGGCAGTTCAGCCGGCGCCCGTTGCGCGGGGCGGGGCCGGTGCTGCTGCTGGTCCTGTCGGTCGCGATGGGCATGCTGGCGATCGGGCAGAGCGCCTCCTGGAACCGCTCGCAGTCCGACCAGGCGGACTTCGGCTCCGGCGCCTCGGTCCGGTTCGTCGGCGGGCAGGGGAGCGGTCCGGCGACGGCAGGCTCGTACAGCGCCCTGGAGGGGGTGCGGCAGGCGGCCCCCGCCTACCGGGCGGACGTGGAGGTCTCCGGCGGGCGCACCGCGGAGGTCCTCGCCCTGGACACCGCGCACGCGGACGAGCGGATGCTGATGCGCTCCGACCTCGCCGGCGGAAGCCCGCGGGAGCTGTTCGGGGCCATCGCCCCGGAGCGGGCCCCGCGCCCCGGGCTCGTCCTCCCCGAGGACAGCACCCGGGTGAGGCTGGACCTGCGGATCACCACGGTGTCGAAGCCCTCCGGGGACACCCCGCAGCCGGAACCGCCGGTGGTCACCGTGCTCCTGGAGGACCGCTACGGTCTCCCCTACCGTGCTCTGGCCGGTTCCGTGCCGGTGGACGGCCGACCGGTCCCGGTGTCCTTCCCGGTGTCGGCGGCGGGCGGTCTGGCCGTGATCGGCATCGAGGTGGACGCCGCCGCGCCGTCCGACTACGCGCGCGAGCACCGGGTCTCGGTGAGCGACGTGCGGGTGGTCGCCGGGTCGGGCCCCGAACGCCCGGTGCCGGCCCCGGAGTCGCTGCGCTGGGACGCGGCCATGACGCTCACCGAGTACGGCGAGGACCGGCCGGGCAAGCCGCCGGTGCGCAACGGCGCGTCGGGCCTGCCGGACTTCACGTACGACACCGGTGTCGACAACGAGGAGAACTGGGAGCCGACCAGCGGCACCCTGCGGGTCACCGCCGCCCGGCCGAAGGCCGCCGCGGTCAAAGCGGTCGTGACGGACGCCTATCTGAAGAGCACCAACGCGAAACTGGGCGACGAGATCGACGTCACCCTGGCCGGGAACACCATCCGGGTGACCCTGGCGGAGGCGGTGCGCCGACTGCCGACCACCGGGGCCGACGGGTCCTCCGGCGCCCCGGACCCGGTGGCGAGCGGCGGCGCCCTGCTGCTGGACCTCAAGGCCGTCACCGAGGTCCTGGCCCACCGGCCGACCGCCACGATCGAGGCGACCGAATGGTGGCTGAGCGCCGCCCCGGGCGACGCCGCGAAGGTGGCGGCCGCCCTGCGCGCCCTGCCGGACACCGATCCGGCCCAGGTCCTGGTCCGGGCGGAGGCCGCCCAGCGGCTGACGGACGATCCGCTGGGGGCGGGGCCGCAGTCGGCGCTGCCGGCCGTGGCGGTGGTCGCCGCCGCGCTCGCGGCGGTCGGCTTCGCGGTCAGCGCCTCCGGGTCCCGGCGGGAACGCTCCGCCGAGCTGGGCGTGTTGCGGGCGCTCGGCGCGCCGCGCCGCCAGCTGGCCCGCATGATCGCCGCCGAACAGGGCGTACTGATCGCGCTCGCCCTGCTCATCGGGCTCGGCATCGGCACGGTACTGACCCGGGCGGTCGTTCCGCTCATCGTGCTGACCGGACAGGCCGACCGGCCCGTTCCGGCGGTGCTGGTCGAGCTGCCCGCCGGGCAGGTCGCCGCGCTGCTGGCCGGGGTCGCCGCGCTGCCGCTCGTGATCGTCGCGGCGATGGCGCTCCGCCGCGGGGATCCGGCGGTCACACTGCGCCACCAGGGGGACCACTGACATGCGTCACAACAACCGGGCGGCCACCGCCCCCTGGATCCGTACCCGGCTGCGTACCGCGCCCGGTGCGGCGACGGCACTCGCGGTGCTGGTGCTGGTGACGGCGTTCCTCGCCGCGGCGTTCCCGCGGGCCGTGGACGCGTACGAGACGAAGGGGCTGCGCCACGACATCCGGACGGCGGACGCGGGTCGCAGCGTTCTGGAGGTCGCCCGCCCGCAGCCCGGTCTCGAACTGCCGCAGGCGCAGCGGGACGCCGAGGTGCGGAGCCCCGAGCTGGGGCGGGTCGGGGCCGGGCTCCTGAAGGCACTGCCCGCACCGCTGCGCGCCGACACGTCGTCGGTCGCGTACGGGGTGCGCACCACGAAGCCGGCCCTCGCGGACGAGCCCTGGCTGCCGAGGCCCGACGCGGTTCCGCCGAAGCTCTCCTACGTGGCTCAGTCGGGGCTGAAGGACCACGCCACCCTGGCCTCGGGCGCCTGGCCGACGACGCCGCGGGAGGTCACGTCGGACTCCCGTGAGGTGCAGGGCGCGGTCACCGAGGAGACGGCGGCCGAGCTGAAGGTGAAGGTCGGCGCGACCGTCGAGCTGCTCACCGCGGCCCAGGAACCCATCACCGTGACGATCACCGGCATCGTGACCCCGCGCGATCCGCGCGGCAGCTACTGGTCCTCCGATCCGCTGCTGCGCACCCCGTCCCTGGTGCCGGACCCAGAGGCCCCCTTCCCGGTGTACTACTGGACCGGCACCGTCCTGCTGGCCGAGGACGCCGGTCCCGTGCTCCTGAGCACGGCCACCGAGCCGGCCCTCTTCTGGCGGATCCCGCCCGACCCGGCCGGGCTGACCGGCCGCGACGGCGCCCGGCTGACGGAGGTCATCGCCTCGCTGGAGAGCGGCCCCGGGCTCCTGAAGGTGCGGGAGACCGCCGGAGAGACGGCGGCGTTCGCCACCGGACTCGGCCACATCGTGGGGGCCAACGCGCGGATGCGCGACGCGATCAGCCCCGTGATCGCGGTCGCCGCCCTCGGCATCGGCTCCGTGGCCGCCGTCGTGCTGCTGATGACGGGCGCCCTGATCGCCGCCCGCCGCCGCGCCGAACTGGCACTGATGCGCTCGCGCGGCGGCTCGCTGCGCGGCATCGGCGGGCGGCTGCTGGCGGAGACCGCGGTGACCGTGCTGCCCGCGAGCGCGCTCGGGCTGCTGCTCGCGGTGCTGGCCGTGGGCGAGGGCCGGTGGTGGCCGGGAGCGCTGGCGGCCGCCGGCGTCGGCCTCCTGGTGTGCGTCGCCCTGCCGCTGCGGACGACGCTCCAGCACATCCGGCCCATGCTGCACGGGGCCCGCGAGGACGTGGTGAGCGCCCGGCCCTCGCGCCGGCGGACCGTGGCCGAACTGACCCTGCTCGTGCTGGCGATCGGCGCGGTGACGGCGCTGCGCCGTCGCGGTACGTCGTCCGACAGCGGCACCGACCTGCTGGTCAGCGCCGCGCCGGTGCTGGTCGCGCTGATCGCGGCGCTGGTGCTGGTGCGCCTCTATCCGCTGCCCCTGCGGCTCGCGACGCGCCCGATGGCCCGGCTGCGCGGGGCGATCGGCTTCCTCTCGCTGGCCCGCGCCGGCCGTTCCTCGGCGGGCGGGGCGCTGCCGCTGCTGGCCCTGCTGCTGGCGCTGGCCACGGCGGCGTTCGGCGGCTCGGTGATCGCCGGCATCGGGGACGCGCGGGACGACGCGGCGCTGGCGACCGTCGGCGCGGACGCCAGGGTCAGCGGCGTGGGCGAGCGGACGACGCTCCCCGACGAGCTGGTCCGCACGGTGCGCGACCTCAACGGCGTACGGGGTGCGGCACCGCTGCGGATCGAGCACAGCGTGGCCCTGCCGGAGGCCGTGGCCGGTGCCGACGGTGCCGGTACGGATACGCGCACGGGTGCCGGTACGGCCGGCGGCAGCGGCGACGTGGCGGCAGCGGCCATGGTGGGCGTCGATCCCGCCCGGTACGCCGAGCTGGCCCGCGCGACCGGGCTGCCGGCCTTCCCGGCCGCCCGGCTGACGGCCGCCGGCCCCTCGGCCCCCCTGCCCGAGGGCACGGAGTCCGGCCAGGACCGCGTCCTGCCGGCCATCGCCTCCCCGGCGGTGGCGGCCCGCCTGGGCGAGGAGCCGCAGGCGCTCGACACGCTGTCCGGCAACTTCAAGGTCCAGGTCGTGGGGACCGCCCCGCGCGTCGCCTCGCTCTCCACCACGAACTTCCTGATCGTGAACTCCGCAGCCCTGGAGCAGCGGGCGCCCACCACGCTGCTCCTCACCGGCGCACCGGATCCCGGGAAGCTGCACGCGGCGGTGGAGGGAGGCGGCAAGGAGTACGCCGCGCACCTGCGTTCCGAGGAGCGCGCGCGGTACGTGAACACGCCGATGCAGGCGGGGGCCGAGCGGATCTACCTCGCGGCCGTCGCGGCGGGCGCCGGATACGCGCTGCTGGCCGTCCTGCTGTCGCTGCTCCAGACCGCGCCGGAGCGCAAGACGCTGCTGGCACGGCTGCGCACGATGGGGCTCACCACCGGGCAGGGCAGGCGGCTGCTGGCCTTCGAGGCGACGCCGCAGGCCCTGCTGGCGGCGGGCGGCGGGCTGTTCACCGGCTGGGCGACCATCGTCCTGCTCTCCCCCGGCGTCGATCTGGTGCCGCTGGCCCTCGCGGGCGTCGCCGGATCGGACACGAGCCCCGTCCCTCTGCGCACCGACCTCTGGTCGCTGGGGCTGCCGGCCGCCGGGGTCGTGGCACTCGCCGCCGCGGTCGCGGGCGTTCAGGCGTGGTGGGCGAGCCGCCGCGGATCGATCACCGAACTCAGGGCAGGAGACTCCCGATGACCTCGTCCACCGAGACGGACGGCACGGCCCGCGCGGCCGAAACGACGCTGGCGGAGCTGGAACAGCGGGCCGCGGCCCGCCGGGACCGCCCTTCCTACGGGCACGACGCGCTGATCGCCTGCGACCGCGTGGTGCGGATCTTCACCACGGACGGGGTGGAGGTGCAGGCCCTCCAGGGCCTCGATCTGCTGGTCACCGAGGGCGAGTTGATGGCTCTGGTGGGGGCGTCGGGCAGCGGCAAGTCGACGCTGATGAACATCCTGGCAGGCCTGGACGTGCCGACGGCGGGGTCGGCGAAGGTCGCGGGCTGCGATCTGCTGTCGATGGGCCCGAAGGAACGGCTGCGCTACCGCCGGGACGTGGTCGGGTTCGTCTGGCAGCAGACCGCCCGCAACCTTCTCCCGTATCTCACCGCGATCCAGAACATCACCCTGCCCATGCAGTTGCGCGGTGGCGGGAGCAAGCGCGAACGGGCCACCCGCGCCGAGTCATTGCTCACCATGCTCGACATCGCGGACTGCCGCGACCGGCGCCCCCAGCAGCTGTCCGGCGGGCAGCAGCAGCGGGTGGCCATCGCGGTGGCGCTGGCCAACTCCCCGTCCGTGCTGCTCGCGGACGAGCCGACCGGGGAGCTGGACTCGGCCACCGGGGAGCAGGTCTTCGCCGCGTTCCGGCGCGCCAACGAGGAGTTGGGCACCTCGATCGTGATCGTCACCCATGACCAGGCGGTCGCGAACGAGGTGCGGCGTACGGTCGCCATCCGCGACGGCCGTACCTCGTCCGAGGTGCTGCGCCGCACGGAGGTGGACGCGGCGACGGGCCAGGAGTCGCAGGTGGCCCGGGAGTACGCGATGCTCGACCGGGCGGGGCGGCTCCAGCTGCCCGCGGACTACACGCGGACGCTGGGGATGGAGCACCGGGTGCTGCTGGAGCTGGAGCCGGACCACATCGGCGTCTGGCCGGACGCGCACGGGGCGGCCCCGGAGAAGCGGGGCGAGTAGGCCGGTACTCACGGCGGCGACACGGCATGCGCCCGTGGCGTCGATCGGCGGGCGTCCGGGGGGCGCGGGCCTTCGGGGGCGGAGCCTTCGGGTCAGCGGGTGCCGACGGTGAAGGGCAGGGCGCCGAGCTCGCCGCTCGCCGCGCGGCGCAGGGCGATCGAGCCGTACGGGCTCCGCAGCCGGAGCCAGCTGCCCGAGGACAGCAGCGAGAGGGGGAACCGCGGGTCGGCCCGGAGGAATCCGAGGGACTGGGCCGCGTGGACGGCCCGGAGCGGAAGATCCGTGGTCCCGACCGGCCGGGACCAGATCTCCCGGCCGATCCGGTCACGCTCCGCACGGGTGCGCCGCTCCTCGGGCAGGGCCTCGTCCCGGGTGCGGAACTCGGTGACGGCTCCGTCCAGCACGGCGCGCAGGGCGTCCGGTCCTGGCAGTCCCTGCTGCTCCCGCCAGGGCCCCCGGGGCGGCAGGACACCGGTCCAGGGCGGCCCGGTGACCGGGGCGGGCAGCACACCGGCGCCCGGCTCCAGGGCCCCCGCGGGGCCGCCGGGGCCGGGAACGTCGAGCGTTTCCAGCAGTTCCCCGGCCGACACCGTGACGTCGAGCGTCTCGGGGCGGGCCAGGCGGGCGGCACGGATGGCGAGGACCTCGAAGGAGGGCGGGCGGCCGAACACGGCCAGTGCGTCGCCGCCGCCCGCCTGCAACCGGACCGCTGCGGCCCGGTCGTAGTGGAGCAGCCGACCGAGGAAGGCGGCGAGATCCGCCGCCTCCCTCGCGTCGGCGAACCGCAGCGACTGCACAGGCACGCTCATGCCGCGGCGGGCTCCTCTGCCAGGTACTGCTGAAGGAAGAGCTTCTCCTCGGCGGAGATCCGCCGAGGCCGCTCCGCCGCCAGGTCGTACGGCACGACGACGGTCGAGGCGCGCACGTACACCTGGTCGGCGTCCTTGATCTCATAGGCGATCGTCAGGGACGCGGCGCCTATCTTCGTGACCCACGACTCGACGGTCACCGGCTCGTGCCGGTGGACCAGCGGCCGTACGTAGTCGATCTCGTGACGGGCCACGACGGACCCGCCCGCGAACGACGGCGAGCCGTCCCCGGGCGCCAGCCGGAACATGAAGTCGATGCGCGCCTCCTCCAGGTAGCGGAGGAAGACCACGTTGTTGACGTGGCCGAAGGCATCCATGTCCGACCAGCGCAGGGGGCAGCTGTAGACGTGACGAGCCAAGACGATCAGCCTCGCGTGAGCTTCTTGTACGTGGCACGGTGCGGGCGGGCCGCGTCCGCGCCGAGCCGCTCGATCTTGTTCTTCTCGTACGACTCGAAGTTGCCCTCGAACCAGTACCACTTGGAGTCACCCTCGTAGGCGAGGATGTGCGTGGCGACGCGGTCCAGGAACCAGCGGTCGTGGGAGATGACCACAGCGGCGCCCGGGAACTCCAGGAGGGCGTTCTCCAGCGAGGAGAGCGTCTCGACGTCGAGGTCGTTGGTGGGCTCGTCGAGGAGCAGCAGGTTGCCGCCCTCCTTGAGCGTCAGCGCCAGGTTGAGGCGGTTGCGCTCACCACCGGACAGGACGCCGGCCGGCTTCTGCTGGTCCGGGCCCTTGAAGCCGAACGCGGAGACGTAGGCGCGCGAGGGCATCTCGACCTGGCCGACGTTGATGTAGTCCAGCTCGTCCGAGACGACGGCCCAGAGGGTCTTCTTCGGGTCGATGTTGGCGCGGGACTGGTCGACGTAGGAGATCTTGACCGTGTCGCCGACCTTGATGGCGCCGCTGTCCGGCGTCTCCAGGCCCTGGATCATCTTGAACAGCGTGGTCTTGCCCGCGCCGTTCGGACCGATGATGCCGACGATGCCGTTACGGGGCAGGGTGAAGGACAGATCGTCGATGAGGACCTTGTCGCCGAAGGCCTTCGAGAGGTTCTCGACCTCGACGACGATGGAACCGAGCCGCGGGCCCGGCGGAATCTGGATCTCCTCGAAGTCCAGCTTCCGCATCTTGTCCGCCTCGGCCGCCATCTCCTCGTACCGGGCGAGTCGGGCCTTGGACTTGGTCTGGCGGCCCTTGGCGTTGGAGCGGACCCACTCCAGCTCTTCCTTGAGCCGCTTCTGGCGCTTCTCGTCCTTGCGGCCCTCGACCTTGAGACGGGTGGCCTTGCGCTCCAGGTACGTGGAGTAGTTGCCCTCGTAGGGGATCGCGCGGCCGCGGTCGAGCTCCAGGATCCACTCGGCGACGTTGTTCAGGAAGTACCGGTCGTGGGTGACGGCGACGACGGCACCCGGGTACTTCGAGAGGTGCTGCTCCAGCCAGTTCACCGACTCGGCGTCGAGGTGGTTGGTGGGCTCGTCGAGGAGGAGGAGGTCCGGGGCCTCGATGAGCAGCTTGCAGAGCGCCACGCGGCGCTTCTCGCCACCGGAGAGGTTGGTGACGGGCCAGTCGCCGGGCGGGCAGCCCAGGGCGTCCATGGCCTGCTCCAGCTGCGCGTCCAGGTCCCACGCGTTGGCGTGGTCCAGGTCCTCCTGAAGCTTGCCCATCTCGTCCATGAGCGCGTCGGAGTAGTCGGTCGCCATCAGCTCGGCGACCTCGTTGAAGCGCTTGAGCTTGCCCATGGTCTCGGCGGCGCCGTCCTGGACGTTCTCCAGGACGGTCTTCTCCTCGTCCAGCTTCGGCTCCTGCATGAGGATGCCGACGCTGAAACCGGGCGAGATGAAGGCGTCACCGTTGGACGGCTGCTCCAGGCCCGCCATGATCTTCAGCACCGTGGACTTACCGGCGCCGTTGGGCCCCACGACACCGATCTTCGCGCCGGGCAGGAAGTTCAGGTTGACGTCATCGAGAATCACCTTGTCGCCGTGCGCTTTGCGCGTCTTGCGCATGGTGTAGATGTACTCAGCCAAGAGAAACCGTCCGGCAGCAATAGAGGTGTGGGCAGATACACCCCATCTTGCCTGACAGCCCTCCCCGGACGGAAACCCGTCCGGGGATCGACACGGGAACGACGTCACTTCCCGCGTACGGGCGGTCACTCACCGCCGGTCTGCGGTGCCTTCCGGCGGAGGAGGAAGACCGCGCCGCCGCCCACGACCAGCAGTCCGATGGCGACCGCGGCGAGCATCGGGGTGGCGCTGGAGCCGCCGGTCTCGGCGAGGTCGCCCGCAGGCCCGGAGGCGACGGAGCCGGTCGTGGCCGGGACGGACTGCTGGGCGCTTCGCGTGCCGATGTCGTTGCCGGCCTGGCCCGCGCCCTCACGGTCCAGGACGCTGCCGCTGGTGGCGCAGTCCAGCACCCCCGTGAAGGTCCTGGCGAACCCGCCGGGCCCGGTGATGGTGAAGTCGTACGCCTGGTCCTCGGCGACGGGGACCGTCACCGTGCGGGTGGCCCCGGCGGCGATGGTGTGCTCGGTGCCGGCCAGCTCGAAGGTGAAGGGCTCGTCGCCCCGGTTGGCGGCCGTGATGTCCACGCCGCCCGCCGCGCAGTTCTTCCGCGCGCTCAGCGCGGGGGCCGCGCCCTTCTCGGCCCAGGTGGCGCCGGCCCGCGCGGAGACCGTGGACTCGCTGGAGCCGGCCAGGATCTGGGTCTGGGTGCGGCCGGTCCCGACGAGGGCCCGGCCGACCGGCACGGAGGTGGTGGCCTGGACGGTCAGGGAGGCGGTGCCGTCGGCGGTGTCCTTCGGCACGGCGAAGTAGAGCCGGTCTCCGTCCGCCGCGGCGGTGACGGGGACGCCCTTTTCGTCCGTGACCGCGATGCCGCTGGCCGCCGCGTCCACCGGGGGTGACACCGAGACCTGGTCCGCTGCGGTGCGGACGGTCACGGGGCCGAGCCGTTCACCGGCCCGGCCGGAGACCGCGGCCGGCTCCAGGGTCAGTGAGGCCCGGGGCTCCTTCGTCTTGCGCGCGTTGCGGTGCAGCCAGTCGGCGAGCTTCTCCGCCTGCTTGTCCGCCGCCGTGACGTCAGCGTTGTCCGAGTAGCGCCAGATGGCGACCTGGGTCCCGGCGGCGGCGGTCCGCTCGGTCAGCGGGCCGGTGCCGGCCTGGTCGGCGAGCGCGGCCAGATCGTCGACCTGGGGGTAGGAGTGCTGGAGGATCCAACGGATCTTCCCCGCGTTCCGGTTGGTGCTCAGCGAGGTCTCGGCCCAGGGTGTCTCCAGATACCTCGCCTGGTCCTGGGTGGGGTTGTGGAGGTCGATGCAGTAGGTCTTGAGCTTGCCGCCGCCGTCCACGGTCATCTCGAACAGTCCGGCGGGCAGCTCCTGGGTCCGGGCGGGCGCACCGTCCTTCCCCGCGACGCGGAGCACGGCGCTGTCGAAGGTCTTCAGCCCGTCGAGCACCGCGGCCGCGCCGCCGTGGTGCCGGCCCGGGTCGTCGGCCGCCGCCGGTCCGGCGCCGACGAGCGCGGCAGCCGCGACGAGACCGGAGAGCAGCAGCGCGATGACCGGGCGGCGGGCGCCGCGGCCGGGGGGCGCAGCTGTCGTACCGGACGACGCGGCGGACGCTGAAGACGCAGAAAACACAGAATTCCCCTCCGGGCGAGGCCCTCGCGCATGGTGCGCGTGTGGGGAATGCCTCGCCAGCAGACCCAAGTGACCCGTGAGCACTGGGAATCCTAAAGAACGGGGCAAGGGCAGTCCCCCGTACTGCCCTTGCACAACCATTCCGAATCGGAATCGTTATCGCGCGACGGCAGGTCGCGCTTGTCTTCGACCAGCATTTTCAGGACACCGCGGCCATTGCGTCGACGTGTTCCCGCTGTTTCGGCGACGTGTGCGCATCGCCGTCCGTGACACTTTCCGGACGCTGCGTCAGGACGGGTTCCGCTCTGGCCGCTCGGCGGAAGGCGGCCGTTCCCCGGCTCAGGTCGTGGCCGACGGCAACGGCCTCGACATCGACGAACGTCCTTCGCTGACCGGCCTGTTCCTCCTCACGGACCTTCAAACGGCCGTGCACGACCAGAGGTTCTCCGACCGAAACGGAACCGGCCAGATTCGCGGCGAGCGTCCGCCAGGACCAGACCGTGTAGAAGCTGGTGCGGCCGTCGGCCCAGAGCTGCTTCTCACGGTCCCAGCGCCGCGGAGTCACGGCGAAACGGAATCGCGCCATTCCACCGGTGGCCGTCTCGCGGAACTCCACCGCCGTCGCGGCGTTACCCACCAGTGTCACCAAGGTCTCGTTCATTTCCCGCCCCCGCTTTCCCCTGTCGTACCGGATCGCACCGCTCGTACCGCATCGCACCGCTCGTATCTCTCCGGGCGGCGGTGGGGTGCGGACTCCATGGTGGACGCCGGGCGGGAAGCGCGTCGGGGCCTGTGGACTACCGGCCGGTTGTGGAGAACTCCGTCACCGTCACGTACCGCTCGCGCACTTCCCGGTAGCGCACCAGTTCGGCGGCGACCGGGTCCAGGACCCTGGCCCGGCCGCATGCGGCGGCCGCGTCACGCAGCCGCCGCTCGGCGTCCTGCCCGTACCGCCTGGCCGGCCCCCTGATGGCCGCCGCGCAGGACCACTCCACGAGCGGGCCGCCGACGACGCCGGCCAGCATGATGAGCGCGGGCGTGACGAGCCCCGGCTCCAGGACGCCGATGATCTGGCCGACCAGCCACAGGCCGCCGAAGATCTGGAGGAGCGTCATCGACACCTGGGCCAGCACCGCGGCGGGCCACCACTTCGGCCGGGGCGGCTTGGCCGGACGCCCGCCGAGCGGGGCTCCGAGAGAGGTTCCGGCGCTGGCGCCCTGTCCCGTCTCCGATCCGCCGCCCCGCTTGGACGCGCCAGGAGACCCGGCCCTGACCGCCAGTTCGTCCAGCGCCTCGGACAGCCCCTTCGCCCCGTTGAACGCGGCCTCGCGCACCGCCTGCGCCCAGGGTCCCGGCAGCCCGTCGGCGGCGTCGTCCGCGACGATCCGCACCGCCTGCTCGACCCGCTGCCGGGCCGTCAGTTCCTCCTCGGGCGGGGTCAGCGCCTGGCCCATCCGGTCCAGGCTGCCGGGCAGGCCCCGGTTCTCGTACCAGCGCCAGAGCCGCAGCCACGGCGTCCCGCAGGCCCGCCCGGCGTTCCTGCGCCACTCCCGCTCGGCGGCCTGTCCGGTGGCCGCCGCGCCGACGGCCTCGGCCAGCCGGTCGGTGAACTCGTCGCGGGCCCGCTCGCCGAGCCCGGGCCGGCCCTCGGCCACGTAGACCGGGCGCAGCCGCGCCGCCGCCGCGTCGACGTCGGCGGAGAGGCGGCGGGTGGCGGCCGTACGGGCCTGGACGAAGCGGCCGACCATCTCTCGGAGTTCGGGCACCCCATCGCCGGTGAGCGCGGACAGGGACATGACGGTGGCGCCGGGTTCGCCGTGCTCACCGAGCGCGATGCCGTCCTCGTCGAGCAGGCGGCGCAGGTCGTCCAGGACGAGGTCGGCAGCCTCGCCGGGCAGCCGGTCGGTCTGGTTGAGGACGACGAAGGTGACTTCGGCGTGCCCGGCGAGCGGGCGCAGATAGCGCTCGTGGAGGGCGGCGTCGGCGTACTTCTCCGGGTCGACGACCCAGATCACCGCGTCGACCAGGGCCAGCACCCGGTCCACCTGGTCGCGGTGTTCGGTGGCCGCCGAGTCGTGGTCGGGCAGATCGACCAGGACGAGTCCCTGGAGCGCCTCGTCGGAGGCGGCGGGCCCGGGGTGGGGCCTGCGCCGCAGCCGGCCGGGGACGGCGAGGCGGTCCAGCAGCCCGGCGGCCCCGTCGGTCCAGCTGCACGCGATGGGCTGGGAGGTGGTAGGCCGGCGCAGCCCGGTGTCGGAGATCGGGGCCCCGGCGAGTGCGTTGAACAGGGTCGACTTCCCGCTGCCGGTGGCTCCCGCGACGGCGATGACCGTGTGCCGTGAGGAGAGCCGCTGCCGGGCGGCGGCCTCGTCCAGCACGCGTCCCGCCTCGGCGAGGGTGTCCCGGTCGAGCCGGGCGCGGGAGAGCCCGACGAGCTCGCGCAGGGCGTCGAGCCGGGGCGGCAGCGGCCCGCCGGAGGGGACGTACGCCTCGACCTGCGGCTCCACGTCGTCCTCGGTGGGCGTCCGGGGGCCGGCTCCCCCGGCCTCACGGGCCTCGGCCGCCGCCGCGCGCCGGGCGATGAGCCCGTCGTCCCAGCGCCCGTCCCCGCCCCTGCCCGGCACCTCCCCGTCCGACTTTCCGCTGCCGCCGCGGCTGCTGTTGCTGTTGCTGTTGTCCTGGTCCGTGACGGCGGTCATCGCTGCCACCTCTCCTTCTGCAGTACGGAAAGCGCGGCGATCAGTTCGGCCTGGGGTTCGGGGGCGACGTCGAACGCGTCGAGCGGGGCGAGGCGGCGGTCGCGTTCGCCGCCGAGTACCTGGTCGAGGTAGGTCGTCAGCAGATCACCGCCCTTGTCGCGGAGGCGCAGCGCGCCCTGCGCGCCGATGCGTTCGGCGAGCTGCTCCCCCGCCGAGCGGGCGCGCCGCCCGCCGAGGAGGGCGGCCGCGAGCAGTGCGGCGACGGTCTCGGGGGCGGGCGCCACATTGCGTTCGAGCTGGCGCACCTCCTCCTCGGCCAGTTCCTCCAGGACCCGCCGCCACCGGCGTACGGCGACCGAGATCCGGCCTTCGATGTCCTCGGCGGGCCCCCAGCCGCCCGCCTCCCGTCCGGCGCCCTCGAACCGGAACAGGGCCCCGGCGGGCTCGCGGCGCCACTGGGTGCGGATCTGTTCGTCGGCGGCGGAGACCGAGCACTGGAGCAGGGCCACCAGGCTGTCGACGAGGGATTCGAGGAGCTCCTCGGGCGAGCTGTAGAGCGGGTAGCCGCGCCACCGGGTCCGCGCGTCCCCGGAGAGCACGGCGCCGCTCTGGAGCCGGCGCCGGATCCGGGCGGCCTCCTTGCCGTACGCGTCGTGGACCACCCCGGTCAGCCGTACGGAGGCGGCGTACTGGGCGGCGACGGCGGAGGCCAGCGAGGGCATCCGCACGTTGAGCGACTGGATGACGCCGGAGGCGGTGCGCGCCACCGCCTGCTGGCGGGCGGCGGGGTCCTGGGCCCGGTGGGCGAGCCAGGCGCGCAGCGGGGCGACGGCGGTGGTGGGAAGCAGCCCGCTGCCGCCGCCCGTGGACTCGGGCAGCTCCGGGATGGTGAACCGCGGTACGTCCCCGAGCCCGGCCCGGGTCAGCAGCGCCGCGTACTGCCGGGAGACCTCGGCGATCACCTGGTGGGGCACCCGGTCGAGGACGGTGACGAGGGCCGCGTCGTACTCCTTCGCGGTACGCAACAGGTGCCAGGGCACGGCGTCGGCGTAGCGCGAGGCGGTGGTGACCATCACCCAGACGTCGGCGGCACAGATGAGTTCGGCGGCGAGGACCCGGTTGCGCACGACGAGGGAGTCGATGTCGGGGGCGTCCAGGAGGGCGAGCCCGCGGGGCAGGCTCACGGCGGTCTCCACCCGCAGCGCGGTCTCCCCGTCCTCGCCCCGGGCCGCGAGGTCGTCCAGCCCGTCCGGGTCGGGCGTCTGACCAGGCGGCAGCCAGATCCGGGTCAGCTGGGGCAGCACCCGCACCCCGGCGAACCAGTGGTGATCGTCCGGGTGACAGACCAGCACCGGGGTCCTCGTGGTCGGCCGCAGCACCCCGGCCTCGCTGAGTCGGCAGCCCACCAGTGAGTTGACCAGGGTGGACTTACCGGCCCCGGTGGATCCGCCGATCACGGCGAGCAGCGGCGCCTCGGGGTCCTTGAGGCGTGGCAGGAGGTAGTCGTCGAGCTGGGCGAGGAGTTCGACCCTGGTCTGCCGGGCGCGTTCGGCCCCCGGCAGGGGCAGTGGAAGACGCACGGCGGCGACACGGTCGCGCAGGGCGGAAAGTGCGTCGATGAGCTGAGGCCGTACGTCCATGGTCACCACATGCGAAGAATGCCCAATTTTGAAGCCTTTTTGAAGCGTATAACCCCCTCTGCGCGGCGGTTCCACCCTCTGGACAGAGTCAGGACAGAGGGGACGAGTGGGGGCAGGGGCATAACGAGTGCACAACACCCGGCGCGAGGGGAGCGAAAACCGATGCAGGAATCGCACCTACCTGCGATTATCGGTTCGCTTCACCGAACCTCCACATCGTGCCACGCAGGTGAAGCACCCGGGTCCAGGGGATCGGAGCCCTATCCTTGTCCCGGCACGGCCACGGAACCACCGATCAGGACTCCCGGCCCCCGTAGCTCAGTGGATAGAGCAGGCGCCTTCTAAGCGCTTGGCCGCAGGTTCGAGTCCTGCCGGGGGCGCACATTCATCCGGGCCAGAGGCGACTTCAGCCCTCCGCAAGATCACTTACGGAGGGCCTCCGGCCCTTCCGTCGCCGACAGCGCCCCTCGGGGACGACAGGCCTCGGGTCCGCATCGCGTCCGTCGCACCGGCCCCCCGGCCCGCTTCCCCTCTCCGCCCTCCTCGGCTTCCGCACGCCGCCGCACCGCGAGGCGGCCGCGCGCACCTCCTCCGCGCCTGCCGGGCGCCGTCCTGCGCGGGGCCCGGCCTCGCCCATCGCGGTTCACGCAAGGACGAACGGAATGAACAGCGATCAGGCGCACCGGCGGAGCTGTCGGCGCGGGTCGACGGGGGTGGAAAGGCGGGAGGCGCCCGGGCCCGTACGGGTCGGTGGCACCAGGGCCGTACGGTCCGGTGGCACCAGGGCCGTACGGTCCGGCGCTACGGGACCTCACGGGTCGCGTCAGTGCGTGCTCGGCGCCGGCTTCGTCACCTTGTGGTTCTCCCCGGCGGCCGCCCCGCCGCCGGAGTCGCGAGGCTTGACGAACAGCGTGGCCGCGAGCGCCAGGAGCAGCAGCCCGGCGCACACGTAGCTGGACACCTCGATCGCGTCGGCCATCGCCCGGCGTGCGGCATCGGCGGCGGACGAGGTCCGCGGGTCCGCGGCGAGGCCCGGAATGACCGAGCCGGCGCTGTCGGTCACGACACCGCTCAGCTCCCGGGCCTGTTCGTCGGGAACCCCGGAGCCGGTCAGGCTGTCGCGCAGATGGGAGGTGATCGTGGTGAAGAACAAGGTCGTCAGCACGGCGATGCCGAGGGCGGCGCCGAGTTCGCGCGACGCGCTCTGGATACCCGACCCCTGTCCGGCACTCTCGGCGGGCACGTCCACGAGCACGATGTTGGTGACCTGCGCGGTGGCGAAACCGACCCCGATGCCGTAGACGAACAGCGCGATCGCGATCAGCCACCAGGAACTGTCGGTGGCCGCGATCAGGCCCAGCATGGCCAGGCCCGCCGCTTCGAGGCCCAGCCCGAGGCGCACCAGGGTGAGCGGTGTGCTGGACATCGAGAAGCTCGCACCGCTCGCGCAGAAGCTGCCCGCCGCGAGGGCGACGAGGGCCAGGCCCGCCTGGAGCGCGCTGTAGTCGAGGGCGAACTGCAGCCAGAGCGGCAGCACCGCGATGATGCCGAACTCGCCGAGTCCGACGACCAGCGTGACGACGTTGCCGTTGCGGAAGGAGGCGATGGAGAACAGCCGTACGTCCATCAGCGGCTCCTCGTCGCGCCGGCTGAGGGCCGCCTGACGCCGCCAGAAGACCACCATGACGAGGGCGGACACGAGGAACGCGACGAACACCGGGGAAGGGCCGCCGTTCCAGGAGACGCCGCCGACGTCCAGCGGTTCGACGGTCGTGAGCCAGCCATACGTACGGCCCTCGATCAGCCCGAACGCGAGGAAACCGAGCCCGACCGCCGACAGGACGCCGCCGAGGACATCGACGCTGCCGCGCGTACGGGGGGAGGCGGGCAGGTAGGCGAGAGTGCCGACGATGATCACCGCCACGAGCGGGATGTTGATGCCGAAGGCCCAGCGCCAGGAGAAGTCCGCGAGCCAGCCCCCCAGCAGCGGACCGACGGCCGCCGCGGCGCCGATGGTCGAGCCCCAGACGGCGAACGCCTGCCCTCTGGCCTTGCCGGTGAACGTGGCGTTCACCAGAGCCAGCGAGGTCGGCAGGATCATGGCCCCGCCGATGCCTTGCAGGAAGCGGGCGAGGATCAGCAGGCCTCCGTTGGGAGCGACCGCCGCCACCAGGCTGGTGAGCCCGAAGACGACGAGGCCGACGAGGAAGATCCTGCGGGCTCCGTGCAGGTCGGACAGGCGCCCGGAGATCAGGAGCAGCGCCGCGAAGATGATCGCGTAGGACTCCTGGACCCACTGGGCCTCGACCGAGGTGACCTCCAGGTCCTCGATGATCGGGGCGAGGATCACGTTGACGATGGTGATGTCGACAACGATCAGAGCCACACCCAAGGACACGGCGACGAGGCCGAGCCATTGGCGCATGGACGGGGTTTGTTCTGCTGCGCTCACGGTTCCTCCACCCTGGTGTATCTTCACTGTGAAGGTAACTTTGGGCTCTGCGGCTGTCAACTCGAGTGGAGGAGTGGTGGGGTGACCGGCGGTGGGGTCGATCCGCCGGCCCCGCGACCGTGATGCGGGTACTCGTTGGACAGGCCCCGTCGGCGTCCGCCGCCTGCCCGTCGGGGAGACCGGCGGCCGCTCCCGGCAACGCGGTGAGCGCCTTCGGGTCCGTGTCAGGTACGCGGTTTCCGGACCGCCATGCCCGAGCTCTCCGACCGTCTCCGCGGGCCGATGTCCCGGCTCACCGACCTGGCCGTCGACTGACCGCGCTCGGCGCGGCGGCCGTCGGCACACCGCAGGTCGTGCTCCACCGGTTCGCGGCGATCCGGTCCTCGCTGCGACTGCTGGAGCAGCAGGGCCCGGGCCTGGTCCCGCACCGCGAGGGGCGGCTCCCCCAGGGCACGTTCGAGGCGTGCGGCACCACCCTGTCCGACGAGCGCTGCGCCCTCCAGGCGCGGGAACTCGCCGCCGGGCTCAACTCGTTGCCGACGCCCGACGACGGGGTCGCCGCCCAGGAGAGGCCGACGCGGTCATGAGCCCGGACCACCCGGTCGGGTCCGCGGGGGAAGCGCCCGCGCGTGCTGACGCTCTCCATGAGCTGTCGCCGTCGTCCCGTTCCCTGTGTGGGAACCCCTCGGGCGGCGTTCGTCGTACTCGTCGGCGAGCAGGGAGTCCATGGTGGCGCGGAGCTGGGTGACGAAGTCCTCGAACTGCTGGAGCTGTGCGGGGCTGTACCGTGCCATGGTCACGGCCATGCGCTGGGCGTAGGGGCCGAAGAACTCCTCGGCCCGCGGCCTGACGTCGGGGCTGCTGCGCAGCGTCACGATGCGGCGATCGGTGTGCTCGCGGGTCCGCACGATGTGCCCGGCTGTCTCCAGGCGGTTCAGCAGGCTCGCGGTGGCACCGGACGAGAGGGAGATCCGCTCGCTCAGCCGGGCCGGCGACAACGGCACCCCTTGGTCCTCCGCATAGAGGATCTCGGCCAGCGCCGCGGCGTCCGTGGAGTGCAAACCGAGCCAGGTCGCGAAACGCTGCGTGAACTCGGTGTAGTTCGCGCCGAACGCCCGGAGTCCGTCCATGAGGCGGTCGCGCTGGGCCTCAAGTGCGCCGGGGTCCGCTTCCTCCATCGACATGCTCCGACTTCCCCATCTGCCTGGGTGACACGCTCCGTCACCGGGTTGGACAACTTACCCTTCATACGTCCCGCCGTCGGAGCAGCCCCAGCGCCCCGAGAGTGAGCGCCGCCGTGCAGGCGGCGACCAGGAGCAGGGAGGGCCAGGGGCCCAGGCTGCCCACCGTGGCGTCGACGGCGTCCGAGGTCTGGGTGAGCTTCTCCAGGGCGGCCGTCGGGGAGAGTCCGGCGACCCAGCGTTCGGCGTCGCCGAAAAGGGGGCCGAACAGGGAGGGCAGGAGCAGCAGACCGGTCACCGTGGTGACCGCTCCGGCGGAGTGACGTACGAGGGTGCCGACGGCGAGGCCGAGGACGGCGGCCGCCGAGAAGGAGGCGGCGACGCCGAACAGGGCGGGCAGCGGCTCGCCCTGGGCGTACCGGCCCTCCGGCAGCATGGCGTCCCCGACGAGGTAGGCGGCCGTGCAGGAGGCCAGGGCGAGGAGGTACATGACGCCCCCCACCAGCGCCGCCTTGGCGGCGAGGACCGTGCCCCGGCGGGGGCAGGCGGCGAACGTCGTGCGGATGGTGCCGCCGCTGTACTCCCCCGAGGCGACGAGCGCCCCGACGACCGCGGCCAGCATCTGGGCGACGACGGTGAGCGTGAGGCTGCCGCCGAGGACGGTGTCGTCGGGTTGCAGGCTGCCGGTGGCGGCGATGAACACCGCGCCGATGACGGGGAGTACGGCGGTGGCCGTAGTCGTCCACAGCGTGGAGCGCACGCTGCGGAATTTGATCCATTCGTAGGCGAGGGCCTCCCGGAAGCCGGTCCGGTCCCGGTCCTGGTTCCAGCTCCCGTTCCGGTTCCGGTTCCGGTTCCGGTTCCGGTTCCGGTTCCGGTTCCGGCGGTTGCCGGACAGCGCGGTCGTGGTCGTGGTCATCGGGCTGTCTCCTTCCGAAGTGTCGACGAGCGCCTGTCCTCGGCCCGGTATTCCACCGAGGACCGCGAGAGCGTCGTGTAGGCCTCCTCCAAGGAGGAGTGAGCGGGGGTGAGTTCGTGGACGGCGACCCCGTGGTCCCGGGCCAGGTCGCCGATGGCCGGGGCGTCGGGGCCGTCGACCCGCCAGCCGCCCCGGGCGTCCAGCCGTACGCGCGCCCCGGCCGCTTCCAGCAGGGTGCGCAGCCGTTCCGGTTCCGGGGACCTGACGAGGGTGTGCGCGCGGGAGCCGGTCCCGATGAAGTCGCGCATGGTCGTGTCCGCGATGAGCCGGCCCTGTCCGATCACGATGAGGTGGTCGGCCGTCAGTTCCATCTCGCTCATGAGGTGGCTGGAGAGGAAGACCGTGCGCCCCTCCGCCGCCAGTGACTTCATGAGTTCGCGGATCCAGCGGATGCCTTCGGTGTCGAGACCGTTGACCGGCTCGTCGAGGATCAGGACCTCCGGGTCCCCGATCAGTGCCGCCGCGATGCCCAGCCGCTGGCCCATGCCGAGCGAGAAGCCCTTGGTGCGCCTGCGGGCCGTCTCCGCGGGGAGGCCGACCAGGTCGAGCACCTCCTCCACGCGGCGGCGCGGGATGCCGTTGCTCGCGGCGAGTCCGGCCAGATGGTGGTAGGCGGACCGGCCGCCGTGGACGCCCTTGGCGTCGAGCAGGGAGCCGACCGCCCGGAGCGGCACGGGCAGGTCCGCGTAGGCCTTGCCGCCCACGGTGACGCGCCCCGCGCTCGCGGAGTCGAGGCCCAGGATCAGGCGCATGGTGGTCGATTTGCCGGCGCCGTTCGGGCCGAGGAAGCCGGTCACCCGGCCCGGCCGGACCGTGAACGACAGCCGGTCGACGGCGGTTCGCCCGCCGTAGCGTTTGGTGAGTTCCGTTGCCTGGATCATGCGGCCGACGCTACGAGCGGGGGGCCGATGGCGAATCCTCCGCAGGAAGTCGCCGCCTGCTCCCGCCGGAGTAGGGCGCCTCTGGTGCCATTCCGCGCGTTCGCGGAGGGGTCAGCCGGCGCCCGGGCAGGTCGGCGGGGAAGCCGGGCCGGCGGGAGGGCCGAGGAGTGCGGCGGTGCACTCCTCCGCGAGGTCCTCGGCATGGGCGGGAAGGGGCAGGCCGGCCCGGAGGTGGCGGCGGACCACCGAGAGCGGCAGGTCGACCACGGCGAGGGTGACACGTTCCCGGGCCCGGGGCCCTTCCGCGCCAAGACCCCTGGCGAGGGAGTCGAGGGTCGCTCGTACCCGTCGGTTGCCGCGGTCCGCGCGGTGGACGTGCTCCTCGGACCAGTCGGCGCGCCCGAATTCCTCGGCGCCGTGGAGGAGCAGGGCGGCTTCCTCCGGGTGGGCGCGGCTCCAGGCGATGACGTGGCGTGCCGCCGCGCGACCGGCGCTCCACGCGTCGCCCTCGGCGCCGATGGCCGCGAAGTAGCCCTCCTGGAAGCGCTCGACCGTGCGCAGCCACACCTGGGCGAGCAGGGCGGCCCTTCCCGGGAAGCGGTGGTACACGGAACCGCTCGGGGCTCCGACCCCTTGGGCGACGGCGGACATGGTCACCCCGGCCGGGCCCGAGGCGGCGGCCAGTCGCACGGCGGCGTCGAGAAACTGGTCGGTGTCGAACCGGGGTGGTCTGGCCATGAATCAGAGAGTACCCTCCACAATATTAGAGAGACTTCTCTACTAGGACTTCGGGGAGGGACGCATGGGCGTCTACAACGTGCACGAACGCCTGCTGGTCGCGAGGAGCGGCGAGGTGGGGGCCCTGTTGGACACCCTGGCGAGCGGCGGGGACGGGGACGGTCTGTGGCCCCACCGGAATTGGCCGCCGATGCGGCTCGACCGCCCGCTGGCGCCCGGCGCGGCGGGCGGCCACGGACCCGTCCGGTACACCGTCACCACGTACGTCCCCTCCGCCTGGGTGCGCTTCGCCTTCAGCGGGCCTCGCGGATTCCACGGGTTCCACGAGTACGTCGTCCTGCCCGTCGACGAGGAGCGCACGGTCCTGCGCCACACCCTCGCCATGAACACCGCCGGCCCGGCCCGGCTCACCTGGCCACTCGTCTGGCGCCCGCTCCACGACGCCTTGCTGGAGGACAGCATGGACCGCGCCGAACGGGCGTGCACGGGCACGGTGGCGCTCCCGGCGCGCCGGGGACCGTACACCCGCCTTCTGCGCCGCCTACTGCGCCGGCCGCCGGGCGTGATCGGCAAGCCCCGGGGGATTCGCCTGACCGGACACCGCTAGGGTTCTCCCGCCCTGACCAGGCCCGTTTCGTAGGCGAGGACCACCAGCTGGGCCCGGTCGCGGGCGCCGAGCTTCGTCATGGTCCGGCTGACATGGGTCTTCGCGGTCAGCGGGCTCATGATCAGCGCCTTGCCGATCTCCTCGTTGGACAGCCCGGTGGCGACGAGCGCCATCACCTCACGCTCCCGGCCGGTGAGCACGGCGAGCCGTTCGGCGCCCACCGCCTCGGGGGCCTTCAGCCGGGCGAACTCCTCGATCACCCGACGGGTCACGGCGGGGGCGAGCAGACTCCGCCCCGCCGCTACCGTGCGGATCGCGGCGCGCAGGTCGTCCGGCTCGATGTCCTTCAGCAGAAAACCCGCCGCGCCGTGCCGGAGGGCTTCGAAGACGTACGCGTCGACCTGGTACGTGGTGAGCATGACGACCCGGACCCGGTCGAGGGAGCGGTCCCGGACGATCCGGCGGGTGGCCTCCAAGCCGTCGACGCCGGGCATCCGGACGTCCATCAGCACGACGTCCGGACGGGTCGTCCGGACCGCCTCGACGGCCCGGGCCCCGTCCGCGGCCTCCGCGACCACGACCAGGTCGTCGGTGAGGTCGAGCAGGGCCCGGAACCCGGCCCGTACGACGGTCTGATCGTCGGCGAGGACCACGCGGACGATCCCCGGCGGTCCCGCCGCGTTCTTCGCCCGCTCGCTCACGCGGCCGCTCCCCGGGTTCCGTACGGCACCTCGTTCATGAGTCCCTCCCGGTTCCGTACAGCGTCCTGCCCAGGGGGTCCGGGATCCCCGGTTCCGTACCGCGCCGCGTTCACGGGGCCGCTCCCTCTGTCGGCAGTTCGGCGCGGACTCGGAATCCGCCGCCCGGCACCGGACCGTACGTGACGTCGCCGCCCACCGCGACCGCTCGCTCCCGCATGCCGATCAGGCCGAAGCCCCGGTCGGCGGCCGGGTCGGCGGGCGGCGGCGCCGGGGGGCCGTCGTCCACGACCTCGACGGTCAACCGGGTGGCGTCGCGGGTCACCGACACCGCGGCGTGGAGCGCCGCGGAGTGCTTCACCACGTTGGTCAGCGCCTCCTGCACGATCCGGTACGCCGTGGCCTCGACGACCGCGGGGAGGGCGGCGCCCCCCGTCTCCCGACGCAGGCTGACCCGCACGCCGCCCGCCTCGACCCCCGCGACCAGTTCGTCCAGCTGGCCGAGGCGGGGGGCCGGTGCCGTGGGCTCCGTCGCGCGCAGGACGGACAGCGTGGCGCGCAGTTCCCGGACGGCCTCCTTGCCGGAGGCGCGCACCTGGGTCATCGCCTGCCGCGACACCTCCGGCGCGGCGTCCAGCGCGTCGAGGGCGACCCCGGCCTGCACGGTCATCGCGCTCACCGTGTGCGCGAGGATGTCGTGGATCTCCCGGGCGACCCGTGCCCGCTCCTGGCGGACCCGGCGGGCGGCCTCCCGCTCGCGGTCCTCCTCGGCCCTCGCGGCGCGCGCCGCGTACTCCGCCAGCAGTTCCCGCCGGGTGCGCACCACCTCGCCCAGGAGGAGCGGGACGAGCGGCCAGACCATCTCCAGGACGGGCAGACCCTGCGGGTTGACCACGTCCCGGCCGACCTTCAGCGCCACCGCGCCCGAGACCGTCGCGGCGATCACCCCGGTCCACAGGGTGCGCCGGCGGTCTCCCAGCACCGCCACCGTGTAGAGCGCCACGATCACCGGGAGGTTCAGCAGTTCGCCGATGTGCCCGTGCAGCGCCCACCCCGCACAGGCCGCCCCGGTCACACAGACCACCGGAACGGGCCAACGGCGGCGGCGGGCGAGCGCCGCCAGCGAGACCACGAGGAGGGCCCAGGTCAGCGCGTCGGCCTGCCGGTAACCGGGCTCGTTGCCGGCCGCCTCGGCGGTGGTCAGTACCCCCACCACCGCCACCACCACCAGATCCGCGACGATCGGCGGCAGAGCCCGCGCACGGGCGGCCAGGCGGTCGAAGGTCATCACCCCCTCACGTTAGGAGGCGGGAGGCCGGGCCGCATACGGCAGCGGGAGTACACCGGGGCGGGGCCGGTGGCGAGCGTCTCGGCACGGACGCGGGCACTGCGGCGAGCGCCTCAGCACGGACGCGGGCACCGCGGCGAGCGCCTCAGCACGGACGCGGGCACCGCGGCGAGCGTCTCAGCACGGACGCGGGCACCGCGGCGAGCGCCTCAGCACGGACGCGGGCACCGCGGCGAGCGCCTCAGCACGGTTGCGGGCACCGCGGCGAGCGCCTCGACGCTGGGCGCATCGGGCAGGAGTTCGGACGTACGCGGACGGGAGTTCGGGCACGGCGCAACCTTCCGTCCGGCGGGACGTTCGGCAGGGCACGGGAGCGGGCAAATCGATCAGGTGGGCCCGAAGGCGGAATCCCCGCCGCAGGGCGCTCCCGACCGTCCCGTCACCCGGCGGGCAGACGCGGCTCCGCGCCGCCGCCCGCCCGCCGGTCCCGCCGACCCCACCGAAGCGCCCGCGTGAACTACGCACCATCAGGGAAAGGAGCGCCGCGATGGCGACGCCGCTGTCTGCAGCCAGGCTGCTCAAAGCCCTCCGCGACGAAGGTCTCCACGTCGTCGAACACCGGAGCTGGCGTACCAACAACCGGAATCACAAGGGACCCTGGGGGCCGACGCACGGCGTGATGATCCATCACACCGTCACCTCGGGCACCGCCTCCTCGGTCGAACTCTGCTACAACGGCCACTCCGCCCTGCCCGGCCCGCTCTGCCACGGGGTCATCGCCAAGGACGGGTCCGTCCACCTCGTGGGGAACGGCCGGGCCAACCACGCCGGGCTCGGCGACGACGACGTCCTGCGCGCCGTCATCGCGGAGAAGGCACTGCCCCCGGACAACGAGGCCAACACCGACGGCAACCGGCATTTCTACGGCTTCGAATGCGTCAACCTCGGTGACGGCAAGGACCCCTGGCCGGCGGCCCAGCTGCTGGCGATCGAGCGGGCCGCCGCCGCCGTCTGCCGGGCGCACGGCTGGTCGCAGCGGTCGGTGATCGGGCACCTGGAGTGGCAGCCGGGCAAGGTCGATCCGCGCGGGTTCACCATGAACTCGATGCGCTCGCGGATCGCCAAGCGGCTGGGCGGTTCCCCTGACGGGCCCTCCGATCCGCCGCCGAAGCCGAGGTACGAGCCGTTCCCCGGGGCCGCGTTCTTCAAGGTCGGCCGCAACAGCGCGGTCATCACGGCGATGGGCAAGCGTCTGGTCTCCGAGGGCTGCGGCCGGTACACGGTGGGTCCCGGCCCGGCCTGGTCCGAGGCCGACCGGAAGTCGTACGCCGCCTGGCAGCGCAAGCTGGGTTACACGGGCGGCGACGCCGACGGCATTCCCGGCAAGAGCAGTTGGGACCGGCTCAAGGTACCCAACGTGTGACCTTGACGCGTCCGGCTCCTCCCTCTCGCCGCCGGAGGCGAAGGAGCCGGACCATGCGGATGAGGGGGACGAGGGGAAGAGGAAGAGAGGAAGAGGGGAAGATCAGGCAGGTGGTCGGGTTTGCTCGCTCCGGCGATCGAGCCCCGGTGATCCGCCGATGGATCGCCGACGAGAGCCGAGGAGCGGTGCGATGACGGCCGAGGTGCGAACGGTGGCGGCCGGGGAGCTGGACCGGTACGCCGACGGGATCCGCGATGTCTACGCGCGGGCGTTCGCGGCCCCGCCCTGGAACGAGGATCCGGCGCAGGCCGACGGTTATGCGGAGCGGCTCGCACGGGACGCGCTCCGGCCCGGTTTCACGGCGGCGGTGGCGACGGACGGGGGGACGCCAGTGGGTTTCGCCACCGCCTGGATCACCCCGGAGGTCTTTCCCGCCGAGCGCAGCTACGGGCCGGTCGCCGAGGCGCTCGGGCCCGGGCGGACACGGGCGTGGCTCTGCGGTGCGCTGGAGGTGAACGAGCTGGCGGTGGCCCCGGAGGCGCACGGTACGGGGATCGGCGCGGCGCTGCTGCACGCGGTGACGGGGCCCGCCCCGCACGGCCGTTGCTGGCTGCTGACCTCCGTGCGGGCCGAGGCGGCGCTGCGCCTGTACGAGCGGGTCGGCTGGCAGCGGGTCGCCGCGCCCGTGCCCGGCGCGGCCGCTCTCGTGGTGCTGCTCGGCCCCCGCCACCCGCAGCGGGCGGAGGCGGAGGCCGAGGCGGGAGACCGGTGACCCCCGCGTACGAGGAGGCCCTGAGCTACAGCGCGACGGCCAGCAGGACGCACGCCACCAGCGCGAACGCGGTGCGCACCTGGTGGAGGGTGTTCCAGCGGGATTCGAAGGCCACGCGGGCCGCACGGTCGTCGCCGCCCTCGGAGGCGGCGAGGGCGTTGTTGAGCGGAATGTTCCCGACCACGGTCACCAGGTGACCGGCGACCACGCAGATCAGCGCCCCCAGGATGGCGGGCCCCGCCGCCTCGCCGTGCTCGCCCAGGCCGGTGAAGAACGCGGCGGCGGGCAGCGCGACGACGCCGAGGAACAGGACCAGGAAGACCGGGCCGGGGACCTTCTCGTTGAAGCGGCGCATGGCCGTCGTGAACTGCTCGTCCGTCAGGTCGGCGAGGCCGGGCATGATCGCGATCAGGAAGGTCAGCATGAAGCCCGCGTAGAGGCCGTTGACGATCGTGGCGAGCACGAGGAAGAGGGAGGTCATGGCGGACATCATGACCCGGAACGGCGTTTCACCGGACCCACTTTTCGAATGACCGTGCGAAGAGCTTCGGCCTCGGCCGCACCGTGGCCCCGGGCCGGGCGGGCCGAGCCGGTCTCGGGCCGCGCTGACCGCACCGGCCGCGCCGGCCGCCCAGGACCCAGGTCCCGCTCGGCCGGCCCGGTCTCCTCCCCCCTCGCCCCTCGGCCCCTCGGCCTCCGGCCGCTCCGCCTCAGCCGATCTCGCCCTCACCCTCGCCCGATTCCGGCTCGTCGTCCGTTCCGGATCCCCGCTCGATCCGGTCCGCCTGTCCGATGGCCTTGGCCAGCTTCGTGACGGAGCTGTCCTCGGTCGTCTCCGCCAGCCCGGCGGCCCGCGAGGCCAGTTCACCGAGCCCCGGTGCGCCGGGCAGGTCGCCGTTCCGCAGGTGATCGGCGAAGTAGGCTGCCACCGCCGCTACTTGGAGCCGGTCACCTCCACCGCCCCACAGGGAGCCGTCGATCGCCCCGGTCGTCGCGGTCCCGGTCTCCTCCTGGGCCTCGCGGGTCTTGGGGTCGAGCCAGCGCACGGTGGCCTTGGCCACGGTGCCGGACGCGCCCTCGCGCAGCCGTACGGCGTACAGAGCGGTCACCGTGTGGCCGGGGCCCACCTCGCCGCCGTCGACGCTGTCGTCGCGGAAGTCCTCGTCGGCGACCTTGCGGTTCTCGTAGCCGATCAGCCGAAAACTCTTCACGGTCTTCCGGTCGAACGCCACCTGGGCCTTGGCGTCGCGGGCCCGGATCTCCAGGTGGGCGGGCAGCTGGTCGACGAAGACCTTGCGGGCCTGCGCCTCGTCACCGACGTACGTGGTGTTCCCGTCGCCCTTGTTGGTGAGCCGCTCCATGAACGCGTCGCCGTAGTCGCTGCCGACGCCGACGCCGAAGAGGGTGATGCCGTACTCCCGGCGGTTGGAGTCGATCTTCTCCAGGATCCCGTCGGCCTCCGTGTCGCCCGTGTTGGCCAGCGCGTCGGAGAGGAGCACGACCCGGTTGGTGGCGCCCTTGCGGTGGCCCTCGACCGACTCCTCGTAGCCGCGGGTGATACCCGCCTCGACGTTGGTGGACTGGTCCGGCCGCATCTCCCCCACCACGTCCTTGATCCGGTTCCGGTTGTCCTTGATCCGGGTCATCGGCAGCCTGGTCTCGGCCTCGTCGCTGAAGGTGACCAGGGAGAGGGAGTCGTCGTCGCGCAGTTCGTCGGTGAGGAGGGTCAGCGACTTCCTGACCAGGTCCAGGCGGCCGGTCTCGGCCATGGACCCCGAGATGTCGACGACGAACGTGAGGGCCGCGGGTGGCCGTTCAGCGGTCGACGGGGCGGCCTCGGTAGCCAGGCCGACGCGGAGCAGCGACCAGTCGGAGGCTCCGGTTCCACCGCCCCCGCCCTCCCCGGAGCCGATGCGTGCCCCGTCGACGTTCACCGAGAAACCGGGGCCCTTCGGCCGTTCGTACCCCTGGCGGAAGCTGTTGACGAACTCCTCGGGGCGCACCTCCTCGGGAGAGGGCAGCCTGCCGTCGCCGAGGGTGCGGCGCGCGTAGCCGTAGCTGGCGGTGTCCACGTCCAGGGCGAAGGTGGAGAGGTAGTCGGGCGGCTGGACATCCAGCCTGGCCACGTCCCCGGCCTCGCCCGCCGGTGCGCCCGACCGGCCCTTCTCGGGCGCCGCCCCGTCGGGCGCCGGCTGCCCGCCGCCGGTCGACCCCTGGCCCTCGCGGGTATCCGAACTCACGGCGCGCCGGTCGCCCGAGGCGCTGTCGCCGCTGCCGCAGGCGGTGAGGGCCATGGCGCCCGCCAGAAGGAGCGCCACGGCTCCCGCCCGGCCCCCTGCCCCGCCTTCCGTTCGCTTCTCGTGCCGTCGGCCTGCCTGGTGCATGTGTAACCCCCCACGTCGTCACGATGTCCTCGACATCTGTGAATGTGACGTACGGGGTCGCCGACCGGAGTCGACGAAAGCGTTGCGGAACCATCTCGATGCGGCAACAGCGGACAGAAAGCGGCAGGAAACCGGCGGAACATCAGGTTCAGGACACGATGTCCTTACGACTGAACCCGCGGAAGGCCAGCGCGAACAGAATCAGGGCATAGGTCACCGAGACGGCCGTGCCCTTGATCATGCCGCCCCACTCCAACTGCGGCTGGAGGGCGTCGGCCCAGGCGAACTGCCAGTGCGCGGGCAGGAAGTCGCGCCAGGAGCCGAGCGCGGTGACCGCGTCGAGCACATTGCCGACGATGGTGAGGCCCACCGCGCCGCCGACCGCGCCCAGCGGGGCGTCCGTCTTCGTGGACAGCCAGAACGCCAGGCCCGCGGTGACCAGTTGGGAGACGAAGATGAACGCCACGACGATCGCGAGACGGGGCACCGCGTCCCCGGCGGACAGCGCTCCCCCGGTGGGTAGTTTCAGCGGCCCCCATCCGTAGGCCGCCGTGCCCGCCACCAGGGCGACGAGCGGCAGCAGCACCATCGCGGCCAGGCTGAAGCCGAGGGCGACGACGAGCTTGGACCAGAGCAGCCGGACGCGCGGCACGGGAGCGGCGAGCAGATAGCGCAGCGAGGACCAGCTCGCCTCGGAGGCGACGGTGTCCCCGCAGAACAGGGCCACCGGCACCACCAGCAGGAACCCGGCCGAGACGAACAGGGAGGTGGCGGCGAAGTTGGCGGCGGACTCGGTCGCCACGTCCATCAGGTTGATCCGGCCGCCGCCGCCACCCCCGCCGCCGCCGTCCTCGCCGTCCGGTGTGCCGCCGATCGCGAAGGCGATGATGAGGATGAAGGGGAGGGCAGCGAGGATGCCCCCCATCAGCAGGGTGCGCCGTCTGCGCAACTGCCGCATGGCCTCGACGCGGAGGGGAAGGGTGCGCCCGGCGCGGTAGCCGGGAGCCTCCGGGTGTTCGGTCTCCACCCGGGCCTCGGAGGGGTGGACGGGGGCGCTCATGCTGCTCCTCCGGAGATGAGAGTGAGGAAGGCGTCCTCCAGGCGGCGGTGCGGTCCGACGCCGGTGACCGGGACGTCGAGCCGGACGAGATCGGCGACGAGCCGGGAGGTGGTGGCCCCGTCGAGGCGGACGAGGAGTCCGCGCCCGTCGTCGGTGCGGACGGCGGAGCCGATGCCGGGCAGGGCGGCGACCTTCTCCGCCAGCGGCTCGGACACCTCGTCCGCCGTGGTCACCAGGATCATGTCGCCGGAACCGGTGATCTCGGCGACCGGACCGGCCTGGACGAGCCGGCCCCGGTCCATGACGACCAGGTGCGTGCAGGACTGTTCGACCTCGGAGAGGAGGTGGCTGGAGACGATGACGGTCCGGCCGCCGGCCGCGTACCGGATCATCACGTCCCGCATCTCGCGGATCTGCGGCGGGTCGAGCCCGTTGGTCGGCTCGTCCAGGATCAGCAGGTCCGGCATGCCGAGCATGGCCTGGGCGATGGCGAGCCGCTGCCGCATGCCCTGGGAGTACGTCCGTACGGCACGGGCGAGCGCGTCGCCGAGTCCCGCGATCTCCAGGGCCTCCTCGATGTGCGCGTCCTCGGCGGGGCGGCCGGTGGCCTGCCAGTACAGGTCGAGGTTGGCGCGCCCGGAGAGGTGGGGCAGGAACCCGGCCCCCTCCACGAACGCCCCGACCCGGGACAGCACCGGCGCGCCCGGCCGGATGGCCTGCCCGAAGACGCGGATCTCGCCCTCGTCGGGGGTGATGAGCCCCATGAGCATGCGCAGGGTGGTCGTCTTGCCCGCGCCGTTGGGCCCCAGCAGCCCGAGGACCTGGCCCTTCTCGACGCGGAACGACAGCCGGCGCACGGCGTACCGGTCGACGGACTTGGCGTACTTCTTGGAGAGACCGGTGATCTGGAGCGGTACGTCGGTGAGCACGGGGTCCGGGGCGGGCGTTGCGGTCCGGCGGCGGGCGGTGAGCAGCAGACCGGCCGCGATGACGAGGGCGGCGGCCGGGAGGCCCCAGGTCCACCACGGGAGCGTGGCCGCCGCGGTCTTCACGGCGGGCGCGGTGGGGATGGTCAGCGGTCCGTCGGCGGTGACGGTGTACGTGGCGGGCTCGGCCGGGGACGCGTAGCCGAGGTCGGTCGCGGAGAACACCAGCCGCAGCCGGTGTCCGGCGTCGAACTCGTGGTCCACGGCGGGCAGCGCCAGCTCGACCGGCTTGCCCTGCTGGCCGGGGGTGATCCGGTAGGGGGCGACGAGTTGGTGGGGCAGCACCTGCTGCCTGCCGTCCGGCGACACGTCGTACACCTTGCCGAAGAGCACCGCGTCCCGGCCGCCGTCGGCCCTCACGTTCACCTTCACGGTGGGCGTGCCGGTGACGCGTAGGGAGGTGTCCAGCGGGGCGGACTCGAAGCGGGCGAACTGTCCGGGGAAGTCGAGCGAGAGCCCGACGCCGAGGGAGGAGAGCCGGGCGAGTCCGCCGCCGACGCCGGGCACGGCGGAGATGGCGGGCGGTGCGGCGCCGGCCGGGTTGCGGAAGGTCTTCGTCCCGCCGTCGAGCGCGATGTCCCGGCCGCCGCCGCGCAGCCCCGGGTAGGTGTCGCCGCTCGCGCCGCGAAGGAGGGCGGCGCCGTCGGTGGAGTCGACGCCTCCGGTGCGGGTGACGCGGAAGGCGGGCCCGGTGCCGGCGCCGGTGTCCTCCTTGAGATAGCGGTCGAACCAGGAGCCGACCCGGCCCTGGACCCGCCCGGTCTCGTTGTCGCCGCCGTCGTGCCCGCCCGCGATCCAGTCGACGGAGACGGGGGCGCCGTTGGCGCTGATGGCCTTCTGCATGGCGTCGGCCTGACCGAGCGGGAAGAGGGAGTCGGACTGCCCCTGGAGGAGGAGCGAGGGGACCTCGATGCGGTCGGCGACGGCGGACGGCGAACGCTCGGTGAGGAGGTCGATCGCCTCGGCGTCGGGCTTGCCGCTGACGGCGACGCGCTCGTACATCTCGCAGAGCCGCTTCTCGAACTTCTCGCAGCCGCCGCCGGTGGTGACGAAGATCCCGGCCCAGAGCTTCTTGAAGACCCCGTCGGGGAAGAGGGCGTCGGCGAGGTTCCAGTAGGTGATCACGGGCGCGATGGCGTCGACCCGCTCGTCGTGACCGGCGGCGAGCAGGGAGACGGCCCCGCCGTAGGAGGCGCCGGTGAGCCCGACCCGGGGGTCGCCCTTCTTGTCGAGCTCCACCTCGGGCCGTTCCGCGAGCCAGTCGATGAGCCGCGAGACGTCCCTGACCTCGTGGTCCGGGTCGTTGAGGGAGATCTCCCCGCCGGACTCGCCGAAGCCGCGCGCCGACCAGGTCAGCACGGCGTACCCGTCGGCGGCCAGCTTCTCGGCCTGGGCCCGTACGTCGTTCTTGCTGCCGCCGAAGCCGTGTCCGATGAGCACGGCGGGCCGCTTGCCGGAGCCTTCGGCGTGGAAGTACGAGGTGTCGATCGGCACCCCGTCCATGCGCAGCGTCCGGTCCTCGCGCTGCACGGCGGGCGTGCCGTCGTCGGCGACGGCGGTCCAGGTGCCGCCGCCCACGAGCACGGCGAGCGCGGCGCCGACCGCCGCCCACCGGCCAGGTGTACGGGGCAGCAGGCGCCGCCATCGGGCAGTAGAGGTCTCCATCCCCCGACCCTAAACGGAGGATGCGAGCCGGTTGCGTGCCACCGGGGGGAGGCGGGCGGCCTCCCTGAGAGGTACGTGCGCACCCGCCGTACTCCGGACGCGGTACAGAATGCCTGCACGACCCCTCGCCCCGGGAGGCCATGATGGACATTCGGCGCGCTACGACCGTCAGGGAACTCCTGGCCGCGGGCCACCTCTACGACGCACCGCCCCGCGAGGAGTGGGCCGCCCGCTTCCTCGCGGCGGACGGCCATGTGCTGCTGATCGCGTACGTGGACGGCGTCCCGGCCGGCTTCGTCACGGGCATCGAGATGCTCCACCCGGACAAGGGCACGGAGATGTGCCTGTACGAACTCGCCGTCGACGACCCGTTCCGACGCCGGGGCATCGGCAGGGCCCTGACGCTGGCGCTCGTGGACATCGCCCGGGAGCGGGGGTGCTACGACGTGTGGGTCGGCGTGGAGGGGGGCAACGAGGCGGCGCTCGCGACGTACCGGTCGGCGGGGGCGGGGGACGACGGCGGCTTCACGATGCTGACGTGGGAGTTCGGGGACGGTGCCGCACACGCGTAGGGCACCTCGTACGGGATGCGGCCGGGGCGCTCCCGGGCGTCAACCCCGACCTTCGTCGGGGGCCGCTCCTGCCGTTCGGCCCCCGCGCCGGGACGCCGTGGCTCCGTACGTTCGCCGTATGGCTAAGCACACACATCAACACCACTGGCCCGCGCGGCTGTTCGGGGCGGCCGCGCTGCTCGCGACGGCGGCCGCCGTGATCGGGACGCTGTCGCCCGGGGGCCTGGGGCGGCCCGGGCCGACCGAGGTCACGGAGGGGGCTTCGGTATCCCTCTACCGGTCGCTGACGGGAGCGGTCGGGGACGGTCCGGGGTGGCTGGGGCACCTCCTGGAGCTTTCCTCCGAGGCCACGCTGATCGTTCTCGGCCTGCTGCTGCTCGCGGTCTGCCGGCCGGCGGTGCGCCGGAGGGACACGGGCGCGGTGGCGGGGGCCGTACTCATCGGCGCCGGGACCGTCGTGGCGTACGCCGTCAGCGAGGCGCTGAAGCTGATCGTCGACGAGGAGCGTCCGTGCCGGGCGCTGGACGGCGCCCGGGCGGTCGCCGCGTGCCCCGAGCCGGGCGACTGGTCGTTCCCGAGCAACCACGCCACCCTGGCCGCCGCCCTCGCGGTCGGGCTGGCGGTGCGGCGGCCCCGACTCGCCTCCGTGACGCTGCCGTTGGCCGTGGCGGCGGCACTGCTGAGGGTCCTGGTGGGGGTCCACTACCCGCACGACGTGATCGCCGGCGTCCTGCTCGGCGGGGCGGTCGTCGCCTCGGTGCTCCTCGTGCTGGGCCGTCCGGCCGAGCTGCTCGTCTCAGCGCTGCTCCGACGGTGGTGGGGGTGGGGGCGGGATCCCGGCCTCGTGGGCGACGACGGCGGCCGCGGCCCGGTTGTCGACGCCGAGGCGGGCCAGGACGGAACTGACGTGCGCCTTGACCGTGCCTTCGACCAGGTGCAGCCGCCGGGCGATCTGCCCGTTGGACAGCCCGCCGCCGAGGTGCGACAGCACTTCGCGCTCTCTGGGCGTCAGCCCGGCGACCCGCTTCCGGGCCGCGTCCCGCCGGCCGGCCAGGGCCCCGGCCTCGGTGGACGCGAGGTGCGCCACCACGCGGGCGGCGACCTTCGGTGACAGATAGGCGGCGCCTTCGGCCACGGCCCGCACCCCGGCGACGAGTTCCTCGGGCTCGCCGGACTTGATCAGGAATCCGGCGGCCCCACAGCCCAGCGCCCGCAGGATGTAGTCGTCCTCGCCGAACGTGGTCAGCATGACGACACCGGTGGCGGGCAGGGTGCGGCGGATCTCGGCCGCGGCGTCGATCCCGTTGGTCCCCGGCATCCGTACGTCGAGGACGGCCACGTGCGGGCGGTGCGCCCGGGCCAGCTCCACCGCCTCGGCCCCGTCGGCCGCCTCGGCGACGACCTCGATGCCCGGGTCGGTGGCGAGGACGGCGCGCACGCCGGCCCGGATCATGGGCTCGTCGTCGGCGACGAGGACCCGGATCGTCCCGGCCGGGGCCGGGGCCGGGGCCGTGTCCGCCGCCCGGGCCGGGTGCGCGGGGGCCATGTCCGCCGGAGACGCGGCCGCCGCCCCGGTCGCGTCCGCCGGGTTGGTGTCCGCCGCCCGGGCCGCGTCCGGGCGGCTCATCGGGCGCTCACGGTGTCAGCGCGTCGCGGGAGACCAGCCTGCCGTCCCGGAAGCAGAGCCGGTACGCGTCTCCGGACCGGTCGTCGAAGCGGTCGGCCGTCATCGCGTAGAACTCGCACGTCGCACCTCGTTCCTCCGGCCCGGCGCCCGCCGGCCGCTCCACCGACTGCCGGTCCGGCAGCGCCTTCCGTATGTCGGCCCGATCCTGCCCCACCCGCAGCCGGGCGTAGTCGCGCGGGTCGAGCACGGACCGGGACGCGGCCACCGTCTCCCACATCCCCACCCCGGCGAGCAGCACCGCGCCCGCTGCCAGCGGCACCGACAGCGCGGTGAGCAGGGTGCGGCGGACCCGCCGCCGCGCCCGCCGGTATCCGGCCGGCCCGGGGCTCACCCCGCCGGCGGCGGGCCGGGGCGCGGGGTGGGCGGGGGCGTGGTGGGGCAGCCGGGCTTCGACGGTGAAGCCGCCGTCGCGGGGGCCGTGGTCGAGGGTGCCGCCGACGAGCCGGACGCGCTCGTCCAGCCCGATGAGGCCTCGCCCCCCACGCCCGGGGAGCGCCCCGCTTCCGTGCCCAGCCGGTCCACGTTCCCCGTACCCGGCGCGTCCGCGCTCCCCGTACCCGGCACGTTCTCGGCCCCCGTGCCCGGCCGGCGGTTCGCCCGGGGCCCCGGGCGGTGTCGCCGGATCTCCGTCGCGGACCACCACCCGGGTCTCGGTCGCCGTGCGCGAGAGCTCGACGCTCACGGACCGGCCCGGCGCGTGCTTGGCCGCGTTGGTCAGGCCCTCCTGCACGACCCGGTGCGCGGCGCGTTCGACGGCGGGCGGAAGACCCGCCGACGCCTCTCCGGCCACCGTCAGTTCGACGTCGAGCCCCGAGGCGGCCGCGTCGCCGACGAGCCGGGCGATGTCGGAGTCCTGCGGCCCGTCCGGCGGGCCCTCGCTCTCCTCGCGGAGGACGCCGATCACCTCACCGAGCCGCTCCACCGCCGCGCCGGCCCTGCCCCGGATGTCCTGGGCGGCCCGCCGGTGCCGCTCGTCCAGGCCGGGCGACAGTTTCAGGGCCCCGGCGGACAGGGCGATCAGGCTGAGGTCGTGGCCCAGCACGTCATGCATGTCCCGGGCGATCCGGGCCCGCTCCAGCAGCCTCGCCTGCTCGGCGACCAGCTGCTTCTCCCGCTCCAGCTGTTCGGCCCTCTCCCAGCCGGCCCGGACCAGCTCCCGGTACTGACGTGAGAACCGCCCCACGAACCAGGGCACCAGCACGGCGAGGACGACCACCGCCACGAACTGCGTCCCGAGAGCGAGCAGGGACGGCGCCACCGCCACCGCCACCGCCCCGGCCACGAGCGTCCCGGCCAGGACAAGGACGACGGTGCGGCCGCGCCCGGGACCCCGCCCCGCGACGAACGCGGCGATCGCGGTCGGCAGGCCCCACCACCAGCCGACCAGACTCAGCGCGCCGAAGGCCGCCGCGGCGGGCACCAGCAGGCCACCCGGGTCCGCCCACCTGGGGCCGGGCCCACGAGCGGTCCTGTTCCTGGGGAAGAAGCTGTTCACGAAGGAGAGGCTACGGAGACCGGGAGCCTTCCGGCACTGTCGAAAGTCACATCTCCGGCACCGGGGAAGCGCCCCGTACCGGCCGGGGCGCGGCGAGGTCGAGCGGTGTCTCCACGGGCAGCAGGGCCGCAGCCCTCTCGCGCTCCCCCGCCCGGACCGCCGCGTGTACCTCGCGCGCGAGCGGGGTGACGTCGCGGACGGACACGGTCCACTCGTCCGCGTACCGCCGGGCGGCCTCACCGCTCAGCCCGAGCTGGAGGGAGCGGTACGGGAGCGGGTTCAGGTCGAGGTCGCGTTCGGGGTCCCACTGGACCCGGGCGGGGGCGGTGCGCAGGCTCCGCTTCCAGGACGCGGCGTCGGCGTGCACATCGCGTACGTAGTGGGAGAGTTCGGCGTGGGCGAGGGCCCATTCCAGGCCGTCACGGTCGATCTCGACGGCCAGGACGACCTCCTGCCCCTCCTTCGTGCCCCAGCCGCAGCGGTACATCATCCACAGGAAGCTGGGCTTGATCCAGGTCATCCGGTCCCGCTTCCAGGCCTCGGGGAACCGCCCGTCGCGTGCGGCGGGCAGCCCGATGGCGGGGCGGTACGCCTGGTAGACGGTGACGGTGGCGGCTGTCTGCCGGGCGCGGATCTCGTAACGGGGCGGGAGGGCCGGGGCGTTCATGGGTCACAGGATGCCGGGCGGGGCGGTGCCCGGCATCCGCTTTTCGCCGGGCGGTGCGGTCCCGCCGACACACCGGTCCCCGCCGACACACCCCGCCGACGCACCGGCCCCCGCCGGCACCGGGGTGCGGGCGGGGACCGGTGAGAACGGCGGGGGCGGCCCTCAGTGGTTGCGCGGGAAGCCGAGGTCGACGCCGGCGGGGGCGTCGGCCGGGTCGGGCCAGCGGGTGGTGACGACCTTGCCGCGCGTGTAGAAGTGCACGCCGTCGTTGCCGTAGATGTGGTGGTCGCCGAAGAGCGAGTCCTTCCAGCCGCCGAAGGAGTGGTAGCCCACGGGGACCGGGATCGGGACGTTCACGCCGACCATGCCGGCCTCGACCTCCAGCTGGAAGCGACGGGCCGCGCCGCCGTCGCGGGTGAAGATCGCGGTGCCGTTGCCGAACGGGGAGGCGTTCATGAGGGCGACGCCGTCCTCGTACGTGTCCACGCGGAGCACGCACAGCACCGGGCCGAAGATCTCGTCCTTGTACGCGTCGGAGTCGGTGGAGACCTTGTCCAGGAGGGAGAGGCCGATCCAGTGGCCGTCCTCGAAGCCCTCGACCGTGTGCCCGGTGCCGTCCAGGACGACCTCCGCGCCCTGGGCGGCGGCGCCCGTGACGTAGGAGGCGACCTTGTCGCGGTGGGCGGCGGTGATCAGGGGGCCCATCTCGGAGGCGGGGTCGTTGCCGGGGCCGATCGTGATCTTCTCGGCGCGCTCACGGATCTTCGCGACCAGTTCGTCGCCGATCGCGCCGACCGCGACGACGGCGGAGATCGCCATGCAGCGCTCGCCCGCGGAGCCGTACGCCGCCGAGACCGCCGCGTCGGCGGCCGCGTCCAGATCGGCGTCCGGGAGGACGAGCATGTGGTTCTTCGCGCCGCCCAGCGCCTGGACGCGCTTGCCGTTGGCGGAGGCGGTGGCGTGGATGTGGCGGGCGATGGGGGTGGAGCCGACGAAGGAGACGGCAGCCACGTCGGGGTGGTTCAGCAGGCCGTCGACGGCGACCTTGTCGCCGTGCAGGACGTTGAGGACGCCGTCCGGGAGGCCGGCCTCCGAGGCCAGCTCGGCCAGCAGGTTGGCGGCCGAGGGGTCCTTCTCGCTGGGCTTCAGCACGAACGTGTTGCCGCAGGCGATGGCCAGCGGGAACATCCACATCGGCACCATGGCCGGGAAGTTGAACGGCGTGATGCCCGCGACGACGCCCAGCGACTGGCGGATGGAGGAGACGTCGACCCGGTTGGACACCTGGGTGGACAGCTCGCCCTTGAGCTGGGTGGTGATCCCGCACGCCAGCTCGACGATCTCCAGACCGCGGGCGACCTCGCCCAGCGCGTCCGAGTGCACCTTTCCGTGCTCGGCGGTGATCAGCGCGGCGATGTCGTCGCGGTGGGCGTCGAGCAGCGCGCGGTAGCGGAAGAGGACGGTGGTGCGCTGGGCGAGCGAGGAGGTGCCCCACGTCGCGTACGCGGCCTTCGCCGCCGCCACGGCCGCGTCGACCTCCTCCACGGAGGCGAGCGCGACCTGTGTGGTGACGGCGCCGGTGGAGGGGTCCGTGACGGGACCGTACTGGCCCGACGTGCCCTCCACTGTCCTGCCGCCGATCCAGTGGTTGACGGTCTTCGTCATGACGTACTCCTTCAGGCTTCTGGCCGCTCGGGCAGGTGCGAGTGGCTTCGCGCCGGTTCGAGCTGGTTCAGGCGGGCTTCACAGATGGCGGCGTCGGGCGGCGACCTGCCGGTCGTACTCCTCCCGGGCCTTGACCGCCGCCGGGCGGCTCGCGGTCTCGGCTACCGGAACATCCCACCACGCCTGTGCCGGAGGGGGGCCCGACACTGTGTCGGGCGTTTCGGTCTCGACGTAGACACAAGTGGGGGCCTCCGCGTCACGGGCCTCGGAGAGTGCTTCGCGCAGGTCGTCGACGGTGGTGGCGCGCAGGACGTGCAGGCCGAGGGAGGCCGCGTTGGCTGCCAGGTCGACGGGGAGCGGCGGGCCGGTGAAGCCGCCGTCGGCGTCCCGGCGGCGGTAGGCCGTGCCGAAGCCTTCGGCGCCGACCGACTCGGAGAGGCCGCCGATGGAGGCGTATCCGTGGTTCTGGAGGATGAGCAGTTTCAGCGGCAGGTTCTCCTGGACGGCGGTGACGACCTCGGTGGGGTTCATGAGGTACGTGCCGTCGCCGACGAGCGCCCAGACGGGGCGGCGCGGCGTACGGACTCCGTCGGCCAGCAGGACGCCGATCGCGGCGGGGATCTCGTAGCCCATGCAGGAGTAGCCGTACTCGACGTGGTACTGGTCGCGGGAGCGGGTGCGCCAGAGCTTGTGCAGGTCGCCGGGGAGGGAGCCCGCGGCGTTGACGATGATGTCGTCCTCGGTGACCAGGGCGTCCAGCAGGCCGAGGACCTGGGCCTGGGTGGGCCGTGCGGTGGGGTCGGGGGTGGCGAAGGATGTCTCGACCCGTGCCTCCCACGCTTCCTTCGCGCCGGTGTACTCCGTCTCGTACGCCGGATCGACCCGGTAGCCGCGTCCGGCGAGCGCCGCCGTGAGCGCCTCCAGGCCCGCGCGGGCGTCGGCGACCAGCGGGAGGGCGGCCAGCTTGTGGGCGTCGAAGCCGGTGATGTTGAGGTGGAGGAAGCGGACGGCCGGATCGGCGAAGAGCGTGCCGGAGGCGGTGGTGAAGTCGGAGAAGCGGGTGCCGACGCCGATCACCAGGTCGGCGGTGCGGGCCAGTTCGTCGGCGGTGGCGGTGCCGGTGTGGCCGATGCCGCCGACGTCGGCCGGGTGGTCGTGGCGGAGCGCGCCCTTGCCCGCCTGGGTGGAGGCGACCGGGATGCGGGTCGCGGCGGTGAACGCGGCGAGCGTCTCCTCGGCGGCGCTGTGCCGGACCCCGCCGCCGACGACGATCAGGGGGCGGCGGGCGGAGCGCACCGCCCGTACCGCGGTCTCCAGTTCGTGCGCGTCGGGGGCGGGCCTGCGGACATGCCAGTCGCGCTCGGCGAAGAACTCCTGCGGCCAGTCGTACGCCTCCGCCTGCACGTCCTGCGGCAGCGCGAGCGTGACCGCCCCGGTCTCGGCGGGGTCGGCGAGGACGCGCATCGCCTGCAACGCGGCCGGGATCAGCGCCTCGGGCCGGGTGATCCGGTCGAAGTAGCGCGAGACGGGGCGCAGACAGTCGTTGACCGAGACATCGCCGGCGTAGGGCACTTCCAGCTGCTGGAGTACGGGGTCGGCGGGGCGGGTCGCGAAGGTGTCGCCGGGGAGGAGGAGGACGGGCAGGCGGTTGATCGTCGCGAGGGCGGCTCCGGTGACGAGGTTGGTGGCCCCCGGTCCGATGGACGTGGTCACCGCGTGCGCGGAGAGCCGCCCCGACTGGCGGGCGTATCCGACGGCCGCGTGCACCATGGCCTGTTCGTTGCGGCCCTGGAGGTAGGGCATGCGGTGCGCGGCCCCGTTCCCGCCGTCGCCGTTCTCGCCGCCGCCGTTCCCGTCGCCGCTTCCGCCGCCGCCCGCCTCGACGAGTGCCTGGCCGATGCCCGCGACGTTCCCGTGCCCGAAGATGCCCCAGGTGGCGCTGATGAGCCGCTGCCGCCGGCCGTCGCGCTCGGTGTACTGCCGGGCCAGGAAGGCGACCAGGGCCTGAGCGGTGGTCAGTCGGCGGGTCGGTCCGTGGGGGTGCACGGGACGCGCCGGGCTCGCTGGACTCGTCGGGCTCGTCGGGCTCGCGGGACTCGTCGGGCTCAAGGCGTTACCTCCGGGCCGGGCGACGGATGCGCCGTGTACAGCGGGAGTCTGGCGTCGATCGGCTCGTCCCGCCAGGTGTCGCGGATCCAACGGTGGTCGGGGTGGTCGCGGATCAGCCAGGCGCGCTCCTCCCCCGGCCCGGCCATCACGTTCAGGTAGTAGAGCGTCCGGCCGGGCGGGGCGATGGACGGGCCGTGCCAGCCGTCGGGGATGAGGACGGCGTCGCCGTCGCGCACTTCCGCGAGGACGTCCGTACCGCCGTCGCGTGACGGGGAGACCCGGTGGTAGCCGATCCCGCCGTCCGCGACCTCGAAGTAGTAGATCTCCTCCAGTGCGCACTCCTCGCCCGGCACGTGCTCGTCGTGCTTGTGGGGCGGGTACGAGGACCAGTTGCCGCCGGGGGTGAGCACCTCGACGGCGATCAGCCGGTCGCAGTCGAAGGTGTCGGCGGCGGCGAAGTTGTTCACCTGGCGCGAGCAGGTCCCGGAGCCGCGCAGCTCGACGGGTACCTCCGGCGCGGGGCCGTAGCGAGCGGGGAGTCGTCGCTCGCACTTCGCTCCTGCCAGGGCGAAGCGGCCACCTGCGCCGGAGGCGATCTGTGCGTGGGAGTCGCGCGGTACGTAGGCGAAGTCGGAGACCCCGCTGAACACGTTCTCCCGGCCCAGCAGTTCAAAGGTCTCGCCTGCCGTACGCACCGTACATGCACCGGCCAACGGCAGGACGATCCATTCACTTCCGCCGGTGTCGAGCGTGTGAACTTCTCCCGGTTCCAGCTCCAGCACCCGCAGGGCCGAGCGGTCCCAGCCGGCCCGCTCGGGGTCGATGTCGACGGCGTACGCCCCGCGCGCGACGCTGCCGGCCGGCAGGTGGTACCGGTGAACCCGTTCAGGGGGGTGATGCTTCGTCATGGCTCTTCCCTACCCGTGCCGAGCAGCGATACGGCGGTGTCGACGGCACCCGTCACGTTCCCGTCGGCCGGGTAGAGCAACGAGCGGCCCACCACCAGCCCCCGCACGGTGGGCAGCCGCAGCGCGTCGCGCCATTTCCCGTACGCGGCGTCCTGGTCGTCGCCGACCTCGCCGCCGAGCAGGACGGCGGGCAGCGTGGAGGCCTCCATCGCCCGGGCCATGGCGTCGGGGTCGTCGGTGACGGGGACCTTCAGCCAGGTGTACGCGGACGTCCCGGCGAGGCCCGACGCGATGGCGATGGAGGTCGCCACGGCGGCGGCCCCGAGATCGTTGCGGAGGCGGCCGTCGACGCGCCGGCAGAGGAAGGGCTCCACGAAGACGGGCAGCCGGTGCGCCGCCATCGCGTCGATGGTCCGGGCGGCGGTGTGCAGGGTGTCCAGCGAACCGGGGTCGTCGTGGTCGATGCGCAGCAGCAGCTTCCCCGCGTCGAACCCGTGGCGGGCCAGGTCGTCGGGGCGGTGGCCGGTGAACCGGTCGTCGAGCTCGAACGCGGCGCCGGCCAGCCCGCCGCGGTTCATCGAGCCCATCACGACCTTGTCCTCCAGGGCTCCCAGCAGGAGGAGGTCGTCCAGGACGTCGGCGGAGGCCAGCACTCCGTCGACGCCGGGGCGGGAGAGGGCGAGGCAGAGCCGTTCCAGCAGTTCGAAGCGGTTGGCCATGGCCAGGGGCCGGTCGCCCACCGCGAGCGCGCCGCGCGCGGGGTGGTCCGCAGCGATGATCATCAGCCGGTCGCCGGGGTGCCGGATCAGCCGCCGCCGTTTCCGTCGCGCGGCGGCCTCGGCGACGGCTTCGGGACGCTCGGCGCGCAGCCGCACGAGCTCGGCGACGGAGGGAGCGAGAGACGTCACGAGCCGGCTCCGCCCGGGGAATCTCCGCCCGGGGAATCTCCGGCCCGCGAATCCTCGGCCCGGGAATCTGCGGCCCGGGAATCGGCCGGGAAGCCCGCCGGAGCACCCGGGCCGGCCGTCACGGCTCCGGCCGCGAGGGCCCCCTCGACCTCGTCCGGGAAGGGCATCGCGGAGGAGCAGGCGAGCCGGGAGGCGACGATGGCGCCGGCCGCGTTCGCGTACCGCACGAGGCGGTCCAGCGGCCACCCGGCGAGCAGCCCGTGGCAGAGAGCGCCCCCGAACGCGTCCCCCGCGCCGAGTCCGTTGACCACGTCCACCGGCAGGGGCGGGCAGTCGGCGGTGGTGCCGTCGCGGTGTACGGCGAGCACGCCCTTCGGGCCCTGTTTGACGACGGCGAGCTCCACCCCGGCCGCGAGCAGGGCCCGGGCCGCGGCGTACGGTTCGCGTTCGCCGGTCGCGATCCGGCACTCGTCGACGTTGCCGACGGCGACCGTGGCGTGGGCCAGCGCTTCGCGGTACCGCGCGGAAGCCTCGGCGCTGTCGTCGCCGCCGTCCCAGAACATGGGCCGCCAGTCGAGGTCGAAGACGGTCGCCGTACGGGGCGCACCGGCGGGGCGGGCGTCGGTCGGGCGGGCGTCGCGCGCCGCGAGGGCGGCCAGGGTGGCGGAGCGGCTGGGCTCGGCGCTGAGTCCGGTGCCGGTCATCCAGAAGATCCGGGCCTCGCGCACCGCGTCCAGGTCGAGCTCCGGCGCGTGGATCTCCAGATCGGGGGCCTTGGGGTGCCGGTAGAAGTAGAGCGGGAAGTCGTCCGGCGGGAAGATCTCGCAGAAGGTGACCGGGGTCGGATACTCCGCCACGGCCGTCGCCCAGCGGGCGTCCACCCCGAACCGTTCCAGTTCCTGGTGGAGATAGGCGCCGAAGGCGTCCCGTCCGGTCCGGGTGATCACGGCCGTCCGCCGCCCCAGCCGGGCCGCCGCCACCGCGACGTTCGTCGGGGAGCCGCCGAGGAACTTGCCGAACGTCTCGACCCGGGCGAGCGGCACCCCGACCTCCAGCGGGTAGAGGTCCACCCCGATCCGCCCCATGGTGATCACGTCGTACGGCTCAGGCATGCCCATCCCTTCGACCCACCGGTGGCCGGCTGGTCCCAGGTCTAGCCCCCTCCCGGGAACCGTGTCAACATTTTGTCCGGACATTCGGACGAACCCTTGACACTCTTCCTCGCGGGCCCTGAGGCTGGGCGTTATGACCCCCTCCGTCCGCTCCTCGGCCCGCATCCGTATCGGCTCGGCCCCCGACTCCTGGGGTGTCTGGTTCCCCGACGACCCGCGTCAGGTGCCGTGGCAGCGCTTCCTCGACGAGGTGGCCGAGGCCGGGTACGCGTGGATCGAACTCGGCCCGTACGGCTATCTGCCCACCGACCCGGCGCGGCTGGCCGACGAGACCCGCGAGCGGGGGCTCACCGTCTCGGCCGGGACCGTCTTCACCGGACTGCACCACGGCCCGGACGTCTGGGACCGGACGTGGGCGCATGTCGCGGACATCGCCGGACTGACCCGGGCGATGGGCGCCGAGCACCTGGTCGTCATCCCGTCCTTCTGGCGCGACGACAAGACGGGCGAGGTGCTGGAGGACCGGGTGCTCACGCCCGCGCAGTGGCGTGAGCTGACCGCGCAGACGGAGCGGCTGGGCCGGGAGGTCCGGGAGCGTTTCGGGCTGCGGATCGTCGTCCACCCGCACGCCGACACCCACATCGACACCGAGGAGAACGTCAACCGCTTCCTGGACGCCACCGATCCGGATCTCGTCTCGCTCTGCCTGGACACCGGGCACTACGCCTACTGCGGCGGCGACAGCGTCAAGCTCATCGAGACGTACGGGGAACGCATCGGCTACCTCCACCTCAAGCAGGTCGATCCGGAGATCCTGGCGACGGTGGTGGCGGACGAGGTGCCGTTCGGCCCGGCGGTGGCCAGGGGCGTGATGTGCGAGCCGCCCGGCGGGGTGCCCGCGCTGGAGCCGGTCCTGGAAGCGGCCCGGGCCCTGGACGTCGACCTGTTCGCGATCGTGGAGCAGGACATGTATCCGTGTGCGCCGGACAAGCCGTTGCCCATCGCCCGCCGCACCCGGGAGTTCCTCCGCTCCTGCGGAGGGCCCGGCGCCCCGGCCTGAGCCCGCCGGACGCGTCGGGCTCCGGCCCTCGGCTGCCGTACCGCCCCGACTGCCCCGGGTCAGATCCCCGTGCTTCCGTCGACGCGTTCGCGGATCAGGTCGGCGTGGCCGCAGTGCCGCGCGTACTCGCCGATCATGTGGGTGTAGATCCACCGCAGGGTGACCTGTGCGCCCATGAACGGGCTGGTGTCGTCGAGCGCCCGGGCCGCGCAGTTCTGCCGGGCCCGTGCCACCTCGGCCTCCCACTGGGCGAGCGCCCGCTCGTGGGTGGCGTCCTCGGCCAGCTCCCAGCCGCCGTCACGGCCCTCGGCTCCGTCCCCGCCACCGGCCGGAGGGGCGTGGAGCGGCGGGGCGTCCTCCTGCGCGAGCACGCGGCGGAACCAGTTGCGCTCGACCTCCGCCAGGTGTTGGAGCAGTCCGAGCAAGGTGATCGGCGACGGTGCGGCGGACGCCTCGCGCAGCCCCTTCTCGGGCAGATCCGCGCACTTCTGGGCGAGGGTGGCGCGGTAGAAGTCGAGCCAGCTCTCCAGGGAGACGCGTTCATCGGCGACCAGAGGGGGCATCGGGCGTTCGGAAGTACTCATGCCCCCCATCGTGGCAGCCGGGTCCGACAACGGCCCCGGCCCGCACCACCGGGCCGGTTCATCCCTTCTGCCACAGCAGTAACCGTTTTGACACACATATCTCGGTTACGCGTGGTTTCTGTCACAGTCGGTCGACAGCCCCACGCCGCCAGCCGCCCGGGTCGTTCAACCGGGCACGGGCTGAGTGATCGTCAGCCCGTGCTGCGGAGCGCAGCAGAGAAGCCCTGAGAGGTGTCACTGATGACCGACAGAACGCTCTGGTCCTACAAGGACATTGCCGCGCACATCCAGGTCCAGCCGGACACCGTCCGCTCCTATCGCAAGCACGGGCTCCTGCCCCCGCCCGACCAGGTGAAGAACGGGAAGCCGTACTGGTACGGAGACACCGTCCGCGCGTGGGTCGCCTCCCGCCCCCGCGACCGGGGCCGCTGACACCCCGCCCGCACAGTGCCCCCCGCCCTCCCCGGCCCGGGCCCGTCAGTCCCGGGCGGGCGCCCGGAAGAGGGCCGTCCAGAGGAACGACTTCCCGAAGAGCGGGGAGGGGGGATCCTCGTCGTTCATCCGGCGCAGCTCGATCTCCGTCAGGCCGGAGAAGACGTGGCGCAGCGCCTCGGGCGAGTAGGCGAGTCCCCCCTGGAGGCCCCCCGTCCGGTAGAGCTCGGCGTCCGGCAGCTCCGAGCCCATTCCGCCCTCACCGGCGGCGAAGCAGGTGAGCGCGAAGTGGCCGCCGGGCGCGAGGCAGCGCTCCAGGAGGGCGAGGTAGCTGATGCGCCGGTGGGGCGGCAGGTGGTGGAAGCAGCCGGAGTCGTGGATCAGGTCGTAGGGCCCGGCCAGGGCGGCCCCCGCCGCCGTCAGTGCGAACGCGTCGCCCCGGTGGAACCGGACGCCGTGGGCTCCCGCGCTCTCCGCCCGCTCCCGCGCCCAGGCGATCGCCTCCGGCGAGAGGTCGACCCCGTCGACGTCGAAGCCGAGCGCGGCCAGGTGCAGCGCGTTGCGGCCTGGTCCGCAGCCGAGGTCGAGCGCGCGGTCCGGGGTGATCAGCCCCTCGCGGAGATACCCGTCCAGACTCTCGTCGGGCTTGTCCACGAAGAACGGCACCGTCCTCGAACGGTCCGCGTAGAAGTCGTCCCACCAGGACGCCCCGCCGGCCGTCCACCGGTCCGCCGCCGGGGCGAACAGCCCGTCCATCAGTGCCAGCACATCGTCCGTCGTCGTCACGTTCCGGTCCATCCGGGCCCCCTTCTCCGATGGAGTAATTCTAGCCAGCTGGAGCATAAAACCCCAGGTCAGCGGTGTTTCGCCGATGCCGTGGGCAGGCCCCTGGCGGCTTCCGGGGCGGGCGGGGAGGCGGGCCCACCGACCTCCACCCGTTCGGTGCCCCGCGGGCCCTCCGGGGCCTGCTCCGGGGGTGTTCCCGGCTTCCCCGAGGGCTGTTTCCGAACGGCTTCCCCGCTCCCTTCGCTGAGGCCGAACCTGCGGTGGAGGGAGCGCAGAGGCGCGGGGGCCCACCAGGTGGAGCGGCCCATCAGCTTCATCACCGCGGGGACCAGCAGGCCCCGTACCACCATGGCGTCCATCAGGACGGCGAGGGCGATGCCGAGTCCGAGCATCTTGGTGTTGGTGACCCGCGAGGTGCCGATGGCCACCATGACGACCGCGAGGATCACGGCGGCCGCGGTGATCAGTCCGCCGGTGTGCCGGAGTCCGAAGGTGACGGAGTGCTCGTGGTCGCCCGTGCGGTCGTGCTCCTCCTTGATCCGGGATATCAGGAAGACCCCGTAGTCCATGGAGAGTCCGAAGGCGACGCAGAACATCAGGACGGGCAGCGTCGTCTCGATGTCGCCCGTGCTGGTGAAGGCGAGCGGCCCGGAGAGATTCCCGTCCTGGAAGACCCAGACCACCGCTCCGAACATCGCGGTCAGGCTGAGGGCGTTGAGCACGACCGCCTGGAGCGGGATGAGCACACTGCCGGTGAGCAGGAAGACCAGGAGCAGGGTGACCACCACGATGATCCCCACCGCCCAGGGCAGCCGGTCGGCTATGGCGTCCTTGGAGTCGACGAGGACCGCGGCCGTGCCCGTCACCGAGGTGTCGAGGGAGGGGGCGGACTGCACGGCCCTCAGGTCCCGTACGAGCTGCTGGGCCTCCTCTCCGACGGCTGCCCCCTCGGGCAGCACGCCGAAGAAGGCGACGGAGTCCCCGGTGACCGGGCCGTCGACCCGCAGGACGCCGGGGAGCCGCTCGATCCGGCCCTTCAGCTCCGCGTACTCGGCGGGGGACCCCTGCCCCTCGGCCAGCACCTCCAGGCCGCCGCCGGGGCTGCCGGGGAACCCGTCGCGCATGTGTTCCTGGACGACCCGGGACTCCGCTCCGGCCGGCAGCTGGCGGTCGTCCGCCGTGCCGAACTTGACGCCCAGGAAGGGCAGTCCGAGCAGCAGGAGCCCGACGGTGGTGACGACGGCGAAGACGGGCGCCCTGCGCATCACCAGAACCGACAGCCGCGCCCACCCCCTGCCGGGCGACGCACCGGCGCCGGCGGCCGCCTTCTTCCGGCGGCGGAAGAGGCGGCGCAGATCCAGCGAGTTGACCCGGTGGCCGAGCAGCACGAGAGCGGCGGGCAGCAGGATCAGCGCGGCAGCGGCGGCCAGGAGGACCACGGCGATCCCGGCGTAGGCGAAGGACCGCAGGAAGTACTGCGGGAAGACGAGCATGGCCGACAGGGACACCGCCACGGTCAGCGCCGAGAACAGCACCGTACGCCCGGCGGTCCGCAGCGTCGCGCCCACCGCGGCCCGGGGGTCCGCACCTCCGGCCAACTCCTCGCGGAAGCGTCGGACGATGAACAGGGCGTAGTCGATGGCGAGTCCGAGGCCGAGCGCCGTCGTGAGGTTCATGGCGAAGACCGAGACGTCGGTGAACTCCGTCAGGCCCCGCAGTACGGCGTTGGTGCCGAGGATGGCGACGATGCCGACACCCAGCGGCAGCATCGCGGCGACGGCGCTGCCGAAGACCATGACCAGCAGCACGAGCGTCACCGGCAGGGCGATCAGCTCGGCCCGCAGCAGATCCTCCTGGATGATCGTCTGCATCTCGTGCTGCACCGCCACGGGCCCGCCGAGGGAGACCGTCACCGGCCCCCGCTCCCCCGCGAAGGCCGGGGCGATCCGGTCGAGGGTCTCGCCCGCGGTCTTCTCGTCGCCCCCGATCCGGGCGGCGATGACCGCCTCGTGACCGTCCTCGGAGCGCAGGGTGGGGGACGCGGTCTCCCAGTAGGACCCGATGCCCGAGATTCCCGGCTCGGCCTTCAGCCGCTCGACCAGACGGGTGGCTTCGGCGGCCACCGCCGGGTCGTCGACGGTCGCGGAGCCGCTGTCCACCAGCAGGAGCAGGTTGGGCTGGGAGGCGGGGAACTCCGTCGCCAGCACCTCGGTGGCGTAGGTCGACTCGGCGTCGGGGGCCTGCCAGCCGCCGCTGCCCATCCGGTCCGCCACCCCGCTCCCCGCGAACACGGCGAGCGCGGTGATCACCAGCGCGGCCAGCAGCGCGAGCCGCGGCCGGGCGGTGACGAGCCGGGACCAGCCGCCGATCGAGGGCGGCGCGGAACGGTTGACTTCGGACATGGTGCGGTGTCCCCTTCACCGAGACCCGGGCAGCACAAGGCAGCATGGGTCGGTCGTTGCCACGTACCTTGGCAAACACGAGTGGTCGCTCGCGTTTCACTAGAATGCGAGCGGGCACTCGCGTTTGTCAACCGCATCATGAGAGCCGGGGATTGACCGTGTCGGAGGCCAAAGCCACCAAGGGCGCCGCAGCGGACGGAGCGGACGGCGGATCCACCGTCGGAGCGGATGGCGGAGCGCCGGGATCCGCCCGCCCGCGGCGCCGCCAGGCCCGCGGCGAGGCCCGCATCGCCCAACTGCTCCAGGCCGCCGCCAGCGTCTTCTGCACCAGCGGCTACACCGCGTCGAGCACCAACGCCATCGCCCGCGAGGCCGGGGTGTCGCCGGGCACTCTCTACCAGTTCTTCCCGAACAAGGAGGCCATCGCCGTCGAGCTGGGGGACCAGCTGCTCAACCGCTGGCGGGACACCTACGGCGCCGCCTTCACCCAGAGCCATATCGAGCTGCCGCTCGACCGCATGCTGGACGCCGTCCTCGACCCACTGATCGCCTTCAACTGCGAGAACCCGGCCTTCTCCGTCCTGATGCACGGCTCGGAGATCCCCGGCCGGATCACCGAGGAGCACGACACGCTGCACGCCACGATGCTGACGCGGGTCGAATCGGTGCTCGCCGGCTACCTCCCGGACGTACCGGGCGACCAGGTCCGTCGCATCGCCGACATGACCTTCATGCTCTTCAAGGCCGGGCTGGACCTGATCATGGCCCACGAGGGCGAGGAGCGCGCGGCCTACGTCCAGGAGCTGAAGACGATCATGTTCCGCTACCTGGACCCCCTGGTCGGCGACGATGTGCGCCGCCGGGCCCAGCAGACGCCGTAGGCGACCCGCACACACCCGGGACGACCACGGGACCGGCGCACGGTGCCACCGGATCGCATTTATACCCCCTAGGGGTATAGTGTGGATACGGCGGATCGCCGGGGCCCTCCATGGCCCCCCGCGCCCCGCCACGCCGCCGTAACGTGTTCGCGAAGAGGAGAACGCCATGACCGCCGAGACAGAGACCACCCAGTCCACCGGTTCCTGCTGCACGCCCACTGGTTCCTGCCACGACGGCGCGACCGACGTGCGGATCGACCAGACCGACGGGATCACCACCGTGTACCAGGTCAAAGGCATGACCTGCGGCCACTGCGAGGGCTCCATCGCGGAGGAGATCTCCGGGATCGCGGGCGTGACCTCGGTCGCGGCCGTCGCCGCCACCGGCCTGGTCACCGTCACGTCCAAGGCCCCGCTGGCCGAGGACGCCGTCCGCGCCGCCGTCGACGAGGCCGGGTACGAGCTCCTCGGTCCGGCCGCCTGAAGACCGGCCGGAGCAGCCACCACCCCGTTCGCCCGCCGTCGGGCCGCACCTCACCGGTCGACATCGGTGGGGTACGGCCCGATCCGCGTCTCCCGGCAGCCCGGCCTCCCGCACATCACGATGACGGGACGAGGTCCGCGGGCGACGGGCACCGGGGCGGACCTGGCGACCGGGGCGAGCGACCTCACACCGGTTCGTGGAGATCTCAAGGTGACGGCTGACGAGATCCGCCTTTCCAGGCGTACGCTGGCCACCATCGGGGGCAACCCCCTCAGGGCCCGCGGAGGCAACGTCGCGGCCTTGCCCCTGGCTGCAAGTGACCTGCTCAACCCTGTGATCGGGGGAGCCGTCATGGCGTTTACGTCCATGTTCGTCGTCACGAACAGCCTACGGTTGCGTGCCTTCACGCAACTTCCACAAAGAGATTTAGATCACACCGGTTTCAGGGTAACCATCCGGTGGGTTCGTGAGTCTTAGAGTGCGAGCCAAGGATGTCTTGGGGGACGTCCGATGGAGTGTCTTGGGGGACGCTCCTGTGGCAAGCGGTGGCCGGGGCACGTGCACCGGGGAGCTTTGAGCGGCCCTCCCGTGCGTACGGACCCCGGCGGACCGCGGCACAACAGAAGAACGGGAGCTTCGGCTCCGTACAGACGCCCGGCCGGATCCCGTGGGGGGAATCCGCTCCGGGATATGGGAAACGCCCCGACCGTCGACCCGTGGGGGGATCGGCGGCGGGGCGTTTCTCGCTTTCCCGCCCACTCGGTCGAGCCCCGTACGCGCCCCGCATGAGCCCGCTCGACCGCCGTACGCGCCGCGCGACGGCCCGTACGACGCCGAATCGCCCCGGACACCGCGCTCTGTGCGAAGCGCGGTACGCGGGGCGAAGACAGTCGGCCGAAGAGGCCGGGCACTACCGGGGGGTACGAGGTGCGGGTCAGCGGCCCTCGACCGGGACGAAGTCGCGCAGGACCTCGCCGGTGTAGATCTGACGCGGGCGGCCGATGCGAGAACCCGGCTCCTTGATCATCTCGTGCCACTGGGCGATCCAGCCGGGAAGCCGGCCGAGCGCGAAGAGCACGGTGAACATCTCGGTCGGGAAGCCCATGGCCCGGTAGATCAGACCGGTGTAGAAGTCCACGTTGGGGTAGAGGTTGCGCGAGACGAAGTACTCGTCGGAGAGCGCGTGCTCCTCCAGCTTGAGCGCGATGTCGAGCAGCTCGTCGGACTTGCCGAGCGCGGACAGCACGTCGTGGGCGGCGGCCTTGATGATCTTGGCGCGCGGGTCGAACGACTTGTACACCCGGTGGCCGAAGCCCATCAGGCGGACGCCGTCCTCCTTGTTCTTCACCTTGCGGATGAAGGAGTCGACGTCGCCGCCGTTGGCCTGGATGCCTTCCAGCATCTCCAGGACCGACTGGTTGGCGCCACCGTGCAGGGGGCCCCACAGCGCCGAGATGCCGGCGGAGATCGAGGCGAACATGTTCGCCTGCGAGGAGCCGACCAGACGCACGGTGGAGGTCGAACAGTTCTGCTCGTGGTCCGCGTGCAGGATGAGCAGCTTGTCCAGCGCCGAGACGACGACCGGGTCCAGCTCGTACTCCTGGGCGGGGACCGAGAAGGTCATGCGCAGGAAGTTCTCGACGTACCCGAGGTCGTTGCGCGGGTAGACGAAGGGGTGCCCGATCGACTTCTTGTAGGCGTACGCCGCGATCGTCGGAAGCTTCGCCAGGAGGCGGATCGTCGAGAGGTGACGCTGCTGCTCGTCGAACGGGTTGTGGCTGTCCTGGTAGAACGTGGAGAGCGCGCTGACGACCGAGGACAGCATGGCCATCGGGTGGGCGTCGCGCGGGAAGCCGTCGAAGAACCGCTTGACGTCCTCGTGCAGCAGCGTGTGCTGGGTGATCTCGTTCTTGAAGGTCGCCAGCTCGTCGACCTTCGGCAGATCGCCGTTGATCAGCGTGTACGCGACCTCGAGGAACGACGAGCGCTCGGCGAGCTGCTCGATCGGATATCCGCGGTAGCGCAGAATGCCCTGCTCACCGTCGAGGTACGTGACGGCGGATTTATAGGCGGCGGTGTTGCCGTATCCGCTGTCCAGCGTCACCAGGCCGGTATTGGCCCGGAGCTTCCCGATGTCGAAGCCCTTGTCGCCGACGGTGCTGTTGATCACCGGGTAGGTGTACTCGTCATCGCCGTACCGCAGTACTACAGCGTTGTTGGTGTGCTCGCTCACGTCATCCCTCACCGACGTAGTGCCTCTTCTTCGAGGTGCCCTGACTGTCTTCCACCCTCCCCCATTCGGCTCAGGAGAGTGCACTCGGGGTCGTCCATTGGACTCATTGGCGGCACTGAGTGCCGCCAACTTACTCATCCTGCCCCCTTGACTGCGGTTCCGGAAGACCTCCGTGATGTTTCCCACCGATTTGATCGATCATTTTTGCCACGGCTCACACGAAGTCTTCTCCCGAGCCGCCCCGGAGCCGGAAATCCAGTGCCGTACAGCGTCTGCCTGCGGAAACCGTGCGGACCGCCTGGCCGATCGCCTTACGGGAGCCGACCAGGACCACCAGCTTCTTGGCCCTCGTCACGGCCGTGTAGAGCAGGTTGCGCTGGAGCATCATCCAGGCGCTGGTGGTGACCGGGATGACGACGGCCGGGTACTCGCTGCCCTGGGAGCGGTGGATGGTCATGGCGTACGCGTGGGCGAGCTCGTCCAGCTCGTCGAAGTCGTACCCGATCTCCTCGTCCTCGTCGGTGTGGACGGTGAGCTTCTGTTCGTCCAGGTCAAGGCCGGTGACAACGCCGACCGTGCCGTTGAAGACGCCGTTCTCGCCCTTGTCGTAGTTGTTTCGGATCTGGGTGACCTTGTCGCCGACCCGGAAGACCCGGCCGCCGAACCGCTTCTCGGGGAGGTCGGGGCGGCCCGGGGTGATGGCCTGCTGGAGCAGCCCGTTCAGATTCCCCGCACCCGCCGGGCCCCGGTGCATCGGCGCGAGTACCTGCACGTCACGGCGGGGATCGAGGCCGAATTTGGCCGGAACGCGACGGGCCGCCACATCGACGGCGAGCTTGCCCGCGTCCTCCGTCTCGTCCTCCACGAAGAGGAAGAAGTCGCTCAGCCCCTCCGTGAGCGGCGGCTGCCCGGCGTTGATCCGGTGGGCGTTGGTCACGACGCCGGACTGCTGGGCCTGGCGGAAGATCCGGGTGAGCCGGACGGCGGGGACCGGGCCGCCCTCCGCGAGCAGATCGCCCAGCACCTCCCCCGCGCCGACCGAGGGCAGCTGGTCGACGTCGCCCACGAGGAGGAGGTGGGCACCGGGTGCCACCGCCTTCACGAGCTTGTTGGCGAGCAGCAGATCGAGCATCGACGCCTCGTCCACGACGACCAGATCCGCGTCCAGCGGGCGGTCCCGGTCGTAGGCCGCGTCCCCGCCCGGCTTCAGCTCCAGGAGCCGGTGCACGGTGGACGCCTCGGCCCCGGTCAGCTCCGAGAGGCGTTTGGCGGCGCGCCCGGTGGGGGCGGCGAGCACCACCTTGGCCTTCTTCGCCCGGGCCAGCTCGACGATGGACCGTACGGTGAACGACTTCCCGCAGCCGGGGCCGCCGGTCAGGACGGCCACCTTCCGGCTGAGCGCGAGCCGTACGGCCTGCTCCTGCTCGGGCGCGAGGGTGGCCCCCGTACGGGTGGCGAGCCAGGCCAGGGCCTTGTCCCAGTCCACGTCCCGGAAGGCCGGCATGCGGTCCTCGCCGGTCTTCAGCAGGCGGCGCACCTGCCCGGCGAGGGACAGCTCGGCCCGGTGGAAGGGGACCAGGTAGACGGCGGTGACCGGTTCACCGCCCTCGGGGGACGGCACCTTCTCCCGTACGACGCCCTCCGGATCGGCGGCCAGCTCGGCCAGGCACTCGATGACCAGCCCGGTGTCGACCTGGAGCAGCTTGACGCCGTCCGCGATGAGCCGTTCCTCGGGGAGGTAGCAGTGCCCCTGGTCGGAGGACTGGGACAGGGCGTACTGGAGGCCGGCCTTGACCCGCTCGGGGCTGTCGTGCGGAATGCCGACGGCCTGGGCGATCCGGTCGGCGGTGAGGAAGCCGATGCCCCAGACGTCGGCGGCCAGCCGGTAGGGCTGGTTCTTCACGACGGAGATCGAGGCGTCCTCGTACTTCTTGTAGATGCGGACGGCGATGGAGGTGGAGACCTCGACGCTCTGGAGGAAGACCATGACCTCCTTGATCGCCTTCTGCTCCTCCCAGGCGGTCGCGATCATCTTCGTGCGTTTGGGGCCGAGGCCGGGGACTTCGACCAGGCGTTTCGGCTCCTGCTCGATGATGTCGAGGGTGTCGACGCCGAAGTGGGTGGTGATCCGGTCGGCCATCACCGGCCCGATCCCCTTGATCAGCCCGGAGCCGAGATAGCGGCGAATGCCCTGGATGGTGGCGGGCAGCACAGTGGTGTAGTTCTCCACGGTGAACTGCTTGCCGTACTGCGCGTGCGAGCCCCAACGGCCCTCCATCCGCAGCGATTCGCCGACCTGCGCGCCGAGCAGCGCACCGACGACGGTGAGGAGGTCACCGGCCCCGCGTCCGGTGTCGACGCGGGCGACCGTGTACCCGTTCTCCTCGTTGGCGTAGGTGATCCGCTCCAGGACCCCTTCGAGGACGGCCATGTTGGACATGACCCGACGCTACCGGGTGGCACTGACAGGGCGGTTCGCGGCCCGGGGCCCGTCGGGCGGCGGCCGTGGGCCCGCTGCTGGGCGGATGGCCCGCCGCCTCGACACGGTGCTGGAGTCCCTCGCCTCCACCGCCTCGTCCGGCTCGTTCGACGCCCCGGGCGCCGAGGTACTCCTGACGGTCGCCGACGCGGTGCGCCACCGCAGACCGGTCGCGGTCAGGCACACCGACCGCGTGGGCCGGCGCAGCGACCGCACGCTGCATCCGTACGGGATCGTGGCCCACTCCGGCCGGTGGTACGTCACCGGCGGCGGCCCGGCGAGCGGGGAGGACCGGAACCTGCGGCTCGACCGCATCCTGGACGCCAGGGCCCTGCCGGGGCCCTTCGAGGAACCCGCGGGAGCGGACCCTGCGGAGCGGCTCCTGGCCGGCCTCGCCACGGCGGCCTACCGGTACGAGGTGACCGTGCGGGTCCACGGGACGGTCGAGCAGATCCGTGCCCGGCTGCCCGCGAGCATCGCGGGGGCGGAGGACGCAGAGGCGGTGCGGGTGGAGGGCATGGCCCCGTGACCGAGCGTCGGTCGCGCGTCGAGATCCGAGCGGAGCGGCTCGACTGGCTGCCGGTGGTACTCGCCTCCCCCGACCGGCCGTTCGTCATCGACCGCCCCGCCGATGTGCGCGACCGGGTCGCCGCGTTCGCGGACCGCCTGGCGAGCAGCGCGCGGCGCACCTGACAGGGGTTCGCGTTTCGCCCCCTACCCCGGTAGCACTTCCCTTTTGGCTCCCCGGTATGACGCCCCGTGCCCGGCCGTCCCCGCACCCTGCCTCTCGTCGGTACAGCGCTACAAGCGGATCGCGAGAGGGCGGAACGGAACATGAGGCTACGCAGGGACAAGCGGCACACGGCGGGCGACCGGCCGGAGCCCCCGGCCGCCACACCCGGGCTCGCCGTCGAACTGCGCGGCGTCCGGCGGCAGTACGGGCGCGGCGCGGGTGCCGTGCACGCCCTCGCGGGCGTCGATCTCGCCCTGCCGCGCGGTACGTTCACCGCGATCATGGGGCCGTCCGGGTCCGGCAAGTCCACCTTCCTCCAGTGCGCCGCCGGGCTCGACCGGCCCTCGGCTGGGTCCGTGCGCCTCGGCGGTACGGAGATCACCGGGATGAACGAGAACCAGCTCACCGAGGTGCGCCGCAGCCGCCTCGGCTTCGTCTTCCAGGCCTTCAACCTGCTGCCCTCGCTGACCGTGGAGCAGAACGTCCTGCTGCCCCTGCGCCTCGCCGGAAAGCGCCAGGACCGCCGCCGGGCGGCCGGGGTGCTCGCGCAGGTCGGCCTCGCCGACAAGGCGCGGCGGAGGCCCGGCGAGCTGTCCGGCGGCCAGCAGCAGCGGGTGGCCGTGGCCCGCGCCCTGGTGACCGCCCCCGACGTGGTGTTCGCCGACGAGCCCACCGGGGCCCTGGACACCGGCACCGCCGCCGAGGTGCTGGGCCTGTTGCGGCACGCCGTCGACTCCGCCGGGGCCACCGTCGTCATGGTCACCCACGACCCGACCGCCGCCGCCTGGGCCGACCGGGTGCTGTTCCTCGCGGACGGGTCGTTCGCCGGGGGGCTGGAGCGCGGTTCGGCCGAGCAGATCGCGCAGCGGATGAGCGCGCTCACCGCCCGTACCGCCGGTGCGGGCGCGATGGCGGGAGCGGGGGCGGCGGCGTGATGCGTCCCAACGGGCTCGCCCGCGCGGCCGTCCGCTTCAAGCCCGCCTCCTTCGCGGGGACCTTCGTGGCGCTGATGATGTCCGCGCTGATCGTCACGGCCTGCGGGATCCTGCTGGAGACCGGGGTGCGCGCGTCGGTGCCGCCGGAGCGGTACGCGGACGCACCGGTCGTCGCGGCGGCGGACCAGTACAGGTACGTCGTCACGGGCAGCGGGGAGGACCGCGAGGAGGAGGCGGTCCCGCTGCCCGACACCGCACGGGTGGACGCCGGGTTGGCGGCGAAGGCCGCCGGGGCTCCCGGCGTGGCCGCCGCCGTCGCGGACTTCACCTTCCCGGTGCGGGCGGCGGGCCCCGGGGCCGACCGGGAGGGCCGTGAACTGCCCGTCGCCGAAACCGCGTTCACCGCGCACGGCTGGGGCTCGCACGTCTTCACCGGTACCGCGCTGACCGCCGGTTCCGCGCCCCGTACGGGCGAGGTCGTCCTCGACGCGGGGACGGCCGGCACGGCGAAGGTCGCCGTCGGCGACACCCTCGCCCTGCACACCGCCGCCGGACAGCGGGACTTCCGCGTCGCGGGCGTCGCGGAGGCCGGGCCTGCGGAGAGCGCCCGGAGCACCGGTACCGCACAGCCGCTCGCCTGGTTCTCCGACGCCGAGGCCGCCACGCTGGCCGGGCATCCGGGCAAGGCGGACGCCGTCGCCGTCCTGGCGGAGCCCGGCACCGGTGCCGACGCCCTCGCCGCCTCCGTCGAGCGGGCCCTGGCCGGCTCCGGGGCGCAGGTGCGCACCGGCGACGACCGGGGCGCGGTCGAGGACCCGGGCCTCGGCTACGCCAAGGAGACGCTCTTCGGGCTCGGCGGCTCCTTCGGCTCCATCGCCACCATCGTCGCCGTCTTCACCGCGGCAGGGACCGTGGCCCTGTCCGTGTCCCAGCGGGCCCGGGAGTTCGCGCTGCTGCGCGCCGTGGGAGCCACCCCGCGCCAGGTCCGGCGCGCGGTCGCCGCCGAGGCGCTGCTCATCGCACCGCTCGCCGGGCTCGTCGGCTGCCTGCCCGGTATCGGGCTCGCGTACTGGTGGTTCGGGCAGTTGCAGGACCGGGGCGCGATCCCGGAGGCGGTCCAGGTGCACGTCTCCGGCATCCCTCTCCTCGTCGCCGTCGCCGTCGGACTGCTCACCGCGCTCGGCGCGGGCTGGGCGGCCGGGCGCAGGCCCGCCAGGATCAAGCCGGGCCAGGCGCTGAGCGAGGCCTCCATGGAGCGGCTGCGGCCGGGCGTGATCCGTACCGTGCTGGGGATCGGTGCGCTGGTCGGCGGCGCGTTCCTCACCGGCGTCTCCGCCAACTCCACCGGGGACGACGCGGCGGGCTCGGCGCTCGGCGTCGTCATGTGCTTCATGCTCGCCGTCGCGCTGCTCGGCCCGCTGGTGGCCCGGCTGTGCGCGGGCCTCTTCGGTCTCCCGCTGCGCGGGGCGGGCCCGGCCGGGGAGCTGGCCGCCGCCAACTCCCGTACCAACGCCAAGCGGTTGGCCTCCGCGATCACCCCCATCGTGCTCGCCATGGCCTTCGCCTCGACGCTCGTCTTCCTGCACACGAGCGAGAGCCACATCGCGGACGGGCAACTGCGCGCGGGCATCACAGCGGACCATGTGGTGACGGATCCGGCCGGGCTCCCGGTGGACGCGGCGGAGCGCGCGGCGCGAACACCGGGCGTGGACGCGGCCGTGGGCCTGCTGAACACCCAGGTGCTGGTGCCGGTGGGCTCCGGGGAGTTCAGCTCGCTCCAGGGCGCGGCGGCGCAGGGCGTCACCGGGACCGGCGCGGAGCTGGCGAGGGTGCAGGACCTGGACGTGCGCGAGGGGAGCCTCGACCGGCTCGGCGAGGGGCGGATCGCCATCGACCGGACCCTGGCGAACTCGGCGGACGCAGGCGTCGGCGACCGGCTCCCGCTCCACCTCCCCGACGGTACGAGGACCGCCCCCGAGATCGTCGCCGTGTACGGGCGCGGCCTCGGCCTGGCCACGGTGACTCTGGACCGGGAGACCCTGGCCGGCCACGTCTCGTCCGGTTTCGGCAGCACCCTGCTGGTGCGCGGCGGATCGGGGAAGTCGCTCACGGCCCTGGGCGAGGTCACCGACGCCTCCGGCTTCGCCACGGAGCGGAGCCTCGACGCGAAGTTGGGCGCGTGGTCCAACAACACGATGGCCGGGGTCCTCGGCGGCTTCGCCGCGATCGCCGCCGTCAACACCCTGGTGATGACGGTCCTCGACCGCCGCCGCGAACTCGGCACGCTGCGCCTGGTCGGCTCCACCCGCCGCCAGGTGTTGCGGATGCTCCGCTGGGAGAGCCTGCTGGTGTCGACGGTCGGTGTGGTCCTGGGCTCGGCGATCGCCGCTGCGACGCTCGTCCCGATGGTGCGCGGCACGACGGGCGAGGCGCCGTACGTACCGCTGTTGCTGTACGGGTCCTTCGTGGCCGCCGTCGGCGGACTGGGCCTGCTCGCCGTCACTTTGCCGGCCCGGGCGGCGCTGCGCCGGTGGTCGTAGCGCGTGCGGAGGGGCGGGGGGCCGGGGCTCCCCGCCCGCCGTGGTGCGCGCGTCCGTCGACGAGGCGTGAGCACGCGCTCCTCGAGCGGTTCTTTGGAGCCGCCCCGCGCTCAGCCCATGCTCGCCGCGACCTCACTGCGGAGCTGCGGCAGCTTGTCGTGGAGTACGCCCGGGCAGAGGGTGTCGCCGAAGTCCTTGTGGCCGTAGATGCGGCTCGGCGCGATGCCGTACTGGCCGCAGGTGTACGCGCAGAGCGCCACCAGGACCTCCCACTGCGCCCGGGGCGGCTGTGCGCCGTCGTGGTACGCGCCCTCGTTGGCGATCCCGATGCCCGCTCCGTTCTGGCCGGAGGTGTGCGCACCCAGGACGAAGTCCCGGCCGGCCCGCAGCGTGCCGAGGCTCTGGTGGCGGCCCTCGGTGATCCAGCCGCCCCGGCTGACGAGGAAGTGGTAGCCGGTGTCGGTCCAGCCGTTCTTGTCCATGTGCAGGTCTTGCACCCAGTGGGCGTGTTTGTGGGCCTGGGCGCGGGAGACGTCGGAGGTGTTGGCGCTGACCGTGTGGTGGACGATGATCATGGTCGGCCGCTTTCCCACCAGCTCGACTGGGCTCCGCGGCGGGCGGGCGTTCCACCGGGACGTGGCGTCGATGTCCGGTTCGACGGCATCGAGGGCATGGGCCGTGCCGGGTAGGGCGGCTGCCGCCAGGCCGCCGGCACCGGCGAGCAGGACGTGGCGGCGGGACGGCTGCGGAAGGTTCACGGCGGGCTCCTGGCGTGTGCGGGCAGTAGGAGTGACAACGGCGGTGACTGCGACGGGGGGCGGCGGTGCGGCCGGGTGAGCCGCCGTGCTCACCCGGCCGTGCCGAGGGCGGGGCCTCTACGCCGTGTTGTTGGCGAGCGCCTGGAGGCGGGTCATGGAGCCGTTGAACTTGTTGCGGTCCACGTCGCCGGATATCCCGGCGACCCGGCCGGTGGCCGTGTACTGCCAGATCGTCCAGGTGGGGAAGCCGCTGGGGATGCTCGGACTACTGGTGCCCCAATGGGCCACCCAGAGAGGTGACTTGGCGGCCATGCCGGTCCAGTTCCCGGTGCAGGTGTTCCACCAGCCGGCCGTCGTGTAGATGACGACGTCCCTGGTGGTGCGCGCCTTGTACGTGTTGTAGAAGTCGTTGATCCACGTGCGCATCTGGGTCGTGGAGAGCCCGTAGCACATGGCGCCGTACGGGTTGTGCTCGATGTCCAGCACCCCGGGGAGGGTCTTGCCGTCCTTGGACCATCCTCCGCCGTTGCCCGCGAAGTAGCCTGCCTGCGTCGCCCCGTTGGAGACGTCGGGGCGGGCGAAGTGGTAGGCGCCCCGGATCAGGCCGGCGTTGTAGGAACCGGTGTAGTTCGCGCTGAAGCGGCTGTCCTTGAAGGACGTGCCCTCGGTGGCCTTCATGTAGGCGAAGTCGATGCCCGCGGCCTTCACCGAGCCCCAGTTGATCGCCCCCTGCCAGTGGGACACGTCGATGCCCTGGACGCCGCTGGTGTCCATCGGCGTCACGCCGCCCGTCGCCGAGGACGCCGGACCCTGCTCGATGCGGGTCCCCGCCCCCATCCACGCCTGTCCGGACCGGACCGGCTCATCGGGTGCGGGAGGCGCGGCGGCGGCCGTGCCCGTGGCGGACAGGATCAGCGCCGCGGCGCTGCCGAGAGCTCCTGCGAGCAGCGCCCCTCGGGATCTCTTGAGCCGACGGGACGGAGAACGGTACGCGGGCATAGCAACCTCCGGGCACGTTGACGGGAAGAGGTCCATGGCATCCGATTAACGGACGCCATGGACATGACATGAGTAACGCACGGGCGGCGAGAGGCGTAAAGAGGCCGTTCGGTCTAGACCTGTGTCGCCACACTCCACCTGCGAAGACGTCGCCGGAGCGGCGAGAACTTTCACTTCTGAAGGTCCCCGACGCCCGGTCCCGCCGGGCAGGAACATCAGGACACGCAGGCGCGGCGGCCGGACTCCGGCCACCCCTTTCCTCTGGTATTCAAATTTGACTATGCTGCCCGTATGACCGAGACGACCATCCCGATGCTGCCCTGCCGTACCTCGCTGATCGAGACCACCGTCGACTTCTACGCCGCCCTGGGCTTCGAGACGACGTCCCTGCAGAAGAGCCCGTACGCGTACGCCGTCGTCGAGCGGGGATCGGTCGAGCTCCAGCTGTACGGCATCAAGGAGTACGACCCGGAGTCCTCCCACTCCGGGTGTTACGTCCTCACCGATGACGTGGACGGCCTGCACGCGGCGTTCCGGGCGGGCCTCAAGAAGACCTACGGGCGCGTCCCGGAGCGGGGGTTGCCGCGCATGGGTCCGCTGAAGGACATGTCGTACGGGGTGCGGCAGTTCCTGGTGACCGACCCGACCGGGAACACGATCCGGATCGGGCAGCCGATCAGCGAGGACCAGAACCACCGGCCCGCACCGAAGGAGACCTTCGCCCGCGCCCTGCACATGGCGGACCTCTTCGCGGACTCCAAGCAGGATCTGCCGGGCGCGGCGAAGATCATCGACCGGGCGCTCGGGTTGACGGACGAGCGGCCGACTCCGGTGCAGAGGCTGCGCCTTCTCGTCCTGCGCGGGGACATCGCGCAGCGGACGGGGGACATGGAGCGGGCGGCGGGGCTGCTCGAAGAGGCCGCGGGGATCCACCTCGCCGCCGAGGAACGGGACGCCGCCGCCGACACCCTGTCCAGGCTCGCCGAACTGCGGAGCTGACGCCCCGGTCCCGCCCGGCGGGGGTCAGCTCCGCAGTTCGTGCGGCTCGCCGCTCGCCGGGTCCGCCCGTGCCGCGCTCCGGCTCACCTCGGCGGGCCCTCGCCCGTCAGACCGTCGACCGACTCGCGGATGAGCTCGGCATGGCCGACGTGGCGGACGTACCCCTCGATGAGACGCCGGCGAGGGGCGGCTCGGGCCAGGCTTCCGCCGCGCCCTCCGCCATGGCTTCCGCCGCGCTCTTCTCCATGGCTTCCGCTGCCTCCTCCGTCATGGCAGAACCGTAACGCGGGGCCGGAGAAGCGAAATGGGGCCCGGCCTCGCGGCCGGACCCCCCTCGTTTTCCCCTCCCGTCGGGCCTTCCCGTTCCCCCCGGACCCCTCCCCGGAAGTCCCGACGCCATGTGTGACACGGGAGGGTACGCAAAGGTTGCATCCCTTTGCGATCTCTTTACCAGAGGCTCGGCGCACGGCTCTCAGCAGGCGTGTTGCACAAAGCGCTCCGCGACTTCCGCCAGCGCCTCCGCCCCGTCGCGGGCCCACAGCGCCTCGTTGAAGATCTCCACCTCGATCGGGCCGTCGAAGCCTGCGGCCTCCACCTGGCGACGGAACGCGCGGAAGTCCACGCTGCCGTCCCCCAGTTGACCGCGGCCCAGCAGGACCCCCGCCGGGAGCGGGGTGACCCAGTCGGCCAACTGGAAGGAGTGGATGCGGCCGCCCGCACCCGCGCGGGCGATCTCGGCCGGGGCCCGGTCGTCCCACCAGAGGTGGTACGTGTCGACGACCACGCCGACCTGCTCGGCCGGGAAGCGTTCCGCGATGTCCAGGGCCTGGCCGAGCGTGGAGACGACGCAGCGGTCGGAGGCGTACATCGGGTGCAGCGGCTCGATCGCCAGGCGTACGCCGCGCCCCGCCGCGTACGGGGCCAGTTCCGCCAGCGCGTCGGCGACCCGCTCCCGGGCTCCGTGCAGGTCGCGGCTGCCGGGCGGGAGACCGCCGGAGACCAGGACCAGGGTGTCGGTGGACAGGGCCGCCGCCTCGTCGATCGCCGCCCGGTTGTCGTCCAGGGCGCGGGCGCGCTCCGCCGGGTCGATGGCGGTGAAGAACCCGCCCCGGCAGAGGCTGGTGACGGAGAGCCCGGCATCCGCCAGGAGCCTGGCCGTACGCTCGACGCCGTACGCCTGCACCGGCGCCCGCCACAGGCCCACCATGCCGATGCCCGCCTTGACGCAGCCCTCGGCCAGCTCGGGCAGCGGCCACTGCTTGAGGGTCTCCTGGTTGAGCGAGAGGCGGGAGAGGTGGTCGTCGCTCATCGTGCGCCTCCGTGGACCGCGAGCAGGGAGCCCATCCGGTGTTCGGCCAGCTCCGGGTCCGGGAACAGGCCCAGGCCGTCGGCCAGTTCGTACGCCTTCGCCAGGTGCGGGAGCGAGCGCGCCGACTGGAGTCCGCCCACCATCGTGAAGTGGTCCTGATGGCCGGAGAGCCAGGCCAGGAACACCACGCCCGTCTTGTAGAAGCGGGTCGGCGACCGGAAGAGGTGGCGGGAGAGTTCGACCGTGGGGTCCAGGAGCGCCCGGAAGCCGTCCACGTCTCCCGTGTCCAGCACCCGTACCGCGTGCGCCGCCAGGGGGCCCAGCGGGTCGAAGATGCCCAACAGAGCGTGGCTGAAGCCGCGTTCGTCGCCCGCGATGAGCTCCGGGTAGTTGAAGTCGTCGCCCGTGTAGCAGCGCACCCCGCCCGGGAGGCGCCGACGTACGTCGATCTCGCGCGCCGCGTCCAGGAGGGAGATCTTGATGCCGTCGACCTTGTCGGGGTGTTCGGCGATGACCTTGAGGAAGGTGTCCGTCGCCTCGTCGAGGTCGGGGCTGCCCCAGTAGCCCTCCAGGGCCGGGTCGAACATCGGACCCAGCCAGTGCAGGACCACCGGCTCCGACGCCTGGCGCAGGAGGTGGGCGTAGGTGGCGAGGTAGTCCTCCGGGCCCCGCGCGGCGCGGACCAGCGCGCGGGAGGCCATGAGGATCGGCTGGACACCGTGTTCCTCGGCCAGGGCCAGCTGCTCCTCGTACGCCGCCCGGACCTCGGCCAGGGTGGGCGCAGGACCGTCGCCGGGCAGTTGGTCGGTGCCCACGCCGCACGCGATCCTGCCGCCCACCGCCTTCGCCTCGGCGGCCGAGCGGCGGATCAGTTCGGCGGCGCCCGCCCACTCCAGGCCCATGCCGCGCTGCGCGGTGTCCATGGCCTCCGCGACGCCCAGACCGTGCGACCACAGGTGACGGCGGAAGGCAAGCGTGGACTCCCAGTCGACGGCGGCCGGGTCGTCGGGGCTGATGTCCGCGTACGGGTCGGCGACCACGTGCGCCGCCGAGAAGACCGTACGGGAGGTGGGGGCCGGCGCTCCCGGAGCGAGGTCGAGCGGGGTGGCGCGGGGCGAGTAGGGGCCCTGCGGGAGGTGGATCGTCATGTCAGCGGCCTCCGGCGGCGCCGCGAACCGGCCGCGCGGGTCACAGGGTCAGCTCCGGGACGTCGAAGCGGCGGCCCTCGGCGGACGACTTCAGCCCCAGCTCGGCCAGTTGGACGCCCCGGGCGCCGGCCAGCAGGTCCCAGCCGTACGGCTCGTCCAGCACCACATGGCGCAGGAACAGCTCCCACTGCGCCTTGAAGCCGTTGTCGAACTCCTGGTTGTCCGGGACCTCCTGCCACTGGTCGCGGAACGACTCGGTGACCGGGAGGTCCGGGTTCCAGACCGGCTTGGGGGTCGACGAGCGGTGCTGGACACGGCAGTTGCGCAGTCCCGCGACGGCGGAGCCGTGGGTGCCGTCGACCTGGAACTCCACCAGCTCGTCGCGGTTGACCCGCACCGTCCAGGAGGAGTTGATCTGTGCGACGGCCCCGCCCGCCAGTTGGAAGATGCCGTACGCCGCGTCGTCGGCGGTCGCCTCGTACGGCTTGCCCCGCTCGTCCCAGCGCTGCGGAACATGCGTCTGGACGTGCGCCGTTACGGAGGTGACCTGACCGAACAGCTCGTGGAGCACGTACTCCCAGTGCGGGAACATGTCGACGACGATGCCGCCGCCGTCCTGGGCGCGGTAGTTCCACGAGGGGCGCTGGGCCTCCTGCCAGTCGCCCTCGAAGACCCAGTAGCCGAACTCCCCGCGCACGGAGAGGATCTCGCCGAAGAAGCCGCCGTCGATCAGGCGCTTCAGCTTCAGCAGGCCCGGCAGGAAGATCTTGTCCTGGACGACGCCGTGCTTGATGCCCGCGTCCCGGGCGAGCCGGGCCAGGTCGAGGGCCCCCTCGACGTCCGTGGCGGTCGGCTTCTCGGTGTAGACGTGCTTGCCCGCCGCGATCGCCTTCTTGATCGCCTCCACCCGGGCCGAGGTGACCTGGGCGTCGAAGTAGACGTCGATCGTGTCGTCCGCGAGGACCGCGTCCAGGTCGGTCGACCACTCGGTCAGGCCGTGGCGTTCGGCGAGCCGCTCCAGGGCGTGGGCGCGGCGGCCGACGAGCACGGGCTCGGGCCACAGCACCTCGCCGTCGCCGAGATCCAGGCCTCCCTGCTCGCGGATCGCGAGGATCGAGCGCACCAGGTGCTGCCGGTATCCCATGCGTCCCGTGACGCCGTTCATGGCGATGCGCACTGTCCTGCGTGTCACGAAGGTCCCTCCATACAACCGTAGCAAGCGCTTTCTATCGGAGATGACGCTAGCCTGCCGACAGCGGCCGGACAAGAGGGGGCCGCACGTGATCTCACGGAGGACAGCGATGACAGTCACCCTGGCGGATGTGGCGGCCCGCGCCCGGGTGTCCCCGGCCACCGTCTCGCGTGTGCTGAACGGCAACTACCCGGTGGCGGCGTCGACCCGGGAGCGGGTCCTGCGCGCGGTGGACGACCTGGACTACGTGCTCAACGGGCCCGCGAGCTCGCTCGCCGCGGCCACCTCGGACCTGGTCGGCATCCTGGTCAACGACATCGCCGACCCGTTCTTCGGGATCATGGCGGGGGCGGCCCAGACGCAGATCGGCGGCCCCGGGGACGGTTCCGGACGGGCGGGCGGCGAGAAGCTGGCCGTCATCTGCAACACCGGCGGCTCCCCGGAGCGCGAACTCACCTATCTCACCCTCCTCCAGCGCCAGCGCGCAGCCGCCGTCGTCCTCACCGGCGGCGCGGTCGAGAACCCGGCCCACCAGGCGGCGATGTCCGCGAAGCTGACGAAGCTCGCGGACGCGGGCACCCGGATCGTCTTCTGCGGGCGGCCCCCGCTGCCCGAGGGGGACGCCCTCGTCGCCGCGCTCACGTTCGACAACCGGGGCGGCGGACGCCGGCTCGCCGAGCACCTCGTCTCGCTCGGCCACCGCAGGATCGGCTATGTCGCCGGGCCCCCGGAGCGCACCACCACCCGGCACCGGCTGGAGGGTCACCGGGAGGCGCTGAGCGCCGCCGGCCTGGCCGCCGCCCCGGGCGGGGCCGACGGGGGCCTGGGCTCCGACGACCAGGAGCTGCTCACCGTGCACGGCCCCTACGACCGGCGCTCCGGCTACGAGGCCACCCTCGAACTCCTGCGCAGGGCACCGGACGTGACCGCGATCGTGGCCGCCAACGACACCGTGGCGCTCGGCGCGTGCGCGGCCGTCCGGGACCAGGGGATGCGGATCCCCCAGGACATCTCGGTCGCGGGCTTCGACGACCTGCCGTTCTCGGTGGACGCGGTGCCGGCCCTCACGACGGTGCGGCTGCCGCTCTTCGAGGCGGGCGCCCGGGCCGGGCGGCTCGCGATGGGCAAGGAGGACCCGCCACCCGGCGGCATCGCGACCATCGCGGCCGAGCTGATGATCCGGGGGTCCACGGCTGCGCCTCGGGGGTGAGCGGACGGCCCGGCGGGGGCCGGGGGCCTGCGGGGCTCGGGGCCTGCGGGGCTCGGGGCCGGGAGCCTGCGGACAGCCCTTAGCCCAGCAGTCCGAGCAGCCGTCCCAGCGCGTCCGCGACCGGCTGGGCCACGGGCCCCAGGCTGTTGGCGATCTGCCCGAGCCGCGCCAGGGTGAGGCCTCGCTCGGTCATGCCCTCGCGGTCCAGGGCGAGCACGGGGAGGGTCTCTTCGACCGTACGGGCCTGGTCCGGGGTGAGGTGGGCGGTGAGAGTGCGGAGCTGGGACTTCAGCTCTTCCACGGCCGCATGGAGTTCCGGGTCCTGGGCGGCGCCGACATAGCCGTAGTTGACGCCGATGTTCTGGCCGCCGTTCTGGTTGAACACGGGGCCGTTGTAGGTCGAGTGGTGCGTCGGTTCGGTCATAGCCTGATCCCCGTGTTCTGACCACCGTTCTGGTTGAACACGGGGCCGTTGTAGTTGTTCAACTGGTGCACGTGTGCCGTGAACTCGGCTTCCGGATGGTCGATCGCGTGCACTATCTGCCCGGCGATCACCCGCAGTTCGTCCACGCTCGGCAGGGTCACGAGCACCAAGGAGCCGCCGGCCGTCTCCACGACCAGAACCGGCCTCTCCGGCGCGATGAGCGCCTTGACGAAAAGGACGACCAGGACGATCAGCAGGACGAGAACCGGCGCCCAGTCGGTCATCGAATAGACGAAGGCGACCACCCCCAGTCCCACCAGGAAGCGGATCACGTTCCGCTCCGGTTTGATCTTGATTGCCTCGACCCGGGTGAGGTTGTGCAGCGGCAGGGCCGCCGCTCCTATCCAGAGCATCCGGCGCTTGACCGAGATCTCCAGGATGCCTCCCGGACGCGGCAGCGGCGGTAGCGGCGGTGGCTGCGAAGGAGGTCCGGCCGGAGGGTCCGGTGGTGGTGAGGCAGGCGGTCCAGACGGTGGCGTCGGCGTCGATGGCGGCGGCCCGAAGTTGCCGGTGGTGTTCATGCGATCCCCCGTGCACTCGTCTCTCACCCCGCATGCGCGGGAGCCCTATTAAGCATCAGCCCACCCCTGAGCGGCAGGCGAGAAACCGCCAATTCAGGTGCCATGGCGACGCGTTACCGGCGTCTGCGGGGCCGGAGGGCGAAAGATGGGGGCGACTCCCCCATGCGCCCCCACCCGCTCCCCCGCCACGATGGATGCGGGCGGCCCGACCGGGGCCGGCCCGGGACCGGGGAGGTGCGGAGCTGTGGCGGAGAAGGATCTGATCGACAGAGGCGCGAGCCGTCGCCCTGCCCCTGCTGTATCCGCCGATCCGGTCCCTGCCCTTTCCGTGGCGTCCGCTCCCGCCGCTTCCGTCGAGTCCGTTCCCGCCGTTGCCGTGGCGTCCGCTCCCGCCGCTTCCGTCGAGTCCGTTCCCGCCGTTGCCGTGGCGTCCGCTCCCGCCGCTTCCGTCGCGTTCAGGGACGCGGCAGGAGCGCCCTGGTGGCTTCCCGGTGTGGTCGGCGGCAGCCCCGCCGGCGAACCCGGCTGGGCGGTCTTCGCCCGGGAGGCCGTCGCCTCGGCGCCGCGTGACGTGGTGGTGGCCGACCGGCCGTACCCCGGGCTCAGCGGCTTCGGGCCGGTCGTCGCACCGTTCGTCGACGCGGCGGTCAGGCGGCTCCGGGACGCGCTCGCGAAGGACGGCTCGGCGGTCGGCGGCCCAGCGGCCGGCGGCCTGGTGAACGGCTCGCGGACCGGCCGAGCGGCCGGCCCGGCGGCAGAGAGCCCGGCGGCAGAGGGCTCCTCGCCCCTTCTGGCGGACTTCCGGCGGCAGCTGACGCGCCGGCTGTCCCGGATCGCGGCGCGCACCCTCGTCACGGAACTGCACGAGTCCCGGCGGCTGGGCCGGCTCAGCGGCGAGGGGTCCGAGGAACGCTTCCGGGACTTCGTACGGCGGACCGCCCGCCGCGACGGTCTCGCCCTGCTCGTCACCGGCTACCCCGTGCTGGCCCGCCTCCTCTCGACGGCCTGCCTGAACGCGGGCGACGCGTTCGCGGAGATGGCCGCGCGGCTCGCCGCCGACCGGCACCTGCTGACCCCTTCGGGGGTGCTCGGCGACCGGGCCGGTTCCCCGGAGGGCGGGCGCGGCGGGAGCGCGGGGCCCGGGGCGCTGACCGGTGTCGAGGCCGGGGCGGGCGACAGCCACCGCGGCGGCCGGTCGGTGATGCTGCTGCGGTTCGCCGACGGCGCCCGGCTGGTCTACAAGCCGCGTCCGCTCGCGGCGCACCGGCACTTCAACGCCTTGGCCGAGTGGTTCGGTGCGCTGTCCGGCGCCCCGGATCTGCGGGTGCTGCGGGTCCTGGACCGGGGGGAGTACGGCTGGGCCGAGTTCGTCGAGGAGCGGCCCTGCGCCTCGGCCGCGGAGACCCGGCAGTTCTACCGGCGCCAGGGTGCGCTGCTGGCGCTGCTGCACACGCTGGACGGTACGGATCTGCACCACGAGAACCTGATCGCCTGCGGCCCGCACCCGGTGCTGGTCGATGTGGAGACGCTGTTCCACCCGCCGCTGGGGCCCGCCCGGTCCGCCGATCCGGCCGCCCGGGCCCTGCACGACTCGGTCCACCGGGTGGGCCTGCTGCCCCAGTTGCTCGTCGGGGACACCACCGCGCTCGACATGTCCGCGATCGGCGGGGGTCGGGCCGCGTCGTCGCCGATCGAGACCGCCGACTGGGCGGACGCCGGTACCGACCGGATGCGGCTGGTGCGGCGGGCGGGCCGGTTCACCGAGTCCGCCAACCGGCCCCGGCTGGGGGGTGTGGCGGCCGACCCCTCCGCGTACACCGAGGCCCTGTGCGGCGGCTTCCGCGCCGGATACACGGCGATCAGCGATCATCGAAGCGAACTCCTGGGCAGCGATGGCCTGTTGCGCATCTTCGCGGGAGACGAGGTGCGCGTCGTGCCCCGGCCCACCTGGACCTACACGACGCTGCTGGACGAGTCGACCCACCCCGACCTGATGCGGGACGCCGCCGAACGCCACCAGGTCCTCTCACTGCTGCGCACCCCACTCCTGGGCATGCCCGCGCTGCCCGGCGTGGAGGACGAGGAGGTGGCGGAGCTGTGGCGCGGTGACGTGCCGGTGTTCGGCACCCGGCCGGGAGGCACGGAGCTGTGGAGCGGCACCGGCCGTACGGTTCCGGGGCAGCCCGGCGTCGGCCCCGTCGGCCCCACCGGGCTGGCCCGCGTCGAGGCGAAGGTGCGCGCGATGGACACCGTGGACCGCCAGGACCAGGAACGGATCATCCGGGCCGCCATGGTGAGCACCTCGCCCGAGCCACCGCACCGGGCGGCGCCGGGCGGCCGGTCGCGGAGCGCGGCGACCGCGCCGGAGCCCGAGCAACTGCTGTCCGCCGCACGGTCGGTGGGCGACCAGCTCGTCTCCCTCGCCTACCGGCACGAGCGCCGCACCAACTGGATCGGGCTCGAACTGCTCGGCGAGCGCTACTGGCGGCTCACGCCGATGGCGGCGGACCTCGCGGGCGGTTACACGGGGCCCGCGCTCTTCCTGGCGCAACTGGCCGCGCTCACCGGTGCCTCCCGGTACGCGGAGGCGGCCCGCGAGGCGCTCGCCCCGGTCCCGGGGTTGCTGGACACGTTGCACGGGCGGGCCGACGAGCTCGGCTCCCTGGGCTCCGGCGCCTTCGCGGGACTCGGCGGCATCGCGTACGCGCTGACCGAGGTGGGCACCCTGCTGGGCGACCGGGAGGTACTGGACCAGACCGGTCCCGCCGTGCGGCTGAGCTGCGCGGCGAGCACGGCCGAGGACGGGCACGGGGTGCGCGGCGGGGCGGCGGGCGGGCTCGTCTCGCTGCTCGCGGTGCACCGCGCCACCGGCCGTCCCGAGGCTTGGCGTGGTGCCGAGCGCTGCGCCGAGCGGATCGCCGCCGCCCCGCTCCCTCGGACCGGGGGCTTCGCCGACGGGGCGGCGGGGATCGGCTGGGCGCTGCTGCGCTTCGCCGGGGCCGGGGGCGACGCCCGCCACCGGAGCGCCGGGCTGGCGGCCCTGCGCCGGGCGACGGCCGGAGCGAACCGCGTGACCAGCGCCGGAGCGCCGCACGGAGCGACCGCCGGGCCGGTTCACGGATCGGCGTCCGAAGCGGCTGCCGGAGCGCCTGCCGGACCGGCCTGGTGCGACGGGGTGGCCGGCATCGCGCTGGCTATCGCGGACAGCCCCGACGCGCTGGCGGACCCGGAGCTGTCCGGCTGGCTCGCGGCGCGCTCCGGCGAGCTGGCGGGCATCGGTCCGCTCGCCGACGACAGCCTGTGCCACGGGGAGTCGGGGCTGCTCGAACTGCTCGGCCACCACGCGCTCCCCGCGGCGCGGCCCGCGTGGATGCGCCGGGCCGGGACGCTGCTGGCCTCGGCGGACCGGGCGGGCCCGCAGTGCGGGACGCCCGGCCGCGTACCGCACCCGGGGCTGCTCACCGGACTCTCGGGGATCGGGCACGGGCTGCTGCGGGCCGGGTTCCCCGACCGGATCGGGTCCGCGCTGCTCCTGCGCCTCTCCGAGGCCCCTTGACCGAACCACGGCTTTCACGACGACGACCGCATCGTCACCATCACGGTCACCACCACCACGGTCACCACCACCATCGTCACCGTCACCGTCACCACCGTCACCGTCACCACCCAAAGGATGAGGCAGAGATGAAGCAGTTCGGCGAATCGGCCCTGCAAGCGTCCGGCGAGATCGCGCACGAGGGCACGCCCGAGCACCCGGCCGGGCAGATCTTCTTGGGTTCCACCGGAGGCCTCGGTGCGCGCGGCAGACTTCTCAGCGCCTCCGAGGGCGAGAGCGGCTACAGCCACGACCTGCCGTGGACCACCATGACGGCCCCGTGGTGAACGGCTTCCAGCCAACTCAACCGTAAATGAGCCGAATTGGCCCGCTGCCGTAGGGGTTGGGGCTCCAGTAGCCTGCGGCCATGCGAGCCACTTCGCCGGTCATCGTCGGGCGGGACGAGGAGATCGGACTGCTGAGCAGCGCCCTGGACGCCGTACGACGGCGTTCGGGGCGCGCGCTGTTCCTCCTCGGGGAAGCCGGTATCGGCAAGTCCCGGCTGGTGGGCGAGTGCGCCTACCGGGCGTACGGGCTCGGTATGCCGGTGCTGCGCGGCCGGGCCACCTCGACCGGGCTCGTGGTGCCCTTCCGTCCGCTCGCGGAGGCGCTGGCGTCCCGGTTCCGGGCCGCGGGCACCCCGACCGATCCGGAGCTCGCGCCCTACCACCCGGCGCTGGCCCGGCTGGTCCCGGAGTGGCGCAAGGACGGGTCCCCCGGCTATCCGGAGACGGTCGTGGAGCTGGCCGAGGCCCTGCTGCGGCTGCTGTCCGTGCTGGGCCGGGAGGCGGGCTGCGCGATCCTGCTGGAAGATCTGCACGACTGCGACACGGAGACCGTCGCGGTCGTCGAGTACGTCATCGACAACCTGTCCGATCTGCCCATCCTGTTCCTGGGCACCCTGCGTCCGGAACCGGGCGCCGCCCTGGACCTCGTACGCTCCGTCGAGCGCCGGCACGCCGCGACCGTACGGGAGCTGGGCCCTCTCCGCGAGGACCGGGTGCGGGCGCTGACGGGCGCGTGCCTGGAGGCGCGGCCGGAGGAGGTACCCGAGTCGGTGCACCACCGGCTGGCCGAACGCGCCGCGGGCAACCCGTACTTGCTGGAAGTGCTGTTGGCGGACCTGCTGGACACCGGCCGGCTCCGGCGGACGGACGACGGGTGGCAGGCGGTGGAGCAGCCGGGCGGTTCGGTCCCCTCGGACATCGTCCGCAGCTGGGCCCGCAGGCTGGAGCGGCTGGACGAGCCGGTGCGGGACCTCTTACTGGCGTCGGCCACCCTGGGCAGCCAGTTCTCGGTGACCGTGCTCCAGACCGTCACCGGATTCGAGGACCGGGCCCTGTTCGCACATCTGCGGTCGGCGGTGGAGGCCGGTGTGATCGCCCCGGACGGCGCGGCCCCCGACCGCTACACCTTCCGGCACTCGCTGACCGCCGAGGCCCTGATCTCCTCGCTGGCGCCGGCCGAGCGCGCCTCGCTGGCCCGCCGCGCCGTGGGGGCCATCGAGCACGCGGGGCAGCCGCTGGACGAGGACGGCCGGCAGCTCGTGGCCGCGCTGCAACTGGCCGCGGGCAACCGGGCCGGGGCGGCCCGCCAGTTCGCGGAGGCGGGAAGACGGATGCTCGCTTCGGGGGCGCACGGCTCCGCCGTGGTGCTGCTGGAGCGGGCGCACCCGCTGGCCGCCGAGACCGACCGGGCCGCCGTCGCCGAGTCGCTGGCGGTCGCCCGTGCCGAGGGCGGCGATCTGGACGGCGCACTGGCGCTGGCGGACGCGCTGCCGCCGGTTCCGGCGCGTTCCGAGGCCGCCGCCCGGCGCGGCCTGATCCACATCGAGCTCGCCTGGGCGGCGGTCATGGCGGAGCGCACCGCCGAAGCGGCGCTCCAGGTCGAGGCGGCCCGCGTCCTGCTGGGCCCGTCACCGCCGCCGGGCCGCCGGGCCGCGCTCGTGGTGGTCGACGGGTACCTGGCGCTGCTTCCCGGGCACGGCCAGAAGCCCCGGGATCCGGCGGATTCCGAGCGGGCCGTGCGGGAGGCCGCGGAGACCGCCGAGGCCGAGGGGCTGCCCGTGGTGGCCTGTCAGGCCTGGCAGTTGCTGGCGCTGCTGCGGCGCGAGGAGGGTTTCGACGCCGCGGACGCGGCCCTGGAGCGGATGCTGTCGATCTCCGCCGAACACGCCCTGCCGGTCTGGCGGGTGGAGGCGCTGGTGCGGCTCGGGGCGAATGCCTTCATGCGGACCGGGGACGCCGCCCGGCTGCTCTCCGCGCGGGCGGCGGCCACCGAGCTGGGGGCGCTGCTGCTGACCCGTACGGTCGACGGGCTGCTCGCGATGAACGCGGTGATGTGCGCCCGGTGGGAGGAGGCGCAGGAGATCATCGACCGCTCGGCGGAGGCCAGTGCCCGGGTCGGTGACCGGTCCGCCCACCGTTACCTGCTGCTGGCCGGGGCGACGATGGCCGCGCACCGGGGGCGGCGGCGGGAGATGGACCGGGCGCTGGCCGCGTTCCGGCGGGCCGGGGGCGAGCAGTCGCTGCTGGTGCCGCTCCGGTCGGGCCTGTGCCGGGCGTTCGGCGCGCTCCTGGAGGAGGACCGGGAGCGGGCGGCGGCGGGGCTGGACGAAGCGCTGGCCTGGGAGGCGGACCACCCGAGCTACTACTACCTGAGCGGGCGGTACGGTCTGCGCCCGCTGCTGCGGGTGCTGGCGGGCGACGCGGACCGGGCGGAGCTGGCCCAGGCGCGGGCGGCGCCCGGGGCGTGTCTCGCCTGGAACCGGCAGTTCCTGGAGCTGGCGGACGCGGTGCTGCTGGGCCGGGAGGGGGATCCGGCCGGGGCGGCCCGGCTGATGGCGTCGTTCGACGTGCGGTCCGCGCCCTTCCCGGTCGCCCGCCACCTGGGCCTGCGGCTGGTCGCGGACGCGGCCCGCGCGGACGGGTGGGGCGATCCGGTGGCGTGGCTGCGGTCCGCCGAGGAGTACTTCTACGGGGCCGGGGTGCAGCCGGTCGCCTCCGCGTGCCGGGCGGCGCTGCGGCAGGCCGGGGCCAGCGTGGGACAGCACCGGGGCGGCTGGGACCGGATTCCGTCGCCGCTGCGGGCCGGCGGGGTGACCCCGCGCGAGTACGAGGTGTTCGTGCTGCTGCCCGAGCGGCCCGGGAACCAGCAGATCGCCCGGCGGCTGTCCATCTCGCCCCGCACGGTGGAGAAGCACATGGCCAGTCTGCTGAGCAAGACCGGGCGCGCGGACCGGGCCGCGCTGTGCGAGTTCGCCGCCGAGTGCGCCGCCGAACCGGCCTGAGGCGTCCGCCCGAACCGGCCTGGGGCGTCCGCCCGAATCGTTCTGAGGCGGGGTCCGCCCGGCCCGACGCGGGGCCCGCCCGGCCCGAGGCGGGACCGTCCGGCCCGAGGCAGGTCCGCTGGGCCTGAGGCAGGATCCGTCCGGACCGGCAACCGCCGGCTGAGGCGGGGGCCGTGGGGGCCGGGGCGGGCAACATGGGGGCGCCGGGCGGTTTCGGTCGGGGGGCCGGGCGGAAAATGCGTGCGGGGCCCCGATGTGCGGGGGTCGGGGCGGCAGCAGGATCGGGACGTGTGCACGGCCCAGCCCGCCGCCCGTCCCCGTTCCGGAGGCCCGCCGATGACCCGACCTCCCGCCCGCACCGGTTCCGCAGGTGCGGTGTACGTCTCCCTGCTCGGCCCGCTCACGGCCCGGCTGGACGGCCGTGAGCTGCCGCTCGGCCCGCGAAAGCAGCGCCTGGTCCTCGCCACGCTGCTGGCCCGCCCCAACACCCCCGTGCCGGTCGGTGTGCTGATCGACGCGGTGTGGCCGGACGGCCCGCCCCGTACCGCCCGCAAGAACCTCCAGGTCTACGTCAGTGCCGCCCGGGCCCTCCTGGGGCCGGCCGGGGACGGGGCCCGGCACCGGGTGGTGCACGGCTGCGGGGGCTACCTCCTGCGTATCGCCGAGGGCGAGCTGGACTCGCTGCGCTTCGGGGCGCTGGCCCGCGCGGGGCGGGCGGCGGCCGGGCGGGGCGACCTGCCGGGCGCGGCCCGGCTGTTGCGTGAGGCGCTGGACCTGTGGGAGGGGCCGCCGCTGAACGACCTGCGGGACTCCGCCGAGGTCGCCGAGGAGGCCGACCGGCTGGAGGCCCGCTGCCTGACGGTGTTCGAGGACTGGGCGGAGGCCGAGATCGAGCTGGGCCGGGCCGCTGTCGCGGCGGACGGGCTGCGGGATCTGGTGGAGCGCCATCCGCTGCGGGAGCGGCTCCGGGCCGCCTGGATGAACTCCCTGCACCAGTCGGGCCGGCAGGCCGAGGCGCTGGCGGTGTACGACGACTACCGGCAGCTGCTGGCGCGGGAGCTGGGTCTGGAGCCGAGTCCGGCGATGGCGGCGCTGTACCGCTCGATGCTCGGCCGGGGGCGCGAGGCCCGGCGGCCGGCCGCCGCCCGGGAGACGGTGAGCGCGGTGGCGCTGCCCGCCTGTACGGGGGCCTTCACCGGCCGCCGCGACGAACTGCGCGGCCTGCTCGACGTGCTGGGCGGCGGCGAGGAGCGGGTGGTGGTCGTCTCGGGCCCGGCCGGGGCGGGCAAGTCGGCACTGGCGGTCCGGGCGGCCCATCTGCTCGCCGACCGCTTCCCCGACGGCCGCGTCCAGGTCCGGGTGCGCCGGGAGGACGGTACGGCGCGCGGCCCGGCGGACGTCCTGGCGGAGCTGGGGCGGCTGTGCGGGGTGGCGGGCGCCGCCCCTCCGGGGCCGGAGGCCGGGCGGGGGGACGTCCGGGCGGCGGAGGCCCTCGCGGACGCTTGGCAGGAGTGGCTGGCCCGGCACCGGGCGCTGATCGTCCTGGACGACGTGCCGGGCGAGGCGGCCGTACGGGGGCTGCTGCCGCGGTCCGGGCAGTGTTCCGTGCTGGTCACCGCCCGGGGGCAGTTGGCCGGACTCGCCCCGGTGCACCGGATCGCGTTGCCCGCGCCGGCGGACGGCGAGGCCCTGGAGCTGCTGGGGAAGCTGATCGGGGCCGGGCGGCTGCGGACCGACCCGGGTGCGGCGTTGCGGATCGTCCGGGCCTGCGGGGCGCTGCCGCTCGCGGTGGAGGTGAGCGGGATGCGGCTGGCGGTGCTGCGGCATCTGCCGCTGGCTGAGTACGCGGCCCGGTTGGAGGACCCGTCGGCCGCACTGGACGAACTGGTCGCCGGGGACGTCTCCGTACGGGATCGGCTCGCGTCCGGCTGGCGGGATCTCGCGGACGGCGAGCGGCGGGTGCTGGGGCGGCTGGCGGGGCTCGCCGAGGACGGGGGGTTCACCCTGGACAGCGCCACGGCGGCGCTGGGCTGCGGGGAGCGGGCGGCGATCCGGGCCGTCGAGTCGCTGATCGACGCCGGCGCGGTGACCTCGCCCGCCGGGGAGGTCACCGCGCACGCCGCGCTGTACGAGGTGCCGAGGCTGCTCGGCCTTTACGCCCGCGAGCGGGAGGCTCCCGCGCCCGGCGGCGCGTCCGCCGGCGCCGGCGTACCGGTCACGCCCGCGCACCCCGGCGTCCCCGCCCCCGCCGGGTCCGGATGGGGGCCGGGGCCGGCCGGCGTGCCTGCCCTGCTCCCGGACCTACCCCCGACGCCGGCCCCGGATCTCACCGGCGTACCTGCCCGCACGGTGGTGACGGCCGGTCCGCTCAGCCCAGCGTGAGCAGCTTCAGCAGGTCGTGCGGACGGGCGTCGGCGGGGGTCCCGTGGGAGGACCCGTCGGCTTCCGCCGCGGCCAGGAAGTGCAGGGCCAGCAGCAGTCCGGCCGCCCCGGTGGCCAGGTCGGCGGAGCAGCGCCGCAGCCCCGCCCCGGGCACCAGCAGCCGGTCCCCGTCGGCGACCAGGTGCCAGGACAGGTTGCGTACGGAGGCGAGGACCCCGGGGCCTGCCGGGCCCCGCTCCAACTGGCGTGCGGTGGCGACCAGTCCGGCGCGTCCCGTGAACAGCCCCGGTTCGCGGACGAACTCGTTGGTGCACCCCTTGTGCACGCCGGGCAGCAGGGCGGCGAGCGCGGGCCCCTCGTGCCGGGCCAGGTAGGCGCGGGCGACCAGGGCGAAGCCGCCGCTGCCCTGGTCGAGGTAGAGCAGGTGGCGGCGGCCGTCCTTGACCTGGACGGTGCCGTCGGGCATCGCGGTGCAGTGACCGGAGTCCCGGTACAGGGCGGTGCGGGCGGCGCGCGGCAGCCACTCCTCGCCGGTGAGCGCGTGCAGTTCGAGGTGCAGCAGGGCGACGCCGCTCAGACCGCGCAGCAGCCCCGCGGAGGGCGGGGCCGCCGGGCCGCCGCCCTGCACCGATTCGCCCCGGACCAGGCAGTCGAGGTCCCAGGCGGTGCGCAGGGCCGCGTCCACCAGCTCCGGGTCCGGGGCGGACGTGCCGGCCGTCGCCAGCCGCAGCGCGGCCAGGGCCGTGCCCGCGCGGCCGGTCAGGAGGTCGGCGGAGGCGGAGGGGTGTGCGGCGACGGTGGCCCGGGTGAACAGCTCCCGCGCCTCGTCCGGCCGGCCGAGCAGCGCCAGCACCGCCGCGGTCCCCGGCAGTCCGTCGAACAGGCCGCCGGGTGACGCGGGGTCGCGCCGGTGGGCGGCCGCCACGAGCCAGTCCGTCCAGGCGTCCGGGACGGGCGCCCCGATGCGGTGGAGGGCGTACAGGACGCCGGCGGCCCCGTGCGCCAGGTCGCTTCCGCCGGTGGCGAAGGCCTTCGGGTCGCCGGGGAAGAGCCGGTCGCGGCGCTCGGGCGTCGCGCCCGCGTGGATTCCGGCGAGCAGCCGGGTCCGCAGGCCGGCCCAGTCGGGGGCGGGGCCGTCGAGCAGGGCCGCGATCTCGCCCTCCCGGCCGTCCTCCACGGTCCGCAGGGCCGCGGGGCGGCGGGGCCCCGCGTCGGCCGCCAGGCCGTACCTGCGCCGCGCCCAGCGTTCCAGGGTCAGGGCCTTGGCCCGGTCGTGCCCGGCCATCTCCATCAGGGGCATCAGCATGGAGAGCCAGGTCGCCCAGAGCGCGTAGGCGTCGGCCTCGGCGCCGGAGGTCCCGGCGGGCGCCTGGAGGCCCGGCGCGCCCGCCGTCGGGGTGTCCCGGTCGTCGAGACCGGTGGCGTACTCGAAGTCGATGAGGGCGACGCGGCCGTCGGGGCGGACGATGATGTTGTTGGGGTGCAGGTCGCCGAAGCGCAGGCCGCGCCCGTGCACGGCCGCGAGCGCCCGCGTGAGCTGTTCGGTCACGGAGTCCACCCACGCGGTGTACGGGGCGAGTTCGGCGGCCGTGCCCGCCCCGCGGACGAGGGCGAAGCGGGCGACGATCTCTTCCAGGAGGGTGGTCCCCTCGATGTGCTCCTCGATCAGGAAGTGGTGCTCCCACACGGTCGTCACCCCGTGCACCCTCGGTACGCAGTCCAGTCCGGCCAGCGCGGTCAGGGCCCGGTGTTCGCGGTGCAGACGCGTCACCGCGTCGTCGCCGGCCCCGTCGAGCCCGCAGTGCGGCCGGGCCTCGCGGAGCACCACCTGCCGGCCGGTCTCCCGGTGCCGGGCCAGGTAGATCCCGCCCGCGTTGGAGAACTGGAGGGCCGAGAGGACGGTGTAGGGGAAGGCGGCGTCCCCGGCGGCGGCGCGGGCCGCCAGGTGCGGGCGCAGCGCCCCGGGGACGGTGACCCACGGCGGCACCCGGAACACCACCCCGCGCTCGTCGGGCACCAGTTCGCCCGAGGGGTGGCGCAGGGCGGGGACGCTTTCGCCGTCCGCGTCCCGGCACCAGCGGGCGGTGAACGCCCCGTACCGGACGTGCACCGGGGTGTCGCCGATCCGGAGGTCGCTGAGGATGTACGGGCCGCGCCGTCCGGCGAGGGCACGGGTCAGGTCGTCCAGGACCCGCAGGAAGACGGTCTCGTCCGGCGGATAGAGCGTGAGGAACTTCCCCGCGCCGGAGCGGGACATGTACTTGCCGGACATCAGCAGAAGCGCCTGCTCGCTGCGGAGGAACTTGAACGGCACCCTGTGGGAGAGGCAGACGCCGGTGGTGTCGCGCAGGGTCGCCTCCGCCTCCTCCGGGACGGTGGAGACATGGATCTTCCACCCCTGCTCGGCCGGTTCACCGTGGTCGGGCAGCATCGAGGTCCACAGCCCGCCCGGGGTCCGGCGCCAGCCCTCGGGGGGCGGGGCGGCGTCCAGCGGGTAGCGGGTCTCCTCGTCCCGCAGCCGGGCCGGGGTGTCGTAGTACGTACGGTCGGCGAGGCAGTAGAGCTGGGTCTGCTGCGGTCCGGGCACGGCGGTCCTCCTCAGAGCGGGCCGGGACGACCGGCGGTGTCGGGGGTGGGTCGGGCCGGGGCTTCCTCCACGGCGGCCCCCCGGTGGGCCCGGGCGGCTCCGGCCGGTTCGGGAGCGGGTGCCCCGGGCGTCCGCGGACCGGGAGGCGTCTGCGTCACGCCAGGCGTCTGTGTCGCGTCAGGCGTCTGTGTACCGGCGGGCGACGGGACCGCACCGGCCCGCACGGAGGGGGCGAACGTCACCACCGCCGCCGAGACGGCCAGCACGCACCCGGTCACCCCGAAGGCCGCGCGGCTGCCCAGGGCGGTCAGCAGAGCGCCGCCCGCGAGCGGTCCGAACGGCTGGACGACGGAGGACAGGAAGCTCGCCGCGCTCTGCACCCGGCCGAGCCGGTCCTCCGGGGTGACGACCAGCAGGGTCGAGAGGAAGCCGATGCTGGCGATCGTCGACAGGCACATGCAGAGCGCGCACAGCAGACCGGCCAGCAGCGGGCTGCTGAGCCAGGCCAGCGCGGCGGCCGTCCCGACGCAGCTCCAGCAGGTGATGACGATGAGTGTCCGGACGTGGCGGTCGGGTGCGAGCCGGGGCGCGAGCAGCGCGCCGACGAGGGCGCCCGCCGAGACGCAGGTGATGACGAAGCCGCCGCCGAGACCGGAGCGTCCGCCCTCGGAGAAGACGGCGAGCGCGGTGAAGGTGAGGGCGCCGAAGGCGAAGTTCATGCCCAGGCCGAAGACCAGCAGCACCGTGCGCAGGTAGGGCAGTTGCCACAGGAAGGTGAGGCCGGCGGTCAGCTCCCGGCGGCTGAACACCGAACCGGCCTTGGTCCTGGCCTCCGAGCGGGTCCGCACGAGGGCCACGCAGACCGTCGAGAGCAACAGTCCGAGGAACTGCGCGGTGAAGGGCAGCGCTTGGTGCACGCCGAACAACGCGCCGCCGACGAGCGGGCCGACCAGCCGGACGGTGGAGGTACGTGCCTGGAGGCGTGCGGTCGCCGTGCCCATCTGGTCCGGCGGCACCACCGCGCGCATCAGGCCGAAGGCGGCGGGGGCGTAGACGCTGTTCAGCACGGCCCCGGCGGTCGCGACCAGCAGGACGAGCGCCATCGGGGCGCTCCCGTTCCACACGGCGACGGTCAGGGCGGTGACCGCGGCCAGGCTCCCCACGTCGCACAGCCGCATCAGGCGGCGGCGTTCGACCCGGTCGGCCATGACCCCGCCCGGCAGCATGGTGATCAGCACGGCGCCGACGGACACCGTCCCCACGAGGCCGGCCTGCACGGCGGAGCCGGTCTCCTTGAGGATGAGCAGGGGCAGCGCGAGGGCACCCATCTGGCTGCCCAGAACGGCGAAGAGGCCGCTCATCCAGAGCAGCCGGAAATCCCGGTTGGAGCGGAGCGACGCGGCCATCGGAGGGCTCCCGAAGATCGGCGGGCAGGACGGTGGTCGGGCAGGGCGGGGTGAGGGGCGCGCACCCCGCTGTGCCGAAGCGGGTCATGTGGCGGGGCGGGGTGCGGCGGGGCGGCTCCCGTCTTCACGGAGCCTCCCCCGCACCGCCTGTCCGCCGTCCGGGCGCCGCGGCGACGAGGCGTCGGCCTCGTCGCCGCGGCGCACGGCCCGGTGGGATCAGCGCTGCGCTTCGACGACGCTCAGCACGCTGATGCAGTTGCCGTCGGTCTGGTCGCCGCCCTGGGCGGCGGTCTCCTGGAGGTCCAGCACGGAGTGCGCCTCGACCTCGGGGGTCTCGTCGGCGGCGGGCTTGGTGTTCTCGGACATGGCGATCTCCATCCACTCGTCACTGCGATGACAGGAAGCTGCGGGACGACCGGGCCCCCGGGGAGCTGCCCCTGGGCGTCCGGTGCGGGGATCAGTTCTCGACGACGCTCAGCACGCTGATGCAGTTGCCGGGGGGCGCGATGATGTCGCGGTCGACGTTGACCGCGGTCTCCTGGAGGTCCAGCACGGAGTGCGCCTCGACCTCGGGGGTCTCGTTGGTGTCGTCGCCGGCGGGCTTGGTCTTCTCGGACATGGCGGTCTCCATCCACTCGTCACTGCGGGTCCGGGGTCCGTGGGGCGCGCCCCTCGGTGTCCGGTGCGGCCGGCCGGTGCCTGCCGTTGCCGAGAAAGTTAGGAAGCCGGGCCTGGCGATCGCTTCGGCGGCGGTATGGCGTCGGTATCGGGCCAGTCCGGAGGGAGGGAAGCACTGCTTTCCGGCCTCGCCGACGGCCCGGGTCCCCGCCCCCACCTGGGCCCATACCGCCGCTGAAGCCCCGCCGGACCGTCCGTGAACCGGTGGCGCGCAGCCTGGGTACGCGCCCGACGCGCCCCGGTCCCGAAGGAGGCGGCCCGCATGGAACTCGCCGAACTCGTCGCACAGCGGCCCTACCCGGCCGCCGGTCTGCTTCTCGGCCTCACCCGGCGCTGCCCCCTGCGCTGCGCGCACTGCTCGACCGGGTCGGACCTGTTCACCCGGGAAGAGCCGGACGGCGGTCAACTGGAGCGCTTCGTCGGATCGTTCAGCGAGGAGAACCGGCCCGACGTCGTCATGCTCACCGGCGGGGAGCCGCTGCTGCTGCCCGCGCTCGCCGAACGGCTGAGCGCGCTGGCGCACCGCGCCGGGTCCCGTACCGCGCTGCTCAGCGGCATGTTCTTCGCCCGGTCCTGGGACACACGGTCGGGAGGCAACCCGTCCGGGAGCCGCCGGGACCGCGGGGACGCCCGGGGCGGTCGGACCGGTCGGGGCGGAGAGGCGATTCCCCCCGCGATCCTGCGCGCGATCCGCTCCGTCGACCATTTCTCGGCCTCCCTCGACGTCCACCACGAGCGCGAAGTCCCGCGCGCCGACGTCTTCCGGGCCCTGCACCGGATCCGGGACGAGGGCGTGGCCGTGAGCTTCCACCTCACCGGGACCGGCGCGTCCGACCCGTATCTGGCCGACATCACCCGGGCGGTGGAGAAGGAGTTCGGCGGCCGGGTCCCCTGCCTGGTCAACGAGGTGCGGCCGTTCGGCCGGGCCGCCTCCTGGGCCAGGCCCGCCCGGATCGGCCCCGACCCGGCGGCGGCGTCGCCGTGCTCGATGGCCGCCTGGCCCGTGGTCGCCTTCGACGGGCGGGTGCTGGCCTGCTGCAACCAGGACACCGTCGACCAGCGGCCCGTCCCGGCCCATCTGGACCTCGGGCACATCGGCGTCGACGACTGGGCGACCGTGCGCCGCCGGGCGCTGGAGTCGCCGGTGCTGCGCATGGTCCGCACGGTCGGGCCCGCGCATCTGGCCGCCCGGTACGGCTCCGGCCCCCGGGCGGGCTCCTACTGCGACGGCTGCCGGGCGCTGGGCGGCGACGAGGCGGCGGCGGCCGGGGCCCGTGCGGTGGCGGGCGGGGCGGCCGGAGCGCTGCTGGACCTGGCGGCCGCGGTGCGCGGCTCCCAGGAGGGTGCGCAGGGTGTCGTGCGCCGCCACGGCTGCGCGGCGTACGCGCCCCTGGTCGTCGCGGGCGGGTCGCCGGCGCCGGAGCCCGACGCGCCGGACGTCCGATGAGCGCGGTGTCAGGCGGTACGCGGCTCGGGGGCGCGGGGGCCTCCGCACGCCTGCGGGTCAAACTTCTCCTCCTGGAACCGGAGTTCCGGGCAGCGACGCACCATATGTGGCGTTCCGAGGGGCTGTTGCCCCGCTACCGGACGTATCTGTGCACGATGCACGCCGTCATCCGCGCCTCCGTCCCGCTGATGGAACTGGCCCTTGGCCGGGCCCGCGCCCGGGCCGCGTCCGGCGATCCGCTGGCGGCGCCGCTCGCCGCGTACCTGGAGGAGCACATCCGGGAGGAGGAGGGCCACGACGCCTGGCTGCTGGAGGACCTCCGGGCGGCGGGCGGCGCTCCCGAGGACGCGCTGGGTCCGCTGCCCTCCCCCCTGGTCGCCTCGCTCGTCGGATCCCAGTACTACTGGATCGAGCACCACCACCCGGTAGCTCTGCTCGGCTACATCGCCGTGCTGGAGGGCTACGCGCCGGCAGCCGGCCTCACCGGCCGCATCACCCGGCTGACCGGGCTGCCCGCCGCCGCACTGCGCACGGTTCGGGAGCACTCGGTGCTCGACACGGAACACCTGAACGAGCTGTACGCGCTGCTGGACCTGCTGCCGCTCGGCCGGGGGCCCGAAGCGGCCGTGGCGGTCAGCGCGCTGCACTCCCTCGACGCGCTCACCCAGCTGTTCGTCCGGCTCGGGCGCTCCGCACCGGCGCCGTCGCTGCGGGGAGCCGGACCCGTCCCACCGATGGGAGCCACACCATGACCGGACCACCCCAGAACGGCGAACGACCAGCGCTGCCCGACGCGTTGTACGAGGCGGGCTTCCCCGTGGACCTGCTCACCGAGGAGCAGCGCGAGGTCCTGAGCGGGCTGACCCCGCAGGAACTTGACGTCCTGCTGGACATCAGGAGGCGGCTGGACGCCGTGGGGCCGGAGGTCCAGGCGCACGGCGAGATCGCCGGCGGAGCCCTGTTCTGACCGGAGACCGATCAGCGGTACGGGCCCGGCTCCGGCGACCGGCACCGGGCCCGTACCCGCCCGGGGGCACGACGTCACCACGTCACCACGTCGCGCTGTCACCACGTCACGGCCTCAGGACGTCCCCGGTACCGCCGCCCGCCCCGTTCGCCCGACCGCACGCGCCCGGTGCGCACGACCGCCGGCCGCACGACCGCCGGCCGCACGACCGTTGACCGCGCAGCCGTCGACCGCCCAACCGTTGACCGCACAACCGTTGACCGCACGGCCCCGGGAGAGAAGGACCGCCATGAACTGCCCCTCGTGCCAGCAGGATCTGCCGCCGACGGCCCGGTTCTGTTCGTCCTGCGGGATGCCGTGCGCGACCGCCGCCGACGGGACCGGACCGGCCCCCGCCGTGCCGCACGGTGACGAACGCAAGCCGGTGACCGTGCTGTTCTGCGATCTCGTCGGGTCCACCGCGCTGTCCGGGGTGCTCGACCCGGAGACGCTGCGCGCGGTGACCCTGCGGTACTTCGAGGCGATGAGCGCGGAGATCGTGGCGCGGGGCGGCACCCCGGAGAAGTTCATCGGGGACGCGGTGATGGCGGTGTTCGGCGTACCGGTGGTCCGTGACGACGACGCCCGCCGGGCGCTGGCGGCGGCGCTCGGGATGCGCAGGGCGCTGGCCCGGCTGAACGAGGAGCTGGAGGCCACCCTGGGCATCGAGCTGGCCACGCGGATCGGCGTCAACACCGGCCAGGTGGTGGCGGGTTCGGACGCGACCGCGCGTCAGGCCCTGGTCTCCGGGGAGACCGTCAACATCGCCGCGAGGCTGGAGCAGAACGCGGGCCGCGGCGAGATCCTCATCGGCCCGGGGACTCTGCTCGCCGCCGGCCCGACGGTGAGCGCGGAGCCCACCGGGCCACTGCGGCTGAAGGGCAAGCGGGACAGCGTGGAGGCCTACCGGCTGCTGGCGCTGGGCGCGGACGACCCCGAGCTGCTGCGCCGCTTCGACGTCCCCTTCGTCGGCCGCGACGCCGAACGGCAGGCGCTGGACGCCGCCCTGGAACGGGCCGCGCACGGTGGCGGTGCCGGACCGCTGCGGGTCACCGGGGAGGCGGGCATCGGCAAGACCCGGCTGGTACGGGAGTGGCTGGCGCGGCGGTCGGCGTCCGGAGTGCTCGCGTACGGCGCGGGGCGGTGCCGCAGTTACGGGGACCACGGCACCCTCGCCCCGCTGGCCGACGCGGTGCGTTCGCTGGTGGCGGCCGGGCCCGCGCCCGAGCCCCCGCCCGAGCCAGGTCCCGGGCCCGCGCCCCGTCCCGCGGACGACGCGAGGGACACGGCGGGCGGGCTGGCGGTCGACGACGCGATGGCCCTGCTGTCCGGGGGCCTGCTGCGCGACGGCACGCCGAACGCGCCCTTCGAGGACATGTGCGCGGCTCTGACGGCGGTCCTGGAGCGGGCCGCCCGGTCCCGCCCGGTCGTCCTGGTGCTGGACGACTGGCACGCGGCGGCCCCGCTGCTGGTCCGCACGGTGCACCGGCTGACGGACGGCCCGGGGTGCGCGGGGGTGCTGGTGCTCTGTGCCGGGCGGCCCGACGGGCCGGATGGCGCGGAGGGTGCGGACGGGCCGGACGAGGGGGGCGGGCTTCCCGCCGGCGCGGGGCGCCTCCAGCTCACCGGACTGCCGCCCGAGGAGGCGGCGCGGCTCGCCGCCGGTCTCGCCGGTCCGGACGGCGGGCCCGCCCCGGTGGACGACCGGCTCCTTGCCCGGGCCGGGGGCAATCCGCTCTACCTGGAACAGCTCCTGGTCGGCGACCGCCCGGAACCGGCGGTCGCCTCCCGCCCGGGGGGACCGACCGCCGAGGAGGACCTGCCGCCCACGCTCCAGGCCCTGCTGGGCGCGCGCATCGGGGCCCTGGCCCGGGCGGAGCGCGGAGTGGTGGACCTGGCCGCGGTGATCGGCCGGGAGTTCACCGCTCCGGAGCTGGTCCGGCTGGAGCTGTCCGTACGGGCCGGGGAGGGCCACGGGGCCGGGCAGCCGGCCGGGACGACCGGTGCGGCCCCCGAGCACCGGCGGCGCGTCGAGGAGGTGCTGGCGGTGCTGGGCCGCCGCCGTCTGGTGGAGTCGGGGCCGCCGGGGGGCCGGGAGGCGGCGGCGTACCGGTTCAGCAGCGGACTGGTGCACGAGGTCGCGTACGCCTCGCTGTCCAAGCGGGCCAAGGCGGAGCGCCATGCCTGGGCGGCGGAGCTGCCCAGTGTGCTGCGGAGCGGCGACGGCGCGGTCGGCGGCCATCTGGAGCGCGCCTATCGCTACCGCGCGGAGCTGGGCCTGCTCGACGATCCGGCCCGGCGGCTGCGCGAGCGGGCCGCCGCCGCGCTGGGCCGGGCGGGGGCCCAGGCCGCCGCCCGGTCCGACCTGCACTGGGCGCACGGCCTGCTGGAGCGGGCGGTGGACCTGTGCCCCGGGGATCCGGCGGCGACACGGCGGCTCGGCGAGGTACGGGTGGCGCTGGGCCGCACCGGGGAGGGAGCCGAACTGCTGCGCCTCGTGAGGGACTCGGGGTCCGACCCGGTGGAGGCCGCGCATGCCCGCCTCGCGCTCGCGGTGCTGGATCCGGGCGGTCCGGGCCCCGGCCCCGCCACCGTGGCCCGGGCCGTGCTGCCGGTGTTCGAGGCGGCCGGGGACTCGGCGGGCCGGGCGCGGGCCCATCTGCGGCTCGCCCAGCAGTTCCAGCGGTCCGGGCGGCACGAGGAGGCGGAGCGGGACCAGGCGCGGGCCCTGGAACACGCGGTGCTGGCCGGTGCGGAGCCGGAGCGGGCCGGGGCGCTCGGCGCGATCGGCGTCTCCCTGTGGCGGGGGCCGGTTCCGGTGCCCGCCGCGGTGGTCCGCTGCCGGTCGCTGCTGGCGGCGCACGGGGCGGGCCGGCCCACGGTCCGAGTCACCCTCAACTGCCCGCTGGCGGTGCTGTACGCGCTCCAGGAGCGGCCGGACGAGGCGTACCACTGCCTGGCCGAGGCGGAACGACTCGCGGGGAAGCTGGGGTTCGCCGAGGCGGAGGTCTTCCTCCCGGTGTTCCGGGCGACGGTGGAGGGGCTGCTCGGCAACGGCACGGTGGCCCTGGACCTGCTGGGCCGGGCGGACGCGGCGGCCCGGCGTACGGGGGCGGCCGGGATGCGGACGGCGGTGGCGCTGGACGCGGCCCGCCTGGAGCTGGACGCGGGCCGGGAGGCTCCGGCGGCCGCCCGGCTGGCAGGCGTCGGCGACACCTCGGGGCTGAGCCGGGCGGACGCGGTGGACCTGGCGGGGCTGCGGGCCCGGCTGACGGTGCGGGACCGACCGGAGGAGGCGGCGGAACACGCGGAGCGGGCGGTCCGGGCCTCGCTGCTCACGGATTCCCCGCTGGTGCAGGCGACGGCCGAGCTGGACCGGGCGCACACGCTCGCCGCCCTGGGCAGGTGGCCGGAGGCCGGGGCCTCGGCCCGGTCGGCCGGGGCGCACTTCACGGGCAAGGGGCATCTGCCGGGGGTGCGCCGGGTCTCCGGCTTCCTCGCGCACCCGCCCCGGCCCCTGGCCACGACGAGGGAGAGGAGCTGACCGATGACGACCACGGAACCGGAACGGCCGCGGACGGAACGGGAACGGGCACGGTCGGAACCGGAACGGCCGAGGGCGGGAACGGGGGCGGGCCAGCCGCGGACGGCCCCGGGAGCGCGCGGGGCCCCGGGGCAGGGGCTGACCTGGAGCCTGCGCGGCCGCGGCCCGGAGGACGTGCCGGTGCTGGCGGACCCCGGGCCGCCGCTCGGCCGCCCCGCCGGGCCCGCCACCGGGCGCGGCGTCCGCGTGTGCGTGGTGGATTCGGGCGTGGAGCGGGACCATCCGCTGATCGGCCCGCTGGCCGGTTCCTGGGTGGTCGTGAAGGACGCGGAGCGCGGGGAGATCACGGTCGAGCCGACGACCACCGGGGACACCTGCGGGCACGGCACCGCGTGCGCGGGCATCGTCCGCCGGACCGCCCCGGAGTGCGAGATCCACAGCGTGCGGGTGCTCGGGGAGCGGTTCTCCGGCACCGGCGACGTCCTGATGGCCGGGCTGCGCTGGGCGGTGGAGCAGGGCTTCGACGTGGTCAACCTCAGCCTGTCGACGACCCGCACGCGGTTCGCGCAGGAGCTGCACAGTCTGGCCGACAGCGCCTACTTCGCCCGTACGGTGATCGTCGCCTCGGCCCACAACACCCCGGTGGAGAGCTTCCCCTGGCGGTTCGCTTCGGTGATCTCGGTGGGCAGCCACCAGGAGGACGACCCCCAGCTGCACCTGTACAACCCGGAGCCCCCGGTGGAGTTCTTCGGTCCCGGCCAGAACGTGACCGTGCCGTGGCTGGGCGGCCGGACGATCCGCACCACGGGGAACAGCTTCGCCACGCCGTACGTCGCCGGGCTCTGCGCCCGCCTGCTGTCCGCGCATCCGCGCATGACGGCCTTCCAGCTCAAGAACGCCCTCTATCTGTCCGCGGCCAATGTGCGCCACGCGCCGCGTCCTTCCACTGCGGCAGGAGATACCCGCGATGACTCCGAGAACTGATCCCGCTCCCTCCCTCTCCCCCGGCTCCGCCCCGGTCGCCGACGCCCGGACCGCCGACGCGCCGCGCAGCGAGTTGCTCCAGTCGGTCGTCGACGTGGCCCGCGCCATCTTCGGGGCCGAGGCCAGCTCGGTCTTCCTGCTCGACGAGGAGGCGGACGAGCTGGTCTTCCAGGCCGTTTCCGGGCAGGGCGAGGAGTTCCTCGTGGGCCGCCGGTTCCCGGCCGGCCGCGGGATCGCCGGGTGGGTGGCGACCTCCGGCGAGCCGATGGTGGTGGACGACCTGAGCGCCGATCCGTCCTTCGACCGCTCGCTGGCCGAGTCGACCGCGTACGTGCCGAACGCCCTGATGGCGGCCCCGCTCATCAGCGACTCCCGGATCCTCGGCGTGCTGGAGGTGCTGGACCCGTCCCCCCAGGCCAGGTCGGGCGTCCGGGAGCTGGACCTGCTCGCGATGTTCGCCCGCCAGGCCGCCGCGGCGCTGCGGGTGGTCACTCCGGAGCGGGTGCGGGAGGCCGAGCGGCGCGCGGCGGCGGGGACCGGCGCGCTGGAGGGTGCGCGGCGCGAGGACGCGCTGAAGCTGCTGGGTAGCCTGGAGCGACTGCTGCGGGGCGTCGGCTGAGAGAGGCCGGGGGCCGCACCCGTCGCCCGGAGGGGCGTAGCCACCGGCCCGGCGGGCAGGAGCGGGGCGTCGGCACAAGGGAAGGACACGCACGATGAAGCTCGCTTTCTCCACCCTCGGGGTGCCGGGAACGCCGGTCTCCGAGGTCGTCCGGCTCGCCGCCGGGAACGGCTACCAGGGGGTGGAGCTGCGCGTCCACCCCGAGGAGCCGGTGCACCTGGGGCTGTCGTCGTTGGAACGGGCCGATGTGGTCGAGGCGTTCAAGGCCGGCGGGGTGGAGATCCTGGGCCTCGCCGGGTACGTGAAGGTGGCTGCCGAGGGGGACGACGAGCCGGTTCTGGCCGAGCTGTCCGAGCTGGTGAAACTCGCCCGGGACCTGGGCGCGTCCTCCGTCCGGGTCTTCCCGGGCGGCGGCGACCAGGAGGAGGCGGAGGCCGACGCGACGGCCGCCCGGCGGCTCGGTGCGGCGGCGCCGACCGCCGCGGACATGGGTGTGAGCATCCTGCTGGAGACCCATGACTCGCACCGGGCGGGCCTCGATGTCGCCCGGATCGTCGCCGCGGTCGGGCACCCCCGGGTCGGCGCGATCTGGGACGTGCTGCACACCTGGCTCGCCGGTGAGGAGCCGGCTGCCAGTCATGCGGTGCTCGCTCCGCACCTGGGCTACGTCCAGGTGAAGGACGTCGCCTCGGCGGACGATCTCACTCCGGTGGCGCTGGGCTCCGGGGTGGTTCCGCTGGCGGACTGCCTGGACCTGCTCGGCCCGGACACGTGGGTGTGCTGGGAGTTCGAGAAGCGCTGGCACCCGGGGGCGGCGGAGCTGCCGGGTCTGCTGGGCACGGGGCGCGAACACCTGCTGCGGCTCGGAGCGCCGAAACAGTAGGGGCGAAGCAGTAGGGGCGAAGCAGTAGCGCCGGGGCGGCAGCGGCGGGACGGTACGAGAGCGCGGGGGCCGACGCGGGACGGCGCACCCCGCGCTTTCGTGTGCGTACGGGGACGGCGCACCCCGCGCTTTCGTGTCCGTACGGGGACGGCGCACCCCGCGCTTTCGTGTGCGTACGGGGACGGCGCACCCCGCGCTGTCGTGTCCGTACAAGGGGGCGCGCCCGGGTGCTTCCGGGCTCGTGCGGGGCGGCGCGCCCGTGCTGCCGGTCCGTCCGTTCGTGTCCCTCCGTTCGCGTGCGGGGCGTGTCGCGGGCGGCCCGCCCTCTTGACCGGAAGTTATTTTCCCTATAAGCGTACTCACTTGAAAGTTTCTTTCACCCCGGGAAGGAGCTCACGTGCCCCACCGCACCTCAAGACGCACCCTCCTCACCGCCACCGCGGCCGCCACGGCGGCGGCGGCCACCGGCGCCCTCGCCACCCCCTCCGCCGCGTCCGCGCCCACCACGAACGCCTCCACCGACCGCAGGCTGCGACGGATCATCGCCGGGATGAGCCTGGAGGAGAAGGTCGGCCAGCTCTTCGTGATGCGGGTCTACGGGCACTCCGCCACCGACCCCGACCAGGCCGACATCGACGCGAACCTCAAGGAGATCGGGGTCCGTACGGCCGCCGAGCTGATCTCCACCTACCACGTCGGCGGGATCATCTACTTCACCTGGGCGCACAACACCCGCGACCCCCACCAGATCGCCGACCTCTCCAACGGCCTCCAGCGCGCCGCGCTCGCCGGGCGCTCCCGGCTGCCGCTGCTCGTCTCCACCGACCAGGAACACGGCATCGTCTGCCGGGTCGGCGAACCCGCCACCCTCCTTCCCGGCGCGATGGCGCTCGGCGCGGGCGGATCGCGCTCCGACACCCGCCGGGCGGCCTGGATCGCGGGCGCCGAGCTGGCCGCGCTCGGGATCAACCAGAACTACGCGCCGGACGCCGACGTCAACGTCAACCCGGCCAACCCGGTCATCGGCGTGCGGTCCTTCGGCTCCGACCCCGCCGCGGTGGCCGCTCTGGTCGCGGAGCAGGTGAGGGGCTATCAGGGCGCGGGCATCGCATCGACCGCCAAGCACTTCCCCGGCCACGGCGACACCAGCACCGACAGCCACACCGGGCTGCCCGTCATCAACCACACCCGCGCGCAGTGGGAGGAGCTGGACGCCCCGCCGTTCCGCGCCGCGATCCGGGCCCGTATCGACTCGATCATGACCGCGCACATCGTGGTCCCCGCCCTCGACCCGTCCGAGGACCCGGCCACGCTCTCCCGGCCGATCCTCACCGGCATCCTCCGCGAGGAGCTGGGCTACGACGGGGTGGTGGTCACCGACTCGCTCGGCATGGAGGGGGTGCGCACGAAGTACGGCGACGACCGCGTGCCGGTCCTCGCGCTACTGGCGGGCGTGGACCAGCTGCTGAACCCGCCGAACCTCTCGGTCGCCTGGAACGCCGTGCTGAAGGCGGTGCGGGGCGGTGAGATCAGCGAGGCGAGAGTCGATGAATCGATCCTGCGGATCCTGCGGCTGAAGAGCCGACTGGGCCTGTTCCGCGACCCGTTCGTCAGTCGGCGGGGCGTCGAGCGCACGGTCGGCAGCCGCGCCCACCGGGCCGCCGCCGACCGGATCGCCGAGCGCACGACGACCCTGCTCGCCGACCCGGGCGCCCTGCTGCCGCTATCCCGCCGCAGCCACCGCGATCTGCTGGTGGTGGGGGCCGACCCCGCCTCCCCCTCCGGGACCACGGGTCCGCCGACCAGCACCCTGCGAGACGCCTTCGCCGAACTGGGCTTCGCCGCGACGGCGTTGTCCACCGGGACGGCCCCGAACCAGGCGAAGATCGCCGAAGCGGTCGCCGCCGCCGAAGGCAGGGACGCGGTGGTCGTGGCGACGTACAACGTCACGGCGACCAGCTCGCAACGCACCCTGGTCAGGGCGCTCGTGGCGACCGGCGTCCCGGTGGTCGCCGTCGCGGTCCGCAACCCGTACGACGTCGCCCACCTCACCGGGACCGGAGTCGCCGCGAGCCTCGCCGCGTACTCCTGGACCGACGTCGAACTGCGCGCCGCCGCCCGGGTGATCGCGGGCCACGCCGATCCGGAGGGCACCCTCCCGGTCCCGGTGCAGCGCGCGGACGACCCGACGCAGGTGCTGTATCCGGTGGGTCACGGGCTGTCGTACTAGGGCGACCGGACGGCACCGCCCTCCGGCCACGGACGCACCCCGTACACCTGGTGCGGCCCCGCTCCGGCGGGCCGCGCCGGGCGTACGGGGCCGCGCCCGCCGGTCACCGGGAGAGCGACCGAAGGACGCAGCCCCGTGTGGGATGCTGCGAGAAGAACCGCGTGCGGCTCCTATGGGCGCAGGGTGGCCTCGTCGCGCTCGACCTCGCCGTTGCGCTTGTCCAGCTTCTTGTCGAACTTCGCCAGCGGCTTCGCCTTGGCGGGGTCCGCCTCGACGGCTGCCGGGGCGACGCCCGCCCAGCGCAGGATCGCGGCGGTGGCCTTCGCCTTCTCGTCGGCGACGAGACCGGAGACCTTCGCGCCGTGGTTGCCGCCGGGGACGGTGTAGACGTAGCTGTCCTTCGCACCGCGTCCGAGACGGAACGGCTCCGCGCTCCACGGGTCGTTCTCGCCGTTGACGTACATCATCTGCCGGGCGTTGCGCTTGACCCAGCGGTCGATGTCCCGCATCGCGCCCCGTTCGAACTTCATCGGGATGGAGCGGGGCACGAAGTTGCGCGGGGGCTGGTAGCCGTAGCGGCTCAGATCGCTCAGCCAGGGCTGCTTGATGTCCGGCGACCCGAGCTGGGTGCCCGCCTGGTAGTAGTACGGGGTGTACCTCTCCAGGCCCTGGTCGACGTAGGCGGAGAAGCCGGAGATGGCGTCGACGGAGTTCCAGATGTCCTCGTCGGTGGCCTCCTCGGCGTCGGCCGGGATGTCCACGCAGTCGGCGACCAGGCTGTACTGCCAGAAGGCCCACCCGTAGTCCATGACCGTGGCCTCGTAGGCGCGGTCGAGGGAGCCGATGGTGTTGAAGGTCCAGCCCTGCGCCGCGGCCAGCTCCTTGTACTTCTTCTGGAGCGGGGCCCGGCGGATCAGCGCCTCGCGCTGCACACCGGCCAGCTTGTCGCGGCACTCCTGGGTGCCGACGTTCTCGAAGAACCGGTCGTACGCCGAGTCCTCGTCGTTCACGACGTCGTTGGGCGCGACATAGGCGACGACGCCGTCCATGTCCTTCGGGTAGAAGCGCTCGAAGTACGTGGCGGTCATGCCGCCCTTGGACCCGCCGGTGGCCAGCCACTTCTTGTCGTAGATCTTCTTCAGCGCCGTGAACACCCGGTGCTGGTCGCTGGCGGCCTGCCAGATGTCCAGCTTGGACCAGTCGGCGGGGGCCGGCCGGGACGGGGTGAAGTAGCGGTACTCCATCGAGACCTGGTTGCCGTCGATGATCTGCGTCGGCTCGCTGCGGCTGGGGTTGGTGGAGACGTTGTAGCCGCTGGTGAAGAAGACCGTCGGGCGGCTCACGTCCTTGTGCAGCAGCGTCAGGCGCTGCTGGAACGTGCCCTTGGACGGGCGCCGGTGGTCGACGGGCTGGGTGTAGTTGAGGACGAAGTAGCGGTAGCCCGCGTAAGGCTTCTCCTCGATCAGACTCATGCCCGGGATGGCCAGGATGCGGTCCTTGACGTCCTCGTTGCTCGCTTCGCCGCCCTTGGCGGCGGCGCTGCTCCGCTTCGCGGCCGGCTCCGCGGCGGTGGCCGCACCGGCCGAGGCCCCCGTGGCTCCGACCGTGCCTATGAGCACGGCGAGCGAGAGAACCCCTGTGAGTGACTTGCGCATGCACGCTCCCCTTGATTCACGACAGTCGCCGTGAACTTATCGGGGCAACACACGCCACGCCAGACCCGGTTGCCCGTGTCAGTGGAGAAGTCGGCGGAGAAGGGGAGGAGTCGGCGGAGAGCGGCGGAGAAAGGGAGGAGTCGGCGGAAAGGTCAGCAGAGAATCCATCCGGTGGAGGTGGATTTCCTGCCGATCGCGCCGGTGGCCCGTACGCAGCGGTTGAGCGCGTTGACGGTGACCGGGCCGGCCGTCTTCGTGTAGGAGCCCTTGTCGGTGACGGCGCGGCCGCCACGCGCCTGGAGCGTGACGCTCATCGTCCGTCGCTTGCCGGGCTTCTTGGCGACGGTCACCGCGCACGCCTGCGCGCGGCTCTTGTAGACGCGTAGTTCTCCCGTGGAGAACTCGACGGTCTTCGCGGGGCGGCCGGAGCAGCCGGAGGCGGCCCGGGCGACGCCGGGGGCGCCGAGAAGGGGCACGAGTCCGGCCAGCAGGAGCAGGACGAGGAGGCGGACCAGCAAGGGCCGTCCCGCCGGCCCTGTCGACCCCGCCGCTGTCGTCGATCCTGTCGGTCCTGGCCGTCCCGACGGTCCCGGCGATCCTGTCGGTCCTGGCCGTCCCGCCGCTGCCGGCGATCCTGTCCGTCTCATGGGTCTCACCGGCTCCGCAGCCCTGTCGAACACCTTCGCCCCCACCTGACGTCTGTACGCACCAGTGCGTCTCCGGTTACGACGCAGCAGACGGGCGGGAGGTTGCACGCGGGGGCCGCCGCCTCCCCTCAGACGCCCGCCGGCTCGTCCTCCCCTATGCCCTCGCCGATGAAGGTGCGCCACAGCCGGGCGTACCGCCCGCCCCGGGCGAGCAGCTCGTCGTGCGTGCCGTCCTCGACGACGCGCCCGTGGTCCATGACCACGACCCGGTCGGCGCGGGCGGCGGTGGTCAGCCGGTGGGCCACCACCAGCGTGGTGCGGCGGCCGGCGAGGCGGTCGGTGGCCTGGTTGACCAGGGCCTCGGTGGCGAGGTCCAGGGCGGCGGTGGCCTCGTCCAGGAGCAGGATGTCCGGGTCGACGAGTTCGGCGCGGGCCAGGGCGATGAGCTGGCGCTGCCCGGCGGAGAGGTTGCGGCCGCGCTCGGCGACCTCGTGGAGGTAGCCGTCTTCCAGCGTGGCGATCATCTCGTGCGCGCCGACCGCGCGGGCCGCGGCCTCCACCTGGGCGTCGGTGGCGTCGGGCAGTCCGTAGGCGATGGCGTCGCGGACCGTGCCGGCGAAGAGGTACGCCTCCTGCGGGACAACGCCGAGGCGGTGGCGGTAGGCGGTCATGTCGAGGGTGCGCAGATCGGTTCCGTCGGCCGTGACCCGGCCGCCCGTGGGGTCGTAGTACCGGGCGACGAGCTTGACGAGGGTCGACTTCCCGGCCCCCGTCTCCCCGACGAACGCCACCGTCTGGCCCGCCGGGATGCGCAGGTCGACACCGGTCAGGGCCTCCTCGTCGGAGCCGTACGCGAAGGAGACGTCCTCGAACGCGATCTCGCCGCGCAGCGAGAGCACGTCGAGCGGCTCGTCCGGGTCGGCGGTCGAGGTGGGCTCGCGCAGCAGTTCCTGGATGCGGCCGAGGGAGACGGTCGCCTGCTGGTAGCCGTCGAAGACCTGGGAGAGCTGCTGGACGGGGGCGAAGAACAGCTCGATGTAGAGGAGGTAGGCGACCAGGGCGCCGACGGTCAGCGTGCCGTTGTCGACGCGTCCCGCTCCGACGATGATCACGGCGGCCGCGGCGACGGAGGCCAGCAGCTGGACGAACGGGAAGTAGACGGAGATCAGCCACTGGCCGCGTACCCGGGCCTGGCGGTAGTGGTCGCTGTGCTCGGCGAAGCGGACGGCCCCGTCGTGCTCGCGGCCGAAGGCCTGGACGATACGGAGGCCGGAGACGGACTCCTGGAGGTCGGCGTTGACGGCGCTGATGCGGGTCCGGGCCAGCTCGTACGCCTTGACGCTGCTGCGTCGGAAGAAGACGGTGCCGATGATCAGCACGGGCAGGGTGGCGAAGACGACCAGGGCGAGCTGGACGTCCAGGACGAGCAGGGCGGCCATGATGCCGAAGAAGGTGACGACGGAGACGAACGCGGTGACGAGCCCGGTCTGGAGGAACGTGGCGAGCGCGTCCACGTCCGTCGTCATCCGGGTCATGATCCGGCCGGTCAGCTCCCGCTCGTAGTAGTCGAGGCCGAGCCGCTGGAGCTGGGCGAAGATCTTCAGGCGGAGCGCGTAGAGGATCCGTTCGCCGGTCCGGCCGGTCATCCGGATCTCGCCGGTCTGCGCGACCCATTGGACGAGCACGACGACGAGCGCGATCGCGGACGCCGCCCACACCGCACCGGTGGAGAGCTGGGAGACGCCCTCGTCGATGCCGTGCCGGATCAGGACCGGCAGCAGCAGGCCCATGCCGGCGTCGACGGCGACGAGCCCGAGGCTGACCAGCAGGACCGCGCCGAAGCCGCGCAGCAGCCGGCGCAGCCCGTAGGAGTCCTCCGGCCGCACGGCGGCGGTCTCGTCGACCTCGGGGGTGTCGGTGGCGGGCGGCAGCGCCTCGACCTGGGCGAGCAGCTCGGGCGTCGCGGGCATGCCGGCGACGGTGGTGTCCCGCTCCTCCTCCTCGCGGATCCAGAGCGCGGGGGTGATGCCGCGCTCCGCGTCGAACTCGGCGTCCAGTTCCTCCTGGAGCGCGCGGTCGTCCTCGGGGGCGGCCTCCGGGAGCGGCGGCCGGTGGCCGGGCGAGGTGCCGCCCAGCTCGTCGGGGTCGGTGAGGAGGCGGCGGTAGAGCGCGGAGGTGCGCTCCAGCTCCTCGTGGGTGCCGATCGCGGCGAGCTTCCCGCCGTCCAGGACGGCGATGCGGTCGGCGAGCTGGAGGGTGGAGCGGCGGTGGGCGATGAGGAGCGTCGTACGGCCCGCCATCACCTGCTTGAGGGCCTCGTGGATCTCGTGCTCGACGCGGGCGTCGACGGCGGAGGTCGCGTCGTCGAGGAGGAGGAGCCGGGGGTCGGTGAGGATGGCGCGGGCGAGGGCGACGCGCTGGCGCTGGCCTCCGGAGAGGGTGAGCCCGTGTTCGCCGACGGTGGTGTCGTACCCCTGCGGCAGGTCGGCGATGAACCCGTGGGCCTGGGCGGCGCGGGCGGCCTGTTCGATCTGGTCCTGGGTGGCGTCGGGGAGGCCGTAGGCGATGTTGGCGCGGATGGTGTCGGAGAACAGGAAGCTGTCCTCGGGGACGAGCCCGATGGCGGAGCGCAGGGACGCCTGGGTCAGCTCGCGGACGTCGTGGCCGCCGATGAGGACGGCCCCGTGGGAGACGTCGTAGAAGCGGGGCAGCAGGAGCGAGACGGTGGACTTGCCGCTGCCGGACGCGCCGACGACGGCGACGGTCTCACCGGGTTCGACGGTGAGCGAGAAGCCGTCGAGGACGGGGCGCTCGTCGTCGTAGCCGAAGCGGACGTCGTCGAACTCGATGCCGGCCGGGGCGTCGGCGGGCAGCTCCTTGGTGCCGTCCCGCATCGAGGGCTCGGTGTCGATGAGCTCCAGGACGCGTTCCACACCGGCCCGGGCCTGCTGGCCGACGGTGAGGACCATGGCGAGCATCCGGACCGGGCCGACGAGCTGGGCGAGGTAGGTGGAGAAGGCGACGAAGGTGCCGAGGGTGATCTCGCCCCGGGTGGCCAGCCAGCCGCCGAGGGCGAGCATGGCGACCTGGCCGAGCGCGGGCACCGCCTGGAGGGCCGGGGTGTAGCGGGAGTTCAGCCGGATGGTGCGCAGCCGCCCGGCGAACAGCCGGCGACCGACCTCGCGGAGCTTGCCGGTCTCCTGGTCCTCCTGGCCGAAGCCCTTGACGACGCGGACCCCGGAGACGGCCCCGTCGACGACTCCGGCGACGGCGGCGGCCTGGCTCTGGGCGTACCAGGTGGCGGGGAAGAGCCGGGTGCGGGAGCGGCGGGCGATGAACCAGAGGGCGGGGGCGACGGCGAGCGCGACGAGGGTCAGGGGCAGCGAGAGCCACGCCATGATCACCAGGGAGATGACGAAGAGCAGCACGTTCCCGATGGTCATCGGGAGCATGAACAGCAGCCCCTGGATCAGCTGGAGGTCACTGGTGGCCCGGCCCACGACCTGCCCGGTGGACAGCTCGTCCTGCCGTTTCCCGTCGAGCCGGGTGATCGTCGTGTACATGTCCGTACGGAGGTCGTGCTGGACGTCCAGGGCGAGCCGGCCGCCGTAGTACCTGCGGATGTAGGTGGCTATGTAGACGAGGACGGCCGCGCCGATGAGCAGCCCGGTCCAGACGGCGAGGGAGCGGGTGTGGTCGGTGACCACGTCGTCGATGATCACCTTGGTGATGAGCGGAACGAGGGCCATGACGGCCATTCCGGCGAGCGACGAGCCGAGAGCGAGCACGACGTTGCGCCGGTACCGCCACGCGTACCCGGTCAGCCGCCGGCCCCACCCCTGTTGCTCTGCGCCCGTCACGCGTTGCCTCCCGTTTCGGCCTTCTCCTCGGCCTGTCCGCCGGTCCGGCTGTGCCACCGGTGATCCGGCTCCGATCCAGCTGTTCCGCCTGTCCTACCGGAAGGCACCAACGCCCGGGGCTGCGGATTTCATCCCGCCGCGACGAAGAGGGCGGCGAACGGGGCCGATGGTCGGGGGTGTGCGGTACCGGGGTCCCAGGACCGGTTCGGGGCCCGGGCCGGGCGGCGGCCCGGGCCCGCCCTGCCGCCACGGCACCCGCCACCCACCGCCACGGCAACCACCGCCACGGCACCCGCCGAGCCGGAGGCGTACGGCTTACAGGTGCGTCGGCTCGAACATCCGCAGCAGTGCCGGGAGCACGACGACGGACGGGCCCGGGGCCGCCAGCGCCTTGCCGAGGTCGGCGGCGAGGGACTCCGGTGTCGTACGGACGGCGGGGACGCCGAAGGACTCGGCGAGCGCGACGAAGTCCGGGCGGGAGAGCTCGGTGGCCGTGGCCGCGCCCTCGCCGAAGGCGTCCGTCATGTACTCGCGCAGGATGCCGTAGCCGCCGTCGTCGACGATCAGCCAGGTCAGCGGCAGGTCGTACTGGCGGGCGGTGGCCAGTTCCGCGATGGAGTACATCGCGCCGCCGTCGCCGGAGACCGCGAGCACGGGCTTCGTCGGGTCGGCGACGGCCGCGCCGATGGCCGCGGGGAAGCCGTAGCCGAGGCCGCCCGCGCCCTGGGCGGAGTGCATGGTGTTGGGGCGGCGGGCGTCGAACGCGGACCAGGCCCAGTACGCCAGGATCGTCATGTCCCAGAAGCTGGGCGCGGTGTCGGGCAGCGCCTCGCGGACGGCGGCGAGGACCTGCTGTTCCAGGGTCAGTTCCTGGGCGTCGATCCGGACCCGTACCTTCTCCAGCACCGTGGCCACGCGCTCGGCCGCTCCCGCGTCCTGGCGGGGCTCGACGGCCTCCAGGAGGTCGGCCAGGGCCTCGCGGGCGTCGGAGTGGATGCCGAGCGCGGGGTGGTTGGACTCCAGCTTCCCGGCGTCCGCCTCGATCTGGATCACCCGGCCGCGCGGGCGGAAGGTGTGGTAGTTCGAGGAGAGTTCCCCGAGCCCCGAGCCGACGACGAGGAGGACGTCCGCGTCCTCCAGGAAGTCGGTCGTGTGCCGGTCCTCCAGCCAGGAGCGGAGCGAGAGCGGGTGCTCCCACGGGAACGCGCCCTTGCCGCCGAAGGTGGTGACGACGGGGGCGTCGATCTTCTCGGCCAGCGCGCGCAGCTTGCCGGAGGCGTCGGAGCGGACGACTCCGCCGCCCGCGATGATCACCGGGCGCTCGGCGTTCGACAGCAGGTGGGCCGCGGCGATCGTCAGCTCGGGGCGCGGGTAGAGGTCGCGCGGGGCGGCGTCCATGGCGCTGACGACCGGCAGGGTCGTCCCGGCGAGCAGCACGTCCTGCGGGATCTCCACCCAGACCGGTCCGTGCGGGGCGGTGAGTGCGGACTCCCAGGCGGCGGCGATCGCGGAGGGGATCTGCGAGGCGGACCGCACGGTGTGCACGGACTTCACGATGTCACGGACGGAGGCCTGCTGGTCGCGCAGCTCGTGCAGATAGCCGTGCCGCCCGCCGCCGAGCCCCGCCGAGGGGATCTGGCTGGAGATCGCGAGCACGGGCGCGGAGGCGGCGGCCGCCTCCTGGAGCGCGGCGAGCGAGGTCAGCGCCCCGGGACCGGTGGACAGGAGCAGCGGCGCGACCTCCCCCGTGATCCGGCCGTACGCGTCGGCGGCGAAGCCCGCGTTGTTCTCGACGCGGAGCCCGACGTACCGGAGGGAGGAGCGGCGCAGCGCGTCGAACACGCCGAGCGCGTGCTGACCGGGGAGCCCGAAGACGGTGGTCGCGCCGAGCCCCTGGAGGGACTCGACGACGAGGTCACCGCCGTTGCGGCCGGCCGGCGGGTTCAGGACGGCGGCGGCCTGGGCGGCGGTGAGCTGCGGCCGGTCGTCGTGGTCGTGGCTCACTTGGCGTCCTTGGCTTCCTTGGCTTCCTTCTGCGCGGCGATCTGGCGGGACATGATCGTCGTCAGCTCGTACGCGGCGTGCGAGGCGGCCACGGAGGTGATCTCGGCGTGGTCGTACGCGGGGGCGACCTCGACCAGGTCGGCGGAGACCAGGTGGCAGGAGGAGAGGCCGCGCAGGATCTCCAGCAGCTCGCGGGAGGTGAGGCCGCCGGCCTCGGGGGTGCCGGTGCCGGGGGCGTGCGCCGGGTCCAGGACGTCGATGTCGATGGAGATGTACAGCGGCCGGTCGCCGATGCGCTGCCGCAGCTGGTCGGCGATCTCGTCGACGCCGCGCCGCATGACGTCGGCGGAGGTGACGATCCCGAAGCCCATCTTCTCGTCGTCGGTCAGGTCCTGCTTGCCGTAGAGCGGGCCGCGGGTGCCGACGTGCGAGAGGGCGGAGGTGTCGAGGATGCCCTCCTCGACGGCCCGGCGGAACGGGGTGCCGTGGGTGTACTCCGCGCCGAAGTAGGTGTCCCAGGTGTCCAGGTGCGCGTCGAAGTGGAGCAGGGCGACGGGCCCGTGCTTCTTGGCGACGGAGCGCAGGAGGGGCAGGGCGATGGTGTGGTCGCCGCCGAGGGTCATCAGGCGTGCGCCGGTGCCCAGGAGGTCGTCGGCCGCGCCCTCGATGGTCTCGACGGCCTCGTTGATGTCGAACGGGTTCGCCGCGATGTCCCCGGCGTCGGCGACCTGCGCCAGGGCGAACGGGGAGGCGTCCTGCGCCGGGTTGTACGGGCGCAGCAGCCGGGAGGCCTCACGGATGGCGTTGCCGCCGAAGCGGGCGCCGGGGCGGTAGGAGACCCCGGTGTCGAAGGGCACGCCGACCACGGCGACGTCGGTCCGGCCGACCTCGTCGAGCCGGGGCAGCCGGGCGAACGTCGCGGGCCCGGCGTACCGCGGGACGCGGGAGGAGTCGATGGGGCCGCGCGGCGACTCGGTGCTGCTCATGAGGGGGTGCCTTTCCTTCGGTTCGTACGGTGTCGAGCGTGCGGGCCTCCCAGCCCGTCCGGCCCGGACCCCCGGAAGACGGTAGGTGACCCAAAGCCAACTCTGAAGTGTACGTTTCCTCCATTCGCGACGCACCGACCGGAGGAATCGTCCATGCCGAACCCTTCCGGGGGCACCCCGCCGACGGCTCTGCCCGCCGGCCCGCCGACCCCGCCCGTCCCGCTGGCCGAGCTCCTGGCGCGCGAGGAACTGGGCCTGCGCCGGATCGCCGGTCCGGGCGACGCCGATCTGCTCTGGGTGCACACCTCGGAGATGGCCGACCCGTATCCGTATCTGCTCGGCGGCGAACTGCTGCTGACCGCGGGCGTGCTGCTGACGGACCCGGACCACTACGTCGGCCGGCTGGTGGAGGCGGGGGCGGCGGCGCTGGGTTTCGGGGTCCGGCCGGTGCACGAGACGGTGCCCCGGGCCCTGATCGAGGCGTGCGACCGGGAGGGCCTGCCGCTGCTGGAGGTGCCTCCGGAGATCCCGTTCACCGCGATCGCGCGGGCGGTATGGCGGCTGATGGCCGAGGCACGCCACCGCGAGCTGCGCCGGGTGGCCCGCGCCCAGCAGGCGCTGGCGACGGCGGCGGCCCGTCCCGACCCCGTACCGGCGGTCCTCCACCAGCTCGCGACGCGGCTCGGCGGCCGGGCGGTCCTGCTGACGGCGCGGGGCGAGGAGGTCCACGCGGCGGGCCGCCGCCCGGGCCCGGAGGCGGCGGGGGCCCTGGCCCGGCTGGCCCGCGTGGTCGCCCGCGAAAGCCCCGGCTCCCCCTCCTCGGCCACCGACACCCACGGCGGCACCCACCTGTCCGCGTACGCACTGGGCGGCGACGACGGCCTGGCCCTGGCGCTGGCGACCCGGCGACGGGAGTCAGGCGACCACACGGTGGCGGGCATCGCGGTGGTCCTCCTCTCCCTCCTGGCCGCCCCCCACCAGGGCGCGGACGCGGCGGGCCGTTCGGCGGCCCTGGTCCGCATGCTCCTGGGGGCCTCCCCCGCCGAGGTGGCGCCGCTCCTCGGCTCCACCGGCCCCTGGACGGTGATCCACGCCCTGCGCACGGACGGCACCCCGGCGGACGCCCTGACGGCGGAGGCCCTGGGCGCGTCGCTGGGCACGGCCCTGGTCGACGCGGGACGCGGGGCGGGCGAGGCGGTCCGGCTGCTGCTGGGCCCGGGCGGCGGGGCAGGCTCGGCGGAGGGCCCGGCAGGCTCGGCGGAGGGCGGGACGGGCTCGGCCGAGGGCGGGGAGCCGCTGACCGACGGTCCTGCGGGGACGGGCCCATCACCCCGCTCCGCCCGGCTCACCCCGAGGCCCGGCTGGACGCTCGGCGCGGCCGCGCCCACCCCCGTCACCGCTCTCGCCGCCGCCGACACCCTGGCCGCCCGCGCCTTGGCCCACGCGCGGGCGACCCGCGCCCCGTTGACGGTGGACGCCCCCACGAGCGGCCTCGCCGCGCTGGTACCGCCCGAACAGGCGGCCGCCCACGCCCGCGCCCTCCTCGCCCCGCTCACCGCGCCGCTGGCCGACACCCTGCGCTGCTGGCTCTCCCTCCACGGCAGTTGGGACCGTACGGCGGTGGCCCTCGGCGTCCACCGCAACACCGTCCGCCAACGCATCGGGCGGTGCGGGGAGTTGCTGGACGCGGACCTGGACGACATGGACGTACGGACGGAGTTGTGGTTCGCGCTGCGGCAGACATGACGACCGGGCCGGGCCCACCGAACACCCTGAACACCAAAGGCACCACAGGCACCACAGGCACCACAGGCACCACAGGCACCACAGGCACCACAGGGACCACCCCAGGGACCCCAGGGACCCCGGGGACAAAAGCCTTCGCGTCTCCGTGGCGTGCTGACTAGTCTCCGCGCATGGCCTCACTCGCGCGGCACCGCCTGTCCCCTGCCGACACCGGCCCGGCGCTGCGCGCCCTGCGTGCGTGGACACCGCCCGACGCCCCGTCCGGGAGCCTGCACCCCGGGGACGTGGGCTGGCTCCTGCGTCTGGACGACGCGACCGTCTACCTCTGGACCGACGCACGGACCTCCGCAGGGACCGACTCACGGGCCTCCTCGCAGGCCGAGGCCCGGTCCAGCGGCGATGCGGCGAAGGCCGCACCCGTGGCGGTCGGCTTCCTCGACGGCCCCGTGCTGCGCGTGACCGCCGCGCCCGACGCCGACCTCGGAGCGCTCGCAGCGGACGCGGAGGACCTGCTCGTACCCGGCAACGACGCGACCGACGGCCTGCCCGTGCCCGGTTGGGAGCCGGACACGGAGGAGCCCTGGCTCGTCTTCTCCTGGTCCCCGGGGCCGGGGACGAGCCGCGCGGTGCAGGTCACCGGGTCCGACGCCGACGACCGGGCGCTGGTGCACCGGGCCGCCTTCGCGGGCTCGACGTTCTCCGTCGACCACTGGCGCAGGATGAAGGAGTCCCCCGCGGGCCACCTCGCCGTGGAGACGCTCGTCCGCACGCCCGCCGGGGACCCCGCCGCCGCCGCGACCGGCTGGTTCGGCGGTACGGGCCGATGCGGCCTGCTCGAACCGGTCGGCACCCATCCGGAGCACCGCGGTCACGGCTACGGGCGCGACGCCGTACGGGGCGCGTGCGCGGCGCTCGTCGACCGGGGCGCGAGCGCGGTGGCCGTCCTGACGCCGGCCGGCAACGAGGCGGCGGCAGCGCTCTACCGGTCGGCAGGATTCACCCTCGTACGCGAGAACCACGACTGGACGCGCCCCGGCCGCGTGTGAGCACCGCTTCCCTCACATCACGTCACGTCCCCCTGGGGTGCAACTCCACCACCACCCCCTCGGTATGTTGCAGCGGCAAAGGGGGATGGTGTGGTGGCACGCAATTACGACGGTCAACTGCTGGAATCGGTCGGGGATACGCAGGACGCAGGACGCGGGACGCTCTACTCGTCGGCGTGGCGCGCGCACGGCGCACCGCCGACGAGCGGCTCGGAAAGGTATGCGCCGGCATCGCCATCACCGCCGCGCTCTGCGCCGGGTGCGTCGGCTGGTCCTTCCTCCGGCACACGCTGGGCATACAGGAGGCCGAGCAGGAGGAACAGCAGCGGCAGGCGCAGCGGTACGAACTGCCGACGCGTTCTCCCGGCCCGGCGAATCGAACCCGGACAAGTTCCTACAATATTCGACGGTGAATATGGGCGGACTTCTCTACCGCTGGCGCACTGACGAGGAGCCAAACCATGAACATTGCCGGTTTTTTCGAGGAACTTTGGCCGCCACCCTTCGGGACCCCGGTCGGGAGCATAAAAGATAACGTTGCTGCACATCGCCACGGCGATGCCAAAGAGATTATCCAGTACCTCTCTTCAGGGCACGACCTGTTCAGCGTGATGGGATCTTCTGAGGACGTGATGGGTTCAGGGGAAACCGTACTCGGCGGGGACTCGATCCACAGCGACGGCGCATGGATCTGGCGAGGCGATCTCTGCTTTTACCTGCGGAAATACCATGTGCGACTGCCGAACACATTTCTTGCGCACGTGAGAGAGAAACAATATTCGATGTCCGCCGGGAAGGAAATCGAACTCAGGAAGCTGGCCCAGAAGGTACAGGACGGCCTTACGGCAGGCAACAATTCTCCGAGTAAACATACGAACCAAAGGCCAAATGGTCCGTATTGAGCATTTCGGAAATTCTTCAAAGTGTGTCTGGATCTTGAGCGAGGGTACGAGAATGCAGGCGAACTGAGGCCCGCGTTACTGAGCTTCAGCGATTCCTACGTGCAATTGATCCGCGAGGGATTCGAGCGCATCATGGCGGACGACTCCTTCGGACTGGACGAGTACGAAGGGACGAATGCAAGGAGTTCGCGACCGTGCTGATGCGCGCGCCGAGAGAGAGTGGCTCGTGGTCCTGGAACCTGGAGGACGTCGGGGAGCCCGGTCTGGAGTTCGCGCTCATCACTGAGGCACGCGTGAGCGGGGTACTGGAGAAGCACGACCTGCTGGTGCCGTCCTCACTTGAGTGGGCCTGGTTCCAGACCGGCAGGGGCGGCCTCGGTGTCCACAGCCGCCTGGACCTCGGCACGCGTTCGCTCGATAGTCCCGCGCTGCCCGACGCGCTCCGCGCCTGCCCACCGACCGGTCATCCGCGGGCAGAGATCGGCGGACTCCTCGTGCTGGGATCGGGCGCCTGGTTCGACGCGGACGGGGAACGGCACGGGGCAATCACAGCTGCTCCACCGGCAACATCATCACCCCCTAGCCGGGCGGCCCTCGGAACGCCCTTCGCCGGGAACCGGTCCGAGCGTCGGCGTTACGCACTCGGACCGGCGGCCCGTCAGCGGTTGAGTACCGTCTCGATCTCGGCGGCCACGCGCTCGGCCTGGATGTCACGGCCCTTCTCGTTGGGGTGTGCGCACCAAGGGACCTGCTGGCCATAGAGCTCGACCTGGGAGTTCTCCAGCAGGCCGCCGATGCCCCGGTCCGCGCCGTCGCAGGCCGTGTTGCCTCCGGTGTGGCCGTAGAGGTCCACGAAGGCGGCGCCGGTGTCCGCGGCGGCCTTCTTCATGACATCGTCCAGCCGCTTCTGGACCTGGTCCAGGATGGGCAGCGCGTCCTTGGGGATGTCGGCGAACGGCAGTTCCGTCTGGCCGGGGGCCGGGGTCAGGCACTTGGCCGTGTCCTGGGGCACGAGCCTCGGATAGCCGACCAGGACAGGCTCGGCGTCCCAGGAGGATTCGCTCATGTCCTGGAGCATCCCCTCCAGTTGCGACTTGACCTCCCAGAGCTGGAACTCCAGCCACGTCTTTCCGCCTCCGGACGTGAAGTAGTCCGCGCACTCACCGGCCGGCTGGTCCGGGTCCACCGGCTGTCCGGGCAGCCCCCCTCCCTCGCCGCCCCGGAGCTTGGCGGAGCACTGCTTGAGGATGTCGGTGAAGCCCAGGGTGTTGCCGCCGATGCTGCCCACGATCAGCTGGGTATCTTCCTTGAGCGCGTTCCGCTGCGCCGGGACCTTCCCGGGGTAGAAGGGCAGCTGCTGCTCCTTCCAGACGTTCTCGATGAGCGCGCCTCCGCAGGAGACGTCCGCCTGGACGTCCAGCGTGATGCCCTTGCCCGCCAGGTGGCGGGTGGCGGCGGCGGGATAGTTCTCCTTGGCCTGGAAACACCAGCCCCGGGGCTGGTTCTCGTCGTTCACCGGAGTGATGCCGAAGTTGGCGGTGTAGGAGTCGCCGAAGAAGACGGTCGGCACCGGATCGGCGGGCGCCGCGCCCGCGGTACCCGCCGGGGCGGCGAGCGCCAGACAGCTGCCCAGCGCGACGGCCGCAGCGGCCAGCCGTCGCGTCCGCGGAGTCGTCGTGGTCTTATGCATGGCCGAAGACATGACTGTGCCCTTTCCAAGGGGACGCAATGAGGAACAAACGGAATCCAATACTCCGTAATCACACATGCGCATGTCGTGACGCCTAGCGGGTTCACGCCGCACCAGGCGATCTCGGCGACTTCGTCGCACCAGGGGCCTTTCCGCTACTACCGGGTGCTGCACATTACGTAGAGGTCCGTGGCGAACGGATCGTCGCTGAGGACTCCGGCCTGGATCCACCAGCCGTCACGGGTAGCGCCTTCGCTCGCCAGGCCGGGCCTGGACGAAGACAGGACGGACGCGGTCCCGTTCGACGAGGCCCCGCCACCGGATACGTACCGCCCGGTCGGGCACATGAGGAACCCCCCGGACGGAGTGGGCAAGGTGGCCGTGTAGGTCGTCCAGGTGACGTCGGCAATGGGGTCGGCGCAGATCACGTAGCCGGCGACGCCGACGGTGCCGTTGCTCCTGGCGTGGCCGGCCACCGTCCACTGGCTCGGCTGCCCGGCCGCCGTCCACTTCGGGAACGACTTGGATAGCGAGGTGCCATCGCCTTGGATCTCACCGCCGCCGCCGAGCGCGGTCTTGCCCGCCGGATCTGCGACTTCTCGTCCACGCAGAGAACCAGAGCCTTCTCCGGCGGGTCGAGATAGAGGCCGTGACCTGCCGGAACGCTACGGGCCGTGGCAGACGGCTTATGAACGGTTCGCCCGCTGGGAGGCGGACGGCACTTCCATCCGTCTGCTCGAACAGGTCCAGGTCCGCGCTGACTCCGTCGGGGCCGTGGAGTGGACGGTGTCGGTGGACTCCACGATCAACCGGGCCCATCAGCACGCCGCCGGTGCCCGAAAAAAGGGGCGGCGGGGGACGAACTGGAGGGTCCGGCACGCGTGTCGGCTGGCCAGGCGCTGGGCCGGCCCCGCGGCGGGTTGACCACGAAGATCCATCTCGCCTGCGACGGCCGGGGCCTGCCCTTGGCCGTCGTAGTCGCACCCGGCAACGTGAACGATTCCACCGTCTTCGACACGGTCATGGACGAGCTGAGGGTGCCCGGACCGGTGCCGGGCGGCCCCGCCGCAGACCCGACGCGGTCATCGCGGACAAGGCGTACTCCTCCCGCGCGATCCGCCGGGCCCTTCGCCGACGAGGCATTCAGGCCGTGATCCCGGAACGGGCCGACCAGAAGGCCAACCGCCTGCGGCGAGGGACGAGGGGCGGCAGACCGCCGAGCTTCGACCGTGAGCTGTATAAAACCCGCAACGTGGTCGAACGCCGCTTCGCCCGGATCAAGCAGTTCCGGGCGATCGCGACCCGCTTCGACAAGCTCGCCGCTCGCTACCACGCCGGGCTTCACCTCGCCTCACTCATCCTCTGGCTTCGCGAGCCGGTAACGCAGCCCCGAAGGGTCCCGGCGGCTGGTTGAATGCTTCACCAGTGCCACTGCGAAACTGGGGGAGCTTTGAGGGTGCAGGACACGATCGCTTACGACGGCATCGCGATTTTTCTCATGCTGGTCGTGGTTTGGCAGATGCGGCGACGGATGACGCTTCGCTCCCGGGGCGTCGAGGTCATCGCTCGGTGCTTCGATCGTGATTGGCGTGGGAAGGGCGGCCCGCAGTTCCTTCTGAGCTACACGACGCCAGACGGTGTCAAGCGGACACACAGTGCAGGTGAAGACCACGTCCCCGCCGGCACCCGCGAAGGGGACAGCGTTGCAGTCCTCTATGACCCCATGTCCCCTGGGCGCGCGGAGACGGCACTCGCTTCCCGCAAACCATTCTGGAAGCACTACGACATGGCGGGCCTGGTGGGAGTTGCTCTCAGTATCGTGCTGATGGTGCACGTCCTCTAGATCGGCTGCTATGCATCGAAAGCGGTCCAGCCCGCCCTCACACGACGGGGCCAGCGCACACCCGATACATCAGAGCCCTCTCACTCACGCAGTACTTGTCAGACACGGCCTAGCCCGCGATCACCTCTGGAGGACCTTGTTACCCGTCCATACGTCGGTGATGCTGATGCTGCTCACGTGGATCAAACCGGAGTTTCGCGCGGGCGCGCTGACGACGCTCGGTTCATCGTCGTCGTCTGGTTCCGACAGGACGATCAGGACCCAGATCATCCCGTGGTCAGAGCGCAGGCGGCGCACGACCTGCAGCCTGTAGGTGAAATCTCCGCCGCCTTCGCGCCACTACAGCACCACGACATCGGCAGGCCCCTCCTCCGCTCCGTGAGCCTCTGGGGCGAGTACCCCCTCACCGGTGCGCTCCGAGATCTCGACCACCGCCCTGTCGCTGTCCTGGCGCGGTCAGGTGCGAAGCCAGATGACGAGGGCGGCTGCGGGGATGGTGCCGAGAAAGACGTAGCAGCGCTTGTCGTAACGGGTCGCGACGGCGCGGTAGTTCTTCAACCCGTTGATAGCCCTCTCGACGGTGTTGCGCTTCTTGTACCGCTCCTCGTCGAACCCGGTGACCGGCCACCTCGCGATCCTTTTGCGCAGGCGGGCGGCCTGACTGTCGGCCTTCTCCGGGATCGTGTGGTGGATGGCTCCGCGCCGCCGCAGGTACTGGCGGCAAGGACCGTTGCTGTATGCCTTGTCGGCTGCGATGCTGTCGGGCTTCTTGCGGGGCCTGCCAGGACCGAACCGGAGGATCCGGATCTTCTCCAGCACCGGCCGGCAAGAGCCAGTGGTGGATCGATGCGGGCGCCAGCCGCGTGCTGGTGCGCTCGCACAATGGTGGAGTCCGCCGAGATGTCCCAGTCGATCTCCCCTGCCGCGTCGGCCGCGGCCTGAACCTGCTGCAGCAGCCTTTTCCAGGTCCCATCGGCAGACCAAAGCCGATGGCGCTAGTAAACCGTCCTCCACGGCCCGAACCGCTCTGGCAGGTCACGCCAGTGAACCCAGGTCCGAACCCGGTGAAGAATTCCGTCAATCACCTGTCGTTGGTCACGCCACCGCCCACACCGACCATTGCTCACCGGCAGGAACGGACGTAGCCGCTCCCACTCGGCGTCCGACAGATCGCCGCGTTCACCCCAACCCGTAACGGAAACAACGAGCGGATCAGGTGACAGTTACATGATCGGCCGGACAGCTCCCAGGTCCCGATCCGGCCCACATCACCCTTCGGCCGTCTTCTCCACGAGATCGGAAGCGTCCTGCACCGGTCAACGTTTGCGCGCCGACATCGACTTGACGCGACACCACCTTGACGCAGGTCGCCACCACGTCCCCCGACGTGTGCGACTCCGGAACCCCTCAGCCCAGCCAGGCCCCGAAACGGACCGCCGACGGCTTCACGCCCAGGCTCGACTCGCCGAAGGAGACACTGCCCTTCACCACCGGGCCCGTACGGCTGCCCTTGAAGAGCCAGACGCCTCCCTGGTCGGTGTTCTCGCCGGGGGCGGCCAGAGCCAGCGTGGCCGGTACGCCCTTGGCCGACGCCGCTACGTGGACCTCGCCGCCGAACGCGTCGCCGCTCTCGTCGACTCCGGGCACGTTCGCCGTGGACTGGCCGATCACCTTCGTGCCGGCGCCCGTGATGCCCGAGGTGCGGCCCTTGAAGACCAGGACCCCGCCGGCATCCTTGGCCGGGCCCACGTCCTCTCCCGGCAGGCCGACGACGACCTCGCCGTAGCCGTCGCCGTCCAGGTCTCCCACCGCGGCGCTCGCGCCCATGGCGTCGCCCTTCTCGTCGGCGCCCGGCACTCCCGTGGTGGCCTGGCTGATCCACTTCGGCTTCACGGCGGTGTTCTGGCCCTTGGGGCCTCCGAGGACGACCGCCACCGCGCCGCCCTTGCTCGGGAAGTCCAGGTCGCTGTCCAGGCCGGTGGGCCGACGGGTGAAGACCAGGTCCGGGTACGCGTCGCCGTTGACCGAACCGACCGTCACCGTGGAGTGGTCCAGGCACGTTCCCGGCGCGGTGACGATGGGCGTGCGGGTGAAGCCCGTACCCGTCGACAGGTGGAGCGACCGCCCGCCGCAGTCCGGCTCGTCGTTGCAGCCGGTGCTCACCAGCAGATCGTCCTTGCCGTCGTTGTTCATGTCCACGGCCTGCACGTCCTCGAAGACGGTGGCGCCGTTGTTCACGGTGAGCGCCGTGCGGGTGCCGCCGACCGAGCCGTCCGCGCCGATGTTCTCGTCCAGGACGACCTTCCCGTCCCACTCGACGGGGTCGATCCAGGCCGCGTCCGTCCGGCCGTCACCGTCGAAGTCGCCCACCGCGTACCCCTGGCCCCGGTACGCGACGGCCCGGGTTCCGAGGCCGCTCCTGCCGCCGAACAGGATGACCCGCGGGCCGTTGCCGGCCGAGACCAGCAGGTCGGTGTACCCGTCCCGGTCGATGTCGGCGGGCGTTCCCGCGCCGAAGCGGGCGTTCGCGGCGGCCGTGCCGGGAACCCCGGACGTGTTCTGGTCGATCACACGGTGGCGGGCCGGGCTGATGCCCTTCGCGTCGCCCGGGTAGACCACCAGGTACCCGGCCTTCTTGAGGCCGGACACGCTCCCGTCCGGCACCGAGGCGTACATGTCCTGGTATCCGTCCCCGTTGAAGTCGACCTGCTGACGCGCGGCGGCGACCGGCGCGGCCGCCACCGCCGTACCGGAGAAGGCCGGTGCGGCGGCCGCCGTGGTCGCGAGCGTCACGAAGATCGCCGAAACGGTACGGAGTCGAGAAGTCTTCATCGTTGTTCATCCCCCTGATGTGCGCACGTGCTCACTGCTGAGGAAGACCATCCGTACCGCGAATGGTTGCGTACCCCGGGACCCGATTCCTTGCGTACGTGGGTGGCTCCGGCGCCATCTTCTTGCGTTAGCGGCAAGGTTGCATGCACGTCGCGCAAGGGCCCGTACGCTCGATCTCATGGCTCACGAACACCAGCACCAGCACCAGCACGGGCATGCGGCCCACTCCTCGCACGCCCACACCCATGGATCCGCCGCGACGCCGAGCGGTCTCCCCGAGATCCTCGACCTCGACGCCGCCCTCTTCGCGCCCCACCTGACCGCGCTCACCGGCCGTATCGCCTGCCTGGCCGGTGACGACGTCCGGAACATCGTCGACCTCGGCTCGGGCACCGGGACCGGCACGTTCGCCCTGCTGGAGCGGTTCCCGACCGCCCGGGTGACCGCTGTCGACAGCTCCCCCGAGATGCTGGAACGACTCGCCTCGGCAGCCCGGGACCGAGGGCTCGGCGACCGCGTGCACACCCTGGAGGCCGACGCCGGGGCGGGGCTGCCCGGGGTCGTCGACGCCGACCTCGTCTGGGCGTCGGCGTCCCTGCACCACCTGGACGACCCCGCCACCGCCCTGGCCGGCATCCGCGCCGCGCTGCGCCCCGGCGGGCTGCTGGCCGTCGCGGAGGTGGCCGGGATGCCGACCTTTCTGCCGGAGGACGGGGAGCCGGGCGCGCTGGAGCGCCGCTGCCGTGAGGCCCTCGACGGCCTGCACGCCGAGCAGTTGCCGCACCGGGGAGCCGACTGGGGCTCCCTGCTGGCGGCCGCCGGCTTCTCCGTCGAGCAGGAACGCGCCGAACCGTGGGAGCTGCGCGCCCCGCTGCCCGAAGGGGCGGGCCGTTACGCCTATCTCGTCTTCGAGCGCATCCGCGGCAACCTCGTCGGGCGCGTCTCGCCGGAGGACCTGGCCGCGCTCGACCGGCTCGTCGACGGCGGACCCGAGGACGTACGCCACCGGGACGACCTCGTCGTACGGTCGACCCGTGAGACGTGGATGGCCCGTCGCCCCGCCTGAGCCACGGCCACGGCCCCGCGCAAGGGCCCGTTCATTCCCCGCGACGGGTGGCCCTTCGAAGTCAGGACTGATCACGCTCCCGGAGAGGACATGCACAACCTCGCCTGAGAACTGCGCGGCTTCCTGGAGGTGGATCCGCTGGGATGATCCGAGGTGACTGACCGCCGCTCCCCCACGTACAGCCATGCCCGCCCACACCTCCAGGGCACAGCCGGGTTGCGAAGGAGTTACCTTCTCGGGCATGGATCATCAGGGAGAGTTTCGTCGGGCAGCGCTTGAGTTGGGCATCCCGGACGACGAGATCAGCAGATTCAGACAGCACCTTCGTTTGTCGATCGGACTGTCCGTGGGCGGTAGTCCTCCGGTCGGCCAGTTCGGCGGGTTGCCCCGGCTGCCGGTGGGTATGAAGTGGCCGTCCGCCGGGGACATTCCGTTGCCGTTGCTCCTTTCCGTCGATTGTGGGGCGCTGCCGGGAGTCGACGGCTTCGACCTGCCGGCGGACGGGACACTGCTCTTCTTCGTGAACCAGGAGATGGACCATGAGGACAGTTCCGGGAGGTACGCGCGAGTCGTGTATGTACCGGACGGTACCGAAACCGCGGTCGCGGAAGCCCCCAGCTCCAAGTGTGTCCGCGAGCAGCTCGACGTCAGCGCCGAGCTCAGAGCCGAACTGCCCCTCTGGCTCCAGGAGGGCGAGGACGAGGACTGGCACGAGTTCTGGGAGGATCTCGAATGGGAGGACATGTCGCCCTTCCAGCAGCAGTTGGTCCGGTACATGGAGTGCGATTTGCCACACCTGGACGAACTTCGGGCTCTGGCCCACGACCTCTGGCCGTCTGACGCTGACGTTGCCATCGGCGGGTATGCCGATGATGAGGTGATCAACAGCATTGCGGAGCAGACCCTCGCGGGACGCGAGAAGGCAGGCGGGATTCCAGGCATCCCGATCGCGAAATGGTATTCCCACCTGGAGAAGGAAAAGCACCGGATGACGAGCGAATGGATATCACTCGCCAGTGAAGCCCGGGGCTACGAGGAGTACTACACGAGTTTCGTGATCCGTCACGACGACTTGGCCGCCGCTCGGGTGGACAAGGCGCTAGCCGTGACCAATTTCGTGGCCCCGTGACCAGGTGCAATGCACCTCTACCCTGGCCAAGCCCGCCACCTGGCCCCGAACCGGAACGGCACCACGGCCATGGAGACCGCCCGCTGCGGCGCCACCGCCCAGAGCTGGGACGGGATCCACCCCCGGCTGACCCACCGCACCTGCTGGCTCGACCACGACCGCGAACTCCCGATCGTCGCTCACGTGGATGGATCGGGCACCGCGTGATCACATGACGGGCAGAGCGGTGTGGGCTGTCACCACTGTTCATGACAGACGTCATGAACAGTCCGGCGCTCGTCGTCGTGTGTCCCCGATGAGTTTTCCCGCCCGCCTCGGTCCTACTGGTGAACGGCAGTGGCGACAGCCCTTCTCGTCGAAAGCTCCTGGACAGGCGGTATCCACGATGAACAGCACGACGAACAAGCTGAACAAGCAGTTCACCGCGACCCTGCGGAAGAGTCCGGAGAAGGGTGGCTGGGCCTACGTGGTGTGGCCCGAGTCGGCCGAGTTCTTCCGCACCCGCGGCCTGGTGAAGGTCCGGGGCACCATCGACGGGCACCCGTTCCGCAGTTCGTTCATGGCCCTGGGCGACGGCACGCACAAGCTGCCGGTGAAGGCCGATGTGCGCAAGGCGATCGGCAAGGAGGAAGGGGACAGCGTGACCGTCCTCCTGGAGGAGCGGGTGGACGCTTGACCTCCGCCCCACGATCCGCCGCTACATTGACTGCCGGGCTGGGCAGGCCGGGTCGGCCAGGACGACGGATGAGGAGCGACGCGTGCGATTCGCGCTGGAAGCACTGCTGGTCGACGTGCCGGACGAGCAGGTCGCCGAGGCTCGCGCCTTCTACCGGTCGAGGGTGGCAGGCCGCGGGCCCGGCTCGTACGAGGAGCTGAAGGAGGCCCGCGCGAAGAAGCCCGCTCCGCGTGCCGCCGTTCCGCCTGCCGTCGAGGAGAGGGTCGAAGCCGCCGGCGTACGGGTCCCGGTCCGGATCTTCCTCCCTGCCGGCGGCCCGCCCCGCGCTGTCTACCTGGGCATCCACGGCGGCGGCTTCTACATGGGCTCCGCGGCGCAGGGCGACGAACGTCACCGCGAACTCGCGGACGCGCTCCAGATCGCCGTCGTCGGCGTCGACTACCGGCTCGCGCCCGAGCACCCCTGGCCGGCCGCGCCCGATGACTGCGCAGCGGTTGCGCTCTGGCTCGTCGACGAGGCCGGGGCCCGTTTCGGGACCTCGCGGCTCGCGATCGGCGGAAGCTCGGCCGGGGCCACCCTCGCCCTGGCGACCTTGCTCCGGCTACGGGACCGGGGCGTCGTCGACCGGTTCGCAGCGGCCGCGCTCCGCTTCGGCACCTACGACCTGAGCGCACAGACTCCCGGCGGCCGCCGCATCGCGGACGAGTACTTCATCCAGGCCTACGTCGGCCAGGTCGCCGACCGCACCCTTCCCGACATCTCGCCCCTCTACGCCGACCTGAGCGGGCTGCCCCCGGCCCTGCTGGTCGTGGGAAGCGAGGACGTGCTGTTGGAGGACAACCTGACGCTGGCCGGCCGCTTGTCGGCGGCCGGCAACGATGTGGAGCTGCGCGTCTATCCCGAGTCGCCCCACGGCTTCACCGGCCACCCCACCGCCCTGGCCGCAACGGCGCTCGAAGGCATCCACTCCTGGCTGTGCGACCGGATCAGTCGCCCCTGACCCGGGCGTGCAGATGCATGTCGTGCCGGCCGTCGTCGTGCACGGCCGCGCTGCGCTTGGTGCCCTCCAGTCGGTAACCGGCCTTCGTGGCGACCCCGCACGAGGCGTGGTTACGCGTCGAGTGGTCCAACTCCAGCCGGTGGAAGCCGATGTCGTCCAGCGCCCACGCGCTGACCGCCGCGAGTGCGCGGGAGGCGACCCCAGCGCCGCGCGCTGCCGGGAGCACCCAGTACGCGCCGTTCGCGACACCGTCGTCGAAGTCCAGGCCGCGCAACGCCATCCGGCCGAGCACCTCGCCGCTGTCGCGGGCAACGGCCCAGTGGCAGCCCTTCTCCCGCTCCCAGTCCTCCCGGTAACCCTCGAACCACTCCCGGACCTGGGCCTCGGTCGAGGGCCGGTGTGTGTGCCAGCGGCGGGTCTCCTCGTCCCGGTAGGCGGAGAGGAACGCCGCCGCGTCGGTCCGTTCCCAGGGGCGCAGCAGCAGGCCGTCGCCGCCGCTTACCGGGAGCACGGGTTGCGGAGCACCGGCGAGGCAGCCGGAGACCATCGCGGGCGGTGTCGACAGGACGCGGGTCATGGCTCCCATTCTCCTTATGCTCCCTGCATGAACACGTTCCACGGCGGTAACGGCCGATACCTGGAGATGACCAACGGCGGCACGGGGGTGTTCGTGGACGTGCTGATGCTCGCCGTGTCCACGCTCGCCCACGACCCGTGGGACTTCCGCTTCGCCGCTCTGCTGACGCTCCAGGACCAGAGCATCATGGGGCGCGGGGTGGTCGGCTTCGGCCTGGCGGACCTCGACTGGGGGGACACTCCGCAGGAGCGGGCCGCGGCGAAGGACTTCCTGCTCCGCGTCCTCGATCTGGCGCTCTCCCGCCACCGGTGGGAGGAACTGACGTACGAGCCTCCCCGCGCCGAGGGGTACCTGCGCACGTACCGGTCGATGGTGGAGGAGTTCGACCCTGCGACAGCGAAGGCCGACGCGGCTGCTCTGCCCGGGCCGGAGAGCGCCGCGATGGCCTCGTGCGTACGTCATCGGGTGCTGGACGCGTTGCCGTTCTGGGACGTGTGCGTGTTCTGCGCGGCCGGGGCCTGAGCGCCCGCTTCCCGCCCTCTCAGGAGCGTCCGCCGCGCTGCCAGCGCTGCGCACCGAGGGTCACCGGTCCACCGGCGAGCTGATCCGCGAACGGCTGGACCAGGCGCTGCGCCTCGTCCGGGAACGCCTGCACGGCTGCGACCACTCCCCTCGTGCGGGCTCCCTCGTCGTCGACCAGAACAGCCACGAAGCTCAGTCGTCCGTCCGGCTCCGCGCCCAGCAGCCCCTGCTCGACCGGGACCGAGGCACGGTCCCGCACAGGCCACCGGGCGGTGAGCAGCGTGTACGGGGCATCCGCCGCCGGTTCGCGGCGCAGCAGCACCACCGTCGCGACCGCCGTGAACGCCCGGTAGAGACCGGCCTTCCAGAACGGCTCCTCGGTCGCGAACCGCTCGGCGGCGGCACGGTCGGCGAGGTCGACGACGTGGACGCTTCCCGTGTGCTCCTCCCCGTCGTCGGACAGGGTGGGCCCGCGGAGTATCAGTCGACTGTCGAAGCGGTCCATGTAGGACCAGTGCTCCTCGGACAGCTCCATCAACTGGTCGGCGACATCCGGCTGATCCTCAGCATGAACGTAGAACGGCATGACGCGACCGTATCGGAGCGCCCGGAGCGTCCCCGGACGACCGTCCACGCCCACGCCTCACGGCCGCAGCCTCACCAGCCCGGGGCCCGACGGGTGACCGGGCTCGAAGGCGTCGGGAATCCCCAGCCTGAGGCCCCGGCTCCGGGCGACCCGGTGGACGTCCCGCAAGGAGTGCGCCAGGGCGGCGGCGACATGGCGGAGCTGGACGGCCGTGGACCCGTCGTCCGCGACCATGTCGTCGGCGTGGTCGAGGAGTTCGTACGCCATGCCGAGCTGCATGGCCTCGACCTGTCGGCCTCACGCGAGACCTTGCCGTTGCCGTCGCCGGCTACGTAGCAGGGCCTGCCGTCCGTTCCCGCCCAGGGGAGCAGGCGTGCGGCGTTCTGGGGCTGTTCCTTCATGGGGTCGTCAACTCCGTGCACGGTGGGGGTGAATTCATCGCTGCGTAGCGATCCACTCACAGTGTGCGAGCGGTACAGCTAGGCTCGCCAGGGGGTTCGGGGTGACATCGCGCTCGTCGCACGGGAGTTGGCTGTGAGTAATACCTATGGCAAGTGGTTGAAAGCTCAGCGTGAATCCGCTGGGCTGACACAGCAGCAGCTCGCGGACCTGGCTCTGATGACGCGGTCACATATCTCGCACATCGAGGCGGGGCGTCGTATGCCGAGCGAGGAGGATGCCCGGCGGCTCGACATGGCCCTGGGAACGGGCGACGTGCTGACCACCTTCCGGCCTGGCGCGGACAAGGACGCGGTCGCGGACTACTTCGCACCTGTGCAACACCTTGAGCAGCAAGCGGCGGTCATCCGTGAGTTCGCGCCCTCGCTGGTTCCGGGAATTCTTCAGACCGAGGCGTACGCCCGTGCGGTTATCGGCAGGTCGTTCCCCTCGATGAGTCCCACCGAACGTGACAGGGTGGTTGTCGCACGCCTGAAGCGCGCCGAAATCCTCAAAAACCTGGTCACGCCTGTGGTCTGGGCAGTACTCGATGAGGCAGTGCTACGACGCCCAGTCGGCGGTGCCGCAGTCATGGCTGAGCAGATCGACCACATCGTCGTCCTGACGGAATCGGAACGCATCCGCACGCATGTGATTCCGCTGGGCCTCGGGTATCACCCGTTGCTGGACGGGATGCTGACGTTGATGTGGTTCGACGACCAGCCTCCGGTCGCCTACAGCGAAGGGCTGCGGATGGGGAAGCTGCACGATTCGCCGTCCGTGGTCGAGGCGTTCCAGGGCGACTACACTCTCAGCCTGAGCGACGCGCTGCCGCTGAAGGAGTCGCTGGCAGCGATGAAGGCGACATCGAAGGGCTTCAGAAACCATGGATAGCGAAACCGTCCCGCCGACGTCGCTCCTCAATGACTGGCGCAAGTCGTCCTACAGCAACGGTGACGGCGGCAGCTGCCTGGAGGTCCAGGACCACCACCCCACCGCCGTCCCCGTCCGCGACTCCAAGGTCCCCGGCGGGCCCGCCCTGCTCATCCCCGCCGCCGGGTGGGCCTCCTTCGTGGACGCCGTCAAGAGCGGGGCCTTCTCCGCCTGACCGAAGGACAGGCGGAGAAGGCCCGACGCCTCACTCCCCCACGTACTCCGCCAGGTGCTCGCCCGTCAGCGTGGAGCGGTCGGCCACCAGGTCGGCCGGGGTGCCCTCGAAGACGATCTGACCGCCGTCGTGGCCGGCGCCGGGGCCGAGGTCGATGATCCAGTCGGCGTGGGCCATCACCGCCTGGTGGTGCTCGATGACGATCACCGACTTTCCGGAGTCGACCAGCCGGTCCAGGAGGCCGAGGAGCTGCTCCACGTCCGCGAGGTGCAGACCGGTGGTCGGCTCGTCCAGGACGTAGACGCCGCCCTTGTCGGCCATGTGCGTGGCCAGCTTCAGGCGTTGGCGTTCGCCGCCGGACAGGGTGGTGAGCGGCTGGCCGAGGCTCAGGTAGCCCAGGCCGACGTCCACGAGGCGGTCGAGGATCTTGTGTGCGGCCGGGATGGCCGCCTCGCCGGAGCCGAAGAACTCCTCGGCCTGCGCGACCGACATCGCGAGGACCTCGCTGATGTCGCGGCCGCCCAGGTGGTAGTCGAGCACCGAGGCCTGGAACCGCTTGCCCTCGCAGTCCTCGCAGGGGCTGGAGACGCTCGCCATCATGCCGAGGTCGGTGAAGATGACGCCCGCGCCGTTGCAGGTGGGGCAGGCGCCCTCGGAGTTGGCGCTGAACAGGGCAGGCTTCACGCCGTTGGCCTTGGCGAAGGCCTTGCGGATCGGCTCCAGGAGGCCCGTGTACGTCGCCGGGTTGCTGCGGCGGGACCCCTTGATGGGGCTCTGGTCGACCGAGATGACGTTCTCGCCCGCCGGGATCGAACCGTGGACGAGCGAGCTCTTTCCGGAGCCGGCGACGCCGGTGATGACGGTGAGGACGCCGAGCGGGATGTCGACATCGACGTCGCGGAGGTTGTGCGAGCTCGCGCCGCGGATCTCCAGCGCGCCGGTGGACTTGCGCACCTCGTCCTTGAGGACGGCCCGGTCGTCCAGGTGGCGGCCGGTGACGGTGTCGGAGGCGCGGAGTCCTTCCAGGGAACCCTCGAAGCAGACGGTGCCGCCCGCCGTGCCGGCCCCGGGGCCGAGGTCGACCACGTGGTCGGCGATGGCGATGGCCTCGGGCTTGTGCTCCACGACCAGGACGGTGTTGCCCTTGTCGCGCAGGCGCAGCAGGAGGTCGTTCATGCGCCGGATGTCGTGCGGGTGCAGGCCGATGGTCGGCTCGTCGAAGACGTAGGTGACGTCCGTGAGCGAGGAGCCGAGATGACGGATCATCTTGATGCGCTGCGCCTCGCCGCCGGACAGGGTGCCCGACGGGCGGTCCAGGGCGAGGTAGCCGAGGCCGATCTCCACGAAGGAGTCAAGGGTCTGCTGGAGGGCTTCGAGGAGCGGGGCGACCGAGGGTTCGTCCAGGCCGCGGACCCATTCGGCGAGGTCGCGGATCTCCATCGCGCAGGCGTCGGCGATCGAGATCTTGTCGATCTTCGACGAGCGGGCGCCCTCGGTGAGCCGGGTCCCCTCGCACTCGGGGCAGGTAGTGAAGGTGACCGCGCGGTCGACGAACTCCCGGATGTGGGGCTGCATCGACTCGCGGTCCTTGGAGAGGAACGACTTCTGGATCTTGGGGATCAGCCCTTCGAAGGTGAGGTTCGCGCCCTCGACCTTCACCTTGGTCGGCTCCCGGTAGAGGAAGTCCTGCATCTCCTTCTTGGTGAACTTGGCGATCGGCTTGTCCGGGTCCAGGAAGCCCGACTCCGCGTACGTCCGCACGGTCCACCAGCTGTCCGACTTCCAGCCGGGGATGGTGAACGCGCCCTCGGCGATCGACTTGGAGTCGTCGTAGAGCTGGGTGAGGTCGATGTCGGAGACCGATCCGCGGCCCTCGCAGCGGTTGCACATGCCGCCGGTGCGGCTGAAAGTCGCCTTGACCGCCTTTTTGTTGCCCCGCTCGACGGTGATCGCGCCACTCGCCGTCACCGAGGGGACGTTGAAGGCGAACGCGCCGGGCGGGCCGATGTGCGGATCGCCCAGCCGGCTGAAGAGGATGCGCAGCATGGCGTTGGCGTCGGTGGCCGTGCCGACCGTGGAGCGGGGGTCGCTGCCCATGCGCTGCTGGTCGACGATGATCGCGGTCGTCAGTCCGTCGAGGACGTCGACGTCGGGTCGCGCCTGCGTGGGCATGAAGCCCTGGACGAAGGCGGGGTAGGTCTCGTTGATCAGCCGCTGGGACTCCGCGGCGATCGTGGCGAAGACCAGCGAGCTCTTGCCCGAGCCGGAGACTCCGGTGAACACCGTCAGCCGGCGCTTCGGAAGCTCGATGCTGACGTCCTTCAGGTTGTTCTCCCGCGCACCGTGCACACGGATCAGGTCGTGGCTGTCGGCAGCGTGCGGCGCGTCCGGCTGCTGGGTCTTCGTTCGCGGAGCCATGCTCGTCGTCTCTCCATTACTGGTGCGCGGGACCTGCTGATGGGTGGAGCCCGTTGGATGCGGGGGCCTTGCCGGTGCGGCTCGTGGCGGGTGATGCGGCTCGTGGCGGGTGATGCGGCTGGTGGCGGGTGATGCGGCTGGTACGGGCGGCCCGCTGGTGCGCGGAGCCTACTGGTCGTGCGTGAGGGCCGGGGCGTGTTTCGGCCCCGGCCTCTCATGGGCCGGGGCCCGTTTCGGCCCCGGCCCCGGCCCTTCGCGGGCTGGTGCTACTTCTTGGCCTGGGTGATGCGGAGCATGTTGCCGGAGGGGTCGCGGAAGGCGCAGTCGCGGACGCCGTACGGCTGGTCGATCGGCTCCTGGAGCACCTCGCCGCCCGCCGCGCGGACCTTCTCGAAGGCCGCGTCGACGTCCTCGGAGGAGAGGATGACGCCGCGCAGCATGCCCTTGGCGAGCAGCTCGGCCATGGTCCGGCGGTCGGCTTCCGGGGCGTTCGGGTCCGCCAGCGGGGGTTCGAGGACGATCTCCACGTCCGGCTGTGCGGGGGACCCTACGGTCACCCAGCGCATGCCTTCGAATCCGACGTCGTTGCGCACCTCCATTCCCAGGGCGTCGCGGTAGAAGGCGAGCGCCTTGTCGTGGTCGTCGACGGCGATGAAGCACTGCGAGAGCTTGATGTCCATGCGTTTCACGCTACGGGCGGGGCTTGCGATCCGCTTCTCCATTCCTGACCGGTCGGGTGAGCATCTTGGCGACGCACGCCGGGATGGTCTCGCCCGCTTCGTGGGGGCGGGCCCGGTAGGCGCTCGGGCTCTCCCCGACCAGCTCCGTGAAGCGGGAGCTGAACGAGCCGAGCGACGTACAGCCGACGGCGAAGCAGACGTCCGTGACCGACAGGTCGCCCCGGCGCAGCAGTGCCTTGGCCCGCTCGATGCGGCGGGTCATCAGATAGCTGTACGGGGTCTCGCCGAAGGCGGCCCGGAAGCTGCGGGAGAAGTGGCCGGGCGACATCAGCGCGGCACGGGCCAGCGAGGGCACGTCGAGCGGTTCGGCGTACTCGCGGTCCATGCGGTCGCGGGCCCGGCGCAACCGGGCCAGGTCCTCCAGCCTCACTCCTGCCTCACTCCTTCGCCCTCCCGCCCCCTTCACACTCCCACGGCCGCCGGCGCCCGGCCCGTCCCGCGGAGGCGTGACCCGGTCACCACTCGCGCTCGGCGATCAGCTTCTCCGGGTCCGCGTCCACGAAGCCGTACGCCGTCGCGATGATCCAGAAGGCCTCGCCTATCTCCTCCCGGGCGACTGTCTCGATCTCGCTGCCCGCCGCCTCGAACTCCGCCTCCAGGTCGTTGAAGGCCCGGGTCGGCGCGACGGTCAGGGCGTACAGGGCGGTGAGGTCCGCGGGCTCCTCGGCCTCGATCCGCTCGCACAGGGCGCGCAGGACCGCCGTGCCCTTGTCCAGGAGGTGGTCGGGGAAGTAGTCGTCCTCGTACAGCAGGGCCAGGAACCTGTACTGCGCCAGCTGCTCGTTCGTGATGGTCACGGTGGTGGTCTCCCCCATGCGTTCCGTACGTTCCGTCGCCGTCGTTCCGATACTCCCCCACGCCACTGACAATCGGGCCGCACGCGGGTGGCGGGGGTTCGGTGCGCACCGGGCGTCCGCGTGCCGAGCATCACCCTGGACAGCGGCCACAACCGGCGGGTAACTTCGAAGCGAGTCTGAGCAAGCGCTTAGCCGAGTGCGACGAGAACAACGCGATCGAATCGACTGCCGACCTAGGAGGCATCCCGTGCGCCGTACGGTATTCAACGAGGACCACGAGGCGTTCCGGGAGACCATCCGCGCCTTCATCGCGGCCGAGGTCGTGCCGGTCTACGACGAGTGGTTCGCCGCCGGTCAGGCGCCGCGCGACTTCTACCTCAAGCTGGGCGAGCTGGGCGTCTTTGGCATCGAGGTCGACGAGGAGTACGGCGGCGCGGGCATCGACTCGCACAAGTACGAGGCCGTGATCTACGAGGAGACCGCCCGCGCGGGCGTCTCCTTCGGCGGCTCCGGCGTGCACACGCTGCTCGGCCTCCCGTACATCAAGATGCTGGCCACCGGCGATCAGAAGAAGCGCTGGCTGCCGAAGTTCGCGAGCGGCGAGGAGATGTGGGCCCTCGCGATGACCGAGCCGGGCACCGGCTCCGACGTCGCGGGCATGAAGACCACGGCCAAGCTCTCCGAGGACGGCACGCACTACGTCCTCAACGGGTCGAAGACCTTCATCACCGGCGGCGTCCACGCCGACCGCGTGATCGTCTGCGCCCGCACCGCCGCCCCGCGCGAGGACGACCGCCGCTTCGGCATCTCCCTCTTCGCCGTCGACACGAAGTCCGAGGGCTACTCGGTCGGCCGCAAGCTCGACAAGCTGGGCCTGCGGGTCTCCGACACCGCCGAGCTGGCGTTCGTCGACGTCAAGGTCCCGGTCGAGGACCTCATGGGCGAGGAGAACAAGGGCTTCGGCTACCTCGGCACCAACCTGGCCTCCGAGCGCTGGGGCATCGCCTTCGGCGCGTACGCCCAGGCCGCGGCCGCCGTCCGGTTCGCCAAGGAGTACGTGCAGGACCGCACGGTCTTCGGCAAGACGGTCGCCTCGTTCCAGAACACCAAGTTCGAGCTGGCCGCCTGCCAGGCCGAGGTGGACGCGGCCCAGGCCGTCGCCGACCGCGCGCTGGAGGCCCTGGACGCCGGTGAGCTGACGGCGGCCGAGGCCGCCTCCGCGAAGCTGTTCTGCACCGAGGTCGCCCACCGCGTCATCGACCGCTGCCTCCAGCTGCACGGCGGCTACGGCTTCATGAACGAGTACCCGATCGCCCGCCTGTACGCGGACAACCGGGTCAACCGCATCTACGGCGGCACCAGCGAGGTCATGAAGTCGATCATCGCCAAGTCCATGGGCCTGTAAAGAGGTTACGTTCCCTCCATGAACGAGAGTCCCGATCCCCTGCTCGATCTGCTCCACCTGCTCGACCTGGAGCGGATCGAGCGGGACATCTTCCGGGGCGTGAGCCGCAGCGCTGTCGTGCCCCGGGTGTTCGGCGGCCAGGTCGCGGCCCAGGCGCTCGTCGCCGCGGGCCGCACCGTCCCCGCCGACCGGGCCGCCCACTCCCTGCACGCGTACTTCCTGCGGGCGGGCGACCCGGGCGCGCCCATCGTCTACAGCGTCGACCGCATCCGCGACGGGCGGTCCTTCACCACCCGCCGCGTCGTCGCCGTCCAGCACGGGCAGCCGATCTTCCACCTCTCCGCCTCCTTCCAGAGTCACGAGGAGGGCATGGAGCACCAAGCGCCGATGCCCGCCGCGCCGGACCCGGAGACCCTGCCGACCGCCGCCGAGATGCTGCCCCGGTACGCGGACCGCTTCAGCGATCCGGAGGTCGTGGACCGGCTGATCGAGGCGCGGGCCGCGGTGGACCTGCGGTACGTGGACGCGCCGCCGTTCGGCACGGTGGGCGAGGCGCGCGAACCCCGGTCCCAGGTGTGGTTCCGGACGAACGGCAAGCTCGCGGACGACCCGCTGCTGCACGTCTGCCTGGCGACGTACGTCTCCGACATGACCCTGCTCGACTCGGTGCTCCTCGCCCATGGGCGGGGCGGCTGGGCGGTCGGGGACGTGGTCGGCGCGAGCCTGGACCACGCGATGTGGTTCCACCGGCCGTTCCGGGCGGACGAGTGGCTGCTGTACGACCAGGAGTCGCCCTCCGCCTCCGGCGGCCGCGGGCTCGGCCAGGCCCGCATCCACACCGCCGACGGGCGCCTCGCGATCACCGTCATCCAGGAAGGCGTCGTCCGTATTCCCCGGGGGTGACGGGTTCCGGGGGCTGGCGTGCCCCTGGGGGCTCACACGCCCCCGGGATGAGCGCCATCTGATGCGCCATTTCGGACATACTCCCCACCATGAGTGACGCGAAAGCGGGCAGTGGGACCGATGGCGGAGAGTCCACGTTCACGGTGATCGTGGCGGCCGTCGCCAATCTCGGCATCGCCGTGGCGAAGGCCGTCGCCGGGCTGATCAGCGGCTCCAGCGCGATGCTCTCCGAGGCGGCCCACTCGGTCGCCGACACCGTCACCGAGGTCATGCTCCTCGCCGCGCTCAAGCGGAGCGGGAAGCCGGCCGACGAGGACCACCCGCTCGGTCACGGCCCCGAGCGCTACATCTGGGCGATGCTCGCCTCCATCGCCACCTTCGTCGGCGGGGCCGTCTTCTCCCTCTACGACGGCATCCACACCCTGGTCGAGGGCGAGGAGCTGGGCGATCCGCTCGTCTCCTACCTCGTCCTCGGCGTCGCCTTCCTCCTGGAGGGCTACTCGCTGCGCACGGGCGTCAAGCAGGTGCGGCGCGAGGCGTCCCGGCTGCGGGTGCCGGACGCGTACTACCTGCGCCACACCCCGGACACGGCGGTGAAGGCCGTCGTGATGGAGGACTCGGCGGCCCTCATCGGACTGTTGCTGGCGGCGGGCGGGCTGCTCGGCGGGCAGCTCTCGGGCTCGGGGGTCTGGGACGGGGTCGCGTCCTGCCTGATCGGCCTGCTGCTCGTGTACGTGGCCTGGGTGCTCGGCCGCACCAACGCGCAGCTGCTCATCGGACGGCCGCTGCCCCCGGCGATGCGGTCCGGGGTGCGCGAGGAGCTGCTGTCGGTGCCGCACATCGTGGACGTACTGGAACTGACCACGCTCATCCAGGGGCCGTCCGAGATCCTGATCGCCGCGAAGATCGACTTTCGGGACATGGCCACCGCCACGGAGGTGGAGTGGGCCTGCGAGGAGGCGGAGGCGCAGTTGCGCGAGCGGTTCCCGTCGGTGCGGCGGGTCTATCTGGACCCGACGCCGGGGCGGGCGCAGCGGCTGCGGCGGCAGCGCCCCGGTGCCTGAGGCCGGCGGCGTCGGCTCCTGACGCCGGCGGCGTCGCTCCGCCACCGGCCCCTGACGCTCACGGCGTCAGCTCCGCCACCGTCTTCTCGATCCGCCGCTCCCGTGTCTCCTGCGCCTTCGCTCCCTCGACCGACGTGACGTACGCCTTCTGCCGGCTGGGCGAGAGCGCGGCGAACGCCTCCGCCGCCCCGGGGGCCGCGGCCAGCGCCGCCGCCAGGTCCTCGGGCGGCTCCACCGTGCGGGACGCGGTGTCGAGGGCCAGCTCCACCTCGATGGCGTCCCCGCCGCCGATGCCGGTCTCCGCGCGCTTGTCGGCGCTGAACGGGATGAGGTACCGCCCGCCCATCGGGGCGATCGTCGAGCGGTAGGCGTACCCGTTGACCGTGACGTTCACCGGGGGGCGCTTTCCCGCGCCGAGGGCCTCGATCACGGCCTCCGGCACCTCGATGCCCGTGTTGTTCCCGGTCCGGAACATCGTCGTGCTGAACTTCATGGCCTGCCCCTTACGTTACGTCTGCGTCGTGTCAGTGAAGACGCCCGCCGGGACCGAAACTCATCGCCCCCTACGCGGCGGGTTCATCCGCAGACCCCAGCGGCTCCTCCACCGGCTCCTCTTCCAGCAGCCCCGCCGCGTGCAGCAGGTAGTCCGTCATCGGGTCGTAGAAGCGCGGGTCGGTGACGTGGTCGTCCAGCGGGACCGTGACCTGGAGGGTGCCCTCCGCCTCGCCGAGGAACAGGGCCGGGTCGTTGCAGTCCGCGTAACCGATCGCGTCCAGCCCGCGCTGTCCGGCGCAGCCCGCCCAGCCGTGGTCGGCGACGACCAGGTCGGGCAGCGGGCGGCCGAGGTGGGCCATGGCGTCCAGGATGGCGGCCATCGGGGCCGGGGAGTGGGTGTGCCACAGGGTCGCCCCGCGTTCCAGCATCGCGACGTCGGCGAACTGGAAGACCATGCCCTCGTCCGCCATCAGCCCGGACGGGATGCGGACGATCTCGCAACCCGCGCGGCGCAGCGCGTCCGCCGTCTGCCGGTGCACGTCCAGCAGGCCGCCGGGGTGCCCGGTGGCGAACAGGACCCGCTCGCGGCCGTCCGCGGCCTTGCGCAGCCGGGCCGCCATCCGCTCCAGGGCGTCGACCGTCAGCTCCGGGTCGATGGTGTCCTGGCCCTGCCGGTGCGCCGGGTCGTCGTTGACGCCGCAGCGCTCGGCCATCACGGCGAGCACGTCCTGCTCGTCGGTCCAGCGGTCGCCCAGCTCCAGGCCCAGCCAGTAGTGGCGGTCGCCGTTGGCGAGCTTGCGGTAGTGGGAGAGGTTGTTGTCGCGTGGCGTGGCGACGTCCCCCGCGATACGCGTGCGGACGAGGTGGTCGACGAGGGCGGCGCGGCTGGGTATCGGCATGGCCCCATTGTGCCGTCCGGTGTGCGGGGTGTGCCCGGTGTCCTGCCCGACGGACGGGTGTGCCGGGTGTTCCGTCCGGCGGAGGGTCCGCTTCCCGCCGGACGTGCGCGCCGACAGCCGTTGACGGGTCCGGCCCGCACGTCCGGCCCGGCAAGTCTTCCGGGACTGTTCACCCCCGCGTGACCTGCTTCTTCCCCCGCCGGGCGGGCGTCGGGCTCGAATGGAACCACCCAGAGGTCTGGACCAATTGAGTCGCGCCAATCCGGTGTCCGATTCTCTCCGTCGGGGCGCTCTCGAGTGAGTGGTCTATACCTTTGACATTAGGGTGGGCCACCTGAAACGGGTACATACACAGCCGTGGGGGGCTTTATGACCGTGCATCACCTTCCGCAACCTCCGTCCGACGACGAGCTCTACTGGTACTTCGGGCCGCAGCGCCGGTGGGTGCTGGTGAGCAGTTCGCTGGCCTTCGTCTTCACAGCGGCCACGATGTTCACCTTCGCGTTACGGACCCCCGCGCTGTGGGCCTTCCTCGCGATCCTCGGGCTGAACGTCGTGGCCCTGCTGCTGTCCTCCGTGAACAGCCTCCGCCAGCGCCGGCTGACCCGGTCCTCGCACGAGGTGCTCGTCCGCGCCTGGCGGCCCGCCGGGCTGCCGGGCGTGGACCTCTATCTGCCGACCTGCGGCGAGCCGCTGCCCGTCCTCGCCAACGCCTACCGCGCGGTCGCCGCCCTCGACTGGCCCGACGCGCTCACCGTCTGGGTGCTGGACGACGCCGACCGGGCCGAGGTGGCGGCCCTGGCGGCCGAGCACGGCTACCGGTACGTCGTACGCCCCGACCGGGGCCACCTGAAGAAGGCGGGGAACCTCAACCACGCGCTCACGCTGTCCGGGGCCGAGTACATCGCGATCCTGGACGCGGACTTCGCGCCCCGGCCGGACTTCCTGCGCCATCTGGTCCCGTACCTCGCGGACCCGGCCGTCGGCATCGTGCAGAGTCCGCAGTGCTTCGACACCGACGCGGGCATGGACTGGATCCAGCGCGCCGCCGGGGCCGCACAGGAGTGGTTCTTCCGCTGGATCCAGCCCTCCCGGGACGCCAGCGACGCGGCGATCTGCTGCGGCAGCAACGCCGTCTACCGCCGCTCCGCGATCGACCTGGCGGGCGGCTTCGCCCGGCTCGACCACAGCGAGGACCTCTACACCGGACTCGCCCTGCACGAGCGGGGTTTCCGTACCCAGTACGTCCCGGTCCTGGTCGCCAAGGGCACCTCGCCCGACACCGTCACCTCGTTCGTCAACCAGCAGTACCGGTGGGCGATGGGCAACCTGCACCTCCTCGGCACCCCGGTGCTCAAGCGCATGGGCGCGCCGTGGCGGATGCGGCTCTGCTTCTACGAGGGCGTCGTCGGCTACCTGACCACGGCCGTGAACACCTTCGCCGCCCCGCTGCCGCCGCTGGTGATGATGTTCTGGTACCCGGACCACATCCGCCCCTGGCACGTGCTGCCGCTGCTCGCCCCGCTGTGGCTGTGGCATGTGCTGCTGCCCCGGATCAGCCGCACCCGGTGGCGGGTCGAGGTCATCCGCGCCAACGTCCTCACCAGCGTGGCCGCCGCCACCGCGTTCTGGCACACCCTGCGGGGCCGCAGCGCCGCCTGGGTGCCCACGGGCGTGCGGAGCAGCGGGAGTCCGGGCTCGATGGCCCGCCGGGTCGTGGGCGTCTCGCTGGTCTGGCTGGTCCTGTCCAACGGGGCCGCCGCCGGGGGCCTCGCGCTGGTGGTGGCCCGCAACGGCTGGGAGCCCGCCTGGGGCCTCGGTCTCTACCTCCTGGTCCAGCTCCAGATCAACGTGCCCCTGATCCGGGACCTGCTGACCGAACTGCGGCCGGACGGCCGGGCACCCGCCGAAGCCGTCGACGTGCAGTCGCCCGCCGTCCACCGTTCGCTGACCGAGCCCCGGACCCGGGCCCGGACCCGGCCCCGGACGGGTGTGCTGCCCCGCCGCTGGCCCGAGGCCCTCGCCGCCTCCGCCGTCCTCCTGCTCACCGCCCTGCTCGCCTCCGGGTGGGTCGACCCGATGCTCCCGTGGCTGAGTTGAGCCGCACCGAAAGGCGCCACCCGATGCCGTTCCTCCTCGCCCACGGCCCCCGCCGGAAGCGGTCCGCTCCCCAGCCGCCATCGGCCACGCCGCCGCGTCCGGGGGCCCCGGTCGGCCCGGTTGGCCCAGTTGGCCCGGCCGGCTCGGGCAGCTCGGGCAGCGAGTCCGGGCCCAGTCCGCACCGGTCCACGTTCCGCCCCGACATCGAGGGGCTGCGCGCCGTCGCCGTCCTCGCGGTCCTCGCCTTCCACGCGCAGATACCCGGGACGGCGGGCGGCTTCGTCGGGGTGGACGTCTTCTTCGTCATCTCCGGCTATCTGATCACCGGGCTCCTGGTCCGGGAGGCGATCACCACCGGCCGGATCCGGCTCGGCGACTTCTTCTCCCGCCGGGCCCGCCGACTGCTGCCGTCCGCCGCCGTCGTCCTCGCCGCCGTCGCGGTGGCCGGGGCGTGGCTGACCGTACCGCTGCTCCGCGCCGACCTGGAGCAGGACGTCCTCACGGCGGCGCTGTCCGTCGCCAACTGGCGGTTCGTCTCGCAGCAGACCGACTACCTGGCCGCCGGGCACGACCAGAGCCCGCTGCTGCACTTCTGGTCGCTCGCCGTCGAGGAGCAGTTCTACCTGTTCTGGGCCCCGCTGCTGGCGGTGATCGTGCTCGTCGCCGCCCGTGCGGTCCGCCGGGGCCGGGCCGTGCGCGCGGTCGTGGCGCTCACCACCGCCGCCGTGGCGCTCGCCTCGTTCGCCCTGTCCTTGCACTGGACGCGGGACTCCGTTTCGCTCGCGTACCTCGGAACCCCCTCGCGGGTCTGGCAGTTCGCCGTCGGCGCGCTGCTGGCACTGCTGCCCTGGCACCTGTTGCGCGGGCCGCGCCCGCTGCGGCTGGTCTGCGGGTGGGCGGGGGCCGCGGCGATCGTCTGGTGCGTCGTGTCGTACGACGCGTCGACCCCGTACCCCGGCTACGCGGCGCTCGTCCCCACTCTGGGCACGGCCGCCGTGATCCTCGCCGCGATCCCGGGCCGGGGCGAGCGCGAGGTCCAAGGAGCCCATGGTGTCGGGCGGTTGCTGGGCGGCCGGGCCCCTCGGGCGGTCGGGCGGCTCTCCTACAACCTCTACCTGTGGCACTGGCCGGTACTCGTCCTCGCCGAGGCGCGCCTCGGGGCTCTCGGCTGGCCCGCGAAGACGGCGCTGACGCTGGCCGCCGCGCTGCCCGCCCTCGCCACGATGCGCTGGGTCGAGCAGCCGCTGCGCCGCAGCCGTACGGTCTCCGAACTCCCGCGCCGGGGAATGGCGGTGGGGATCTCCGCCATCGTCCTGCCGGTCGTGCTCGCGCTGGTCGTCGGCACGACGACGCTGCACCTGATGGGCCCGGCCACCCCCGTCGACGCCAAGGGCCTCCCGCCGGGTGCGGCCGCCGGCCCCTCGCTGCTCGCCCGGGCCGACGGCTCCCCGCTCGCGGACGGCCCGCTGGTGCCGGGACCGGCCCAGGCGCGGAAGGACTTCCCGCCGGACGGGGCCTGCCAGGTCGCCCCGGCGGTGACCCGCAGCCCGAAGTGCCTGTTCGGGGCGGTGGACAGCCCCGACCGCGTCGTCCTGCTCGGCGACTCGCACGCCGGGCAGTGGTTCTCCCCGCTGCTCGCGCTGGCCTCCCAGCGCGGCTGGGCCCTCCAGGAGCTGGTGAAGCAGGGCTGCCCGCTTCCGGAACTGACGGTGAAGAACCCCCAGTTGGGGCGCGAGTACCGGGAGTGCGACACCTGGCGGGCCGACGCCCTGGACCGCCTGCGTACGGGGCCGAAGCCCCGGCTCATCGTGATCGCCTCGCTCAACCGGTACACCGCCGACCGCGAACTCCTCTCCGCCGCCTGGGAGAAGACGCTGAAGCCGCTGCGGGCGACCGGCGCGCCGATCGTGTACATCGAGGACACCCCCGTACCGGGTACGGACGTTCCCGCGTGCGTGTCCGGCGCTCCGGACTCCACTGCCGCCTGCGCGTTCAGCCGGGCGGAGGCGGTCCCGGCGGACGAACTCGCACGGCGGATCGCGGCGGGCGCGGTGCCGGGCGTGCGGTCCGTCGGCGTGAACCAGGTGCTGTGCCCGGGGGACGGCCCGACGTGCCCGGCGGTACGGGACCGGGTCCTGCTCTACCGGGACGACGCCCATCTGACGAACGTGGCGGCCATCGTGCTGGCCCCCCGGCTGGAGCGGCTGCTGACGGAGTCGGGCGGGCTGCCCCCGGCCGGCGGCCCCGCTCCCGCGCCTTCCGCCGGGCCCGGGGCGGACGGCTGGACCGAGCTGCTGCGGGACGACTTCGACGGGCCGGCGAACAGCCGCCCCTCCCCCGCGCACTGGAGTCACGACCTCGGCACCTGCTACCCCGGCTGCCCGGCCCCGCGGTGGGGCACCGGCGAGATCGAGACCATGACCGACTCGACCGACAACGTGCGCCTGGACGGGAAGGGCGCCCTGGAGATCGTGCCCACCAGGGAGGGCGGGCAGTGGAGTTCGGGCCGGATCACGACCGTGCGGTCCGACTTCGCGCCGCCGCCCGGCGGGGTGCTGCGGATCGAGGCGTCGATCGCGCTGCCGGACGTGACGGGGCCGGAGGCGGCGGGCTACTGGCCCGCGTTCTGGACCCTGGGCGCGGACCTGCGCGACGGGTACACCGGCTGGCCCGGGGTCGGCGAGCTGGACGTGATGGAGTCGGTCAACGGCCGGGACGCCTTCTTCGGCTCGATGCACTGCGGGGTCCTGGAGGGCGGCCCGTGCGAGGAGCCCGTGGGGCTGACGTCAGGTCCGCAGCCGTGCGCGGACTGCCGTGGGGCGTTCCGCACGTACGCCGTCGAGGTCGACCTCTCCCCCGGGGCGGAGGAGGTGCGCTGGTATCTGGACGACCGGGTGTACCACCGGGTGCGGGCCGACACGATGGACGCCGGGACCTGGAAGCGGGCCGTGGACCACGGGGTGTTCCTGATCCTGAACGTGGCGGTCGGCGGCAAGCTGCCGGAGGCCGACGGGGCGACGGTGGGCCCCGCGACCGAGCCGGGTCACGCGATGCGGGTCGACCGGGTCAGGGTCTCGGTCAGGGGCCGGGCCGGCTGACCGGGGGGCCGTGGGCCGCCTCTCGCCCCGGCCCGCCAGGGCTGGGCGGCTCCGGCCGGCTGACGGGGCGGGCCGGAACGGGATGGGCCGGAACAGGGGGGCCGGCCACGTCCGGGGCCCGGTCAGGGCCCGGGCCGGCCGACCGGGGGCGCTCCGCCGCCCGGCCTTCACGGACTGGGGCTGAGGCCTTCGACCGCGAGCGTGAAGAGGCGGTCGGCCTGGACCGACGGTTCGGCGTGGTGCTCGGTGGCCAGGGCGATGCCGACGACCAGGGTGATCAGGTCGTGGAAGGTGACGCCCGGCCTGACCGTCCCGTCGCGCAGCGCGCGCCGGAGCAGGGGGGCGGCCGCGCTGTCGAGCACCGCGCCGCAGGAGTGCGGCGCGTCACCGGCAGGCGCGTCACCGGCACGCGCATCGGTCGCGGGCGCATCGGTCGGCGGCTCGTAGGTCAGCGCGTCCGCGAACCCCCGGGCGGAGACGGCGTACTCCACGAAGGCGCGCAGCCAGTCCAGCAGGGCGGTGCGGCTGTCCTCGGTCCGGCTCAGCTCGGCCGCACGCCCGCAGAGGGCCTGGATGCGCTCCTGGAAGACCGCGTCCAGGAGGGCCTGCCGGGTGGGGAAGTGACGGCGCACGGTGGCGGAGCCGACGCCTGCCGTGCGGGCGACCTGTTCGAGGGAGGCGGCGGCTCCGTGCCGGGCGACCTCGGCCTCCGCCACGGCGAGGATGCGGCTGTAGTTGCGGCGGGCGTCCGCGCGCTGACCGGTCACGTTCTCACTCCAGTTGCTAAGTGGTGGGCCCCGCCATATCGTAGCCGGGAGGAAACGGCGGGCCCCGCCGTTTTGCGTTCCCCGGTTCGCGAGGAGATACCCCCGTGGCATCACGTACCGCCCCCGTCCTGGTCACCGGCGCCACCGGCCGCCAGGGCGGGGCCACCGCACGGGCCCTGCTGGCCGCCGGCATCCCGGTGCGCGCCCTGGTGCGCGACCCGCACACGCAGCGCGCGAAGGCCGTCGAGGCGTTGGGGATCGAGCTGGTGACCGGGGACCTGGCCGACCGGTCCTCGCTGGACGCGGCCTGCGCGGGGGTCCGGGCCGTGTTCTCGGTGCAGATGCCGCCGATGAGCGGGAGCGGCGTCGACTTCGCCGGGGAGCTGGCGCAGGCGACGCACCTCATCGAGGCGGCACGGGCCGCGGGCGTGCCGCAGTTCGTGCAGTCCTCGACCAGCGGGGTCGGGGTGCACACTCAGGCGCCGGGCTGGGCGGAGGGCCGCTGGGCGGCGATGGAGCCCTACTTCGACACCAAGCAGGCCATCCTGGAGGCGGTGCGCGGGGCGGGCTTCGCCCGCTGGACCGTGGTCAAGCCCGCGTTCTTCATGGAGAACCTGCCCCAGCTGGCGCCGGACGGCCCCGGCGGCGGTCTCGCGACGGTGATCCGGCCGGACACGACCCTGGCGCTGGTGGCCTGCGAGGACATCGGCGCGGCCGTCGCCCGCGCCGTACGGGACCCCGACCGCTTCCACGGGGTGGAGCTGGAACTCGCGGGCGACCGGCTCACGATGGAGCAGGTGGCCGGGGTGCTGTCCACCGCGTGGGGCGTGCCGGTCAAGGCCCCGTCCATGGATCTCGACGAGGCCCTCGCGGCGGGGATGCCGGCCTGGGGCGCCGGACACCTGTGGAGCAACGCCATCACGCAGCCGGCCCGTCCCGAACTCGCCACGGAGCTGGGGATTCCGGTGACCTCGTTCGCCGCCTGGGCGGACCGGCACCTGACAGCTGCGCGGGCCTGACAGCGCGGGACTGACGGCCGCCTCGGCCCGGGCGCTTCCCCGGGTGCGGCCCAGATGCGGCCCGGATGCGGCCCAGATGCGGCCCGGATGCGGCGGGGATGCGGCCCTGGCACGGCCCGGATGCGGCGGCCCTACGACACCACCGAGAGCACCGTCACCACGGTCACCGTGGAGATCGCCGCCTGGAGGTTGCGGATCGCCTCGCCCACGCTCACGCCCGCCCAGTGCCCTTCGGCGATGTGGGCCATGCGCGGGGCGACCTGCTTCCTCGGCAGGCCGGGGAAGGCCTGGGGGTGCATGCCCGTGGCGTGCAGCAGGGCGACGAGGGAGCTGGTGCGGGCGTCCAGCTCTGCCCCGTGCAGCACCGCGGCGGCCAGCCGGGCGCGCAGCTCCCGCTCGACGGTCCCGTCGGCCTCCGGGTAGCGGCGGACGGGGAAGACGCCGAGGGCCCGGTGCTTCTCCTCGGTCACCAGACCGCGGGCGCAGAGGCTCTCCACGACGTCCTGCGAGCCCTTGGCGTGGTCCCGGGTCAGCCAGTCGGTGACCTTGCGGCTGCTGGACGCCCCGTGGACCCAGCGCGCCAGCCGGTCGAGCCGTCCGTCCAGGAGCGGGTCGCCCGTGGGGGACGGGTCGAAGACCTCGACACGGCCGCCCTTCACCGTGACGCGGCCCGCCATGACCAGTTCCAGGAGCATCCCGGCCGCCACGCCCCAGCGGGCGGCGGTCTCCCCCTTCGCCGCGCCGGTGGTGTCGTCCAGCGACAGCAGCATGATCTCTTCGCCCAGTGAGACGGCCATGGTGCGACTCCCCGCATCGTTAGGTGTCGACCGGACAGACGCGCGAACCCCGTCCGAGGTTGCTCAGGAGGCGAAGCCGCTGCTCAGGAGGGTTCCGCGGCGGCGAAGGCGCCCCGGGCCAGCCGGTGCAGCAGGGCGGCGGTCACGGCGCGGCCGGGCAGGGTCTCGGGGCGGGCCAGGTGCGGGGTGGAGTTCAGCAGGCCGAAGACGGCGTGCACGGTGACACGGGCCCGGTTCTCGGGCAACGACGGGTAGAGGGCGCGGACGACGCCGACCCAGACCTCGACGTACTCCCGCTGGAGCCGGCGCACCCGCTTGCGGTCCGTGTCGCGCAGCCGGTCCAGCTCGCGGTCGTGGAGGGTGATCAGGGGGCGGTCGTCGAGGGCGAAGTCGATGTGACCCTCGATGAGCGCGTCCAGGAGGGCCTCGGGGGAGCCGTCGCCCCGGGCGGCGTCCTCCGTCACCCGCATGCGGCCGCCTTCCAGCAGACGTTCACTGATGCCCACCAGAAGCTCGGCGAGCATCGCGTCCTTGCCGGGGAAGTGGCGGTAGAGACCGGGACCGCTGATCCCGACGGCGGCGCCTATCTCGTCGACGCCGACGCCGTGGAAGCCGCGCTCGGCGAAGAGGCGGGCGGCCTCCCGGAGGATCTGCTCGCGGCGGGTGGGGGCCGCGACGCGGGCGGCGGCATGGGTGCTCATGAGGATTCATTCTAGACAGGGTCGTTAGCGCTCGTTAACCTGAGGGAAACGCGTTAACGATCACTAACAGCAGTGTCAGCGGTAGACAAGTGTCAGCAGAGACAGCAGCGGTTGACTATCGCGGTACGGGCAAGGGGGCTCGACACGATGCAGCAGGCACCGGTCCTGGCGAGCGCGGCCGATCCCGCCTCGGAGGCCTGGCAGGCCAACGAGGCGGCTCATCGCGCGCTCTCCGACGAGCTGGCGGGACGCCTCGCCACGGCACGGCTGGGCGGGGGTGAGAAGGCGCGGGCCCGCCACGAGGCGCGCGGCAAGCTGCTCCCCCGGGACCGGGTGGACACCCTCCTCGACCCGGGTTCGCCGTTCCTGGAGCTGGCCCCGCTGGCCGCCGAGGGGCTGTACGGGGGCGCCGCCCCGGCCGCCGGGGTGATCGCCGGGATCGGGCGGGTCAGCGGCCGGGAATGCGTGATCGTCGCCAATGACGCGACCGTCAAGGGCGGCACGTACTACCCGATGACCGTGAAGAAGCACCTGCGCGCCCAGGAAGTCGCGCTGGAGAATCGTCTCCCCTGCCTCTATCTGGTCGACTCGGGCGGCGCGTTCCTGCCGATGCAGGACGAGGTCTTCCCCGACCGGGACCACTTCGGGCGGATCTTCTACAACCAGGCCCGAATGTCGGGGGCCGGCATCCCGCAGATCGCGGCGGTGCTGGGTTCCTGCACGGCGGGCGGGGCGTACGTCCCGGCGATGAGCGACGAGGCCGTCATCGTCCGCGACCAGGGCACGATCTTCCTCGGCGGCCCGCCGCTGGTGAAGGCCGCCACCGGCGAGGTCGTCACGGCGGAGGAGCTGGGCGGCGGCGTGGTCCACTCCCGTACGTCGGGGGTCACCGACCATCTCGCGGAGGACGACGCGCACGCCCTGCGGATCGTCCGCAACATCGTCGCGACCCTCCCGGACCGTGCCCCGCTCCCCTGGTCGGTCGAGCCGGCCGAGGAGCCGAAGGTGGACCCGGCCGGGCTGTACGGCGCCGTCCCGGTGGACTCCCGCACCCCGTACGACGTACGCGAGGTGATCGCCCGGGTGGTGGACGGCTCCCGGTTCCAGGAGTTCAAGGCGGAGTACGGGCAGACACTGATCACCGGCTTCGCCCGCGTCCACGGCCACCCGGTCGGGATCGTCGCGAACAACGGGATCCTGTTCTCCGAGTCGGCCCAGAAGGGCGCGCACTTCATCGAGCTGTGCGACCAGCGCGGCATCCCGCTCGTCTTCCTCCAGAACATCTCCGGCTTCATGGTCGGCCGGGACTACGAGGCGGGCGGCATCGCCAAGCACGGGGCGAAGATGGTCACGGCCGTGGCCTGCACCCGCGTGCCGAAGCTGACGGTCGTGGTCGGCGGTTCGTACGGCGCGGGCAACTACTCGATGTGCGGCCGGGCCTACAGCCCCCGCTTCCTGTGGATGTGGCCGAACGCCAAGATCTCGGTGATGGGCGGCGAGCAGGCCGCCTCCGTGCTGGCCACCGTCAAGCGCGACCAGCTCGGCGACGGCTGGAGCGCCGAGGACGAGGAGACGTTCAAGGCCCCGATCCGCGCCCAGTACGAGACCCAGGGCAACGCCTACTACGCGACCGCCCGGCTCTGGGACGACGGTGTGATCGACCCCGTGGATACCCGGCAGGTCCTGGGCCTCGCGCTCACGGCCTGCGCCAACGCCCCGCTGCCCCAGAAGGACCCGGCCGGGCCCGGCTTCGGCGTCTTCCGGATGTGAGGAACAGATGACGATGTTCGACACCGTTCTGGTCGCCAACCGCGGCGAGATCGCGGTCCGGGTGATCCGGACCCTGCGGGAGCAGGGCGTGCGCTCGGTCGCGGTCTTCAGCGACGCGGACGCGGACGCCCGGCATGTACGGGAGGCGGACACGGCGGTCCGGATCGGCCCGCCGCCCGCGTCCGAGAGCTATCTGAACGTGGCCGCGCTCCTGGAGGCGGCCCGCCGCACGGGCGCGCAGGCCGTGCACCCCGGGTACGGCTTCCTGGCGGAGAACGCCGGCTTCGCCCAGGCGTGCGCGGACGCGGGGCTGGTCTTCATCGGCCCGCCCGCCTCCGCGATCTCCCTCATGGGCGACAAGATCCGCGCCAAGGAGACGGTCGCGGCGGCCGGGGTCCCGGTCGTGCCCGGCTCCTCCGGAAGCGGCCTGACCGATGCCCAACTGGAGGAAGCGGCGCGGGAGATCGGCGTGCCGGTGCTGCTGAAGCCGAGCGCGGGCGGCGGCGGCAAGGGCATGCGCCTGGTCCGCGACGCGGCGGTGCTGGCGGAGGAGATCGCGGCGGCCCGCCGCGAGGCGCGGGCCTCCTTCGGCGACGACACCCTCCTCGTGGAGCGGTGGATCGACCGGCCGCGCCACATCGAGATCCAGGTGCTGGCCGACGCCCACGGCAACGTGATCCACCTCGGCGAGCGCGAGTGCTCGCTCCAGCGCCGCCACCAGAAGATCATCGAGGAGGCCCCTTCGGTCTTCCTCGACGAGGAGACCCGGGCGGCCATGGGCGAGGCGGCCGTACAGGCGGCGCGCTCCTGCGGGTACGCGGGCGCCGGCACGGTGGAGTTCATCGTCCCGGGCGACGACCCGGCCTCGTACTACTTCATGGAGATGAACACCCGCCTCCAGGTCGAGCACCCGGTGACCGAGCTGATCACCGGTGTGGACCTGGTGGAGTGGCAGCTGCGGGTGGCGTCCGGCGAGCGACTGCCGTACGCGCAGGAGGACATCACCCTGACCGGCTGGGCGATCGAGGCCCGCGTCTGCGCCGAGGACCCCGCCCGGGGTTTCCTCCCCTCCGGCGGTACGGTGCTGGCCCTGCGCGAGCCGCAGGGCGGCGGGGTGCGGACCGACTCGGGGCTCAGCGAGGGCGTGCCGGTGGGCAGCCTGTACGACCCGATGCTGTCGAAGGTCATCGCGTACGGCCCCGACCGCGCGAGCGCGCTGCGCAAGCTGCGGGCGGCCCTCGCGGACACGGTGATCCTGGGCGTCCCGACCAACGCCGGTTTCCTGCGCCGTCTGCTGGCCCACCCGGACGTGGTCTCCGGCGACCTGGACACCGGTCTGGTGGAGCGCGAGGCGGAGGGCCTGGTGCCGGACGGGGTGCCGGACGAGGTGTACGCGGCGGCGGCGGCGGTCCGCCGGGAGGCGCTGGAGCCCCGGCCGGACCCGGGCGGCTGGACGGACCCGTTCTCGGTGCCGAACGGGTGGCGGACGGGGGGAACGCCGGCACCGCTGCTCTTCCCGCTGCGGGTGGCGGGCACGGACCCGGTGACGTACGGCGCTCCGGCCTCCGCGACGGTCACGGCGGACCGGGTCACGGTCGAACTCGACGGCTCGGTGGGCCACTTCCACCGCTCCGGGGACTGGCTCGGCCGGGACGGCGACACCTGGCACGTCCAGGACCACGATCCGGTGGAGGCGTCCCTGAGCGGGGCGGGCCGGGCCGGGGCGGACACCCTGGCGGCCCCGATGCCGGGCACGGTCACCGTGGTGAAGGTCGCCGTCGGGGACGAGGTCGAGGCGGGACAGAGCCTGCTCGTGGTGGAGGCGATGAAGATGGAGCACGTCATCTCCGCCCCGCACGCGGGAACCGTCACCGAGCTGGACGTCACGGCGGGCGCGACGGTCGCGATGGACCAGATCCTGGCGGTCGTGGCCCCCGTGGCGGCTGCTTCGGTCGAGGAGGGCTCATGACCACGCGCACGCTCCCCATGGAGGTGCCGGCCCCCGGACTGCCGGCCCGGGTCCGCATCCACGAAGTAGGCGCGCGGGACGGCCTCCAGAACGAGAAGGGGACCGTCCCGACGGAGGTGAAGGCGGAGTTCATCCGCCGCCTGGCGGTGGCCGGCCTGACCACGATCGAGGCGACGAGCTTCGTGCACCCGAAGTGGGTGCCCCAACTGGCGGACGCGGAGGCCCTGTTCCCCCTCCTCGGGGACATCGCGGACGTGGGCGACGTCTCCCTCCCGGTGCTCGTGCCGAACGAACGCGGACTGGACCGGGCGCTGGCGCTCGGGGCCCGGTCGATCGCGGTGTTCGGTTCGGCGACGGAGACGTTCGCCACGCGCAACCTGAACCGGACCGTGGACGAGTCGCTGGCCATGTTCGAACCGGTGGTGGCCCGCGCCAAGGCGGAGAAGGTGTACGTGCGCGGGTACCTGTCGATGTGCTTCGGCGATCCGTGGGAAGGCGCGGTGCCCGTGGCACAGGTGGTCAAGGTCGCGAAGGCGCTGCTGGACCTGGGCTGCGACGAGCTGTCGCTGGGCGACACGATCGGGGTGGCGACGCCGGGCCACGTGACCGCCCTGCTGACAGCGCTGAACGAGGCGTCCGTCCCCACCCGGTCCATCGGCGTCCACTTCCACGACACGTACGGCCAGGCGCTGTCCAACACCCTGGCGGCGCTCCAGCACGGAGTGAGCACGGTCGACGCCTCGGCGGGCGGCCTGGGCGGCTGCCCGTACGCGAAGAGCGCCACGGGCAATCTCGCCACCGAGGACCTCGTGTGGATGCTCGACGGCCTCGGCATCGAAACAGGCGTCGACCTCGCCGAGTTGACCGCCACCAGCGTATGGCTGGCCGGACACCTGGGCCGACCGAGCCCATCCCGCACGGTCCGCGCCCTGACACCTTCCTCCCCTTCCCCCTCCCACAAGGAGTGAGCCACCCATGTCCCTGGACCACCGGCTGACCGCCGAGCACGAGGAACTGCGCCGCACGGTCGAGGCGTTCGCGCACGACGTGGTCGCGCCGAAGATCGGCGACTTCTACGAGCGCCACGAGTTCCCGTACGAGATCGTGCGGGAAATGGGCCGCATGGGCCTCTTCGGGCTGCCGTTCCCGGAGGAGTACGGCGGTATGGGCGGCGACTACCTGGCGCTCGGGATCGCCCTGGAGGAGCTGGCCCGGGTCGACTCCTCGGTGGCGATCACCCTGGAGGCCGGGGTCTCGCTGGGCGCGATGCCGCTGCACCTGTTCGGGACGGAGGAGCAGAAGCGGCAGTGGCTGCCGAAGCTGTGCGCGGGCGAGGCGCTGGGCGCGTTCGGCCTGACCGAGCCGGACGGCGGCTCGGACGCGGGCGGCACGCGCACGACGGCGGTGCTGGACGAGGCCACGAACGAGTGGGTGATCAACGGCTCGAAGTGCTTCATCACCAACTCCGGTACGGACATCACCGAGTTGGTCACGGTGACGGCGGTGACGGGCCGCAAGGAGGACGGCCGCCCCCGGATCTCCGCGATCATCGTCCCCTCCGGCACTCCCGGCTTCACGGTCGCCGCCCCCTACTCCAAGGTCGGCTGGAACGCCTCGGACACCCGCGAGCTGTCCTTCTCCGACGTCCGCGTCCCGGCGGCGAACCTCCTGGGCGAGGAGGGCCGGGGCTACGCGCAGTTCCTGCGGATCCTGGACGAGGGCCGGGTCGCGATCTCGGCGCTGGCCACGGGACTGGCACAGGGCTGCGTGGACGAGTCGGTGAAGTACGCGGCCGAGCGCCACGCGTTCGGCCGGCCGATCGGCGCGAACCAGGCGATCCAGTTCAAGATCGCCGACATGGAGATGCGCGCGCACATGGCCCGGGTGGGCTGGCGCGACGCGGCCTCGCGGCTGGTGGCGGGCGAACCGTTCAAGAAGGAGGCGGCGATCGCGAAGCTGTACTCATCGACGGTCGCGGTGGACAACGCCCGGGAGGCGACCCAGATCCACGGCGGCTACGGCTTCATGAACGAGTATCCGGTGGCGCGGATGTGGCGCGACTCGAAGATCCTGGAGATCGGCGAGGGAACCAGCGAGGTGCAGCGGATGCTGATCGCAAGGGAGTTGGGGCTGCCGGGCTGATCCGCCGCCTCCCGACACCCGGGCTGCCGGCCGGCCGCCGTGGAACATTGCGTGGCGGCCGGTCAAGCCCGACAGCCCCATGGGCCATGTCACGGGGTGCCACGCAGCACAGGGCGCTCAACACCCTGCGGCCCGACTTCCGCGACGCGCGAGCGTCTGCCGGCAGCCACGCCGCATCCGAGACTTCTTCCCTTCGAAGCGCGCCGCCGTCGGCCGCCTCCCTCGCAGACGCCGCCAGGGCACAGGCACTGAAACGCGGAGCGGCTGGTCGGTCGTACCGTGCCGGCGTGGTGGGGCGCGACCCGCGTACACACTTCGCAACGGGCAGGACCGGCGCATCGGCCTTCGCCCTGGCCGGGTGAACCGCACTGCACTCTCCTGCGAGCAGTGGGCGACGCCGGGCTACACGAAGCAGGGCCTCGCCCCACCGATCAGAGTGAGAACCTGCTGTCGACACGCGGGGACTGGACCACGTCGCCGAGTGCGTCGGCGGGTGCGAGGAGGGCGGACATGGCGAACGGGTTGCGGTGGATATCGACCGCGTACGACTTGGGTTACACCTTCACACTGTGCGAAGGCATCGGGCCGCGGGATCTGCTCGTGCGGATGGGCGCGGAGCCGCATCACGTCCACGAGTTGTCCGATGACGTGGTGGCCGAGCTCCGGATGCGGCCCGAGGACGGTCATCTGAGTGACCTGGACTTCCTCGACCGGGAGGACGAGAGCCTGGTGGCCCGTCTGACGGCGGCTGGGTTTCTCTCGCATCCGGGGGTACTCGTTCGCGCGGGCGCGGTTCCCGGCTGGGCCTACGCGATCGAAAGCATCACCAGCCGTGCCCCTGACCACCTGGCGGCGCTGTCCCAGGGCACTCGCGCGTACACCGTCTTCCGCAGCGTGAACGGCGAACACGAGGTCGGCTATGCCGTCGACGGCCGGGTACTGGCCTACTACGAGCCCGGCGTGCGCCATTCGGCAGACGCCGACGAGCGAAGGGTGCCGGGGTTCGCGTATACCGGCGAGGAACCTCCCGACGCCGCCTTCCTCCGCTTCCTCGAGAGCGCGCACGGAATCCGGGTCCCGTGGGCGGACTTCCAGGCTCCGCTTCCCACCGCCGCCTTCGCGTAGGCCGCCCGGGGTGGGGCCCGCCCGGGGCCGGCGCGTTGCGAGTTCGAGATCCCCACCGGCTTCCGGAGCATCCGCGCGACCGAGTTCGACCGGGTTCTGGACGCGGCCGCCTCAGCGCCGGGCGTGGCGGATCCTCAGCCGGCCGTATCCGACCGCCCCCGAGAAGCGGATACGCGGCGCGCCGGGCCGGGTCGGCTGCCGGGGCCTGTAACGCAGGTCCTTCCAGCCGGTCGTCAGACCCTCGACCTCGACGATCGCGTCGCGCGGCACCGTGATGCTCGCGTTGCCGGTGCCGAGGCTCAGCTCGATGTCGACGACCGGGTACTCGATGATCGCCCGGGACAGGTCCAGCCGCAGCCGCCCGAAGGCGGACTCGACCTTGAGGACGCGGGGGACCCGCCAGGCGCCCCGTCGCTTGATCCGTCCGCCGGCGGCGGCGATCGTCGCCGTGGTGCCCGGGTCCTCCGCCGGGAGCAGGTCGACGGCCGCCGCGAGCTCGCCCCGCGTCGTGGCGGCCAGCACCCGGCCGAGGCGCTCGTCCATCTCCTCGTGCCCGATGTGCTCGTCGGCGTACGCCTCCCGCACACGCCGCACGGCGCTCTCGCGGTCGTCCTCGCTCACGCGCGAAACGGCGTTTTCCCGGGGTGAGTTCACCGCTTCACTGTAGTGCGGTACCGGTGCGGCGGGCCTGGTGAAGACCCACGGTCTCAGGAGGCCGACACCTCGGCTTCCTTGCGGGCGTCGTAGTCGGCACGCGCCTGCGCGATCTCCTGCTGGTGGCTCTCGGTCCAGTCGACCAGGGTTCTGATCGTCGTGTGCAGCGTCGCGCCGAGTTCCGTCAACTCGTACTCCACACGGGGCGGGACGACGGGGTAGACCGTGCGCCGCACCAGGCCGTCGCGTTCGAGCTGGCGCAGAGTCACCGTCAGCATGCGCTGACTGATGCCTTCGATCAGCCGGCGCAGCTCGGAGAAGCGCAGCGTGCGGCGTTCCAGGTGGGCGATGGCGAGGAGCGACCACTTGTCCGCGACGCGGTCGAGGATCTGCCGCACCTCGCATCCCTCGCGGACGTCCCACTGGCTGATGTCGTAGTCCTGACCGACGCCGGTATCCGCGCAGTTACTCGGTGACTTCGAAGTGCCTTCTTCCATACCTCCCCACGGTGCCGCAAGCTTCGAGTGGTTACAAGAGGGAACCGACCGGCGCATCGGTAACTCGACGCCGACCTTGGCTGCTTGACGCCTGCGTTCGCCAACCCTGTTCCTGCCGGACGCCGTCGCGGCGTCTCGCCATGCCCGTTTCGCCCGCACTCAAGGAGAGACCCCATGCCCTCATCACCGCCCCTTCCGGGATCGAGCAGTGACCGCATGACCGGCCGCGCCCGGGGTGTGCTGCTCGTCCTGTGCGGCGCGATCTTTCTGGAGGGCATCGATGTGGCCATGCTCAACGTCGCCCTGCCCGCGATCCGCGAGGACCTGGACCTGTCCACCGGCACGCTCCAGTGGGTGATGAGCGCGTACGTCCTGGGCTACGGCGGTTTCATGCTGCTGGGCGGGCGGGCGGCCGACCTGTTCGGCCGCCGCCGGATGTTCGTCCTCTGGCTCGTGGTGTTCCTGCTCTTCTCCGGTCTGGGCGGGCTGGCCACCGAGGGCTGGATGCTGGTTGCCGCCCGCTTCGTGACGGGGATCGCGGCGGCCTTCATGACCCCGGCCGGACTGTCGATCATCACCACTGGCTTCCCGGAGGGGCGGCAGCGCGACAAGGCTCTGCTGGTCTACGCGGGCACTGCCGCCGGGGGCTTCTCGATCGGCCTGGTCGTCGGCGGGCTGCTCTCCGCCATCGACTGGCGCTGGGTGTTCTTCGCCCCGGTCGTCCTCTCGTTCGGCATCCTTCTCGCCGCGCTGGCGCTCGTCCCCGCCTCGCCCCGCCCGGAGCGCGCCGGGCAGGGCGTCGACCTGGCCGGAGCGGTCGCCGTCACCGCGGGGATCCTGCTGCTCGTCTTCGGCGTCGAGCGGGCGACGCACGTGCCGGCCGTCTGGACCGTCGGTACGATCGGCGCGGCCCTGCTCCTCTTTCTCGCGTTCGTCCTGATCGAGCGCGCCTCCTCCTCACCGCTGGTGCGCCTGGGCCTCTTCCGCAGCGGGGCGCTGGTCCGCGCCAATGTGTCGGGACTGCTTTTCGCCGCCGGGTTCTTCGGCTTCCAGTTCATCGCCGTGCTGTACCTCCAGGAACTGCGCGGCTGGTCGCCCCTGCGGACCAGTCTCGCGCTGATCGTGATCGGCGTGGACGCGGTCCTGTCGCCGCTCCTCACTCCGAGGCTGGTGGCCCGGTTCGGCAACGCCCGGCTCATCTTCGGCGGGCTGCTCGTCGCGTCGCTGTCGTACGCCCTGTTCCTGCCGCTCGCCGCGGACTGGACGTACGCGGCGATGTTCCCGGGCCTGCTCCTCCTGGGCGTGGCCTTCTCCCTGGTCTACGGGCCCCTCACCATCGTGGCCACCGGCGGCATCGCCGAGGAGGAGCAGGGGGTGGCGGGCGGGCTGCTCTACACGTCCTTCCAGTTCGGGGCCGCGCTGGGGCTGTCGGCGGTGGCCGCCGTCAACACCGTTGCCACGGAAGGAACCTCACCTGCCGCCCTCCTCGACGGGTACCGGGCGGCCCTGGCCGTCCCGCTGGCCGCCGCCCTGACCGCCGCCGCCGTCAGCGCGTTCGGTCTCCGCGCGCGGCGGACGGCCGCGACGGGCGGGCCCTCGTCCGGCAACGGCGGTGGGGGCGGCTCGGCCGCGCCGGGCGGGAACGGCGCCACGACCGGCGTCGAGCGGCCCGCCGCGATCGGCGCCTGAAGACGCGGACGGGAGGCACTGCCGCTGGGTGCGGGCGAGCCCCGCTCGCACCCGGCAGCCGTACGCCGCGAGCCCCCGCTCGCACCCCACAGCCGTACGCCGCCCCGCCCCGTATTGCGGTCGACACCTCGCGCGCAGGTCCGGCAGAGTCTGCTCATGGATCTCACGGGCCACCACTGGCCCCTCTACGGACTTCGCCTCCGCACTCCGCGCCTCGAACTGCGGCTCCCCGACCTCGGGCTCCTGGACGAGCTGGCCTCGGTGGCGGCTCACGGTGTGCACGACGCGGGCCGCATGCCGTTCAACGTGCCGTGGACCGACGGGACGCCCGAGGAGGTGGGGCGGTCGGTCTTCCAGCACTTGCTGGGGACCGTGGCCGGCTGGACCGCCCAGGACTGGACGCTCAGCCTGGCCGTCCTTCACGAGGGAAACGTCATCGGCCGACAGGACCTGATGGGGCGGCAGTTCGGGGTACTTCGGCAGGCCGAGACCGGGTCGTGGCTCGGGCTCCCGCACCAGGGCCGGGGGCTCGGTACGGAGATGCGCGCCGCCGCCCTTCACCTCGCGTTCGCCGGGCTCGGCGCACGGTACGCGGTCTCCGCCGCCATGACCGACAACCCCCGTTCGCTCGGGGTCTCGCGGCGGCTGGGGTACATGGACGACGGACTGGAGACGGGTGTCGTACGGGGGGCTCCCGTCACTCTGCGGCGGTTGCGCCTGGACCGGGCCCGGTGGGAGGCGCACCGGAAGGTGGACGTGACCATGGAGGGACTCGCGGCCTGCCGGGCGGAGTTCGGGGTCTGAGGCGGCGCTCAGGGGCATCACACCACTCCGCCAAGCAAGGGTAGGCTAACCTTTCCTTGGATCGCCCCAGTCGGAAGCCGGGCCCGTCCGTCCGCCGCTCCGGCCTGCCCCGGAGGAGCCCCGTTGACGTCGACGACCGCCACCGCCCGCGAAGTCGCCCCGTTCCGGCTCTTCGGGCTGATCGTCCTGCGGACCAGACGGCTGGGCCCGTCCGTCCTCCGGGTCACGCTCGGAGGGCCGGGAGCCGACGGCTTCAGCGGCGGGGGCCGCGACCAGAGCCTGTCGATCCTGCTGCCCCGCCCGGGCGCGAGCGAGGCGGCGGCCCCGGCGGACGGCAGCGGGGCGCGGCACGCGGAACGGCGGGCGGTGCCCGAGGACGACCGGGCGGTGACGCGTTCGTATGCCGTGCGGGCCCAGCGGCTGCGGGCGGACGGCACCACCGAGGTCGACCTCGACTTCGTGCTGCACGACACCGGCGGCCCCGGCTGCCGGTGGGCGATGGCGGCCTCCCCCGGCGACCGGCTCACGGTGCTGGGCCCCACGGCGGCGGAGAACGCGGCCGTGCGCTTCCGGCCGCCGGCCGACACCGACTGGGTGCTGATCCGGGCCGACGAGACCGCCCTGCCCGCCGCGGCCGCTGCCCTGGAGTGGCTTCCCGCGGGGCTGCCGGCCCGGGTCTGGCTGGAGGTACCGCGCACCGAGGACCGGCAGGCGCTGAACACGGCGGCGAAGGCCCGGATCAGCTGGCTCGTCCGGAACGAGGGCGCCGCCTGTGGTGTGGAGACCGTGCGCGCCGCCGAACTGCCCGGCGGCACTCCGTACGCGTGGATCGCGGGCGAGGCGTCCGGGGTACGGGCGCTGCGTCACCACCTCGTCCAGGAGCGGGGCTTCGACCGTGAGCGGGTGACGTCCACCGCGTACTGGAGGCGCGGACTCCCCGAGGAACAGTCCCGGCAGGCCGAAGCGGAAGCGGGGCTCGTCACCGCCGGTGGCCCCTCCGACGAGCCGGAAGAGAGGGCCGCCGGTGATGACGGCGGCGGTCTGGGCGACCCGGTCACGGGCGGCCTGTAGGGCGATGGCGAAGGAGCGGCGGTCCGGGGCGGTGCCCGGCGGCGACTCCACGGCCTCGGCCGTCACTGGTCGAAAGGACGTGACAGCACGGCGACGGACCTCTTCGGGAAGCAGCCGTCCTGGACGGCTGTCCGCACCACCGCGCTCCGTTGCGCCACGCCGAGAGACTCTCGACGGGCCTGCGTGACCAGCGAAGACGCTCACTGCCCGGTCACCGGCCAGAGCTCCGTCCGAGGATCACCCGTTCCGGTGGTCGTGCCCGGAATCACCGCCCGACGACGCCGGGCCACCCATGATCGGCCCGGTGATCACCCACCCACGTCCCCCGCCTCCGGGCACCGGGTGGCTCGGGCCGTCGAGGTCGGCGTGGCTGTGACGGTGACACGCAGCGATATGCGTAACTCTGAGTCATGGAACGCGATCGGCGCGAGCCATGCGAAGTGTTTTCCACTGGAGGCGAAAGAGTGTCACGTCAGCGTCTGAGGCTGGGAGTACTGGCCCTCGCGGCACTGGTTCTGTCAGGTCCCGCGGTCGCCCCGACCGCGGCGGTAACCTCCTGGCCGGTCACAGCGAGCATCCACGGGCAGGCCGCCCCGGCGGGCCCGTCGGCCGACGAGGACCCGGGGTTCCTCAAAAGGCGTCAGAAGGCTCAGGCCGAGGGGATCATCGACGCCGACGGCAGAGTCCCGGGAAGCCAGAGCGAGGGAAGCCGCGCATGGCCGCACGATGACACGGGATACCGCGTCCAGCCACGGGACCTGGAATTCCTCGGGCTGACGCGGCAGCAGGTCAGGTGGTGGCGTCACTATCGGGCGCCGTTGGGTACGACTCCCCACCAGTTCAAGCGCATGTCGGCCGCCCTGTTCAGGGCCCTGTGCTCCGCCTGCGAGCGCCCCCAGGACTATGACGTACGGCTCCAGGGGTCATGGGCGTTCTTCTTCTCGGGCCGCCACAAGGACTTCCCGACCGAACGGGACCTGGCGGGGCAGCCGGTGGCGCTGGCGAGGTTCCAGGAGTGGATGGGCTCCACACCTCCCGCCGAGCGCCCGGCACGCCGCCCGTTCGGCGCGTTGCACAAGCTGGGGATGCTCGACGAGAACGGGAAGCCGTTCGGACCCAGCGACGGGGACTTCCAGATCTCCTCCGACGTCATGGTGGCCGAGGCCCGAGCGAAGTGGGACGAGCTGAAGAGCGCGGGAAAGCTCAGCGACAAGGACCTCCGCGCGGGGTTCATTCATCAGAAGTACAGCTTCGTCAACCGGACGGCGGTCCAGGAGGCCTTCCCGGAGCTCGAGAAGTGGTCGACCGTATGGGAGGAGCGGCTGGGCCGGCCCATCGCGCCGTCGCTGTTCCCCGGTTCCGGGCCCCCCGACAAGTCCCAGGAGGGGAACGGGATCTCCACCCACTTCCGGAACTCCGACTGGGTGGTGTCAAACCCGCCGAAGCACTGACCCTGCTCCGTCCCGGCCGGCCCGGACGCGGCCCACGCTCCGTCCCGGCCGGGACGCGGTCCACGCCCCGGCCCTGAACGCCCTGCCCGCGCAGACGGCCGCCGCCGCTCCCACTCCGACGGGAGCGGCGGCGGCCGTTCGCGATGTCGGCTGAGGAGAACAAGCCGCCCCGGACGACCGCCCACGAACCGACGAGCTCCCTCGCTTCACGCCGAGCGCCCCTCACGGGCCTGCGTGACCGGCGACGACACCTGCTGCCCGGCCTTGGGGACAGAGGAGGGAAAGCGGACAAGCCGTGCACCCGAGGGGGTGAGAGGAATGACCCATTCCGAGTTAGGTTAGGCTCACCTTACTTCGACATCGCGCCCTCGTCCCCCCTTCCTGCCCGGAGGGCCGCGATGAAGTTCCCCTCACCCGGGAGGCCCCCCATGCGTTCGCACCTGCTCAACAACACGACCGCGGAGCACTATCGGCACACCGTCTCCGCGGGAGTGGAACGGGTAGCGGCCACGCTCGCCGCCGCCGAGCGCCCCTTCAGTGGGATCGGTGTCGACGAGCTCTCCCCCGTCGTCGACGCGATCGACCTCGACCGGCCGCTGGGCGACGCGGCCGCCGCCCTCGACGAGCTCGGCGAGGTCTACCTCCGTGACGCCGTCTACTTCCACCACCCCCGCTACCTGGGCCACCTCAACTGTCCGGTCGTCATACCCGCCGTGCTCGGCGAGGCCGTGCTCTCCGCGATCAACTCCTCCCTGGACACCTGGGACCAGAGCGCGGGCGGCACCCTCATCGAGCGTCGGCTGATCGACTGGACCACCGAGCGGATCGGGCTCGGACCGGCCGCCGACGGCATCTTCACCAGCGGCGGTACGCAGTCCAACCTCCAGGCCCTGCTGCTGGCGCGGGAGGAGGCGAAGGTCCGCCCGGAGCACTTCACCCGGCTGCGGATCCTCACCTCCGAGTGCAGCCACTTCAGCGTGCAGAAGTCCGCCAAGCTCCTCGGCCTCGGACCGGAGGCCGTCATCTCCGTCCCCGTCGACCGCGACAAGCGGATGCGGGCCGTGGCCCTCGCCCGCGCGCTGGAACAGTGCGTCGCCGAGGGATCCGTCCCGATGGCCGTCGTCGCCACCGCCGGCACCACGGACTTCGGCTCCATCGACCCGCTGCCCGAGATCGCCGCGCTCTGCGAGCAGTTCGCCGTCTGGATGCACGTGGACGCCGCGTACGGCTGCGGACTGCTCGCCTCCCGTGCGCGGGGCGCGCTGCTCGAAGGCATCGCGCACGCCGACTCGGTCACCGTGGACTACCACAAATCCTTCTTCCAGCCGGTGAGTTCATCGGCCCTGCTGGTCCGCGACCGGGCGACCCTGCGGCACGCGACGTACCACGCGGAGTATCTGAACCCGCGCCGGATGGCCGAGGAACGGATACCCAACCAGGTCGACAAGTCGCTCCAGACGACCCGCCGGTTCGACGCGCTCAAGCTCTGGATGACGCTCCGCGTCATGGGCGCGGACGGTATCGGGGAGCTGTTCGACGAGGTCTGCGACCTGGCCGCGGAGGGGTGGCAGCTGCTCGCCGCCGACCCGCGCTTCGACGTGGTCGTCGAGCCGCGGCTCTCCACGCTCGTCTTCCGCTGCGTCCCGGCCGGTGTCACCTCCCCCGACGCGATCGACCGGGCGAACCTCCACGCCCGCAAAGCGCTGTTCGCCTCCGGCGAGGCGATCGTCGCGGGCACCAAGGTGGGCGAGCGCCAGTATCTGAAGTTCACCCTGCTCAACCCCGAGACGACCGTGCACGACATCGCCGCGGTCCTCGATCTGATCTCCGGCCACGCCGAGAAGTACCTGGGAGACTCCCTTGACCGCGCTTCCTGAACCCCACGACTTCATCGGGATCGGGCTCGGCCCGTTCAACCTCGGCCTGGCCTGCCTGACCGAGCCGATCGACGAGCTGAACGGCGTCTTCCTGGAGTCCAAGCCGGACTTCGAGTGGCACGCCGGGATGTTCCTCGAAGGGGCCCATCTCCAGACGCCGTTCCTGTCGGACCTGGTCACGATGGCCGACCCGACCTCGCCGTACTCGTTCCTGAACTACCTCAAGGAGCGCGGCCGGCTCTACTCCTTCTACATCCGGGAGAACTTCTACCCGCTACGGACCGAGTACAACGACTACTGTCGCTGGGCCGCCGCGAAACTGAGCAGCATCCGGTTCGACGAGACCGTCGAGACGGTGACGTACGACGAGGGCTCCGGGCTCTACACGGTGCGCACCGCCTCCGGTGAGCTGTTCCGCTCCCGGCACCTGGTCCTCGGCACCGGCACCCCACCGCACATACCGGACGCCTGCCAGGGGCTCGGCGGGGACTTCCTGCACACCTCCCGTTATCTGTCGGGGAAAGCCGACCTCCAGAAGAAGAAGTCGATCACTCTGGTCGGCAGCGGGCAGAGCGCGGCGGAGATCTACTACGACCTGCTCTCCGAGATCGACACCTACGGCTACCGGCTCCACTGGGTCACCCGCTCCCCGCGGTTCTTCCCGCTGGAGTACACCAAGCTGACGCTGGAGATGACCTCCCCGGAGTACATCGACTACTTCCACGCGCTGCCCGAGGAGACCCGCTACCGGCTGGAGACCGGCCAGAAGGGGCTCTTCAAGGGCATCGACGGGGAGCTGATCGACGCGATCTTCGACCTGCTCTACCAGAAGAACATCGCCGGGCCCGCGCCGACCAGGCTGCTGACCAACTCGGCCCTCGTCAGCGCGCGTTACGACGCCGTGGGTGGCGCGTACAGCCTGGGGCTGCGCCAGGAGGAGCAGGGCAAGGAGTACTCCCTGACCACCGAGGGCCTGATCCTCGCCACCGGTTACCGGTACGAGGCGCCCGCCTTCCTCGCGCCCGTCACCGGACGGCTGCGCCACGACAGCCGGGGCCGCTTCGACGTGGCCCGCAACTACAGCATCGACACCACCGGGCGCGGGGTCTTCCTCCAGAACGCCTCGGTGCACACCCACTCGATCACCTCGCCCGACCTCGGCATGGGCGCCTACCGCAACGCGTACATCATCGGCGAGCTGCTCGGCCGCGAGGTCTACCCGGTCGAGAAGTCCATCGCCTTCCAGGAGTTCGCCGTATGAGCCGCCCCGGCGACCGGCGCCCCGGCACACTCGGCGCCTTCACCGTACGCCCGCTGGAGCCCGCCGCCGACGCCGCACTGGTGCACGGCTGGGTGACCCACCCCAAGGCCGCTTACTGGCTGATGGGCGACGCCGAACTCGCGGACGTGGAACGGGAGTACCGGTCCATCGCCGCCCACCCGCACCACGACGCCTTCATCGGGCTGCACGACGACGTGCCCGCCTTCCTGATCGAGCGCTACGACCCCACCGAGGTCGAGCTGAAGGGGCTGTACGAGGCGGAGCCCGGCGACATCGGGATGCACTTCCTGGTCGCCCCCACCGACACCCCGGTGCACGGCTTCACCCGGGCCGTGATCACCACCGTGATGGATTTCCTGTTCGCCGATCCGTCGGTGCGTCGGGTCGTCGTCGAGCCCGACGTCACCAACAGCGCCGTGCAGGCCCTCAACAAGGCCGTCGGCTTCGACGTGCTCCGGGAGATCTCCAAACCGGAGAAGGACGCCCTGCTCAGCGCCTGCACCCGTGCGCAGTTCCAAGCAGCAACCGGAGGTAACGACCGATGACGACCACCCTCACCGACAGCGTCGCCCACCTCACCCCGGGGCGCTGGGCCACCGCAAACCGACTGCTGGTGCGCAAAGCACTGGCGGAATTCAGCCATGAACGGCTGCTGACCCCCACGCCGCTCGGCGACGGCCGCTACACCGTCCGTAGCGACGACGCCTCCACCGAGTACCGTTTCACCGCGCGCCTCTTCGCCCTGGACCACTGGCAGATCGATGCCGACAGCATCACCCGGCACCGGCATGGCTCCGAACTCCCGCTGGACACGGCGGAGTTCCTCATAGAGCTGCGGCACACCCTCGGAATCTCCGCGGAGGTCCTGCCGGTCTACCTGGAGGAGGTCTCCTCCACCCTGGCCGGAACCGCCTACAAACTCACCAAGGAACCGGTCACCTCCGGCCGGCTCGTCGCCGCCGGCTTCCAGGCCGTCGAGACCGGGATGACCGAGGGCCACCCCTGCTTCGTCGCCAACAACGGGCGGCTCGGCTTCGGCGTGGACGAGTACCGGGCGTACGCACCCGAGACGGCCTCGGAGATCCGGCTCGTCTGGCTGGCCGCCCACCGGGACCGGGCCACCTTCACCGCGGGCGCCGGCCTCGACCACGACGCGCTGATCGAGGCCGAGCTGAGCGAGGCGACCCGGGAGCGGTTCGACGGCACGCTGCGCGGGCTCGGTCTCGACCCGGGCGACTACTTCCTGCTGCCCGTCCACCCCTGGCAGTGGTGGAACAAACTCGCGGTCAGCTTCGCCGGAGAACTGGCGGCACGGCACCTGGTGGTGCTCGGCGAGGGCGAGGACGGGTATCTCGCCCAGCAGTCGATCCGCACGTTCTTCAACGCCGACCACCCCGGGAAGCACTACGTCAAGACGGCGCTGTCGGTCCTGAACATGGGCTTCATGCGCGGCCTGTCCGCCGCGTACATGGAGGCCACGCCCGCGATCAACGACTGGCTGGCCGGTCTGATCGAGCGCGACGACCTGCTGCGCGGCGTCGGGTTCTCGATCATCCGGGAGCGGGCCGCGATCGGCTACCACCACCGGTCCTACGAGGCGGCCACCGTCAAGGGCTCCCCGTACCGGAAGATGCTGGCCGCCCTGTGGCGCGAGAGCCCCGTGCCGGGCCTCCGGCCCGGCGAGCGGGTCGCGACGATGGCCTCGCTGCTCCACACCGACCACGAGGGCGGCTCGGTGGCCGGGGCGCTGATCGCGGAGTCGGGCCTGGAGCCGCGGGTGTGGCTGCGACGCTACCTGGACGCCTATCTGGTGCCGGTGCTGCACAGCTTCTACGCCTACGACCTCGTCTACATGCCGCACGGCGAGAACGTGATCCTGGTCGTGGAGGACGGGGTCGTCACCCGCACGATCTTCAAGGACATCGCCGAGGAGATCGCGGTGCTGGACCCGGACGCGGTGCTGCCGCCGCAGGTCGAGCGGATCCGGGTCGGGGTCCCCGAGGACATGAAGGCGCTGTCGGTCCTCACCGACGTCTTCGACTGCTTCTTCCGCTTCCTGGGCGCGGGTCTGGACACCGAGGGCGTCCTGGACGAGGAGACCTTCTGGCGGACGGTCGCCGCCTGTGTGCGCGACTACCAGGCATCGGTGCCGTACCTCGCGGAGAAGTTCCGGAGTCACGACCTGTTCGCGGCGGAGTTCGCACTCTCCTGCCTCAACCGCCTCCAGCTGCGCGACAACCAGCAGATGGTCGACCTCGACGACCCGGCCGGAGGGCTCCAGTTGGTGGGTCGCCTGAAGAACCCGATCGCCGGGTTCTGAGCCCGGCCGCCGGATCGCGGCGGCCTCCCTACCGGTGAGCGCCCGGGGACGGTCCCCCGGGCGCCCACCTTCTTCGGCACCGCCCGGAGGCGGGCTGGCAGAATCACGGGCATGGCAGAAATCATCCAGCGGGACGGAACATGGACGTTCGACGGGGACACCGTGCGCATCGTGCCGGGGGGAAAGGCTCACCCGGTCCGGCAGGAGCTGGGTGAGATAGCCGTACCCGTGCAGGCGGTGGCGGGCGTCTCGTTCGAACCGGACCGCAAGGGCGGACGGCTGCGGCTGCGGCTGCGCGGCGGGGCCTGCCCGGTGCTGCGGGCCGCCGACGGCCGGCTCAAGGACGGCGCCGACCCCTACGCACTGACCGTGGAGAAGGACCGCACGGGGGTCGCGGAGTACTTCGTCGACGAGCTCCGCAACGCCCTGCTGATCGAGCAGGTGCCGGACGGCCCCGTGGACCGCTTCCTGCTGCCGGGCCCCGCGCTTCCCGTCTCCGGCGGGGGCGGCGACGGGACGGCGTCCTTCGACGGCGAGAGCGTCCGGCTGACCTGGAACTGGAAGGCCGAGGAGTCCAAGACCGCCGGCGGTCCGACCACCTTCCCGCTGTCGCGGATCGCGGGCGTGCGGTGGATGCCGTCGATCGGCCTGGAGAACGGCTATCTGCGCTTCGAGCCGGTCGAGGGGCCCGTCTCGGCCCCGCCGAAGTACGACACGTACGCCCTGGACCTGTGGGGGATCTCCAAGAAGGAGCACACCGCGGTCCTGGTCGCGGCGGCGGTGCTGATGCGGCTGCCCGGGGCCCGTGCGGCACTGGACGCACCGGAGGCGCCCGCGGCCCTGACCAAGGCGGCCGAGCCCGCCGCTCCCGCGGGCGACCACGACGCGCTGCTGCGACGGCTGCGGGAGCTGGGCGAGCTGCACCGGGCCGGGGTGCTCACCGACGAGGAGTTCAGCACCGCGAAGCAGGCCGTTCTGCGCAGCATGTGACGCGACCGGGCGACCTTTCCCGCCCGCCCTGCCCGATATCGGGCAGATTTCTTGCGCAAGCGCGCCCTGGCAAGCAATATCGACGAGTGCTTGAACGCCGCTCGTCGCATGACGACCTCATCGATCACCTCGTACGCTCCACCGCGCTCCAGCGCGGCGAGGCGGCCCGGGTGATCCTCGACGTGCTGGCGTACTTCGACGAGAGCACCGACGACTTCGTCCGGCGCCGCCACCGCGAACTGCAGTCCGGCGGCCTGGTCAACACGGAGATCTTCGAGCGGATCGCGGCCGAGCTGCCGCACCGCGCCGTGGCGCCGCCGGAGCTCTCGCTCCGCCAGCTGCGCCGCATCGTCTACGGCTGACCGGCCGGGGCCGGCGACCGGGCGCCCGTGCGGGGCGCCGAACGGAAATGCGTGTACGTCGATGGAGGGGCAGAGAACACATGTGCGGGATCGTCGGATACATCGGTAGGCGTGACGTCGCTCCGCTGCTGCTGGAAGGCTTGCAGCGGCTGGAGTACCGGGGGTACGACTCCGCGGGCATCGTCATCACCGGCAAGGCGGCGGCGGGCAAGCCGGGCGCGCTGAAGATGGTCAAGGCCAAGGGCCGGGTCCGCGAGCTGGAGGCCAAGGTCCCCAAGCGCTTCGCCGGCACCACCGGCATCGCCCACACCCGCTGGGCCACCCACGGCGCGCCAAGCGACGAGAACGCCCACCCGCACATGGACGCGGAGAACAAGGTCGCCGTCGTCCACAACGGGATCATCGACAACGCCTCCGAGCTGCGCGCCAAGCTCACCGCCGACGGCATCGTCTTCCTCTCCGAGACCGACACCGAGGTGCTGGTCCACCTCATCGCCCGCGCCCGGGCCGAGACCCTGGAGGAGAAGGTCCGCGAGGCGCTGCGCCACGTCGAGGGCACCTACGGCATCGCCGTGCTGCACGCCGACTTCAACGACCGCATCGTGGTCGCGCGCAACGGCTCCCCGGTCGTCCTCGGCATCGGCGAGAAGGAGATGTTCGTCGCCTCGGACGTCGCCGCGCTGGTCGCCCACACCCGCCAGGTCGTCACGCTGGACGACGGCGAGATGGCCACCCTGAAGGCCGACGACTTCCGTACGTACACCACGGAGGGCTCGACCACGACGGCCACGCCGACCACCGTGGAGTGGGAGGCCGAGTCGTACGACATGGGCGGCCACGACACGTACATGCACAAGGAGATCTCGGAGCAGGCCGACGCCGTGGACCGCGTCCTGCGCGGCCGGATCGACGACCGGTTCTCCACCGTGCACCTCGGCGGGCTCAACCTGGACGCCCGCGAGGCGCGCGGGGTGCGCCGGATCAAGATCCTCGGCTGCGGCACCTCGTACCACGCGGGCCAGATCGGCGCCCAGCTGATCGAGGAGCTCGCCCGCATCCCCGCCGACGCCGAGCCGGCCTCCGAGTTCCGCTACCGCAACCCGGTCGTGGACCCCGACACCCTGTACGTCGCGGTCTCCCAGTCGGGCGAGACGTACGACGTGCTGGCGGCCGTCCAGGAGCTGAAGCGCAAGGGCGCCCGCGTCCTCGGAGTGGTCAACGTGGTCGGCTCCGCCATCGCCCGTGAGGCCGACGGCGGCACGTACGTCCACGCGGGCCCGGAGGTCTGCGTGGTCTCCACCAAGTGCTTCACCAACACCGTGGTCGCCTTCGCGCTGCTCGCCCTGCACCTGGGCCGGATCCGTGACCTGTCGGTCGCGGACGGCAAGCGGATCATCGACGGGCTGCGCAGGCTGCCCGAGCAGATCAGCGAGATCCTCGCGAACGAGGACGAGATCAAGCGGCTCGCGGCGGAGTACGCGGACGCCAAGTCGATGATGTTCATCGGCCGGGTGCGCGGCTACCCGGTGGCCCGCGAGGCCTCCCTGAAGCTGAAGGAGGTCTCGTACATCCACGCCGAGGCCTACCCGGCCTCCGAGCTGAAGCACGGCCCGCTCGCGCTGATCGAGCCCGCGATGCCGACCGTGGCGATCGTGCCGGACGACGACCTGCTGGAGAAGAACCGCGCCGCGATGGAGGAGATCAAGGCCCGCAGCGGCCGCATCCTCGCCGTGGCCCACCAGGTGCAGGAGAAGGCCGACCACACCATCGTCGTGCCGAAGAACGAGAACGAGCTGGACCCGATCCTCATGGGCATCCCGCTCCAGCTGTTCGCGTACCACACGGCCCTCGCGATGGGCCGCGACATCGACAAGCCGCGCAACCTGGCGAAGTCCGTGACGGTCGAGTAGACGGCGGTACACAGACCTTGGGCCCCGTACCGTCGCGAAGCCGGTACGGGGCCCAACGCGTGCCGTTACAGGGCTTTCTGGCGCCCCCTCAGGAAACCCGGGCGGCGGCCCTTCGGGGTTTTTCGGGGTTTCTCGGGGTCCCCCCGGTCAGGGAATGACGATGACGGGGCGTTGCGCCCGGCGGGCGAGGCGGCCGGCCACGGACCCGAAGATCCGGCCGACGATCCCGTGCGTGGAGCCCACGACGATGGCGTCGGCGGCGTACTCCCGGCCGACCTCCTCCAGTTCGTGGCAGATGTCGCCCCCGCGCTCGACCAGCACCCAGGGCACCTCGGAGAGATAGTCCGCGCAGGCCAGCTCCAGGCCGAGGACCTCGGTGCGGTGATCGGGGACGTCGACGAAGACGGGGGGCTCGCAGCCTGCCCAGACCGTGGTCGGCAACCGGTTGGCGACGTGGACGATGATCAGGCCCGAGCCCGATCGGCCGGCCATGCCGATGGCGTAGGCGAGAGCCCGCTCGCTCGACGTGGAGCCGTCGAAACCGACCACGACTCCGTGCCGGAAGGCGGGATCGCACGCATGGCGTGCTTCTTCGACCGTCCGCGGCTCCGACCCTGGGTCGGCTACCGGCTTGCGGTCTTTGGGTTCAGGGATTTCGTGACCGGCCATCGGTGTCTCGGCGAAGAGAGTCCTCGTGAGGAGGGAACGGTTTCGAGAGGTGCATCAGCTGGTGGTGAAGCTCTGTCCGGGAATCATCTTCCCAACCCCATACCCCCAAGGGTACGGCGTCACTCCTCCACCGCCCAGACCCCCGCAAAAGCGTGCGCGACGCTGGAGGGAGCATGCCCGAGCCCGTCCGTGATGGCAATGCCGGTTGTGTCGTACACGGGCCTCGGAGGGGGCGAACACTGTCGGCCGTCCTGTTTTTCGCGCCGATCGGCGGTCGCCCGGCGGACCCCGCGGCGAGGCCCTCACCCGGTCCCTGTTGGCCACACCGTCACCGGTCCATCACCGCGGGACAGGAGGCCGCGGCGGGCCACCCGTGACCGCCCGTCGAGCCGAACCCGGCGACGACGCCCGGACCGGCGGCCGACCGGACCCGCCGGACCGCCCCCGGTCGACGCCCGACACCCGCGGTTCTCGTGCCACACGGCCCATCGGTCGGTAATCCGGCCCTGCGGAGCCTCGCGCCCGGCCACGCCGCACCGGCCTGCCACGCCCCTTCGCGGCGGTCCGAACGCGCCATGGTTCACGGCGACGAGGGAGCGCACCGGCGCGGCCGTCAGGCGGCGGTTGTGCGCCCGGCGTGACCGGATCCAGCACACGCAACCGATGGTTTCAAGCCAACTTCGCCTGAGTGCCGAACCCTTCACGGGATGGCCGGAGACCCCACCGCCCACCAGGCAGGAACGGACCGCGCGGTACGCTTTCACCCGACGCGGACGGGCCACGTTGTCGAAGGGCACTTCCCTGTGCGCTTCGCGAGTGAAACGCTTCGTGATCGAACGCTTCACGCCACGTTTCCTTATCGACATTGAGCTGGTGGGGGAAGGTGTCACGGCGGGACCACGCGACGCAGTAGATTCGATCTTGGAAATCGGAGACTGGGGACACGTGCGACACCGAGGGGAAACGTGCAGGAGCGACAGGCCCGTAAGGACCAGGGAGACGCGAACACCGAGGGGGGCTTAGCGTCATGAGCCAGGACTCCGCCGCCGCGACGGAGGCCGCACGCAAGCTGACCGGGCGGCGACGCCGGGAAGTCGTTGCCGTGCTGCTGTTCAGCGGCGGCCCTATCTTCGAGAGCTCCATCCCGCTCTCCGTTTTCGGAATCGACCGGCAGGACGCGGGAGTTCCCCGCTACCGCCTGCTGGTCTGCGGCGGCGAGGAAGGACCGCTGCGCACCACCGGTGGGCTCGAACTCACCGCGCCGTACGGCCTGGAGGCGATCAGCAGAGCCGGCACCGTGGTGGTGCCCGCCTGGCGGTCGATCACCTCGCCGCCGCCCGCCGAGGCACTGGACGCGCTGCGGCGCGCCCACGAGGAGGGCGCCCGCATCGTCGGTCTGTGCACGGGGGCCTTCGTGCTCGCGGCCGCCGGCCTGCTGGACGGCCGGCCGGCCACCACGCACTGGATGTACGCGCCGACGCTGGCCAAGCGCTACCCGTCGGTGCACGTCGATCCGCGCGAACTGTTCGTGGACGACGGGGATGTGCTCACCTCCGCCGGCACCGCCGCCGGGATCGATCTCTGCCTCCATATAGTCCGCACCGACCACGGCACGGAGGCCGCGGGGGCACTCGCCCGCCGGCTCGTCGTGCCGCCGCGGCGCAGTGGTGGGCAGGAGCGCTACCTGGACAGGTCTTTACCGGAGGAGATCGGCTCCGACCCGCTCGCCGAGGTCGTGGCCTGGGCCCTGGAGCACCTGCACGAGCAGTTCGACGTGGAGACGCTCGCCGCGCGCGCCTACATGAGCAGACGGACCTTCGACCGCAGGTTCCGTTCGCTCACCGGCAGCGCACCGCTGCAGTGGCTGATCACCCAGCGGGTTCTCCAGGCGCAGCGGCTGCTGGAGACCTCCGACTACTCGGTCGACGAGGTCGCCGGCCGCTGCGGCTTCCGCTCCCCGGTCGCGCTGCGCGGGCACTTCCGCCGCCAGCTCGGCTCCTCCCCCGCCGCGTACCGGGCCGCCTACCGGGCCCGTCGTCCGCAGGGGGTGGCGGAGAGCGCCGCGACGGTGGTCGAGACGATGGTGCCCAGCCAGGGGCCACCGTCCGGACGCCGGGGCTCGCCCCTGTCCTCCGCGGCCGTCGCCGTGGCGGCATCGGTGGGGTCCGGGGAGATGTCCCTGCCGGGCCCTGACGCGTACGTTCCCGGACGCCCGGCCCTGCCGGGACAGCGGAGCGCCCCGTAGGGTGGGGCGCATGAACGACCGCATGGTGTGGATCGACTGCGAGATGACCGGGCTCTCGTTGACGGACGACGCACTCATCGAGGTGGCCGCCCTGGTCACCGACTCGGAGCTGAACGTGCTCGGCGAAGGGGTGGACATCGTGATCCGCCCGCCGGACGCGGCCCTGGAGACCATGCCCGAGGTGGTGCGGCAGATGCACACCGCCTCGGGCCTCCTCGACGAGCTGGCCGGGGGCACCACCCTGGCGGACGCCGAGGAGCAGGTCCTGGCCTACGTCCGTGAGCATGTGAAGGAGCCCGGAAAGGCCCCGCTCTGCGGAAACTCGGTCGGTACCGACCGGGGGTTCCTGGCGCGGGACATGCGGAAGCTGGAGGGTTACCTCCACTACCGGATCGTGGACGTGTCCTCGGTCAAGGAGCTGGCCCGACGCTGGTATCCCCGGGCGTACTTCAACAGCCCGGCCAAGAACGGCAACCACCGGGCGCTGGCGGACATCCGTGACTCCATCACGGAGCTCCGCTACTACCGGGAGGCGGTCTTCGTGCCGCAGCCCGGCCCGGACTCCGAGCGCGCCAAGGAGATCGCGGCGCGCTGGTCGGCTCCGGCCGCACCGTAGGAACCCGCTGGTCACGGGCGCGAAAGCGCCCGTGGACCGGCCCCGGGAAACGGGGGCGCGAGCACCCTCCCGGACCCTGTACACTTTTTCTCGGCCGGTCGGAAACGACCGGGCGACATGGTGGGTATAGCTCAGCTGGCAGAGCACCTGGTTGTGGTCCAGGATGTCGCGGGTTCAAGTCCCGTTACTCACCCTGAGGGAAGGGCCCCGGTCTTCGGACCGGGGCCCTTCGTCATGGGGCGCGGGGCGGCGTGCCGCCCGGTCGCCCGGTCGGCTCAGAAGGTGACGTCGGAGCAGGCGTAGAAGGCGTTGCCGGTGTCCGCGATGGTCCAGACGCCGAGGATCAGGTGCTTGCCCGACTTCTGCGGCAGGTTGCCCGCGTGCGTGACCGTCGATCCCGGCTGCCGCCCGCCGAACGGCACGGTGAGGAACGGCTGCGGATCCAGGTCGGCCCGGGTCAGGGGCTTCGACGGGTCGTAGCCGTCCTTGGTGACGTAGTACCGGAAGTCGGTGGTGGCGTGCCGGGCGGTGATCCGCCAGCGGAACGTGTGGCTCGCCCCGGCGCTCACGTCGGAGGCGGGCCAGGCTCCCCCGCGCGGGTCGTCCAGCTCGGCGAACCGCTGGTTGCCCCCGGCGCAGATCAGACCGTCGCGGGGACCGCGCGCCGGGAAGCCCTTGGGGCCCTCGACGCTCGGCGGCTCCCACTGGATCTGCCCGCAGCCGCGGACGGTGCCGTTGCCGCAGAGCTGCTGCCGACTGATGGGCGAGTCGGTGTACCCGTGGCTCTGCGCGCTGCCGGAGGTGGCCAGCAGGGAGACCCCGGCGATGCCGAGGCCGAGGAGTAAGGAGGTGATCTTTCTGCGCATGTGGTGCTCCTGGGGTGAGGGGTGGAGCTTGCGGACAGATGGACCGGCGCGGCGGCTCACCGCGTCTTGGTCTAGACCAAGACGGAGGCTAGTCCCGTCTTTTGGTCATGTCCATACCACTGAAGGGCACCCGAACGACCGGCCCGGCCGGCCGTCACGACGAGTCGCGGACCACCAGCTCCGTGGGCAGCATCAGCGAAGGGCGCTCGTCGCCCGGGGTCCGGCCCGCGATCTCGTCCAGGAGGACCCGCGTCATCCGGCGGCCCATCTCCTCGATGGGCTGGCGGACGCTGGTGAGGGCGGGGTGCATGTGGCGGGCGACCACCGAGTCGTCGAAGCCGATCAGCGCGACGTCCTCGGGGATGCGGCGGTCCGCCTCGCGCAGGACCTGGCGGGCGCCGGCGGCCATCACGTCGGAGGCGACGAAGACCGCGTCGAGGCCGGGGCGGCGGGCCAGGAGGTCGCGCATGGCCCGCGCGCCGCCCTCCTCGGTGAAGTCGGCGGGGGCGATGAGGCGCTCGTCGGGGGCCAGGCCGGCGGCGGAGACCGCCGCGCGGTAGCCGTCCAGGCGGCGCTGGGCACCGTAGACCTCCAGGCGGCCGGTGATCGTGGCCACCTGGCGGCGGCCCCGGGAGACCAGGTGCTCGACGGCGGCCCGCGCGCCCGCGAAGTTGTCGGAGTCGACCGAGGGCAGCGTCTCGGCCGCGTGCCGGGCGCCGCTGATCACACAGGGCATGCCCAGCTGCTCCAGGAGCTCCGGCAGCGGGTCGTCGGCGTGCACGGCGACCAGGAGGACCCCGTCGACGCGGTGGGCGGTGAGGTACTGGGCGAGGCGGCGGCGCTCGCGGTCGTTGCCGACGAGGGTGAGGAGCAGCTGCATCTCGGTGTCCGCCAGGGCCGCGCCGACGCCGCGCACGATCGCGGAGAAGTACGGCTCGGCGAAGAAGCGGGTCTCCGGCTCGGGCACCACCAGCGCGATGGCGTCGGTGCGGTTGCCCGCCAGGGCACGGGCGGCCCGGTTGGGGACGTACCCCAGGTCGGCCACGGCCGCCTCGACCGCCTGCCGGGTCGCTTCGCTGACCCGGGGCGAGCCGTTGATGACCCGTGAGGCGGTGCCCCGGCCGACCCCGGCCCGTGCCGCCACCTCTTCGAGCGTGGGCCGCCCGCCGCTCCGTACTCGCGCTGCCGCCATGGCCGCCTCCCCGTTCCCGGTCAATTTCTCACAGCCGTACAGTCAATCCAAGTCCTGGACCGATCACCCCGACGAGCGTACGGACAGTGTATTGGGAGCGCTCCCAAGCGTGGCACGAAAAGGCGGTGGGCCCGGTCGGGGTCGACCGGGCCCACCGCTCTCACCGGGTCAGGCGTCCGGGCCCTCGGCCGGGGGCAGCGCGTGGCGGGCGATCACGTCGCCGTACCAGTGGGCGCTGGACTTCGGCGTACGGCGCTGGGTCGCGTAGTCGATGTACACCGCGCCGAAGCGCTTCGCATAGCCGTAGCCCCACTCGAAGTTGTCCATCAGGGACCAGAGGAAGTAGCCCCGTACGTCGGCCCCGTCGGCCGCCGCCCGGCGTACCGCCTCCAGGTGGCCCCGCAGGTACGCGATCCGCTCCGGGTCGTGGACCCGCCCGTCCTCGTCCGGGGCGTCGTCGAAGGCCGCGCCGTTCTCGGTGACCATCAGCGGCAGGTCCGGGTGCTCGCGCGAGACGTCCATGAGGAGGTCGTACAGGCCCTCCGGCTGGACCGACCAGTTCATCGCGGTGACCGGCCGGCCCTCGGCGAGGTGGAAGGCGACGTGTTCCGAACCGGGCCACGGGGAGTGCTCGCTGCTGCCGTGGCCGTCGTTGCGGGTGTCCCCGGCGCCGGAGGGCGACGCGCTCACGATGGTGGGCGTGTAGTAGTTGACGCCGAGCACGTCGATCGGGGCGGCGATGGCGGCGAGGTCTCCGTCATGGATCAACTCGGGCCAGTTGACGATGCGTTCGGTATCGGCCAGCAGGTCTTCCGGGTACGCGCCCTTCAGCATCGGGCCGGTGAAGACGCGGTTGCCCACCGCGTCGATCCGGCGGGCCGCGTCCGCGTCCGCCTCGCTGCCGGTCAGCGGGCGCACCTGGTGGAGGTTGAGGGTGACCGAGGTCTGCGCGGCAGCGGGGAGGTTGGCGCGCAGCGCCTCGGTCGCCCGGCCGTGGGCGAGGTTGAGATGGTGGGCGGCCCGCAGCGCGGCGGCCGGTTCGGTGCGGCCGGGGGCGTGGACCCCGGAGCCGTAGCCGAGGAAGGCCGAGCACCAGGGCTCGTTCAGCGTGGTCCACATGGACACGCGGTCGCCCAGGGCGCGGGCCATGATGGCCGCGTAGTCCGCGAACCGCTCGGCCGTCGCCCGCTCGGGCCAGCCGCCCGCGTCCTCCAGTTCCTGCGGCAGGTCCCAGTGGTAGAGCGTGGCGACGGGCTTGATGCCGGCGAGGAGCAGCTCGTCGACGAGCGACCGGTAGAAGTCGAGACCGCGTTCCACGGCGGGCCCCCGGCCGGTGGGCTGGACCCGGGACCAGGAGACGGAGAAGCGGTACGCCTGGAGCCCGAGGCGCTTCATCAGGGCGACGTCGTCGCGGTAGCGGTGGAAGTGGTCGGCCGCCACGTCCCCGGTGTCCCCGCCGAGGGTCCGGCCGGGCGTGTGGCTGAAGGTGTCCCAGATGGAGGGCGTGCGGCCCAGCTCGGCGGCCGCACCCTCCACCTGGTACGCGGCGGTGGCCGCGCCCCAGAGGAAACCGGTCGGGAAGGGGGCCGTGGCGGCGGGGGCCTGCTGCGGGACCGTGTCAGGTCGGACGGCTGTCATGTGGGAGCGCTCCCTGGAGGAAGTGAGGGGTGAGAGGTGAGGAGGAAGGGGGGTCGAGAGGGGGATCAGCCCTTCACAGCGCCGGACATGATCCCGCCGACGATCTTCTTGCCGAAGACCACGAACACCACCAGCAGCGGCAGCGTGCTGATCAGCGCGCCCGCCATCACGATGGACTGGTCGGGGGTGTACGAGGCGCTGAGCTGGCCGAGGGCGACCTGAAGGGTCGGGTTCTGCTGGTTGAGGGCGAGGTAGGGCCAGAAGAAGTCGTTCCACGCCTGGACGAAGGTGAGCATCCCGAGCACCATCATCGCGGGGCGGGCCACCGGCAGCACCACGCTCACCACGATGCGGAGGTTGTTCGCGCCGTCGATCTTGGCCGCCTCGATCAGCTCGTACGGCAGCGCCTCGATCAGGTACTGCCGCATGAAGAACACACCGAACGCGCTCACCAGCGTCGGGAAGATCACCGATTCGAGCTGCCCGCCCCAGCCGAGGCCGGACATCATCATGAACAGCGGGACGACGCTGAGCTGCGGCGGGATGGTGAGGGTGGCGATGACCGCGGTCATCAGCCAGCCGCGGCCCCGGAAGCGCATCTTGGCGAACGCGTAGCCGGCGAGCGTGCAGAAGAAGAGCGTGGCAAGGGTGATCGAGGACGAGACGATGACGCTGTTGAGGATCGCCTTGCCCAGGTTGGCCTGTTCCCAGGCGGTCTGGACGTTCTCCAGCAGCTTGCCGCCCGGGAGGAACGGCGGGGTGGAGGCGAGGACCTCGTCCTGGGTGCGGGAGGCCGCGACCAGGGTCCAGTAGAGCGGCAGCAGGGAGCCGAAGCCGACGACGGCGAGCGCGATGTACGCGAACGGGCCGCCCTTCATCTGCTGTCCGGCGCCCATCTTGAAGCGGCTCGGGCGCCGCGGGGCGCTGCCCTCCGGGGTCGGCGCGAGCTTCACGGGGGCGGGGTGCGTGGGGCTAGTCATGGTCATGGATGCGCTCCCGGTCAGACCGCGGACTTGCGGACGAATCGGCCGATGAACCAGTTGGCCGCGGCGATGAGGAGGAGAAGGGCGAGCATCGCCCAGGCGACGGCGGCGGCCGGACCGAGATGTCCGAGGTTCCAGCCGTAGTTGTAGAGGTAGATGCTGAGCGTCTCGTACTGGTTCTCGTTACCGCCGGTGGCGCCCAGCGCGCCGCCCTCCAGCAGCAGCGGCTCGCCGAAGAGCTGCATGGAGCCGATGGTGGAGATGACGATGGTGAACAGGATCGTCGGCCGCAGCGAGGGGATGGTGACCTTGCGGAACTGCTGCCAGCGCGAGGCGCCGTCCAACGAGGCCGCTTCGTAGAGGTCGTTGGGGACGGCCTGCATCGCGGCGAGGTAGATCAGCGCGTTGTAGCCGGTCCAGCGCCAGATGACGATGATCGAGATCGCCAGCTTCGACGTCCAGTGCCCGTTGGCCCAGTTGACCGGATCGAAGCCGACCAGGCCGAGCGTCCAGTTCAGCAGTCCGCCGTCGGCCCGGAACACCAGGGCGAAGACGAGGGCGGCCGAGGCGACCGAGGTCGCGTACGGGGTGAGGATGATCGTGCGCCAGAACGTGCTCGCGCGCAGCTTGTAGTTGAGGAGGTGGGCCAGGCCGAGGGCGACCAGGAGCTGCGGGACGGTGGAGATGACGCCGATCAGGAACGTGTTGCTGACGGAGGTCCAGAACTCGGGGTCGTGCAGGATCTTGTCGAAGTTCTCCCAGCCCACCCACTCCATCGAGTCCAGACCGGTCATCTCCACCCGGTGCAGGGCGATCCAGCCGGTGTAGAGGAGGGGATAGAGCCCGAAGGCCCCGAAGACGAGGAAGAACGGGGCGATGTACGCGTACGGGGACGCCTTGTCGTCGAACCGCCACAGCCGGCTGCGCCACAACTGCCGCCGTTCGCTGGGAGGTTCCTTCTTCGGGTCACGGGGCGGGGTCGCGTACGCATCCCGGGTGGGGGTCGAGGTTGCCACGGGCGGGGAGTCCTTCCCTGGGTGCGCCGACGGACGGCCGGGGCGGCTGGAGGGGGCGGCTGGAGGGGGCGGGTGGGCGGCGGGGCGGGCGGGTGTCGCCCGCCCGCCCCGGCGCGGGACCGGCTCGGGCCGGTCCGGTCACGTGCGGAGGGTCAGCCGATGGCCTTGTCGATCGTCCGCAGGGCCGCGTCCCAGGCGTCGTCGGGGCTGGTGCCGCGCTGCTCCATGTTGTTGATCTGGGTGGAGATGGAGTCCTTGATCACGCCGTCCTTCGGGCCGAGGACCGCCTCGGGGATGGACTTCGCGCCGTCGGCGTAGATCTGGCCGATGGGGGCGTTGTTGAAGTACGGCAGGGTCGCGTTCTTCACGTCGGGCAGCTCGTACGCGCCCTGGTTGGACGGGAAGACGCCGATCGTCTTGAAGACGGCGGCCTGCTGCTCGGGGGCGGTCAGCCACTTGACGAGCTTGGTGGCCTCGGCGACGTTCTTCCCGGACTTCGGGACGGCGAGGAAGGAGCCGCCCCAGTTGGCGGAAGTGTTGCCGGGGGCGCTGGTGATGTCCCACTTGCCCTTGTTGGCGTCACCGGCGTAGGTGGAGATCTGGCCGGCCATCCAGGCGGGACAGACGACGGTGGCGACGGTGCTCTTGCGCAGGGCCGCCTGCCACTGGTCCTCGAACTGGGCCAGGCCCTGCGTCAGCTTCTTGGACGCGGCCTCGGCGGCGAGCTTCCAGCCCTTCTCGACGCTGGCGCTCTTCTCGTAGATCGGCTTGCCGCTCGCGTCGTAGTACTGCTCGGGGCTGGAACTGACCACGGCGTTGAACATGGCGCTCGCGGAGTCCATGAAGTACGTGCCCTTGGGGGCCTTCTTCTTGTACTGCTCACCCAGGGCGAGGAAGTCCTCCCAGCCGCCCTCGGTCAGCTTCGCGACCTCGGCGCGGTCGGTGGGCAGTCCGGCCTTCTCGAACAGCTCACGGTTGTAGCAGAGGGACATGGGGCCGATGTCGGTGCCCGCGCCGATGACCGCGCCGCTGGGGGCGGTGGCCTGCTTCGCCTTCCACGACACCCACTCGTCCACGCCGATGGCCTTGGAGAGGTCGGCGAAGGAGTCCGCCTTGGTGTCGACGATCTCCTTGATCCGGCCGACCTCGATGCCCTGGACGTCGGCGAGGCCGCTGCCGGAGTTCAGCTGCTGGAGGAGCTTGGGGTAGTAGTTCTTCTCCTCGGCGGTGGTGTCCTCCTTGACCGTGATCTTCGGGTTCAGCTGGTGATACTTCTCGAAGAGCCCGGCCTCCTTGTAGCCGAACTGCCCGAAGTCGGCGAGGGTCAGGGTGATGTTCCCGTCCGCGTCGGCTCCCTTGTCCGAATCGGACGAGCCGCCGCATCCGGTGAGGAGGAGGGCGGTGACCGTGAGGCCCGTGGTGGCCACGAAGGCGGTTCTCCTGCGTCGACCGGCAACGCTGCGGGTGATGCGCATTCCACTGCTCCTTGTTCCGGGAAGGGGAAGCGCGCGAGACCTTCCCCCAGAGTGGGAGCGCTCCCATGCGCCGTTGCCGGAAGGTTGCTGCCTCAAGGGGGTGGGTGTCAAGAGTTGAAGACGATTCCGTTGCCGAGGGATGTCCAGCGGGTCACCGAGGGGATGTTGGGCCGCCCTCCCGTCGGAAGGTGAACGGGGGCAGGTCGGGCCGGGCGAGCTGCCGGAGGGGCCCACCCCTGTTAATTTCTCCCTTATGTACCTTTCGATCGTCCCGGTCGTCGACACCAGCCCCGGTGAGTGAGTCGGGATGGGCGTACTGCGCGACCATCCCGAACTGGCCCTCTTCTTCTGCCTCGCGGCCGGCTACCTGGTCGGCAAGCTTCGCGTCGGCCCGATCACGCTCGGCGGCATCTGCGGCACCCTGATCGTGTCGCTGCTGATCGGCACCCGGCACGTCAGCGTCGACGACGACGTCAAGACCGTCTTCTTCGCGCTGTTCATCTTCTCGCTCGGCTACCTGGCCGGACCGCAGTTCTTCGCCAACCTCAACCGCAAGAGCCTGCGCTTCTTCACGCTCTGCCTGATCGAGGTGGTCTGCGTCCTGGGCATCGCCTACGGGCTCGCCAAGGCCTTCGACCTGGACGTGGGCACGGCGTCCGGAATCCTCGCCGGAGCGGCCACCGAGTCCGCCGTCGTGGGGACGGCGACCGAGGCGATCGGCAAGCTGGAGGACCTGACCTCCGAGCAGATCAACCAGTACCAGGGACACGTGGCCACCGCGTACACGGTCTGCTACCTGTTCGGCCTGATCACCATCGTGCTCTACACCAGCCAGATCATGCCGATGCTGATGCGCGTCAACCTGGCGGACGCCTCCCGCGAGCTGTGGGAGAAGATGCGCGGCGGCCAGGGCGGGCTGGAGTCCGACGAGCGCGAGGCGCTGCCCGGCATGGTGGGCCGCACCTATCTGGTGACGCTGGCGGACGGGCGGACCGTCGGTGGTCTGGAGAGCGCTCTGGGCGGCCGGATCACCGTCGAGGGCGTCAAGCGCGGCAGCAGGCTGCTGACGCCCTCGCCCGGTCTTGAGCTGACGCTCAGCGACCTGATCCAGGTGGTCGGTGAGCGGGCGGCCATCATCGAGGCGGGCCGGGAGATCGGCCCGGAGACACCTGCCGTGCCGGGGCTCGACACCCCGCTGGCCACCAGTCAGGTCGCGGTCACCGAGAAGGAGACGATCGGCGCCACGATCGACCGGCTGGAGAAGCGCCATCCGGAGTTCCGCAGGGACGGCGTCTACGTCACCGACGTGCTGCGCAACGACCAGCACCTGCCCGCCAGCGGGGAGACGGTCCTCGCCCGGGGCGACGTGCTCACCCTGGTCGGCGCCCGGGGCGGGCTCAACCGGCTCGTCGCGAAGCTCGGCGCGGTGGTGAAGAACGACGCCACCGACTTCATCTACCTCGGTTTCGGCATCGTGGCGGGCTCCCTGCTCGGCCAGATCGTCGTGAAGCTCGGGGACATCCCGATGTCGCTCGGCACCGGCGGCGGCTGTCTGATCTCCGGCCTGGTCTTCGGCTGGTTCCGCTCCCGCAGCCAGACCTTCGGGGCGTTCCCGCCGCAGGCCGCGACCACGCTCAAGGACATGGGGCTGGCCGTCTTCATCGCCTGTACGGGGCTGGCGGCGGGGCCCCAGGCCTGGCCGCTGCTGAAGGAGTACGGCGCGCTGCTGCCGTTCGCGGGCATCGCCATGGTGCTGGTCCCGGCGACGATCTCCCTGATCGTCGGGCGCAAGCTGCTGAAGATCGAGAAGCCGCTGCTGATCGGCGCGATCGCCGGACAGCAGTGCTCGACCCCGGCGATCACCTCCATCACCCAGGTGGCCCAGAGCTCCGTACCGCTTCTCGGCTACACGATCACGTACACGCTCTCCAACTTCCTGCTGCCGCTGACCGGGCCCATCCTCGTCGGCGTCCTGGGGGCCTGACGTGATCGACTTCCTGAACCGGAACGTCTTCCAGCCCCACCCCGAGCTGCTCGTCTTCCTCGTCGTCGCGTTCGGCTTCCTGCTCGGGAAGGTCCGCTACCGGACGATCGCGCTCGGCGCGGTGACGGGCTGTCTGGTCGCCGGGCTGCTGCTCGGGGCCCAGTTCGAGGTCCGGATCGACGACACGGTGAAGAACCTGTTCTTCATCATGTTCCTGTTCGCCCTGGGCTACCGGGTCGGCCCGCAGTTCTTCCGGGGGCTGAAGAAGGACGGGCTGCCGCAGGTCGTCAACGCGGTGGTCGTCTGTGTGACCGGGCTGCTGGTGTCGTGGCTCTTCGCCAACCTGCTCGGTTACGGTCCCGGGCTCGGCGCCGGCCTCATGAGCGGGGCGCTGACCCAGTCGGCCGCGATCGGCGTCGCCCAGGACGCGATCGGCACCCTGCCCGGCCTCTCCCCCGCCGAGGTGAAGACCCAGGAGAACCTGGTCGCCGTCGGGTACGCGGTGACGTACCCGCTCGGCACCATCCTGTGCGCGATGCTCCTGGCCGACGTGCTGCCGAGGCTCTACCGCCGTGACCTGGCGAAGGAGAGCGCGGAGCTGGCGGCGGAACTGGACGCGCCGGACGAGAGCCCGGACGAGGGCGAGGGCTACTACGAGGTGGTGCTGCGCGCGTACAGCGTTCAGCGGCCCGATCTGGTGGGCCGCTCGGTGGCGGACTTCGAGGAGCAGCAGAAGGCGCTGGGCCGCCGGCTCTACCTCACCGGGATCCGCCGCGACGGCACGGTCCTGGAACACGACCAGTCCCGCGTCCTGCGCCTCGGCGACACCGTCGCGGTCAGCGCGATCCGGGGCGACCTGGTGGAGTTCGACGCGGTGACGCACATCGGGCCCGAGGCCGACGACGTGACGCTGCTGGGTTACCGCACCGAGACGCTGCACGTCGTCGTCTCGGAGAAGGCGCAGCTGGGCCGGACCGTGGAGGAGGTGCGGCGGGAGCCGTTCATGGTCGGCGTGTACATCGACAAGCTGTACCGGGCGGGGGCCCTCTTCCCCTACCGGCTGTCCACGAAGCTGGAGCGCGGCGACACACTCGTCCTCACCGGGCCGGAACGCCTGGTCGGCCCGGCGGGGAAGGCGCTGGGCAAACCCGTCCCGACGAGCTTCGCGACGGACATGGTCTGGGTCGGGCTCGGCATCTTCCTCGGCGGCTGCGTCGGTATCCCGGCGCTGACGGCGGGCGGGGTGCCGATCTCCCTGTCGACCTCGGGCGGCGGCCTGATCATGGGGCTCGTCTTCGGCTGGATCCGCGGCAAGTACCCGACGTACGGGAACGTGCCGCCGGGCGCGCAGTGGTTCATGGACACGCTCGGGCTCTGTCTGTTCGTGGCCGTCGTCGGCATCAACGCCGGGCCCGGTTTCACCAGCGGCCTTTCCTCGGCCGGCTGGGGGCTGCTGCTCCTCGGCGCGGTCGCCACCGTCGTGCCGCTGATCGTCGGGTTCCTGGTCGGGCACCACGTGCAGAAGATCCGCTTCCCGATCCTGATGGGCGTCCTGGCGGGCGGCCAGACCACCACGGCGGCGATCGGCGCCGTCAACGAGACCTCGAAGTCCCAGATCCCCACCCTCGGCTACACCATCCCGTACGCCGTCGGCAACGTCCTGCTGACGGTGTGGGGCGCCGTGATCGTCCTGCTCAACCACTGACCTGCTACGGAGTGGACCCCACCATGCACAGGACCAGCATCAGCCGCGAAGAGATCCGGTCGTTCGCCCAGCTCTCCCCGTTCGAGCTGAAGGACAAGTTCATCCAGATCGCGACGGCCGCACAGAGCGATCAGCCGGGCCAGAAGGGGAAGTCGACCCGGACGATGCTGAACGCGGGCCGCGGCAACCCGAACTGGGTGGCCACGGGGCCCCGGGAGGCGTACCACGCGCTCGGCTACTTCGCGATCTCGGAGTCCCGGCGGGTGTGGACGGCCGACAACCTGGGCGGCATGCCGGAGGAGGCGGGGTGTGCGGAGCGCTTCGAGCACTTCGTCCGTACGCACCCGGAGCTGCCGGGCATCGAGCTGCTGAAGGCGAGCGTGGACCTGGCGGTGAAGCGGTTCGGTTTTGACCGGGACGCGTTCGTGCACGAGCTGGCGGACTCCTCGATCGGCGACAACTACCCCGTACCGGACCGGATCCTGCACCACACCGAGCAGATCGTGCGCGGCTACATCGCGGACGAGATGTTCGACCACCGGCCGCCGGAGGAGCAGACGTTGAGCCTGTTCGCGACCGAGGGCGGCACGGCGGCGATGTGCTACGTCTTCGACTCGCTGATGAAGAACGGGATCCTGGCGAGGGGCGACCGGATCGCCCTGATGGTGCCGGTGTTCACCCCGTACCTGGAGATCCCGGAGCTGGACACGTACGACTTCGACGTGGTGCGGGTGGAGGCGAGCCTGTTCACGGAGACCGGGGTGCGGCAGTGGCGCTACCCGGAGGAGGAGATCGCCAAGCTGGCGGACCCGTCGGTGAAGCTGGTCTGCTGTGTGAACCCGAGCAACCCGCCCTCGCTGGCACTCTCCACCCGGGTCTCCGAGCAGATCGTGTCCATCGTCGGCGAGCGGAACCCGAACCTGATCATCGTGACCGACGACGTGTACGGGACCTTCGTGGAGGGCTTCCGCTCGCTCGCGGCGGACCTGCCGCGCAACACGATCCTCGTCTACTCCTACTCCAAGCACTACGGGGCGACGGGGTGGCGGCTCGGGGTGATCGCGCTGCACGACGACAACGTGATCGACGCGATGCTGGCGGAACAGGACCGAGAGCAGAAGGACCGGCTGGACAAGCGTTACGGAACGCTGTCGTTGGAGCCGGAGAAGATCCGCTTCATCGACCGGCTGGTGGCGGACTCCCGGCAGGTGGCGCTGAACCACACGGCGGGTCTGTCGCTGCCGCAGCAGATGATGATGGCGCTGTTCTCGCTGTTCGACATGTTGGACGAGGGCCAGGCCTACAAGCACCGGATCCGGGCGATCGTCCAGCAGCGGCTGGAACTCCTCCTGGAGGGCGCGCACATGAAGGTCTCGGAGGACCCGAAGCGGGCGGCGTACTACATCGAGCTGGACCTGCTGGCCGAGGCGGAGCGCGTGCACGGGAAGCCGTTCGCCGACTTCCTGGAGGAGAACTACGAGCCGGTCGACCCGCTGTTCCGGCTGGCCGAGCAGACCTCGGTGGTGCTGCTCAACGGCGGCGGCTTCGACGGCCCGGAGTGGTCGGTGCGGGTGTCGCTGGCCAACCTGGACGATCTGGATTATCTGAAGATCGGCCACCATCTGCGGGCGATCTTCGACGCGTACGCCCAGGAGTGGCGGGCCCGGGCCGGGTGAGGTGCACGCTCCGGCCGGAGGTGGGGTGGGGTCCGGCCGGAGCGCGCGGTGGGGGGCAAGGTGTGGTCCGGGGCCCGAGGGGGGAACACGGGCTGCTGGTGCCGGTTTCCCCGCCGTCACCGGGGCGACCGGTGGCGGCGGGGGCCGGCGTGGGGGTCTGTACCGCCGACGAGGAGGTACGACGAGAACGCTAGCGGCAAGGGAACGGGCGAAGAGGGCATTACGGGCCTCGCTCGACGTTCTTAGGGCGGGCTTAAGGAACCCATCGGCGCGGGTTAATGCTGGGGCCCTGGGACGGTCGTGGTCCGGGGTTCCTTGCGCCGCTGCCAGCCGGCCCGGCGGCCGACCCGGCGGCCGTGACCGCGCCGGCCGCGCTCGGGGCGGCTGCCGTACAGGCCGATCCAGATCCGGACCTCCGTGCCACCGAGGACGGACCGGCCGATGCGCAGGTCGCCGCCGGTGGACTCGGCGACCCGGCGCACGATGTCGAGGCCGAGGCCGGTGGAGCCGACGGACCCGCTCGCGGCGTCGCGCCCGCTGGCGCCCCGGGCGAGGGCGGCCTCCGGGTCGGAGATCCCCGGGCCGGCGTCGGAGACGAGCACGATGACCGCGTCGCCGCTGTGGTGGACGTCGACGGAGAAGGCGGTGCCCTCGGGGGTGTGGCGGAAGACGTTGCCGAGCAACGCGTCCAGGGCGGCCGCCAGTTCGGGGCGGGCCACGGGGATGCGCACCGTACGGTCGACTCCCGCGAGGCGCACCTCGCGGCCCTCGTCCTCCGCGAGCGCCGACCAGAAGCCCATGCGTTCACGGATCACCTCGGAGGCGTCGCAGCCCGCCCCCGCCTGCCCGCCCGGGGACTGCGGGCGCTGCTCGCGAGCGGTCCGGATGATCGTGTCGACCTCGCGCTCCAACTGCTGGACCGCCGCCCGGGTCTGTTCGGCCGCCGGACCCTCGCCGAGGGACGCGGCGTTCAGCCGGAGCACGGTGAGCGGGGTGCGCAGCCGGTGCGAGAGGTCGGCGGCCAGCTCGCGCTCGTTGGCCAGGAGCTGGACGACCTGGTCGGCCATGGAGTTGAACGCGATGGCCGCGGAGCGCAGTTCGGTGGGGCCGTCCTCGGGGACCCGGGTGCCCAGGCGGCCCTCTCCCAGGTCCTGGGCGGCGCCCGCGAGGCGCTGCGCGGGCTGCACCATCCGTACGCCGAGCCGGTCGGCGACCGCGACCGAGCCGACGATCAGCGCGACGCCGACGCCCGCCAGCGTCAGCCACGCGGTGGCGACCCCGTGGGAGACCTCGGCCTCGGGGACGAACACCTCGACGACGGCGATGTCCCCGGTGCCCAGCGCGGTCGGCTGGAGGAGCGCGAAGCCGCCGGTGACCTCGGTGATGGAGGCGCGCCCGGCCCTGCGTACCGTCGCGACGTCCTTGGGGGTGGCGCGCCGGGTGCCGATGTCCGGAGCCCCTCCTCCGACGGGGACATGGACGGCGAGGTGTCCCCGGTCGCCCGGTTCGGTGGACAGGACGGCCCGGGTCAGCTCCTCGCGGTCGGTGGTGATGGAGAGCGTCGGGGCGATCATCGCGGCCTGGCGTTCGGCGTCGGAGAACGCCCGGTCGCTGGCCATCTCCCGGATGACGAGTCCGAGCGGCACGGCGAAGGCGATGACGACCATGGCGGTGACCGCGAGGCAGACCTTGACCAGGGCCCATCTCATGCGGGCGGCTCCGTGAGCGGCGTATCGACCGGAGTACCGGCCGGGGCGTCGGCCCTGGCATCGGCCGGGGCGTCGGCCGGCGGCTGGAGCTTCACGCCGACGCCGCGCAGCGTGTGCAGATAGCGCGGCCGGGCGGCGGTCTCGCCGAGCTTGCGGCGCAGCCAGGACAGATGGACGTCGATGGTCTGGTCGTCGCCGTAGGACTGCTGCCAGACCTCGGCCAGCAGCTCCTTGCGGGCGACGACCACGCCGGGCCGTCCGGCCAGGAAGGTGAGCAGGTCGAATTCGCGGCGGGTCAGGTCGAGTTCGGACCCGTTCAGCTCGGCGGTGCGGCGCAGCGGGTCGATGGAGAGCCCTCCGACGCGGATGACCCTGGGCGGCGGCGCCTCACCGCCGGCGGCGCGCGAGCGGCGCAGCACGGCGGCCATCCGGGCGGAGAGGTGCTCGACGGAGAACGGCTTGGTCAGGTAGTCGTCGGCGCCGTCGTTGAGCAGCCGGACGATCTCGCTCTCGTCGTCCCGGGCGGTGGCGATGATCACGGGCACATCGGTGATGGACCGCAGCATCTTCAGCGCCTCGGCGCCGTCCAGGTCGGGCAGCCCGAGGTCGAGGATGACCACGTCGAAGCGGAAGTGCGCGACCTCGCGCAGGGCTTCGAGCGCGGTGCCCACGCTCCGTACCGTGTGGGAGGCCTCACTGAGGTGCCGGATGAGGGCGGAACGTACGAACTGGTCGTCCTCGACCACGAGCACACTTGCCATGGGCGGCACCGTACGCCATGCCGGCGGGCCCGGTCCCGGTGCCGCCGGAAACCTCCGTAAAGGCCGGAGAAGAGCGGTTGTTCACGACCTCCGGGGCCGACGGGGCGGGCCGGGTGGGGCAGGATGTGCCGATGCGACGAGGACTCGTACACGCGCTGGCGTGGTTGCTCGCCACCGGCGCGGCGGTCACGCTCTCGTGGTGGGGTGTGCACACGGTCATGACGGGGACGGCCTACGACCCGCCCCGGGCCGTGCCGGTCTCGATGGGTTCGGGACCTCCTCAGCGCATCGGACAGAGCACCGGGGAGCCGCTCGTCTCCTCGACACGTCGGACCTCCCCCTCCCCCTCCCCCTCCGCCTCCGCCTCGTCGCGCACCGGCGGGGCGAGCCCGTCGCCGTCGGCCCCACGCCCCTCCCGTACGCCGTCGGCCACCCCGGCGAAGCCGCCCGCGCCCGCGACCTCGGGCGAGGTGAAGAGCTATCGCACCGACGGCGGCCGGGTGGTGTTCGAGCTCGGCAGGCGCTCGGCGAAGCTTGTCTCGGCGACGCCCGAGCCGGGCTGGTCGATGCAGGTGTGGACGAACGACGCGTGGATCCGGGTGGACTTCAGCGACGGGGGCGGGAGGGACGGGAAGACGTACTCGGTGTTCTGCACCTGGAACGGGACGCCGCCGACGGTGCAGGTCGTCGAACCGTGATCCGGGTCTGACCAGGGGCGGGTCACGGGTTCTCGAAGACGGACGGCGGCGGCGCGGGCGACGGTCTGGCCGCGGCGTCGGTCACGACGGCCGCGCCGCCGGTGAAGTCGGTGAGCGCGCGGCCGTGTTCGACGCGGCCGGGGTGCGGGTCGCTCGCCACCCGCCGGGTGAACTCCGCGACCGGGAGCGCCACGGCCGAGGCGAGCAGGACCGCGTTGCCGAAGCGGCGGCCCCGCCACACCACCGGGTCGGCGGCCAGCGCCAGTTCGGGGAAGACAGCGGCGGCGGTGGCGACCTGGCCGCGCAGATGGGCGAGCGGGGGGCCGTCGGCGAGGTTGGCGGCGTACCGCCCTTCGGGCTTCAGGACCCGGCGGACCTCGGCGAGGAATTCGGCGGAGGTCAGGTGGGCGGGGGTACGGGCGCCGCTGAACACGTCCGCGATGATCAGGTCGGCCCAGCCGTCCGGGAACCTGCCGAGCCCCTCGCGGGCGTCGGCGGCCCGGACCCGGACCCGGGCCTGGGGGTCCAGCGGGAGGTGGTCGCGGACGAGCTGGACGAGGGGCGCGTCGAGCTCGACGATCTGCTGGGTGGAGCGGGGGCGGGTCGCGGCGGTGTACCGGGCGAGGGTGAAGGCGCCGCCGCCCAGATGCAGGACGTGCAGCGGCTGGGGCGGGGGTGCGGCGAGGTCGATGACGTGGCCGAGGCGGCGCTGGTAGGCGAACGAGAGGTGCCCGGGGTCGTCGAGGTCCACATGGGACTGCGGAGCGCCGTCGATCAGGAGCGTCCAGGCACCCGGGCGTTCCCGGTCGGGTATGAGCTCGGCGAGTCCGCCGCCGACCTGCTGGGAGACCGGCTCCCGCTCGGCCCGGCCGGATCCCCGGCCGCCGCCCTGACGCCCCTTCGCGCCGTCGGCTCCGCCTTTGCCCGCGGCCTTGTTCCGGCCGGCTGCCCTGCCCTTGTCCGCGGCCTTGTCCTTGCCTCGGGCCGGCGCTCCTCGACGTGCCACGTTCGCTGGTCCTTGCTGGTGGGGGCCCGGGTCGCCGGCCGCGCGGAGGTGTTCCCCCGTCCCTCCATTATGGGCTCAGCAGCAGTTGTCGGCCGCCTCGATCAGCCGGGCGGCCTGGTCGAGGGCGGCGCGGAGCACGGCCGGATCGGTGACCGGGGCGTCCTCGGCGGGCGGGAGCAGCCAGCCGGAGCCGGGGCCGGGCGGCTCGGCGGGGATGCGCAGCCCACGGCCGTCGGTCCGCGTACAGGCACTGCCCGGTACGTCCCAGGCGTCGGCGGTGCCCGGCGGTACGAGGAAGCCGAGGGTGTCGCAGGCGCCGTCGTGCAGGACCGGGCCGACGGGCTCCTGGTCCCGCCCGCGGCGGAGGATGTCGACGGCCTCCAGCCCCTGCCGGGCGGGGACCGTGACGAGGTCGCAGGACTGGTCCCCCTGCGCCGGGGCCATCGGTTTCGTCGAGGTCGTCCGTGAGCCGGTCTCCCTGCCGAGATGCAACAAGGGAACCCCTCCTCTCATCGCCGAACGGAGCCACGCTCCGTCTCCACGTGGACCAACGCCCCCGGTACGTCAAGGGCTACGGGCCCACACCGCCGCAAAGGGTGGCAGTTCATGGCAGATCAGGGGTGGTATGCCCCCTTTCGCGACGAAACGCTGTGTGTGCGTCCCGTCACAACAGGTACGTTCTTGCTCCGCCGGGCTCCGGGATCCACGGGCCTCGGCCGCACCAGAGAGGGGCCGGCCATGGCGGCGACAGCGGCAGTTCCCAACCTCGCCTTCCGTCAGCTGCGCGGGCAGCGGTCCGCCGGGGAGTTCGCGGCGGCCGTCCGCAGAGCGGCGCGGGAGATCGGGGAGCAGGTCGCGTGCGACGCCCGCTACATCGGGCGCGTGGAGTCCGGGGAGATCCGCTGCCCCAACTACGCCTACGAACGCGTGTTCCTGCACATGTTCCCGGGGGCATCCCTGGCCGACCTGGGGTTCTCGGCCCGCGAGAGCGTACGGGGGCGGGGCGCCCGGGTCGTGTCCGAACCGCCGCCCGCGACGGAGGCGGCGGCTTCGGGCCCTCCCCCTTCCTCTTTCCCTTCCGGCCCCGCCCTTCTCCACCGCGACACCGAAACCGACGACATCCCCGAGGAGAGCGACGTGCTGCGTCGCGTGTTCATGACGAGCGGCACCACCACGGTGGCGGCCGCTTCCCTGGGTCTCGGCGGGGCGCCCGCCTCCGCCGCCCGGCTCTCTCTGCCCGCGCAGCGCCGGGTCGGCGAGGCGGAGGTGAACGCCGTCGAGAAGGCCGTACGGCAGATCCGGCTGCTGGACGACCGGCACGGCGCGGACGGGCTCTACCGGCGGGCCGCGCAGCCGCTGCGCGCGGCGTACGAGCTGCTGGACGCCGGGACCACCGCACGGCGCGCCACCTCGGACCGGCTGCACGCGGGCGCGGGCGAGCTGGCCATCTCGGTCGGCTGGCTGGCCCACGACTCGGGCCGCTTCGACGACGCCCGCTCGCACTACGCGGAGGCGCTGGCCACGGCGCGGCTGGCCGGGGACGCGGGGCTTGAGGCGCACGCGTTCTGCAACACGTCGTTCCTGGCCCGGGACGCGGGGCGGCCCCGGGAGGCGGTACGGGCGGCGGAGGCCGGCCGGCGGGCCGCGCGCACGCTGGGGTCGCCCCGGCTGCTGGCCCTGCTCGCGCTGCGGGAGGCGGGGGGCCGGGCGGGGCTCGGGGACCGGACGGGGTGCGACCGGGCGATCGGGCGGGCCCGGGCGGCGTTCGACCGGGGCACGGCGGCGGCTGATCCGGAGTGGATGAGCTTCTTCCGGGAGGCGGAGATGGAGCTGCTGGAGGCGCAGTGCTGGTCGGCGCTGGGCGACTGGTCCCGTGCCGCGCGGCACGGGCGGCGGGCGACGGCGCTCCAGGACGCGCACTTCACCCGGAACCTGGCCCTGTACCGGGCCCAGCTCACGGGTGACCTGGCCCGGGCGGGGCGGGTGGACGAGGCGGCGGCGACGGGGCACCAGGTGCTGGACCTGCTGGCCCGGGTCCAGTCCTCGCGGATCCGGGGGATGTTGGCGGGGGCGGCGCGGGTGCTGGAGCCCCGGGCCGGGGCGGGCCCGGTGGCCGCCTTCCTGACCCGCCACCGGGAGTCGGCCCCGGGCCCGGCCGGCACCCTGCCCGGCGCGGGCGGCGGCCACCCCGGCCGGTAGCGCCCCCTCGGCCCGTCTCGGTCCAGCCCCCCGCCGAGCCCCCTTGGCCTGTCCGCGGCCACCTCGGCACGTTCCGGGGTGCGAAACCCTCCTGAGGTGCGGAAACCCAGCCCGTCACCGGCGCTTGAGGACCGAACTGACCAGCACCTTCCGGGGTGCGGAAACCCAGCCCGTCCGGCGCTTGAGGACAGAACCGACCAGCACCTTCCGGGATGCTGATCAGGGCCTCCCGCGCCACGGGACCCGTGAAGATCCCGCCCACGGGACGAAGGGTTCCGTCCTCAAACGCCGGACAGGGCGGGACGGGCTTCGGCCCCAAGCGCCGGGCCGGCCGGGGGCCGGGCACGGTTTCGGCCCCGAGCGCCGCGCCGGACAGGGCCCGGAGGGCGTCAGCGGTCCAGGTGGCCCGTGTCGTTCCAGCGCTCCACGGCCGGCAGGCCGTACGCCCAGCCCAGGACCGACAGCGACGTCGGGTCCAGGCGGATGCGGGCGCCGAAGGACAGGTCCTCTCCCAGCCATCGCGCGCCCAGCGCCCGCAGGATGTGGCCGTGGGCGAAGACCAGGACGTCCCGGTCCGCCGAGCGGGCCCAGGCGACGATCTCGTCCGCGCGGGCGGTGACGTCGGCGACGGACTCGCCGTCCGGGACCCCGTCGCGCCAGATCAGCCAGTCGGGTCGGTCCGCCTTGATCTGGGCCGGTGTCAGGCCCTCGTACGCCCCGTAGTCCCATTCCATCAGCGCGTCCCACGGCACGGCCCGCTCCTCGAACCCGGCGAGTCGGCAGGTCTCGGCGGCCCGGACGAGCGGGCTGGTGCGGACCTCGACGCCGGGCAGCCCCGCCCAGGGCGCCCGGTGCAGCCGCTCGCCGAGGAGCTTCGCGCCCTCGCGCCCGTCGTCCAGGAGCGGGATGTCCGTCCTGCCGGTGTGGTTGCCCCGGACCGACCACTGGGTCTGGCCGTGCCGGGCGAGCAGGATGCGCGATGCCATGAAGGCTCTCTCCCTGGAACGTTGGTGCTGTTGGGCCCTTCCATCATCCCGTACCGGCCCGGCAGGCAACCTCCCGGGCCGTGCGGGCGTCCCATCCTGAGCAGCGCCCCGGCCGGGAGTTCGGACCAGGGCGGGGACCGCTGCGTGCGGGATGTCCGGCAGGGGACCCCCGGGGGAGACGGCGGCACGGTGCCGCCGTACGGTTGAACGTTCGTCGTCGGCCGCATGAACATGGGGAGAGCTACCGGATGCCGCACGCCACCGCGCCGCCCGCAACCGGTCATCGGCCCCGCTGGTGGACGGAGCTGCCACTGATCGCGGTGGTGTACGCGCTGTATTCGGTGGGCCGGCTCCTGGTGCGCGGGGACGTGTCGACGGCGGTCGACCACGGCCTGGCGATCCTGCGGCTGGAACAGGCGCTGTACCTCAACGCCGAGCACCCGCTGAACCGCCTCTTCACCAGCACCCCGGCGCTCGGGATACCCGCCGACTTCGCTTACGCGTCCCTGCACTACGTGGTCACCCCGGCCGTCCTCATATGGATGTTCCGGCGCAGGTCGGCCGCGTACCGGGCGGCCCGGGTCTGGCTGATGAACTCCACGCTGCTGGGGCTGGTCGGCTTCACGCTGATGCCGACCTGCCCGCCCCGGCTGCTGGACGCGAGCCACGGCTTCGTCGACACGATGGCGCAGTACAGCGCGTACGGCTGGTGGGGCGCGGGGGCGAGCGCCCCGCGCGGGCTGAGCGGGATGACCAACCAGTACGCGGCGATGCCCAGCCTGCACGTCGGGTGGTCCCTCTGGTGCGGGATCCTGCTGTGGCGGCACGGCCGCCGTCCCCTCGTGCGGGCGGCGGGCGTCGCCTATCCGCTGGTCACCACGGTCATCGTGATGGGCACCGCCAACCACTACTTCCTGGACGCCGTCGCGGGCGCCGCGGTGATGGGCGTCGGAGCCCTGCTGGTCAGGCCCGTCGTGCGGGTCGCCGACCGGTTCAAGGCGTGGGGCGCGGCGCGGTTCACCGGGCCGGCCGCCGTCCTGTTCGCGAGCGGCGGCGGGGGCGGCCGGAGCACCGTCGCCGGCTCCGTATCCGCGGGCGTGCCCCCGAATGTCAGTACCGGATGCAAGACTTCCCCGGGTGAGCGAATCCCCGGCCAGCGGACCACCTCCGCAGATCCCCCCGGCACGGCAGTCAGCGGCACCACAGCCGGCGACGACGCCGACGCGGCCGCGAGCGACGACGCTCCGGCAGCGGCTCGCTGAGCTGCGCGGCCCGTCCGTCCCACCGCACCCGCTCGACGCGAGAGCTCTGGCCGCCCTCGCCGCCAATCCCGGCTGCAGGCGGCGGGCCCTGCTCGACGGCGCCGGGGTGGACAAGGGCGTGCTGGCCACCGCGCTCGGCTCCCCCGCCCCCTTCGGGCAGTCCCAGTTCGCCTTCATGCGGGGCAACGCGTTCGAGGCGAAGGTCAAGGCCGACGGCGGGGCGGAGCTGCTGCGCCTGCTGTACGAGCGGCTCGGCGGCGGGGCCGAGGCCCCGGCCGGGGACGCCGCCACGCCCGATCTGAGCGCCGCCGGTCCCGAGGGCCGCGCCGCGCGCACCGCGCTCGCGCTGCGGGAGGCCACGGCGGCGGGCGGCTGGACGCTGCTGGACCATCCGATGCTGGCCCTGGAGGTGGCGGGCTCCCCCGCCTATCTGGAGCCCGACGCGGTCGTGGTGCACCCCGACGGCCGGTGGACGGTGGTCGAGATCAAGTCGTTTCCCATGATCGACGCGTCGGCCGACCCGTCGAAGGTCGGGGCCGCCGCCCGGCAGGCCGCGGTGTACGTGCTGGCGCTGGAACGGGTCGCGGCGGTCACCGAGGGTGCGGAGGTCGGGCACCGGGTGCTGCTGGTCTGCCCCAAGGACTTCTCGAACCTGCCGACCGCCTCCGTCGTGGACGTACGCAAGCAGCGCGCCGTGACCCGCCGGCAGCTGACCCGGCTGACGCGCGTCGAGGACATCGCGACGGGGCTGCCGGAGGGGACGACGTTCGATCCGGCGTGTCCGCCCGAGGAGCTGGGCGCCGCCGTGGCGGCGGTGCCCCCTGCCTACGCCCCGGAGTGCCTGGCCGCGTGCGAGCTGGCCTTCCACTGCCGGGCGAAGTCCCGGGCCGTGGGGGCCGTGGAGGCGCTGGGCCGGAGCGTGCGGGGTGAACTGGGCGGGCTGACCACGGTGGCCGGGGTGCTGGCCGCCGCCGCGGGCAAGGAGGGCGATCCCGCCGATCCGACGGTCGCCGCGCTGCGCCGGGCCGCCGCCCTGCGCGCCGAGGCGCTGGAGAGCGCCTCCGCCGCACGCGCCGGGGCCGATGTGCCGGAGGGTGCGGCCCCATGTCGCTGATCACCACCCTGGCCCGGCTGGAGGCCGTCGACACCGGCCGCGCCCAGCCGCTGGCCACCGTCCGGCACCGCCATCTCACCGACCGGCCCCTCGTGCTGGTGCCGCTGACCACCGCCGGTGAGGCCGGGGCCCCGCTCGGGGCGCTGGTCGGCACGGACCGGGAGGCGCCCCGGCTGCTGGCCGTCGCCCAGCCCCGGGACCGGGACCTGCGCTTCGCGTTCCTGGCCGAGCTGGCGGAGGCCGTCCTCCCGCACATCGAGGCGTACGCGGACGTCGTCGAGCCCGCCGAGCGCAACGAGACGGACCCGGTGACCGGCAAGAAGGCCAAGGTCGAGGTGGAGCTGTGCACGGACGCCGCGCAGCTGATCGTGCCGAGCCGGGCGGGCGTCGAGTTCGTCCGGCTGCTGGGCCGGTCCATGCGGTTCCGCCGTACCGCCGAGGACGATCCGGACACCCCGTATCCGGCCCCGGCCCGGGTGCCGCTGCTCGGCCGCTGGCTGACGCACTACGGGGAGCGGGCCCGGGTGCCCGGCTCCTCGCTGCTGCCCGCCGTCACGGATCTGCTGAACCGGCACTGGGCGACCGGGCAGAGCAGCCTGGAGGACCAGCACCTGGGCGCGCTGCTGGCCTGGATCGACCCGCCGGCCGGCTCGTCGGGGGCCGAGGCCGCGCTCCGGGCGGAGCTGGCCCGGGACGAGGAGGGCCAGTTGCTGTGCCCGCCGGCGGGCCCGGCCACCGACCCGGAGTTCGACAACCGCCTTCTCGCCCCGGCGATCGAGCGGTACGACCGGGCGCGCACGGCGCTCGCGTCCGCCGAGGACGGACTCGCCGCCGATGCCCGCCTGGGTGAGCTGAGCGCCGCCGAGCGGGAGATCCGCTCGCTGCTGGCGCGGGTCATGCTGCCGACCTGGGACGCGGTCTGGCGGGGTCTCGACCTGCTGCGGGAGCTGCCCGAAGGGGCCCGGGCCGAGGACCGCTGGACCCGGGACCGGTGGTCGTTCACCGCGCACCGGGACCGGGTGCGTTCGGGCGAGCCGCCGCAGCCGCGCCGCGACGACGCGGTGACGGCGGCCCAGAAGCTGGCCTCCCGGGAGACCGCCCAGGCCCAGCTGGAGGCGCAGGAGGCGCTGGACGATCCGCTGGTGCTGGCGGGGCGGCGGCTGGCGGGCGAGGCGTTCCTCGCCACGGTGTCCGGGGTGGAGATGGTGTACACCGAGTCCAAGCGGCCCTCCCCGCGCCCGCTGGTCACCGTCCGCACGGACGAGCGTCCGCACCTGGCCGAGCGGACGAAGGTCTACCGCTCGCTGGCGGGCAAGCCGCAGACGGCGGAGTTCGTGCGGTACGCGGACGGGCCCCCGGCCGACGACGGCGAGGTCCCGCTGGTGCTGCGGATCCTGGACCGGATGGGCCGGGGCAAGGAGCCCGCGCCCGGTTCGGTGCCGGAGCCCGGCGAGCGGATCGCCTGGACCCTGTTCGAGCATGACCAGCGCGGCGGCCCGAAGCTTCCGGACCCGGAGGAGACGCCGTGGACCCACGGCGGCCCGCCGGGCGCGGACGCCACCGAGCGCCCGGAGCTACCCGACCCCGTGACCCCGGAGGACCTGCTGTGAGGACCGTCTTCGACCCGGGCGCGGAGGCGGCGCGCGCGACCGGCGCGATCCTCGACGACACCCTCCGCGGCAGTGCCCGGGGCATCGTCGTGGACTCGCCCCCCGGTGCCGGGAAGTCGACGCTGGTGGTCCGGGCGGCCCTGGAGCTGGCCGCCGCCGGGCACCCGCTGATGGTGATCGCGCAGACCAACGCCCAGGTCGACGACCTGGTGGTGCGGCTCGCGGAGAAGGACCCGGAGCTGCCGGTGGGCCGGCTCCACAGCAGCGACTCCGATCCGTACGACAAGGTCCTGGACGGGCTGGCGAACGTCAGGAAGTCGGCGAAGGCGGCGGATCTGGCCGGGCTCGACGTGGTGATCTCGACGGCCGCCAAGTGGGCGCACGTGAAGAACGTGGAGCCGTGGGGGCACGCGATCGTCGACGAGGCGTACCAGATGCGCTCCGACGCGCTGCTGGCCGTGGCCGGGCTGTTCGAGCGGGCGCTGTTCGTCGGGGACCCGGGCCAGCTGGACCCGTTCTCGATCGTCGGCGCCGACCAGTGGGCGGGACTGAGCTACGACCCGTCCGCGAGCGCGGTGTCCACGCTGCTCGCGCACAATCCGGAGCTGCCCCAGCACCGGCTGCCGGTGTCGTGGCGGCTCCCGGCGTCGGCCGCCCCGCTGGTGTCGGACGCGTTCTACCCGTACACGCCCTTCCGCAGCGGTACGGACCACGGGGACCGGCAGCTCTCCTTCGGAGTGGCGTCGGACGGGTCGGGGCCCGACCGGGTGCTGGACGAGGCGGCGGAGTCCGGGTGGGGGCTGCTGGAGCTGCCCGCCCGGCACACCCCCCGCACCGACCCCGAGGCGGTACGGGCGGTGGCGCAGGTGGTCCGGCGGCTGCTGGACCGGGGCGGGGTCGCGACGAGCGAGCGGGCCGAGGAGCCGGTGCCGGTGACGGCGGACCGGGTGGCGGTCGGCACGGCCCACCGGGACCAGGCGGCGGCGGTGCGGGCGGCCCTCGCGGAGCTGGGCGTCACCGGGGTGACGGTGGACACGGCCAACCGCCTCCAGGGGCGCGAGTTCGACGTCACGGTGGTGCTGCACCCGCTGTCGGGGCGGCCCGACGCCACCGCGTTCCACCTGGAGACGGGCCGCCTGTGCGTGCTGGCCTCGCGGCATCGGCACGCCTGCGTCGTGGTGTGCCGGGAGGGGGTGGCGGACCTGTTGGACGAGCACCCGTCCACGGAGCCGGTCCAGCTGGGCGTCACGGTGAAGTTCCCCGACGGCTGGGAGGCGAACCACGCGGTGCTGGCCCACCTCTCGGAGCGCCGGGTCCGGTGGCGACCCTGAGCCGGGGACACGTGCCGGCCACCCTGGGCCCGGTGCGCGTCTCGGCCCTGCCGCCCCGCGTGGGAGGCGCTCCCCCGCGCCCCCGCCGTACGCCCCGGCCCCCTTGCGCGGGGTTGGACAATGGAGGGTGGCCGTCCGGATCTTCCGGCCATCAGGTCGTCCGAGGAAGGAACACCCCATGACACAGTCCGAGCGGAACGAACGGCAGCGGCTGCGCCCCGCGCCGCTGCTTTTCGAGCCGTCTCAGGCCACGGCGGATCCGGAGCACTTCTTCGACCTGGAGTCGGTGGAGGACCCCCGTGAGCTGCTGGCCCGCGCGACCGAGCTGACGCAGGCCTTCCGGGCGGCCACGGACCGGTCGGTGGAGTTCCAGGCGATGGCGGCGGCCCAGCTCGCCGACCCGCGCCGGTTCGACCGGCTGACCGCGGCGGACGTGGCGGAGCGCGCGGAGTGGACCGAGGACTACGCGAAGAAGATGATCGAGTTCGGCCGCTCCCTGCTGGACGCGCCCGGAGCCTGACCCACGTGGCCCGGGGCTATGGCCCGGGGCTCGTGGCTTATGGCCCGGGGCTTATGGCGCGTGGCCCGTGGCGCCCACGAGGCCGTTGGAGCCGGTGGGACCTCTGGCGCCGATGTGACCTGTGAGAGCGGGCGAGTTCGGTGGGCCGATGGAAAAGCCCATGGGGCGGATGGGGCCTGTGAGTCCTGTGGGTCCTGTGGGTCCTGTGGGTCCTGTGGGGCAGATACCGGTACGCCAGGCCGGGGGTCAGGTCCCGTGGCATATTCCGGCGGGCAAGATACCCCTCCCCCTCCCGGCCTGTCCCGGTTTCCGGCAACTCTCGGAACCCTTCCCGTCACTCCGGGTAGACCTTGCTCCATGAGCGCATGGCTGAAAGACGAAACGACCCTGCAAGCCGGTGCCGCCCCGCGCCACGGCGTCGACATCTTCGCCCTGCTGCGGGACCAGTCCGGCCCCCAGGCCGCACGGGTCACGGCGGCCGGCGCCGCCTGGCTGGCGGGGGCCGCCCCCTATCCGCGCAGCACGCTCGCCCACTGGGAGGAGCGCCCCAAGGCCCCCGGCGTGCTTCCCTGCGGTTCCGCTTTCGACGTCGTGAACGTGCCGGCGCTGTTCGGGCGGCGGATGCTGGAGCAGCTCTGGGCCGAGGGGCCCGGCTCCGGTCCGGTCGCCACGCACCGGGGCCGGATGCTGCTGTTCGCCGCCCCCGGAACGGCCCAGCGGCTGCCCTCGCTGCTCGCCTGGGAGGAGTGGGGAACCAGCGGTTCCGGGGGCGCCGGAGACTCCCGGAAGCAGCGCGGCACGGTGCCGCCCCTGCTCTGTCACGGCACCGGCGACGCCGTGACCGTACCCCCGCTGACCTGTGCGTCGACCGAGGGCGGGCCGCGTTGGGTGGTCGCCCCCGACACCCGCAATCCCTGGCTCCCGGGCCCCGATGTGCTGCTCTGGGCGTGTGTGCGGGTGAGCCGGTCCGCGTCGCCCCCGAGTGCCGGGCATTCGATTTTTCCTCGGGCGGATCAGGGTGCTAATGTCTACGACGTCACCAGGCGCCGTTAGCTCAGTTGGTTAGAGCAGCTGACTCTTAATCAGCGGGTCCGGGGTTCGAGTCCCTGACGGCGCACAGACGGAAGAAGCCCCCCGCGGAAGCGGGGGGCTTCTTCGTTCACCCGTGTGCCGCGAGATCCTCCCCGGGACTCTCCGCGGGACCGTTCCGGACGCCGGTGGTGATCCGGACGGTCCAGGAGCCGGACGGGGTGCGGTCGGCGACCTCGACGCGGGTGTCGTCGCCCGGCACGGTGAAGGTCTCCCCGACGGCGAGCGGGGCGTCGGCCAGCGGCGGGTAGACCGAGCGGTCCCAGCAGGCCCCGGTGTCCGGGTGGGTGTCGACCACCTCTACGGGCCCGCCGCCGGAGGCCGTCTCGCTGCGGACGCGGTAGATCAGGATGCCCTCGGCGCAGGTGTCCCGGTCGTTCCCGATGGCGCTGCGGGCCTCGATGGCCAGGACGCTGCCGGCACCGGTGCGGACGACGGCGAGCCGGGTCCCGATCGACCCGCCGGGGACCGGGGCCGCGGCGACCGGTTCGAGGGTGAGGTCGGCCGAGCCCTGGACGCAGACGACCTGGCGTCCGCCGAGCCAGCCGAGCTTCCACTTGTGCCAGCCGAACAGGTCCGGGGCCAGGCCGAACTGGCTGCCCATGACGTCCCAGTCGCCGACGTGGGTGTCCCAGTCGCCCTTGCCGTCGGTGGGCCGGTGGTAGAGGTCGGCGAGGTCGAAGACGTGTCCGGTCTCGTGGGCGAGGACGTTGCGGTCGGGCGGGTGCTGTTCGAAGACGGTGACGACGCGCCGGATGTCGCTGTCGTCGGCGCGCAGCGGCCGGTCGAAGTTGACGACCTTGGTGGCGTCCGAGTCGACGCCGGGGGCGTCCGGGTCGGCCACCAGGTAGACGACGTCGTACCGGGAGAAGTCCACGTCCGCGTCGGCGGCGTCGATGGCGTCGCGCAGGTAGGCGGTCCGCCGCTCGGCGTTCCAGTCACGCTCTATGCCGTACCAGGTGGAGTCGCGCGGCATCCGCGTCCAGGTCCGCTGCGGATGGGGGCGCAGGGTGAACCGGCCATAGCTGGCGCGCTCGAAGAAGCGGGTCGTGGCGGGGAAGTGGTCGGCGGTGAGCGCCTCGGGCGTGAGGGTGGGTTCGGAGTCCGGGAAGGACAGGAAGATCATGACCGCATCAAGCCCCCGGTCGGGGCGCGGGTACGCCCCGTTCCAGGTGTCCAGGCCGAGCGAGTGGTGCGCCGCCGTCCGGGGCAGGGCGCAGGGGGTGGCGTCCTCCATGGCGGCCGCGGCGGGGCCCGCGACGAGGGACGTGGCGGCGAGCGCCAGGAGGGAGGTGGCGGCGGCGGCCAGACTGCGCAGTGGCGGCCGTTCCGCTCCCCCGGGTCCGCGACGGCACGGCACATCGACCTCCGGGTGGGGAAACACGGTCCATCCCGTCCACCCTGTGCCGCTTCACCACGCCACGCCCTGTTGTGCTGCCCCACACGGGTTCAGCGGAACAGGATCGCCACCCACACCTTCACGGAACGTCACCGCCGACCATTCGAGCCAACCAATGAAACAGATCCGCACAGAAATGATCAGAATTGGGCAAAGCGGAATGCCTGCTCCCGATCTCTCGCGGACCCGCGCGATGGCCCGGACCGGATGGTGAGCTGGAAGGGCCGACGCGGCACCCTCTATGCTTCACCACGCTTTCCCGCGTGGAACGGGCCCGTTAACAGGCCCGCCACTCGGTGGCCAGTCCGACCCCACCAGTTCACGACGACCTTCACAGCGGGAGCGAGCGGTGAGCGGAACCTCCGAAGGGCTGGGCGCCCCGGCAGGCACGGCCTCCGGCGCGCCCCCCGCGCCGGTCACGGAGCGTCATATGACGGCGATGGACCCAACGGTCACCGGCCCGCAGGCCGTGGACCCAACGGTCACGGACCCGCCGGTCACGGACCCGCCGGTCACCGACCCGCAGGCCGTGGACCCGCCGGTCGCGGACCCGCAGGTCGTGGACCCAACGGTCACGGACCCACCGGTCACGGATCCGGTGCCCCGGGGCCCGGGCGCCGGGCCCCCGCCCCCCGCCGACGGGGGCCCCACCAGCTGCGAACTGCGCGACTACCGGGCCGCCTTCAACGCCGCCACGCTCCCCATGGGCGTCGTCGACGGCCGGGGCCACGTCGTACGGGCCAACGAGGCGCTCGGCGGGCTTCTGGGCGCCGCGGCGGCGGTCCTCGCCGGGCGGCAGGCGAGCGAGCTGCTCGATCTCGCGTCCGACGACCGCACCTGGCACGCCTATCGGGAGGTCCTGCTGGGCCGCCGCTCCCGGTTCCGCTGCACCCGCCGGCTCAAGCACCCCGACGGGCGCTCCTTGTGGGCCGAGATCACCGTCGTGCCGGTGACCGGAGCGTCGGCGGCGGAGCCGGCCCGGGTCCTGCTGACGGTCGCTGACGTCAGCGACCGGCGCGAGCTCCAGGAACGGCTGCGCCACCTCCAGATGCACGACCCGGTGACCCGGCTGCCCAACCGGACGCTGTTCTTCGAGCGCCTCGCCTCGGCCCTGGAGACCCCGCCGTACCAGGACGACTCCCTGCCGCCGCGGCAGCACGCCCGGATCGGGCTCTGCTACCTGGACCTGGACGGCTTCAAGGCGATCAACGACACCCTGGGGCACCGGACCGGGGACCGGCTGCTGGCCGCCGTCGCCGCGCGGCTCACCGACTGCGCCGAGAACGACGCCTCACGCCATTCCGGCGGCAGCCGACTGGTGGCGCGCCTGGGCGGCGACGAGTTCGCGATCCTGGTCGAGGACTCGGCGGGGACCGAGGAACTCGCCGAGCTGGCCCGCTCGGTCCTCGCCGCGCTCCAGCAGCCGTTCGATCTCGCGGGACAGCGGCTTTCGGTCTCCGCGTCGATCGGGGTGGTCGAACGGGCCGCCGCGGGCACCTCGCCCACCGGGCTGATGCAGGCCGCCGACACCACGCTGTACTGGGCGAAGGCGGACGGCAAGGCCCGCTGGACCCTGTTCGACCCCGAGCGCAACGCCCACCGCATGACCCGGCAGTCCCTCTCCTCCACGCTCCGGCCCGCCGTGGAGCGCGGCGAGTTCACGCTGGAGTACCAGCCGCTGGTCGGGATGGCGGACGGGGTGCTGCGCGGCGTCGAGGCGCTGGTGCGCTGGAACCATCCGCAGTTCGGTGTGCTGCCGCCGAATCGGTTCGTCCAGATCGCCGAGGAGGACGGATCGATCGTCCAGCTCGGCCGCTGGGTGCTGCGCACCGCGTGCCGGCAGGCGCGGCGCTGGCAGCTCGACCACCCGGACGAGCCGCCGCTGTTCATCAGCGTCAACGTCGCCGTACGGCAGGTCTGGGACTCCGACCTGGTCGCCGACGTGGACCGGATCCTGGCCGAGACCGGGCTGGCCCCGGGGCTGCTCCAGCTGGAACTGACCGAGTCGGCGGTCATGGGCTCGGGCGGCCGTCCGCTGCGGGCGCTCCAGGCACTGAGCGACATGGGCGTACGGATCGCCATCGACGACTTCGGGACCGGCTATTCGAACCTCGCCTACCTCAGTCGGCTGCCCGTCTCCGTGCTGAAGCTGGACGGGGCGTTCGTGAAGGGCTTCCGGTACGAGGACGGTACGCATCCGAGCCCCGCCGACGAGACGATCGTGGAGGCCATGGTGCAGCTGGCGCACCGCCTGGGCCTGACCGTCACCGCGGAGTGCGTGGAGACGGCCGGGCAGGCGGAGCGGCTGCGGCGGATCGGCTGCGACACCGGGCAGGGGTGGCTGTACTCGCGGGCGGTGGCACCGGAGCAGATCGCCGGGCTGATCGGGTCCCGGCCGCTGGAGGGCTGAGCGTGACCGGTCGGATCCCGGCCGCTGGAGAGCCGAGCGTGACCGGTCGGATCCCGGCCGCTGAAGAGCCGGGGTGACCGGTCGGGCCCCGGCCCCCTGAAAGCCGCGCGCGACCGACCGGGCGGCCCCGGCCGATGGAGGGCTGACACCGCCGGTCGGGACCCCGCACCTCCTACGGAGCGGTCGGCAGGCCGTACGCGTCCGCGATCAGGGCGTAGCTGCGCAGCCGCGCCTCGCCGCCATGCGCGTTGGCGGTGATCATCAGCTCGTCGGCGCCGGTCCGCTCGGCCAGGTCGTCGAGGCCGCCGCGGACCTCGTCCGCGGTGCCGTGGATCACGTTGGCGAGCCACCCGTCGACGAACTCCCGCTCCATCGGCGAGAAGTCGTACGCCGCGGCCTCCTCGGGGCTCGGGATCAGCCCCGGGCGGCCGGTGCGCAGCCGGACCATGGACAGGGCCCCGGTCAGGACCTGGCGGCGGGCCTCGCGTTCGTCGTCGGCGGCCAGCGCCGAGACCCCGATGGCGGCGTACGGGGCGTCCAGCACGGCGGAGGGCCGGAAGGACTCGCGGTACAGGTCGAGCGCGGGGATGGTGTTCTGCGCGGAGAAGTGGTGCGCGAAGGCGAACGGCAGCCCCAGCGTGCCGGCCAGCCGCGCGCTGAAGCCGGAGGAGCCCAGCAGCCAGACGGGCGGTCGGTGCGCGGACTGCACACCGCCGGGGGCGGTCGCCTGGACCGGGCCCGGCACGGCGTGGATACGGGCGTAGGGGTGGCCGTCGGGGAAGTCGTCGTCCAGGAACCGGATCAGCTCCATGAGCTGCTGCGGAAAGTCGTCCGCGCCCTCGTTGAGCCGCTCGCTGCGCCGCAGGGCCGCCGCCGTCGCGCCGTCCGTGCCGGGGGCCCGGCCGAGCCCGAGGTCGACCCGGCCCGGGGCCATCGCCTCCAGGGTGCCGAACTGCTCGGCGATCACCAGCGGTGCGTGGTTGGGCAGCATCACCCCGCCGGAGCCGAGGCGGATGCGCTCGGTGTGGGCGGCGATGTGCGCCAGGATCACGGCCGGGGAGGACGAGGCGACCCCGGGCATGGAGTGGTGCTCGGCGACCCAGAAGCGGTGGAAGCCGCGGCTCTCGGTGAGCTTCGCGATGTCCACGCTGGTGCGCAGGGCCTGCGTCGCGGTGCGGCCCTGCCCGACGGTGACCAGATCGAGGACGGACAGCGGAACGGCGGCCGTTCCGGCTGCGGCGCCCCGGATCCCGTCGGCGTCGGACGGGCCGCCGCTCGCGCCTGCGGTCGCGTCACCACTCGTGTCGCTGCGGGTCTCGTCGCCTCGGATCTCGTCCACGTGTCGGCCTCTCCCGGTGCTGCTGTCGTACGGCTGCGTATCGGAGGAGTACAACAGGAGGATGACTCCGCTTATTCCCGCACCTCACCCCGGGCACCGGGGCGGCTCCCGTACCCCGGATTCCTGACGGCCCTACGACCGGGCGCCGCGTTTACTCCCGCACCTCGATGCCCTTCGGCTCAAGCGACCTGAGCACCGGCTCACGGGTGGCGAACAGGGTGCCGAGCAAGGGGGCCCACGTCCGGCGGTCGGTGAGGCGCAGCCCCTCCCACACCGTTACCTGGTTCGCCGTGAGCACGGGCTTGCCGAGCAGTTCCTCCAGCTCCGGGACGTACGCGGCGGTGTGCAGGGAGGTGTCCGGGATCAGCACCACCTCGGCGTCCGGGTGGTCGGCCTCCCGTGCCAGTCCCTTCACCCGCTCCGGGACCCAGGCCCCGGCCTCGGCCGAGGACGCGGCCCCGCCGGACGCCGCGGCCACCACCTCGACGCCCGCCGACGCCAGGAAATCCGCGAAGAGCCCGGTGACGTCCTCGGGGTAGGGAGCGGCGACGGCGACCCGGCCGGCGCCCAGCTCCCGCAGCGCGTGGACGAAGCCGATCGAGGTACTGGACGCGGGCAGGCCCGCGCTGCGGGCGAGGGTGGCGACCTGCGCGTGGGCGCCCTCCCAGCCCTGCCCGAAGCTGCCGGCGCTGGAGGCCCACAGCAGCGCCTCGGCCCCGGCGAGACGCAGTTCCTCGACGCCCTCGGCGATCCGGGCGGGGGCACCCTGATCGCGCAGCGCGTCGGCACGGTAGGCGCCCTCCGCCTCCTCCCCCGTCCCGGTGGAGAACAGGGGCAGCCGGATGTCGGTGTCGAGCAGGATCTCGGTCCGTGGGTAGTCGTCCTCGGCGGCGTGGCCCGGGTAGAGAAGTCCTACGGTCGTCATGTCCACCCTTCCCGTACGTCGACGGGCTCGCCGCACTGTGCGGCGGCCCCGCCAGGGGGTCGCTGCGGGCCCCTCCGGACGCTCCGGCGGCCGTGTCCGCGCGACCCGGTCTCTCGTGCCCCGACGTCTTCCCAGTATTCCCCCGGGCGAGCACCGGGGCGCGCGGCCGGGCCTCGTTGACGGCGGGGGAGCCTGCTGCGAGCGTGGGCGGATCCCGTACGTCCGTTCCGTCACGGAGGGCCGACCAGCGATGCCGGATCCCGTCCTGCTCGTCCTCGACGCCACGCCCTCCCCGCGGCTCGGCCGGCTGACCGGCCGGGTGGACGTGCGGCACGCGGACGCCTCCTCGCTCGCCGGGCTGCTCCCGGCCGCCGACGTCCTGCTCGTGTGGGACCTCGCGTCCGACGCGGTGCGGAGGGCCTGGCCCGGTCCGGGGGCGCGGCCGCGCTGGGTGCACACGGCGAGCGCGGGAGTGGACCGGGTCCTCTGCCGGGAGCTGGTCGCGTCGGACACCGTCCTCACCAACGCGCGGGGCGTCTTCGAGCGGCCGGTCGCGGAGTGCGTGGCGGGTCTGGTGCTGGCCTTCGCCACGGATCTCCCCGGCGTCCTGGAGTGCCGGCGGCAGCGGCGCCCGCACGCGCGGGAGGGACAGCGGGTCGCCGGTTCGCGGGCGCTGGTCGTGGGCGCGGGACCGATCGGCCGGGAGATCACCCGGCTGCTGCACGGCCTGGGGCTCACGGTGGCTCTGGTGGGGCGGACGGCCCGGCGCACGATCCACGGGGTGGCGGATCTGGACCGGCTGGCCGCGCGGGCGGACTGGGTGATCGCGGCGGTCCCGCTCACGGAGTCGACGCGCGGGATGTTCGACAGCCGGTTCTTCGGGCTGCTCCAGCCGTCGGCGCGGTTCGTCGGTGCGGGGCGCACGGCGACGGTGGTCGAGGCCGACCTGGTGGACGCCCTGGACCGCCGCTGGCTCGCGGGGGCGGCGCTCAGCACCTTCCAGGAGGAGACACCGGCCCCCGGGAGCCCCTTGTGGGAGGCCCCGGGACTCGTCCTGACACCGGCCCTGGGCGGGAACACCGCGGGCTGGCGGGACCGGCTGGGCGAGCGTTTCGTGGCGATGTACGAACTGTGGTCGCGTGGACTGCCCTTGCCGAACACCGTCGACAAGGCCCTCGGTCACGTGCCGTCGACCGACCTCCCCGAGGGCGGCCGCGCACACTGACGCGCGCACGGAAGGCCCGGCTCCTCACTGACTGGCCGTCATGAACCCTTCGCCATCGGCGAACACACCCCGCACACTCCCGGTCGCGCTCCGCCGCCTTGGGGCACGGGAAGGTCACCCTCCGGCCACTGTTGGGTTACATGCCTCCGGCTTCCTGCATAGACGTACGGGATCGGGCAGGGGGTCACTCTGTCCGGACTGTTCGACCTCCAGGAGATTGCGAACCATGGCTGAATTCCCGAACCTGTCCCGCCGGGGTTTCCTCAACGGATCGGCGGCCGTGGGCGGCCTCCTCGTCGTTCCCGGCCTCCTCACCGCGTGCAGCAAGACCGACTCCGGCTCCGCGACCGGCGAGGGCGCCCTGGACAAGCTCCGCAAGCAGGGCTTCGTCAGGGTGGCGTACGCGAACGAGGCCCCGTACGGGTACCTGGAGGGCGAGGAGCTCAAGGGCGAGGCCCCGACGCTGCACCGGGAGATCTTCAAGGCGCTAGGGGTGGACGAGCTGAAGCCGACGCTCTCCGAGTGGGACGGGCTGATCCCCGGACTCCAGGCCGGGAAGTACGACGTGGTCAGCGCGGGCATGGCCATCACCCCGGAGCGCTGCGGCAACGCGATCTTCTCCGAGCCGGAGTTCATCTCGCCGACCGCGCTGATGGTGAGGAAGGGCAACCCGAAGAAGATCACCGACCTGGCCTCAGCGAAGGAGGCGGGAATCACCGTCGGCGTGATGTCGGGTGCGGTCGAAGGCAGTTACGCCAAGGGCGCCGGCATCGCCGAGGACAGGATCAAGACGCTGCAGAAGCCGCAGGACGGAGCCGACGCCGTCAAGGGCGGCCGGGTCGACGCCTTCCTGCTCACCGGTATCTCGCTCCGCTGGCTGGCGAAGACCAACCCGGACACCGAGGTCACCGAGGCGTTCGTGCCCCAGCTGGACGGCAAGGAGCAGTTCTCCCCCGGCGGCGCGGTGTTCCGCAAGGGCAACGAGGATCTGCGGGACTCCTTCAACCGCGAGCTGAAGAAGATCGTGTCGGACCGCTCCCGCTATGTGCAGCTGCTGGAGCCGTACGGGTTCGGGGAGACGGAGATCCCGCCCGCCGACCTGAAGACCGCGGATCTGTGCAAGGGCTGACGGGGCGGACGCGCACGCATGAGTGACTTCTTCTCCCTCCTCGCCGAGGAGTTCCCCCGGGTCCGCTCGGGTCTGTGGGTGACGCTCCAGGCCACGGTCCTGGGCGCGCTGCTGGCCGGGGTGCTGGCCTTCGCGCTCGGGCTGATGGCGGGCAGCCGGCTGCTCCTGGCCCGGGGGGTCTCCCGGGTGGTCGTGGAGTTCTTCCGCGGCACCTCGCTCTACATCCAGCTGTTCTGGCTCTACTACGCGATGCCGCTGCTGACCGGCTACGAACTGACCCCGATCGTCTGCGGCGTGGTCGCGTTCGGCCTCAACTTCGGCGCCTACGGGGCGGAAGTGGTCCGGGGCGCGATCAACTCCGTGCCGCGCGGGCAGTACGAGGCGGCGATCGCGCTCAACCTGAGTCCGTCCAGGCGGCTGTGGAAGGTGATCCTGCCGCAGGCCTGGGTGCAGATGATCCCGAGCTTCACCAACCTGCTGATCCAGTTGCTGAAGGCGACGCCGCTGCTGTGGCTGATCTCCGCCGCCGATCTGATGACGGTGATCCAGCAGCTGCGCGACCGTACCGGTGAGACCCTCACCGCCTATCTGACCCTGTTGGCCGCCTACTTCGTCCTGGCGTACGCGCTGACGATGCTGATGAATCTGCTGGAGCGGAGCGCCAAGCGGCGGCTCGGCCTGGACACCGGCGCGAAGAGCCTGTTCAAGAGCCGCAGCGCGTCCACGACCGCCGTGGGAGGTACCCGGTGAACGGCTTCGACTGGAACGCCGTCGGGGACTCCCTGCCCCTCCTCCTGGAGGGGTTCAAGGTCACCCTGCTCGCCACGGTGCTCGGCACCCTGGTGGCGGCCGTGCTGGGACTGGTCGTCGCGATGGCCGGGCGCGCGCCCAGCAGGTTCGTGACGGTCCCGGTGCGGCTCGTCACGGAGTTCGTCCGCTCCACCCCCCTGCTGGTCCAACTGGTGGGGGCGGCCGCCCTGTTCAACACGGTGGAGCCGCTGTACATCGGCATCACCGTGCTGGGCGTCCACTACGCCGCGTACACCTCCGAGGTCTACCGGGCCGGGATCGACGGTGTGCCGAAGGGCCAGTGGGAGGCGTGCCGCGCGCTGTCGCTGTCGCCCCGGCGCACCTGGCAGGCCGTGATCCTGCCGCAGGCGGTGCGCAACGTGCTGCCCGCGCTGGGGAACTACGCGATCTCGATGTTCAAGGAGACGCCGTTCCTCGCCGTGATCACGGTGCAGGAGATGGTCTTCGAGGCCCGGAAGTACGGGGCCGAACAGTTCGCGTACACCGAGGTGTTCACCCTCGCCGGCCTGATCTTCCTGGTCGCGAGCTACCCCACGTCGCTGTTGATGAGAAAGCTGGAGAAGCGCCTTGGCCACTGAACCCCTCCCCCTGAAGAAGACGGAGTCGCCGGGGCCGGCCGCAGCTCCTGAGGACGCCGCCCCGGCCGCCGCGCGCACGGGCACACCGCTGGTGCGGTTCGACAAGGTGGTGAAGCGCTACGGCGACCATGTGGTCCTGGACGAGCTGGACTTCACCGTGGACCGCGGTGAGCACGTCACCCTGATCGGGCCCAGCGGCTCGGGCAAGACCACGATCCTGCGGCTGCTGATGACGCTGGAGAAGGTCAGCGACGGGGTGATCTGGGTCGACGGCTCCCCGCTGACCCACGTCCGCGCCCCGGACGGTTCGCTGAAGCCCGCGGGCGAGAAGCAGCTGCGCGAGTCCCGGAAGAAGATCGGGATGGTCTTCCAGCAGTTCAACCTCTTCCCGAACATGAAGGTGATCGAGAACATCACCGAGGCCCCGGTCAGCGTGCTCGGCAAGAGCCGCGAGGAGGCCGAGGCGCGGGCCCGGGAGCTGCTGGACCTGGTCGGCCTCTCCGCCAAGGTCGACGCCCATCCCTCGCAGCTCTCCGGCGGCCAGCAGCAGCGGGTCGCCATCGCCCGCGCGCTGGCCATGGAGCCGGAGATCCTGCTCCTGGACGAGGTGACGTCGGCGCTCGACCCGGAGCTGGTGGCGGGCGTGCTGGAGCTGCTGGGGGACATCGCCCGGAACACCGACATCACCATGCTCTGCGTGACCCACGAGATGAACTTCGCCCGGGACGTCTCGGAGAAGGTGCTGATGTTCGACGCGGGACGGGTCGTGGAGGCCGGATCCCCGGAGAAAATCTTCTCCGATCCGTCACACGAACGTACGCGCGAGTTCCTCAACGCGGTGCTGTGACCTCGCGGTTGAGACCCCGCTCATGACACTGGCATATGCCAGACGGGTGCGCCCCAGTTGACAGCTCCGGGGCGCGCCCATTGGCTCGGCAACTGCCGCCCCGTACGGGGGTTTCGGCGGCTATCGTGGGGCGAAAGCTTGCGGTCACAACCTGGTAGGGGGCACCGTGGCATTGAAGCCCGAGCCGACCGCGCCGTTCCACTCGGTGCAGTACGCCCTGCGCGTGCTGGAGACGGTTTCCCGGCACGGCAGCGGCGTGACCGATGCCCGGATCTCCCGCGAGACGGGGCTGCCCACCGGCCACCTCGCCTCCCTGCTCCTCACCCTGCGCCGCGAGGGTTACGTGGAGCAGATCAGCGACGGGGCGTACGTCATCGGCGCCTCGCTGCTGCTGCTCGGCTCCGGGGCGGCCCGCCGCCAGGCCCTGGAGGACCGCCTCCAGCACGTCCTGACCGAGCTGCGCGACTCCGTCGGCGCGGCGGTCTATCTCAGCCGGTACGTCGACGGCGAGGTCAGCGTGACGCAGGTCGCGGACGGGCCGCTGACACCGGCCGTCAACGAGTGGGTGGACTTCCGCTCCTCCGCGCACGCCAGCGCGGTCGGCAAGTGCCTGCTGTCCCAGCTCGACCACGACGGACGGCGCGACCACATCTCCCGGCACCGGACGGCCCGGCTCACCTCCCGGACGATCACCGACGAGAAGGTCCTCTTCTCCCAGCTGGACGCCCAGTCCGCCACGGTTCCGGTGCTGGATCTCCAGGAGTACGCGGTGGGCACCGTCTGCGCGGCCGTGCCGCTGACGGCCGGCTCCGCCGCGGGCTGTCTCGCCCTGTCGCTGCCGATCGAGGACGCGCACCGGCTGCGGGCGGCGGCCGACACCCTCAGCCGCCGGGCGGCGCCGATCCTGCTGTCGCTGGCGCTGTAGCGGCCAGGGGCCGGTGTGCGCCGTAGCGGCCGGGGCCCGGTGCTCACGGGCGGCAGCGTCACCGCCGACTCACGGGCGGTAGCGTCACCGCCATGTACGCACCGATTCCCGCGCTGAACCTCCTCAAGGAGTTCGAGGACGGCGTCGACGACTACTTCGCGCCCGGCTTCGAGCTGATCGCCTTCGGCGACGACGACGGTGGCTACCCGCTGCTCTCCGACCGGATCCGCCCCTTCGCCCAGGCCACCGGCTCCGGCTCCACGTACGCGATCTGGCTGCTGGACGACCGCGCCGACCTCGCCACGCTGCCCGTGCTCCTCCTGGGGGACGAGGGAGGCGTCCATGTCGTCGCCCGTGATCTGCCCGAGCTGCTGCGCGTCCTCGCCTCCGGCTGGTCCCCGATGTGCGGCTGGGACCACGTGGACTACTACGACGAGCGCGAGGAGGAGGGCGGGGACGAGGAGGGCGGATACGACCCCTGCCCACGGAACCCCGCGTTCCGGGCCTGGCTGCGCGAGCACTTCGGCCTGGAGGCAGCCGAGGACCCGAACGCGGTCGTCCGTGCGGCCGGGGCCGAGCTGGGCAACGCCTTCGCCGCCTGGATCGGCCCGCTGGTCCCGGACGCGGTCGCCGCCCGCGGGACGGCGTAGGGGCGCGGCACGGCGGCCTCTTCCGGGGCTCGGAAGGCGGGGCGACGAGGGGTGTCATCAGCACTCATCCGGACCGGGTATTATTTTCGAGTCAGCAGGCGCCGTTAGCTCAGTTGGTTAGAGCAGCTGACTCTTAATCAGCGGGTCCGGGGTTCGAGTCCCTGACGGCGCACGACACCCAGTGGGCGGTCTCCTTCACGGAGGCCGCCCATTGTGCTTTCCTCCCCGCCTTCTCCGCGCTTCCCCCTGCTTTCTCCCTGGTCAGAGCGGTCTGCCGAGCTCGGAGCAGCGGGCGAGCGGGGACTCCCGGCCCTCGGGCGTCGAGCGGCGCGGGGCAGAAGCGGGGGCGCAGCGCTGTCGCTGCTCCGGCGGCCGGGGCGGGGAACCGGTCGGCGAGGACCGCGTCGCCGTGGAACATCGGCATGCAGATGCGGGGGACGTCGTCCGGCCGTACGCCGGAGTGTCCGGCGAGGGACGCGCCGGCCCCCGCGGGCCGGCCCTGGACGCGGATCGCGGCCTTGGGCGCGCGCCGGTGGAGCCGGAGGTGAAGCAGAGGAGCATGCGGCCGTCGGCGCCGACCGGGGCGACGACGGCGTCGCCGGGCCGGGCGCCCGCCCAGGGGGCGAGCAGGGCGGCGTACGCCTCGGTGTCGGTGACCAGGACCCGTGCCCCCGGCAGCTTCGGGCCGTCGAGGAGCGGCAGGCGGGGCGCGCTCGGTGATCAGGACCCGGCTTCGGTGTGCAGGATGTCGCGGGCCGGCTCGGGGCCGCGCCGGGTCGGGCTGATCCCCGCGACGGCGGCCCCGGCCAGGGCCGCCGTGCTGAGCCACAGCGGGAACTCGGGGGTGTTGTCGAGCAGTATGCCGAGGTGCGGCTCACCGCCTCGCGGAAGAAGGTCCGCGAGGGGCGCCGCCCGTGCGGCGGCGCCCTCGACCACCTGGTGATGACTGAGCACGGTGGGGCCGTGCTTCAGGGCGGGCCGGTGGTCACCCCATTGACGTCGTACGAGCTCCGCGACGGTGCCGGTACCTCTCATGGCGCCGCACGATAACTGAAGGAGCGTCAGAACTTGACGTCGGAGCAGGCGTAGAACGCGTTGGGGGTGTCCGCGACGTTCCAGACGGCGAGAATGATGTGCTTGCCGTTCTTCTGCGTGGGGATCGTGCCCTGGTGGGTCAGGGTGGACGGCGGCTGCTTGTTGCCGTACGGCACGGTCATGAAGGGCTGCGATTCGAGAGCGGCCCGGGTGAGCGGCTTGGTGGAGTCCCAGCCGTCCTTGGTGATGTAGTAGCGGAAGTCGCTGGTGGAGTGGCGGGCGGTGAACTGCCAGCGGAAGCTGTAGCCCTGTCCTCCGGTGACCTGGGTGGCGGGCCAGTTGCCGCCACGCGGGTCGTCGAGCTGGGCGAACTGCCCGTTGCCGCCGGCGCAGATCTTGCCGTCCGCCGGTCCTGCCGCCGGGAAGCCCTTGAGCCCCTCGACGCTCTGCGGCTCCCACTGGATGTTGCCGCAGCCGGTCACCGTCTTGTTGGCACAGAGTTTCTGACGGCTGATCGGGGAGTCCGTGTAGCCGTGGCTGCTGGCGCTCGTGGTCGCGAGCACCGAGACGCCCGCTATCGCCAGACCGATCACGGCCGCGCTTGCCTTTTTCCGCATGGGCTGTCGCTCCTCTAGAACGTGGGGGAGGTTCCATGAGCATTGCTCGACTACTGCGCGCTTGGTGCGTGGTGCTGTGCATGCGAGGTACTGCGGTCTAGACCAAGTCTTAGATTATTGACGCCACGTGAACATGTCCAGACCAATGAGGGGTCATATTCCAGCGGGCCGGAGACTGCCCCTGTCCGCCGCCGCATCCCTCTCCGACCTCGCCCGGCACCCCCCGAGCAGCTCAGGCCCCGTCTCCTCCCCCGCTGCGACCGGTATAGAAGGCGACGGTCAAGTCCTTGACGAGCGCCTTGCGTTCGTAGTCGTCGAGGTCGACGATGCCGCGCGTGGTGAGCCGGTTGACGGTGTCGTCGACCGCGTCCACCACGGACGTGAGCACGCTGTCCCGGTGTTTCGAGTCGATCGCGGCGATCCGCCGCCGCTGCATCGCCGCCGCGACCTCGGGGGCGTACTCGATGCCGGTCGGCTGCGCCGAGTACACCTCGACGCCCACGGGTTCGCAGTCCGCCTTCAGCATCCGGGTCAGGGCGTCGCCGACCGCCTCCGCGTCGCGCAGGCTCGGGGCGTCCTCGTGGAACGCGTCGGCGGGCAGCTGCGAGAGGACCCGGGCCATCGCGGCCTCCACCTGTGCGCTCAGATACGCCTCGTGGTCCTCGATGCCGAGGACCGCCCGGACCGTGTCCTCGATCCGCCACACCACGAGGACGACCACGCGCAACGCGGTGCCGTTCGCGTCGACGGCGGGCAGCGGCTCGCTGCGCCAGTGCCGCAGCCGTACGTCGACGCGGCGGCGCAGCAGGAGGGGCGAGACCCAGACGAGGCCGGTGCGCCGGACGCTGCCCCGGTAGTCGCCGAAGAGCGTCAGCACCCACGCGTACCCGACCCGGCCCCGGCCGAGGCCGCCGAGCGCGAGGAGCACCACGGTGGCGAGGACGGCGAGCAGGGCCCAGGCGCCGAAGCCGATCCCGAGGTCGGCCCGGGGGGCGAGACCGACGGCCGTCTGCCAGGCGGCGGGCAGCGCGCCGCGCCACCACAGGACGGCCAGTCCGCCGGCGATTCCGGCCGCGCCGACGAGGAGGGCGGCGGAGCCGGGCAGGGCGGGGCCGGGCCGTTCGGCGAGGCGGGGGTCGGCGACCGGGGCGGGCCGGGTCGACGGCTGGACCCGCGTCCGCGACGAACGCGGCACGGGGGGCCGCCGGGTGGCGGGCGAGCGGTCCCCGGTGGGGGGGCGGCGGACGACGGCCGCGGGCAGCGCCGCCGCGGCGCCCGGCTCGGCCGGCTCGTGGTCGTCGCGGAAGAGGAGGTGTACGGGGATGGAGGCGGTGGTCTCGTTGGCGATGACGGAGTGGCGGCGGCCGGGGTACGAGGGCGTCGCCGCGGCGGGTCCGGTGGTCGCGGCGGCGGCCGGGGACGCGGGCACGGGAAGGGATACGGGCACGGAGAACGTGGCGGAGGCGGCCCGGTCGCCGGAGGCCAGGTCCAGGACGAGGTCCAGCTCGGTGTCGGGCCCGGGGTCGTCCACGGGTCCCCTGGCCGCGGCGCCCTGGGTCCCGCGTCCGGGCGGCGCCTTCCGGGTGGGACTCTTCCCGCCCTCGGGCTCAGCTCCGTAGGAGGGGTGCGGGGTCCACTCCGCCGAGGTTTCCGTCCGCAACCGCCGGACGGGCTTGAGGTGCAGGTTCCCGTCGAGCGGCACGGGGCGCACGGGGGCGGAACGGTCACCGACAGGACCACCGGACGTGGCGCGGTCACCGACAGGACCGCCGGACGTGGGGCGGCCGCCGACAGCACCGCCGGAAGCGGGGCAGTCACCGACAGGACCGCCGGACGTGGGGCGGCCGTCGGGAGCGGCGGCCGGGGCCGGCCCCTGCGTCCGGCCGTCCGGGGACGGGCCGAGGTGCAGGCTCGTGTCCGGGGGCTCCGGGGCTCCGGTCCGGGGGGTGGCGGGCGGGACGCTGCCGACGTCCGGTGGCGCGGAGCCCCGGCCCGCACCACCGAACAGGGGCGGCGCGGGCTCGACGCCCGGCCGGTGCGGAGGCTCACCGTCCGGCGGGAGGGCCTCGTCGACGGCCGGACCGAAGAGCGGGGGCGGGGAGCCCTCGCCCGGTGAGGCGAAGAGGGACGGCGGGAGTTGGTCGTCCAGGGGGTGGGGGGTGAGGCTGGTCCGGGGAGTCTGGTCGTCGTTGGGGGTCACCGGTTACCGCTTCCTTTCCGTCACGTCCGTCACGCGAAGAGCCGGCGCCAGGTCTCCGGCCCCGGATAGCCGTCGGCCGCCCCGCCACGCCAGCCCTGGGCCCGCTGGAACGCCTCGACGTTGCGGCGGTCGGCCTCGGTCCAGCGCGGGTCGGGGCCCGACACGTAGTGCTTGCCGTATCCCTTCTTCACCAACTGTTCGCCGAGCCGGTCGACATGGCTGTTGGACTGACCCGGCTTGAAATAGCCGCGCCCGGGGAACGCGACGGCTGTATGCGGGCTGCCGCCCGCATCGGCGGCCGGAATGCTCCGCCCGCCGACGGTGGCCAGCAGGCGCCAGGTGTCCGGGCCCGGGAGGCCGTCCGCCTCCCTGCCCTGCCAGCCCTGCGCCCGCTGGAACGCCTGGGTCGCCCGCCGGTCGGCCGCGCTCCACACGGGCCCGGGGCCGACCGCGTAGAAACGCCTGCCGCCCCGCTCGACCAGCATCCGCCCGAGCCGGGTCACGTACTCGTTGTCGGTGCCGGGGCCGAACCGGTCGGCCCCGGGGAAGGCGGTGGACGATCCGGAACCGGGCGATCCACCCGTGACCCCCTTGTACCGGTACGCCACGTAGCGGTCGGAGTTGTTCCAGTACGCCAGGGGCGTCGACTGCTTCCGCGTCCGCGGGCGCGCCTGCTCGTAGGCGACGTAATGGGTGCGCGTGGCGTCGGTCCAGCCGCCGAAGATCGTGACGTGCGAGCCCTGGGAGGGGTCGGCCGGGTTGTGGAAGAGGAGGATGTCGCCGGGCTGGAGGTCGGCTCGGGCGATCCGGGTCCCGTAGGCGGCGAGGCTGCCGGTCCACTCGTTGCTGCCGAGGTTCCAGGCCATCGAGACATAGCCCGAGCAGTCCTGGCGGTAGCCGTCCGACCAGTACTTCTCCATGCTGTACGGGACCTTCGCACCCACCCACCGCCTGGCCCGGTCGATGATCTCGGCCCGCGTCGTCTTCGGTGCGGCCGATCCGGCGGACGGCGGGCCCGAGGCGCCGGCGCCCCGCAGCGGGCCCTTCTCACCCTGCGGGGTCGACGGTTCGGGATCGGCTCCCCCGTCGGCGCGCGGGGGCCCGGGGGCCTGCCCGGCCGCGGCCGCACCCGCGGCTCCGCAGGAGAGCACCACCCCGGCGGCCGTGGCCAGCACCAGGGCGCGGCGCGCGCCGTGCGCGGCGGGGTGGCCACCACGCCGCACCGGCAGGGCCCTCGCGGCGGAGCGCCGCCGCACGGCGCACCCCGCGCATCCGCAGTCGACAGCGGGTTCGTACTCCTCGAAGACCGGCACACTCATGCGATTCCCCTCCGCACTCGTCATTCGTCAAGATCTTTTGGCGCAGCCGCAACGGGCGTCAGTGTCTCAACTCTCCTGACATATCGCATTTTGACGGAACAAAGGAAAAAAACGACTATCTAACGGGGCGTGGCGGCCGGTAAATGGTTCGGAGCACGCCTGGGAGTCGGGTAGAGTTCTCCAGGTCAGCAGGCGCCGTTAGCTCAGTTGGTTAGAGCAGCTGACTCTTAATCAGCGGGTCCGGGGTTCGAGTCCCTGACGGCGCACGCACAGTCAAGGCCCTCTCACGCTCAGTGAGGGGGCTTTGATCATTCCCCGTCCGACATCCGGCGACACCCGACGGCCGCGCGCACGCACAGCTACGCGCCGAACTCCGGACCGTCGCGGAGCGGTGACGGAGCGGCGGCAGAGAGGGTGCGAGCGCCGGTCTCCACTTCGTCACACCCTCTCCACAAGGTGCGGTCAAATCGTGCGTATGGCTGACAAACAGAACGTTTCATCCTTGCGATCCCGTTCGGTCTCGGACAATCTGTCTGAAGACCGTCAGGTCCAAAGCGGCTGCTGATCCGTACAGTTGGCGCAGCAGACTGTGACGTTCCGGTTGCCTGCGCCGCGGGGTGGGGTCCCGCTCGAGGGCTGACGCCGAGGGGGCATCATGCAACCGGAAGGCCGCTGATCCATGTCTGTGGGGACGTGGTCCGCCACCGTGTGCGTGCCCGGTGAAGAACGGGGGCCCACCGCGCACGAAGAGAGACCGAACAGGCACGCACCAGCATGCGTGCGGGGGGATGTACCCATGACGTCGACGCCGCCAGGTGACCGGCAGGAGAACGACGCTTCCCGGACGACACAGCTCCGGATACCCGCGGGACTGCGGGCCGGCGCGGCGCGGCGGCGTGCCAAGAAGGAGCTGCCGCGCTACGACTACGAGCACTACAGCCGGCTCGCCGGGCCGCTGACGCAGCCCCCCGCGGGCAAGCCGTACAAGGTCCAGTACCGCTCGCTCATATCCCAGGAGCCGCACCGGGTGCGCGCGGCGCTCCTGCTCGGCGCGGCTCCCCTCGTCTCGCTCGGACTCTTCGCCTGGCTGATGCAGCCCAGCCACTGGACGGACCGCGATCCGAACCTGGACAACGACCTCCTGCTGGTCCTCGACATCGTCATGCTGGTCTCGATCGGTCTGATCGAGCTGTTCCGCACGATGAACGTCCTGTCGAACGCGCACGCCACCCTGGTCGCCCGCGACCCGGTCCCGGTGATCCCGGAGTCCGGCACCAAGGTCGCCTTCCTCACCTCCTTCGTCCCCGGCAAGGAACCGCTGGAGATGGTGACGAAGACCCTGGAGGCGGCCGTGAGGATCCGCCACCGCGGCCTGATGCACGTGTGGCTGCTGGACGAGGGCGACGACCCGGCGGTCAAGGAGGTCTGCGCCCGGCTCGGCGTGCACCACTTCTCCCGCAAGGGCGTGGCGCACTGGAACCAGGCCAAGGGTCCGCACCGCGCCAAGACCAAGCACGGCAATTACAACGCCTGGCTGGACGCGCACGGCGGCGACTACGACTTCTTCGCCTCGGTCGACACCGACCACATCCCGATGGCGAACTACCTGGAACGGATGCTCGGCTACTTCCGCGACCCGGACGTCGGCTTCGTCATCGGCCCGCAGGTCTACGGCAACTACGACACCTTCGTCACGAAGGCCGCCGAGTCGCAGCAGTTCCTCTTCCACGCCCTGATCCAGCGCGCGGGCAACCGCTACGGCTCGCCCATGTTCGTCGGCACCAGCAACGCGGTCCGCATCTCGGCGCTCAAGCAGATCGGCGGCCTGTACGACTCGATCACCGAGGACATGGCCACCGGGTTCGAGATCCACCGCCACCGCAACCCGGCAACGGGCAGGAAGTGGCGCTCGGTCTACACCCCGGACGTGCTGGCCGTCGGCGAGGGCCCGACCGCGTGGACGGACTTCTTCACCCAGCAGCTGCGCTGGTCCCGGGGCACCTACGAGACGATCATCGGGCAGTTCTGGAAGGGCTTCGGGACCATGCCGCCCGGCAAGCTCTTCAACTACACGATGATGATCATCTTCTATCCGATGTCGGCCATGAACTGGATCCTCGCGGCCCTCAGCTGCGCGCTGTTCCTCGGCATGGGCGCCTCCGGCGTCCAGATCGACCCGACGGTCTGGATGATGCTGTACGGCAACGCCTCCGCCCTCCAGATCGGCCTGTACATCTGGAACCGCCGCCACAACGTCTCGCCGCACGAGCCCGAGGGCTCCGGTGGTCTGGCCGGCATGGTGATGTCCGCGCTCTCCGCGCCGATCTACGCCCGCTCGCTGATGGACGCGGTGCTGCGCCGCAAGAGCTCGTTCGTGGTGACCCCCAAGGGCGACTCGTCCAGCCCGGACACGCTGTTCGGCACCTTCCGCATCCACCTGTTCTTCATCGTCGTGTTCGCCGCGTCGATGATCTCCTCGTTCTTCCTGGGCCACAGCCACCCGGCGATGATCACCTGGGCCACGCTGGCGCTGCTGATCACGGCGGCGCCGATCATCGGCTGGCGGTACACCATCCGCGCGGAGAAGAAGAAGCGCCGGGCGGGCGGCTCCCACCGCGGCGGAGGACCGGCCCCGCAGCCGCGCCCCGCACCCCTGCCCGGTACGCCGGGCAATGACCAGACCATGCAGATCGCCCGGATCGCCCTTGGGGGACGTAAGAAATGAAGTACCGTCCGAGCCGCCGTACCCGCCGCCTGGCGATCAGTACGGCGGTGGTTCTCGCGCTCGCGGGGGCGAACGGGCCGTGGCTGTACCGCTTCAGCACCGAGCGCTACCACGAGTACAAGATCAACCAGCCGGAGTACAAGGCGGCCAACGGCCACTGGGACTTCCTGGACGTCCCCTCCGAGCACCGGATCAACACGATCCACGCGGCGCTGCTGCACACCGGCAAGGTGCTGCTCGTCGCGGGATCCGGGAACGACCAGAAGAACTTCGACGCGAAGAGCTTCCGCTCGGTGCTGTGGGACCCGAAGACGAACGTCTTCAAGGACATCCCCACGCCCAAGGACATGTTCTGCGCCGGGCACACCCAGCTGCCCGACGGCAAGCTCCTCATAGCCGGCGGCACCAAGCGCTACGAGAAGCTCCAGGGCGACGTCACCAAGGCCGGCGGCCTGATGATCGTCCACAACGAGAACCCGGACAAGCCGATCACCCTCCCCGCGGGCACCCGGTTCACCGGCAAGGAGAACGGCAAGACGTACGTCTCCAAGGACCCGGTGCTGGTGGAGAAGGCGAAGAAGGTCTTCGACAAGCGGACCGGCGCGTTCCTGCGCAACGATCCCGGGCTCGGCCGGATCTACGTCGAGGCGCAGAGGACCGGCAAGAAGTACGAGACCGGCACCGAGGACAACTACCGGGTGGCGGGCCTGTCCGGCTCGGACACCCGCAACGTCTACGGCATCGCGCAGAAGCTAGCCCTGGACAAGAAGGACTTCCAGGGGATCAAGGACGCCTTCGAGTTCGACCCGGTCGCGGAGAAGTACATACCCGTCGACCCGATGAACGAGGCCCGCTGGTACCCGACGCTGACGACGCTGGAGGACGGCAAGGTCCTCGCGCTGTCGGGTCTCGACGAGATCGGGCAGATCGTCCCCGGCAAGGACGAGATCTACGACCCGGAGACCAAGGAGTGGGAGTACACCGGCATCGTCCGGAAGTTCCCCACCTATCCGGCGATCTTCCTGCTGAACGACGGCAAGCTCTTCTACTCCGGCTCCAACGCCGGGTACGGTCCGGCGGACGTGGGCCGTGACCCGGGCGTCTGGGACCTGTCGACGAACAAGTTCAAGAAGATCCCCGGGCTGAGCGACCCGGACCAGATGGAGACCTCCGCGACCGTGCGGCTGCCCCCGGCCCAGGACGAGAAGTTCATGGTGATCGGCGGCGGCGGGGTCGGCGAGTCGGAGAAGTCCAGTGAGAAGTCCCGGCTGGTCGACCTCCAGAAGAAGAACCCCGAGTTCACCGACGGGGCGTCCCTCTCCGAAGGCACCCGCTATCCCAGCGCCTCGCTGCTGCCCGATGACTCCCTGCTGGTCACCGGCGGCTCCAGCGACTACCGGGGGCGCGGCGGCTCGGACGTGCTCCAGGCCCGGCTGTACGACGCGAAGAGCGATACCTACAAGAAGGTCGCGGACCCGGCAGTCGGCCGGAACTACCACTCGGGCTCCCTGCTGCTGCCGGACGGCCGGGTCATGATCTTCGGCTCGGACTCGCTCTACTCGGACAAGGCCAACACCCGGCCCGGCGTCTTCGAGCAGCGCATCGAGATCTACACCCCGCCCTACCTCTACCGGGACTCCAGGCCGGAGCTGACGGCCGGACCCAAGAAGATCGAGCGCGGCGGTACGGGCCTGTTCACCACCCAGCACGCCTCCTCGATCGCCTCGGCGAAGCTGATGCGGCCGTCGGCGGTCACCCATGTCACCGACACCGACCAGCGCACCATCGCGCTGGACCTGAAGAAGTCGAAGGACGGGATCACCGTCACCGTGCCGGAGAACCGGGCGCTGGTGCCGTCCGGTTGGTACATGCTGTTCGTCACCGACGACCAGGGCACCCCGTCGGAGGGCATGTGGGTGGAGGTGCCCGAGTAGGGGCGGGTACACACGACGAAGGCCGTGCCCGGGAGGAACGGCTCCTCCCGGGCACGGCCTTCGTCGTGTCCCGGCTACTTCGTGGCGCCGGCCAGGCCCAGTGCGTACTCCGGCCACCAGGCGCCGGCCTTCGGGCCGCCCTTGCAGTCGCCGTCCGACTCGCCGGGCCGCTTGATCCACAGGTAGGCGTCGACCTGTTCGTCGCCGGTCCGCGTGGTCGGGACCTCGCCCAGCGCGCGGCCCGGGGGGTTGCACCAGCTCTCGGCGGGGTCGCCGCCCGTGTAGGGGCCGTTGCCGTTGCGGCTGGTGTCGATGACGAAGGGCTTGTTGCCGATCTTCTCCGACAGCTTCTTGCCGAACTCCGTGGATACGGCCGTCGTCTGGAAGTTGGAGACGTTCAGCGAGAAGCCGTCCGCCTCGGCGATCCCGGCCCGCTGGAGCGGCTGGTACAGGGCGTCGGGCGACTGCCAGCCCGCGTTGCCCGCGTCCAGGTAGACCTTGGTGGCGGGCTGCTGCTTCAGCCGCTGGATCGCTCCCTTGAGGAGGTCGTAGCGCTCCTCGTGGAACTCCTGCGGGGTGCAGCCGTCGACCAGGTGGAGCAGGGCGTCCGGCTCCAGGATCACGGTGGCGCCGCGGTCCCCGATGCCCTTGGCGACGCCGTCCAGCCAGGCCCGGTAGGCGTTGCCGTCGGAGGCGCCGCCCTTGGAGAACTGGCCGCAGTCGCGGTGCGGGATGTTGTAGAGGACCAGCAGGGCGTCCCGGTCTACGGCGGCCGCCGCCTCGGTGACGCCCTTGACCTCGGCCTCGGGGTTGTCCGGGCCGATCCACTCGCCGACCGGCTGCCGCGCGATCTTCCGGATCAGCTCGGCGTTCTTCTCGTCGCCGTCCTCGCTGTACGCGGCGACCTGACGGGCCGCGTTGCCGTCGGGGTTGACCCAGTACGGATCCTTGTCCTTGGGCTGCTGCTCGACGGTCGGCGCGCTCTTCTTCTCGTCGCCCTCCCCGGCACCGGAGCATCCCGCCAGCAGCAGGGCCGCTCCGAGCGCCGCCGCCGTACCGGTCGTCCGCAGGCCCGCCGCGCGCCCGCGCGTCCGGGACCGGCCGGTGTAACTGCCGTACATCCACTCCCCCTTGGGTGCACTGCCTGCACTGTCGCTCACTGGGGACCGTCCCCGCACGCGCGGGGACCCCTGCTCACTGGTCGCACCGATGTGTGCTGCCGGTCCGATCCATCCTGGCACAGCGGCCGGGCACCCACGCTCCCACCCGTACAACGGTCACACCGGGGCACTGGTTCCGGACATCCTGTTCCAAAGCCGGTCATCCGTGCGGCGGTTCCCCCTACAGTGGCGGGCAGCCGACCCGGCCCACCCCTCACCGCACCGACCTCCCGTACCGCGCCGGGCGACTCCCGCGGCCGGGCGCACGCGGTCGAGGACCGGCCCGGCCCGCACGCCCCGCGAGAGGCGGCCGGCCGGGCCGGGTTGAGCGTGTGCCGCGTGACTGTGGTGCGCGTGGTGCGTCGGTATCAGCCGCGGCTTCCGTGGCCCACGGCCCTTACGCGCTCCCCGTCCTCCCCTGCCTCCTGGGCGTCCTGCGCGCCGGTGAGGTAGGCGGAGACGACCACGTTCGCCGTGTAGGAGCGGGTTTCGTGGTCGTACGTTCCGCCGCAGGTGATCAGCCGCAGCTCGGCCCGGCCGTCCTCGCGGGGTCCGTACGCCTTCCGCGCGTCGAAGCGTTCGCGGGTGACGAGCTGGACATCGTCCACGGTGAACTCCGCGACGCTGCCGTCGGTCCGGGCGACCTCGATCCGGGCGCCCGGCTTCACCGCGCTGAGCCCGTAGAAGACCGCGGGCTTGGTGTCGGTGTCGACGTGGCCGACGAACAGGGCCGCGCCCTCAGCGCCGGGCTCGGTGCCGTCGCCGTACCAGCCGGCGGTCTTCGGCATGCCGTACGGGGGCGGGTCGATGGCCCCGTCCCGGTCGAGGCCGCGCGCGATGACGGGGGCCGTGATCCCCACGGAGGGGACCTCGACGCGTTCGGGAGCCGCGCCGTCGAGCGGGTCGTGGGCCGGGGGCAGCTCCGCCCCGAGGGGGCGGCCGACCGCGGCCACGTCGCCGGTGGTGGGACCCGAGAGGCCGCCGAGCCCGCCGCCGGCCTCCCGGCCCCAGATCCACAGGCCGAGCAGCAGCACGGCCCAGGTCACTCCGGTGAGCAGTCGCCCGTTGCCTGCCGGGCGGTCCGGGGCTCCCATGTCAGCTGTCGGCCGGGCCGCGGCGCCGGCGCGAGGTGCGCAGGGCTACGGCGACGGCCGCGACGGCGGCGAGCACCAGACCGATCACCGCGTGCCGGGTGCCGGGGCCCTCGGCCTCGGTGGACCGTTCGGCGAGGGCGGCGGCGCCTCCGCCGCCCGCCTTGACGGGTGCGGCGGGCGAGGGGCGGTGGTGGTGGACGACGGTGAGGGTGCCGGTCGCCTTCCCCCGGCCGTCCTCGCACGTCACCCAGACGTCGTAGGAGCGTGGTTCGGCGTCGTCCCGGATCCGGGCCTCGGCGAAGAGGCCCTTGTCGTCGGCGGGGCGGAAGTGGGCCTCCGAGGAGAAGGCGTCGGAGTTGCCGGTCGCCTCGCGGCCCTTGCCGCAGACATCGACCCACAGCTCCACCTTCCCGCCGGGGGCGATGGTGGACGGGGTGACCGAGACGGTGCCGGTGCGCCGGTCGTCGTCGCCGGCCGGGGCGGCCGGGGATGCCAGAGCGGCGGGTGCGGGCACGGCTATGAGCGCGGCCGCCGCTGCGGCACAGAACGTGAGGGGCATGGAACGCATCGTGAACCTCCTACGGGAAGGTTCACGCCTGCGGCGGCGGCCCGCATCCGCAGTCCTCCGTTCGAGCGACGTCAGGGCGACGGCTCCGATGACGGTTCGGACGCCGGTTCAAACGCCGGTTCGGACGCTTGCGGATGCGGTCCGCGCAGGTCAGCGGCTGGCCGGCTACGCGGCCCCGTCCGCCTTGCCGGCCTTGTCCGCCTGCTTCCCCTGGTCCACCTGGTCCGGCAGGTCGATGAGGTCCACCAGGTCGGCGATGGACTCGACGACGTGCGAGGGGCCGTACGGGTAGCGGTCGATGTCGGCGACGGACGTCAGCCCGGTGAGGACCAGGAAGGTCTGCATGCCCGCTTCCAGGCCCGCGAGGACGTCGGTGTCCATCCGGTCGCCGATCATGGCGCTGGTCTCGGAGTGCGCGCCGATGGCGTTGAGACCGGTCCGCATCATCAGCGGGTTCGGCTTGCCCGCGAAGTACGGGTCCTTGCCGGTGGCCTTGGTGATGAGGGCGGCGACCGAACCGGTGGCGGGCAGCGGGCCCTCGGCGGACGGGCCGGTCTCGTCGGGGTTGGTGCAGATGAAGCGGGCGCCCGCGTTGATCAGCCGGATCGCCTTGGTGAGCGCCTCGAAGCTGTACGTCCGGGTCTCGCCGAGCACCACGTAGTCCGGGTCGTGGTCGGTGAGGACGTACCCGATGTCGTGCAGGGCGGTGGTGAGGCCGGCCTCGCCGATGACGTAGGCCGTGCCGCCGGGGCGCTGGTCGTCGAGGAACTGGGCGGTGGCGAGCGCGGAGGTCCAGATGTTCTCCACGGGCACGTCCAGGCCCATGCGCTTCAGCCGGGCGTGCAGATCGCGCGCGGTGTAGATGGAGTTGTTGGTGAGGACGAGGAAGGGCAGCCCGGAATCCCGCAGCCGCTTGATGAAGGCATCGGCACCGGGGATGGGGGTGCCCTCGTGGATGAGGACACCGTCCATGTCGGTGAGCCAGGATGAGATGGGCTTGCGCTCTGCCATGTGTCGGGACTCCTGCCGTACGCACTGCGTGCTGGGGGTGCCCGGACCACGCCGTCCCGGCACCCCCAGCATAATTAGGCGGCGGTGACTGTGACCCCGTCGATCACCCAGTACCAGTTGTTGCTTCCGGTGTAGTGGAACCGGAAGCTCACGTTGGCGGCCCCGGACGGGACGTCCAGGGTGAGCGCCTGGGGCTGGGAGATCACGTCGGACGTGTAGCGCTTCACCTCGACGGGCGTGCCGCCGTTCCAGGAGGCGAGGACGCGCGCGCCCTGGCTGCCCTCCTGCCGGTAGAGGGTGGTGAAGCCGAGCGTGACGGTGGACTTGCCGCCGACCGCGTGCGCCGGGGTGACCAGCGTGGAGTCGTACGGGCCCGACGCGGCCTTGTCGGCCCACTCGTCGGAGTCGGCGACCGCGAAGATCCCGCGCGAGCGGACGTTCAGCTCACGGGACTGGTCGCGCTGGCTGCGGCTCCAGAACTCGTCGGTGGCGAAGGACCAGCCGCGCCACTCGGCCACGCCCCCGGTGCCCATCGCGGAGTTCACCACCGACCAGCCGCTGGGCGCGGTGTGGGTCCAGCCGAGGACGCCGGCCGGGGTGCCGGTCTCGTCGGCGCGTGCGGCGAGGGAGGCGTACAGGGCCTCGAACGGGTCGGTGGAGCGCTGCTGGATCGGCTTGCCGTCCAGGCCCCAGGCGGGGTCGGGTGTGATGCCGAGCTGCTTGAAGACGGTGGCGGCGACGTCCACGAGGCGGGTGTCGGCGGGGCGGGCGCCGGCCGCGATGCCGGGGCCCTGGGCGAGGACGAAGGTGCGCCGCTCCTCGATCGCGCTGCCGCCGTGGCCGCCGGAGTCGGTGTGGCCGTGGTCGGTGGTGACGATGACGGTCCACCGCTCGGTGGCGTACGAGGGGCGCGCCCTGATGGCGGTCAGGAGGCGGCCGAGGTAGCCGTCCTGGACGTCGATCGCCGCACGGTACGCGGCACTGGCCGCACCGGAGTTGTGGCCGGCGATGTCGGTCTGGCCGAAGTAGACGAAGAGGACGTCCGGGTTCTGGTTCCGGAGGATCGACTCGGTCTCGGCGGCGATGGTGGCGTCGTGGCCGGTGTAGCCGTCGGCGTCGCCGTCGAGGACGAGCTTGGCGTCGGCGCCCGCGGTGACCGTGCCCTGGGCGTCCAGGGGCTTCCAGTCGACGGCGGCGTAGGTGGAGAGCTGCGGGCGGACCTGGGCGAGGCGGGCGAGGAAGCCGGGGTACTTCCCGTAGTTCTTCCCGGCGAAGGAGTTGTCCTTGACGCCGTGCTTGTCGGGCCAGACGCCGGTGGAGATGGTCGACCAGCCGGGGCCGGAGGAGGTGGCGGCCATCGGATTGGCGTACAGCAGCGAGGTGCCGTACGTCCCGTTCGCCATCATCGCCTTGAGGTGCGGGGCCTTGGCGGCGGCGATGACGTCGTGGCGCAGCCCGTCCATGCCGACGACGAGCACCTTGTCCTTGCTGGTGCCGTCGGGGAGGGTCGGCGCGGCGTGCGCGGCGGTGGCGGTGGCGGTGGCGAGGGAGCCGCCGACGGCGGCGGCCGTGGCCGCGGCGGCGGTGGTGGCGAGCACGGAGCGGCGGGACAGGGACCGGGACACGTGATCCTCCAGGGAGGGGGCGGGTCGGACGGGGCTGGGCGCGAACTGCCTTCGTGAACTGCCTTCGTGAACTGTCTTCTGGACCTTCTGGACCTTCTGGACCTTCTGGAGCTACTGGAGCTGCTGGAGCTGCTGGAGCCCCTTCTGGGCCAGACCCGTTACCTTCGCGAGACAATCGGGCCGAGTCCAGGCCTTCGCAGGAATCCGTGGCGGAGAGGTGACCGGTCAGCTTCCAGTGGCCGACTTCCAGGCGTCGATGTACGTGTCCAGGTTGGCGCCGATGTCCGCCCAGTCGGGCTCGAAGATCTCCACGCCCTCCATCAGCCCGGCCAGTTCGACGGCGTTGGCGTCGGTGGCCTCGATGTCCTTGCGGGCGGCGAAGCCCCCGCCGACCGCGCTGACGTCGCGCTGGGCCTGCTCGGAGAGCATGAAGTCGAGCAGCTTCTTGCCGTTCTCGCTGTGCGGGCCCTTCGCGACGAGGCCCGCCGCGTACGGCAGGGCGAAGCTGGTGGGCTTCCCGTCGCCCTTGGCGGGGAACCAGATGGAGAGGTTGGGCATGTCCTTGGACTGGGCGAAGTTCATCTGGACGTCCCCGTTGGCGGCGAGGAGTTCCCCCTTGTCGACCTTGGGGGCGAGTTTGCCGGTGGAGGCGGACGGGCCGACGTTGTTGGTCTGGAGCCTCTTCAGGTACGCCATGGCCGGCTCCTGGCCGCCGAAGTCGTGCATCGCCTTGATGAGGACGGCGGTGCCGTCGCCCGCGACGCCGGGCGTGGAGTACTGCACCTTCTCCTTGTACGACGGGTCGAGCAGGTCCTCCCAGGTCCTGGGCGGGCTCTTCAGCTCCTTCTTGTTGTGGATGAACCCGAAGTAGTTGTTGACGACGGAGGTCCACTTCCCGTCGGCCGCCCGGTCGGCGCCGTCGACCTGGTCGGCGCCCTTCGGCTCGTAGGCCGTGAGGAGGCCCTTGGCGTCGGCCTGCTGGATGAAGGGCGGCAGGGTGACGAGCACGTCGGCCTGGGTGTTGGACTTCTCGCGGACGGCGCGCTGCACCATCTCGCCGGAGCCGCCCTCCACGTACTTCACCTCGATGCCGGTCTTCTTCTCGAAGTCCTTGAACACCTTGTCGTACCAGCCGTCGCCGTTCTCGCCCTTGAGGCCGTCGGCGCTGTAGACGGTGACGGACTTCTCGTCGGACGCGGCGGAGGAGCCGCCGCAGGCGGTGAGGGTGACGGCGGCGAGGCCGGCCATGGGGAGGGCGAGGGCACGGGCACGGTTGCGGTTGCGGTTGCGGTTGCGCATGAGGTTTCTCCAGGGAGGAGTACGGGGTGGGGATCAGCGGTAGGAGGCGCGGGTCCGGATGCGGGAGACGGCGGCCAGGACGAGGAGCGTCGTCGTCATCAGGACCACGGCAAGGGCGGCGCCGGTGAAGAGCGAGCCCCGGTCGGTGGCGGCGAAGATCTGCACCGGCAGCGGGGTCCAGTCCGGCGGGTAGAGCATCATCGTGGCGCTCAACTCCCCCATGGACAGGGCGAAGCAGAGCCCCGCGGCCGAGGTGAGCGAGGGCAGCAGGAGGGGCAGCCGGATCCGCCACAGGACCCGGGCGGGGCTCGCCCCGAGGCCGGCGGCGGCCTGTTCGTACATCGGGTCCAGGCGGCGCACGGCGGCGGAGACCGACTGGTACGCGAACGCGGTGACGAGGACGGTGTGGGCGAGGATCACGATCCAGCGCGTCCCGTTGAGCAGGACGGGCGGCTGGCTGTAGGCCACCAGCACCGCGAGGCCGACGACCACCGAGGGCACGGCGACCGGCAGGATGAACAGGGCGTCCAGGAACCGCTTTCCGCGCTTGCGGAGAGAGGCGGCGGCCAGCGCCGCCCAGCCGCCGAGGACGAGGGCCAGCACGCTCGCGGCCACGGCCGTGACCAGGCTGGTGGTCAGCGCCTGGAGGGAGTCGCCGCTCGTCGCGGCGGAGTAGCGCTCGATGGTGGGTCCGGAAGGAAAGGCGCCGGACCAGTTCGTGGCGAGGGACGCGGCGAGGATGACGAGCAGGGGCACCGCGAACAGCGGGACGAAGAGGAGGAGGAAGACGGCCCAGGTGGCCCACTTCCCGGCCCGGCTATGCACCAGCACGACGGCTCACCACCCGGTAGAGGCTGTAGAGGCCCACGGAGATCGCGACGTTGACGACGGCGACGACGCAGGCGGCCGCGTAGTCCGACTCCAGGATCGCCTTGCTGTAGACGAGCATCGGCAGCGTCGTGACGCCCTTCGCCCCGGTGAACAGGACGATCCCGAACTCGTTGAGGCACATCACCAGGACGAGGCTGCCGCCCGCCGCGAGGGCCGGGAGCGCCTCGGGCAGGATCACCTGCCGGATGATCCGGACGGGCCCGGCGCCGAGCGAGGAGCCCACTTCGAGCTGGCTGGTGTCGAGTTGGGAGAACGCGGCGAGCAGCGGGCGCATCACGAACGGCGTGAAGTAGGTGATCTCCGCGAGCAGGACACCCCAGGGGGTGGTCAGGAAGTGGAAGGGCCCCTCGGCCGCCCCGGTGGCATCCGTCCAGAGCCCGTTGGCCATCCCGACGGAGCCGTAGATGAACAGCAGGGCCAGGGTGACGAGGAAGGACGGGAAGGAGAGGAACACGTCGATGAACCGGGCGACCGCCTTCCCGCCGGGGAACGGGACGAACGCGATGATCAGCGCGAGGACGAACCCGAGGACGAGGCATCCCACGGTCGAGCCGACGGCGAGCCACACGGTGGTGGTGAGCGCGTCGCGGAAGACCTCGGAGGCGAAGACGTCGGCGTACGGGTCGAGCGAGACGCCGCCCTCGTCGGGGGTGACGGACTGCTGGACGACGAGGGCAAGCGGGTAGAGGAACGCGAGCGCGAGGACGGCGACGGGCGGCAGCGCCCAGACCCAGGCGGGGACGGAGCGGGACCGTGCGGGGGCGGGGGTGGGGGCGGGGTCCGGTTGCCCGGGCCCCGTCGTCCGCTTCCGGTCGAGGACGGCATTAGCCACCGGGAACCACCCCCGCCTTCTCCCGTGCCGACGCGGAGCCCGCGGGGCCGGCCGCGTCCGCTGCTCCCCTTTCTCCCGCTGCTCCCGCTGTTCCCGCCGGGAGCAGCACCGCGTCCTCGGCCGCGAAGTGCAGGGTGACCGGGTCGCCGAGGGCCGGGGGGTCACGCAGTTCGCGGAGGTCGGCCATGAGGCGGTGGCCGTCGACGTCGGCGTGGACGCGGTGGGTGGAGCCGCGCCACTGGACCTCGGTGACGCGGCCGGTGAGCGCGTTGGGACCGTCGCCGAGGCCGACCAGGTGCGGCCGGACGCAGAGGGTCGCGGTGGCTCCGGGAGCGGCGGTGTCGGTGGGGACGGCGAGCGCGTGGCCGCCGAACTCGACGGTGCCCTCACCGGCGACCGTGACCGGGAGGAGGTTGGCGTTGCCGACGAACGAGGCGGTGAACTCGGTGCGCGGGCGGCGGTAGAGCTCCTGGGGGGTGCCGCAGTCCTGGAGCCGGGCCCGGTCCATGACGGCGATCCGGTCGGCGAGGGTGAGGGCCTCGACCTGGTCGTGGGTGACGTACAGGATCGAGACGTCCGGCAACTCACGGTGCAGCCGGGCCAGTTCGGCGAGCATCCCGGAGCGGAGCCGGGCATCGAGGGCGGAGAGCGGTTCGTCGAGGAGCAGGACGCCGGGGCGGATGGCGAGCGCCCTGGCGATGGCGACGCGCTGCTGCTGGCCGCCGGAGAGTTCGCGCGGGTGGCGCTCCGCGTACGCGGCCATGCCGACGAGTTCCAGGGCCTCGGTGACCCGGCCGGGGATCTCGGCCTTCGGGGTGCGGTGGGCCTTCAGCCCGAAGGCCACGTTGTCCTTGACCTTGAGGTGCGGGAAGAGGGCGTAACTCTGGACGACCATGCCGATGCCGCGCCGGTGCGGGGGCAGAGCGGTGACGTCCCGGCCGCCGAGGAACACCCGCCCGGCGGCGGGCTTGACGAACCCGGCGACGGCGCGCAGGGCGGTGGTCTTGCCCGAGCCGGACGGCCCGAGGAGGGCCATCACCTCGCCGGGTTCGACGGTGAGGTCGAGCCGGTCGAGGACGACGTTCCCGCCGTAGGCGACGGTGACGCCCTCGAAGCGGATGCCACTGGGGGCGGCGGGGGCGGCCCGGCCGGGGCCGTGCCCGCCGGCGGCGGGGCCGGGGGCGCTCATGCCTCGGCCCGGGCGGCGGCGGGCAGCCCGGCTGCCTCGGCCCGCGCGATGACGTCGGGCAGCTCGGCGACGGACCCGAGCACGTGGGTCGCGCCGTGCCGGGTCAGCTGGTCCCGGTCGTGGGCGCCGGTGAGGACCCCGGCGACGATCCCGGCGCCGGATCGTACGCCGCTGAGCATGTCGTACGAGGTGTCGCCGGCCACCACCGTCCGCCGGACGTCCTCCACGGCTCCGGTGCGCAGGAAGGCGGCCAGCACCATGTCCGGGAAGGGCCGGCCCCGGCCGCCCGCGTCGGCGGGGCAGAGGGTGAGCGGGACGAGGTCCTGCCAACCGAGGGCGGCGAGGATGGCGTCCTGGGTGGTGCGGGCGAACCCGGTGGTCAGGACGACGGTGCGGCCCTCGGACGCGAGCCGCTCGACGGCCTCGCGGGCTCCGGGGACGGGGGCGATGCGGCCGCCGTCGACGAGTTCTCCGTACGCCTCCTCGAAGGCGATGTTGGCCTGCTGGGCCTTGGCCTCGCCGCCGTCCCCGCCCTCGGCGGCGAAGAGGTGGCGGAAGACCGTGATCTTGGATTCGCCCATGGTGGCGCGTACGTAAGCGAGTTGGCGGGCGTGCGCGTCGGATCCGGGGCGCACGCCGAGGCGTTGGGCGGCGGCGGAGAAGGCCTGCTCGACGAGGCCGCCGTCGGCGACGGTGGTGCCGGCCATGTCGAGGACGACGAGGCGGAAGGGGTCGCGCGTGATGTCGGTCGGGGAAGTCATGTGGTTCACCAGCCCAGGTGGTCGGCGGTCGTTTCGGCGATGGCGGGCGAGCACGTCATGCCGCGCCCCCCGGGCCCGGTGACGAGCCAGACCCCGTCGGACACCTGCTGCCGGTGGACGACGCGCGAGGTGTCGGTGCACTGGGCGTAGACGCCCGCCCAGCGGTGGCGTACGCGTGGCAGGGGGCGGCCGAGGAAGGCCTCGACGACCCGGGTGAGGTGCTCGTAGGGCTCCTCGACGGTGTCGAAGGCGAAGGGGTGCTCGTACTCGTGGGTGTCGCCGATGGTCAGCCCGCCGTCGCGGCGCTGCACCATGAGGAGCTGCATGCGGTGCTCGGCGGCGACCGGGTCCTGGGCCTGTCCGGCGTTGAGGGCGTCGAGCGCCTCGCCCCGGTAGGCGGGGTAGTAACGGAAGCTGTCGGCGTCGGCGACGGAGGTGGTGAGCGGTTCGCCGAGCGGGTCGGTCTGCATCATCTGGAGGCGGACGCGGCGGACGGGCAGCTCGGGCCCGGCGAGTTCCCGGACCAGCCCGCCGAGCCAGGCGCCGGTCGCGAGGATCACGGCGTCACCGGTGTGGACGTCGCCGTGGTCGTCGCGCACGGAGGCGGTCCCGACGACGTCACGCACCTCACGGCCGGCGAGGTAGGTGTACCGGCCGGAGGCCAGCAGGTGGTCCTTCAGCGCGAGTTGGGCGGTGCGGGGTTCGACCGCCGCGTCCCGCTCGCACCACAGGGCGGCGGTGAACGCTCCGCGCAGGGCCGGGTTGAGCGCCCGGGCCTCGTCGGCGGTGAGCAGCTTGTAGCCGCGCGCCGCCGCGTCGGGCCGGGCGACGGCCGCCTCGGCGACGGCGACCTCGCGTGCGGTGCGCAGCGGGGTGAGCGAACCGCAGGCCCGGAAGCCGAGTCCGGGCACCCGCTCCCCGGCGGCCTCCCACAGCTCGCGGGCGCGCAGGGCCGTCTCCAGCTCCTCACCGCCGGCCCGGCCGCTGACCCATATCTGTCCGAAATTGCGGAGCGATGCCCCGCGCGCCTCGCTCTCGCGCTCGATCTGTACGACCTCGTGGCCGCGGCTGACTGCGTGCCAGGCGTGCATGGTTCCCACCACGCCGGCTCCTACGACGATGACTCTCACGACGGCCACGCTCCTCGGGACGGGTGTCCCGCACGCGTCCGTTCACCGACGGGACGGTGAACGACCCCGCAAGTTTGGACCAGACCCGTTATGTTCTCGTGACCTGAAAGGAGATCGGGCCGCGTGGTGGAGCGGGCAACGGCCCCCTCCTCTCAGCACCCCTCCTCTCAGCCCCTCTCAGCTCCGCTCCTCGCCTCGCAGACGGGCGGAGAAGGAGAAGCGGTCGCCCCGGAACAGGGTCCGCACGCGCTCCAGCGGCCGGCCGTCGGCGTCCCGGGAGAGCCGGTGGATCAGGAGCATCGGCAGGGCGGGCGGGGTCCCGATGAGGAGGGCCTCGCGGGGGGTCGCGAGCACGGTCTCGATCCGCTCGTCGGCGTCACCGAAGGCGATCTGGAGGCGGTCGCGGAGGTAGGCGTAGAACGAGGAGTCCGGGTCGAACTCCGAGTCCAGGTCCGGGACGCGGGCGACCCCGACGTACGTGCTCTCCAGGCCGACGCGCTCGTCGTCGGCGAGCAGCACCCGCTCCAGGTGCCAGACCGGCTCGCCCCGCTCGACCGCGATCTCGGCGGCGAGGGCCTCGGGGCAGGGGAAGCGGTCCAGGCCGATGAGGTGGCGGCCCGGCCGACGGCCCTGGCGGCGGACGCCCTCGGTGTAGCTGGCCAGCGAGAGCGGCTGCTCCAGCTTGGGTCCGGCGACGACCGTGCCGCGTCCCTGCCGCCGCAGCCGCCCCTCCAGGAGGAGTTCCCGCAGGGCCTGGCGGACGGTCTCGCGCGCGACCTCGTGCCGCTGGGCGAGCTCCCGCTCGGTGGGCAGCAGCCCGCCCTCGCCCAACTCGTCCAGCAGCACCGCGATACGGGCCTTGACCGCGTAGTACTTCGGGATACGGCCGTGCTCGGGGATGCCGGAGCGGATCGGTGCGCCAGGTGCCTGGTCGTTCGGGTAGTCCACGGCCCGATGGTTGCAGACGCGGATGAACGGGCGGCGTTACGGGCTACGCCCCGGCCGCCGCCTCCGCCGGGGCCGGGGGCGGGCCGCACCACGGTGCCGTACGGCGACGGCCGGCCGCCACAGCCGGTCAGTCCGTGGTGCGGCGGGCCCTGCGGGCACACCCCAGCAGGGCGGCCCCGCCGAGGAGGAGCGCCCCGGCGGCGGCCCCGGTCCAGGCCAGTGACTCCGGTCCGGTGCGGGCGAGTTCGGGAAGCGGGCGGCCCAAACCGTCGCGGGGCGGGCGTCCGGGGCGGTCCTCGTCGGCGCCCCTGCCCTCCTCCCCGGTTCCGGGGCGTGTCGGCGGCCGAGTGCCGGGGCCGCGGTCCGGGGACGGGTCCCGGCCGGCGCCGGGGTCTGTGCGCGCATCGTCGCCCGGGTCCGTGCCGGCGTCGTCGCCCGGGTCGGTGCGGATGCCGTCGCCGGGGTCGGCGCGGGTGCCGTCGCCGGGGTCGGCGCGGGTGCCGTCGCCGGGGTCGGCGCGGGTGCCGTCGCCGGGGTCGGCGCGGGTGCCGTCGCCGGGGTCGGCGCGTTCCGGATCGGCGGGTTCGGGGCGTTCCGGCTGCGGGCTCTTCGACTGCGGTCTCTCCGACTGCGGGCGCTCGGACCGGGGCTGATCCGGTTCGCGGATGCCGCCCGTGGCGCCGTCGACGATCACGAAGGGGTACTCCTCCGACTCCCCCACCCATTCGCCGTCCTCGCGCCCGCCGCCCTTGGCCTTGTCCTGGTGGCGGCGCTGGACGACGGCGGCGTGGGCGGTGACCGGGCCGGGGGCGGTGTCGGAGGTGAAGGCCATCCGGACGCGCACGGAGACGGTTGCGCCGGCGGGAACGGTGAACCCGAGGAACGCGTCACCGGAGGCGTCGACGCCGGAGCCATCGGCATCGACATCGGGGCCTGTGGCTGTGCCTGTGTCCGTGCCCGTGTCTGTACCGCTCGATGTCCCCGCCTCGCCGTCTACCCCTCTCTCCGCCTTCTCGCGCCGATCGTCCGGCTCTCCGCCGAAGACGCCGATCTGCTCGTCGCGGTCGGTGCGCTCCCAGACGACCCGGTGCTCGATCCCGGGGCGGCCGGGCTCGGAGAACGCAAGCTGGATCTGGTCCGACGTCAGCCTGCGGTCGCGGTCGGTGAGGACGAGGACCGGGTGCAGGGCCCGGCAGGACGTGTCGGTGGTGTTGGTGAGGTCGAGGAACCAGGTGCCGTAGCCGCCGCCCGAGGCGTATCTGTCCGGGGCGTCCTGGATCCGGGTCTCGATGGGGAAGTCCTTGGCCTCCGGGTCGCCGCAGACCGGCTGCTGGTCGGCGGACCAGGAGGCCGGGGCGGGCGAGGACGTCAGGGCGGCGGCCTGCGGACCGCCCAGGAGCGCGGCGGGGACGGTGATCCCGGCGGCCAGCCCGAGGGCGGCGAGCGCACGGGCGTCGCGCAGCCGTGCGCAGGAGGTGGGGGGCATGGGGTCACCCTTCGCTGCTCGCGGCCGACCGGGGCGGGGGCCTCGGTGGTGGCCTTCGACACCACCACGCGCGCGCGGACTCAGAGAGTCGACATGCCGACTTGATTCATAGGATCACCCGACTGCATCTCCGTCTCGTTCCCTTCCCTGGACCGCTACCTGGACCGCTACCTCGACCCCTGCCTGTTCCTTGCCCTGTTCCCTGCCTCGTTCCCTGCCTCGTTCCCTGCCTTGCCCCCCCACCTGACTCCCCTGCCTGACTCCCCTGTCTGGCTCCCCGGCCCGCTGCCCGGCTACCTGTCCGGCCCGCGCCCGACCCGCCCGAACACCGGCGCGAGCACCAGTTGCGCCGCGCCCTCCGCGACCGGCCGGTCACCGCCCCGGGCGACCGTGACGGTCACGCCCGCGCCCGCCCCTCCCCGCGCGGCCCGCTCCTCGATCACGGCCCGGACGCCCCGTACGTACGCGTCCTCGTCGGCAGCCACCACCCTGCCGCCCAGGACCACCCGGTCGATGCCGAGCAGGCCGACCAGGTTCGCCGCGCCCGCGCCCAGGACCCGGGCGGCCTCCCCCCGGTCGCCGCGCGCCTCGGCGGCCAGGCACAGCGCCTCGATGCAGCCGCGTCCGCCGCAGCCGCAGAGCGGGCCGTCCAACTGGAGGGTCTGGTGGCCGAATTCGCCCGCCCCCGTCCGCGCGCCCCGGTGCACCTCGCCACCGAGGACCAGGCCGGCGCCGAGCCCCGTACCGAGGTGGAGGTAGGCGAAGTCGCCGCGCGGCTCGTCGAGCGACAGGGCCAGGGCGAGGGCGGCGGCGTTGGTGTCCTTGTCCAGCACCACCGGCAGCCCGGTCCGTTCGGCCAGGGCGGTGCGCAGCGGGTACCCGTCCCACTGCGGGAATCCGGTGACCCGGCGCAGCACGCCGTCCCGGTGGTCCAGCGGGCCGGGCACCGCGACGCCGACGCCGAGTACCGGTTTGTGCGGTTCGGCCGCGCACAGGTCCCGTACCGCGTCCGCCGCGTCGGCGAGGACCCGGTCCGCCGGAGCCCCGAGGTCGAGCGGCGCGCGGGTGACGGCGACCGGCCGGCCCGCGAGGTCGACGAGGACGGCGGTGAGCCCGTCGCGGTCCAGGTGGAGCCCGACGGCGAACTGCGCGTCGGGGACGAGCCGCAGCACGGTGCGCGGCTTGCCGCCGGTGGAGGGGCGCAGGCCCGCGCCGGCGGCGAGCCCGTCCTCCCGCAGCCGGGCGGTGATCTTGCTGACGGCCTGCGGGGTGAGGCCGGTGCCCTCGGCCAGCTCCAGCCTGCTGATGCCCTCCGCCCCGGCGGCCCGCAGCAGGTCCAGCACCAGCGCGGCGTTGTGGTGGCGCAACGCCGGCAGGTTGACCCCTGTCTGGGCCTTCGTACGGCTCCCGTTCACGGTTCGCTCCTCTTCACCGCACCATTGTGCCGGTCGCTTGCACTTTGGCAACAGCGTTGCTTAAGTGGAGCGCATGACCTCCAACGCCCCCAACGCCTCCGGCGCGCCCCTCCGCGTCGCCCTCGTCGGCTACGGCCTGGCCGGATCCGTCTTCCACGCCCCGCTGGTCTCCGCGACCGACGGGCTGGTCCTCGACACGGTCGTCACGTCGAACGAGGAGCGCCGGGCCGAGGCCCTCGCCGCGTTCCCCGACGTCCGCCTCGCCGCCTCGCCGGACGAGCTGTGGGAGCGCGCCGACGAGCTGGACCTCGTCGTGATCGCCACGCCGAACCGGACGCACGTCCCGCTGGCGACGGCCGCGCTGAAGGCCGGGCTGCCGGTGGTCGTGGACAAGCCGGTCGCCGGGACGGCCGCCGAGGCGCGCGAGCTCGCGGCTCTCGCCGAGGAGCGCGGGCTGCTGCTCTCGGTCTTCCAGAACCGCCGCTGGGACAACGACTTCCGCACTCTGGCCGGGCTGATCGCCGAGGGCGAGCTGGGCGAGGTGCAGCGCTTCGAGTCCCGGTTCGAGCGCTGGCGACCGCAGCCGAAGGGCGGCTGGCGCGAGTCGGGCGACCCGGAGGAGATCGGCGGTCTGCTGTACGACCTGGGCAGCCATGTCGTCGACCAGGCGCTGGTGCTGTTCGGCCCGGCGGTCCAGGTGTACGCGGAGTCCGACGTACGGCGCCCCGGCGCGGCGGCGGACGACGACACCTTCGTCGCGATCACCCACGCGGGCGGGGTCCGCTCGCATCTGCACGTCAGCGCCACCACCGCCCAGCTCGGCCCGCGCTTCCGGGTGCTGGGCTCGAAGGCGGGCTATGTGAAGTACGGCCTGGACCCGCAGGAGGCGGCCCTGCGCGAGGGCCTGCGCCCGGTGGCCGGTGAGCCGTGGGGCGAGGAGGACCAGGAGCTGTGGGGCCGCCTCGGCTCCGGCGAGTCCCCGCTGACGGGCGGCGGCGCCCCGGTCCGTACGCTGCCCGGCGACTACCCCGCGTACTACGCGGCCGTCGCCGCCGCCGTACGCGGTGCCGGCGACAACCCGGTCACCGCGCTCCAGGCCGCCGCCGCGCTGGACGTCCTTGAGGCCGCGCGCCGCTCGGCCCGCGAAGGCGTCTCCGTCACCCTTCTCCCCCACCACGACGAGGACCGGCGGGCGAAGGAGCAGCGCGCATGAGCACCGTCTCCCCCGCCGTCTCCGAGCTGATCGCCCAGGAGCGCCGGCTCACCCTCCCGCACTTCTCGTACGACGACGCGTTCGCGCTCGGCAGCCTGCTGGTCGCGCTGGCCAGGGAGCGGCACGCACCGGTCGCGATCGACATCCGGCGCGGCGCGCAGCAGCTCTTCCACGCGGCGCTGCCGGGTTCGAGTGCCGACAACGACGCGTGGATCGACCGCAAGCGCAGGGTCGTCGAGCGGTACGGCGAGAGCTCGTATCTGGTGGGCACCCGGTTCCGGGCGAAGGGCACCACGTTCGAGGAGTCCTCGCGCCTGGACCCGGACACGTACGCGGCGCACGGCGGTTCGTTCCCGATCACGGTGGCGGGCGCGGGCGTGATCGGCACGGTCACGGTGTCCGGGCTGCCGCAGGCCGAGGACCACGCGATGGTGGTCGAGGCGCTGGAGCGGTTCGCGGGGACGGCGGGGACCTGAGGAGCGTACGTACGGGGCCGGGGCGCGGTCACAGCGCTCCCCGGCCCGTTGCGGCTTACGCCCCCTTCAGCTCCTGGCGCTGCCGGCCGAGCCCCTCCACCTCCAGCTCCACCACATCGCCCGCCCTCAGGTACGGCTTCGGTTCGGGCTGCCCCATCGCGACCCCGGCGGGCGTGCCGGTGTTGATCACGTCGCCCGGGTAGAGCGTCATGAAGTGGCTGAGGTAGCGGACGACCTCGCCGACCGGGAAGATCTGCTCGGCCGTGGTGCCGTTCTGCTTCAGCTCGCCGTTGACCCAGAGCCGCAGCGGCAGGGTCTGCGGGTCGGGCACCTCGTCGGCGGTGACCAGCCAGGGCCCCAGCGGGTTGAACGTCTCGCAGTTCTTGCCCTTGTCCCAGGTGCCGCCGCGCTCGATCTGGAACTCGCGCTCCGAGACGTCGTGCGCCGTCGCGTACCCGGCGACGTGCGCGAGGCCCTGCTCGGCCGTCTCCAGGTAGCGGGCGGTGCGCCCGATGACGACGGCCAGCTCGACCTCCCAGTCGGTCTTGCGGCTGCCGCGCGGCACCAGGACCGTGTCGTCGGGCCCGACGACGGTGTCGGGGGCCTTGAAGAACAGGATCGGCTCCGCCGGGATCTCCGCACCCGTCTCGGCGGCGTGGTCGTGGTAGTTCAGCCCGATGCACACGATCTTGCCGATGCGCCCGAGCGGCGGGCCGACCCGCAGCCCCGTCGCGTCCAGGGCGGGCAGCACGCCGGGCGCGTCGGCGGCCGCCCGTACCCGGGCGAGCGCGGAGGCGTCGGCGAGCAGCTCACCGTCGATGTCGGGGACGATCCCCGACAGATCACGCAGAGTCCCGTCGCGGTCGAGAAGTGCGGGGCGCTCGGCGCCCGCCGTACCGACTCGAAGCAGCTTCAACGGTCCAACTCCTCTTGGTCGAGGTGGTGGCCCTCCGGCGGGTTGCGGCCGACGGAGGACTTGGCCGATCGTCCAAGAGTTGCGATCACTCCGCAAGACCTCGTTCACACACTGGACCGGCGTGGCGGGCGGACCGATCACGCCGCCGTGGTCACGGCGCTGCCGGTGACCGGCAGGTCGCGGTACAGCCAGGCCCGCTCGGCGGCGGTCCAGGCGGTCGTGGTGACGACGTACAGGGCGGCGGCCAGCGGCACGACGGCCACGGTGATCAGCGTGAAGAACGACATCAGGGGCATCACCTTCGCCATCGCGCCCATGCCGGGCACGGTCTGTCCGTCCGGGCCGGCGGCGGGCGTCATCGGGTTGGCGGCCAGCTGCCGCTTGGTGCGTGCGTAGGTGAACGTGGCGACGGCGGTGACGATCGCGAAGAGCCCGAGGTACACCCAGCCCTGGCCGCCGAACACGCCGCCGTGCGCCAGCGCGTCGTGCCAGCGCCCGCCGAGCGGTGCGCCGAGCAGGTCGTGGCTGAGCAGCGCGTTGGGCTCGCCGCCGATGGAGCTGCTGGAGAACAGGTGGTAGAGCAGGAAGAACGCGGGCATCTGGAGCAGGCTCGGCAGGCAGCCGGAGAGCGGCGACACCTTCTCGGCGGCGTGCAGCTCCATGATCGCCTTCTGCATCCGCTCCGGGTTCCTGCCGTGCTTCCTGCGGAGTTCGGCGATCTGCGGCTGGAGCCGGCCGCGGGCCTTCTGCCCGCGTGCGGCGGCCCGCGACAGCGGGTGGACGGCCAGCCGGACGATCGCGGTGAACAGGACGATCGCGGCGGCGGTGGACGCGGTCTGGAAGAACGGCTGGAGCAGGTCGGCGAGGGAGCCGACCAGGCTCGCGAAAGCGGACATGAAGGCGGACATGGGTGAGCCCTCCGGGGGTCTCGTCGTGCCGGGAGGTACCTGCGAGGAGGTACGGGGTGATCACTCGGCATGACGACCGGCGCGGGGGCACCGCCCGTACGGAACCTACGTACGCCAGAGACGCGGGAGGCGCGGGAGGTACGTACGGGAGGACGTGCGGGGGCGGTGCGGGTTCGCTACGCGGCGGCCGTCAGGAGGGCGTGCCCAGGTGCCCGGGGTCGCGTTCGGCCCCGGGCGTCGGGGTCGCGTTGCGGGAGGAACGCGGTGCGCTTCTCCCGGTCCCTGATGGCCGTACGGACCCGGGTGCGGGGCACCGGCGACGCGCAGCGGGCGCTGATGACGGAGCAGGCGAGGAGCGCGGATCCGGCGGCGGCGGTGGCGGCGAGCGCGACGGCGGCGGAGAGGCTGCCGCCCTCGGCGAGGAGGACCTCGGTGAGGAAGAGGACGAGGAGCCCGGCGGGCCGGAGCAGCCGGGCGAAGGCGCGGCGCAGGGCGTCGGCATCCCGCACGGTGCGCACCTCCTGCCCTTCGTCAGCGCCCCTGTGTGAGGCTCATTCCCACCGTACGAGCACGCGTACGGCACTCCGTTCGTTATACACGATGATCGGATGCGCCATCCGACGCGCTGTCGGATGCGCTTCGGGCGTCCCGGGCGGCGGCGAGGGGCTCGTCGTCCTCCCCCAGCGGATCTGGGCCGTCGTCCTCCCCCAGCGGATCATGGGCCAGCACCTCGGCGTCGGGCCGCGGGTCCGCGTCGCGGGGCCCGGCGAAGGTGACGGCGAGCGCGACGGCCAGATTGACGGCGAGGGCGACGAGCCCGGCGTTCACGCCTCCCACCGGATCGTTCCCGCTGAAGACGAGGACGCAGACCACCGCGACGCCGACGGCCAGCCCGCTGAACGCGCCCCGGAAGGTGAGCCGCCGCCAGACCAGTGCGAGCAGCACCATCGGCAGGAGCTGCGCCATGCCCTCGTACGAGATGAGGGAGAGGCGTACGAGGGTGTTGGGGGCGGTGTACGTGAGGAGCAGCGCGAGTGAGCCGGCGATGACCACGACCACCTGGGCGGCGGGCTTCTGCCGCTCGGCGAGACGCGGCACGAGCGACAGCACACTGCGCCCCCACATCGTCCCGATGACCAGCATGAAGATCGCCATGGGCACGATGGAGGAGAGCCCCGCGGCGACCCCGATGACGCCGACCGCCCACGCGGGCAGCGAGTCGACGACCAGCTTGAAGAGCGCGAGGTTCGACTCCGCGCCGGCCAGCCCCGGCACCACGAACAGGGCGGCGAGGCCGAGCAGCATCGGGACGAAGAGCAGGACGTTGTACGCGGGCAGGTACATGGCGTTGCGGCGCAGCGCGTCGGCGTTCCGGGCCCCGAGGTATCCGGCGACGGTGGTCGGGAAGATGACGACGGTCAGGGAGTTCAGGAACGTGGTGCTGATGAACCACAGCTCCCCGAACCCGCTGCCGCCTCCGTCCCCGCTCCCGCCGCCCCCGTGTCCCGGCAGGGTCAGCCAGTCGCTCTTCTCGGTGACGAGCCGGTCGAGGAAGGGCCCGTACCCGTCGAAGTAGTGCAGCGGGACGTACAGCGCGAGGAACCCGAGGGTGACGATGACCAGGACGTCCTTCAGCACGGACACCCAGGCGCTGCCGCGCAGCCCGCTGACCACGACGAAGCCGGTGGTGACGGCGAAGGCGGCGAAGTAGGCCCAGTTCAGGCTGACGGCCCCGTAGGAGATGACGGAGAGGACCACGCCCATGCCGGTGATCTGAAGCTGGATGTACGGCAGCAGGAAGACGGTGGCCAGCACCGCGACCACCGCGCCGAGCCAGGGCCGGCCGAAGCGGTGGGCGACCATGTCGGTGATCCCGACGAGGCCGTGCCGGCGGGCGTACCCCCAGAGCATCGGCCCGACGACGTACCCGATCGCGTACCCGCACGACATGTACGCGACGACGTACAGCACGGGCGCCCCGTAGTTGTAGCCCCAGCCCGCGGCCCCCAGATAGCTGAAGCTGGTGTAGCCCTCGCCCGCCATCAGCACCCAGATGAAGACGGGCCCCAGACTCCGTCCGCCCACGGACCACTCGGCGAGCCCGCCGCCCTTGCCGCGCCCGCGCAGGGCGAGGAGGCCGAGGGCGACGGTGGCGACCATGAAGACGGCGAAGACGGAGGTGGCGACGGCGGCGTTCACGTTCACGCGCGACCACCCCGGCGCCGGTCCCGGTCCCGGCCTCGGCGGTCCCCTCTCCGCGCGAGCCACACGGCGACCGGCGTGAGGAGGGTCGCCCCGAGGAGCCACACGAAGAGGAAGGGCACGCCGAACACGAGGGGCGTGGCCCGGTTCACCAACGGCAGCGCACCGAGATACAGGGCATAAGGGACGAGCAGCCACAACAACTGAGGGCGTCGTCTGATCACTCCGAACACCCGGGGACCCTACTCCCGGCAGCCCGGGGTCTCCGTCACCGCGGGCGCATCGAGGTGAGCTTCCCCCAGACGATGAGCCGGTAGCGGGAGCTGAACTCGGGGGTGCAGGTGGTCAGCGTGAGGTAGTGGCCGGGCGCGCTGTAGCCGACGGAGGTCGTGATGTTGCTGCGCGGCACGGGCGCGATGACCCCGCTGTCCGAGGGCGTGGTCCGCGCGAGACGTTTGCCGACGGTGTACGTGTAGACGGCGTCCCGGGTCTCGACGGTGATCCGGTCGCCGCTCCGCAGCCGGTCGATGCGCCGGAAGGGCTCCCCGTGGGTGTTGCGGTGCCCTGCCAGCGCGAAGTTCCCGGCCTGCCCGGCCTGCGCGGTGCGGGCGTAGTGCCCGACGTACCCCCGGTCGAGCACCCCGCCCTTGCCGGTTCCCTCGGCGACGGGGGCGGTGAGCCCGATCCGGGGGATGCGCAGCACGGCGTACGCCTGGTCCCAGCGGGGCGCGGGCCGGGTACGGGCGGGCGCTTCGGACGTCACCGGGAGGCCGGACTCCACCGGGGCGGCGGGCGCGGCCTCGGCCCCACGGCCCGAGGCCGAAGGAAGGGGGCTCCCCTGGGGGCTCCCCTCCGCCACCTCGCCGTCGACGACCGGCCCGTCCCACTCCCGCTGGAGGCTGCGCACGGCGCTCCCGGCATCGGCACGGGCCTCGCGGTTGGTCCACCACAGCTGGTGGACGACGAGGAGCAGCAGCACGACACCGAGGGTCACGACGAGCTCGGCCGACACCCAGAGCCCCCGGGCGATGAGCCGCGCCGCGCCCCCGCCACGGCTTCGCACGACCGGCCGCATCCGGGCCCCCCGAAATCGTGGACGCCCACGCCCCATTCGGTACCCCCGCCGCCGTCCGCGCACAGCACCCCACCCCCGCAGCATCGACGCCACCTCTCCGCTTCGCCCTCCTCCCGCCGCTTCACCCTCCTCGGCGCGCACGGCCCCGAGCCAGCCCGCGCGGCCCCGCGCGGCCCCGCACGGCCCCGAGCCAGCGCGCAAGGCCTCGCACCGACCCCGCAGAGCCCCGCGCAGTCCCGCACGCCCCGGCAACGGGCACTCCTGCGGGTCGAACAGGCCCCGTGCCCGCCGCACGGATGCCGCACAGCGAGCACGGCTCCGCACGCCGCACACGAGCCCCCGCACACGGGCCCCGCAGACGAGCCCGCAGACGACGGGCGCGGCCGCGCACACGACGCCGTACGGGCCTGGCGCGCACGGTAGGGGCAAACCTCACAACTCTCCAGACTTCTCCCCCTTCTCGTCCCCGTTCCCATCCCCCGTCTCATCCCCGCCCTCTCCTCCACGCCGCCGCCGTCCGGCAGTACCGTGTGGTCCATGCGCCCCGACACGCCTGCCGACCACACCACCGAAGCCGAGCGTCTGCTCCGCACCGCGGCGCAGTACCCCGAGGACCACGAACCGCTGGTCCTCCAGGCCGCGGCTCATCTGGAACTCGCGGGTGACCGCGCCCGCGCGAGCACGCTCTACGACGACCTGCTCGGGGCCCCCGAGGCCACCGTCGACAACCCGTACCTGATCAAGTCCCTGAAGGCGGCCAACCTCTGGGAGTACGGCCACGAGGCCGAGGCCCGGGCGATCATCGACGGCATCCGTGCCGCGGGCCCGCTGGACGCGGCACCGTGGCAGGTGGCCGCGGAGACCCTGGAGGCGCACGACGAGCTGGAGTCGGCGCACGACTTCCTCTCGACCGCGCTGACCCTGCTGCTGGCCCCCGGCGAGGAGGTCCCGTACGCCGTCCAGTCCCTGCTGACCGGCCGCCATCGGGTGCGCAGGCTGATGGGCCTGGACCACGACGCCTGGGACGAGCTGGCCGGCGAGCTGCACACGTCCCCGGTCCCCCTGGACGAACTCCACGACCCCAAGCGCCTGTGGTCGCTGGGCTCCTCGGACCCGGTCGAGCTGAAGGCCGAGATCACCCGCCTCCGCGCGGAGCTGGGCACCTACCGCACGGCGCTCTCCCGCCCGTTCCCGGTCGCCGTCCTGCACTGGCCCGAGGACGAACTGCGTGAACTGCTCACCGCGTACCCGGCGTTGACCGAGGAGTACGTGGACCGCGCCACGCACCTGGACCGCCTGGAGACCGCGCTGAGGGACCTCCACGCGACGGGCACCCCGAACCTGGGCATCGTCACGGGCACGGTCCCCTCGTACGAGGCGTTCGCCGCCTCCGAGGCCACGCCCCCGGCCACCCCCGGCCTCCTCCCCCAGTACGCCACCACCCTCGCCGCCCGGGGCCGCGCCATCCCCTGGCCCCCGTCGCGCACGGCTGCTTGCTGGTGCGGGAGCGGGGAGACTTATGGGCGGTGCCACGGGGTCTGAGACCTCGGTCCGGCGACCTGCGGCCCGGAACCAGGCGCACCAAGGTGCGGGGTTGCGGGCCGCGGTCGTGCGCGCCCGCGGCCCGTCGGCCGGGACGGTTCCCACAACGTTTCCCGGATGTCAGACCTTTCCCATACGATCACATTTCAACAGTCAACTCAGGGCCGACGTCCCCACACGGGCCCCGTTCACGTGTGTGAGGAAGTCTCCATGCCGCCCTATCAGCCTTCCGCGGACTGGCAGTACGAGATCCCGACCGCGGGAAGCAAGCGCCTGCCGCCCGCGGCCCGTTACGTCGAGTCGCTGACGCACCAGGGATACGGCTTCGAGGCGGCCGTCGCCGACCTCGTCGACAACTCCATCGACGCGGACGCCCGTAACGTCGTGATCAGCTTCCTCCGCGACGACCAGCGGCTCGTGGGGCTGCTGGTCGTGGACGACGGCTCCGGCATGAACGACGAGACGCTCGACACCGCCATGACAGTCGGCGGACGCCAGGTGTACGGGGACAGCGCCCTCGGTCACTTCGGCGCCGGACTCAAGGCCGCCTCGCTCTCGCACGCCGACTCACTCACCGTGATCAGCCGCACCAGACGCAGTCCGTCGACCGGCCGCCGCTGGCTGACCGCCAGCGCCCGGGCCGACTTCACGTGCGACATCGTGGACCCCCGCTACTGCCAGGCGCTCGTCGACCGCTACGACGGCCTGATCGAGTGGCACGGCACGATCGTCCGCTGGGACCGGGTCCGGGCCTTCGAGACGATCACCACCGGCCAGGCCGACCGTTTCCTGAACGACGCCATCGAGAGGCTGGAGACCCACCTCGGGCTCCACCTCCACCGCTTCCTGGCCCGCGACGACTTCAACGTCGACATCGTCGTCGAGGACGTGACGACGCGGGAGGAACTCGACCACCGCGGCGTCGAGCCGATCGACCCGTTCGGCTACCGGGTCTCCGGCCGGGCCGGCTATCCGCGCACCTTCACCGCCCCGGTGGAGGGCGTCGGCGAAGTCCCGCTGACCGCCCACATCTGGCAGCCGAAGTCCCCGCTGGTGAGCTTCCGGGGAATCGGCCCGCTCGCCGAGCGGCAGGGGTTCTACATCTACCGCAACGACCGGCTCGTCCAGGCGGGCGGCTGGAACAGCACGCGCAGCCCGGAGGGCCACCTCGCCCTCGCCCGGATCGCCGTCGACCTGCCGGCCGAGACGAACGACGTCTTCAGCCTCACGGTCAAGAAGGACGGCGTGAGCGTCACCCCGGCCTTCGCCCGCGGCCTGGAACAGGCCCTGGACAGCGCGGGGAACGACTTCGCGTCCTACGTCAAGGAGGCGGAGGCGACCTACCGGGAAGCCGCCCGGCGGGCCACCGAACCCCAGCGCAAGGCGGTTCTCCCCGCCGGCAAGGGCCTGGATCCGCGGCTGAAGCGCACGTTGCGCGACGAGCTGCCCGAGCTGGAGGGCGAGGACCCGATCACGTTCCGCTGGGACAGCCTGCGCTCCGACGTGTTCTTCGAACTCGACCGCGAGGAACGGGTGGTGAAGCTCAACAAGGAGTACCGCCAGGTCTTCAACGGCGGGCGCCGGGGCGGTCTGAACGATGCCCCGGTGGTGAAGAGCATGCTCTACCTCATGGTCAACGAGATCTTCCAGAAGGAACGGGTCCGGGCCACCCACATCGACAACATCGCCCTCTGGAACAGCGTCCTCGTGACGGCCGCGCGCTGCGAACTCGCGCGCTGACCCGTTCCGTCCCGACAGCCCCGTTCCCGCCGGAGAAGAGATCCGCCACATGACCGACCACCTGCTCCACCTCCATGGCGACGTCCTCGCCGCGATGCGCCGGGGGCCCAGGGACTTCGCCAGGCTCGCCTTCGCCCTCGCCGACGAGGAAGAGCCCGCCGACACGGAACAGAGCCGGTTCCGGGACCGTGTCGCGGCCTCGGGGCCGGGCGACGAACTGACCACGCTGTGGCACCGGACGCTCACCGCCTGGGACCTCGCGGAGCAGACGGACTGGTCCGCGGCCCCGCCCCGTACGGACGAGCGGCGGGCGGACGCGTACGACCGCCTCGGCTTCGACGCCGACCTGCGCAAGGTGCTGGACCATGCGGTACCGGTGTTCAAGGAGCCCCGCCCCACGATCATCAGCACCACGCCGACCTCGTGGTACTCCCGCGACACGGCAGCGGTCCGGTCCTTCTACTGGCCCGCGTACGAGCGACTCCTGCGCCGCAAGGGCTGGTCGGACGCCGCCGTGACGGGCCTCGACGAGGCGAGCCACGCCGTGGTCGAGCGGCTCGCGGACCCGATGCGCCCCGACGCCTACGGGGCCCGGGGCCTCGTCGTCGGATACGTCCAGTCCGGCAAGACCGCCAACTTCACGGGCGTCACGGCCAAGGCCATCGACGCGGGCTACCGCCTCGTCATCGTCCTCGGCGGCACGCTGAACCTGCTGCGGGGGCAGACCCAGCGCCGCCTGGACATGGAACTGATCGGCCAGGAGAACATCCTGCGCGGCGCGGACCCCGACGACCCGGATGCCCTGATCGGCGTCGACTACCAGGACGACGAGGACTGGCCGGAGAAGTTCGTGAGCCACCACGGCCGCCCGTCCACGCTCGGCGCCTTCGACATCGAGCGCCTCACCACCCGGGACGACGACTACCAGAGCCTCGCCACGGGAATCCGCGCCCTCGAATTCGACAAACAGGTCCGCACACAGCCCCTCCACGTGCCGGACAACCTCCACCGCGCCGCCGCCCGCGTGATGGTCGTGAAGAAGAACAAGTCCGTCCTGAGCAAGCTCATCAAGGACCTCAAGAAGATCGGCGGCCCGCTGCTCTCCGAGATCCCGACGCTGATCATCGACGACGAGTCGGACCAGGCGTCCGTCAACACGACGGACCCGAAGAAGTGGGAGGAGGGCAAGGTCACCCGTACGGCCATCAACCGCCAGATCTCCGAACTGCTGGGACTCCTCCCCCGCGCCCAGTACGTGGGCTATACCGCGACGCCGTTCGCCAACGTCTTCGTCGACCCGGGCGACGGTGAGGACATCTTCCCGCGCGACTTCCTGATCTCCCTGCCGCGCCCGACGGGCTACATGGGCGTCCAGGACTTCCACGACCTGGACCGTACCGACGAGTCGGTCGTCGGGAGTGCCGAGCGGGCCCACGTACGCGGCATCCACGACGACGCCGACGGAGACCGGCTCACGGAGGCCCTCGACGCCTTCGTCCTCTCCGGCGCGCTGAAGCTGTACCGCGCGGCCCACGGAGTGGACGACGCCCCTTACCGCCACCACACCATGTTGGTCCACGAGTCCGTGCGCATGGCCGAGCACACGCTTCTCGCTCGGCGGATCAGGTCGCTGTGGCAGGAGGCGGCCTACACGAGCCGGGAGGGGCATGAGCGCCTCGCCGCCCTCTTCGCATCCGACTTCCGGCCCTTCGCCGACGACGGACTGCCCACGCCCTCCTCCTACGAAGAGCTGAGGTCCCACGTCTCGCACGCTCGCCAGAGGATCAACTCGGGCGGCTCGCCGGTGCTGATCGTCAACGGCGACACTGAACGCGACTATGACCAGCCCGACCTGGACTTCGACCGCACCCCACACGTCTGGAAGATCCTCGTCGGCGGTACGAAGCTCTCCCGCGGCTTCACGGTCGAGGGCCTGACGGTGACGTACTACCGCCGCAGGACCCAGCAGGCCGACACCCTGATGCAGATGGGCCGCTGGTTCGGCTTCCGCCCCGGCTACCGCGACCTGGTACGCCTCTACATCGGCCGTGCGGAGCCCGCGGGCAGGACCAAAACGGTCGACCTGTACGAGGCCTTCGAGGCGATCTGCCGCGACGAGGAGACGTTCCGCGCCCAACTCACCCGCTACGCCACCCTGATCGACGGCAAGCCACAGGTGACCCCGGCCCAGATCCCGCCCCTGGTCTCCCAGCACCTGTCCTGGCTGAAGCCCTCGGCCCGCAACAAGATGTTCAACGCGGAGCTGGTGGAGATCCGCTCCCCGGGCGAGTGGGTCGAACCGACGGCCTACCCGACCGCCGCGGCGGACCTGCGCCACAACGCGGAGGTGTGGCGGCCGGTGCTGGCGTCACTGGATCCTGACCCCCAGGTGTTCGTCACCCTGTCCGAAGGAGACCAGGGCAGCTACATCCGCTATCCGGCCAGGACCGCCGTGCTCAGCCACAGCCAACTGCTCGGCGTCATGCGGGAACTGGTCTGGGGCCGACCCGATCTGCTCGCCCCGCACATGGAATACCTGAGCGATGCCAGCGACGCCGGCTGCGCGACGGATGACTGGGTCCTGATCCTCCCCCAGACCTCCGGCGTCACCAGTGTCCGGGCGGAGTTGCCTGGAACCGAGGCGCTCACTCTCGTACAGCGCAAGCGCAACGCGTTGGGAGTGTTCAACCGCATCTCCGGCGTCTCTCACCGTCAGTCCGCCGAACGGATCGCCGGCCGCCAGCCACTCTGTGAAGACGACCCGTTCGCCACCCAGTTCCACCAGCCACGACGCGGCGCGCTACTCCTTTACCCAACGGTGGATCCCGCACTTGGAGCCCCAGCGAGCCTGGTGACGCACGGGGCTATCGATCCGGCGAAGGTGGTGTTGGCAGCTGCCCTGATTCCTGCCGTCGGCTCGGCGCGTAATCAAATGACCAGCGTCCGGTTCCGTGCCATCGACTCATCCCGCCCAGGTGATGCTGTCGTCAACACCGTGAGATAACGGAGATCAGACCCCAGGCGTGCCAGCTCAGGCGGACCGGTAAGGAGCGAGCAGTGGTGCCCCAGCCAGATGAATGGACCCCTCCAGAGGGTTCGTGGGCATCATCGGCCGCGCGGCGGCGGAACATGCAGGCGATCCGGAGCAGGGACACGAAACCGGAACGTCTGATCCGCAGGCTCGTTCACGCGAACGGTCTGCGCTATCGGGTGGCCGCAAGGCCCTTGCCTGACCTTCGCCGGACCGCTGACATGGTCTTCCGTCCGGCGAAGGTGGCCGTCTTCATTGATGGCTGCTATTGGCACGGCTGCCCGGAGCACTACGTTTCCCCGAAGACCAACCCGGGTTACTGGTCAGAGAAGGTAGCCAGGAACGTCGCCCGTGACCGGGATACCGACCAGCGGCTCTCCGCCGCCGGCTGGCTCGTCCTGCGATTCTGGGAGCACCAGAGCTCAGACGCCTGCGCCCTGTCGATCATCAGCGCTGTCCGCGAGCGCCGGAACGACCTGCTCGGGTAGCGGCTTCTGCTGAGGTGCGCCATTCTTGGCGTCACGCTCGTCGGCCGCGCGCAGCACATCCGCGATGGCCTGGCCTACCGCGGCGGCGACAGGGGGCGGGAAGGCGTTTCCGATCTGCCGGTACTGGGCGGTCTTCCCGCCCGTGAACTCCCACTCCTCCGGGAACCCTTGGATGATTGCCGCTTGCTCCACCGTCAGCATGGGGCCGTCAGAGCCGAACAGATCCCGCCCCTGGCTCTTCTTCTTTTCCCCTTGCTCGTGGTTGTTCGCCACTCCCATACCGGAGACTCCGAGAGTCTCCCAGGCAGCCTTGGCCCTACTGGGGCCGAGGTCAGCCCCACCGTGCTTCTTCGAGCCCCCGACCAAGGTCGGAGCGATTCCCCCATCTCTCTTCGCCCGGGCCTTGAATGCCTTGTCCATCCAGCGGTCGAGTGAAGCCTGGGCGATCGCTCCAGTTTCGCCACCCATCGAAATGTACGGCGCATAACGCTCTTCCATGCTCTTCTCCAGAGCATGGAAGACGCTGCACACGTCCCCCACAGGACTAGGCCAAACAAATTTGATATCACCGAGCACATCTGCGCGGATGGCCACAAGAACTGCACGCGGACGCAATTGGGGTACCCCAAAATTGCTAGCTTCCAGGACTTCCCACTCGCAGATTTCGTAGCCCATGCCAGCGAAATCTTCCTCAAGCCCAGTTTCCGGCCTCTTCGCCCGGCCGCCCGCCAGGCGCGCCTCAATATAAGTCCGGTAGTCCACAAATTTTGCGTCCTTGATCCCACGGACATTCTCGATCATCACCGCTTTAGGGTGCAGCTCGTCAACCAGTTCCAGCATTCGCGGGAAGAGGTCTCGCTCGTCATCCTTCCCCAGCTGCTTACCAGCATGCGAGAAGGGCGGGCAGGGAACGCCACCAGCAAGGAGGTCGAGCTCGCCGCGTCGCAGCTGCCGTCCAAGAAATTTGACCGGCTTATTCAGACCAGCGCCGCGACTATCCTCCGACGGAATGGGCCGAAAATTATTGACGTCATCAGAAATGACATCACAGTATTCCCGTTCCCAGCTCCATTTATCCCGGCGCTTGATATTCCATTCCAGCGTCTCCACCGCATGCTTATCGATCTCCACGAGCGCGAGATGCTTGAAGCCTGCCTGGTGGAGGCCGATGGCCTGTCCGCCGGCCCCTGCGCAGATCTCGATGGAGGTCAGCGGACGATCACTAGGGGCCACGAGGCTCCTCCTGGTGCGACTGATACAGACACGCAAGTGTCGCATCCGCCAGTGACAACAGGAGTCCCCCTAGACGAGCCCCGCCCCCTGCGACCCGTTCAGCTGTCCATCAGGTCCCGCAGATCGTTCTTCATCTCGTCCCGGAGCACGGCAGGCAGTTGCCTGTACATACCCCAGGCGCGGTCCACTGGCCGCAGCGGCCGGGCATCAGCCCCCATCCACTCCATCAGCTCACGCTTCTGCGCGAGGGGTAGCGCCTTGACCCTGGTCCACACCTGACCAGCGTCCATCTGCACACCAGTGAGGTTCTTGACCAGCTCGTTGCAGCGCGCGCACTCGATGAGGAGATCCTCAGCCCCCGCGGAGCTGCCTGATGCATGCGGATTGACATGTCCGAGGGTAAGCCGGGCCGCGGAACCCGGCTCGCCCGGATAGGCCTCCGCCGCGCCGACCCCACACCGGCGGCACCGGTGAAGGTCCCGCTCAAGAACGAAGCGCCTCGTCTTCGCACTGATCTGGCGCAGCCCGGCCGCCCGGTACTCCTTCTCCCACACCGGTGCCCCGATCTCCTCAAGAAAGAGCTGCTCGGGCTGGAGGCTGGGCTTGTCCTGGTTCGTCCTGATCACCCAGCCAGCGGGGCGGAGATCACGCATCCTGCGGTCGACCTGTTCGGTACCGGTGATCGCGGCACGCAGCGCCGCTTTCGAGAAGACGTTCCCGACGCCGACCTCATCGCGCAACCACAGCGCCACCCGGACCCTGGCCCCAAGTGACCCGTCACGCCAGTCCAGACCATCAGATGCCATGCGCTTCCTCCATAAAATTTCGAACGCGCGAACGGACTTAACCCTTTCGAGTGACGAGGCTATCTTGCCGCCACTTGCCGCGGCAAGTGGCGGCAAGCTCTCTCTGGGTGGAGCGTCGCCCGTCACCGGAAGATCGGACCTACATGACCACCAGGGCCGCTGGCCAGAGCCTGCCGCCCGCCACGGCCAGCTGCATCGAGATCTGCGCAGGAGCGGGAGGACAGGCCCTGGGACTGCAACGTGCGGGCTTCGAGCACACGGCTCTCGTCGAGCTGGACCCCGACGCGGCACAGACGCTCCGGCTGAACCGGCCCAGCTGGAACATCACGCAATCCGATGTCCGTGACATCTCAGCGAAGGACCTCACCGTGAACGACCAGCCAGTAGGACTGCTGGCAGCAGGAGTGCCATGCCCGCCCTTCTCCCTGGCGGGTGAGCAGCGGGGACCTGCGGACGAACGGGACCTGTTCCCCGACCTGCTCCGGCTCACCGGCGAGCTTCGCCCGAGCGCGGTGATGGTGGAGAACGTCAGAGGCATCCTTCAGGCGAAGTTCGCCGCCTATCGCGCGGACGTGCTCAGCGTACTGACGCGCCTGGGCTACACGGCCGACTGGCGGCTCCTGCGCGCCTGCGACTACGAGGTTCCGCAGTTGCGGCCCCGTGCCGTCCTGGTGGCCATGCGACCAGAGGTGTTCAAGCGATTCCGCTGGCCCTCACCGACCAGCAGTCCCGAGACGGCGCCCGCAGTGGGCAGCGTCCTCTATGAGTCGATGGCTTCCGCCGGCTGGGAACTGGCCCGGCAGTGGGCCGACGGTGCGATGACCATCGCACCCACGATCTGCGGAGGCTCCCGAAAGCACGGCGGCGCCGACCTCGGACCGTCTCGCGCCAGGAAGGCATGGGCGCAACTCGGTGTGAACGGATCCAGCGTCGCCGATGATCCCCCGCAGCCGGGTACCGCCCTTCCCGTCCGGCTCACGGTCCGGCACATGGCCTTGCTGCAGGGGTTCCCGGATGACTGGTACTTCGCCGGCAACAAGACCTCCGTCTACCGCCAGGTGGGCAACGCCTTCCCGCCGCCCGTGGCGGAAGCGGTGGGCCGAAGCCTGGCTGCCGCTCTTGGTCAGACGGGCACCACTTCGCGACCCCGCATGCCCCAGACCCCACGACAGCCAAGCGATGTGCCGGACAGCACACTCTTCCCGCCTTCCATGATCAATCCGGGCGTCAGAGCCTGAGAGGGCACGACCAGCCGGGCTGACTCCCACCTGCCGCGGGACGACCGGTCATGCGGAACAGCTGAGAGCAGCCACGACCGGCTCACGGTGGCGACACTGAGCGCCTCCCCCTGCTCGCCTACGAGGACAGCGCCCATGACCCATGCAGGATCGGCGTTCATCACCTCACTCTCATGACGAGTCAGGTGGACGACGAGGCGGGTCGGGTCCGTCGTCGCCTTCACTTCAATATGTATCCGCTCTTCAGACGGGGTCGTGGCGCCAATGTCGTACCCAAAGGCGTCAGACACCGCTGAAACGTGCTCCACCGCCGTCAGGCCTGCTTTCCGCAGAAGCGCAAGCAGACCCCTCTCCCCCGCGGTGCCGATCGCTCTCCTCTTTTCGTCATCGGCCGCTTTCCATAAAAGGCGGGGAACCACGGCGCTGTTCAGCGGAGAGTGATCACCGACATCTACGACCGGAAGGTCTGCTGCGGTGATCAGGCCCGTCCGGCGCAGCCATTCCAGAGCCTCGGCGTACTGGGCAGGGGTGAGGTCGGCGTAGCGAGGGTGATGGGTAAAGAGCGTGCGCACCCGGGGAACGTCAGCGAACCGCAGATATCTCAGCCAGCGCAGTGCCGCCTCGCGGGTGCCGTCACCGGGCAGCGACAACATCGACATGCCTCAGCAGCGCTCGGACGTCCGCCATGTCCATCCCTCCAGCGACCGGAGCCTCCTCCTGAAGGTCAGCGAGCTGCTGGACAGATGGATCATCAAGGATCCTGCCCATGAACTCCAGCTTCTGTTCGAGGCGCAGAGCGACCACCTCGTCCACCGTTCCGCGCGAAGCCAGCACCGTGACATTGGTTTCCGTGCCTGGCGCGAGCCCGAGCCGGTGAATACGGTCCAGGCTCTGCAAGAATCGGCCCGCCATGAAGTCCCGGTCCACGTACACAGCGTCGTGGCAGACATGGTGAAGGCTGATTCCCTCTCCCAGGGTTGCCGGATTGGACAGCAACACCGAACAGTCAGGGTCCTCACGGAAACGGCGGATCTCCTCTGCCCGGTCGGGGGTTCCTCCGTGGACCACGGCCGGCTGGTAGCCCGCGAACATCCGCTCCATGGTGCTGAGGCTGCGCACGAACGTCGTCCAGACCAGCGTCTTCCTCCCCTGCTCAGCGTTGGCCGCGACGATGCTGAGAGCCTCCTGATACTTCGGGGACAATTCGTAGCTGGGCAGGTCTCTCATCAAGGTGTAGAGGGAGTCCCCGTGCGGCACATCCAGCGGCGGTACCTGATAGATCAGCGCTTCGTACCGGCTGGTGCCCTCAGCGAGCAGCGCGGGACTCGTCGCCGCCATCAGAAGCCGCAGCATGGCCTTGCCCAAGGCATCGAAATCGTCCCGCGTCGCCTCCGCGCGAGCTGAATACCGGCCCACAAGTGCGTCATAGATCTCCTGGTGCAGGCTGGGCATGTCGACGTACCGGATCTTCGGGTCGAAGGGCGGCAGCCCGAGTTCAGATTTCGTGGTGCGGGTGAACAACGGGCGCAGCACTTGGCTCGCGTACGCCAGGTCGCCGCCGGCCACAGCCCCTGTGACGACGCGGCGACCGTGCCCGGGCCAGACGAAGGAGAGCAGGTTCTCCAGGTCCCGGGCACCGTTGGGCGCCGGTGTACCCGTCAGGATGAGGCGGCGTCTGCTGAGCGGTCCGAGCGCCATGCAGGCGGAACCGTAGATGCCCCGCGTTCCCAGCTTCATGCGATGCGCCTCGTCCAGGATCACCATCGACGGCGCTGCTCGCAGCCAGGAGGCCAGCGCCGCCAGCGAACGGTCGAGCCGCTCATAGTTGATCACCATGATCTCCGCTGTGGCATCGGGGCTGCTGCCCATCACACCGAAGCGGAGCGGCTCCTTGAAACAGACGGAGTTCTCGAACTCCCACGATTCATAAGCCGATTTGGGGCTCACGACGAGCAGTCTGAAGGCTTCTCCGCGCTCTCTCATCGCGGCGAAGACCGCTAGCCCCACGCGGGTCTTGCCAGCCCCCGGCACACTGAAGTTCGCTCCGTGGCGGAGGGACAGCAGCCGGGCGATGTCACGCTGCTGGAAATCAGTGAGCGGCGCGGCCCATTCAGCTCCGAGAAGGGCCGGAATCTCCTCGTGAGTAATGGTCTGGTGGGAGCCGTCGCCGGCCCCCTCCAGCTGTTGCTGAGCAGCGTCCGCGTCATCCAGGACCCCGCCCACCAACTGGGCGAGTTCGTCATCCCACTCAACGTCCTCGGGCGATGGCCAGGTCCCGAGTTCGCCAAGGCCGACCAGAAACGCCTCAAGCTCGATTTCCGCGGACAGCGGGCCTCTCTGACCGCCACCGGGAAACCTGGAAGCCAACTGGGCAAGATCAGACTGACGCCCCTCTTGAGCGTGGAGCACCGCACGTGTACGGGTGACGTCGAAGGCGATCCGCAGAGACGGTTCTGCCTGGCCCGTCACGCCCCGCCCTCCTTGCCTGCGGCATCGAGCAGCCAGGTGACCCCGTCCCCGGGCTCCTTGATGCTGCGGGCCGCCTCCACCGCCAGCTTGCCCAAGCTCTCGCGCAGTTTGAGTACCGCTTCGTCGAAGATCTCCTCGTCGAGACTCCGCGAAGCGCGGGAAAGGACGAGGTCGGTGATGCACTGGTCGATGTCGTGGCAGGCATCCACGATCCGGTCAGGCGCAGCCTGCTTCCGCTTCCGGACTCGGGCATCCTTTCCCGCAGGTTCCAGTGCCTCTTCCACTGCCGCCGTCACTGCCGTGATGGTCTTGGCGGCCTCGGCAACCTGTTCCAGTGAGGCGTTGTCGCCCGCAGCCTCCACGGCCTTCACTCTGAGAACGGAGTCGGTGAGTGCACGCGCTTCGGCGACCTTGGGATCAGCAGCACGAACCGTACGGTTCAGCCCCGGGATCGTCACCGTCGCGGCAGGAGCAGCGGCCGGCACCTGAGACCTGACGGCCTCGGGAAGACGGGTGTCGAGGTACCGCGATTTGAAGTCCGGCTCGATGAGCCGGACATCAGTCTTCGAAAATCCGAGGATGATCGCGGTCAGCCGGCTCTCCTTCATCAGGTCAGCCTTCTCCTGGCTAGACGCCGACTCCTTGACCCAACGTCGGTGAAGCTCCTTCAGCTTCTCCTGGTGGTCTTCGAAGTCGAGCAGCCGCAACTGCGCACCGCCGGTCCTGCTCCGCTCGACCAGGTCGTTGAGCGTCGCGAGAATCCACTGATCCTGCTCGCAGACGCGCGCGGTCGTCCGGAACTCCCGAGCGATGTCGGCAACCGTACGGCCCAGGCCGATCTGCTCGTCGATGGCCAGCAGGCGGTTGATGTAGGAGTAGTCACGCCGATGGTCCTTACGCAGCTGAAGCGCCAGCTCGACTCGGTTGATGTCGTCCCACGTGCAGGAAGAAGGGAGGACTCCGACTCGGATGTTGGCTTCGCCCAGGTCCTTGAGCGCTGCCCGCCGGGTGTTGCCATTGACGAGAATGCCGTCCCGCGTGATGAGCCCGGGGTCGTTCTGCTTGAAATCGCGGAGGCTCTCCAGGAGAGCGTCGAAGTCCGGGTCCCGCTTGGACGGGTCTGACGGCAGCGCCTTCAGCAAAAAGTGGAGGTACTCCTGGCTGTCCGTACTGAACGCGTCCTCGTCCAGACCCCGGTCGCGAACCGGGTCGTGGGTGCGCTGAGCACGGATCCGGTGCGTACCCGGGTTGTAGTACAGCATGTTCACCGGCATATTGATGACTTCAACCTGGGTCGGCTGGCCCCGCCATTCGATGCGGAGCGTTTCCTGGACACCGCCGGCGTCGAGCAGCTCCTTCAAACGGCTCTCCACAAGTTCCTGGTTCTCGGCGGCCAGAGGCGGGCGCCCGAAGTTTTTGCTCATCGTCAGTTCTCTTTCTGTGCTCAGGGGAAGCAGCTCAGGCGCCGGTCAGCGTGGCAGCGCCGGTCGTTCGCCATCCGTCACGTACAGGCGGGCTAGGACAGTGCCTCACGGAACTTGGCCCGCGACTCAGCCGGAAGCGTCCGGTAGACGGCCCAGAGTTCTTCGGCGGCGCTGAACTCGCGCTTGTCCTGATCGATCCAGCGCAGGAGAAGGCCGCGTTCCAACGACCCAAGGCGGCCCGCGCGGCCCAGAATCGCACTCAGATCGGCTGCCTGCCCACGGCCACCGACGCGGCACCGCTTGCATTCCGCGACCAGCTCGACCTTCTCGCCGCCGGCCGGCTGCTTCACCACCCGGCGGGCGATGTCCAGCTGTGCGGCTTCGTAGCTGCCGACGTACACCTCTCCGGGGGCGATCCCGCAGGAACGGCACAGGTGTCCGTCGCGCGCCAGAACATCCCGGCGCTGCGTCTGCGTGACGGAGGTCCCGGACTTCGCAGCCTTGCCGGGTTCCCAGACCGGAAGCCCCGGCTTCACGAAGCGCTGCTCGTGCTGCCCCAGGCCCGCGTCCTCACGGTTGGTATCGATCTGCCAGCCGTGGTCGCGGAGATCTCGCACCCGCCGATCGGCCTGACTCACCCCCGGAAAGGCGCCCTTTACGTCTTCCTTCGTGAAGACGTTGCCCTCGCCTACGACGGTGACCAGCCACAAGGCGGCGCGCTTCATGGTGCCGAACTTGGGGTCCGTCCACGACGGCAGAGTCATCAGGGTCTCCTCGCTTCAGACTTCAGGTGCTTCGACAGGCGTCGAGTCCCGAGCGGCAAGTCCGCGAGGGTCCTCGTGAGAAACACCATGGAGGTTGTGGGCACCCCAGTGCCAGCCCTGACGGAGTTTCGAGGGCAGACGGAAAACCCCCTCCGCTTCCCCAGCCGCACCGTGGCACGGACAATCGCACTGACCTGTACTAGTGGCCCGGCTGCGCTCTTGAGGAGCAGAGATTGCCGAAGAGATCCCACAAGTGGAAAGAGCTGCGCAGCTCGGTTCCCCCCGCTCAACGCGCCTTCGTTCTGATGCTGCGAAGAGTTCGCGAGGTCAGCGACCGCACTCAGGCGCAGATCGCAGGGGACGTGTACCTGGCTCCGACATCGCTCTCGAACCACTTCAACGGGGGCCGGATTCCCGAAGCCGAGCACGTCGAGAAGCTCTACAAGATCATCGATGACGAGGCGGCCACGTCATCGAGACCTATGCCCTGTTCGTTGGCCTTGTTGTTGGAGCTCCGCGACAAAGCGCTGGTGAAGCACTGTGACTGCTGCGCTGCCGGTTCGCCCGAAGCCGCTACCAGTTCCCCTGAGCCTCAGCCGACGGTGGCAGGTTCGCCGGCCCCTAAGCCCGTCCGCCGCCGACCGCGCCGACCCCGTGTCCGGCTTTCGACTCTGCGCCACAGCATTCCGCGGGCATCGGCACAAGCAAAGGTGCCGGTCCCCCTCCGAGGGGGAGACCGGCACCTCACTACACCTGCTGATGCCGCCTGGCCTGAGATCAGAACGCTCGCCGAGAGCCTGTCCGCTGGCCGGTCGAGAGACGCCGACATCATGATGTGGAGCGCCGCGACCACGCTCTCTGCCCGTGATGTCCAGATTTTCGTCGGTCAATGCCGAGCGGCCGGCATGGGGGAAGCAGCAGATCAAGTGATCACGAACGCAGCCCGTCGCGACGCACAGGCGGTTCTCAATATCGCGTCCGCACTTCACAACAGCGAGCAGTACGCGGACGTCGGCCTCCTGCTCGCAGCGGCGGCTCAGGAGGACTGAGCTTGACTCCCCGTCACCTCAGGCCGCCTCGGCGTCGTAGTGCATCTGAGCGCGGCCAAGGGCGCCGCTCGGGTCTCCTCCCTGGGCAGCAAGCCAATGGAGCAGGTCCGTAATGACGTCGGTAACCGTGTCGTCAAGCGCGGCAAGGTCGAGGAGGCTCGAGGTGCTGCTGCGCTGGCCGTACACCGACAGCACCGCGGCCACACGCCCCACGCGGGCCTCGCACCCTGCCGTCTTCAAGGAGAGCTCACACCAGATGACCTTCCCGGTTGACGTGCGGACTGCCCCCCAATCGTGCGCCATCGCGGCGATGAGGTGCAGACCTCTGCCGCTCTCAGCACTGTCCGCACAGGCCTCACCCAAAGGCGCTGCGGGCAGGGCGGGACTCCGGTCATGGACCTCAAGCCGGACTCGCCCCTCCCTCAGTTCAAGAACGAGCGAGGCGGCAACGTCCCGACCGACATGCTTGATGACGTTGGCTCCCAGCTCGGTAGCGACGAGTTCAGCCTCCTCCGTCACGGCTGACGCACCCCACGAGCCGAGCTGAGATCTCACCGCCCGGCGCAGCTCGGACAGCTGGGCCGGCGCCGCTTCGAACGGCACCACATAGCGATGACAGGCATCCTCGCTCTCGCAGTGACACATGCCGACTCTCCCCTCACATCAGGACGGATCCGCGCCCACCGCATCCGAACGGCGACGCTGCGTAGTGTTCCGAGGTTGAGTATGTCAGCGAGAAGTTTCGCTATGTAACTTCTCACGGACCTCGATCGGGTGAATCCACCGTGCCTAACCTCGCCTGGCTTTAGCCTTGTTGCACGCGCAGCCCGTGGTTTGCAGCCAGGAAATGAGCCTTCGATGCCCGTCAGGACGACCACCACGCGTCGCCGCCAGCTCGGCGCGATGATGCGGAAGCTGCGAGCAAGTAAAGGCATGACCCTTGAGGAAGCTGGCCGACTGGTGGGCGTATCGAAGGCCACCGTCAGTCGGTACGAGACTCAGGAGGGCCCAGTGAAGTGGCCCATCGTCGACGCCCTGTGCCGACAGTACGACGCGACGGAGGCCGAGCGGTGCACAGTCGTGGCTCTCGCCAAGGACGCGAAACGGCGGGGCTGGTGGGGGCCGTTCAGCGGTTCGATCCCCGCCGACATGAACCTCCTCCTCACGCTGGAAGACGAGGCGGCACGCGAGGACCACTTCTCCTGCATGTACGTACCAGGACTCTTGCAGACGCGGGGGTACAGCACCGCGATTCAGCAGGCCAACGAGATGCGCCTGGCGCCAGAGGAAGTCGAACGGCTCGTCGATATCCGTATGAAGCGCCAGGAGATCCTCGCCCGAGAACGTCCTCCCCACCTCTGGGCCATCCTGGACGAGTCGGTCATCCGACGCGTGGTCGGCTCGCCCGCGATCATGCGGGAGCAGCTCGAACACCTCCTCAGGGCGAACGAGTCGCCGGGCGTCACCCTCCAGGTCCTCCCGTTCTCAAAGGGCGCACACGCGGCGGCTCTGGGAAGCTTCGTCATCCTGGGAGGGGCGGAACCCTCGCTCGATGTCGTCTACGTAGATCTCCATGTCGGCTCTGTTTTCATGGAGAAGGACCACGAACTCGACCGGTACCGGCTTGCGTTCGACTACCTGCGCGCGCAAGCGCTGGACATGGGCGCGTCATCGGCTGTGATCGAACGCGTCTGCAAGGAGATCTGAAGCATGCCTTCCACCTCGTCCAGCGGTACCCCGACCTGGTTCAAGTCCTCGCACAGTGGCGGTAATACAACTGAGTGCGTAGAAGCCGCGCGCCTCAGCGAGGCAACGGCGATACGCGACTCGAAAGCCGTCGAAGAGGGCTCTCTGCTCTTCCGGCCGACCTCATGGGCTTCTTTCGTGTCGGCCCTTCAGGATGGACACCTTGAGGCATGAACCGTTATTGATCACGCCATGACGGTTGATCTGCCGACCCAGCGGGTGCCCTTCGGATGCATGCGGGCGCGTTCCGTGCGTCTACGCCTTCTGCCCCTGCCTGCTGTCGCTCAGCTTCGCCGCGAACTCTTCGTACGGCACGGCGTGGCGCCATGCCGCATCACGGATGGCGGAGTATCGGACGACTTCGGCCGGCTCGGTGATCAACTCGACGACCACGAGGTGGTCCTCGTCGTCGAAGCGGAGCTTCGCGGCAAGCCGACTGTCGAACAGCCAGTAGTCCTCGGCCGGGAGTTGGAGACGATCGGCATCCACTCGCCATACGTTCCGAATGTTCTCCCCCAGACCACTGTTCCGCTTCGCGTTGTTGAGGAGGTAAAGCTGTCCTGTGGTCGGCGGCTGATCAACGATCCGCACCCGCTCGACACGCTTTCCCTGCGCGGTCTGGGAACGGATCAGCTCGCAGTACGGATCCTCCACGGACCAGTCAACACTGCCGGTCTCGACGAACTGGCGGTAAGTGTCCGTGGCTTCGTCACTGGCGAAGCGCCGCCGGGTCTCCAACCGCCAAGCCGAGTGCCGAAACGTACGGAACAGACCCTCGAACTCGTCCAGGCCGATGATCCGAGCCTGACAGGTCGCGCCCTTTGGCGACCGGTCAACCAACAGTTCACGCGGGACGACCACCGCCACCTCGGCCTCGGCCTCGGCCAGGCGCTGGTGCTGGGCGATATCGTCGGCAGCGGTCGACGGCGGTCCGTAAACGATGGCCTCTCCACTCGCCGCGTCCTCATGGACAGATGAGCTTCCCGTGCCACCGCTACCCGTGCCGCTGGGCCTCAGATGCCGTGCCATTACAGCCTCCTCTCACTTCGAAGGGTGTTCCGCCCGCCGTTCAAAGGTTGGCGGCCGGACCGCATGAGTGTCGAGGGGATCACCGGCATCACCACGCCGCTCACGAAACTGTTCGCGAATATCGGCCGCAGCCGTCGAATCGGCCACCCGACCATGAACGGCATGACCGAGTCGGCCACGTACAGCGCCCCTTCCGAAGCATTCAGTGCGCGTGGAAGCCGAGCTGAACAACCGCAGTCGGCCATCGACCGGCAGGCGATCTACCCCTTCATCCCCGCCACCTGCCGCGACCGCTCCTGGAGCTCGCGGGCGGCTCGGATCTTGCCGTACGGCGCGATGCGCTTGCGCATGGTGGTGAAGTGCTCGTCACCGCGTGCCGAGGAGAGCCCTACGTAGTCGTCCAGGAAGGTGCCCCACGTGGTGCAAGCCTCCTCGATATGGCCGAACTCGAACTGCCGTTGAGCCATGACCGCGTTGGCGTGGAGTCGCCCCTGCCTCTCTTGCTTGGGCTGCGCGCGGAGTGAGGCCTTCAGCGCTGCGATAGAGCCCGGCAGGTCACGTGTCTCGTACAGAACGTGGGCCACGTGGAACTGGTAGGCGGCCTGGTCGTAGCCTCCGATCGACTGCCGCCTGGAATCGGCTTGGGAGAGCGCGGACTCCGCCTCGCGCAGCCTCTGAAAGGCGGCGCGCCGGTCTCCGACCATCGAGGAGGCGTGGGCCTGCTGTCCGCGGAGGAAGGCCACCAAGCGAGGCCCTGCGTCCGGTGCCGCCTCAGCTGCCGAGTCGGCGAGCTCCAGGGCCCTCTGGCCGTACCGCAGATGGGATGCCTGGAGGCTCATGCCTCGCAACGTACGGCAGTACGTCACGTGGTCGGATGCTTCCTGCGCGAGGCGCAACGCCTTCACGTAATACTGCTGGCCGAGACCGTGAGCCCGCTCGTACATGGCCATCCAGCCGGTGAGGTAGGTCAGGTCGGACGCTGCGGAGAGCATGTCGCGTCGTACCGGTCCGGTCGCGGAAGCGCGCAGGTACGGCGCGACGGTGTTGACGAGAAACGCAGCGGCCATGGGACGAGCGTGTCCGGCGCCGAGCTCGTCGAGAATCTCCGCGATGCGGTCCGTCATCGTGCGGACGGTCGCCACCTCTGCCGCGCCGATGCGGCCGGTCGGCCGGACCGCGCGTTCCCGTTCCTCGGCGTAGGCCTCACCCGCGAAGAGAGGGACGGCAAGGGCAGCCGAGTACAGGCCTGCTGCGACAACTCCACGCCGTGAGGGGTCCATGTCAGCCCTTCCGAGGTCCAAGAGGGAGTCTGTGGTGTCCGCGGAGTTCGCTGCCGGGCCCGGCGCCGACAAGCGCAGGCCCGCTTCGGCGTAAGTCACCGGGCGGCCGAGCTTCCGTTCGAGCACTTCGACGATCACTGGCCGGACCTGCGCTCGCGGCTGCGTCCCGCTCAGCCAGTGCGAGACGGCGGACTGGTCGCACTTCAACGCCAGGCCCGCTTCTCCGGCCGTGCGGTTCACCGCGTTCGCTAGCTGCGTCCGGGACCATCCAGCCTGTTCAAGAAGGTTCTCAAGGCCTGAGTTGCGGTTGCTCCTAGGTGGCACGGGCACACCAACTCCCCGGAAATTCATGGCTTTCACGGTTACGCCTGTCTCCAACGGTACCGGGATGAGCACGGCGCGCAGTTAGCTCTACACAGAACGCGATCAAAAGCGGCCATGAGCGGAGATTCCTAGTGACCGACGTGATGAAGACAGGCGCAGGCCGCCCCAGGGCGGTAGCGGCAGGCGAGAAGGCGGACACGGAGGACGAGGTGCGACGCGTCCTCGCCTTGCGGCTCGGTACGACCACCCGCGCGGAACTCGACGACGCGGCAGTCTCCTTGCGCCGCCGTGCGGTAGCCGTTGCCGGCGCTCTGTCGGTCGGAGCGCGAGGCATGAGTGGGGCTGACCGCGGCTACCTCCTGGAGGCCACCCACCTCCTCGACAACCCTCCGGCTCCGGACGCCCTGTCCCATGAGGTCCATTGCCATGTCCGAGCGCTGGCCCGGGTTCTCCGGAAACTCGCCGCGATGAACGACGCCGGTGATGTGGGAAGGGCGGTCTCGTCCCGACCTCCCCTTCCCGTACGGCCGGTACCAGGGCGAGGGCAAGGCACTGGCCGGTGAGCGAGCGGACCCGGCAGATCGGATACGTCGTCTGCCTCGCCGCCATCGGCTCGTCGATCATCGCTGCGGTGTGGTCAGGCCGGTAGCCGGGCACCGCGCCCCTCCACGCGCCGCAGGCCTGAACAGCACACCCCATCCAGCCTCACAGACTCCCGCCCGGCTGTCTCCATGGACGGTCGGCAGCCGGGCGGGGCCAGGAGCACGACGGTGCGGAGACCGAATCTCCGCGACATCAGCACCGAAAGGGACTCTCCCATGAACGGAAACCTCTACGCACTGCCGATCCCGCCGGCCGACGCCTTCGCCACCTACTGCGGCGGCAACGCCGGCGGCTCCAACGAGACCTGCGTCAGCCTCGCCGCGATCCCCGGGGCAGAGGCCTCTTTCGTCATCCGTGACAGCAAGCCCGAGGGTGCGGGCAAGGAGCTGCGCTTCACCGAGACCGAGCTCGACGACTTCGCCACCGGGTGGGTCAGGACGAGGGGTCTGACGCTCTAATCTGGCTCCCTTCCTGAGCACGAAGCACCACGTAGTGGGCCGGACCGGACAGGCTCCGGACCGGCCCTTCTCCCCCCAGCGAAGGGCGCAGATGACCTGGTCAGGACATTGGCACGGATACGGTCCGTGGACCGGCAGCAGGGACGCGTACGGCCAGGAGGCACTACGCCGTCCGGGTGTGGAACTGAACTCCGAGCAGACACGGGCCTTCGTCGCCTCGACGCTGCCGCCCCTCATGACCGGGCACTGGCTCATGCGACAGGATCAGACGGCTACGGACCGCACCTGGACCCGTGTCGTGGCCGCCGTCACGTGGCTGAAGACCACGTACGAGGTGAATCCTCCTGCCGAGAGGGACGACGGCGGCCGCGCCTACGTCACCCTCGAACACAAGATCGCGCACGCGATGGACTCCCTTCCCCGAGGGGTCGACGTCTGCTGGGTGCACTACACCAAGTCCCAGAGCCTGATCTCCTTCTCGGTGGTGTGCTGCCTCAACCACCACCACCCCGGTCTCCCGTGCCCTCTCCCGCCCTCCTGACCTCCGTACCCCTCCGGTGACGTGAAGCGAGGAAGCCATCCGTGTCACTCAACCTCTTACTGCCCGAACCGGGCGTGACAGCGCTCCTGACCTCCTGGCCGGACGAGCCATGCGTGTACGAACGCGAGGCCGGCGAGCTCGACCGTGTGATCAACGCGGAGACCGTCGACCACTACCTGGACACCGGGTGCGTGCCCGCCGACGAGGTCGCCGTCGTGAGTGACGGCACGGCGCTGCACCCCGATCGCCATCGCACGGCGGGCCGGACCGACCCGGCGAAGTTGCAGAGCCTCTACGAGGACGGCCACACGATCCGGCTCGGCAACCTCCAGCGGGTCGTCCCCTTCCTGGCGGACGTCTCCCGCGGCATTCAGCAGGAGACCGGTTACAGCAACTACTCCCACGCCTTCGTGACCCCGCCCGGGAGCCAGGGGCTGCTCCACCACTGGGATCAGCAGATGGCCGTGATCGTGCAGATCGCCGGCGTCAAGCGATGGCAGCTCTGGCGGCCGAAGTTCCCCGCGCCGATGCGCGAGCACCAGGAGTCCTTCCGTGTCTGGCAGCACGACTTCATCCCGGAGTGGGAAGCCGTGGGGCCCGATCTGGAGGTTGACCTCCGGCCGGGTCAGTCCCTGCTCCTGCCACGCGGGTGGGTGCACAACCCTCATACGCTCGACGCGCAGGACCGCAGCATCCACCTGACGTTCGCGATCCGGGAACGTACGCCGCTCTGGGTCGCGGAGAAGCTCGTCAGCTGCGTGATCGAGAAGGACGCCTTCCGACGCGTCATCCTTCCTCGCGACTTCACGGGGCCACAGCTGCCCCGACATGTGCGGGACATCCGGCAGGCCCTGGTCGAGCACCTGGCCGGTCTCGACGTGGACGACTTCGCTCGGCTCTTGGTGCGAACCGCCGTATCGGAGAAGGAGTACGCGACGTGAGCTGCTGAGCGGGGCAGCGACCGGCCCGGGCGGCGCGATCGGCAGCACGAGCTGCCTCACGCCACTCCGGTGTCACTGCGGCGTACTCAGAACCGGTCGACCTTCTCGCCGGCCGGGACCTGATAGCAGCCGGACACGACCATCAGGTTCAGGCTTGGCGTCTTGCCTTTCGCGAAATGAGTGATCTTGACGCTGTGCTTTTTCTTGTCGTTGTCGGCTGTGAGCTGCATGCTCTTGTTCTTGCTCGTATTGGGTCCGTACTCGACGATGTTCCAGCCGCGTTTCGGAAGTTCTTCCTTGAGCCGCTCCATCACGCCATCAAGTTGGTCGGCCGATGCCGGAGTGAAGCTCCACGGGTGGAAGATCTGGAAATATTTTTCCGGATCCTTGTTTCCACACTCTGTGACGCCCGCTCCGCTGTTGGACGCCTCGCCCTTGATTCCGATCAGATCGTAGAGCTCACTGGAAACCTTCTTGGTCGTTTCCACAGCTTCCCTCGACGTGCTGGTGCCCGCGGAGGGGAGGGAGTCGGAATCCTTTGCATCATCCATGCTGCATCCAGTGAGAGTTGTAAGAGTGATGGATCCGAACAGCGCCAGTGCGCCCAGTCTCGTCTTCACGTCGAAGAACCTCGGTGAGTCGGACCGGATCGCAAGCCGGTCATTTCGGTTGAGTGACGGGGAGTCACACGTTCTATTCCCTCTTCGGAAACGCCGGACATCGCTACCGCCCCCTTGAGTGTGCCGGGGGAACTGGCTTCAACTCGACTTCATCACCGTGGCCTGCCACAACCATGCCTTGATTCCACAGGCTCTCCGTTCCCTCTTTCCAGTAATCGCTGTGTCCGTTTGTGTCCGTGGTCATCTGGTTGGCACCGAAGATCGGGTCGCTGGGGATGACCCAGGCGCCGTCCCAGTCGGTTCCACCGTGCCCGAATCGCCCGATGTCCGGGACCACATCCCAGTCGGCCTCCTGGTTCCAGACGTGTCCTTCGGGAACATCCAACTGCTCGGCTTTGCTCACTTGGACTCCGGGACTGCCTGCAAGGATCACGTCGTCCACGTTCAACTCGCCCTGTCGAGCCGCGGACCCGATCAGCGTTGTCCCATACGAGTGGCCGATTGCTGTGCGGTGCGGGTCCGATTCGGCGGTACGCGAGGCGTCCAAGCCGTCGAGGAATCGATGGTAGGCGGGAGCGCAGTCATTCGCGTAATGACTGAACGGGGAGTCCTTCACGATGCTCTGCGGCGCGTCGTAGCCGAGCCAAGTGATCGTGGAAACGGAGTCATTTCCAGGCGCGCCGTCTGCTGCGCGCCACACGTTGACCATTCGGTTGATGTCACCATCGATGCTGCCCAGGTTCGACGTCGTACCTGGCACATAGACCGCCTGGTGGTCAGCTGTGTCCGGGTTGCCGTTCGCAACGATCGCCCTGCCATTGCCTTCCGAGCTGAATCCCAGCAGGTACGCCTCCGGCAGGCCTTCCTCGCCCGTCTTGTCGAACCGTGCCTGAATGCTCTTCATGCCCTCGTTCGACTTGGTGAGCTCCGCGTGCCGCTCACCGTGCTTCTCGTTCCACTTGGTCCAGCTGTCGTTCTGGACGACAGCTGGATACTGCCCATCGGGGTTGGGCGAGTACCTGGCTGGCTCTGGGATCTTGGCGAGTTCCGTCTCCACGTGCCCCCTGGTCTGTGCCAGCACCATGCGGTTGGCCTCGTCACGCGTCACGGCGGGCAGCCCGTCCAGTGCTCCGATCGAAGCAGCGTTCAGGGCGAGATGCGCCGACTGATCCTCCGCGCTGAGGCTCTTCCACCAGGCCGCGTTGTCCTTCGGGCTGCCGTCCTTCGGGGGCTCCGGCAGGGAGTCGAGATAGGCCTTGCCCGCCTCGCGGACGCCGCCCGTGTCCGACTGCGCGTCCGCCCAGTCCCGGGGGGAGACCGTCAAGTCGTCGTCGGCCTTCAGTGCGCGCAGCTTCGGCGCCCACTTCGTATCCGCTTCCGTGGCCTCTTCCAGGGCGTCGGCGATGCGGTTCGCGTAGGCCATCGCCCTGCCGTAGTACGGGTTCGGGTGGATGTTCATCGCCTGGCGCTCCAGCGCGTCGGACGTCGGGCTGCCCCCCGCGCTCCCGGTCACCGTGCCGCCGTCCGCCGTCTTCTCGTCGCCGGGCTTCCTGCCCGCCGGATACGAGACGGAGCCGTTCGCGTTCACCGTGCAGCCGTCGGCTCTGGCGTCCTCCATGGCGGCTTCCAGTTTGCGCTTGGCCACCGCGATGTCGAAGGCGAAGCCGTTCAGCGCGGTGCTCACCAGGCCGCACTCGGTCTGCGTGTAATGGAAGTTCTTCGAGAGGCTCTTCAGTTCCTCGACTGCCGCCTTCGCCGCTTCGCCCTCCAGCTGGTTGCGGAGTTCCACACTGATCCGGTTGTCGAGCGCGTCCTTGGCCTCGGAGGCCATGTCACCGGTCGTCCGATAGCCGTTCGCGGCCTCTTCGTACTCCGACGGCTTGAAGCCCTTGAGCGTCGCAAGGTCCATGACCGGGCTCACTTCTCCTTCGCCTGGCCACCGACGGGCTCGGTGTCCCCGTATTTCACCTTGAGCTTCTCCAGCTCCGCCTGGGCTTCCTCGTCGGACTTCGACAGATCGTGGCCCGCTCCCCGCAGAAGTCCACCCAACGCTTCACAGCGGCCGCTCACATCGCTCACGTACTTCTTCCACGAGGCGTAGAGCTCCTTCTGTGCCGCCGCGCTCTGCGACCCGGTAGTGTCCCCCAGCCCCGTCTGACCGTCGGCAAGCTTCGTCAGCGCCTTACCGACACCGTCCTTGAGGCCGGTGACTCCCTCACCGGCCTTGACCCACGTCTTCCTGTTCGACTTCAGATCCCCCGAAGTCGCGCCGCCCGTGGTTCCGCCCTCCGCCGGGGCCTGGTTCAGCTGCATGTGCGCCGAACCATTCACCGCGACGTCAGCCTTGATTTGCTCCCATTCATCCCACGCCATCGTAGAAACTCTCCCGGTGTCCCCGATATCCCCGTTCCCCGCAGTTCCGTCGCCGGACACCGCGGGGTGATCCGACATGATCTCCGGCTGCTGTGGGCCAAATCAAATGCGGCCCCGTTCTCTCCCTGTTCCAGATCCTGGTGGTGGGTCGGAACCCTGTCCGCCCGGTCACTCGTCCTGTAAGCGGGACCAAGCGGATGGGAAGACATGGTGGAGCAGGCAGCCCCCGGTGTGGCGTCGGTGGTGGGGCAGGAGGTTCCCGGGGCAGGAGACGGCCGGCGGGGGCGTGTCCTCGCCGTGCTGGCCGTGGTGCTCGCCGGGGTGTTGGCGTTCCACCGGGGTGTGCCGAACGCCGTCGGGCGGGTCGGGAGTCTGCTGGAGTCCTTTCTGCCGTGGCTCGGCGTGATCGTCGTCCTGCTGCTGGCGCTCGCCCTGGTGCGGCGGTCCGCCGTCGCGCTGGTGGCGGTGCTGCTGCCCGTCGGTGTCTGGGTGCATCTCTTCGGTGGGCTGCTCCTGCCTGGGGCGGAAGGCGGCGGGCGGGAGCTCGTCGTCGTGCAGCACAACGTCAGCGACGAGAACCGTGATCCGGCGCCGACCGCCCGGGCGCTGATCGAGGCCGGGGGCGATCTCGTCGCACTGGAGGAGCTGGTGGTTCCGCAGCTGTCCGCGTACGAGAAGGCTCTCGCCGCCGACTATCCGCATCACGTCGTCCGGGGCACCGTCGGGCTCTGGTCCAAGTACCCGCTCACCGGGGAGCGGGTCGTCGACATCAAGCCGCCGAGCATCGCGGAAGGGTGGAGCCGTGGCCTCCGTGCCGTCGTCGATTCGCCGTACGGGGACGTCGCGGCGTACGTCGCCCATCTGCCCTCCGTCCGGGTCGGCCCGGGTGGGCTGGCGTCCGAACGGAGAGACACGAGCGCCGAGTTGCTCGGGCGTGCCATCGCCGCAGAAAGCGTCGATACGGTGATTCTGCTCGGGGATCTCAACGGGACCGTGGAGGACCGGGGGCTGGAGCCTCTCACCTCACGCCTGAACGTGGCGGAGCGCGGCTTCGCCTTCAGCTTCCCCGCCTCCCTCCCCGTGGCCCGGATCGATCAGGTCCTGGCGCGCTCCGCCACCGTCGACCACATCCGCACCCTGCCCGCCACCGGCAGCGACCATCTGCCCGTCGCCGCCCGCGTCGCCCTGGGGTGAGTGCGCGGCTCGAAGCGCGTCGGCCCGCCGTACCGCCTCGACGCGTTGCCTCCAGGTCATGTCCTCGGGGAAGTCGTACGTGTCCGTGTCGACCATCCAGCTCGCGTACGCCGCCGCCCTGCGGCACTCCACGCACAGCGTCTCGTCGCCCACCGGGCGGAAAACGTGCTCCTCCCCCTCCCCCGCGCAGGCGATCAGCTCCCTGACGGGCGGTGGGGGCGGCGGAGCCGGCAGCGGGGGCACCGGGCATTTCTGGATCAGGCGGTGGCGCAGGAAGCCCACCGCCGAGTGCACCCCTCCCTCGCGCCTGGCGGCCAGGAGCGCGTGCCGCACATCCTCTTCCGACAAGCCGCCCTCCAGCCACTTCACCGCCTCCGGCGCCAGCTCACGCGCCTCCCGCACCCCCAGCAGCAGGTCGCGGCGGGTGTGGCGCAGCGACAACAGCAGCCGTTCCGCCTTGGCCAGTCGGGAAGCGGGGTGGGGTGCCGGGGGGAGGTGAGGTACCGGGGGTGCGTGGGGTGCCGGGGTGGAGTCGGCTGCGGCGGGTGGGAGTTCGGGTGCCGGTGTCGGCTCCCGTGCCGGCTCCGGCTCCAGTTCCGGCTCCGGCCTCGGGTCCAGGTCCGGGTCCGGTTCCGGTTGCGGTTGCGATCGGTGCTGCTCCGGTCGTTCCGCTTCGGAGGGTGGGCGGGGAGTGGTCTCATCACTGTGGTCTTCCTCCGGTCCATAGCCACCGGCCGTCCGGGAAGTCGGTCCGCCGACCGTCGGATACCGCTTACTCGGCGGCGGCGGAGCGGCAGCCGCCACTCCCGGCGTGCGCCCGCCGTCCGGCTCCAGCGTCGCCCGTACGATCCTGGCCTCGGCGCTCGTCAGCGGCGTGTTCGTGAACAGCTGCTCCGTCACCCAGCGTCCGCCATCGGCCTGGGCCCGCCACTCGTGGACGTAGCCGTGCTCCACCAGTTGCTTCTTGGCCAGCTGGTACGTGCGGCCCTTGATCTCCAGTTTCCGTGCCAGCTCGCCGAGCGGACGGTCCGTGGCGGAGTCGGGGAGGCCCTGGACGTACAGGAGGAGGACTTTCGCATCGCTGTTCATCCGCCGGTCGCGTACGACCGTGTGCGGGGCTTTGGTCCAGCCCGACGAGGGCGCGATAACATGACGCAGCATTTCTAGTGGCTCTTTCCACTGGGGGTGTAAGGCCCTCGGGTGGGTGTTCGCGCACCTCCGGGGGCCGCCCTATGCCCGCCTACGTGCGCGCACAGAGCGTGATGTTGACGTCACGGTATCGCATGGTTTTGGCCTACAACGACGTCCGCGAAAAGTGCGCCCCCTCGCACCACCCGGTTCGCAACCGGACTACCGGTGTGCGCTGTTGCACCGGTCGACCCCTGCTACAGATCCGTGAGCCAGGCGTGCCCTGGGTGTACGCGGACGAGCAGCTCCGCCAAGGTCGCGCGCTGCGCTCGGGTCAGGTGCGGGACGGTCGCGTCGAAGTCCCTTTGATCTTTTGGGCGGGCGTGCTTGGCCTTGAACAGGAGCACGAGTTCGGGTGCCAGATACGGGATGCCGTTCTGGGTGTGGTGGACGATCTCGCGGTACGGGAGCCGGACCCCCTCGTCCCGCCGGCAGATCCAGGTGTCACCGTCGTGCGGTTCCCGGAACACGTCGAGCAGGTAGTTGCCGGTGGCCGGATCGCGGAGCCATGTCTGGTGAACGGCGGCCAGCGTCTCCGGCGAAGCGTCCTCCCAGATCCGGCCGCTGCCCGCCGCGTCGAAGACGTATCCGGGGAAGCGGCTGCGGACCTGGGGAAAGCCTGCCTCCGGAATCGCGATCTCGATGTCCCCGTGAACGCGCGTCTGCTCGCCCCGGAACAGGTCCAGCGCCCAGCCCGCGGCCACACACCAGGGCACGCCGACCCCGGCCAGCCGCTGCGCGACCTCGCTCGGAGTCCAGCTGGACGACCACCGGGCGTCGAGGGCCTCGATCTCGTCGGGTGACAGTTCGGTGCCGCCGCTCGGCACATGCTCGCTCATCGCAGGAAACTATCAGCGGCCGTACACACCCCGGCCCTGATGGATGAGCTCGCCGTTCAACCTCGGTACGGCGGAGACTTCGTCCGGCGCTCCCAGGGCCACGCCACCCATCTCGACTGTCGTGAGATCGAGGTTCCCCTGATACAGCACGTCCAAGTCGTCGAGGATCTCGATCACCGGCAGACTCCCGTCTCGTCATTCCCGGGTCTGGCGCAGAACGCCGGGTGCCGGACGCCCGTATGATCGCGTGCGGGATGGGGCTCGTAGCGCAGCGGTTGTCGCGCCTTCACCGCATGTGGGAGGACGCCGGTTCGAATCCGGCCGGCCCCATCCCGCCTCAAGCTACGCCGACAGGGACTGTGCGTGCCGCAACGCTCCTGCTGGTCCGCCGTCGCCCTCCGCGCTCAGTCGGCTAGCTCTCCTCCGCCAGCGCGGTCACCGCGTCGACCAGGCCCTCCCACGCCTGCCGCGTGTCGGCCGTGTCCGGGTGCCGGGTGCCGAAGACGTCGAGCGCGGCGGCCATGTCGTCCAGCGACCAACGGAGTTCGTAGTACGCGAGCAGCTCCGGGTCCGGGCGGTGGCCGGTGAGTTCGGCGTAGTGCGACAGGTCCTCCGGGGCGTCGGTGGCGAGCCAGAGGTCGCGCTCCGGCGGCGCGAGGGCGACGGTGTCCCAGTCGACCAGGAGGGTACGCCCTCCGGGGTCCAGGACGTTGCCGGGGTGGGGTTCGCCGTGGGTGACCACGGTCGCGGCGGTCGACGCGTCGGACATGAGCTGCGCCGTGCCGCTGTCGTAGCGCTCCAACGTCGACCGCAGGGCCGCAGAGTTGGCGGTCAGCAAGGCTCGGCAGCGTTGCGCGTACGGGCCCGCGTCCGCGCGGAAGCGCTGCGGGTCGGCCAGCGCCGCTCCGATCGCCGCGCGGCCCGGCAGCACCGGGGCATGGGACGGGGTCGTCAACGGGGCGCGCACGGCATGAAGTCGGGCCAGCCGCTCCACCAGCATCCCTCGCGCCCCGGATTCCAGCACCTGGCCGAAGTGGCCGGTGGGCGCGTCCACGTACGGGAAGACGCTCACGGCGTACGGGCCGGTCAGGCGGAGCAGCGTCTCGCCGCCGCCGGTGCGCAGCGGTGCCACCAACGCCGCGCCGTCGAGGGACGATTCGAGCGTCGCGGCCGTGTCCATGGCGCGGCTCAGGCCCGTCCACGCCTCGGCCGCGTCTCGACCGCAGTGCGGCTTGTGCGCGAGGTCGGCGACCGTGACGAAGGTCCGTCGGCCTTCCGCGTCGGCCGCGACCCAGTGGTGGTCGCCGAAGCCGACCGGGGCGTGGGTGAGCACGACGGGTTCGATGCCCCAGGCCCCGAGGGCGGCGGCCAGGACGGTTTCGTCGATATCGGTCGGACGGTCCTTCATACGGGCCACCGTAGTGGCCTTCCGGGCAGGGCCGGCTGGTCGACCTCCGCCCCCTTACACGCTTTGTACACGCTCTCATCACAATTCCGCTTCGCTTCCGACATGCCCCTGATGTACGCCCGGCCGCGCTGCGAACATCGGCTGCTCCACAGCACAGCGTTCGGCCTTGGGGGCAACACATGCAGACGAGGAAGCAGTCACGGCGGCCCGGGCGCGGGTTCCTCCGCATACGGATATCGGCCGGAGCGGGCGCGCTCGCGCTGCTCCTGACGGGGTGCGGAGGCGATGACGGCAACGCGGACGACCAGGGCGGGAAGGCCGCCGCGTCGGCCGGTTCTGCGGCCTCCGTGGATCGGGCGCTGGCGCTCATGGACGACGAGCAGACCATGGACGCGGGCAACAGCCTGGACGTGGACGTCCTCGACAACGACTCCGTCACCCTGGAGAACGGGGACCGGGCCGCGCTGCTCCACACGTACGATCCCGCCGAGCTGACCCTGAGCATCGACACCGAGCCCGCCCACGGTTCCGCATCGGTGTCCGGGACCACGGTCACGTACACCGCCGGGGACGGGTACGCCGGCGAGGACAAGCTCACGTACGAGGTCGTCGTGAAGGGCGCCGAGGTCCCCGCCGCCACCGCGGTCGTCCGCATCACCGTCACCGCCGCCCCCGAAACGACTCCGACTCCCGCCTCGAACGCCTCGAACTCCACCCCGGAGGCGGCGGACCCGAAAGACCCGGCGCCCGCGTACTACAAGAACTGCGACGCCGCCCGCGCCGCAGGGGCCGCCCCCGTCGAGGAGGGCGATCCCGGCTACGCACCCCACCTGGACCGCGACGGCGACGGCGTGGGCTGCGAGCCGTGGGGCGAGTCCTCCTCCGCCTCTTCCGCCTCCTCCGCCGACGGAAACGGTACGAGTGGTGGGGGTGGTGGCGGCAGCGTCTCCTACGCGAACTGCACCGCCGTACGGAACGCCGGGGCCGCCCCCATCCGGGCCGGAGACCCCGGCTACGGGCGGCACTTGGACCGTGACGGGGACGGCGTCGGCTGCGAGTGAGCCTCGATGCCCGCGCGGGGGCGTGAGGCGGGCGGGCGGGCGGACCGGGGTGCGCCGGTGTGCCCGCCCGGACCCGCCGGGCCCCGAGCGTCAGGCCCCGCCGGGCCCCACATGACCCGACCGACCCCGTGTCAGGCCCCGCTCGGACTCGCCCCCGCCCGGACCCGTCAGCAGCCACCAGCTCCTGTCAGACGAACTGGTCGAATCCCATCTTGGCCACCATGCCGGTGACCACGAGCACCAGAACGACCCGCACGAATCCGGATCCCCTCTTCATCGCGGTGCGCGATCCGATCATCGCGCCGACGATGTTGCCCACCGCCATTCCCAGGCCGAGAGCCCACAGGACGTTCCCCTGCCAGGCGAAGACCGCCAGGGCTCCCAGATTGGAGGAGGCGTTGATCACCTTCGCCATGGCCGCGCTCTCCAGGAACTGGGTAGCGAGGAGCGTGGTGAAGGAGATGATGAGGAAGGTGCCGACGCCGGGCCCGAAGACCCCGTCGTAGAAGCCGATGCCGACGCCCGCGACGAGGATCGCGGCGTTGCGGCGGCGCGGGGTGACGACGATGGTCCGCTGCTGGACCCCGAAGTCGGGCCGGAAGGCCACGAAGAGCGCCACCGTGATGAGCAGGCCCATGATGACGGGCCGGAAGTAGCTCGTGGGAACGCTCGACGCGGACAGGGCGCCCAACGCGCCGAAGGGGATCGCCAGTGCTGCCGCCGGCAGGAGGACCGAGCGGTCCAGTTCGGTGCGCCGCTGGTACATGTACGCGGCGGTCGCGGTGCCCATGACCGACGCGATCTTGTTCGTGCCGAGCGCCACCGCGGGCGAGTACGTGGGGAAGGCCAGCAGCAGTACCGGGATGAGCAGCACCCCGCCACCGCCGACCACCGCGTCCACCCAGCCCGCCGCGGTCGCGGCGGCGAGCAGGCCGAGCACTTCGTACAGGTCCACTCTTCCCTCCCTCGCTCACGTGACATGGCCCCGGCCCTCGCGGAGCGGCCGGGGGATCCGGCCGGGCGGGGCGGAGGGTCTCGCACGTTCTCGTGTTCCGGCGGGGCCGTCGGAGCCGGCCGGCGGATCCGGTGGGACTCGTGGGCCCGGTGGGACTCATAGGCCCGGTGGGGCTCGTAGGCCCGGTGGGACTCGCAGGACCGGCGGGACTCGCAGGACCGGCGGGACTCGCAGGACCGGCGGGACTCGCAGGACCGGCGGGACCGGTGGTTCCTGTCAGCGGTAGTCGTCCGGGTGGTCCTGCATCCACGTGTTGATGCCGTCACGGGTGCCGACGATCTCGGAGAAGTACTTCTCCAGGTGTGCCTCGGACCGGTCGTCGCCCAGCGTGTCGAACAGGACCTTCATGTCGGCGAGCGGCTGCTTGAAGTGGCCGGGGCCCTTGTCGTCGGCCCGCATCGCCTCGTCCAGCTCGGTGAGTTCCCGGGTGACCCGGCCGAGGAAGTAGGCGCAGTCACCCGCGCCCGGGGTGCAGGTGTCGTCGAGCGTCGCCTGGAGTGTCGCGAAGGCGCTGCGGACCAGTTCGGGGCCGGGCGTGGCCACGGCGTTGGGCTCCTCCGCGGCGGCCTCCCGCTCGGCCTGGTCGGCCGCCTGTTCCACGGACGCGGCCGGGACGTCCCCACCGGGGCCGCCGCTGGACGCCTGGGTACAGGACACCAGCGCCGCGGCCATGACCGCGGCAAGTACCCCTCCACGCCAACCGGTTCGGGCCGGACGGTAAGCGCCACCACGGTCATTCGGGCCGGCGGCGGTGCGGGCAGCGTTGCGGAACGGCATGAGACCCCCCTCGTGCGAAGAGTCCAGACCCTACCCGGCCCGCACAGGGCACCGCGGGCGGCCCGCCCTCACACGGGCAACCCCGCGATCAGCGGTATCAGTTACGCGAGGAAGGCCGCCATCTCCCCGTACACCGCAGCCGTGTTGTCCAGGTGGGCGTCGTGGCCGGCCTTCGGGATCACGCCGATCCGCGTCCCGGGGCGCCGGGCCCGCATCCGATCCGCCTCGTCCGCCTTCATCGAGCCATTTTCGCCCCGCAGCACGAGTACCGGGCAGCGCACCTCGTCCCATTCGTCCCAGTAGTGCCGGTGCGCGTTCTCCTGGACGGTGGCGACCATCACGTCCCGGTCGACCCGGGGGTGCAGCCCGCCGGGGCCCGGCACCAGCCCCGCCGCCCAGGCCCGGCCCGCGGGCCCGCCGCCGAAGAACGCCTCGGCCGCCCCCGCGTCCGGGAACGGAACCGGCCACGCGTCGAGCCAGTCACCTATCTGTTCCGGCAGTCGAGGACTCGGCCCGGCCGGGCCCGCCTCGATCAGGACCAGCGCGCGGCACGCCTCCGGGTGCGCAGCCGCCGTCAGCAGCGCGGTGAGGCCGCCCATCGACTGGCCGACCAGCACCGTGTCCTCCCCCGCCAGTCCGAACCGGTGCGCGACCGCGAGGACATCGCGGACGTGCGCCGCCCGCGTCACGTCCCCCGGCCGGCGGGTGCTCGCCCCGCTGCCCCGGGCGTCGAAGGCGATCACCCGGTGCGTGGACGCGAACCGGGCCGCCAGCGCCGCCCACTCGCCGGAGTGACCGGCCAGGCCGTGCAACAGGAGGAGGGGCGGGCCCGCGCCTCCGTGGTCGGTGCAGGAGAGGCGTACGGGGCCGGTTCCGCCCGCCGCTTCGCCGTCCTCGACCGTCACCGTCGTCGTGACCGCTCCCACCCGACACTCCTGTCTCTTCCTGTCGCTTCCCCGGCCTGCTTCGTACTGCCCGGCCACGGTCCGGCCGTACTGCCCACCCGCCCGGCCCGCCCGGCGGCACCGTCGCCCCGAACGCTAACCTCGGGCGGAGTGGCCAACCACAGGTATACCGAGGGCTCCCAGGAAGCGATGGTGGCGGCGATGGCGAAGAGGGCGATGGTGAGGATTCCGGCAGCGGCAGTGGCGGCGAGCGGGCTCGTCGGAGGCTACGGCGTCGCCCGGTGGACCAGGAAGCGGCCGCTCGGCGGCGTCGCGCTCGCCGCCGCCGGGTCCCTCGCCGCGTACGAGTGGCACCGCCAGGCCGGGCCCCGGGCCGCCGCCGGGCTGACCGTCGCCTACGTGGCCGCCTTCGCCGGATCGCACCCGCTCGCCAAGAAGGTCGGCGCCTGGCCCGCCGTCTTCGCCGTCGCGGGCGGTGTGGCCGCCGCATCCTGGGCCGTCACCCGGCGCGGCGCGAACGACTGAGCCGCTCGTCGGCCCGCCCTCACCGACGAGGGCGGGCCGACGGAACGCTCGGCCACCCGACCGCTCAGCCGCTCAGCGCGTGCGACACCGTGTAGATCGCCAGGCCCGCCAGCGCGCCGACCACCGTGCCGTTGATCCGGATGAACTGGAGGTCGCGGCCGATGTGCGCCTCGATCTTCTTCGAGGTCTGGTCCGCGTCCCAGCCGGCCACCGTCTCGCTGATCAGCGAGGTGATCTCCGCGCGGTACGTCGTCACGACGTACACCGCGGCGTCCTCCAGCCAGCCGTCCAGCTTGCCCTGGAGCCGTTCGTCGCTCGACAGCCGCGCTCCCAGCGACATCAGCGAGGCGCGTGCCCGCAGCCGCAGTTCGCTGCGCTCGTCCTCCGCCGCCGAGAGGATCATCGTGCGTACGGAGGACCAGGCCGAGGCGATGACGTCCTGTACCTCACTGCGGCCCAGGATCTCCGACTTCAGCCGCTCCACCCGCGCCCGGGTGTCGGCGTCGCCCTGGAGGTCGGACGCGAAGTCGGTCAGGAACGTGTCGATGGAGCCGCGCGCCGGGTGCTCCGGCATGTCCCGCATCTCCGTGACGAACCGCAGCAGTTCCTTGTAGACCCGCTCCCCCACCCGCTTGTCGACGAACCGCGGGGTCCAGCCGGGGGCTCCGCCCTGCACCGCGTTCATCACCGAGTCGCCGTGCTCCACCAGCCAGTCGTGCGCCCGGACACAGACGAGGTCGACGACCTTGCGGTGGCCGCCGTCCGTGACGACCTTCTCCAGCATCTTGCCGAGGCCCGGGCCGACCTCCGCCGCGTCCGCCCGCCGGGTGATGGCCTCGCCGACCACCGCCTGCACATCGGAATCCCGAAGGACCGTGAGCGCACCGCGCAGGGCCGTCGCCAGCTCGGCGGTGACCCGGTCGGCGTGGGCCGGCTCCGCGAGCCACACACCGAGCCTCCGGCCGACCCCGAGAGCGTGAATTCGGTCACGAATGACCTCTCCGGAGAGAAAGTTCTCGCCGACGAAGGAACCGAGTGACTGTCCCAGCTGATCCTTCTTGGTGGGGATGATGGCTGTGTGCGGAATGGGCAGGCCGAGCGGGCGCCGGAAGAGCGCCGTGACGGCGAACCAGTCCGCCAACGCACCCACCATCCCCGCCTCGGCAGCCGCCGCGACGTAGCCCGGCCAGCCCTCCACGCCTGAGTTCTTCGCCCAGGTGGCCAGGACGTAGACGAGCGCGACGAGCAGAAGGAGGCCGGTGGCCGTGAGTTTCATGCGCCGTACGCCGCGCTGTTTCTCCTCGTCGGCGGCGGTGTACGCGAACGAGGCCAGCGGGCCCGCACCCGGCGCCTGTGCCTGCCCCGGCGCCTGTGCCTGTCCCGGCCCCTGTTCCTGTCCCTGTGCAGGCGGCAGCGCCGCACGCTCCGATCGCTCCGACTTCTGCACCGCGTCCTCGCCCTGCTCCTGCTCGCCGGATCCGGTCCGTTCCATCCGCTCCACCCGTCCGCGTGCGCCTCGCCCCCGTGACGTACGCATTGTCCCTACCTCCCCTACTCCCGGGCCGCACGTCGAGTTCCCGACGGCCTGTCGCATCATGGGACCAGCACGATCACCACAAGGAGAAACACCTCACATGCCCAGTCGCCAGGGGTATGCCCTGCTCATCGCCCTAGTGGCGGGCACAGCCGTACTCGCCGCCGCCGTCGCCCTCGGCACGACGCTGCTCTCCGGCCACCGGTCGACACCGCTCCCGCCCGCCGAGACCCAGGCGGCGGCCCGCAACCCGGTCGACCCCGCGACCTCGGGCGGCAGGTGGGTCACCACCTGGGCCGCCGCGCCCGTCCGCGCCGAACCGGGCACCGAGAACGGGCTCCCCGGGCGCACCATCCGTAACGTCGTGCACACCAGCATCGGCGGGGAGGTGGCCCGGATAACCCTGTCGAACCTCTTCGGCACGGGCCCCCTGGTCGTCGACCAGGCCAGCGTCAACACCCGGCCCGTGACCTTCAAGGGCTCCGCCGCCGTCACCGTCGCGGCAGGCGGACAGGTCATCAGCGACCCGGTCGTGGTGCCCGTGGCCCCCGACTCCGACCTCCAGGTCGGCTTCCGCACCCCGCGGGCGGGCGGGCCGGTCACCTACCACCCCCACACCCACCAGACCTCCTACCTGATCGACGAGCGCGGCACCTGGAGCACCACCCACTGGCGCTACCTGACCGCCGTGGACGTCCGCAGCGAGAGCGCGCGCGGCGCGATCGTCGCCCTCGGGGACTCGCTGACCGCGGGCAGCGGCTCCACCACCGACGCCAACGCGCGCTGGACCGATGTCCTCGCCGACCGGCTGCGCGGCCGGTACGGAGTCGCCAACGCGGGCATCGCGGGCAACCGGGTCGTGGGCATCGGCCGCGGCACCGGGGGCCAGTCGGGCACCGACCGGCTCGACCGCGACGTCCTGGCGGTCGCCGGGGCCCGGACGGTCGTCGTGGCGCTCGGCATCAACGACGTACAGCAGCGTCCCCAGGAGGCCGACCCCCAGCGGATCGTGGACAGCCTGCGCGCCCTCACCGACCGGGCGCACGCTCGCGGGCTCACCGTCGTCGGCGCGACGCTGACCCCGTTCGAGGGCTTCGCCACCTGGACGCCCCAGCGCAACGCCGTGCGCCAGGCCGTCAACCAGCAGATCCGGGCGGGCACGGTCTTCGACGCGTACGTGGACTTCGACGCGGCGGTGCGCGACCCCGCCGCACCGAACCGGATCCTCGCCCCCTATGACTCCGGTGACCATCTGCACCTCAACGACGACGGGTACCGCGCGCTCGGTGACCGGCTGGACCTGAAGGTCCTGGACCGGGCCGGCGCACCCCGGTCCGACGCACTGTGAGGCGCTGAGGGGTCAGCCGGGCCCCGGCCCGCAGCCCTCGGCCGCCGGCCGTCGGCCGCTCAGAGTTGCTTGCGGCCGTCGTCCGGACCGCCGTCCGGGCCCTCCAGCTCGCGCCGGCGGCGCGCCTCCCGTTCGGCCTCCTTCGCCTCCTTCAGCCGGCGGCGCTCCGCCTTCGTCCGCTTGCGGTCCACGCCGACGCCGCCCATCAGGGCGAAGCCGGTGATCCGCACGTACGGGGCGTCCGGGACGGGCTCGCCCTCCTCGTGGGAGCCCTCCCCGAAGCCGCCCATGATGCCGACGCCCCTGACATCGACGTTCAGCTCGGGCGGCGCGGTCACATGGATGCCGCCCATGATGGTGATGCAGCGGATGACGGTCTCGCGGTCCTCGAAGTGCGCCTCGCGCAGATCGATCTCGCCGCCGCCCCACATCGCGAACGCGGTGAACATCCGGCCGACCGTCCAGCGGCCCTTCCGGTTGAACCCGCCCCACAGGGCGAACGCCCCCTTCGAGGTGGCGTTGCCGCCGATCCTCGCGGGCCAGTTCGCCGCGGAGCCCCGCAGCGGGGCGGGCGCGGACGAGCCGACCGGAGCGACCACCGAGCCCGGTGCCGGAAGGTCCTGGACCAGCGGCTCCAACTCCCTGTGCGTGCGGGCCTTGTAGGCCGTTTCGAGGCGCTGGTCGAACTCGTCCATGTCCAGCCGGCCCTCGGCCACGGCCTCGCGCAGCAGTTCCGCGATCCGCTCACGCTCGGTGTCGGAGGCGCGCATGTCCGGACTCTCACTTGTCATACCGCGCAGCCTATTGAACGCACCCGTCCCCGGCACAGCCATACAGCCCCATGACCTGCGCGCGCCGCTCCGGCGGAGTGTCCGTCGCGCCGCCCCGAGTGGGGGTGCCCGTCACGGCGCGGACTCGTACATCCTGGCGATCACGGCCTCGATGTCCGGTTCCCGTACCGACAGGTCGACCAGCGGGTAGTCCGCGGCGATCCGCGCCACCAGCGGGGCCGCCGACGCGGTGGCGGGGAACGCCAGCCACTGGCGCGGGCCCTCCACCTTGACCGCCCGCAGGGCCGGCCCGCCGTCCGCCCCCTCCGGTTCCAGGACGATCGGGGGGAGTTCGCTCTCCAGGTCCACCACGAGCATGCGTTCGCTCTCCCCCACCTCGTGGAGACCCGCCAGCGAACCGTCGTACATCAGACGGCCGTGGTCGATCACCATCACCCGGTTGCACAACTGCTCGATGTCGGTGAGGTCGTGGGTCGTCAGCAGGACCGTCGTCCCGCGCTCGGTGTTCAACTCCTTCAGGAACTGCCGCACCTTGGCCTTGGAGATCACATCGAGGCCGATCGTCGGCTCGTCCAGGTAGAGCACCTCCGGATCGTGCAGCAACGCCGCCGCGATGTCGCCGCGCATCCGCTGCCCCAGCGAGAGCTGCCGCACGGGGACGTCCAACAGCGGCCCCAGGTCGAGGAGTTCGACGCAGCGGTCCAGGTTCTCCCGGTAACGGCGGTCGGGGATCCGGTACATGCGGTGCATCAGCCGGTACGAGTCGCGCAGCGGCAGGTCCCACCAGAGGGTGGTCCGCTGGCCGAAGACGACACCGATGCGGTGGGCCAGGCGCGTACGTTCGCGGGAGGGATCGATGCCGGCGACCCGCAGCCGGCCGCCGCTCGGGGTGAGGATGCCCGTCAGCATCTTGATCGTGGTCGACTTCCCGGCCCCGTTCGGGCCGATGTAGCCGACCATCTCGCCGCGGGCCACCCGGAAGCTGATCCCGTCCACCGCCCGCACCTCGCGGCGCTCGCGGCGCAGCAGTCCGGTGCGGCGGCGGACCTGGAAGACCTTCTCGACGCCGTCGAGAGTGATGAAGCCGTCGCCGACGCCGTCCCTGCCCGTGGGCGTAGTCGTACCCGTGGGCGTAGTCGTGCCGGTGGGCGTAGTCGTGCCCGTGGGCGCGCTCGTGCCCACACCCGTGCCTGTGCCCACACCCGTGCCTGCGCCCACACCCGTGCCTGTGCCCACACCCGTGCCTGTGCCCACACCCGTGCCTGTGCCCGTGCCGTCACCCATGCCCGTACCCTCCTCCGTGATCGTTCCCGCTCAACTGCCCGTGCTCCGGTACGCCCGCAGCCCCGCCCGCCACGCGACCCCCGCCAGCCCCCAGCAGGCCACCGCCACCAGCGGCGGCAGGAACGCCACCCACTCCGGCAGGTCGACCGGGTACTCCCGGTCCAGCACGTACAGCGCGGGCAGCCAGCTGACGAAGGCCAGCGGGACCACGAACGTCACCCCGCGCACGAGGTCCTTCGCGAAGATCGTGGGCGGGTACTGGAGCAGCGTCGTCCCGCCGTACGTGAAGGAGTTCTGCACCTCCGAGGCGTCCTGCGCGACGAACTGGAAGGCCGCCCCCGCGACGAAGACCGCGCCGAAGATCGCCGCACCGCTCACCACCATCATCGGCAGCATCAGCACCTTCAGCGGCGTCCACGCGATGTCCAGCGAGACCAGCGCGTAGCCGAGGACCAGCAGCCCCTGCGTGATCCGCCCCAGCCGGCGCAGCGCGAACCGGTCCGCCGCGACCTGGGCCAGCACCGGGACCGGCCGCACCAGCAGGGTGTCGAACGTTCCGTCCCGGACCCGGCGGCCCACCCGGTCCATCGAACCCAGCAGCAGGTCGCACAGCCCGAACGCGGTGGCCGACACGCCGTACAGCAGGGCGATCTCCTGCAACGTGTAGCCGCCCAGGGCGTCGACGTGCGAGAACATCAGCAGGATCGTCACGAAGTCGAAGGCCGTCACCGCGAAGTCCCCGAACACCGTCATGGCGAACGAGGCCCGGTACGCCATCGTCGAGCGCACCCACATCGCCATGATCAGCCCGTACGCCCGCACGCCCTCCAACAGCCGGGGCCGCTCCGGGAAGGGGAACGCCTCCGGCACCTCCGGCGCCCCGGCCTTCTCCTCCGTCCGCACCACGCTCTCAGCCACCCTGCACCACCACCCTCCTGGTCGCCGCGGTCTGGAGCAGCCGGCCCGCCAGCAGCAGCACCACCGCCCAGCCGCCCTGGAACGCGTACGCCTCCACCAGCCCCCACCCCGTGTGCTTGCCGAGGAACACATCGGCCGGGACCTGGAGCAGCGAGGACCACGGCAGCGCCCGCGCCACCTCCCCCAGCAGTCCGGGGAACAGGTTCAACGGCAGCAGCATCCCGGAGAAGAACAGCCCGGCCAGCGACACGATCCGCATCGCGCCCGCCCCGTCCATCAGCCAGAACGCCGACATCGCGACCAGAAAGCGCAGCGCGAAGCTGACGACCACGCCGAGGAACACCGAGACGAAGAACGCCGGCCAGGTCCACGGCGATCCCGGGAGCGCCAGGTCGAAGGCGAGCGCCCCGAGGAACATCGGCACGACACCGCGCCCCAGCAGATGGAACGCCGCCCGGCCCAGGTCGCCCGCCATCCACCACAGCTGGAGGTCGGCGGGACGGTACAGATCGACGGCGATGTCCCCCGTACGGATACGCTCCGTCAGCTCGTCCTCGAAGCCGCCGCCCATCATGGCGCAGGCCATCAGCAGGGCCTGCCCGAGCCAGACGTAGGTCAGCGCCTCGGACGTGTCGTACCCGCCGAGCTGCGGACGTACGTCCCACAGCGCGATGTACGTGTACGCCACGATGAAGCCGAAGACCGTGTTGGTGAACACCCCCGCGGCCGTGGCCGTCCGGTAGGTGGCGTAGCGCCGGAACGCACCCCCCGCCACCAACGCGTAGAGCCGCACGTCGTCCCCTCTTCCCCGGCACCACCGGCTCCCGACACCAAAGCGCCCGAGCTTAGTGCAGACGCCCCGGCCCCAGCGACCGGGTTTTCGTGACCGGGTTTCCGTGACCGCGTCTTCGTGACACCGGTGACGACAGTGACGACAGTGACGACAGTGACGACCGGTGGAGGGAACGAACCAGGGAGAACCGAAGGTTTCATCACAAAACGGGCACTATGGGAGAACTGACCACGCCCGAGGAGCCCCACGGACATGAGCGACGAGTCACAGCACTGGGCCCCCCGCGACCCCTCGGGCGCGGCGGCCGCACCCGGGAGCCACCGGGGAGAGCCGCCGGGGAACAGCGGAAAGAACCGGAAGAACGGCAGGAAGCGGCGCACCGGCTGGCGTCGCGCCGTCCCCACCTGGCGGATGGCCCTCGGGACCGTCCTGGGCCTCGGGCTCCTCCTCGTCGGGGGGTTCGTCGCCGGATACCAGCTCGTCGACATCCCGGCCGCCAACGCCGCGGCCACCGCCCAGTCCAACGTCTACCTCTACAACGACGGCAGCGTCATCGCCCGGGACGGCGATGTGAACCGCGAGAAGGTCAAGCTCTCCCAGGTCCCCGCGACCGTCCAGCACGCGGTACTGGCCGCCGAGGACCGCAACTTCTACTCCGACCACGCCGTGGACGTGAAGGCGATGGTCCGGGCCGGCTGGAACACCGTGACCGGCAAGGGCAAACAGGGCGGCTCGACCATCACCCAGCAGTACGTGAAGAACTACTACCTCGGCCAGGAGCGGACCGTCCTGCGCAAGGCCAAGGAGTTCTTCATCGCGGTCAAGCTCGACCGCGAGAAGACCAAGGACCAGATCTTCCAGGGCTACCTCAACACCAGCTACTTCGGGCGCAACGCCTACGGCGTCCAGGCCGCCGCACAGGCGTACTACAGCAAGAACGTCGAGGACCTCACCACCGCCGAGGGCGCCTACCTCGCCTCCCTCCTGAACGCCCCCAGCGCCTACGACGTCGTCGCCCACCCCGACAACGAACCCGCCGCCCGGCACCGCTGGAACTACGTCCTGGACGGCATGGTCAAGGAGGGCTGGCTCGATGCGGCCGAACGGACCACGACGGAGTTCCCCACCCCCGGCGAGGCCAGACCGTCGACCGGGCTCTCGGGGCAGCGCGGCTACATCGTGCAGGCCGTCGAGGACCACCTCGACCGGCGCGGCATCCTCGACGGGAAGACCCTCGCCACCGGCGGCTACCGCATCACCACGACCCTCGACAAGGCCAAGCAGGAAGCCCTCGTCAAGGCCGTCGACGCCAACGTGGTGTCCAGGACCAACGCCGCACGTGAGGCCGACCGCAACGTCCGCGTCGGCGGGGCCTCGATCGTCCCCGACACCGGCGAGGTCGTCGCCCTGTACGGCGGCGTCGACTACACGAAGCAGTACGTCAGCAACGCGACCCGCCGCGACTACCAGGTCGGCTCGATCTTCAAGCCGTTCGTCCTCACCGCCGCCTTCGTCAACGACTCCACCACCCAGGACGGCCGGCGCATCACGCCCAACACCGTCTACGACGGCTCCAACAAACGCATGGTCGTCGGCGTGCGGGGCCCGACCGACTACGCCCCCGCCAACGAGGACGACGTCGACCACGGCGACATCACCGTGCGCACCGCCACCGACAAGTCGGTCAACTCCGTCTACGCGCAGATGGCCCAGGACGTCGGCCCCGGAAAGGTCCGGGACACCGCGGTCGCCCTCGGCGTCCCCACCGACACCCCCGACCTCACCGCCTCCCCCTCCATCGCGCTCGGCACCGCCAACGCCAGCGTCCTGGACATGACCGAGGCGTACGCCACCCTCGCCGACCACGGCCGGCACGGCCGTCACGTCCTCGTCGAGAAGGTCACCAAGGACGGCGCGGAGATCGAGCTGCCCGAGCGCACGACCGACCAGGCCGTCAGCCGCGAGGCCGCCGACACCACCACCGCCGTGCTGCGCGGCGTCGTGGAGGGCGGCACCGGCACGGCGGCCCAGGCCGTGGGCCGCCCCGCCGCGGGCAAGACCGGCACGGCGGAGGAGGACCGGGCCGCCTGGTTCGCCGGATACACCCCGGACCTCGCGACCGTCGTCGCCGTGATGGGACAGAACCCGAAGACGGGCGCCCAGACCTCGCTGTACGGAGCCCTCGGCCTGCCCCGCGTCAACGGCGGCGGCGCACCGGCCGAGACCTGGGCCGCCTACACGGAAGCCGCGCTGCGCTCCTCCCCCGCCCAGGATTTCGACCTGGAGACGGCCCCCGGCTCCGACGAGGAGGACGAACCCCCGGCCGACGAGGACCACGACGGCAGCACGGACCCGTCCTCCTCGTCAGAACCCACCACCGGCCCCTCCGGCACCGCGGAGAGCAACCCGGCCGGCAGCAGCCCGCCCACGTCCGGCACGGACACCGGCGGATCGAACAGCGGAACGCACGGCACCGCCGGCGCCAACGGCGGCTCCGGGGGAACAGGGAGCACCGGCGGCACCGGCGGTGACGGCGACACGGGAGGGAACGGTGACAGCGGGGGCGGCTGAGGCTTCGTCGACGGGTTCGCGCCCCCGGCCCCGGAGGCCCCGGGTGTGACCGGGAGCCACCGGAACCCGTACGTCGTCAGTGCCCGGAGGTCGCCTTCAGGCCGACCACGGCCACCAGCAGCAGACAGACGAAGAAGATCCGGGCAGCGGTCGCCGGCTCGTTCAGCGCGACCATGCCCACGATCGCCGCACCGGCCGCACCGATGCCGACCCACACGCCGTACGCCGTACCGATCGGCAGCGTCTTCGCCGCATGGGACAGCAACACCATGCTCGCCACGATCCCGAGGCCGGTGAACACGCTCGGCCACAACCGGGTGAACCCCTCGGTGTACTTCATCCCGATCGACCAGCCCACTTCGAGCACACCGGCAATGATCAACAGGACCCACGCCATGACTGGCACCTCCGACGACGAACCACGTGAACAGAAACGGGTGCGTCGTCTTTGCGAGCCCGGTACGGCGCGTCTCGTCGGGGTGGTCCCACCGTAGCAAAAAACGGGGAAAGGGCCTGGTGACACCGGTCACCAGGCCCCGAACAGCCACGGGCCGCAGGGGCCCCCACCGGTACGGAGCGCTACAGGTACAACCCGGTCGAATCCACCGAACCCTCGAACCGGTCGGCGGCCACCGCGTGCAGATCACGCTCCCGCATCAGAACGTACGCCACGCCCCGCACCTCGACCTCGGCACGGTCCTCGGGGTCGTACAGCACCCGGTCGCCGGGCTCCACCGTCCGCACGTTCTGCCCGACCGCGACGACGACGGCCCAGGCCAGACGCCGGCCCACCGCGGCCGTCGCCGGAATCAGGATGCCGCCGCCGGAGCGCCGCTCGCCCTCGGACGCGTCGTTCCGCACCAGCACCCGGTCGTGCAGCATCCGGATGGGCAGCTTGTCGTCTTCGGCGGAGCCGGTGGCGCCGCGATGGCCCTCGTGGGTGTTGTCGCTCACGCCCGCAACCTACCTGCCGGGCCCCGGACCGTACGCCTCCGGGTGCCGAACGCCACCGGGCGCGTACCGACCGCCGCCGGTCACCTGCGCCGACGCCTGGACACGGTGAGCAGCCCGACCACACCGACCACCAGCAGAGCCGCGGGAATCACCCGCTCCAGCCGCGGGGACCCGTCCTCCGCGACGAACTGCGCCTTCACCTCCGACACCGAACGGTTCACCGCGACGAAGGCCCGGCCGGCCGTCCGGTCCACGGACTGGGCCGCCTTCGCCTTGGCGTCTCCGATGATCGTCTTCGGGTGTACCCGCACCCCGATCTCGTCGAGCACCACAGCGAGCTGCTCGCGCCTGCTGATGATGTCCGCCTCGATCTGCGCAGGGGTCCTGGCATCCGACACTGCGCCGCCTCCGTGGTCGTCGTCCGGTGAACCTTCGTGAACCTTCATCGACAGTCTGTCAGCTCGAACCCCCGCACACCCGTCGGCACCCCTATTACCCTCGGTCCCGTCCGACCCGCGCACCACCCGAGGAGAACCACATGAGCGAGCGACTGAAGCCCGGCGACACCGCCCCCGCCTTCACCCTTCCCGACGCCGACGGCAACGAGGTGTCGCTCGCGGACCACAAGGGCCGCAAGGTCATCGTGTACTTCTACCCGGCCGCGCTTACCCCCGGATGCACCAAGCAGGCCTGTGACTTCACGGACAACCTCGACCTCCTGACGAGCGCCGGGTACGACGTCATCGGCGTCTCCCCCGACAAGCCGGAGAAGCTCGCGAAGTTCCGCGACACGGAGAACCTCAAGGTCACCCTGGTGGGCGACCCGGCCAAGGAAACTTTGGAGGCCTACGGCGCCTTCGGCGAGAAGAAGCTCTACGGCAAAGTGGTGACCGGCGTGATCCGTTCCACCGTCGTCGTCGGCGAGGACGGCACGATCGAGCACGCGTTCTACAACGTGAAGGCGACCGGCCACGTAGCCAAGATCATCAGGGATCTGGGCATCTGACACCCGCCGCCCGGGGCGCCGGCGGCCCCGGGCCACCCCTCGCACGATTCCCCCGATTCCGACCGGCGGCCGGCCGGAGAACGTGTTCAGATCATGTGAGGGAGATCGCATCGGCCCACGAAGTCGGTTTGCGACCGCCATGACTGCGCAGAAGCTTTTCCTGGAACACACTCCGAGGAAAGGACCCGGCCATGGCGGCCTCCGACCCCCACCAGGCGGCCGACCCCGAAGCGGTCAAACGCCACCCCACGCTCTTCCGGGCCATCCGGAAACGGCGGAATCCGCGGCTGCGCCGGACGGACATCACGGTCACGGACGACGCGGCGGTCAAGCGGGCCGTGAAAGCCGCCTCCCTGGGTAACGCCATGGAGTGGTTCGACTTCGGGATCTACTCCTACCTGGCCGTGACGATCGGACACGTGTTCTTCCCGTCCGGGAACGAGACCACGCAGCTCCTCTCCTCCTTCGCGACCTTCGCGGTGGCCTTCCTCGTACGGCCGCTCGGCGGCATGTTCTTCGGCCCGATGGGCGACAAGGTCGGCCGCAAGAAGGTCCTCGCGCTGACGATGATCCTGATGGCCGTCGGCACGTTCGCGATCGGCCTGATCCCCTCGCACGACACGATCGGCGTCTGGGCCGCGGTCCTCCTGATCTTCTTCCGGATGCTCCAGGGCTTCTCGACCGGCGGCGAGTACGGCGGCGCCTCGACGTTCATCGCCGAGTACGCCCCCGACAAACGACGCGGCTTCTTCGGCAGCTTCCTGGAGTTCGGGACCCTGGCCGGCTACGTCGGCGCGGCGGGCCTCGTGACGGCCCTGTACGCCCTCCTGAACGACGCGCAGATGGAGGCCTGGGGGTGGCGGATCCCGTTCCTCGTCGCGGGCCCGCTGGGCCTGGTCGGCCTCTACCTGCGACTGCGCCTGGACGAGACCCCGGCCTTCCAGAAGCTGGAGGGCGGCACGGCACACGCGAGCGAGGCGGCGGACGGCGTCGAGTCCACGGCCAAGGGCGACCTGGCGAAGATCTTCCGGCAGCACTGGCGGACGCTGGTCCTCTGCATCTGCCTGGTCGGCGCGTACAACATCACCGACTACATGCTGCTGTCGTACATGCCGACGTACCTCTCCGACGAGCTGGGCTACAGCGAGACGCACGGTCTGCTGATCCTGCTGGCGGTGATGGTGTTCCTCATGACGATCATCGCCCAGATCGGCAGGCTCTCCGACCGCTTCGGCCGCAAACCGCTGCTGATGACCGGAATGCTGGGATTCCTCTTCCTCTCCCTGCCCGCGTTCCTCCTCATCCGGATCGACGGCATCTTCCCGATCACGGTCGGCATGCTGATGCTGGGCCTCTCCCTGGTCTGCATGCTCGGCACCATGTCGGCGGCGCTCCCGGCCCTGTTCCCGACGAACGTCCGCTACGGGTCCCTGTCGGTCGGCTACAACCTCTCCGCGTCGATCTTCGGCGGCACGACCCCGCTGGTGATCACGGCCCTGATCAGCTGGAGCGGCTCCAACCTGATGCCCGCGTACTACGCGATGGCGGCGGCCCTGGTGGGCCTGATCGCGGTCGCCTGCATGAAGGAGACGGCCCAGCAGCCGCTGATCGGCTCCCCGCCGTCGGTCGAGACGGACGAGGAGGCGGCGGAGCTGGTCCAGGCACAGGCGCCGGACCCGAAGTTCTGACCCGCTCCCTCCCGGCCCTCCCCTCGGAGGAACGGCCCGCACCGCTCGCGCCGAGCGGTGCGGGCCGTTCCGTGTTCTCACCGGATTCCGGGCGTGACTGTCCGATAAGCGGTTCGTTACTCCGTACGAGGCTGCGAACGGGCGGCCGGGACGGAGGGAACATGAGGTCGGTTCGCTACTCGCGTGAGCTTCTGGAAGAAGCGGCGCGTATGACGACGAACGCGACGGACGCGGTGCGGTGGTGCGGTGGTACACCAACGCCCGGCAGTCGGCGCTATCTGCGCAAGAAAATGTCGGATATGGACATAGACATCTCGCACTTCGTCACCACGTGGGTTCGCCACACGGAGGAGACGCTCCGCGAGCTGTCCGCCCTCTCCACGAGCGTGGCCGAAGTCGTGCGCCGGTTGGGCATCAGTCCGGTCGGCGGCAACCAGGCGCACATCGGCCGCCGCATCGCCGCCCTGCGGATCGATACTTCGCACTTCACTCCGGTGGATCCCAGCCGGCGCAGGACCAAGACCGCGCAAGCAACCTCCTTGACGCTCCGCGCTCCGTCGGACGGCAGAATCCCCGGTGAGCGACTGCGACGAGATCTCGTCCGCACGGGAGTTGCACACGCGTGCGTCGAATGCGGCAACGTTGGGGAGTGGCTGGGGCAACCGCTCCGGCTCGAAGTGGACCATGTCAACGGTGACTGGTGGGACAACCGGCCGGAGAACCTCCGCCTCCTTTGCCCCAACTGCCACGCGGTGACAGATACTTACCGTGGCCGCAGGCGCAGGAGGGCGGCGTGAGCGCCACGTACCCTCGTGACCTGCTGGAGCGTAGCGCCGCAACGTCGAGCAGCCTCGTCGACGTCCTGCGCCGCCTCGGGGCACCCATGGGCAGCCGATCGCTCCGTTACGTACGCGACCGGCTCACGCACTACGGCATCGACACGTCTCACTTCGTCGAGGAGAGCCTCCCGGCCCGAGAGCGCGTCCAGTATCCACGCGAGCTCCTCGCGGAAGCCGCTGCCAGCTCGCACAGCGTCAGAGAGATGTTCACGTACATGGGCCTGCCGCCGAGCGACAGCCCGTACGGTTACGTGCGCGAGAGGTTGGACCGGTTCGGCATCGACACCTCTCACTTCACCAGCGGACGCCGGTACGGAAGGCCCTCCACACCGCGTACCGCACTGATCGAAGCGGTTGCCGCGTCCCGCAGTCTGGCCGGAGTCCTGAAGACCCTGGGGCTGGGCAGCAACGGCACTGCTCGCGCTCGCGTGAAGCGGGACATCGAAACGTACGGGTTGTCCATAGCTCATTTCACCGGCCAGGGTCACGCTCGCGGGGCCCGCTCCCCGAACCGCAAGTCCGCGACGGAGATACTTCGGCGTCTGGACACCGGAGCGACCCGGACGAAAACGGCTCAGCTACGACGAGCCCTGGATGACCTCGGAGTTCCGCACGTCTGCGCGGAGTGCGGCACCGGAGACACCTGGCGGAGCAGGCGGCTCGTCCTGGAGATTGACCACATCAACAGCGACCGGCTCGACAATCGCCGCGAGAACCTCCGCTACCTGTGCCCCTCGTGCCACAGTCAGACGCAATCCTTCTCGAAGTCGCGCAAGGCCGCACAGTAGAGTAGTTCTCGCGGGTCCGTACCCCAGCTGGCCAAGAGGGCGCCGGTTTAGGTCCGGTGTGTCGTGGGTTCGAGTCCCACCGGGCCCACAGGTGCGGGGCGGTTGCCACCTTCCTTTCGAAGGAGACAACCGCCCGCCTCTGTTGTCACCCCGCCAACTCCCGCACCACCGGCACCAACGCCCGGAAGGCCTTCCCCCGGTGGCTGATCGCGTTCTTCTCCGCCGGGGTCAGCTCCGCGCACGTGCGGGTCTCGCCCTCCGGCTGGAGGATCGGGTCGTAGCCGAAGCCGCCCGTGCCGGACGGGGTGTGGCGCAGGGTGCCGTTCAGGCGGCCCTCGACCACGCGTTCCGTGCCGTCGGGGAGGGCCAGGGCGGCGGCGCAGGCGAAGTAGGCGCCGCGGTGTTCGTCGGCGATGTCGCCGAGTTGGGCCAGGAGCAGGTTCAGGTTGGCCGTGTCGTCGCCGTGGGTGCCGGACCAGCGGGCGGAGAAGATGCCGGGGGCGCCGCCGAGGACGTCCACGCAGAGGCCCGAGTCGTCGGCGACGGCGGGGAGGCCGGTGGCGCTCGCCAGGGCGTGGGCCTTGAGGAGCGCGTTCTCGGCGAAGGTGACGCCGGTTTCCTTGACGTCGGGGATGTCGGGGTACGCGTCCGCGCCGACGAGGTCGAGGTCGAGTCCCGCGTCGGCGAGGATGGCGTGGAGTTCGGTGATTTTCCCGGCGTTGCGGGTGGCAAGGATCAGGCGCTTCATGGGGCGATTATCGCCCCGGGCGGCCTGGGGGGGGGCGTGCCGCCCTCTGCCCGGGCCGGACCGCCCGGTCGCGCCCCGGGCCGCCCGGGCCCTGGCGTCTACGGGCTGCAGACCTTGCCGATCTCCGTGGCCGCGTCCGTCACCGGGGTGATGTCGGGGGTGGCGTCGCCGGCCTCGATGGACTTGCGGACGCCGGTGACGCCTGCCTGGAGGTCGTCGACGGCCTTGGAGAGGTCGGCGTCGTCCGTGGAGTCGTCGAGCTTCTTCAGTTCGCGGTCGATCTCGTCCAGGGACTCGGAGGCCTGGGTGATGTCCTCGGAGGCGTTGGAGACGGCCTTCTGGAGGTTGCCGACGCTGGTGGCGATGGCGTCGGCGGTGCGGACGCAGTCGAGCGCCTTGTCGAGTCCTGCGCAGCCCACGGCCGTGGTCAGGGTCAGCAGGGTGGCGGCGGTGGCGAGTGCGAGGCGTTGGTGACGGCGCGATGCCATGGTTCGGTCCCTCCCCGGGGATCGTTACGTGGACGGACGCACGGTTCGACCCGTGCGCCCGTATCCGTAACGACGCTGTGTGGTGCGCGTTTGGTTGCTTCTTTACCCGCGGGGGGCGGGTCGCTACGCGTCCTGGGTGCGGGCGAGCGCGTCGCGCTGGAGTGCGGCGAGGTCGACGCAGCCGACGGTGGCGAGGTCGAGGAGCGCGCCGAGTTCCTTGCGGTCGAAGGGCGCTCCCTCGGCAGTGCCCTGGACCTCGACGAAGCGGCCGTCCCCGGTGCAGACGACGTTCATGTCGGTCTCGGCGCGGACGTCCTCCTCGTAGCAGAGGTCGAGGAGCGGGGTGCCGTCGACGATGCCGACGCTGATGGCGGCGACGGTGTCGGTGAGCGGCTTGCGGCCGGCCTTGACGATCTTCTTGCCCTGGGCCCAGGCGACGGCGTCGGCGAGGGCGACATAGGCGCCGGTGATGGCGGCCGTACGGGTGCCGCCGTCGGCCTGGAGGACGTCGCAGTCCAGGACGACGGTGTTCTCGCCGAGGGCCTTGTAGTCGATGACGGCGCGCAGGGAACGGCCGATCAGGCGGCTGATCTCGTGGGTGCGTCCGCCGATCTTGCCGCGTACGGCTTCGCGGTCGCCGCGGGTGTTGGTGGAGCGGGGCAGCATGGAGTACTCGGCGGTGACCCAGCCTTCGCCGCTGCCCTTGCGCCAGCGCGGGACGCCTTCGGTGACGGAGGCGGTGCAGAAGACTTTGGTGTCGCCGAAGGAGATGAGGACTGAGCCCTCGGCGTGCTTGCTCCAGCCGCGTTCGATGGTGACGGGGCGGAGCTGTTCGGGGGTGCGGCCGTCGATGCGAGACATGGGCCCGACCTTATCCGGTGGCGGGGGTGGCTCCGTTCGGGTGCGGTGGCGGCCGCCGGGCCCCGACACCCCCGCGTGCGCGGGGGGTGTGCGGGACATGGCGCGGGCCCCGTCCTCCGGTGGGGGGACGGGGCCCGCGGTTTCCGGCGCGGGGTCAGCCGGTCACATCATGTCTTCGATGTCGGCGGCGATGGGGTCCGCGTCGGTGCCGATGACGACCTGGATCGCGGTGCCCATCTTGACGACGCCGTGGGCGCCGGCGGCCTTGAGGGCGGCTTCGTCGACCTTGCTGGGGTCGTGGACCTCGGTGCGGAGGCGGGTGATGCAGCCTTCGATCTCGTCGATGTTGTCGATACCGCCGAGCCCGGCGACGATCTTCTCAGCCTTGGTGGCCATGTCCTTCTCCCTGGTTTCGCGCGCAGACGGCCGCCCGCTGCGGGTCCGTTTCGTCACGGTAACGCACGGTTGGCCCAACTTCGCGGGCGGGTAACCGGACGATCCCGAAAGATGACGATCACCGGCGCCCTGCCTTCGGGACGGGACCCGGGATCGTGACGCAACTGGTCTACACCAGTTTGCAACGACCGCCAAACGTGAAGTGTTCCGGGAGGACGCCCATGAGTTCGAGCGCCGCTGCGGTACCGCAGCGAAAATGGTGGAACGGACCGGTCCAGGGCCTGCAGAAGGTCGGGCGGAGCCTTCAGCTTCCGGTGGCCGTGCTCCCCGCCGCCGGCCTGCTCGTCAGTCTCGGCAACCTCTTCGGCTCGTACCTGGACGGCGCCTTCTGGGACAAGACCTCCAAGGTCCTGCTCAACGGCGGCGGCGCGATCCTCGACGGCGAGCTCGGCCTGCCCCTGTTGTTCTGCATCGGGGTCGCCATCGGCTTCGCGAAGAAGGCGGACGGCTCCACCGCGCTGGCGGCCGTCGTCGGCTTCCTGGTCTACCGGGGGGTGCTGACCGCCTTCCCCATGGACGGCACCGTGACGGAAGCCCTGCCCGACGGCGAGCCGCAGAACCCCGGCGTGCTCGGCGGCATCCTGATCGGGTTGCTGACGGCGGTCGTGTGGCAGCGCTACCACCGCACCAAGCTGGTCGACTGGCTCGGGTTCTTCAACGGGCGCCGCCTGGTCCCGATCCTGATGGCGTTCCTCTGCGTGATCCTCGGCGTGCTGTTCGGCCTGCTGTGGCAGCCGGTGGGCGACGCGTTGACCTGGTTCTCCAAGCAGCTCATCGACCTCGGCTCCTGGGGCGCGGCGATCTTCGGCTTCGCAAACAGGTTGCTGATCCCGATCGGCATGCACCAGTTCCTGAACACGTTCTTCTGGTTCCAGGCGGGCGAGTTCACCGGGGCGGACGGCCAGACCGTGCAGGGCGACATCTCCCGGTTCTTCGCCCAGGACCCGTCGGCCGGTCAGTTCACCTCGGGGTTCTTCCCGATCATGATGTTCGGCCTGCCGGCCGCGGCCCTCGCCATCACCCACTGCGCGCGGCCCGAGCGCCGCAAGGAGGTGGCGGGCCTGATGGTCTCGGTGGCGCTGACCTCGTTCGTCACGGGTGTGACGGAGCCGCTGGAGTTCTCGTTCATGTTCGTCGCGCCGCTGCTGTACGGCGTGCACGCGGTGCTCACGGGGGCGTCGATGGGCATCACCTGGCTGCTGGGGGTGCACGCGGGGTTCAGCTTCTCGGCCGGGTTGATCGACTACGTCGTCAACTGGCATCTGGATACGAAACCCTGGCTGATCATCCCGATCGGCGCGTGCTTCGCGGTGGTCTACTACGTGGTCTTCCGTTTCGCGATCATCAAGTTCGACCTCAAGACACCGGGGCGCGAACCGGAGGAGATCGAGAAGGAGATCGAGAAGGACCTCACGAAGTAGCGCGGCGCGGTAAGGGCCCCGGGTCTTCGGACCCGGTGCACACGGCACGCACGAGGCCCCCGGACCACCCGGTCCGGGGGCCTTCGGCGTGTCACCGACAGTGCCGGATCTGCTACTGCGAATAAGCAGGGAATTGCAGGTTCCTTATCTAACCCTCACCGTGCTAAAACTGGTCTACACCACTGAGTGGTCCAGACCACGGCTGTCTGCCGGCGTCTGTCGAGTCGCCGCCTCCCCGCATCAACGACCTGGGCGGCACCGTGTCCCATGGAGGAAGTTGATGACCACGGCTGAGACCGCACCCGCGGCCGAGAAGAAGAAGGGCGCCGGCGTGATGTCCGTCATGCAGCGCATCGGCCGCAGCCTCATGCTGCCGGTCGCCGTGCTGCCGGCCGCCGCACTCCTGGTCCGCCTCGGCAATGACGACATGCTGGGCCGCGAGTCGTTCCCGACCTTCATAACGAAGCTCGCCGGCTACATGTCCGCGGGCGGCAACGCGCTCCTCGACAACATGGCGCTGCTCTTCGCCGTCGGCATCGCGATCGGCTTCGCGAAGAAGTCGGACGGCTCCACCGCCCTGGCCGCCGTCACCGGCTACCTCGTCTTCCAGAAGGTGCTCGCGACCTTCACCGACGGCAGCCTGCCGCAGAAGGCGACCGTCGTCGACGACAAGATCGTGATGGTCGACGCCCCCGTCAACGCCGGCGTCCTCGGCGGTGTCGTGATGGGCATCGTCGTGGCGTTGCTCTACCAGAAGTTCTACCGGACGAAGCTGCCCGACTGGGCGGGCTTCTTCAGCGGTCGCCGTCTGGTCCCGATCCTCTCCGCCTTCGCGGGTCTGGTCATCGGCATCGTCTTCGGTCTGATCTGGCCGGTCCTCGGCGCCGGTCTGCACAACTTCGGCGAGTGGCTGGTCGGCTCCGGCGCGGTCGGCGCGGGCATCTTCGGTGTCGCCAACCGTGCGCTGATCCCCGTCGGCATGCACCACCTGCTGAACTCCTTCCCGTGGTTCCAGGCGGGCGAGTACAACGGCAAGAACGGTGACATCGCCCGCTTCCTGGAGGGCGACCCGACCGCCGGACAGTTCATGACCGGCTTCTTCCCGATCATGATGTTCGCTCTCCCGGCGGCCTGCCTCGCGATCGTCCACTGCGCCCGCCCGGAGCGCCGCAAGGTCGTCGGCGGCATGATGTTCTCGCTCGCGCTGACCTCGTTCGTCACCGGTGTGACCGAGCCGATCGAGTTCACGTTCATGTTCGTCGCCCCGGTGCTGTACGCGATCCACGCGGTGCTGACCGGTGTGTCGATGGCCCTGACCTGGGCGCTCGGCATGAAGGACGGCTTCGGCTTCTCGGCCGGGCTGGTCGACTTCCTGCTGAACCTAGGCATCGCGTCGAAGCCGTGGCTGCTGGTCCTGGTCGGCCTCTGCTTCGCGGCGGTCTACTACGTGGTCTTCCGCTTCGCGATCACCAAGTTCAACCTGCCGACCCCGGGCCGGGAGTCGGACGAGGAGCTCGCCGAGCTGCAGAAGGCCGAGGCGAAGTAGCCTCCGCCACGCCCGTACGCCCAAGCCCCCGCTTCCCGAAGCCGTATTTCGGGAGCGGGGGCTTCGGCGTACGTCCTTGTCGTAGGTATGGTCGCGTCCTTGTCGTAGGTACGGTCGCGTCCCTGTCGTAGGTACAGTCCGGTCACGCCTGGCGTACGGGCACGTCCAGCCGGAAGAGCTGGCGGGAGCCGCCCTCCGGTCCCGGCTCGACGGGCTCGCCGGGGCGGAAGCCGAGCCGCTCGTAGAAGACGCGGGCCCCGCTCTCCACCGCCCCGGGGTGGTCCGGCCCGAAGGTGACCACCTCGACGGTGCCGGGCCCCGTGACGTACCGGCGCATCGCCTCCGCCATCAGCAGCCGGCCCACGCCGGCGCCCCGAAGGTGTTCGGCGGTGACGAGCCAGTGCACGTGGTACGTGGGCGGATCGGCGCCGAACAGCAGGCCGCCGACGGGGCCGGACGCGTCGGCGGACTCGGCGACCAGGGCCGCACCGTCACGGATGTGGGCTTCCACCGCGCGGTGGAAGCCCGGCTCCTCGACCATCGGCCCGAACCAGTGCTCGACCTGGGACGCCAGGGCCAGGAAGCCGTCGAGGTCGGCGTCCCGGGCGGGTCTGATCGTGATCATCCGAGCAGTCTCGCAGAGCGGCCCGGGACCGGTGGCGCGTCCCGCGAAACCGGGCCGCCCGCCGCTCGCGCGGGCTCAGAGCTCGTACACCACGCCCGGGGCCGCCAGTTCCACCGGGCCCGGGTAGGCCGCACGGGCGTCGGCGGCGTTGCGGTCGGCGTCGGTCCACGGCGGGATGTGGGTGAGGACGAGCCGGCGTGCTCCGGCGCGGGTCGCCGCCTCGCCGGCCTCGCGGCCGTTGAGGTGCAGGTCAGGGATGTCCTCCTTGCCGTCGACGAACGACGCCTCGCAGAGGAACAGGTCCGCGTCCCGGGCCAGGTCCTCCAGGGCGTCGCAGGTCCCCGTGTCGCCGGAGTAGGCGAGGACGGAGCCGCCGTGCTCGATCCGGATGCCGAACGTGTCGACGGGGTGGCGGAGCTTCTCCGTACGGACCGAGAAGGGGCCGATCTCGAAGGACTGGGACTTGAGGCTGTGGAAGTCGAAGACCTCGCTCATCGCCCGGTCGGACGGAGTGTCCCCGTGGGCCGCGGTCAGACGCTGCTCGGTGCCCTCGGGCCCGTAGACCGGAAGAGGGACGGGGCGGCTGCCGTCGTGGCGGTAGTAGCGCACGACGAAATACGCGCACATGTCGATGCAGTGGTCCGCGTGCAGATGGCTGAGGAAGATCGCGTCGAGGTCGTAGAGACCGACGTGGCGCTGCAACTCGCCGAGGGCGCCGTTGCCCATGTCGAGGAGCAGCCGGAAGCCGTCGGCCTCTACGAGGTAGCTCGAGCATGCCGAACCCGTGGAGGGGAACGAGCCGGAGCAGCCGACGACGGTGAGCTTCATGGAGCGTGAACCTCCGGTACGCGGGAACGGGGAGGGTTCGTGCGATTCCGCCGGGGTTCCGTACGGTGCCTGCGGAATGGGTTCTGCGGTTTGTCGAGCGTAAGGCGCGAAACTCCGCGTCGCTCCTCCGCTGCCCTCCGTTGTGGGGGAACTCACCTGCCCTGTCACCGGTTCGATGGAAGCGCGTCCACCGGCTGCCCCGCCGCGCCCGTCGCAGGCGCCGGTACGGTCGGGGGATGAACACGTTCTGGTGGGTGGCGCTGGTCGCCGTGGTTCTGCTGGCGCTCGTGGCCGCGGTGGTGGACGGCCGGGGGCGCTCGGACCGCGGTCCCCGCTCGCGCCGGCCCCGGCAGCCGGCCGGGTCGACCCGGCCGCCGTCGCGGCCGTCGCGGCCTTCGGGCCCGGAGGGGCGTGAGGACGGGCGTACGCCTCGGGCCGGTGAGGTGTGGTGGGCCGATGTGCCGTACGAGGACGGGCCCGGGTCGAAGGACCGGCCGTGTCTGGTGATCTCGGTACGGGGGCGTGGCCGGGGGCGCACGGCGCTGGTCGCGAAGATCACCAGCAAGCGTCACGAGGAGCGGCCCGGGGTGATCGCCCTGCCCCCGGGGACGGTCGGGGACCGGCAGGGACGGCAGAGCTTCCTGGAGACGGACGAGCTGCGGGAGGTCCGTGTCGCCGGGTTCCGGCGGCGGGTGGGGACGGTGGATCCGGGGGTGTGGGAGCGGGTGCGCGGGCTGGGGACGGGGTGAGGGGCGGGGCCCTTCGGCAGCGTTGCCCCGGGCCCCGCCCCTCAATCGCCGGACGGGCTGAAACGTGTTCTCGAACGCCGGACGGGCTGGGTTCGCGCGGGACTACGCCCAGAGCTGGCCCTGGAGTGTTTCGATCGCCGCTTCCGTCGTCTCCGCCGTGTAGACGCCCGTCGACAGGTACTTCCAGCCGCCGTCCGCGACGACGAAGACGATGTCGGCGCTCTCCCCCGCCTTGACCGCCTTGTTGCCCACGCCGATCGCCGCGTGGAGGGCCGCGCCGGTGGAGACGCCCGCGAAGATGCCCTCCTGCTGGAGGAGTTCGCGGGTGCGGGTGACCGCGTCGGCGGAGCCCACGGAGAAGCGGGTGGTGAGGACCGAGGCGTCGTAGAGCTCCGGCACGAAGCCCTCGTCGAGGTTGCGCAGGCCGTAGACCAGGTCGTCGTAGCGCGGTTCGGCGGCGACGACCTGGATGCCGGGGCGGTTCTCGCGGAGGTAGCGGCCGACGCCCATGAGGGTGCCGGTGGTGCCGAGGCCCGCGACGAAGTGGGTGATGGACGGGAGGTCGGTGAGGATCTCGGGTCCGGTGGTGGTGTAGTGGGCGCCCGCGTTGTCCGGGTTGCCGTACTGGTAGAGCATCACCCAGTCCGGGTGCTCCGCCGACAGCTCCTTCGCGACGCGCACGGCGGTGTTGGAGCCGCCCGCGGCCGGGGAGGAGATGATCTCGGCGCCCCACATGGCCAGGAGGTCGCGCCGTTCCTGGGAGGTGTTCTCCGGCATGACGCAGACGATGCGGTAGCCCTTGAGCTTGGCCGCCATGGCCAGCGAGATGCCGGTGTTGCCGCTGGTGGGTTCCAGGATGGTGCAGCCGGGTGTCAGCCGGCCGTCCTTCTCCGCCTGCTCGACCATGTGGAGCGCGGGGCGGTCCTTGATCGAGCCGGTGGGGTTGCGGTCCTCCAGCTTGGCCCAGATCCGTACGTCCTCGGACGGGGACAGCCGGGGCAGACGCACCAGAGGTGTGTTGCCCACGGCCGCCAGCGGGGAGTCGTACCGCATCAGCGCATGCCGCCGGCGACGGCCGGGAGGATCGTGACGTTGTCGCCGTCGCTGAGCTTGGTGGAGATGCCGTCGAGGAAGCGGACGTCCTCGTCGTTGAGGTAGACGTTCACGAAGCGGCGGAGCTGTTCGCCGTTGGCGCCGTCGACGATGCGCTCACGGATGCCGGTGTGGCGGCTCTCCAGGTCGGCGAAGAGGTCGGCGAGGGTGTCCCCGTTGCCTTCGACGGCCTTCGCGCCGTCGGTGTAGGTGCGGAGGATGGTCGGGATGCGGACCTCGATGGCCATGGCGTGGGCTCCTGTCGAAAGCGTGGAGGTGGCGTGGTGGCGCGCGTTTCTGCCCCCGCGCGGGGGGTGGTGCGTATCGGTGGGCGCGCGGACCGCGGCTCAGGCCGGGCGGCTCACGGGCAGGCTGCGGGCGGGACAGATCGCGCTGGCGAGCCTGCACAGGTCGACGTGCAGCCGCGCGACGAGCAGCGCGCCCGGCGTCTTGTTGCTCACGTCATGGGGAACCATGCGGGCATCGTATCGATTCCCCGTGCGGAAACCCGAGTGTCATATCAGATGGTGGATGGCGAGCGACCACTATGCGGACAGCGGGGTCCGGGTGAGCCCTTCCGGCAGGTAGACGACCGTGGGAGCGCCGGTCTTCGGGTGGGTGCTGACCTCGGCGGCGACGCCGTACACGTCGCCCAGCAGTTCGGCCGTGAGGACCTCTTGCGGGGTGCCGGAGGCGACGACGAGGCCGTCCTTGAGGACGTAGAGGCGGTCGCAGTAGTACGCGGCGAGGTTGAGGTCGTGCAGGGCGAGGAGGTTGGTGGTGCCGAGGTCGCGGACCAGGGAGAGGATCTCCAGCTGGTAGCGGATGTCCAGGTGGTTGGTCGGCTCGTCCAGGACGACGAGCGACGGCTGCTGGACCAGGGCGCGGGCGACCAGGGCGCGCTGGCGTTCGCCGCCGGAGAGGGTGGCGAACGTACGGGGTTCGAGGGCGGCGATGCCGACCCGGGCGAGGGCCTCGGTGACCAGGGCGGTGTCGGCGGCGGTGTCCGCCTCCCAGAACCGTTTGTGCGGGGCGCGGCCCATCGCGACGACCTGGCCGACGGTGAGCTCGAAGCCGGCGTGGCCGTCCTGCGGAACGGTGGCGATGCGCTGGGCGCGGGCCTTCACGGGGAGGGCGGCGAGGTCGTCGCCGTCGAGGAGGACGCGGCCGTGGGTGGGGCGCAGGGTGCCGTAGACGCAGCGCAGGAGGGTGGTCTTGCCGCTGCCGTTGGGGCCGACGAGGCCGACGGTCTCGCCGTCGGCGGCGGTGAGGTCGACGGCGTCGACGAGGTGGCGGCCCTCGCCGACCCCGTACGAGAGGCTCTCGGTGCGCAGGGTGGTCATGGGCGGGCTCCCGGGGCGTGCGGAGCGGTCGGGCGGGCTCGCTCGACGCGTTGCGTCTTCATACGGGCGCTCCTTCGGGGCGGCGGCGGAGCATCCAGAGGAAGAACGGGCCGCCGGTCAGCGCGGTGAGCACGCCGACCGGGATGTCCTGCGGGGCGGCGAGCGTCCGGGCGGCCAGGTCGGCGAGGACCAGGAACACCGCGCCGCCGATGGCGACGACCGGGAGCAGTACGCGGTGCGCCGCGCCGACGGCCATCCGGGCCATGTGCGGGACCATCAGCCCGACGAAGCCGATCGCCCCGCTGTACGCGACGAGCACCCCGGTCATGAGGGAGGCGAGGACGAAGACGGCGGCCCGGAAGCGGGCGGTGTCGAGGCCGAGGACGGTCGCGCCCTCCTCCCCCACCAGGAGCAGGTCGAGCGGGCGGGCCAGGGCGAGGAGGACGGCGGTGCCGACGACCAGGGTGACCGCGGGGAGCGCGAGCATGTCCCAGCGGGCCGCGCCGAGGCCGCCGAGGGTCCAGTAGAGGACTTCCTGGAGGTGGTCGGCGCGGGCGGAGGTGACCAGGATCAGGCTGGTCAGGGCGGAGAGGACGTAGGAGACGGCTACCCCGGCGAGGACGAGCCGGTTGGTGGTGAGGCCGCCTCCGCCGCGCGCCAGGGTGTAGACGAGGAGCAGCGAGAGCAGCGCGCCCGCGAAGGCGGCCGCCGGGATGGTGACGGTGGTGGCGAGGGTCGCGCCGATGCCGAGGACGATCACCAGGACGGCGCCGGTGGAGGCTCCGGAGGAGACGCCGAGGAGGAACGGGTCGGCGAGCTGGTTGCGTACGAGGGCCTGGAGGACGGTGCCGATGACGGCGAGTCCGGCGCCGACGACGATGCCGAGCAGCACCCGGGGCAGCCGGACGTCCAGGACGATCGTGCGGAAGGGGCTCGCGTCCGCCCGCCCGGTCAGGATGGAGAGGACCTGGCCGGGCGGGATGCGGACGGAGCCGAGGGCGAGTGCGGCGAGCACGGCGGCGGCGAGGAGCGCGGCGAGGACGCCGAGCACCAGGGTGTAGCGGAGCAGCCGCCGCGGTGCGGGGGTGCGGCAGCTCACGGGGTGGTGGCCCCCGGGTGGAGCTGGGCCGCGAGCTTGTCGACGGCGGCGGGGACGCGGACGCCGAGGACGGCGTCGGAGAGCGGCATGACCGCGAAGCGCTTGTTCTTGATGGCGGGGACGTCGGTGAGGGCCGGGTCGCCGAGGAGGCGCTTCTTCTTCTGTTCGACGGTGGTGGCGCCGTAGTCGTAGATCACGATGACTTCGGGCTTGCGGGCGACGACGTTCTCCCAGGAGGCGTCGCCGAAGGACTTGTCGAGGTCGGCGAAGACGTTGGTGCCGCCGGCCCGCTCGATCAGCTCGTTGCCGATGCCCTCGCCGCCCGCGGTGGAGGCGGTCTTGTCGCCGCTGTCGTAGACGAAGACGGGGACGGGCTCGATGCCGGTGAGCTTCTTCGCGGTGGCGGCGTTGTCGGCCTTGGCCTGCTTGATCCAGGCCTCGGCGCGGTCGGTGACGCCGAAGGTGCGGCCGACCTGGCGGATCTCCTCGTAGAGGGTGTCCATGGGCTGGTCGCCCTTGGTGCAGCTCTCGGTGTTGAGCCGGCTCTCGATGCCGGACTTCTTCAGGGCCTCGCGGCCGCGGCCGTCGCCGGCGGTGAAGGCGCTGCCGTAGCCGCCGTAGACGAAGTCGGGGTTGGCGGCGAGGACCTGCTCGTAGGAGGGGTACTCCTTGGCGATGACGGGGACGGACGCGTAGTCCTTCGCGTACTTCGGCAGGACCTGGTCGTCGAGGTAGGCGGTGCCGACGAGGGACTTCTTCAGGCCCAGTTCCAGCATGATCTCGGTGACGTGCTGGTTCATGGTGACGACGCGCTTCGGCGGGGCCTCGAACGTGGTGGTGACACCGCAGTTCTTCACGGTGTACGGGAATCCTTCGCTCTTCGCCGCGGCCCCGTCCCCGGCGGTGGCGTCGCCGTCCGGGGTGGAGCAGGCGGTGAGGGCGAGCGGGAGCAGCACGGCGGCGGCTATGAGCGCGGGGGTGCGCCGGGACATGGCGAGGCCTCTCCGGGGGATTTCCGCGTCCCCTGGTCGATGCGAGAAGGCGGCGGGCCAGTTCCTGACTTCCGGGCCGCCCTCCGGTGCGACGTCGTCCGCTGGGGAGTCGTCCGCGTGGGAGGGGGCCCGGTCACAGTGGCGGGACCGTGCCGGATTCGCACCGGCTTCCTGTGTTCCTGCTGCCTCGTTGGGTCTGGGGGCAGTGTGCCAGACCCGTGCGGGGGCCGCTGCGGGGGCACCCAGCGGGGGCACCCGGAGTGGGTCCCTGGTGGGTCCCTGGGGGGCCCTGGTGGGTCAGTACGCCTCGACGATCCGCACGTCTTCCTCGGTGATCTCGCCGTCCACGATGCGGTACGAGCGGAACTGGAAGGGTCCGGCGTCGTCGGTGTCGGCGGTCGAGACCAGGACGTAGTGGGCTCCGGGTTCGTTGGCGTAGGTGACGTCGGTGCGGGAGGGGTAGGCCTCGGTCGCCGTGTGCGAGTGGTAGACGATCACGGGCTCCTCGTCGCGGTCGTCCATGTCACGGTAGAGCTTGAGGAGGTCGGCCGAGTCGAACTCGTAGAAGGTGGGCGAGCGGGCGGCGTTGAGCATCGGGATGAAGCGCTCGGGGCGGTCCGTCCCGGCCGGGCCCGCCACCACTCCGCACGCCTCGTCGGGGTGGTCGGCTCGGGAGTGGGCGACGATCTGGTCGTAGAGCGTCTGGGTGATGGTCAGCATGGCGCCAGGATAAGCAGGCGGCCCCTTCTGTACCGGTGGGTGGTACGGAAGGGGCCGCATGCTGGACACGTCGGCCGTTGGGGCGGCCGGGGCGGTCCGGGAAGGGGGCGGTGTGGGGCCCGCCCCCGGGGTCATCGGGTGCTGGACGGGGTCTTCTCCGGGGTGCGCGCCTGGATCGCCCGGTAGGAGACGAAGAGGAGGAGCGCCCACAGCGGTGCGCAGTAGAGCGAGATCCTGGTGTCCTCGTCGATCGCCATCATCACGACGACCAGGCCGATGAAGAGGAGCGCGAACCAGCTCGTGTACGGGGCTCCGGGGGCCTTGAACGAGGACTGCGGGAGCAGACCGGCGTCAGCCGCGCGGCGGTAGCGGATCTGGCTGATCAGGATCATGATCCAGGCCCACATGCCGGAGATCGTGGCGAAGGAGACGACGTAGGTGAACGCCTTGCCCGGCCACTGGTAGTTGATCCACACGCCGACGAGCATCAGGGCGGCGGAGAACGTGGTGCCCACCAGCGGCAGGCCGTTCTTCGTCAGCTTGGTGAAGGCGCGGGGGCCCTGGCCGTTGAGGGCGAGATCGCGGAGCATGCGGCCGGTGGAGTACATGCCGGAGTTGCAGGAGGAGAGCGCGGCGGTGAGGACGACGAAGTTGACGATGGCGGCGCCGACGCTGAACCCCATCTCCTCGAAGGCCTTCACGAACGGGGAGACGCCGGGCTTGAAGGTGGACCAGGGCACGACCGAGAGGATCATGATCAGCGCGCCGACGTAGAAGACGGCGATGCGCCACGGCACGGTGTTGATGGCCTTGGGCAGCACGGTCTCGGGGTCCTTGGACTCCCCGGCGGTGACGCCGACGAGTTCCACGGCCAGGAAGGCGAACATGACGATCTGGAGCGTCATGAGCGTGCCGGTGACGCCGTTGGGGAAGAAGCCGCCGTCGTTCCAGAGGTTGGCGACGGTGGCGGTGTCGTCGGCGTCGGAGAATCCGACGGTGAGGACGCCGGCGCAGATCAGGATCATGCCGATGATCGCGGTGACCTTGACCATGGAGAACCAGAACTCCAGCTCACCGAAGAGCTTCACGGAGATCAGGTTGGCGCCGTACAGAATGACGGTGAACACCAGGGCGGACAGCCACTGCGGAATGTTCCACCAGTACGTCATATAGGTGGCGGCGGCGGTGACTTCGGTGATTCCGGTGACGACCCAGAAGAGCCAGTAGGTCCAGCCGGTCACGAATCCGAAGAAGGGGCCGAGGAATTCCCGTGCGTACTCCGAGAAGGAGCCGGAGACCGGGCGGTACATGAGGAGTTCACCCAGCGCCCGCATGATGAAGAAGATGACCAGGCCCGCGATGACGTAAGCCAGGACGAGGCTGGGTCCGGCCCGGTCGATGGCTTTGCCCGCGCCGAGGAAGAGCCCGGTGCCGATGGCTCCGCCGATGGCGATCATCTGGATCTGACGAGCTCCCAGACCGCGCTGGTATCCCTCGCCACTGGTCCCGGATTCCCCGGCGTCGCCGCCGGGCCGGCCCTTGTCGGCCTGTCCCTCGTCGACCTGCGCCGATGTCATGGTGGTGCGCCTTTCTCCACGCCGATCCGCGCCGCACAAGGCTGCGGATCAGGTCCTGATCCCCCCGGATATGGATGGAGTGCCGTCGGCGTTCGGCCGGTTCGTGGCGCCCCCGGGAACAGGGGTGGCGTTCCCGGGCGGTCGTGAAGATTTAACACGGCCGCCGCGGAACACGATGGGACATTCTGTGGCGCACGACACAGGAAAAAGCGGGCAAGGGGTTCCGTCCGGCACGAAAAGGCCGGATCATTTGGTGTGATCTTTATGCGGATCTGAGCGTCCGTTGAGCGAACAGAGGGTGCCCGCCCCGGCGTGGCGGGCGGGCACCCTTTCCCTTCAGGGCATTACGGCCCTACGGCATGAGCGTTTCGACGAGCGTTTCCTGGAGTGCGCCGAGCCAGAGGTAGGCCATCACCATCGGCTTGCGCGGATCGGCGTCGGGCAGCCGGTAGAGCGAGCCCTCGCCGCCCTCGTCCTCGTCGGAGACCTCCAGCCGGGTGCCGATGGTCAGGCGCAGGTCGTTGAGGGAGCGCAGCCAGCTGCGGCACTCGTCGCCGGTGAGGGTGAGGACGGCGCCGCCGTCCCCGGCGGGCGAGAGCGCGTCCAGGGTGCGGACGACGGTGACGGCGTCCTCGCGCTTGCCGGAGCGCAGGTCGTTCTCGGTGAAGCGGCGGAACTCGGACGAGAGCTCGCGGAGCTCCTCCTCCGGCTTTCCGCCCTCGGCGGGCCTGTCGGGGCCGCCGTAGGCGTCGGGGAAGAGCCGGGCGAGCGCCGGGTCGGACGGCGGCTTGCTGGGGCCCTCGGCGAAGAGGGCGGCGAGCGGGTCCTCGCCGTCGGCGGGCGTCTCGCCGGGGCCGATCAGTTCGAGCAGTTGGACGGCGAGGGAGCGCAGGATGGAGATCTCGACCTCGTCGAGCGCGACGGCCGCGCCGCCGCCTGGGGTGGCCTCGAAATGGCCGGCCATGGATTCTCCGATGGTGGGTCGAACGGGGCGGGGGGAAGGCGGGGCGGGGACGGGCGGGGCGAGGGGCGGGCGGGGCCCTGAAGGGGCCAGGGCCTCCGAGGCCTAGTTGCGGTCCTGGGTGAGGGTGGCCCACAGTCCGTATCCGTGCATGGCCTGGACGTCGCGCTCCATCTCCTCGCGGCTCCCGCTGGAGACGACGGCGCGGCCCTTCTGGTGCACGTCCATCATGAGCCGGTGGGCCTTGTCCTTCGGGTAGCCGAAGTAGGCCTGGAAGACGTAGGTCACGTAGCTCATGAGGTTGACCGGGTCATTGTGGACGAGCGTCACCCATGGGACGTCCGGCTCGGGGACCGCGAAGGTCTCCTCGGCCGAATCGGGACGTTCGATCTCTAGCGGGGTAGCAACGCTCACCTGTCCCATGCTGCCACCCGGGCGGGTCCCGCGCATAAACGGACCCCACATCTCGTCACTTTGACGAATAGGGGGTAGCATCCCAGCCATGAACCCAGCGGACCTCGGGCGACGGGTCGGCGTTCCGTCGACCGCGCTCTTCACCGACCAGTACGAGCTGACCATGGTGCAGGCGGCCCTCAAGGCCGGCACCGCCGACCGGCACTCGGTCTTCGAGGCGTTCACCCGCCGGCTGCCCGAGGGGCGGCGCTACGGAGTCGTCGCGGGCACCGGCCGGGTGCTGGACGCGGTCGAGAACTTCCACTTCGACGACGAGATGATCGGCTTCCTGCGGCAGCAGAACATCGTCGACGAGCCTACCCTCGAATGGCTGGCCGGATACCGTTTCAGCGGCGACATCTGGGGCTATCCGGAGGGCGAGGTCTACTTCCCCGGCTCCCCGATCCTGCGGGTGGAGGGTTCCTTCGCCGAGTGCGTGCTGCTGGAGACGGTGATCCTCTCCATCCTCAACCACGACTCCGCCATCGCCGCCGCCGCCTCGCGGATGTCGGCCGCCGCCGGGGACCGCCGGCTGATCGAGATGGGCGCGCGCCGCACCCACGAGCTCTCCGCGGTCGCCTCGGCCCGCGCCGCGTTCGTCGGTGGCTTCGACGCCACGTCCGACCTGGCGGCCGGCTTCCGGTGGGCGATCCCTACCGTCGGCACGAGCGCACACGCCTTCACCCTGCTGCACGACACCGAGCGCGACGCGTTCCGGGCGCAGGTGGATTCACTGGGCCGGGGCACGACGCTGCTGGTCGACACGTACGACGTGACCGAGGCGGTCCGGGCGGCCGTCGAGATTGCGGGGCCCGAGCTGGGCGCCGTACGGATCGACTCCGGGGACCTGCTCCTGGTCGCGCACCGGGTCCGGCAGCAGCTGGACGAGCTGGGGGCGACGGACACCAAGATCGTGGTGACCTCGGACCTGGACGAGTACGCCATCGCCTCGCTGGCCGCCGCGCCGGTGGACGCGTACGGGGTCGGCACCCAGCTGGTCACCGGGAGCGGGCACCCCACCTGCTCCATGGTCTACAAGCTGGTGGCCCGCGCCGGCTCGGCGGAGCCGGACGCCCCGCTGGTGCCGGTGGCGAAGAAGTCGCTCGGCGCGAAGTCGTCGAAGGGCGGCCGCAAGTGGGCCGCCCGCAGGACCGACGCGCACGGCGTCGCCGAGGCCGAGGTGGTCGGCACCGGTCCGGTCCCCGAGGAGCTGGCCGACCGGCAGCTGCTGGTGGAGCTGGTCCGGGCAGGCGAGGTGGTCGCCCGCGAGCCGCTGGACGCGGTCCGGGAGCGGCACGTGGCCGCGCGCGCGGGGCTGCCGATGTCGGCGATCCAGCTCTCCCGGGGCGAGCCGGTGATCCCGACCGAGTACGCCTGAGAACGGCGCGGGGCGGCCCGCGGGAGCCGCCCCGGCCGTCCGGACCGGTCGGATCCGGAACCGGGGGTTTGGCGGACGGGCTTGATTGTGACGGTCCAGTGCCTAGGCTCGAACCCGCGGACCCACCCGGAAACCCCGGCTCCCCCTCCGCTCGGCGCCATCCCGCTCCGGTCCCCACCCCGCTCCCGCCCCGCTCCATCCGCTCCCGCCCCCACCGAAGGACACCCGCCATGCACCGCGCATTGATCGTCGTGGACGTTCAGAACGACTTCTGCGAGGGCGGCAGCCTCGCGGTGGCGGGCGGTGCCGACGTCGCCGCCGCCATCACCGACCTGATCGGCGACGCCCAGCCCGGCTACCGCCACGTGGTGGCCACCCGCGACCACCACATCGACCCGGGCGACCACTTCTCGCCCAGCCCGGACTTCGAGCACTCCTGGCCGGTGCACTGCGTCGCCGGTACGGAAGGGGTCGGCTTCCACCCGAACTTCGCGCCCGCCGTCGCCTCCGGCGCGATCGACACGGTGTTCGACAAGGGGGCGTACGCGGCCGCGTACAGCGGGTTCGAGGGCTCCGACGAGAACGGGACCGGCCTCGCCCAGTGGCTGCGCGACCGCGAGGTCACCGAGGTCGACGTCGTCGGCATCGCCACCGATCACTGCGTACGGGCCACCGCGCTGGACGCGGCCCGCGAGGGCTTCGTCACGCACGTGCTGCTCGACCTGACCGCGGGCGTGTCCGGGGCGACCACGGAACGGGCCCTCGCGGAGATGCGCACGGCGGGCGTGAAGCTCTCCGGCACCCCCGTGGTCGCGTAGGGGCGTCCGCCCCGCGCCCGTCCCTACGCGGCCGGGCGGGCCGGTCCGGCGTGTCCGGCGGGGCCCAGCAGGGCCCTGATCGGGTGCCACAGCTCCTGGCACGACAGGGGCGACGGAGAGGGCGGGGGCGACGGGGACGCGAGGCCCGGCAGGCCGGCCGGGTCCGTCCGCGGGGCGGCCCGCCACAGCATCCCGTCCGGATGGTGCAGCACCGCCGTGACCTCGTCCGGCGTGGGCGGCCGGTCGTTGCCGCGCAGGTAGACCGCCCGCAGCCCCAGGTTGCGCAGCCTGGTCAGGGCGCGCGCCCGGTTCGCCGCGTGCACGAGCACCCGCACCGGGGCCCCGGGCCCCGCCCCCGTACCCCCGTGGGGGCCTGCTCCGTCGGCCGGTCCGGTCAGGGTCAGTGCGACCACCACCGTGCCGTTCGGCAACCTGCAGAATCCTCCGCCTGCCATGCTCCGCGCTCCCCCGTGAGACGTCGTGTCAATAAGGATGTGAACAAGACGCACCTAAACACGATCGGCCGCCGCCCGCTAGGGGGCGACGGCCGATCATGGTGTGACCTGCGGTTTTACTTGATCAGCGGCCCGAGGGGCTGACCAGCACGCTCATCGTCGAGCCGTTGCGGGGCTCGTGGACGATGGAGATGCGGGTGTTCGTGTCAGGAACCTTGACACCGCCGGTGGGGTTCTCCTTGTACCAGTAGGTGCCCTTGCGGTCGTCGAAGACCGGGTTGCCCAGGGCGGGCTTGATGTGCAGCGGGACGTCCGCGTTGTGGAGCGTGAAGCCCTGGTTCGGGTACCAGCTGAACGGCGCGTCGAACGGCTGGATCTTGTTGCGCAGGAGCGAGCCGTCCTTCCACTTCAGCGGCTTGGCGTGCGCGTCGACCGGCAGGATCAGACCCTGGCCCGGGTGGACGGAGGTGTTGTTGTCCTTCTGGGAGGTGTCCCAGAGCCAGACCAGCAGACCGTTCTGGTACGCGTAGTGCTCGACCCAGTCCGGACGGGTGCCGGAGAAGCCGAAGTTGTACGGGCCGACCTTGAGGGTCTCGTCGTACGACACGTACTGGCGGTTCTCCGCGATGTAGTACTGCGGGTAGTTCTGGGTGAAGGACTCGCCGATGCGCGAGAAGCCCTTCGCGGTCCAGCCGTTGTCGTCACCCTCGGCGTTGTCCGAGAAGAGCGCGGCGCCGTCGGCCGTGACGGTGATGGCGTCGGCCGCGAAGCCCTTGCCGCCCGCGCCGCCGTCCGTCTGGTAGCGGAAGCGGAGGTCGACCTTCTTGCCCGCGTAGGCGTCCAGGGAGAAGGACAGCTTCTTGTACGCGCCCGAGACGCCGGTCAGGGCCGGCTTGTCACTGGCGTCGCGCGGGAGGGCCCTGCCGTCGGCGGTGCCGTCGAGCGCGGTCCAGTTGGCGCCACCGTTGTCGGACACCTCGGTGTAGAGGTAGTCGTACTCGGCCTCGATGTCGTACCAGCCGGAAAGGTCCAGCGTGGCCTTGGACTTGCCGGTCAGGTCGACCGAGCGGGTCAGGGTGTTCGCCAGGTTGTCGCCCATGTCGCTCCACCACTGCTTCGCACCCTCGGCGGGCTTGACGACGGTGGTGGTGACGGCCTTCTCGGGCAGCTCGACGACGAGCGCCTGCGGGTTCTTGGTGTTGTACTCCGAGACGCCCAGCTTGTGCAGCGAGGTCTTGCCGGCCTTGGCCTTGTCGTAGTCGAGCCAGCCCAGCTGGAGCTTGTCCCACGAGGTCATGTCGCCCGGCAGGTTGCCGATCTCGCCCGTGCCGGTGCCGAGCCAGGAGCCCGCCGACATCAGGGACCAGAAGCCGACCGAGTTCTCGCCGCCGCCGGAGGTGTCGTACAGGTCCGGGAGGCCGAGGTCGTGGGCGTACTCGTGGGCGAAGACGCCCAGGCCGCCGTTCTCGGGCTGGACGGTGTAGTCACCGACCCAGATGCCCGTGTCGCCGATCTGCGCGCCACCGGCCTTGTTGTCCGCGGGGCCGGTCGCACCGGCGTTGGTGCCGTACGCGTACCAACGGTGCGCCCAGATGGCGTTGGTGCCCTCGGCGCCGCCGCCGGCCGACTCGTCCTCGCCGGCGTGCACCAGCTGGAAGTGGTCGATGTAGCCGTCGGGCTCGTTGAAGTTGCCGTCACCGTCGAAGTCGTAGCGGTCCCACTCGTCGTACTCCGCGAGGTTCGCCTTGATCTCCGCGTCGGTGCGGCCCTTGGCCTGCTGGTCGGCGACCCAGGCGTTCACGCCGTCGCGCACCGCGTCCCACACGTTGGCACAGTTGGACTGGCCGCAGTAGTTGGAGCCGTAACGGGCCTCGTTGTAGGGGACCTTGACCCAGTCGGAGACCTCTCCCTCGACCGAGTAGCGGCCCGAGGAGGTCTTCTCGTAGTAGGTCTTGAGCGAGTGGACGCCCTTGCCCTCGCCGAAGTAGAGCTCCTGGAAGTGCTCCCGGTTGTAGTCGTCCTTCCAGGCGGTGCTGTTGTCCTTCTTCGGGTCCGGCTTGGCGATCTTGTTGTGGGCCGGGCCCGGGGCTCCCCCGAACTTCTTGACGGGCGGCTTGGGGCCGTCGCCGTCCGGGTCGAACATCGTGGTGTCGTCGACCTGGTCGCCGAACTCCAGCAGGATGGTGAAGATCTTGTCGGTCTTCTCCCGGCCGAGCTCCACGTACTTCTTGGCGCCGAGCTTGACGACCTTGGAGCCGCCCCGGTTCGTCACCTTCTTGTCCCCGGACAGCACCTGCTCCAGCGCGGCTTCGCGCTGAGCGGCCTGCTGCTCGCTGAAGGGGCCCTCCAGGTTGTGCTCCACGTGCCCCTTGGCCGGCGCCGGGTCACGGCGGTCGACGGTGGAGACACCGGAACCTGATGCGCCGTCATGCGCCTGAGCGGTGGCGAAGGTCGACGCCGTCGCGGCGGTCGCGGCCATGGCCACGACAACGGCGGCGGCGCGAAGCGCCTGTCTCTGATTGGTCACTTGATGCAGTCCTCCCCGGGCGTCCGCGCAGCGGCCAGGGGGGTAGAAAGCGGGCCGCGCGCGTAAACGCGTCACAAGTGACGACATTCGATCGGAGTTATGAGAGAAAAGACAGACCTTGACTTGAACAGACCAAGTGCACTATGCGGAGCGTCCTTCCGGTATGCGGACGGTATGGGAAGGGCATGGGAACGGCAAAAGAACGTCCGCGGCCCGGACCTGGCCGTTCACCCCATACCAACAGGCGCGCCCCACTGTCCGGTTGGTGAGCGGCGTGACTCCGTGCGCCCCCTGTGCACCGGTACCGTGTGTTAGGTCACGCTTACTACCGGTCCGGCCCGGGCATTCACCGTCGTAGGGTCGTTCGGCGCGCACGACCGTGCCGACCGCCGCCCGCCCACCCGACGTCCCGAGGACGGAAACCGCCATGCCGCGTCCGACTGCCGCACAGTTCGCCTACGGTTCGGCCACCGTCGTCGTCACGACGCTCGCCCTGCTGCTGCTGTTCCGCACGGAGTCCGGCATCGGCGTCGCCGCCGTCGGGACGACCGCGCTGGCCCTCGGCCTCCTGGTCGCCGTGCGCCTGCCGCTCCCTCGCCACCGCGCCGCGGAGGGTGCGGGACGGACGGCGACCGCCGACGCCGCCGCCCGGACCCACCACGCGCTGGAGGGCATCGGAGCCCGGGAGCGGGTGACGGCGGGCCCCTCGTCGGCGCCGGCGAGCGACCACTCACTGCGCCGCTGAGCGGGCGACAGACCGGAGGGTGACCGCCCGTCAGCGGGCGGCCACCACCACCGTCTTGGCCGCCTTGTCCTGGAGCCCCTGCCGGTAGGGCTTGTCGGTGAACATCAGCACGATGTTGATCAGCCACCACAGGCACGGGCAGCACAGCAGCGCCGGGGCCCACAGCACGACGGCCCGCATCAGCGCGGCCCCGGTGTCGGGCACCCGCCCGTCGTTGAGCATCGCGACGCGCAGCTTGAGCAGCCGCTTGCCCAGCGTGCGTCCGTCCTTGTGGGTGAAGTACGTGTCGTAGGCGACGTAGACCACCAGGCCGATGATCGACCACAGCAGCTGGCTCCCGCCGTACCCGTTGGCGACGGCGTCGCCGAACCCGTCGTCGCCGTCCCCGTTGACGTCGACGGCACCGCCCCAGGGCAGCGAGATCAGGTACAGCGGGATCGAGATGACGAGGAAGTCGACGAGGCGCGCCAGGATCCGCTTCCCCGGCTCGGCGAGCGGCGGCATCCCGGCCAGTGGATCGGGCGCTCCGAAGCCGCCGCCGTACGGATCATTCGGCGGGGGCGGAGGCGGCGGCGGGGGCGGCGCGCTGCCGTACGGCTGACCCTCGGACGGCGGCGAGGGCTCCTGCGGCTTCTTGAGGAACGGATCGTCGTCCTCGGGCGGCTGGCCGGGCGTCGGCTGGTCGTTGCTCATGGGGGCAGTGCATCCCGCTCCACGGGGCCCCGCAACGGCTCAGGTGCGTTCGGGGGACACCGAGCGGCATCCGAGTCTAAACGGGCATGTCGCCGCGCGCTCGGGCACGCGTTCCCCCGGAGCCGGCCACACGGTGTCGCGGCGTCCGGGTACGCGTGCCTCCGGGCACGCCGAGCCCGGGCAGGCGGCTCAGGCCGGACAGCCGGCTCAACCGGCGACGAAGGTGCGGGCCGCCTTGTCGTGCCAGCACTGGCGCCAGGGCCGGTCGATCAGGCACCAGAGAACGTTGACCACGCCGATGACGAGCAGCCCCAGCACGCCGTAGACGAGCCAGCGGCGCAGGGCCGCGCCCAGGGTGGGCGCGTCGTGGGACTCGATGTCCCGTACGTCGAGACCGCAGAGCCTCTTGCCCAGCGTCCGGCCCCACTTGGCCGTCGGCAGCGCCTCCAGGAGGAAGCCGATGAGGAGGAACGCGGCGAGCAGCGCCCCCAGCAGCGCCCCGGTGGTGGAGTCCAGCAGCCAGACGGTGACCGTCTCCCCCGTCTCCTTCGCCGCGGTGATCTTCCGGTCGATGTGGTCGAGCGCCCGGGTCGCCAGCGGGACGGCCGCCGCCCCGACGGCCGCGCCGAGCACGAGGCTGTCGACCAGCCGGGCCGCGAACCGCTTGCCGAGCCCCGCGGGCCGGGCCGAGGCCTGGTTGCGGGCGAGTTGCTGGAAGGGGTCGTCGACCGGCGGCTTCCAGGGCACGACGGGCTGGTCCGCGCCCGGCCCCTGGGGCTGGAGCTGGGGCGGCTGCTGCTGGAGCGGTTGCCGTTGTTGCGCTTCGGGCTGGGCCAGTTGGTGGACCTGCTGCGCCCAGGAGGCCGAGCCGCCGCCGGGGCCCGGCGGCAGCGGGGTCCGCGGGGCCGCCGGGGTTACGGGAGCGGGGGACGGCGTGGGCGCGGGGGCGGGCGCCTGAACCGGCCCCTGCCGCACTTCCTGCGGTACGGGAGCGGGAGCCGGGACGGCCGGCGCGGAGGTCGGCAGGGCTGCCTGCTGTCCCTGCGCCTGCTGTGCCAGTGGCTGCCGCTGTGACTGCTGTGGCTGCTGCGCGTGCTGTGCCTGCGCCGGCAGTGCCCGGGGCGCGGGAGCCGGTGCGAGACTGTTCTGTGCCGCGCCCACGTTCTGCGGCCCCTGCTGCGTACCCGCGTCCGACGGGGCCGGAACGGGGGGCTGAACGGCGCCGGAGTGTGCGGCGTCGGACTGTGCGGTGTCGGGCCCCGTGGCGCGCGGTCCCACGGCGCGGATCGTGACCGTCCCGTCGGTCGGCGGACGCGACCCGGCCTGCTCGGCGGACCGGCCGCCCTCCCTCATCCCCGGCAGCGCGCCGCCGGCCGGGTCCTGGGCCAGCGGCGCCCTCGGGTCGGCCGACGCCGAGGGGTGGCCGGCGGGCTCCTGGACCGGCCCGCCCCAGTCGACCCGGCGGTCCCGTTCGCCGCCGAAACCGTTCTGGCGTGCGGTGTCCGCCTGCCAGACGGACGCGGAGCCGGGGTGGTCCGCGGCGGGTTCACCGGATCCGGCCGCCGGGGCCGCCGGACCATCCTGGACGCCCCCCTGGGGACCGTCCTCCTCGTCGAAGAAGATCGGCCCGGTCTCCTCCACCGGTGCGGCCTGCCCACCGGCGGCGGGAGCGGCGGCCGGACCCGCCTGACGGGGCGCGGGGCGGCTCGTGCCGGGGACCCAGGACGCGCCGTTCCAGTACCGGACGTAACCGGGGATGGAGGGGTCGGGGTAGTAGCCCTCGCGGGGGCTTTCGTCACCGGGTGCCGGAGTTGGCGCGCTCATCAGCGGGTCCCGTATCTCTTCGAGGCCTCAGGCCGTCCCCGCCGGGCGGGCGGACGGCCTCAATACAAGGGTCCACATCTATCAGACCGTCGGCCGCCCCCGGGCCGCTCCACCTGTTTGGGACCACTTTCGGGACTGCGCGATGTTTTTTTGAGAAGTCGCGTAATAGGTGGCGGGGAGGGCGCTCTCTCCTTGTGCGGGACGGTCACGGGGCCGTCCCACGAGCACCGGAAGGTTGTGCATTCTCATGATGAGCATCGTGGAACGTGAGCTGGAGCTGAAGCTGGTCCTGTCCCCCGAGCGGTCCATTCCGGTACCCGCCCGGCTGACGTATCGCACGGACGACCCGTACGCCGTCCACATCGCCTTCCACATCGGCTCCGAGTCGCCCGTGCACTGGACGTTCGCCCGGGAGCTGCTGGTGGAGGGCGTGTTCCGGCCGTGCGGGCACGGGGACGTACGGATCTGGCCGACGAAGGTCGCGGGCCGCGGCGTCATCTGTGTGGCCCTCACCTCCCCCGACGGCAACGCCCTGCTGGAAATGAACTCGGCGGCCGTGGCCGCCTGGGTGGAGCGGACCCTGCGGGTGGTGCCGCCGGGTTCGGAGAGCGACCGGCTCGGCATCGACGAGGCGCTGGCGGAGCTGTTGGCCCCGCTGCCGGCCGACGACCTCTGGCTGGGCGACCCGTGGCAGTCGGACGACGCGCCGTCCCAGGACGGCGAGGCGTGAGGGCGGCCGGACAGGGGGGCCGCCGTCAGACAAGCTTGCCGGGGTTGAGCAGGCCCAGCGGGTCGAAGGCCGCCTTGACGGAGCGCTGGAGTTCGAGGCCGGTCTCGCCCAGTTCGCGGGCGAGCCACTCCTTCTTGAGGACGCCGACGCCGTGTTCACCGGTGATGGTCCCGCCCAGTTCGAGGCCGAGCGCCATGATCGCGTCGAAGGACTCGCGGGCCCGGCGCGACTCGTCGGGGTCGTGGTGGTCGAAGCAGACGACGGGGTGGGTGTTGCCGTCGCCCGCGTGGGCGCAGACGCCGATGGTGAGGCCGTACTCCTCGGCGATGGCCGCCGTGCCCGCGAGCATCGCGCCGAGCTGCGAGCGCGGTACGCAGACGTCGTCGATCATCGTGGCGGGCCTGACGGTCTCCAGGGCGGTGAGCGACATCCGGCGGGCCTGGAGGAGGAGTTCGGACTCGGCGGGATTGTCGGCGGGGACCACCTCGGTGGCCCCGGCGGCGGTGCACAGGGCTCCGACGGCGGCGAGGTCGGCGACGGGGTCGGGGGTGTCGAAGGCGCAGAGCAGCAGGGCCTCGGTGGTCTCGGGCAGGCCCATGGAGGCCATCGCGTTGACGGCACGCACGGTCGTACGGTCCATCAGTTCGAGGAGTGACGGGGTGTGACCGCGCTCCATGATCCGGCACACAGCGTCACAGGCGGCGGCTGCCGAGGGGAACTCGGCGGCGAGGACCAGCTGCCGGGGCGGCTGCGGCCTGAGCGCGAGGACGGCCTTGACGACGACTCCGAGGCTGCCCTCGGAGCCGACGAAGAGCCGGGTCAGGTCGTATCCGGCGACGCCCTTGGCGGTGCGGCGGCCGGTGGTCAGGAGCCGTCCGTCGGCGAGGACGACGTCCAGTCCCAGGACGTACTCGGCGGTGACCCCGTACTTCACGCAGCACAGGCCGCCGGACGCGGTGCCGATGTTGCCGCCGATGGTGCACGTCTCCCAGCTGGACGGGTCCGGCGGGTAGTACAGACCGTGTTCGTTCACCGCGCGTGACAGGACCGCGTTGACGACGCCCGGTTCGACGACGGCGATCCGGTCGACCGGGCTGATCTCCAGGATCCGGTCCATCCTCACCAGGGAGAGCACGATGCAGCCGTCCGAGGCGTTGGCAGCGCCGGACAGGCCGGTACGGGCGCCCTGCGGCACGACCGGGACGCGCAGCGCGGTGGCGGTGCGCATGACGTGCTGGACCTGCTCGACCGTGCGCGGGAGCACCACGACGGCCGGGGTGCCGGCCTCGCAGAAGCTCGCCATGTCGTGGGCGTAGGACGCGGTGACGTCCGGATCGGTGATCAGCGCCTCGGGAGGCAGTCCCGCGCGCAGCCGTTCGAGGAGATCGCTCATGATCCAAGCGTGACACCCGGGGCCAATGGTGTGAACCCGTGGGCGGCGGCGATCCGAAGGAGCGGTGTGCTCGTATGACTGACGCACAGTGATGGCCATGGATGTCATGTCGCAGCAGGGTCCGGAGTCCCGCCGGCCGCCCGAGCCGTCCCCGCAGGGGCCACAGGACCCGAAGGCCCCGCAGGACCCTTACGTGATGCCCGCCGAAGGCGCCACCGCCGTACCCCCGCCGCCGCCCACCCTGCGGACGACGTTGCGCCGGGCCGCGTTCGGCGCGGTCGCCGCCGGGGTGCTGCTGGCCGGGGCGCTGGTGGCGGTGGAGGACGGGCAGGGCGACGGGCCGAAGGAGCCGGGGCCGGTCGAGCGGGCCGAGGCGGCGGCGGCCGCGGGCTCCCCCGCCTCGCTGTCGGACCTCACCGCGCTGATCGGGGACCGCCAGAAGTGGGTGGAGTCCCACCCGAAGGACGCCCCGTCCCTGGCGACGCTCGGCACGGCGTACGTGGAGTGGGCGCGGCGTTCGGCGGACACGACGTACTACGCCCGTGCCGAGGAGGCCCTGAAGCGTTCGCTGGAGGCGCGGGCGGGCGAGCACGGGAACGAGGAGGCGTGGGTGGGCCTGGCGGCCCTGGCAAACGCCCGGCACGACTTCCTCGCGGCGAAGCGGTGGGGCGAGACCGTGAAGAGGCAGCGACCGAAGGCCTGGAGCGTGTACCCGGCCCTCATCGACGCGTACACCGGGCTCGGCGACCAGAAGGCGGCGACCGCGGCGACGGAGAAGTTCGGTGAGCTGCGCAAGGGCGTTCCGGCGCTGGCCCGCACCGCCGAGCTGTACCGGGGCCAGGGCTGGCGCGAGGACGCGCTGGCCACCGCCCGGGAGGCGGCGGACCGGGCGACGCGGCCCGCCGAGAAGGCCGAGGCGCTGCACCGGCTCGGGGAGCTGGCCTGGGAGCGGGGGGAACCGGAGGAAGCGGTGGCGCAGTTCGACGCGGCGCTGCGCACGGACGCCGGTCACCACGCCTCGCTGGCGGGCCGGGCCCGGGCCCTGGTGGCGCTGGAGCGCACCGATGAGGCGCTGGCCGCGTACCGGAGCGCGCTGGAGAAGCTCCCGCGCCCGGAGTACGCCCTGGAACTGGGCGAGCTGTACGAGTCGCTGGGGCTGGACGGGGACGCCCGCACCCAGTACGCGGCGGTGCGGGAGATGGTGGCCGGGGCGAAGAAGGCCGGGGTCGACGAGTCCCTGCTGCTGGCCCGCTACGAGGCCGACCACGGGGACCCGGAGGAGGCGGTGGAGCTGTCGCGCGGCCAGTGGGCGAAGCAGCACCGCAGTGCGGCGGTGGCGGACGCGCTGGGCTGGGCGCTGCACCGGGCGGGGAAGTCCGAGGAGGGCCTGGAGTACGCACAGCGGGCCGTCGGCACGGGTGTGCGGAACGCCTCGTACGCGTACCACCTGGGCGTGATCCAGCGGGAGCTGGAGGACTACGGTCCGGCGCGCCGGAATCTGGAGCGGGCCGTGCGTACCAACCCGGCCTTCTCACCGCTCGCCGCGCCGCTGGCCAGGGAGGCGCTGGACGCGCTGGGCGAACCGCCGGCGGGCGGGCCGGGTGACATGCGGCCGCCCACGCCGCCGCCCGCCCCGGAGCCGAAACCGGAGCCGAAGCGGGAGACGGGACGGTAGACGGAACCGGAGACGGGGCCAGAGGCTCCGGCCCCCTCGAAGGCGGCCCCTGCCCCTCCCCCGCCCCCGTCGAACGCCGCGGCGAGCAGCGCTGCGGCCGGGAAGCCGGAGGCGTCGGCCGAGGCGTCGAAGAGCCCCTGACCCGAACAGGACGCCGTGAACGACGTGGCCGCCGCGGTCCGGGGTACTGCCCCGGACCGCGGCGGCGTCATGTGCGCACGGTACGGCTCAGAGGTTGCCGCGCTTCTCCTGCTCGCGCTCGATCGCCTCGAACAGGGCCTTGAAGTTGCCCTTGCCGAAGCCCATGGAGCCGTGGCGCTCGATCATCTCGAAGAAGACGGTCGGCCGGTCCTGGACCGGCTTGGTGAAGATCTGCAGCAGATAGCCGTCCTCGTCGCGGTCGACGAGGATCTTCAGCTCGCGCAGGGTCTCGACCGGCACCCGGGTCTCGCCGGCCCACTCGCCGAGGGTGTCGTAGTACGAGTCCGGCGTGTCCAGGAACTGGACGCCGGCGGCGCGCATCGCGCGGACCGAGGCGACGATGTCGTTCGTGGCGAGCGCGATGTGCTGGACACCGGCGCCGCCGTAGAACTCCAGGTACTCGTCGATCTGCGACTTCTTCTTCGCGATGGCCGGCTCGTTGATCGGGAACTTGACCTTGAGCGTCCCGTCGGCGACGACCTTCGACATCAGGGCGGAGTACTCGGTGGCGATGTCGTCGCCCACGAACTCCTTCATGTTGGTGAAGCCCATGACCTGGTTGTAGAAGCCGACCCATTCGTTCATCCGGCCGAGCTCGACGTTGCCGACGCAGTGGTCGATCGCCTGGAAGGTGCGCTTGGCGGCCGGCTCGACCATCGGCGAGGCCGCCGCGAAGCCGGGGAGGTAGGGGCCCTCGTAGCCGGAGCGCTCCACCAGGGTGTGGCGGGTCTTGCCGTACGTGGCGATGGCGGCGAGGACGACGGTGCCGTGCTCGTCCTTGACCTCGTGCGGCTCGGTGAGGCCGCGGGCGCCGTGCTCGACGGCGTACGCGTACGCGGCGCGGGCGTCCGGGACCTCGATCGCGAGGTCGATGACGCCGTCGCCGTGCTCGGCGACGTGGTCGGCGAGGAAGGTGCCCCACTCGGTGGACGGTTTGATCACGGAGGTGAACACGAAGCGGGCGGCGCCGTTGGTCAGGACGTAACTCGCGGTCTCGCGGGTGCCGTTCTCCGGTCCGGAGTAGGCGACCAGCTTCATGCCGAAGGCGGTCGAGTAGTAGTGCGCGGCCTGCTTGGCGTTGCCCACGGCGAAGACGACCGCGTCCATTCCCTTGACCGGGAAGGGGTCGGCCTGCCGGGCGGTTTCGGGGCTGGTGTGCAGAGTCTCAGTCATGTTCGAAGGCTCTCCCCACATCGCAAGGTGCGCAATAGTTCACGCATTCGCTGGTCAATGTGTTCAGTCAGTCGCCATGATGGCCGGACTATCTGTACAGGGTGACCATCGAAGGCGGGCTCATGGCGATCGATCATCTGGACGGGCGGCTCATCGTGCTCCTGGCGCGCGAACCGCGGATCGGCGTCCTCGAAGCATCCCGGCGGCTCGGGGTGGCGCGCGGGACCGTGCAGGCGCGGCTGGACCGTCTTCAGTCGAACGGCGTCATCCGGGGATTCGGCCCCGATGTGGATCCGGCGGCGCTCGGCTACCCGGTCACCGCGTTCGCCACACTGGAGATCAAGCAGGGCCAAGGGGCCGACGTACGCGCCCATTTGGGCGGGGTGCCGGAGGTGCTGGAGCTGCACACCACCACGGGGCACGGCGACATGTTCTGCCGCCTGGTCGCCCGTTCCAACGCCGATCTCCAGCGGGTGATCGACCGGGTTGTCGGATTTGATGGCATTGTCCGGGCCTCCACGGCGATCGTCATGGAGAACCCGGTTCCACTGCGGATCATCCCGCTGGTGGAACAGGCGGCCGAGGACACCGACTGAGCGAGGGCTCGGGAGGCCACCCGATCCGAAGGAGCGCCGTGTGAGCTTCTGGGAGTATCTGAACACCCGCCACCAGCAGCTCCTCACGGATGCGTTCCAGCACGTCAGCGCGGTCTTCCAGTGCATGGTCATCGCCACCGTGCTGGGCGTGGTCATCGGCGTGGTGAGTTACCGCAGCGGCTGGGGCGGCTCGCTCGCCATCACCTCCACGTCCACGATCCTCACCATCCCCTCGCTCGCCGCGATCGGTCTGCTGATCCCGCTGGTCGGCCTCGGTGTCGCGCCGACCGTGATCACCCTGACGCTGTACGGGCTGCTGCCGATCGTCCGGAACGCCATCGTCGGGCTGCGGGGCGTCGACCCGTCGCTGGTCGACGCGGCGACGGGCATCGGGATGTCGCGGCCGGCGCGGCTGTGCCGGGTGGAGCTGCCGCTCGCCTGGCCGCCGATCCTGACCGGGATCCGGGTCTCCACCCAGATGCTGATGGGCATCGCCGCCATCGCCGCGTACGCCTCCGGGCCCGGCCTCGGCAACGAGATCTTCCGGGGCATCGCCTCGCTGGGCAGCGCCAACGCGATCAACCAGGTCCTCGCGGGCACGCTCGGCATCGTCGTCCTCGCCCTGCTCTTCGACGCCGCGTACGTCCTGCTGGGGCGGCTGACCATCCCGAGGGGGATCCGTGCCTGAGACCGAGACCGGCGCCGTCGTCGCGGAGGAGGGTGCCACCGCCACCTCCGGGGCCACCATCCAGCTGGAGAACCTCACCAAGAGCTACCCGGGCAACCCGAACCCGGCCGTCGAGAACGTCTCGATGGAGATCAGGGCGGGCGAGACGGTGGTCTTCGTCGGGCCCTCCGGCTGCGGGAAGTCCACCACCCTGAAGATGATCAACCGGCTGATCGAGCCGACGTCGGGCCGGATCCGGATCGACGACGAGGACGTCACCGACATCGACCCGGTGAAGCTGCGCCGCAAGATCGGCTACGCGATCCAGTCCTCCGGCCTCTTCCCGCACATGACGGTGGCGGACAACATCGCCCTGGTCCCGAAGATGGTCGGCTGGTCCAAGCCGCGGGTCAGGGACCGGGTGGAGGAGATGCTCGACCTGGTGGGCCTGGACCCGCGCGAGTTCCACGGCCGCTATCCGCGCCAGCTCTCCGGCGGGCAGCAGCAGCGGGTGGGGGTGGCTCGGGCGCTGGCCGCCGACCCTCCCGTACTGCTGATGGACGAGCCGTTCGGGGCGGTCGACCCGATCACCCGCGACCACCTCCAGGACGAGCTGATCCGGCTCCAGCACGAGCTGCACAAGACGATCGTGTTCGTCACCCACGACTTCGACGAGGCGATCAAGCTCGGCGACCGGATCGCGGTGCTGCGGGAGCGCTCGCACATCGCGCAGTTCGACACCCCCGAGGCCATCCTCACCAACCCGACGGACGACTTCGTCTCCGGCTTCGTCGGCGCGGGCGCGGCCCTGAAGCGGCTGAATCTGACCCGCGTACGGGATGTGGGCATCGCGGACTTCCCGACGGTGACGGTCGAGGACCCGCTCCAGTCGATCTTCAACAAGCTGCGCAGCGGCCCGCACAACGAACTGCTGATGCTGGACCGCCGCAACCGCCCGTACAAGTGGCTGCGGCGCGGCGACCTGATGCGGGCGCGCGGTTCGCTGGCGCGGGCCGGGCAGCTGGTGCACGACACGGTGACCCGGGACGCCACGCTGCACGACGCGCTGGAGGCGGTCCTCACCGACAGCGGGGGCCGGGTCGCGGTGACCGGGCGGCGCGGCGAGTTCATCGGGGTCGTCGACATGAAGACGCTGATGGACAACGTGCAGGAGCTGCTGGAGGCCGACCGGCTGACGGCGATGGAGCACCAGCACGAGCTGGAGGAGCTGCGGGTCCACCGGACGGAGCAGGAGCTGGAGGGGGGTGGCGGCGGCCGATGAGTCCCAGCCATCGGGCCGGCTCCGGCAAGGGTCCGGCCGCCCCCACCCGGCCGCCGGGCGAGCACGACGTCAAGGGCCACGCGTTCCACGACGAGGAGAGCGACCCCTCCCCCGCCCCGACCGCGCCGGAGCGCCGGTTCACCTGGCGGAAGCTGGTGGTCCTGCCGGTGGTGCTGGTGATGATCCTCGTCGTCACCTACGTCTGGATCACCAACACCCACCTGGACTCGATCGCGGAGAACTCGCTGACCGGCGGCAATGTGCAGCTGCGCTGGTGGCAGCACGTGCGACTGACGGCGATCTCCACGTTCTGGGTGCTGATCATCGCGATCCCGCTGGGCATCGCCCTGACGCGGCGGCGGCTGCGGAAGGCGGCCCCGGCGTTCACCGCGCTGGCCAACATCGGGCAGGCCACGCCCGCGATCGGCCTGCTGGCGCTGCTGGTGATCTGGCTGGGCATCGGCCCGCGGACCGCGATCATCGGGATCGTGATCTACGCGGTGCTGCCGGTGCTCTCCAACACGGTGGCGGGCCTGCGGGGGATCGAGCCGAACATGATCGAGGCGGCGCGCGGGATGGGGATGTCCGGCCGGGGCGTCCTGATGAAGGTGGAGCTGCCGCTCGCGGTCCCGCTGATCCTGGCCGGGGTGCGAACGGCACTCGTCCTGAACGTCGGCACGGCGACGCTGGCGACGTTCGGCGGGGGCGGCGGACTGGGCGACCTGATCACGTCGGGGATCCAGACGCAGCGGATGCCGGTGCTGGTCATCGGCTCGGTGCTGACGGTGGTGCTGGCCCTGCTGGTGGACTGGCTGGCCTCGCTGGCCGAGTTGGCGCTGACGCCGCGCGGGCTGGAGGAGCGATGAGGAGGAAACTGCTGCCGCTGGTGGTGGTGCCGGTGCTGCTGGTGGGCGGCTGCGGGCTCAAAAGCGGTTCGCCGATGGTGGACGACGTGTCGCCGGGATCGGTCGGGCAGGGCGAGCCGCTCAAGGGCGCGACGCTGACCGTGACGTCCAAGAACTTCAGCGAGAACATCGTCCTGGGCCAGATGACCGGCCTGGTGTTCAAGGCGGCCGGGGCGGAGGTCCTGGACCGAACGAACCTGCCCGGTTCGATCAGCGCGCGCGAGGCCATCATCAACGGCGACGCCGACGCCCAGTGGGACTACACCGGCACCGGCTGGATCACCTTCCTCGGCCACGCGGACCCGATCGTCGACCCGAGGAAGCAGTACGAGGCGGTGCGGGACGAGGACCGGGGCAACGGGGTGGTCTGGCTGCCGCCGGCGCCGCTCGACAACACGTACGCGCTGGCCGTCAGCGAGAAGAACAACGCCAGGTACCGGCTGAAGACCCTCTCGGACGTGGCGGCCCTGGCGAAGAAGGACCCGGGCGCGGTGACGATCTGCGTGGAGAACGAGTTCGCCTCCCGCGACGACGGGCTTCCCGGCATGGAGAAGAAGTACGGGATGAACATCCCGGCGGGCAACATCCGGAAGATGGACGCCGGGATCATCTACACCCAGGTCTCCGAGTCCGACTCCTGCCTGCTGGGCGAGGTGTTCACCACCGACGGCCGGATCAAGGCCATGAACCTGGACGTCCTGGAGGACGACAAGAACTTCTTCCCCAACTACAACGCCTCCCCGGTGATCCACGAGGCGACCTTCGACAAGTACCCGGTGATCGCGGAACTGCTGGACCCGCTGGCGAGGAAACTGACGACCGAGGTGGCGCAGACGCTGAACGCCAAGGTGGACGTGGAGGGCGAGGACCCGCACGAGGTGGCGAAGGACTGGCTGGTGGCGGAGGGGTTCATCGAGGAGGGGTGAGTTACCAAGGATCGCTGCAAACAGTTCCTTGCAAAAAAGCCTTGCAAAGTATTCTTTGCATCTCTATCTTCGCACCATGGCAGAGAACGAGGACGTCCGCCCCTACCGCTACGACGGCACCGACCGGAAGATCCACAACGTCGACGCCCGCACCTTGCGGGCCATCGCGCACCCCCTCCGGATGCGGCTGCTGAAAGCACTGCGCGAGTTCGGCCCCGCCACCGCCTCCCAGCTCGGCGAGCGGCTGGGCGAGTCCAGCGGCGCGACCAGCTACCACCTGCGCCAGTTGGCCGAGTCCGGCATGGTCGAGGACGCCCCGGAGCTGGGCAAGGGCCGCGAACGCTGGTGGCGGGCGGCCCACGACGGCTCGACCGTCGAGAGCGCCGAGTTCCGGACGCACGCCGACCCCGAGGTGCGCGGGGCCATCGACTTCGTCCTCCACGAGACGGCCACCGGCCACGCCCAGGAGCTGAACACCTGGCTGGGCACGATGGACGACTGGCCGGACGAGTGGCAGCGCAGCTGGGACATGAGCGACTTCACGATCCGCCTCACCCCGGAACTCGCCCTGGAGCTGTCCCAGAAGGCCCAGGAGCTCGTGGAGAGCTACCGGGGCCGCGTCCCCGACGACACCGAGGGATCGGCCGTCGTCCGGACGCACCTGCACACCTTTCCGCGCGCCTCCGAATGAAGCCACCGCACACCACAACTCCCCACCACCTGAAGGGAATCCCGTTATGCACGCCGACGTCCACCACCTCCTTCACACCACCCGAGCCGCCGAACTCCACCACACGGCCACGGCGTTCCGCCTCCCTCGCGCCGACCTGCGCACCCGGGTCGGCTGGACCCTGGTCGAGGTGGGGCTGCGCCTGACGACCCGGAGCCGGGAGGCAACCGCGCCCCGCACCGCCGCCTTCCGTCCGGCCTGACCATCGGCTCGGGGGGAGACAGCATCATGGGGCAACGCGGAAACCGCACCCCGCTCGCCGCCACGCTCGCGGCCAACGCCATTTCCACCGCGGGGACTTCACTCACCCTGATCGGCGTCCCCTGGTTCGTCCTGGAGACCACCGGCAGCGCGGGCCGGGCCGGCCTCGTCGCCTTCTGCGCCACCCTGCCCATCGTCGTCGCCGCACTGATCGGCGGACCGGTCATCGACCGGATCGGCCGTCGCCGGGTCGCCATCGCCTCCGACACCGTGTGTGCGGCAGCCATCTCAGCGATCCCGCTGCTGCACTTCGCCGGCGTCCTCGACTTCTGGATGCTGTGCGCGCTGATGGCGGTCAACGGGTTCTCCCACACCCCGGGCAACACCGCGCGCTACGTCCTGATCCCGGACCTGGCCGAGCACGCCGGCACCACGCTCCCCCGGGCCGCCAGCCTCTTCGACGCGGTCTCGCGCGGGGCCCGGATGGTCGGCGCGGCGCTCGCCGGAGTCCTCATCGCCCTCGTCGGCGCGGAGACGGTCCTGCTGCTGGACGCGGCGACGTTCGGGCTGTCCGCCCTGCTGATCGCCACGGGGGTACGGGGAGTGCGCGCGGCCGAACCGAGGAAGGCCGAAGCCCCGGTATCGCTGCGCACGTACGGCTCCGAACTCCGCGAGGGATACGCCCACCTGCTGGGCAACCGGCTGCTGCTGGCGATCGTGGTCATGGTGATGTTCATGAACGGCACCGACCAGGGCTGGTATGCCGTGCTGCTCCCGGTGCACGCCGAGGCCGAGCTGGGCGGCGCGACCGCCATCGGCCTGCTCACCGCGCTGTTCGGGGCGGGCGGGCTGGCGGGGGCCCTGCTGTACGGGGCGGTGGGGCACCGGTTCTCACGGCGGACGGTGTTCACGGTGTGCGTGATCCTGTGCGGGGCGCCGAGGTTCCTGGTCGCCGCGGTGACCGGGACGACGCTGCCGCTCGCGGTGACGATGCTGCTCGGCGGGATCGCGGGCGGCGTGCTGAACCCGATCCTGACGACGGTGACCTACGAGCGGGTGCCGGACCGGCTGCGCAGCCGGGTGTCGGGGGCGCTGACGGCGGGCTGCGAGTTCGCGATGCCGCTGGGCGGACTGGCGGCCGGGCTGCTGGTGGAGGGCGCGGGCGCGACGGGGGCGCTGCTGCTGATGGGCGGGGTCTACTTCCTGGCCACGCTGAGCCCGCTGGTGTTCCCTTCCTGGCGGACGCTGGACGACGGGCCGGTGACGGAGCCCGTACAGCCGGCGCCACCCGTGAAGTCGGTGCCGCCAGTGCCGCCGCAGGTCAGCAGCTCGGCACCTTCCCGCCCGACTCCAGGGCCCTGAGCGAGCCGACCGCGTCCTTCAGCGTGGAGACGGGCACGATCCGCAGCCCGTCGGGCGCCTCGGCCTCCGCCTGAGCGCACTCGGCCTTCGGCACGAGGAAGACGCTCGCCCCGTCGCGGTGGGCGCCCTGGGCCTTCATCGACACGCCGCCGACCGCGCCGACCTTGCCGTCCGCGCTGATCGTCCCCGTGCCGGCGATGGTGCGGCCGCCGGTGAGGTCGCCGCCGGAGCCGTTGCCGTCGAGCTTGTCGATGATGCCGAGGGAGAGGAAGAGGCCGGCGCTCGGGCCGCCGACGTCGCCGAGGTCCACCTCGACGCGCATCGAACCGGGCTCGCGGTCCAGGTAGTCGAGGGCGGCGTCGACGGCGACGTTCTGCGACTGCCTCATGTCGTCGAGGTTGTGCTTCTCGATCTCCTTCTCGGAGCCACCGGTGGGGTAGACGGAGTCGCGCGGCATGACCGCCCGGTCGGTCCGGAACCAGCCGTCGATCACCTCGCCGATACGGACGTCCGTCTTCGGCCCGGTGGCGAGGATCGTCGTCATCCTCAGCTGCCCGTCGGTGGGCCGGGTCTCGGTGCCGGTGATGGTGATCACCGGCCGCCCGTCGTCCTCGCCGAGCACGTCCGCGGTCAGTCCGGGCCGGGCCAGGGTGAACGGCAGCGGTGCGAGGGCCGCCGTACCGAAGAGGGCGAGCACGGGCAGCGCGCAGAGGGCGAGGACGCGGGGGCGCGTGAGACGAGTGAGCACGCACCCAATCTAACCGCCGCCCTCCGGCCGGAACGCGCCAGGCGTACGCCGTCCCCGCCGCCTCCGCGGGGACGGACCGGGGCGCCCCCGGCCGGTACGGCCTACCGCAGCGCGTCGGCCACCTCCCGGGCGGCGTCGAGCACGCGGGGCCCGACCCGTTCCGGTACAGCATCGGCGAGCATGACGACGCCGACGCTGCCCTCCACACCCGAGACCCCGACCAGGGGCGCGGCCGCCCCGCTGGCCCCGGCCTCGAGTTCTCCGTGGGTGAGGGTGTAGCCGGGGTGTCCGGCCTCCGTCGACTGCCGGGCGGACAGGATGGCCCGGCCCGCCGCTCCCCGGTCCAGCGGATGGCGGAAGCCGGCCCGGTAGGCGACGTGGTAGTCGGTCCAGGTGGGCTCGACGACGGCGACCGCGAGGGCGTCGCTGCCGTCGACGAGCGTGAGATGGGCGGTGGCCCCTATGTCCTCGGCCAGGGAGCGCAGCGCGGGCAGCGCGGCTTCCCGGACGAGCGGATGCACCTGGCGGCCGAGCCGCAGCACACCCAGGCCGACCCGGGCGCGGCCGCCCAGGTCACGGCGGACCAGGGCATGCTGCTCCAGGGTGGCGAGCAATCGGTAGACGACGGTCCGGTTGACACCGAGCTTGTTGGACAACTCGGTGACGGTCAGACCGTGGTCGGTGTCGGCGAGCAGTTTGAGGACGCGCAGTCCTCGGTCGAGCGTCTGGGAGGTCTCCGCTGTCACGACGCCCTCTCCTCTTCGGGGTGAGCGACGACGGTCCTGCTCCGGCGGGGTTGCGACGCCGGTCCCAGCGGCGACGCACGGAGAGGCCGCCGGCCTGGCAAGGCACCGGCTGCGCTCCGCGGCGGCGTTGCCACGGGGCGTTCATATGGCGGGGACAGTAGCGATCCAGTCCGCTCAGCGGAAGTCCTCGTCCAGAATCCGGTCTCCGGACACGGAGCCCCGGAACGGCCCGCGCATAAGGGCCGGTCAGCGGGGCGGCGTCCGGAAAGCGAACATCTACGCGCGTTCACGTGTCACGACTGGTGCGCGACACGGCACACCCGGGGGTGAACAGGCGTTAACACTGCGTTAAGGATTGGTACACGATTTCCTGCGCCTCTCTGGGATCACCGTCGGCAGGCGCGTCTGTTCGGAATGTGTGACGAACAACGGGACGGGCGGCCTCGCGACGCGCCCGATTGGTAGCTTCCCTGACACACAGCCGCCGACAACGGGCGGCCGGGTTCGCGGGAGGCGTTCAGATCCATGACGTGGAACGAGTGGGAGCAGCTGAAGGCCGACGCGGCCGACCAGCGGTCGCAGCGGATGCAACTGAACCAGTTACCGCCGGAACCGAGTGGCGGGGGCGGCAGCCGGCAAGGGGACCTCGCGGTCAACCAGAGGGACCTGGCCGCGATCGGAGACGCGGCTTTCGAACTGCATCAGAACTTCGGCCGGGTGAGCGAACACGCCCGCGCGGCTTCTCAGAAGGCGGCCGGAGGGCTGAAGACCCAGGGGTTCGCACTCGGCGGCGCGCTGGACCACGTGGCCACGCGCTGGATCGACCAGTCCAGGTCGTTGTCGGACGCCACCGCGCACATCTCCAACCACCTCGACTTCACCAAGGGCGCCCACGCGGGCGACGAGGTCCACATCGCCGGAACCGTCAGCAGCATCGCCACGCTCGACGCGGGCTTCAACGAGAGGAAGGGTGCCTGATGGACCTCGACGCCCTCCGCTTCGGCAACTTCTCGCAGCTCGGTGAGGCGATCACCGACTGGGAGCAGATGGTCAAGAGGTTGGCGACGCTCAAGAGCGACGCCAAGGACAACCTGGGCGGCAAGGCGGCGAAGGCCCGGTGGGCCGGGGAGAACGCCACCGTCACCCGGTCCTTCGTGGACAAGACCGCGGGCGAGTTCGCCGACGCCCACACCCAGGCCCGCACGGTCGCCCGCATCCTCGGAGACACCCGGGACGAGCTGGTCGCCTTCCGCGACGAGCTCAACGAGGTGATCTCGCAGAGTGGGAAGAAGAACCTGACGGTCAGGGACACGGGCGACGGCTCGTTCACCGTCACCATGAACATCCACCCGGACCGCGCCGCCCAGGGCACCACGCTCCCCGAGCACAGCCAGAGCGACGTGGACGGCCTGCGCGACCGGGTCCAGGCCATCCTGGAGAAGGCCACGCGCAGCGACAGCACCGCGTCCGAGGCGCTGCGGCTCATCGTGGACCAGGCCGAGCACGGGTTCTCCGGCGCCGACTACACGGACCGGGACTCCGCGGCGAAGGCCGTCGCCGAGGCGGCGGCGCTCGCCAAGATCCTCAAGAAGGACCCGACCGACCTCACGACGACCGAGCTGAACACGGTCAACGCCACACTCGCCAAGTACGGCAAGGACCCCTTGTTCGCGGAGAAGCTCACCACCTCCACGACGCCCGACGGGCTGCTGAAGTTCTACGCCGGCGTCGCCGACCCGTACCAGGGCTATGGCGCCGACCCCAAGCGGCTGGAGCAGGCCAAGCTCCTCCAGAAGAATCTGGGGGTCGCGCTGGGCACCGCCACGCTGTCCGACAGCGCGGCCATGCGGTCCTGGGAGCAGAAAATGGTCAAGCTGGGCCCGGAGGAACTCGGCACCGACCACGCGAACAATCCCCGTGGATTCGCCGTCATGAGCAATCTCATGCGGTTCGGCGACTACGACGACCAGTTCCTCAACGACTACGGCGAGAAGCTCGTGGCGTTCGACAAGGAACGCAACGTCGAGCACATGAGCCCATGGATCAACAACTGGAACAACGGCGACCTGAACTTTTACAGCAAGGACGACCGGGGCCGCGACCCGATGACCGGATTCCTGGAGGCCCTCGGCCACAACCCCGGTGCCGCGACGCAGTTCTTCGCCCAGCCGGAAGGCGCCGGAGCGGGGGTCGACAAGGAATCGGAGGTGAACGAGAACCTCACGTACCTGACGAAGGAACGCATCTGGCTGTCCGACGCCCTCGTCATGGGCGGTGACAACAAGGTCATCGCGGGCCACGACTCCCTCGGCCACGCGCTGGAGGCCGCCACCACCGGATACGTCTACGACGGCGACCCGATGACCGCCAAGGACCCGATGACCCCTGGCAACCGCGATCTGCGCACCGCGGAGACGGCAGGGGTCATGGAACAGGTCGCGTTCCTGTACGGGAGCGAGGACGGGCCGAAGATGCTCCATGAGCAGTCCCAGTTGGCCGATAGCCTCGGCAAGATGGGGGCGGCGTACATCGACGACATCAACTACAGCCTGACGGGAGTCGGGGACCATATGAAGGACGAGGGGGCCTTTCCGGCGAAGTACGCCGGTCGCGCGGACCTCGGCAACCAGGGTGCCGTCAGCTTCCTGAGCGTGCTCGGCCAGAATGAGACCTCGCACGGTGTCGTCACGGCGGCAGAGCACCTGTACACACTGAGCGTGCTCGACGCCAACCCCGCAACGAGCAAAGCGAACATCGACAACGCGCACGATGCTCTGACGACAGGTGCCGAAGCGCGCGGCATCCTCGACCACTCCCGAGTACAGCAGGCGGAGAAGACGTACGAGGACGAGGCGGAGCAACAGAACAAGTCCCTCGGCCGTTCCGGCGACTGGGCAAAGCTGGGTGCTGGAGTCGTGGTGGGAGGCGGTATCGCCGCGATTCCGGTGCCCGGTTCCACGGCGGCGGCGCTGGTGGTCGCACCACTGGCCGCGGAGACGGTCGGCAACGCCGTCAACACGTTCATCGGGCACGAGATCGACAAGGGGATCGACGGTGCCCAGAAAGACCCCTCGCAGCAGGCCCAGATGACCAGTCAGGACTTCTACAACCAAGGGGTGGACGATCTCGGCAAGGCCTATCTCGCTTATGTGAAGGACAATCCAGAGGTCGCTGGGGTCGGCGATGACCAGGAGTGGAACCAGGAAATCAAGGAGAGTTACCTCGGCACCGGCTCCGGACAGAACGACTATCGCGGACGCGCTCCGTACAAGGACTGAACATGCCATGGCCATCGGACCGAACCTCGCGACAGAAACGGGCCGCGACAGCCTGGCTCCGCGCCGCTTACGGGGTGCTGCTGCTCGCGGTGGCGGCGACCGCCTGCGGCGGGGACGAGGACAACGGCAAGCAGGACGTGCTCTCCGCCGAGCAGGTGTGCGACGGGACGCTCCGAGAATCGGCACAGCAGGCGCTGCGGCGGGTCAGCGGGACCGACCGTTTCACCGAACTGACCGGGCGAGACGCATCGGGGGAACCGGGCACGTTCTCTCTCGAGCTCGCTGCGAAGCACCTGCACGGGAAAATCGGTGAGCGCCTGGACTGCAACGTCTACCGTGCTGACGACGACAGCGGGCACCCCCAGCTGGAAGTCGAATTCGAACCGCGGGCGGACCGCCCTGACATGAGCAAGGACGACGAGCACCTCCCGTTCGCCCTGGGCGTGCACGCCTACGTGAAGGGTGACGGCGGCGCTTACCTGTACTTCTCCTGCTCCACAGAGGGCAAGCAGGGGAAGGCGTCGTACGTGAAGGCCAGCATGTTCACCGTGGCCGGTGTGGACCCCGCCTCCACCCCCAAGGACCGCATGACCGTCCTCAACGACGTCGCCCGCGGCCTGGCCAACGAGCTCGGCTGCGCCGACGAGGCCGCGCTGCCCGACCAGGTCCCCGAGCCCGTGCACGGCTGACGGCCTCGACGAGGACGCGAAGGAGGGCGGGACGCGTACGGATGCGCGTCCCGCCCTCCTTCCTCGGGCCCGTTCTCCCGGTCACGTCATCCGCGTCGCCCACTCCTGGACCTTCGCGATCCGCTGCTGGATCTGGTGTGCCGTGGCCTCCGCGCTCGGCGGGCCGCCGCAGACGCGGCGCAGTTCGTTGTGGATCACCCCGTGGGGCTTGCCGCTCTGGTGCGTGTAGGCGGAGACCGTGGTGTTGAGCTGCTTGCGCAGGCTCAGCAGCTGCTTGTGGGTGACCACGGGCCGGGCGTCGGCCGGCTTCTCCAGGAGGTCGGCCTCCTCGGCCGGCTTCTGGCGGCTGTGCGCGATCTGCCGGGTCTGCCGCTTCTGGAGGAGGAGCTGGACCTGGTCGGGTTCGAGGAGCCCGGGGATGCCGAGGTAGTCCTGTTCCTCCTCGGAGCCGGGGTGGGCCTGCATGCCGAACTCGGCGCCGTCGTACAGCACCCGGTCGAAGACGGCATCGGACTCCAGCGCCTCGAAGGGCAGCTGCTCCTCGGTCTCCTCGTCCTCCAGCCTCTCCGCGTCGGCGAGGAGCTTGTCCTCCTCCGAGAACGGGTTCTCCTCGTCGCTGCCCTTCTTCGGCTTGTCGAGCACGTGGTCGCGCTCGACCTCCATCTCGTTGGCGAAGTCGAGGAGCATCGGGATGGTCGGGACGAAGACGGAGGCCGTCTCGCCGCGCCTGCGGGAGCGCACGAAGCGGCCGACGGCCTGGGCGAAGAAGAGAGGCGTGGAGATCGTCGTCGCGTAGACGCCGACGGCGAGGCGCGGCACGTCGACGCCCTCGGACACCATGCGGACCGCGACCATCCAGCGCGACTCGTCGCCGCTGAACCGGTCGATCTTCTTGGAGGCGGCCTTCTCGTCGGAGAGGACCACGGTCGGCGTCTCCCCGGTGACCTTCTTGAGGATCTTGGCGTACGCGCGCGCCGACTCCTGGTCGGTCGCGATGACGAGGCCACCCGCGTCGGGGATGCCCTTGCGGACCTCGGTGAGCCGCTTGTCAGCGGCGGTGAGCACGTTGGGGATCCACTCGCCGGTGGGCGCCAGCGCCGTGCGCCAGGCCTGCCCGATGGCGTCCTTGGTCATCGGCTCGCCGAGCCGCGCGGCGATCTCGTCGCCGGCCTTCGTGCGCCAGCGCATGTTGCCGCTGTAGCTGAGGAAGATGACCGGGCGGACGACGCCGTCGGCGAGCGCGTTGCCGTAGCCGTAGGTGTAGTCGGCGGAGGAGCGGCGGATGCCGTCGTTGCCCTCCTCGTACGCGACGAACGGGATCGGGTTGGTGTCCGACCGGAACGGCGTACCGGTCAGCGCGAGCCGCCGGGTCGCCGGGTCGAACGCCTCCTGGCAGGCCTCGCCCCAGGACTTCGAGTCACCGGCGTGGTGGATCTCGTCGAGGATCACGAGCGTCTTGCGCTGCTCGCAGCGGTTGCGGTGCAGCATCGGACGGACGCCGACACCGGCGTACGTCACGGCGACCCCGTGGTACTCCTTGCTCAGCGGGCCGGCGCTGTAATCGGGGTCGAGCTTGATCCCTATCCGGGCGGCCGCCTCCGCCCACTGCTTCTTGAGGTGCTCGGTCGGGGCGACGACGGTGATCTGCTGCACGACATGGTGGTGCAGCAACCACGACGCGAGGGTCAGCGCGAACGTGGTCTTGCCGGCGCCGGGCGTCGCGACGGCGAGGAAGTCGCGCGGCTGCTCCTGGATGTACCTCTCCATGGCACCCTGCTGCCAGGCTCGCAGCTTGCCGGCGGTGCCCCAGGGGGCGCGGCCGGGGAAGGCGGGTGAGAGGTGGTGGGAGGCGGTGGTAGTAGTCACGGTCTCCGGTTCGGGGCTCTCGGGTACGTGGGGTGCTGTCCGCACCGGTCCCGGCCCTTGATCGGCCCGGCCCGCGATACGACAACCGGGCCACCCTACCGGGGGCCCGGTGGGAACCCGGCACGAACGAGCCGTGCCGGGGGCCGACGAGACCGTGCTCACATCGCGTCGAGGACCAGGTCCCGCAGACCTGGGGAGATCACCTTGATCTCGTCCGTCGCCCCCGTGGCGACATCGATGACCAGTCGTTCCGCCGCGTCGAGGTCCGGGCGCAGCCGCTCCATCAGCTCGCTCCACTCGGCCGCCTGCTCCTTGGCCGTCCTGCGGACGACGGCCTGCCGCGCGGTCCTGGCGAGGTAGTCGTCCACGGCCCGGAGCAGTAGGGCGTGCATGCTGGTGCCTTCCTGCTCGGCACGCTGCTTGAGGGCTTCGGTCTGGCCGTCACGGCGACGCAGGTTCGTAGCCATACCAGAGCGGTGCCGACGGACGGGGCCGGAGTGGTACCGCTACTTCTCCCGCACGACGACCCGGGTCGCCACCCAGGCCCCCACCAACGCCACGCCCGCCATCGGCAGGAACACGGCGGCGAACGCGCCCGGGTGCGAGCCGGCGGCTCCGGCCTCCACCGCCCCGTGCGCGGCCGCGCCCACCGCCCCGCCGCCGAGCGCGGCGAAGGCCGCGCCGCCGCCGGCCAGGAGCAGCACGTTGGAGAGCCCGTCGGAGATCTGGAGGGCGGCGGAGTTGGAGCCCGCCTCCTCCGGGGCCGACAGCTTCAGCAGCAGGACGCTGGTGGAGGCGATCACCATGCCCATCCCGAAGCAGCCGAAGGCCCAGGCGACGGCGACGGTCCAGACCGGGACCCCCTCGATCAGCACGGAGGGCGCCACCGCGATCGAGGCGGCGACCAGCACCATGCCGCTGACCATCAGCCGCTCCCGGTGGGGCTCCATGCGGGGCCGGGACTGTACGAACGAACCGAGCGCCCACGTCGCCCCGCCCACGGCCAGCGAGAGCCCGGCCATCGTCGGGGACAGCCCGCGCTGGGTGACCAGCATCAGCGGCACGAAGGACTCGGCGGCGATGAACGACCCGGCGGCGACCCCGCGCAGCAGGACCACCGAGGGCAGCCCGCGCCCCGCCCGAACGGTCCCGGTGGGCAGCAGTCCGCGGACGGCGGGCACCAGCAGGGCGACGCCGAGGGCGGCCGGCAGGAGGGCGAGCCAGTGCAGCTCCTGCCCCGCGTACTGGAGCAGGCCCGCCCCGGCCGAGATCCCCAGCGCGAGCCGGATCCGGCGGCGGTCGTACGGTTCGGTGGCGGCGGCCGGGTCCGCGGGCCCGGAGGCCGTCCGCCGGATCGCCGGGAGGGCCAGGACGAGCGGGATCACGATGAGGACCGGGATGCCGACGAAGACCCAGCGCCAGCCGAGGTGCTCGGTCACCGTCCCGGAGGCGAGCGGCCCGACGACGGAGGGGATCACCCAGCTCGCGGCGAAGGCCGCCAGGATCGCGGGCCGGATGCGCTCCGGGTAGGCCCGCCCGATGACCACGTACAGGGCGACGATCACCAGCCCGCCACCGAGTCCCTGGACCGCCCGGCCCGCGATGAAAACCCACATGCTGGTGGCCGCCCCGGAGAGCAGCAGGCCGACGCCGAACGCGGTGATCCCGGTGGCGAGCGGCTGGAGCGGCCCGCGCCGGTCGGCCCACTGCCCGGAGAGGACCATGGCGAACAGGCTGGTGGTGAAGTACGCGGAGAAGGCGAACGCGTAGAGAGGGATCCCGTTCAGCTCACGCGCGGCGACCGGCATGGCCGTGCCGACCGCCGTGGCCTCGAACGCGATGAGGAACACCACGGAGACGATGCCGATGCTGAGCGCCCGGTAGGTGCGCCCGAGGACCCCTTCGACGGCTGCGAGGGGGATGTCGGACAGCGGGTCCGGGGAGTGATCGTCGGTCGCGGGCGGCGCGAGGTGTGCGGCATCGGCGCCGTCACGCGGTTCGAGGGCGGTCATGGGCCCAGGGTAAGGGGCATGGAGCAGTTTGAACCCTGTCTATGTGCGGCACCGCACTCGGCCCTTGGTCGTAGGTCCCGAGCCCCGGCAAGGGCCGGGTGTGAACGGCGTATGGCAGTCGCGTTGCGGGCCCGACGGATGTCTTGAGGCGGCGGTCGGAGACCCGTAGCGTCATGGACAGCAAGGGAACAGAGCGCCGCACCACCGCACCAAAGCCCATACCCGACCGTGTGCCCGAGAGGCTCAGGGGCTCGACTGCAACTCGAGTTACACCGGTTCGAATCCGGTCACGGTCTCCATCGCCGGGTGGCCGTCCCCACGACAGGGGGCGGCCACCCCGTCTGCGGCCGGTCAGCCCGTCAGCCGGTCTTCAGGGCTTTCATCACCTCGCGCGTATCGCTGATCAGATCGGCCCGGTAGGCGAGCATCTCAGGCTGATCCACCACGTCGGGCAGACCGTCCGTTCCGTTGTCGATGTCCGGAGGAGACATCCAGGAGGACAGGGTGAGCGTCGCGACGAACCCGCCTTCCACCACCCGCACGCGCAGGGACGCGTCCTCCATGATCAGCAGATGGGCCAGGTCGCCGAGGTCCGGTACGCGCTCCACCCGGTCCACGCCCGTGCCGTCGATCTCCGTCAGCGTGCTGCTCGCCTCGAACTCGGGGCGCGGGTCGGTCTCCTTGTGCAACTCGGCCGTGAGGGACGCCTGATAGCCGATGGACCAGCCCGATGCCTCATCGCCGTCCGGCGCCCGAACCGCCGCCGCCGTGAAGTCGACGGTGCAGTGGATGCGGTGGAGGGCGGGGTGCTCGATGCCGTCCAGTTCGGTCGACGGCTCGGCCGCCGGCTCCCCCACCGCCTTGGCGAGCGCCTTCAGCTCCACCGCCGCGCAGGAGTCGGACTCCACGCGGTAGCCGCGCGGGTCGGGCTTCCGGTCACCGCCGATCCCGTACGCGAAGACCGCCGTCGCCCACACCGCCGACGCCACCACCGCTCCGGCGGCGACCCACAGCAGCCGCCGCACCCGGCGCCGGCCACCGGCCGGGCTTCCCTGCCCCGGATCGAACCCGCTCACCACGTCCGGGGGCGTATCCGGCCCGGGCTCGCCCACCAGTTCCGGCTCAGTGATCACGTACGGCTCTCCCTTGTTCGGACAACGGTACGAACCTCCGGCCGGGTTCGGCCCTGTTCGGTCGACGGCTCGGACGCCGGTTCCCCCCACCGCCTTGGAGGTCGTCCTCCGCGCAGGTGGCCATCCTCAGGGAGCCTTTGCTCGGGCACGAATGCGGCGGAACCGTGGGATCGCCCTTATGTCCGTCGCCGTCCTCCTGTTCAAGGGGGCTTGCCCGGCCTCAGCCCTTGGGCGTCGCCACCGCCGCCTGCGGCCTGATGGGCAGGCGGTTCACCGGGCGGCCCGTCGCCGAGCGGACTGCCGAGGCGACCGCCGCGGGGGCCGTGACGACCGGGACGGCCGAGGCCGGCTTCGCGCCGAAGGGGGCCACCACGTCGCGTTCCTCGATCAGTTTCACGATGCGGATGTCCGGGGCGTCCAGCGAGGTCGGGAGCGCGTAGCCGGTCAGGTCGGGGTGGCGGATGAGGCCGCGGGCGGTGCGGAGGTTCTCCGTGAGGGCCGCGCCGATGCCCTGGGTGATGCCCGCCTCGATGCGGACCGCCAGCTGGGCCGGGTTCAGGACGCGGCCGACGTCCTGGGCGACCGCCATCTCGACCACGCGGACGGAGCCGAGCTCGATGTCGACGTCGACCACCGCCCGTACCGCGCAGAACGCGAGGCCGACGAACGCGTCGCCCTGGCCGGACTCGTCCAGCGGTTCCGTGGGGTGGGGGCGGCACTGGGCGGTGGCCCAGAGTTCCTTGCCGTCCAGCTCCTCCGTGACCGTCGTGGACAGCACCCCGTCGTACGAGGTGATCTTGCCGTCGGCGATCTGGAGCAGCTCCGTGGACATGCCGAACTTGTGGGCCAGCGGCTGGAGGAGCTGGGTGCGGACCATCTTCGCCGCGCGCTCCACCGCCCCGCCCGACACCCAGGTGTGGCGGCCGTGCGTCGCCGGGCCCGCCGGGGGCTGGTCGGTGTCGACGGCGGCCACGTGGACCTCTTCGATGCCCAGGGTCTCCTGGACGATCTGGCGGGCCAGCGTGGTGAAGCCCTGACCCGTCTCCACGGCCGCGCAGATCACCGTGGCCACACCGTCGTGGACCCGGACCGTGGCCGTCGAGACCTCGTCCGTGCCCTCCGCCCCCAGCATGTGGACCATGCCCAGGCCGTAGCCCACGCCCCGGCGCACCGCCCCGGGTTCCCCCGCGCCCTCGGGACCGCCCGGCAGCAGCCAGTCGTCGTCCGGGGCGTCCTTGGGGAGGGAGGGGAGAGGGAAGTCCCGTACGGCCTGGAGCAGTTCGGCCACCGGGGCCGGGCAGGTCACCGTCTGGCCCGTGGGCAGGATGTCGCCCGTGGAGAGCGTGTTGCGCAGGCGCAGCTCGGCCGGGTCGACGCCCAGCTTCGCGGCCAGCTTGTCCATCTGACCCTCGTACGCCGCGCAGACCTGCATCGCGCCCTCGCCGCGCACATGGCCCGAGGGCGGGTTGTTCGTCCGGACCGCCCAGCCCTCGATGAAGGCGTGCGGGACGACGTACGGGCCGCAGGCGAAGGCCACGGCGGCGGCCAGCGACTCCGAGGAGGCGTCGGCGTACGCGCCCGCGTCCAGGAGGATCTGGGCCTCCACCTTGACCAGCCGGCCCTCCGCGTCCGCGTGGTGGCGGTAGCGCAGGAGCGTGGGGTGGCGGTGGGTGTGGCCGAGGAAGGACTCCTCACGGCTCGCGGCGAGCTTCACCGGGCAACCGGTGCGCAGCGCGAGGAGCCCGAGGGGGATCTGGAAGCCCGGATCCTCGCGGTCGCCGGTCGCGCCCGGCACCCCGGTCACGACGACCTTGACCCGGTCCGGTTCCAGGCCGAAGCAGGCGGCGATCAGGTCGCGGTCGGTGTGCGGGTCGGTGGAGGCGGTGTAGATCTCCACGCCGCCGTCCGGGCGGGGCACGGCGAGGCCGGCCTCCGCGCCGATCGGGGCCGGGTCCTGGCGGCCGATGCGGTACAGGCCCTCGACGACGACCTCGCCCGTCGCCTCCGCGTCGCCGTAGCGCAGCGGGATGTGGCGGATCAGGTTGCCGTCGGGGTGCAGGGGCTCGGCCGCGAACGCCTTCTCCGGGTCCGTGACCGGCTCCAGCACCTCGTACCGTACGGCGATGGCGGCGGCGGCCAGCCGCGCGGTGTCGGGGTGGTCGGCGGCGACCGCGGCGATCGGCTCGCCGTGGTGGCGGACCAGGTCGGACGCGAACACCGGGCGGTCCACGACGTGGCGGCCGTAGTTGCTCTCCCCCGGCACGTCCTCGTGCGTGACGACCGCGCGCACCCCGGGCATCTCCTCGGCGCCCGAGGTGTCGATGGACAGGATCCGCGCGTGCGGGTGCGGGGAGCGCAGCACGGCCGCCCACAGCAGGCCCTCGGCCCAGAGGTCCGCCGCGTACGGGAAGGTGCCCTCGGTCTTCGCGCGGGCGTCGGCGGCGGGGAGCGACGCTCCCAGGCCCATCCGGGGCAGCTCCTGGTCCGGTCCGCCTCCGGGTCCGCCGCTCCGCGCGTCGATCCTGGGCAGGCTGGTGCTGGTCGCGTTGGCCGCGTCGCTGCTCACGCCGCCTCCTTGTCGATCACCTGGTGCTGGTGGTGCGTGTGCCGCTGCGGTGCGGCGGGGCCGCGGGCGTGCCTCACAGCGCCTCTCCCTCGTGCGGGTGGGGCCCCTGCTGCACGCCGCCGGCGCCCGGCTCGGCCTGGTGCGGGATGCGGGGCTCGTCCTGGGCCGCCGTGGCCGCCTCGGCGCTCGCCTCGCGGGCCGCGACGACGTCCGCGACGGCGTCGAGCACGCCCCGGTAGCCGGAACAGCGGCAGAGGTTGCCGCAGAGCGCCTGGCGGGTCTCCAGCTCGCTGGGGGCGTGGTTGCCCTCCAGGAGATCGTGGACGGTCATCGCCATGCCGGGGATGCAGAAGCCGCACTGGACGGCTCCGCAGGCGGACAGCGCGCGCTGGACGTCGGACGGTTCGCCGTCCACGGCGAGGCCCTCGACCGTACGCACCTCGCTGCCCGCCGCCGTGGCCGCGGGGACCAGGCAGGAGGCGACCAGCCGGCCGTCGACCTGGACGTTGCAGGCGCCGCACTCGCCCTGCGAGCAGCCGTCCTTCGCCCCGGCCAGACCGAGGCGCTCGCGGAGCACGTAGAGCAGGGACTCGCCGATCCAGGCGTCGCTGACCGGGCGGTCCACGCCGTTCACGTGGAGCAGGTAGGACGCGGACGGGTGCTCGCTCGGTGCGTCGAGGAGGGTGGGAGCGGGGGTGGGGGTGACGTCGGCTTCCGGGGCCGCGTCCTGCGCCGCTTCCGGGGCTCCGTCCGGGACTGTTTCCGGTGCCGTGTCCGCATCGGCCTCGGGAGCGTCCGCCGCCTCGGGCGCCTCGTCGGGCTCCTCGGCGGCGGGGGCCTCCCTGTCGGTGGTGGCGGTGTCGGTGGCGGGCTGCCCGTCCGCCGGCCGCGCTGTCTGCCGGGCCGGTTCGTCCCGCGCCGGTCCGCCCGTCGCCGGTTCCGCTTCCGGGGTCTGCTCCGCCACGGGTGCGGGGTCGGCCATCGGCTCCGGTTCCGGCTCCGGGGTGGCCCAGGGGGCGGGGGCGCCGCCGGGGAGCGTTGCCGGGCGGGTGCTGTCCGCGTACCACTGCGGCGTGTGCGCGGAGGCCAGGAACTCGCCCGATTCGTCCGGGAGGTCCCCGTCGGCCACCGGGATCGTCCACTGGCCGGTGTGACCGGTGTGACCGGTGTGACCGGTGTGACCGGTGTGACCGCTGTGGTCGGCGTGGTGGGCGTGACCGGTCTGGTCGGTGTGGCCGGTCCGGCGCGGCTGGCCTGTGGGGTCTACCTGACCAGCGTGGTCTCCATGGGCCGTCTGACCGGCGTGGTCTCCATGGGTCGCCAGGTCGGCGTGGTCACCATAGGTCGCCAGGTCGGCTTGGTTCGCCCGGTCGGCGTGGTCTTCACGGCGCGCCTGGCCGGCGTGGCCGGGGTGTCCGCCCTCCGGGGTCGCCACCGTCTCCGTAGGCGCCGGCATCCCGCCGAAGCCCTCGGTGAAGTTCCACTGGGCCGTGGCGTGCGACGTGTCCTGGTACGGGCCCTGGTAGCCGCCCTGCCCGCCCTGCTGATTCGGGTCCGGCCAGTGGACCGCGCCGGGCTCCTGGGCGGCGGCCTCCTGGGCGCGCTGCTCGGCCTGGGCCTGCTGGGTCTGCGTCTGGAGCACCCAGCTGCCCGTCGCCGCCGGGTCCAGACCCGCGGCCGGGGTCAGCGGCAGGATCATCGGGGGGACGTACCCCTGGCCGGGAGCGGCCAGGGGAATGTTCGCCAGGTCCTCCGGCGGGAGGTGGACGAACGCGGTGGCGTCGGCGTCGAACCCGTCGCCCTGCGGCGTGGGCTCCCAGCCGCCGTAACGGGGGTCCGGGCCCTCGGAGTGGCCCTGCCGCCCGTGCTGGTCGGGGAATTCCTCATTGCTCACGACAGTGCCCTCCCCAGCGCGCGTCGGGCGAGCGCGGCGACGGTGCGCCGCAGGTGCAGGACGGCCGGGGACAGCGGCGGGGCCTCTGTTCCGTCGGCGGGTGGTGCGTGGTCGGGGATGCAGGCCGCGGCGACGTACTCGCCGAAGGCGGCCAGCGCGTCGGGGGCCAGGCCCCGCTCGCCGTCCCAGTCGATCAGCGAGGCGATCCAGCGCTCCGCCTCCAGCGGACGCAGCGGCATCGGGGCGATGGCGCCGACCGCGCAGCGCACGCCCCGGCGGGCCGGGTCCAGGACGATGGCGACCGAGGCGGTCGCGCGGCCCGGGCCGGTGCGGCCGGTGGCCTTCAGGAACACCTGCGGGGCGTGCAGCAGCGGTACGCGGACGAAGCCGATCAGCTCCGCGGGCTCCAGCAGCTCGCGGCCGGCCAGCAGATGGGAGACGGGGATCTCGCGGCGGGCGCCGCCGGGGCCCGCGATGACCAGCTCGGCCTCCAGCGCGGCCAGTACCGGCAGGGCGTCGCCCGTGGGCGCGGAGGTGACGATGTTGCCGCCGAGTGTGCCGGCGTTGCGGATCTGCGGCGGTCCCGCGGCGCGGGCGGAGGCGGCGAGGGCGGGAATCAGGGCGGCGAAGTCGGGCCGCCCCATGCGGGCGTGGGTGAGCCCGGCGCCCAGCAGCGCGTGGCCGTCCTGGTAGTGCCAGCCGCGCAGCTCGCTGATCCGGCCGAGCCCGACCAGTCCCGAGGGGCGCAGGAGCCCCTTGTTGACGGCCGCCATCAGGTCCGTGCCCCCCGCGACCGGAACGGCTGCGGGCATGGCGCCGAGTGCCGCCACGGCCTCGTCCAACGAGGCCGGCAGCGTCACCGACTGCATCGTCTGCGGTGCGTGCGTGGTCAACCCAGCTGCCCCTTCCCGGTCTCCCGGCTGTCCCGCCTGTTCCGCCGTACGGTACGTGTTCACAGCCCGGACGTGGCAACTCTGGCACATCTTCCGATCGGACCGTCGCGAGGGTCCGCGAAGGGTGGATCCGTCCCTGACCTGCGAGATGGCCGGGTTTCGTACTTCTTCGGCAGGGAGGGTGAATTGCCACCCTTCAGCGAGGCTTGTACGACTTATTACGGTTAGCGGCCTCGCTCCGGCGCGTGGGGCGGGGGCTTGGGCGCGTGCCGTCAGGGCTGTTGGGCCCGGACGCGCGCCGGCCGCGGCGGTCCCGGAGGACGGCCGCGGCCGGGCGGTGCGGGTGCGGGGGTCACACCACGGGCGGAGCTCCGTCACGCGGGAAGCCGAGGACGCCGGGGCGCTGCTGCCGGGGGTACGGACCGCCCGGCGGGCGGTAGTCCACGCCGAGGGCGTCGAGCCGGGCGTAATGGGCCGTCATGCGGGCGTCGAAGGCCGCGAAGTCCCGGTCGGCCGGGGCGGGCAGGGCGGACCAGGCGACCTCGGCGAAGGCGGCGAGGCGCGGGAAGACCTGGTAGTCGACCCGGGCCCGGTTCTGCATCACCTCGGTCCACACGTTGGCCTGGGTGCCCAGGATGTGACGGGCCGCCTCCTCGCCCAGACCCGGCGGGACGGGCTCGAAGCGGTAGACGTCCTCCAGGCTGCGGACGTACCCGATGGGCATCGGCTCGTCGGGGCCGCCGTCCTGACGGTGGTCCAGATACACCTGCTGCTCGGGGCACATGACGACGTCGTGCCCGGCCTCGGCGGCCGCGATGCCGCCGCCGTAGCCGCGCCAGGAGGAGACCGCGGCTCCTTCGGCGAGACCCCCTTCGAGGATCTCGTCCCAGCCGATGAGGCGACGGCCCCGCTCGGTGAGCCAGGCGTCGAAGTGCCGGATGAACCAGGACTGGAGCCCGTCCTCGTCCTTCACGCCGAGTTCGGCGATCCGGGCCTGGGCGAGCGGGGACTCCTTCCACTGGTCCTTGGGGCACTCGTCGCCGCCCATGTGGACGAACGGGGAGGTCTCGGCGGGGAAGAGGTCCAGCACCTCCTCCAGGACACCCTCGAAGAAGCGCAGGGTGTCGTCGGTGGGGGCGAGTACGTTCGGGCTGACGCCCCAGTTGTCCCAGACGGAGAGGGCGGTGGTGTCGATGACGTCGGTGTTGCCCAGCTCGGGGTAGGCGGTGATGGTCGCCTGCGAGTGACCCGGGATGTCGATCTCGGGGACGACCCGGATGTGCCGCTCGGCGGCGTAGGCGACGATCTCGCGGATGTCGTCCTGCGTGTAGAAGCCGCCGTAGGGGGTCTCGTCCCACAGCGCGGAGGCCCGGTGGCCGTATTTGGTGCGTGAGCGCCAGGAGCCGACCTCGGTCAGCCGCGGGTAGCGCTTGATCTCGATGCGCCAGCCCTGGTCGTCGGTGAGGTGGAAGTGGAAGACGTTCAGCTTGTGGGCGGCCAGCAGGTCCAGGTAGCGCAGGACGTCGTCCTTGGGCAGGAAGTGCCGCGAGACGTCGAGCATCATGCCGCGCCAGCCGAAGCGGGGTTCGTCCTCGATGACGACCGCCGGGACCTCCCAGGCGCGGCTCGCGGCGAGGGGCGCCCGCCGGAAGGCGTCCGGGCCGAGGAGCTGACGGAGGGTCTCCGCCCCCCGGAAGACGCCCGCGGCGCTGCCGCCCGTGAGGCGTACGGCATCGGTGTCGACGGCGAGACGGTAGGCCTCGGGGGCCAGTTCCGCGTCGAGGGCGAGCACGATGCCCCGGTCGCCCGTGCCCTCGGCCAGGGGCAGTCCGGTGGCCGCGCCGAGCGTGGCGCGCAGCCGGCGGGCGACGCCCTCCGTGCCCGGGGCGGCGCTCAGCGGGGTCTCGTGGCCCAGCGGGTACGGCCGACCGCAGGGGGCCGCCGTCAGGGTGCGCGGGGCAGGGATCAGACCGAGGACCGCGGGGTCCACGGTGTCCGTGTGGTCCGTGTGCCCGGTGTTCCGGGGTGCCATGCCATCAGTCCTTTACCGCTCCGCCCAGTCCGGAGACGAGGCGTCGCTGTACGAGTACGAAGAAGACCAGTACGGGGATGGTCATCACCGTCGAGGCTGCCATGATCCCTCCCCAGTCGTTCTCGTCCGGTTTGAAGAAGACCAGCAGCGCCATGGGCAGCGTCGACTGGGAGGTGTCGCTGATGATGAACGACTTCGCGAACAGGAAGTCGTTCCAGGTGGTGATGAACGAGAAGACGCTGGTCGCCACGAGGCCCGGGAAGACCAGCGGGAAGAGGATCTGCCACAGGAAGCGGGTGCGGCTGGCCCCGTCGATGTAGGCGGCCTCCTCCAGGGCTTCGGGGACGGCCTTGACGAAGCCGCGCAGCATCCAGATGGCGAACGGCAGCGAGAAGGCGAGGTGCGGCAGGATCAGCGAGCCGAGGGTGTTCAGCTGGCCGAAGTCCCGCATCAGGAAGAACAGCGGGATGGTCAGCGCCTCCACCGGCACCATCTGCGCGACCAGGAACATGATCAGCAGCGTGGTGCGGAACTTGAAGCGGAAGCGGGTCACCGCGGTGGCGGCGAGGAAGGCGATCAGCGCGGAGAGGACGACGACCGTGCCCGCCACCAGCAGGCTGTTGAGGAAGTAGCGGCCGAAGTCCTGCTGTTCGAAGACCCGGCGGAACGAGTCGAGGGAGGGGGACAGCGTCCAGGGGCGGGCTTCGGTGGACTGGATCTCCCCGGCCGGTTTGAAGGCGGAGAGCACCATCCAGTAGAGGGGGAAGGCGACCGCGACGGCGATCAGCAGGGCGGCGGCCTCCGCGGCCAGCCTGCCGGGCCGTTTGACGCGCAGCAGCCTGGCGATGCCCCGGCGGCGCGTTCCGCCGCTCGCGGAACCGCGTACGGGACTGTCGCCGCTCGCGGGACCGCGTACGGGACTTTCGGTCGTCGCGCTCACAGTTCCTCCCCCTGGCGCCTCACCAGGCGCAGATAGACCAGCGTGACGGCCAGCAGGATCACCAGCATCACGACGCCGATCGCGGATCCGAGGCTGTACTGCGAGGACGCGAACGCCTTCTGGTACGCGTACACGTTGAGCACCAGGTTCTGGCCGGCGATGCCGCCGCCGCTGGTCATGACGTAGATCTGGGTGAAGACCTTGAAGTCCCAGATGATCGACTGGATGGTGACGACGATCAGGATGGGCTTGAGCATCGGCGCCATGATGGTGCGCCAGATCCGCCACTGGGACGCGCCGTCCAGCGAGGCGGCCTCCAGCACTTCGGTGGGGATGGCCCGGATGCCCGCGTAGACGGTGACCATCACGAACGGGAACGAGCACCACAGGACCGCGAAGAGCACCACGGCGAAGGCGCTGTAGCGCCCGTACATCCAGGAGAAGTCGCCGAGTCCCAGCATCTTGTTGACCGGTCCGAAGTCGGGGTCGAAGAGGAAGACCCAGACGGTGGAGCCGGTGATCGCGGGGGTGGCCCAGGCGCCGAGCGCGGCCATCATCAGCGCGAGCCGGGGCACGGCGCGGACGCGGGTGAGCAGGACGGCCAGCGCGCAGCCGACGATCAGGGTGGACACCACGCAGGCCGCGGCGAAGACCACGGTGGCGAGGAGGACCTGCCAGAACTGGCTGTCGTTGAAGAGGGTGGCGTAGTTGCCGAAGCCCTGGAAGGTGGTGGGTTCGCCGCCGCTGACCTGGGCCTGGGTGTACTCCAGGAACGAGATCAGGCCGAGTTGGTAGATCGGGTAGACCAGCAGCCCGGCGAGCAGGACGAGCGCCGGCAGGAGGTAGAGCCACGGGGTCCAGCCGGCGCGGTTCGCGGGCGAGACGGACCGGCCGCGCCGGGGCGGGCGGGCGGCCGGGGTGCCGCCGCCCTTCCCGGCCGCGGGCGGCGCCTTGAGCGGGGTGGTGTGCGTGGTCATCGTCAGCCCGCGTCGGTGAAGGCCGTGTCCATCTTCTTCGCCGCGTCGTCCGAGGCCTCGGCCACGTCCTTACGGCCGGAGACGATCTCCTGGAACATCGTCGGCAGGACCAGCGAGGCGTCGATCTGGCCCCAGGCGGGCGAGGCGGGGACGAACTTGGCCCCCGCGCCCAGGGTCTCGACGAACGGGGCGACGAAGGGTTCCTTCTTCGCGGCGTTCTCCAGGACGTCGGTGTAGGTGGGCAGGAAGCCCATCGCGTCGAACATCTCGGCCTGGGACTTCTTGCCGCTGAGCGACTTCATCAGGTCGACGGCGAGGGTGCGGTGCGAACTGCTCTTGAGGATGCCGAGGTTGTTGCCGCCGGCGAAGGCGGGGGCGATGGAGTTCTTGGCGACGCCGGGCAGCGGGACGACGGCGTACTTGCCCTTGACCGCGCCCGCCTCGACGGCCGCGTGGCTGAAGTCGCCGCCGATGGCCATGGCGGCCTTGCCGGAGGCGAAGGCGGTCACGGTGGCGTTGCCGCCCATGGAGGCGCACTTGGCGGCCGGGCAGTTGTCGTCGCCGAAGAGGGAGGTGTAGGCCTCGATGCCCCTGCGGGACTTCTCGCTGTTGATGCCCGACTTGTACGTCCCGCCGGTCTCGCCCGCGAGTTCGCCGCCGTTGGCCCAGATGAAGGGCATCGCGCCGTAGGTGTACGCGCCGCCGACCGCGAGGCCGTAGAGGTCGGGCTTGGCCTTGCGGATCTTCTTGGCGGTGGAGATCAGCTCGGCCTGCGACTTGGGGGCCTCGATGCCGAGGTCCTCGAAGACGTCGGTGCGGTAGTAGAGGGCCCGGACGCCGACGAAGAAGGGCGCGCCGTAGATCTTGTCGCCGACGGTGACCGACTGCTTGGCGATGGGGTCGGTGTCCTTGGCCTCGTCCCAGGCGCCGAACTCCTCGGTGATGTCCGCGAGTCCGCCGTCCTTGACGTATCCGGCGGTGTCGGAGTTGCCGTACTCGATGAGGTCCGGGGCGCTCTTGGGGTCGTTGAACGCGGCCTTGATCCGCTGCGCGCGCGTGTCGACCGGTATGTACTCGACCTCGACCTTCGCCCCCTTGTGGGCCTTCTCGAACGCGGCGACGGCCGTGTCGACGACCTTCTCCTTGGGCTTGTTGCCGACCTCCTGGAAGAGCCAGACACGGAGCGTGCCGCTCTTGTCGTCACCCTTCGCACTGGTGTCGGAGGTCTGCGGCGCGCAGGCGGTGGCGGTGAGGCCGGCCAGCACAAGCGCCGCAGCCGGGGCGGCAATTCGGGCAGAAAGCTTCATCCGGAACCCCTACCGGTCATGCGTTGCATCATGTGCAACGTGCGTTTCGTTCTGCACAACTGGCAGGAGAGTAGATCCGCGTTCCTGCGACGACAAGTGGTCTCGACCACTCTGTAACCAGCGGATGCAGCCCGTGCAACGCGAGCATTCGGTCACCGAGGGTGACCGAACGAGCGGAAGGCCCCCGGGGCGTGCGGTGTCGCACGCCCCGGGGGCCTTCCGGCAAGGAGGTCCGGACTACTTCTTGTCCTTGCCGCCGCCCTTGCCCTTGTCCTTGTCGCCGCCGGCGCCCATGGACTCGTAGATCTCCTTGCACATGGGGCAGACCGGGTACTTCTTGGGGTCGCGCCCCGGCACCCAGACCTTCCCGCACAGCGCGACCACGGGAGTGCCCTCCAGGGCACTCGCCATGATCTTGTCCTTCTGGACGTAATGGGCGTAGCGCTCGTGGTCGCCGTCGCCCCTCGACACCTGCGGCGTCGGCTCGACGAGGGTTCCCGTACCTGCCCCGCGATCGGGCTCAAGAGTGCTCATAACCGCCAAGGGTACTGAAAGAGGCGGCCTCCGGTTGAGGGAAGGGTCACCCCCGGTCGAGCGGAGGTTCGTCCCTCAGGTGAACGACGGGGCGCCTCCCGGGCACAGGGGGCCGAGCGACGGTTCGTCGCTCAGTTGAGCGAAGGGTCGTCCGGGTACGTGGCGATCATCGCGAGCTCGCTGCGCTGGCGGCGGAGCACCGCGCGCCAGAGCCGTTCGGGGCGCGGGGAGGAGACGTCGCCGGGCTCCGACTCGACCACGTACCACGCGCCCTCGTTCAGCTCGCCCTCCAGTTGACCGGGGCCCCAGCCCGCGTATCCGGCGAAGATCCGCAGCGAACCGAGGGCGGGGCCGAGCAGCTCCGGCGGGGTCTCCAGATCGACCAGACCGATCGCCCCGTGCACCCGCCGCCAGCCGAGCGGGCCCTCGTCGCCGGGTATCACCGCCACGCCGAGCGCGGAGTCGAGCGAGACCGGGCCACCCTGGAAGACGACGTCCGGCTCGCCGGTCAGGCTCGCCCAGGACGCGAGGATGTCGCCGACGCCGACCGGGGTCGGGCGGTTGAGGACCACGCCGAGGGAGCCCTCCTCGTCGTGGTCGAGGAGCAGCACCACCGCCCGGTCGAAATTCGGGTCCGTGAGGGCGGGTGCGGCCACGAGCAGCCGCCCTGTGAGCGAGGACACCTCCGTCATGGCAGGAATGATCCCGCATCTTCACCCTCCACGGGGGCCGAGTGACCGTGATGCCGCCCTCAGGAGAGCGAGCGCAGCTCAGGGCGCACGGAGGCACGGGGAGCGCACCGCCGGGCGGGGGCGCGGTGGGCCATCCGGACGGTAACCCTCCGCAAGATCGGGTGCGCGGAGGGTGTTGTGGCGGATTCATGACGTTCGTACACCCCCCTTCGCCTTACGGAAGGGGGGTAGGAGGCCATTACCCTTTTCGTTGGCCCCCTGCCCGACCACTCCGGAACGCGAGATACATGACCGGCACAGACGATGTCCTGCTTGTCCACGGCGGAACCCCGCTGGAGGGCGAGATCCGCGTCCGAGGCGCCAAGAACCTGGTGCCGAAGGCCATGGTCGCCGCGCTGCTCGGCAGCGGGCCCAGCCGCCTCCGCAACGTTCCCGACATCCGTGACGTACGGGTGGTCCGGGGGCTCCTCCAGCTCCACGGCGTGACCGTCCGACCCGGCGACGAGCCGGGCGAACTGATCCTCGACCCCTCGCACGTCGAGTCGGCGAACGTCGCCGACATCGATGCCCACGCGGGTTCTTCGCGCATCCCGATCCTGTTCTGCGGCCCGCTGCTGCACCGCCTCGGCCACGCCTTCATCCCGGGCCTGGGCGGCTGCGACATCGGCGGCCGGCCGATCGACTTCCACTTCGAGGTGCTGCGCCAGTTCGGCGCGACCATCGAGAAGCGGGCGGACGGTCAGTACCTGGAGGCCCCGCAGCGGCTGCGCGGCACCAAGATCCGGCTGCCGTACCCCTCGGTGGGCTCCACCGAGCAGGTGCTGCTCACCGCCGTCCTCGCCGAGGGCGTCACCGAGCTGTCCAACGCGGCGGTCGAGCCGGAGATCGAGGACCTCATCTGCGTACTGCAGAAGATGGGCGCGATCATCTCCGTGGACACCGACCGGACCATCCGGATCACCGGCGTCGACAAGCTCGACGGTTACACCCACCGGGCGATCCCGGACCGCCTGGAGGCGGCTTCCTGGGCGTCGGCGGCGCTGGCGACCGAGGGCAACATCTACGTGCGCGGCGCGCAGCAGCGCTCGATGATGACCTTCCTGAACACCTTCCGCCGGGTCGGCGGGGCCTTCGAGATCGACGACGAGGGCATCCGCTTCTGGCACCCGGGCGGCGCGCTGAACGCCATCGCGCTGGAGACGGACGTGCACCCCGGCTTCCAGACGGACTGGCAGCAGCCCCTGGTGGTCGCGCTGACGCAGGCCGCGGGCCTGTCGATCGTCCACGAGACGGTGTACGAGTCGCGGCTCGGCTTCACCTCCGCGCTCAACCAGATGGGCGCGCACATCCAGCTGTACCGCGAGTGCCTCGGCGGCTCGGACTGCCGCTTCGGCCAGCGCAACTTCCTGCACTCGGCGGTCGTCTCCGGACCCACCAGGCTCCAGGGCGCCGACCTGGTCATCCCGGACCTCCGGGGCGGCTTCTCGTACCTGATCGCGGCGCTGGCGGCGCAGGGCACCTCCCGGGTGCACGGCATCGACCTGATCAACCGCGGTTACGAGAACTTCATGGAGAAGCTGGAGAAGCTCGGCGCGAAGGTCGAACTGCCGGGCGGTTCGCTCGTCTGACCGTCCCCGTGCGCCCTGAGGACCGCACAGTGCTGCCGCACACAGCACTGCGCACCGCGCGGTTTCCGCGTGAGCGGCCCGCCGCCCCGGTTCCGGACTCGGAGCCGGGGCGGCGGGCTGTCGGGCGTCAGGAGGGCCCTGAAGGGCGCGTGAGCGGGCATGCGGGCACAGCGCCCCGGGGCGGTGCGCCCGCGATCCGCTCGAAGTGCCGGGTGAGGTGGAACCCGCCGTGTACGGGCCGCGCAACACCGTGGACAAGGCCCTCAAGGGGGCGCGGATGCACCTCTGAGCCCTCCGCGCCTTCGGGAGCCCCCGGATGCCCCGGGCATGGTGCGGGGGCTCCTGCGGGGCGCATGTGCCTCCGGCATGCGCGAGGGCGGCCACTCCTGGTCGGGAGTGGCCGCCCTCTGTTGCGCCGTTGAGGGTTACTTGCCCTTGGCGGCTTCCTTGAGCTTCGAGCCCGCGGAGACCTTCACGCTGTAGCCGGCGGGGATGTTGATCGGGTCGCCGGTCTGCGGGTTGCGAGCGGTGCGAGCGGCACGGTGGGTGCGCTCGAAGGTCAGGAAGCCGGGGATGGTGACCTTCTCGTCGCCCTTGGCGACGATCTCACCGACGGTCTCGGCGAGGGCGGCCAGCACGGCGTCGGCGTCCTTGCGCGTCACCTCGGCGCGGTCGGCCAGGGCGGCCACCAGCTCACTGCGGTTCATGTTGTTACTCCCGTGTTCTTCTTGCCTGTGAGGCGTGAGATCGAAGCCGATGCTGCCAGGGCCCTCTGACAGTCCCCGGACCCGGGTCTGATGTCAGACCCTCTCGCCCGATTACGCATCCTGCCCCCACCAGCGGCGGGAAAGCCAATCCGGAACCCTTCGGGGTCAAGGAAAAGCGCCACGGTTCGCTCGTGGTGACGCTCCGTCGACTTGGCCGAGCGGACCGCAGCGGATGCCGGGCCCCGCAGGGCCCACTGCCCGCCCACCCTAAAGGGGCGTTTGGGGCGCCGCGACCCGCGACGCGCCGTACGGCACGGGCGGGTGCGGCCCGGGTGCCCTTCGAGCGCCCCGTGAGACGCCCCCGAACCAGAAGGTCAGACGGATGCGGAGGGGGCTGTTCCGGTTCCCGCGGCGGCCTTCGCCGCGGCCCGGACGGCTCCGGCGACCGCGCCCGCCACCTTGTCGTTGAAGACCGAGGGGATGATGTAGTTCGCGTTGATCTCGTCCTCGGCGACCACGTCGGCCAGGGCGCCGGCCGCGGCGAGCATCATCTCCGTGTTGACGGTGCGGGACTGAGCGTCCAGCAGGCCGCGGAAAACACCCGGGAAGACCAGCACGTTGTTGATCTGGTTGGGGAAGTCCGAGCGACCGGTGGCGACGACCGCCGCCGTCTGACGGGCGACCGCGGGGTCGACCTCGGGGTCCGGGTTCGCGAGCGCGAACACGATCGCGCCGTCCGCCATCGCGGCGACGTCGTCGCCGTTCAGCACGTTCGGGGCGGAGACGCCGATGAAGACGTCGGCACCGGCCACGGCCTCCTTGAGAGTGCCGGTGACACCCTCCGGGTTGGTGTTGTCGGCGATCCAGCGCAGCGGGGAGTCGGGGTCGGCCGCGACCAGGTCCTCGCGTCCGGCGTGCACCACACCGTGGATGTCGGCGACGACGGCGTGCTTGACGCCGGCGGCGATGAGCAGCTTCAGGATGGCCGTACCGGCCGCTCCCGCGCCGGACATGACGACCCGTACGTCCCCGACGTTCTTGCCCACCACGCGCAGGGCGTTGGTGAGGGCGGCCAGCACGACGATCGCGGTGCCGTGCTGATCGTCGTGGAAGACGGGGATGTCGAGGGCCTCGCGCAGCCGGGCCTCGATCTCGAAGCAGCGCGGCGCGGAGATGTCCTCCAGGTTGATGCCCGCGAAGCCGGGGGCGATGGCCTTGACGATGGCGACGATCTCGTCGGTGTCCTGGGTGTCCAGGCAGATCGGCCAGGCGTCGATGCCGGCGAAGCGCTTGAAGAGGGCCGCCTTGCCCTCCATGACGGGCAGCGACGCCATCGGGCCGATGTTGCCGAGGCCGAGCACCGCGGAGCCGTCCGTCACAACTGCGACGGAGTTGCGCTTGATGGTGAGGCGGCGCGCGTCCTCGGGGTTCTCGGCGATGGCCATGCAGACCCGGGCGACGCCGGGGGTGTAGATCATCGACAGGTCGTCACGGTTGCGGATGGGGTGCTTGGACGCCATCTCGATCTTGCCGCCGAGGTGCATGAGGAACGTACGGTCGGAGACCTTGCCCAGCGTGACGCCCTCGATGCCGCGCAGACCTTCGACGATCTCGTCCGCGTGCGAGGTGGAGGTCGCGGCGATGGTGACGTCGATCCGCAGCATCTCGTGACCCGAGGCGGTCACGTCGAGGCCGGTGACCGAGCCCCCGGAGGACTCCACGGCCGTGGTGAGCTGGGAGACCGCGGTGCCGCTCGCGGGCACCTCCAGCCTGACCGTCATCGAGTACGAGACGCTGGGCGCCGTTGCCATGGCCGAGTCCTTCGCTTCCTGAGCTTCATTGCCGCACATCCGGAACCTTCGCTCCGGACACGCTCCCCGATCGTCGCACCTACCGACTGGTAGCCGGTAATGACTGCCGTCTTTCGGAAAGTAGTTTCCACCATACGAGAAACTACCCGTCCGGCGGAACCCCCAACGGGACCCGAACCGGCCGGATGGCCCGGGAAACAGGGAACAGAGCCCGGGAAAACAAGAACAGACCCGCGCCACCAGCAGGTGACGCGGGTCTGTCTTCTTCGGTTGGGTGGCACCGACCCGCCATGCTCGCCTCGCGGCAAGTGGTCGCTCGAAGCGACGAAGGTTGGGCCCGGGGGCTTGGATCGGGCCGGTGCCACTACCAAGGTAACAAAGACCCGCGAGAAGTGATTCCCGCGCGCGGGGTTGACTCGCGGGCCCCTTCGGCGTCAGTCCCTCAGCAGGTCCGGAACCCCGTCCTCGTCCGGCATGTCCCGCTCCCCCGAGACCACCGTGAGCTGCTGGGTCGCCCGGGTCAGCGCGACGTACAGCACCCGCAGACCGGCCGGGGACTCGTCCGCGATCTCCGCGGGCGAGACCACCACCGTGGCGTCGTACTCAAGCCCCTTGGCCTCCAGGCTGCCCAGCGCCACCACCCGCTCCCCCAGCTCCGCGAGCCACTCGCGGGCCTGGGCGCGCCGGTTCATCGCGACGACCACGCCGACCGTGCCGTCCACCTCCGCGAGCAGCCGCGCGGCCTCCTCGCGGACCGTGGCGGCCAGGTCCCCTTCGCGTACCGGCTCGAAGCGGGGCACCACCCCGGTCGAGCGGACCGCCGCCGGGGACTCCGTGCCGGGCATCGCCAGCGCCAGCACCTTCGCGGCCAGCTCCGCGATCTCCGCCGGGTTGCGGTAGTTGACGGTGAGCGTGAAGCGGCGGCGCGGTCTGGAACCGAGCGCCTCGTCCCGGGCGTCGGCCGCCTCGTCCGGGTCGGACCAGGAGGACTGGGCCGGGTCGCCGACGATCGTCCAGGTGGCGTGGCGGCCCCGGCGGCCGACCATGCGCCACTGCATCGGTGTGAGGTCCTGCGCCTCGTCGACGATGACGTGCGCGTACTCGGTACGCTCCGCCGCGAGCCGCTCGGCCCGCTCCCACTGGGTCTCCTCGCGCTGCGGCATCAGCTCCTCCAGACCGGTGAGCTGGTCCAGAGGGTCCGCCTCGCGCTTGCGGCGGGGCCGGTTCGGGGTGCCGAGCAGCGCCTGGAGCTCGTCCAGGAGCGCCACGTCGTGGACGGAGAGCGGCCCGCTGCCGTCCGCGGCGAGGCGCTTCAGCGACCGGGCCAGGCGGCGCACCTCGCCCTGGTTGAGGATGCGCCGGGCCCAGCGGCCGAGGCGTCGCTCGTCGGCCATCGCGGCCAGCACCCGGCGCGGCGTCAGTTCGGGCCACCAGGCGTCGAGGAACTCCAGGAACGGGGTCTCGGTGGAGACGTCCTCGTCGAACGACGAGCGCAGCTCCGCCACCAGCTGGGGGTCGGTGTACCGGCCGCGTCCGGAGGACTTGTTCCACAGGGCGTCCAGCAGCAGCTTGCGGGCGCGCGGGCGCAGCAGATTGACCGGGGCCGTGCCGCCCAGGGCGTTGTGCCGGATGCGCCGGAGCTCGTCGGCCTCCAACTCGACCCGGGCCCCGAAGGCGACGACGCGCAGCCGGTCCGGGGTCGTCGCGTCGCCGCTCTGTTCGGGCTCCTCGCCGAAGGAGAGCTGGCCCGCCTCCTCCTCCCGCGGGACCGCGGGCCGGCCCTGCTCCAGCGCGCCCCGGGCGGCCTTGCGCAGCACGTGGAGCATCCGGGAGGAACCCTTGATCCGGGCCACCGCCGGTTCGTCGTACGTCGTGGCGCCCTGGAGGCCCGCCGCGTCGTCGGACAGCGAACCGACCGCGCGGATCGCGACCTGGCCCTCCTCGCCGAGCGAGGGCAGCACCCCTTCGGTGTACGCGACGAGGAGCGGGGTGGGCGAGACGATCAGGATGCCGCCCGCGTACCGCCGCCGGTCCTGGTAGAGCAGATACGCCGCCCGGTGCAGGGCGACCGCGGTCTTGCCGGTGCCGGGGCCGCCGGTGACCTCGGTGACGGAGGCGGCGGGGGCCCGGATGACCAGGTCCTGTTCGGCCTGGATGGAGGAGACGATGTCCCGCATGGTGTGGCTGCGGGCCTGGCCGAGCGCCGCCATCAGCGCGCCGTCCCCGATCACCGGCAGCTTCTCGCCGTCCAGGAACGCCGTCAGCTCCGGGCGCATCAGGTCGTCCTCGACCCCGAGGACCTTGCGGCCCTTGGAGCGGATGACCCGGCGGCGAACGACGCGGCCCGGCTCCTTCGGGGTGGAGCGGTAGAACGGCGCGGCGGCCGGGGCGCGCCAGTCGATCACCAGCGGCGCGTAGTCGGAGTCCAGGACCCCGATCCGGCCGATGTGGAGCGTCTCCGCGATATCGGCGGTGGCGTCCTCCCGCACGGTGTCGTCGGCCGGCTCGACGGAGGTGTACGCGCCGTCCGGGCCGCGCTCCCCGTCCTTGCCGAGCAGCAGGTCGATCCTCCCGAAGAGGAAGTCCTCGAACTCGCTGTTCAGCCGGTTGAGGTGGATCCCCGCCCGGAACACCTGGGCGTCCCGCTCCGCGAGCGCGCCGGGGGTACCGACCTGGCCGCGCTTGACGGCGTCGTCCATAAGAAATTCCGCCTCGTGGATCTTCTCTTCGAGGCGGTGATAAACACGGTCGAGATGCTCCTGCTCGACACCGATTTCCCGGTCCCGCAGCGATTCGACAGCGGCATCCTGCGCGGCCACCGAGGCCCCCTTCTGACGTGCACTGGGCAGCCGTCAACCCTATAGCGAAGGGGGCCCCGAGCGCACCTGTCGACCGGGGGCCGATCGCGCGTCGCGTCGGGCCGGGGCCCGGTTCACCGGACGCCGGGCGGCATCTCCTTCACCGGACCGCGCCCGCCGGCCGCCCCCATGGTCCTGCGCCGGTGCCGGGCGACCCTTGCGCGGTTGCCGCACACCTCGCCGGAGCACCAACGGCGTCGTCCGCCGCGGGAGGTGTCCAGGTAGAGGCGGTGGCAGTCCTCGCCCTGGCAGCGGCGCAGGGCCGCCCGTGCGGCCGGGTCGGTGAGCAGGTCCACGGCGTCCCGGGCGACGACGGAGAGGAGCCCCGCGCAGTCGGGTGCCGTGCTCAGGGCCCGCACCAGGCCGCCGTCCGCGCCGCGCACCGCCCGGGGCCCAGGAGGCGCCCCGGAGGCCAGCAAGTTGACCCGCTCCAGCGCCCCGTCGGCCGCGGGACCGCCGAGCTGAGCCGCCATCAGGCGACCGACGGCGGAGCGCAGGTCGTGGAAGCGGGCCACCCAGGTGTCGTCCAGCGCCGGCAGCACGGTGCCCGGCGGTACGAGCCGGGCGTCGGTCAGCCACCGGGCCAGACGCTCGGGCCCGTCGAGCTGTTCGCAGCCCCCGGGCGCCCCGCCCGCGGGCTCCGTGGTCACCAGGTCGAGGCAGATCCGACCCGTGTCGAACCGCCACATCCGCGCACCCCTGCCCGCTGCCATGCTCCTGTCACCACCTTGGGTCACCGGTCGAACGGCCACCCCCCAGAGTGCCCCGGTCCGGGCCCGGCCGGAACCCCCGCCGCCGTCCCGGTGCGGGACCCGCCGCCGTACCGTGGCGGCCATGGATCACGAGGAGGAGACACCCATGGACCACCGGGACGGGAACGCCTTGCCCGGCCCCGGCGGGCTGCGGCTGCGCCGGTGGCGCGAGGAGGACCTGCCCGCGCTGCTGGAGGCGTACGAGGATTCGGCGATGCGGCGGTGGCTGGCCACCCAGGTCTCCGGGGCGGACGGGGCGGCCGACTGGCTGGCGGCGCAGCGCAGAGGATGGGCGACGGGCACCCGCTTCGCCTTCGCCGTGACCGAGGGCGGGCGGGACGGCGAACCGCTCGGCAACATCGTGCTGAAGCGGCCGGATCCGGGCGACGACCGCGCGGAGGTGGGCTACTGGACGACGGCCGCGGCGCGCGGCCGGGGCGTGGCGTCACGGGCCCTGACGGCGCTGACCGACTGGGCTTTCACAGAGTTCGCCGAACAGGGCCTGGCCAGGCTGGAGTTGATCCACCAGGTGGACAACGAGGCCTCGTGCCGGGTGGCGGAGAAGTGCGGCTACCCGCTGGCGCGGGTAATCCCGGCGCTGCCGCCCGACTACCCGCTGGACGGCCATGTGCACGCACGCGAGGCCCCCTCGGCGGCTCTCAGCCGGCCGGCGGCTCGTCGTGCAGAAGCCGCTGGAACAGGTGGTGGTCGCGCCAGCGGCCGTTGATGTGCAGATAGCCCGGCGCGGTGCCGATCCGCTCGAACCCGGCCTTGGCGAGCACCCGTTGGGAAGGGCCGTTGTCGGTGACGGTCGCCGCCTCGACGCGGTGCAGGCCCAGCCGGTCGCGGGCGGCGTCACAGACCGCTCCGACGGCCGCGGTGGCGAGACCGCGTCCGGCGTGGTCCGCGTCGACCCAGTAGCCGAGGCGGGCGTTGCGGTAGGGGCCCCGCTCGACTCCGGAGAGCGTGAAGGCGCCGATCACCCGGCCCTCGTCGTCCGCCAGCGCCCAGGGCACGGACCGCCCGGCGTCCCGGTCGGCCAGCAGGGCCCTGAGCCGGGCGGTCTGGCCCTCCACGGTGTAGAAGGTCTCGGGGCGTACGGGTTCCCAGGGGCGCATGTGCGCGCGGTTGCGGGTGAGGGCCGCGGCGAAGGCGGGCGCGTCGGTGATCGCGACGGGGCGGAAGGCCACGTCCGGGGCGATCCGGTGGAGGTGAACGGTCATCCGGTCACGTTAAGGCCGACCGAGAGGCGCTCGGGGCCGGCCTCGTCGACGGTGACGCACCGGGCGCTGGACGGCCGGTCCGGGCACGCGGGGCCGCTCAACGGCCGTACGCGACGCACCGGACCGCTCAACGGCCGATCCGGGCGCGCGGAGCCGCTCAACGGCCGTACGCGACGAACCGGACCGCTCAGCGGTCGTACTTCGTGTCCGCCGACGGGTCCAGCGCCAGCCGGTAGCCGCGCTTGACGACCGTCTGGATCAGCCGGGGCACGCCCAGCGCCGTGCGCAGCCGGGCCATCGCGGTCTCCACCGCGTGCTCGTCGGTGCCGCTGCCGGGCAGGACCCGCAGCAGGTCGGCGCGGGCCACCACCCAGCCGGGGCGGCGGGCCAGCGCGTGCAGCAGGGCCATGCCCGCGGGCGGCACCGCGCGCAGCTCGTCGTCGACGAGGACGGCGTGGCCCCGGATCTCGACCCGGTGGCCGGCGACGGGCAGGGTGCGGGCGCCGAGCGGAAGCCGGGCGCACATCAGCTGGACGAGGGGGCCGAGCCGGAAACGTTCCGGCTGGAGGGTGTCGATGCCCCGGGCCTGGAGCGGGAGGGCGGTGACCGGTCCGACGCAGGCGACCAGCACGTCGTCCCGCAGGGCGCCGAGGATCTCCGGAAGCACTCCGCGGGTCTCGGCGCGGCCCAGGAACGAGGCGGCGGCGGGGGCGCTGGTGAAGGTGATCGCGTCCAGGCCCCGGGCGGCCGTGACGTCGAGCATCCGGTCGAGCGGAGCGATGTCCTGCGGGGGCATCCAGCGGTAGACGGGGACGACGACGACGTCGGCGCCCGCGGCCGTCAGGGACTCGACGAACCCGGGCAGCGGTTCGCCGTGCAGCTGGAGGGCGATCCGGCGGCCGGCGACGCCTTCGGCGAGGAGCCGGTCGAGGACCTCGGCCATCGATTCGGACCCGGGCGACCAGGCCTCGGTCAGCCCGGCGGCTCGGACGGCGCCCTTGACCTTGGGGCCCCGGGCGAGGAGTTCGACCCCGCTCAGCGTCTTCAGCAGGGCGTCGCCGACGCCCCAGCCGTCGGCCGCCTCGATCCAGCCGCGGAAACCGATGGCGGTGGTGGCGACCGCCACGTCGGGGGCGTGGCGGATCAGCTGCCTGGTGGCGGCGAGGAGTTCGCTGTCGTCGGCGAGCTGCACGATCCGCAGGGCGGGGGCGTGCAGGACGGCGGCCCCGCGGCGTTCGAGGAGGGTGGCGAGCTCCTCGGCGCGGCGGGCGGCGGTCACCCCGACGGTGAAGCCCGCGAGGGGGCCGTGCGTTGTGTCGTCGTCCTGCATGGCGTGTTCCCGGCTCCCGTGGTTCCGCTGGTACGCGAGGTGCGAAGGCCCGAGACTGTCAACGGTGCGTGACAGGCTCGGTTCCCCCGTATTTCCCGGCCGTTACGTCGTACGCCGTCGGGATGTCGTCATGGTGTCCCGTGCTCGCTCCGGCGGACAGGGCCTACACCTCCGCGTAGCCGAGCCGGCCCCGTGTGGGCACGGGCGCGGGACGGCGAAGGTATACCGCCCAGGTGAGGGTGGTGCACACCCCGTAGAAGGCGAGGAAGGACCAGAAGGCCGCGGTTCCGGTGCCGGTGGCCTGGAAGGACTGGCGGAAGGCGAGGTTGATGGCCAGGCCGCCGAGCGCGCCGACGGCCCCGATGAGTCCCATGGCCGCGCCGGAGAGCCGTCGTCCGTGGGCGGCGGCGGCCTCCGCGTCGAGCCCCTTGGCAAGGGCCTTGGCGTGGAAGATGCCGGGGATCATCTTGTACGTCGATCCGTTGCCGAGGCCCGTCAGGACGAACAGGGCGGTGAAGCCGGTGAGGAAGACGGGTAGTGAGGCGTTCCCCGAGGCCTGGATGACGACGCCGGTGGCGGCGGCCATCGCGGCGAAGGTGGCCAGGGTGATGCGCGCGCCGCCGTACCGGTCGGCGAGCCGGCCTCCGACGGGCCGGATCAGGGAGCCCAGCAGCGGGCCGATGAAGGTGAGCGAGGCGGCCTGGAGCGGGGTCCGGCCGAACTGGGTCTGGAGCACCAGGCCGAAGGCGAAGCTGTAGCCGATGAACGAGCCGAAGGTGCCGATGTAGAGGACCGCCATGATCCAGGTGTGCGGGTCGCGGACGGCTTCCAGCGCGGCCCCGGTGTCGTTCTTCACGGGCCGGAGGTTGTCCATGTACAGGGCGGCGCAGACGCCGGCCAGGACGATCAGCGGGAGGTACACGCCGAGGACGATCCGGGGGTGCGAGGCCCCCAGCGTGCCGATGACGAGCAGGCCGACGAGCTGGACGACGGGGACGCCGATGTTGCCGCCGCCCGCGTTCAGGCCGAGCGCCCAGCCCTTCTCGCGCAGCGGGAAGAAGGCGTTGATGTTGGTCATCGACGAGGCGAAGTTGCCGCCGCCGATCCCGGTGAGCGCCGCGACCGCGACGAAGGTGGCGTACGAGGTCCCGGGCTCCATCACCCAGAACGCGGCGAGGGTCGGGACGAGCAGGCTCACCGCGCTGAAGATCGTCCAGTTGCGGCCGCCGAACCGGGCGACGGCGAAGGTGTACGGCACCCGCACCAGGGCGCCGACGAGGGTGGCGGTCGAGATGAGGAAGAACTTCCCGGCCGGGTCGATGCCGTACTCCGGTCCCATGAACAGGACCATCACCGACCAGAGGGTCCAGATGGAGAATCCGATGTGTTCGGAGAGCACGGAGAACCACAGGTTGCGGCGGGCGACGCGTTCGCCCTTCTCCCGCCAGAACGTCTCGTCCTCCGGCTCCCAGGTCTCGATCCAGCGGCCTGCCATCACGCGCCTCCACAGGGGGTCGGGGTGGTGTCCCCGTCGCTTCGGGGTGTCGTCCCGACGCTAGGGAGCCCGCGTTTCGGCGTGGTGCCGTGAGGTGACCGGTGGGCAACCTTGCTCTCACCGGGCCCCTCCCGGCCCGGTGAGGTGCGGTGCCCGCTACCGCCCGCCGTCCGGCCAGAGCCGCGGCCGGCGCTTGGCGGCGACGTCCTCGGCCCAGCCGAAGGCGAGGACGCAGAGCGCGATGAGGGCCCAGGCGATCAGCAGCACGGGCACCCAGCTCTCCAGCAGCCAGGGCACGTTCTCGCTGAGGGCGTCGACGGACCAGAGCCGGTCGTAGAGCGTGGCGGCGGCCAGGATGCAGACGTTGTGCCACAGGTAGACGGTCACCGCCCGCGAGTTGAGCAGGGTGATGGGCCGGTCGAAGGCGCGCAGCCGCTTCGGCCACTCGGTCCAGGTGGGGCTGAGGTGCAGCAGGAGCAGGACACAGCCGAAGGACCACAGGGCCTGGGCGAGCGGGATGGAGTCCAGGTCGAAGCCGCTGCGGAAGCCCTCGTGGCTCGCCCACCACAGCCCCGCGCCCGCGAGGAGTGGCGCGATCGACGGCACGACGTAGGCGGGCAGCCGTTTCAGGACGCCTTCCTGGTGGGCCATGCCGAGGACCCAGCAGGCGCCGAACGTGGAGAAGTCGGTGATCGCGGAGTCGAGGCGTTCGGTGGAGGAGAACAGCTCCAGGCGCATGACGACGGCCAGGGCGAGCGGCGCGAGCAGCGTCGCCCAGGGCAGCCTGCGCAGGCCGCGCAGGATGAGCGGGGAGAACAGGACGAACCACAGGTAGGCCCGGATGTACCAGAGCGGCCCGGCCAGCTCCTCGGGCCAGCCCCCGCCGAGGAATCCGTCGATGCCCGCCACGTCGTACGCGTACGGCGGATCGCTGAGCGGCAGCACCCAGTACAGCAGGTGTTGCCACCACCAGCCGGGGTGGCCCTCGGCGTCCGGGCCCCAGCCCTGGGCGGCCATGCCGGTGACGCCGATCGCGCCGAGCAGCCACAGCGGTGGCAGGAGCCGGCGGACCCGGCCCCGGATCACCTGGACGGCGGGCCGCTTCAGCGAGCGCGCCATCAGCGTCCCGGCCAGGGCGAACATGACGCCCATCGAGGGGAAGACGACGGGCAGCCAGGCCCAGCCGGTCAGGTGGTAGAGGACCACGCGGAAGAGGGCGAGGGCCCGCAGCAGGTCGAAGTACCGGTCGCGGACGGGCTTCACGGGCGCGGGCGGCGGGACCCCGATGTCCGGGCCGACGGTCCTGGGCAGGGGCGGGGCGGTCATACGTACGGCCTCCGGTCCACAGCTCCGGCGGCGTCCCCGGGTCCCTGCGGGTGCCGGCCGGACGTGCCGCCGGGAGCCTCCACCGCGCCCGTGCGGCGCAGCTTCTGCCAGCGCAGCCGGCCGCCGGTGAGCGCGGTGATCCAGGACTGGAGCAGGACGACGTACATGAGCTGGCGGTAGAGGATCTGCTGGAGCGGCAGCGAGATCAGGTGCGTCATGCGCTCCTTGTCCAGCCGGAACGCGTAGGCGGCGCAGACCGCCTGGACGACCAGGACGCCGAACCACGCGGCGACGGTCTTGCCGGTGGGGCCAAAGACCAGCCCGTACAGCAGGAACACGTCGATCAGGGGGGCCAGCAGCGGGGCGAGCACCATGAAGAGGGAGACGAACGGCAGCCCGACCCGTCCGAAGCGGCCCGACGGCCCGCGTTCGACGACCGCGCGGCGGTGCTTCCAGATGGCCTGCATGGTGCCGTAACTCCACCGGTAGCGCTGCGACCACAGCTGCTGCACGGACTCCGGGGCCTCGGTCCAGGCGCGGGCGTTCTCCGCGTAGACGACGCGCCAGCCGTCCCGGTGCAGGGCCATGGTGACGTCGGTGTCCTCGGCGAGGGTGTCCTCGCTCATTCCGCCGACCCGGTCCAGGGCCTCGCGGCGGAACGCGCCGACGGCCCCGGGGATGGTGGGCATGCAGCCCAGGACGTCGTACATCCGGCGGTCCAGGTTGAAGCCCATCACGTACTCGATGTGCTGCCAGGCGCCGATGAGGGAGTCACGGTTGCCGACCTTGGCGTTGCCCGCGACGGCTCCGACCCGGGGGTCCCCGAAGGGCTGGACCAGCTCACGGACGGTGGACGGTTCAAAGACCGTGTCGCCGTCCATCATCACGACGATGTCGTAACGGGCATGCCGGATGCCGTTGTTGAGGGCCGCGGGTTTGCCCGCGTTCCGCTGGCGCACGACCCGTACGCGGGGCAGCCGCATCGCCTCGACGAGGTCGGCGGTGCCGTCGGTCGAGCCGTCGTCGATGACGATGATCTCGATTCTGTGCTCACTGGCGGCCAGGGAGCGCACGGTCGCCTCGATGCACGCGCTTTCGTTGTACGCGGGGACGAGGACGGAGACCGGGCGGGTGACGGGCGGGCCCCAGCTGAAGCTCCTGCGGCGGACCTTGCGCGCGTGCAGGAAGGAGAGCAGCAGCATCAGCCCGAAGCGGGCCAGGACCAGGACGCCGATGACGGCGAGGCCGACGACCAGGACGCCGGTGATCCGCTCGGACACGGCGACGGCGGCGACGAACGCCTTGCCCTTCCACAGCGCGAACCCGGTGACCGGGGTGTGCGCGCTGGGGGCGTCGAGGGCGGTGGTGAGACGGGTGAAGGTGTAGCCCCGCTCCTTGAGGTCCGGCAGCAGGGTGTCGAGCGCGGCCACGGTCTGCGAGCGGTCGCCGCCCGAGTCGTGCATCAGGATGATCGCGCCCTTGCCGTCCTTCGGCGTGGCCCGCTCGACGATGGCGCGTACCCCCGGGCGCTTCCAGTCCTCGCTGTCGGTGTCGTTGACGACGGTGAGATAGCCGCGGCTGCCGATGTACTCCGTGACGGGCCAGGACGTGTTGTCCATGGCGTACGAGAAGGAGGAGTACGGCGGACGGAAGAGCGAGGTGCGGATGCCCGCCGCGCCCGCCAGCGCCAGCTGGTTCTGCGACAGCTCCCAGTCGACGCGCGCGGTGGACTGGTGGGAGAGGTCGGGGTGGTTGAAGGTGTGCAGCCCGATCTCGTGCCCCTCGGCGACCATCCGCTCGACCAGCCCGGGGTACCGGGCGGCCATGTTGCCGGTGACGAAGAAGACGCCGTGGGCGTCGTACTCCTTCAGCTTGTCGAGCACCTTCGGCGTCCAGACCGGGTCCGGGCCGTCGTCGAAGGTCAGGACGATCCGGCGGTCGGGCACGCGCAGGGTCTTGGCGTCACCGGAGCGGGCGTCGATGACGGGACCGCCGGAGAGGACGTCGTCGGGCACCTGGGTGGTGCGGTCGGCGCCGTGGACCCGGTGGTCGGCGAGGATCTCGTTGTGCACGTATCCGCGCAACATCAGCATCGCGAGCAGGGCGACGAGGAACGTCGTCGGCAGGAGGTAGCGCAGGGGGAGCCTGTACCGGCTCCGGCCGCGTGGTGCTCTCCTCGGTCTGCCGTTCCCGCCCCGCGTGGCGGGGGAGTTCATCTACGGGGCGCTCTCTTCTTGCACCGGCTGGCCGGGAGTCTCGGCGGGAGGGGTCGTCGTCGGGACGGACGGCTCCGGCTCGGGGGACGGTGGTGAGGGGTCGACCGGTGGTTCGGCGGTCGAGGCCGTGGGGCCCGGTTCCGTGCCGCCGTCCGCACCGTCCGCGCCGCCCGCCCCGGAGGAACGGGACGGGCCGGCGGTGACGGACGCGGAGGGGCCCCCGGCCGATCCGGCGGGCACCCGTACGGAGGTGGCCGACGGGGTCGCGTCGCGGAGCGTGCCGGACTCCTCGGTCGCCGCGGGGCCCACGGCGCTGGGACCGGGCTCCGGCGGGGCGTCGCCGGACGGGCCGCCGGCGGTGTCGGCGGGCGCGGGGGCCTCCTCGGCCTGCTCCGCCTCCGCCTTCTCCCCGGCCTCGGACAGGGGCAGCCAGGGGGCGCTGGAGTTGCCGCCGAGGAGGGCGAGGACCAGCGTCACGGCGTAGGCGACGCAGACCGAGGCCAGGACCCAGCCGAGGCGTCGGAAGGTCTTGCCGCGGCGGCCGCTCTCGTCCACGAACACGGGGCCGTCGGTGCCGTCCGGTGGGGCGGGTTCGCCGGGCAGTTCGGCGAGCTGACGGCCCAGCCCGTCGAGCTGGATCGTCGCGTCGTCGGGCTCATGCGTGTGCCCGGTTCTCTGACCTTCGCGCCAATTGTCCACAAGTGCAGCCCATCCCCCACTCAAGAATCAGGTGCATGAGAATTGACTGGTTCTTTACTGTTGGACTGGGCCCCCACCCGTCCACGAACCCGGTCTTCCCGCACCCGGACGATGAATGTAGCGCACGACGTTGACGCCCAAGTGCCCCTGAACGGAGTTGATCAGGAATGGTTGCGCATCAGTGACCGATCCCCCTCGGGAAGCCACGATCCGGGCGGGCGGATCATCCACCCTTCAGCAAGGGCCAACTGGTCAGCAGCGCTACGCAACGCGTCTACGCCGGGGTGGTTCAGACCCTTGCGCCAGACCAGCGCCAGCGGCGAAAGCGGAACCGGGTCGACGAGCGGGCGCAGCACCGTTCCCGGCAGCGCCGGGAAGTCGACGACGGCGAGCACGGGGTGTCCCCCCTTCGACATGACCCGCTGAAATTCAGCCACGCCCACGGCGAGCGGAACGGGTGGGGCCATGGTGACGCCCCACTCGGCGAACAGCAGGGTGGCGAGGTCCGTCCACTCCCGTGTCCGCTCATTGCCGGCCCCCGCGTAGACGGTCTCGCCGGCCAGCTCGGCCAGGGTGACGACCTCCCGCGCGGCGAGGGGATGGGAGACGGGGAGCATCAGGGCCATCGGCTCGTACCGCACGGGGTGCACGGAAAGTCCCGCGCGCACCGCGGGGGCCAGGCCGGCGGCCCGGCCGAAGGAGGCGTCGAGCCGGCCGGCCAGGATCTCACCGGCGGCCCAGGTGAGGCCCGACTCGAACCGGGCCATCAGCTCGCACTCCGGCAGCAGTTCGCGGGCGCGCTCCAGCACCCGGGCCGCGGTCGCGCCGTCGCTGTTCAGGTCGACGAGCAGCGGCCGGGCGGGCGCACCGCTGAAGGCCCCGACAAGTTCGGCGTGCGCGTCGAGCACCTGGCGGGCGTACGGAAGCAGACGTTCCCCCTCCGGGGTGAGCCCGACCTGCCGGGTCGTACGGACGAACAGCTCGGCGCCCAGCTCGCGCTCCAGCCGCCGGATGTCCCGGCTCAGCGCCTGCTGCGCGACGAAGAGGCGGGCGGCGGCCCGGGTGAAGTGCAGTTCGTCGGCGACGGCGAGGAAGGCGCGCAGGAGACGGGGGTCGATGTCGGGGGGAGGCACAGCGCGAATCTACAGCGCGGGACGCTATTCACAACACAGGCGCGTGAATCGGCGCGGAGAAGGTGTTGGACCCGGGCGGCGCCCCACGGTCAGCCTGGCCGTATGCCGATATCGCCCGCCACCGCCCGCCAGGAGTCCGTTCCTCACCAGGAGTCCGTTCCTCCCTCGGAGTCCGCTCCCCGACCGGAGTCCGTTCCTCACCCGTTGTCCGCTCCCCGACGGGAGCCCGTTCCTCACCCGGAGACCGTTCCCCGGCCGGCCGCGTCCCGACACGCCGTCATGCCCGGGCCCGGCCCGTCCTCGCGCCGGCTCGCCGCTCCCCGGCCCGTCCCCGCCACCCGCCCGGACCGGGCCGCCGGACCGCCGTCCGCTCCCCTGCTCACCGTCTCCGGCGGTCAGCTGGTCGCGGCCCCGCGCTCCGTACCCGGGAGGGCCGGAGGCGCTGGGCGGACCGGGAGCGCGGGGCGCCGACGGTCGTCCAACCCGTACCTCCGGCTGCTGGCCACGCCCGGGGCGCGGGCGTTCACGGCGGGCAACCTGATCGCCCGGCTGCCGATGGGGATGTTCAGCGTCAGCGCGGTCATCATGATCGCCGGGTCCCGGGGTTCGTACGCCCTGGCCGGGGCCGTCACCGCGACCGGGTTGGCCGCGACGGCGGTCGTCGCGCCCTTCACCGCCCGGCTCGTGGACCGCTTCGGCCAGGCGCGCGTCGCGGTGCCCGCCACCGCGCTCGCCGTGCTGGGGTCCCTGGCCCTGGTCCTCTGCGTGCACTACGGGGCCCCGGCCTGGACGCTGTTCGGCGCGTACGCCGCGACGGCCACGACCCCGAACACCGGCGGGATGTCGCGGGCCCGCTGGGCGCATCTGCACCGGGGCGACCCGGCGGCCCTGCACACCGCGAACTCCTTCGAGCAGGCCGCCGACGAGCTGTGCTTCATGCTGGGCCCGGTGCTCGCCGCGACGCTCTGCGGTGCGCTGTTCCCGGAGGCGGGCACCCTGGTGGGGGCGGTGCTGCTGATGAGCGGCGTCCTGGTCTTCGCCGCCCAGCGCGCCACGCAACCGCCCGTCACCCCCCGCACGACGGCCGTGGCCTCGCCCCTGCGGACGCCGGGGGTGCCCGCGCTGCTGGCGGTCTTCCTCGCCACGGGGGCGGTGTTCGGGGCGCTGGAGGTGGTCTCCATCGCGCATGCCGGGGGCGCCGTCCTGGCGCTCCAGGCGGCCGGGTCCTGCGCGGCGGGCCTGGTCTACGGTTCGCTGCGGCCCGCCCGGAACGTCCGCCTCAGGCTGCTGCTGTGCCTGGCCGGGATGACGGTGCTGATGTCCCTGCCGCTGCTGGCCGCCACCGGCTCCGCCTCCCTGCCGGTCCTGGCGCTCTGCCTGCTGGTGGCGGGGGCGGCGACCGCGCCGACGATGGTCACGGGCATGACGCTGGTCCAGCAGTCCACGCGCCCGGAGCAGTTGAACGAGGGGATGACGCTCGCGGTGACCGCGCTGCTGGGCGGGATCGCGGCCGGGGCGGCGGCCGGCGGCTGGCTGGTCGAGCACGCGGGCACCGTCACCGGCTACGCGGCCCCGATGTCCGCGGCGGCCCTCGCCCTGGTCATCGCGGGCGCGGGGACGGCGGTGCGGCGAGGCAGCCGTGCGGTATGACGAGCGAAGAGCGGGCACGACAGGCGCCGGGCACGAAAAAAGCCTCCGCCCCGCGAGTGAACTCGCGGGGCGGAGACTTACATGGGGTGGTGGAGATGGCGGGAATCGAACCCGCGTCCAACGGTGCGGAACCAGGGCTTCTCCGAGTGCAGTTCGCTGCGCTTTTCTCGGCCCCGGAGGTCACGCGAACAAGCCTCCGACAGGCCCAGCCACTGTTTGATTTCCTTCTCGGCCCCGTGGCCGGGCCGAGAAGTTTAGATCCCTAGTTGATGCCAGGATCCGGGTCGGGATCACCCCCGGGCTGACACTCCGCAGAGTCTTCGCTTAGCTGCTAATTAGGCAGCGAGGGCGAAGGCGGAGGAATCGCGCTTGGAATTGGCGATTATTGTTTGCGACATATGGTTTACGAGATCATTGCCGCTTCCTCGACTCGCTTCCCCTGCTTCGACATCCGCTGTCGAAACCGATCATCCCCATGTTGATTTTTCAAAACGCGCACCTTCGCTGAGGTGCACGGCCCATCGTACGTGACCAACGCCGGACGATGCCACTGTATTCCCGCCCGGTCGCCGCCCCCGCCGGGACAGGCCCCGCTCAGGCGCTGCGCTGCCGTCGGCGGGCCGCCGAGATGGCGCGGTTCGTCTCCCGCGTGTCCTGCTTCTCGCGCAGCGTCTGCCGCTTGTCGTACTCCTTCTTGCCCTTCGCCAGCGCGATCTCGACCTTGACCCGGCCGTCCTTGAAGTACAGCGCGAGCGGCACGATCGTGTGGCCGCTCTCCTGCGACTTCGACGCCAGCTTGTCGATCTCGGCCCGGTGCAGCAGCAACTTCCGCTTCCGCTTGGCCGTGTGGTTGGTCCAGGTGCCCTGGACGTACTCGGGTACGTGGATGTTGTGGAGCCAGGCCTCGTGGTCGTCGATCTGGACGAAGCCGTCGACCAGGGAGGCCCGTCCCATGCGCAGGGACTTGACCTCCGTACCCATGAGGACGAGGCCGCACTCGTAGGTGTCGAGGATCGTGTAGTCGTGCCGCGCCTTCTTGTTCTGCGCGATCATCTTGCGCCCGGTGTCTTTTTCCTTCGCCATAGTGCGGTCATTTTCGCACTACGACCCACCCCCGAGGCCACTCAATACCGTCTCGGCCCGCTGCTGGGCCCTCTCGCCCACCACGAGGTCGGGTGTGATGCCCCTGCCGTCGACGTTCCGGCCGGTCGGCGTGCGGTAGTGGCCGACGGTCAGCTCGGCCACCGAACCGCCCGGAAGCTCACTGGGCATCTGCACGGAGCCCTTGCCGAAGGTGGGCGAGCCGACGGTGACCGCGCGGCTCCGGTCCTGGAGCGCACCGGTCAGCAACTCGGCGGCGCTCATCGTGCCGCCGTCGACCAGGACGACGAGCGGGCGGTCCATGTCACCGCCCGGATCGGCGTACAGGGCCTGCTCCTCCCCGCGTACGTCGTACGTGGCGACCAGGCCGCCGTCCAGGAAGGCGGAGGCGGCGGCGACGGCCTCGGTGACGAGTCCGCCGGAGTTGGCGCGCAGGTCGAGCAGTATCCCGGCTCCGTCGGGAGCCTCACGGACCGCTTGCCGGACCTCGGCCCCGGCGCCCTTGGTGAACGCGGCGACCTTGATCAGCACCGCCGACGACGGTTCGGCCCCCAGCCGCCGCACGGTGACCGCCTCGGTGGTCAGCCGGGCCCGCCGAAGGGTCTCGGTCCAGCCCCGGCCCTCCCGCACCAGGCCGAGCTCCACCCGGCTGCCCTCGGCCGCCCCCGTACCGTCGCCGCGCAGCAACGCGACGACCTCCGCGACGGGGCGCTTGCCGACCGCGCGGCCGTCCAGGGTGCGCAGCAGGTCGCCGGCGCGGATGCCGGCCCGGTCGGCGGGACCGCCGGGCTGCACGCGGGACACGGTGACGTGACCGCGGTCGGTGCGCCGGGCGGAGAGCCCGACGCCGGTGTAGGAGCCGTCCAGCGCCTGCTCGAACTCCTCGTACTCCCGCTCGTCGTAGACCGCGCCCCAGCGATCGCCACTACGGCTGACGACCTCCTCCGCGGCGTCCTTCACGGACTTCCCGTCCGCCGCGGCCTCGGCGGCTGCGTCCTCGATCTCGTCGCGGTCGACCGGCACGACGGTGGAGGAGACGGCACGCGTCTGCGTACCGGAGCCGGAACCGGGGTCCTGCGGCAGCGAACCGGTCGCGGCGGCGGTGGCGAGAGCACACCCGAAGACCAATGTCAGGGCCGCCCCGCGGCGGAGGCCGCGGGGCCGGAAGCGGTGCGAACAACCCGACATGACGCCGAGTCTAGGACAAGCCCCCTGGGGCGCACGGGCGATCACCCGTGCGCCCCAGGGGGCACATGTCACACCTTCAGGTACTTGCGCAGTGCGAACAGAGCGGCGACGGCGGGCATCAGCAGACCGATCGCGAGCACCAGCGGGAGCTTGGTGAGGACCGCGTCCCAGCCGATGAAGTTGATCAGGTTCAGCTTCTCCTGGAGCGCGAGGCCACCGTCGATCAGGAAGTACCGTCCGCCGAGCAGCATGGCGCAGGCCAGCACGCCGCCGATCAGGCCGGCGACGGCCGCCTCCATGATGAAGGGGGCCTGGATGTAGAAGCCGGAGGCTCCCACGAGGCGCATGATGCCCGTCTCACGTCTCCGGCTGAACGCGGAGACGCGCACGGTGTTGACGATCAGGATCAGCGCGATGACCAGCATCAGGATCATCACGTAGACCGCGACGGCGTTCATGCCGTTCATCAGCTCGAAGAGCTGGTCCAGGATGGACCGCTGGTCCTGGACGGACTGCACCCCGTCCCGCCCGGCGAAGGCCGTCGCGACGACCTTGTACTTCTGCGGGTCGTCCAGCTTGACCCGGAAGGACTCCTGCATCTGGTCGGGCGTGATGTTGCCCGCCATCGGGGAGTCGCCGAACTGCTCCTGGTAGTGCTTGTACGCCTCGTCGACCGTCTCGAAGTGGACCGTCTCGACGGCGTCCATCTTCTCCAGGTCGACCTTGATCTGGTCCTTCTGCTCCTTGGTGACAGCCCCCTTGGCGCACTTGGGCATGTCCTTGGCGTCGTTCTTGTTGCAGAGGAAGATCGAGACGTTGACCTTGTCGTACCAGTAGTCCTTCATCGTGCTGACCTGCTCGCGCATCAGCAGCGCACCGCCGAACAGGGCGAGCGAGAGGGCGACGGAGACCACGACCGCGAAGGTCATCGTGAGGTTGCGGCGGAGACCGACGCCGATCTCCGACAGGACGAACTGGGCGCGCATGGCGTCCTTTCAGTACTCGATGCTCGAAATGCACGAAGGGCCGGAGCCCCTCGGTCAGTGCTGGTAGCCGTAGACGCCGCGTGCCTGGTCGCGTACGAGACGGCCCTGCTCGAGCTCGATGACGCGCTTGCGCATCTGGTCGACGATGTTCTGGTCGTGGGTCGCCATGATCACGGTGGTGCCGGTCCGGTTGATCCGGTCCAGCAGCTTCATGATGCCCACCGAGGTCTGCGGGTCGAGGTTGCCGGTCGGCTCGTCCGCGATCAGCAGCATGGGGCGGTTCACGAAGGCGCGGGCGATGGCCACGCGCTGCTGTTCACCACCGGAGAGCTCACCGGGCATCCGCTCCTCCTTGCCGCCGAGGCCGACGAGGTCGAGGACCTGGGGCACGGCCTTGCGGATCTCGCCGCGGGGCTTGCCGATGACCTCCTGCGCGAAGGCCACGTTCTCCGCGACCGTCTTGTTCGGCAGGAGGCGGAAGTCCTGGAAGACCGTCCCCAGCTGGCGGCGCATCTGCGGCACCTTCCAGTTGGACAGCCGTGCGAGGTCCTTGCCGAGCACATGGACCATGCCCGTGCTGGCGCGCTCCTCGCGCAGGATCAGTCGCATGAAGGTCGACTTGCCGGAGCCGGAGGACCCCACCAGGAAGACGAACTCACCCTTCTCGATGTCCAACGAGACATCGCGCAGAGCCGGTCGGGTCTGCTTCGGGTAGGTCTTGGAGACGTTGTCGAATCGGATCACGGATGCACCACGGTCGGCCGGGAGTAGGTGAGCGTGACCATACGCGAACCGGGCTCACGCGTGCAGACGGCGTCCGTCAATGGGCGTTTTGTGGCGGATCGGCGCCTGGAACGAAACGGGTCGCGCCGGACCTTGTCCGGCGGGCCGCGCCGAAATCGTCGCGAGCTGGCACAGTGGTGGGGGGAACGGTTGCGTTTCCGTGAGCGTTGTGCGGAGAGAAGCAGGTAAGCGGCTCCGCCGCGCGGGAGGAGGAATGCGCATGACCTATGACCGACTGGTGTGCGCGAACTGCGCGTCCCCCGTCAGCGAGGGCCGTTGCCGTGTCTGCCGTGCCGTGCGGCAGCAGATGCTGGAGGAGCAGGGCCAGGGCCCGCTGGCCGGGATGAGCCCGGCCATGCTGATCGCCCTGATGGTGGTGCTGCTGACCGCGCTCGCGCTGCTGGCGCACCAAGCGGCCTGATCCGGCCGCGCACGCCCCTCCGGGGTCGCCCCTCATAGCCCCTCCGGGGCCGACAGACGTAGGCGTACGACCGCCTGAGCGGTTCGGGCGCGAAGAAGGGCCCGGGAGGCGCCGTACGCGCTCCCGGGCCCTTCTTCATGCCGTGTCGTGTCGTGGCCGCGACCGGACCTGCGCCCTCTACGCGCCCGTACGGTCCACCACGGCCCGTTACGGGACTAGGCGACCGTGCGACCGCCGCCGACCAGGCGGGGCAGGATACGGAAGCCGATGCCGCCCGCGATCATCGTCGCGGCGCCGATGACCAGGAAGGTCGTCTCGGCCGCACCGGTCTCGGCGAGCTCTTCCTTGCCCTTGCTCTGCTCGACCGGCTTGTTGCCGACGCTGTCGGTGTCCGTGTTGTCGGTGCACTCGGCGCCGTCGAGGTCGACGGTGCAGCCGGCGTCGTCGCCACCGGTGGTGGACCCGCCGCCGGTCGCGGAACCGCCGCCGGACGTCGAGCCGCCGGAGGAGGAGCCGCCGCTGGAGGAGCCGCCGGAGGTGCTGGTGCCACCCTGGTCGCCGCCGCCGCCGTTGTTGCCCGAGCCGCCGTTGTTACCGGAGCCGCCGTTGTTACCGGAGCCACCGTTGTTACCGGAGCCACCGTTGTTACCGGAGCCGCCGTTGTTGCCCGAGCCACCGTTGTTGCTGGAGCCGCCCTGGTCGCCACCCTCAACGGCACCTTCAACGCCGCCCTGGTCGCCACCCTCAACGGCACCTTCAACGCCGCCCTGGTCGCCACCCTCAACGGCACCCTCGGCACCGCCCTGGTCGCCACCCTCAACGGCACCCTCGGCACCGCCCTGGTCGCCACCCTCAACGGCACCCTCGGCACCGCCCTGGTCGCCACCGCCGACGTCGGCGCCGCCGATCGGGTTCTCGTTACCCTCGGTGGCGCCCTCCAGCAGGCCCGTCTGGACCTCGACATCGGCGACGCCGGTGTCGACGCCGATACCGATCGCCTGCGCCGCACCGGCCGCGGTCAGCGAGGCACCCGCGGCGATAACCGCGCCGGCGGCGATCCGCGCGACGCGAATACGCGTCTTCTTCGTCATGTGTTGCTACCCCCAGTAGCCGATCTCGTCATTGGAGCAGCCATATGCGGGTCGGGGCCCTGCGGGGAATCGCCTCGGCAAGGCCACGTCGTGTCGTGGTCACCCCGCCAGCCCCCCGGTTCACACCCGTCCCAGAGATACGCATGCTGCTCTAGCACCCTGGCCAGAGTTAAGGACTACGTCAAGGCCGTTCCGTGCACTAGGCACCCATATGGGGGTTCTTGACGGTTATTCGGAAGCCGGACTGTGACGCGTCGGGCACAGGTCCTCCGCAACGGAGGAGGGCCCGGACAGTCGCCTGTCCAGGCCCAATCTCCGTACCACCGAGGCTACTTCTCGCTCTGCTTGCGCCAGCGGATGCCCGCTTCGACGAAGCCGTCGATCTCGCCGTTGAAGACCGCTTCGGGGTTGCCCATCTCGAACTCCGTACGCAGGTCCTTGACCATCTGGTACGGGTGCAGGACGTACGAACGCATCTGGTTGCCCCAGGAGTTGCCACCGTCGCCCTTGAGCGCGTTCATCTTCGCCTGCTCCTCCTGGCGGCGGCGCTCAAGAAGCTTCGCCTGGAGGACGTTCATCGCGGACGCCTTGTTCTGGATCTGGGAGCGCTCGTTCTGGCAGGAGACGACGATGCCGGTGGGCAGGTGGGTCAGACGGACCGCGGAGTCCGTGGTGTTGACGCCCTGTCCGCCGGGGCCCGAGGAGCGGTACACGTCCACGCGCAGCTCGGACTCGTCGATCTCGATGTGGTCGGTCTGCTCGACGACCGGGAGCACCTCGACGCCCGCGAAGGACGTCTGGCGGCGGCCCTGGTTGTCGAAGGGCGAGATGCGGACCAGGCGGTGGGTGCCCTGCTCGACGGAGAGCGTGCCGTAGGCGTACGGGACCTGGACGGCGAAGGTGGTCGACTTGATGCCGGCCTCTTCCGCGTAGGCGGTCTCGTAGACCTCGGTCTTGTAGTTGTGCCGCTCGGCCCAGCGGATGTACATGCGCTGGAGCTTCTCGGCGAAGTCGGCGGCGTCGACGCCGCCGGCCTCGGCCCGGATGGTCACCAGGGCCTCGCGCGCGTCGTACTCGCCGGAGAGGAGCGTGCGGACCTCCATCTCGTCCAGCGCCTTCTTCACCGACTCCAGCTCGGCCTCGGCCTCCGCCTGGGCGTCGGCGTCGCCCTCGTCCGCGGCGAGCTCGAAGAGGACTTCGAGGTCGTCGATGCGGCCGCGCAGGGTCTCGGCCTTGCGGACCTCGGCCTGGAGGTGGGAAAGCTTGCTGGTGATTTTCTGGGCCGCCTCCGGGTCGTCCCACAGGGACGGCGCCGCAGCCTGCTCCTCGAGCGCGGCGATGTCCGCCCTCAGCGCATCCAGGTCCAGGACGGCCTCGATCGACCCCATGGTCGAGGAGAGGGACTTCAGCTCTTCGGAAATATCGACGACTGCCACGGGTCCAGCGTAACGGCTGGGCGGATGAAGCTTGCCCTCGCCCGGAAACCGGTTGCCGGACCCGGGCCGGGGCGAGGGTTCCCGGCGCCTCTGCCAGGGGGCTTCCGACCTCTGCCCCAGGGAGCTTCCGACCTCTGCTACGGGGTCGCCGGCGCCGAGTTCTCGCTGTCCCGGGGCGCCGGATCCCCGTCGTCGCCGCCGGACAGCAGGCCGCCGACCACGACGGCCGCGCAGACGGCGAGGGCGGCGACACCGAGGGTGATGCGGCGCTTGCGGACGGCCGCCGACTTGTTGCGGGCGGAGCCGGGCCGGGGCCGTCCCGGGGCGCGGGGGGCGCGGGCCGTCCCGAGGGGGCCGCCCGCCAGTTCGTCCGGGGCGGGGACGCGCATGCTCGTGTGGGTGTCCCGGTTGGAGTCGGGGGCGGAGCCGGGCACCAGGGGGACCGCGCCGCGGCGGCGGGGCTCCTCGGCGGCCGGGGTGTACTGCTGCTCGTCGTAGGCGGCGGGCTGCTGGTCGCTCTCCTCCGGGCCCGGCTCGTCCACCTCCAGCGGGGGTATCCCCGCCAGCAGGGGCAGCAGGTCGCGCAGCCGTACGGCAAGCTCCGAGGCGCGCAGCCGGGAGGCGGGGGCCTTGGCCAGGCACTGGACCAGGAGCTGCCAGAGCTCCTCGGGGATGCCGGGGAGCGGGACGACGGTCTCGGTGACGTGGCGGCGCAGGACCGCGCCGGGGTGGCCGCCGCCGAAGGGCGTGAATCCGGCGAGCAGCTCGTAGAGCACGGTCGCCAGGGCGTAGATGTCGACGGCGGCGCGGGGCGGGAGACCCTCGACGATCTCGGGGGCCAGGTAGTCCGGCGTACCGATGATCTTCGTGGCCTTGGTGCGGCGCGGGGTGTCGATCAGCTTGGCGACGCCGAAGTCGGTGAGCAGGGCCGGGTGCGCGCCGCCGGGGCCGAGCGGGCCCTCCATGTCGAGCAGGATGTTCTCCGGCTTGACGTCCCGGTGGACCACGTGAGCCTTGTGCGCGGCGGCGAGGCCGTCGGCGACGTCCGCGATGATCGCGACGGCGGCCTCGGGTGCGAGGCGGCGTTCGCGGTCGAGGCGGGTGCGCAGGTCGGTGCCGCGGACGAGGGTCATGACCAGGGCCAGGTCGTTGCCGTCCACGACGAGGTCCCGGACGGCGACCACGTGCGGGTGGACGAGTCCGAGCAGGGCTGTGCGCTCCTGCACGAAGCGGCCCACGAGCTCCTGGTCGGACGCGAGGTCCTCACGGAGCAGCTTGATGGCGACCGGGCCCTCGGGCCCTTCGCCGAGCCATACCGTGCCGGCGCTGCCGCGCCCCAGGATCTGGTGGGCCGTGTACCGGCTGCCGATATTCCGTGCCAAGACTGCTCCCTCAGCGGCTGGCGGTGGACCCCCGGCCGACAAAGCTACGCGGCGTTCGGGGTGTCACGTGCCCTGGATGGCACCGACCTTCACTTCTCCGGGCCGAATAGGCCCGGAGAAGTCGACAAAGGGACAGGGTTACGGGTCGAGCCTCGCCCAACGGTACGGGCCGGGCCTCGCTCGGCCGTTAGGCGTCGGGTGCCGCTCGACCGTTACGCGTCGGGTGCCGCCCGGCGGTTCGGGTCAGGCCCCGCCCGAGCTGCCCGTGCTGTCGCCGAGCTCGGAGATCCAGCCGGTGACCGTGCCGACCGCGTCTCCGATCGCCTCCCAATAGCCCTTGCCCTCGGCGACCCATTCCTGGAGCGGGGTCAGCTCCCAGATGAGCCAGCCGGCGACGATCAGGAGCACCACGGTGAAGAGGCAGCCCTTGAGGCAGCCGAGCCCGGGGATGCGCATCGGGTTGGCGCCGCGCTGCCTCGGCGGACGCGGCTCGCGCGGCGGGCGCGGGGCCGGCTGCTGGGGCTGCTGCGGCTGGGGAGGCGCGTACTGCTGCCGCTGAGGCTGCTGGTAGCGCTGTGGCTGGTGCTGCTGCTGCTGTTGGGGCGGGTACTGCTGGTGCTGCGGAGGCGGCTGGCGGCGCTGGGGCGGCTGCTGCTGATGGGGCTGCTGCGGCGGCTGCTGACGCTGGGGGCGGCGGCGCAGCGGGTCCTGGCTCGGGTCGAGGTACTGGACCTGGGTCTGGTCGTTGCGGTCACGGGCCGCCTGGAGCTGCGACTGCCAGGGGTGCGGCCCGTCCGGCTGCGGCGGCCCGTCGGGGCGCTGCGGCACGGGCGGCAGGACGGCGGTCGGGTCGGCGTGGCCGCCCGGACCGCCCTGGCCCCCGGGGCCGGTCTGCGGGAGCACGCTGGTGGCGGCGGCGGGGTCGTAGGAGCCCGCGTTGCTCGGCAGCACCTGCGTGGGGTCGGCCGCGCCCGGAGAGTCCGGGACGGCGGTGGGCGCCGGGTCGGGGGCGAGCAGGGCGCCCACCCCTTCGGCGGCGGCGATCTGGGCGGAGTTCGCGTGGACGCCGATGCCGGCGGCGACCGTACGCAGACCGCGGGCCAGGTTCTCGGCGCTGGGCCGCCGGTCCGGGTCCTTGCTCAGGCAGCGCTCCATGACCGTCCACAGCGGGGCCGGGACGTTGGAGGGGCGGCGGGGCTCCTCGCTGAGGTGCCGGTGCAGGACTTCGAGGGCGGTGCCCCCGGCGAACGGCGGGCGGCCGGTGACCAGCTCGTACAGCAGGATGCCCGCGCCGTAGATGTCGACGGCGGAGGTCTGCGGGCGGCCCTCGGCGGACTCCGGCGCCACGTAGGCGGGGGTGCCGACGAACTCGTGGGTCCGGGTCAGGCCCGGGGAGTCGGCCAGGCGCGCGATGCCGAAGTCGGTGAGCATCGGGTGCATCTGGCCGTCGCGCTCGTCGACCAGCACGTTGGCCGGCTTGAGGTCGCGGTGGACGACGCCGTCGGCGTGGCTGGCGGCGAGCGCGTCCGCGATCTGCGCGGTGAGCAGGGAAGCGGCGACCGGGGTGAGCGGGCCGTTCTCACGGAGGTAGCGATGCAGGTCGGGGCCGTCGATCAGGTCCATCACCAGGGCGAGGAGATCGCCCTCGACGACGAGGTCCCGGGTGCGCACGATGTTCGGGTGCGTGAGCCGCAGCAGGACCGAGCGTTCCCGCAGGAACCGCATCACGACGTCGGCGTCGTTGGCCAGCTCCTCCTTGAGGACCTTGATGGCCACGGTCTCGCCGGGCTGACCCGCGACGGCTGCCTCGGCGCCCGCGGTCTCCCGCTGGCGGGCTCGCCAGACGGTGCCCGTGGCGCCGCGTCCGAGCGGCTCCTCGAGCAGGTACTTGCTGCCTACGGGCCGCACGTCATGCGCTCCCTGCTGATCGTGGTGCTTGCGGTCCCCCAGGGACCTGGCTCGCTCCCTGGGTCCGCCCGAATGTTCCGGCCCACTGTAGTGCCGCCGAACGGGGCACCGGGGGCTCATGTTTCGGGGGAAGACGCGCGGGTCGGCCGGAAGGTTGCCGCACGGCTGATCACAGGCCGGTCAGGCGTTCGGGCACGGAAGGGGATTCCTCTCCGGCATTCGGCGGGCAACCACCGGGAAACCCGTCCGAGCGGTGGGATCCGGACGCAAGCAGGCACTTTTGCGCCCACAGCCGACCATTCAAGATCATTTAAAGGTGACCGCCGGGCGTGTTGTCAGTGGCAGGTGCGAGGATGCCTCCAGCACGGATCTGCGAGGTCGGAGTCTCGCGGTGCGTGACGACCTGTACGGACGACGTGTCCGTGCCGGGTGGGGGGAATCACAGGGCGTTTCCCCTGCCGGGCACCCCCGCGCAGAAGGGACCGCTGACGGCGATGCAGATCCGGCTGACCGTCCTCGCGCCGCGCAGCGGCCAGACCCCGGCGCGCACCTGCGACGTGCTCGTCACCGCACCCGCCGGGACGGCGCTGGCCGCCGTCGCCTCCCAGCTGGCCTCCGCCGTGGCGGGGCCGGAGAGCTCCCAGGGCGGCGGAGCGATCGTGTTCTTCGCCGGCCGGGAGCGGCTCGACGGGCACCGCGTCGCGCTGGGCGAACCGCCCCTGGTGGACGGCGCGGTCCTCTCGCTCCAGGTCCCCGGTGACGACGAGGCGACGGACGACCCCGTTCCGGCCCAGCTCCATGTGGTGGCGGGCCCCGACGCGGGCGGCGTCCACCTGCTGCACGGCGGGCAGATCCGGATCGGCCGCTCGGCCGACGCGGACGTCCCGCTCGACGACCCGGACGTCTCCCGGCTGCACTGCGCGGTGACGGTCTCCGACGACGGCCGGGTCTCGGTCGCCGACCTCGGTTCGACGAACGGCACCTCGCTGGACGGCGTCGAGGTGCGTGAGCGGCCGGTCCGCCTCGCCCCCGGCGCGCTGCTGCGGCTCGGCGAGTCCGCGCTCCGCCTCACGGCGGGCTCCCGGCCGGCGACGCTGCCGACCGCCCCGGACGGCGAGGGGCACCTGCGGGTGGCCCGCGCCGAGACGGGCTCTCCCGCCCCGGGCCACGGCGCCGACGCGCCGCTCTCCGCGCAGGCCCCCGACCACGGAGGCCCGGGCCACAGCCACGGTTACGGCACACCGGCGTCCCCTTTCCCCGATTTCCCCGATTCCCCCGGTTCCCCCGCTCCCGCCGGTCCACCGGCGCCCGAAGGGCCCCACGGCGGCTCCGGAGCCCCGGGCTCCTCCCTCGAAGAGGAGTCCTGGCCCGAGCACGCCGAGGCCGGGCCGGGCGCGTACCCGGAGCAGGCCACCCATGCACGTGGCGAGGAGTTCGCCGACGCCCCGGCTCCCCGGCGCGGCATAGGAGCATGGGCGAGGCGGCTCAAGGGCGGCGCGAGGGTCGAGCAGGCGGCGGGCCCCGAGACCGGGGCGGGCGCCCGACGCGACACGTACGGCGCCTCCCGCGCCCCGGGAGGCCCCAACGCGCCCGGCTCTTCGGCGCACGGATCATCGGCACCCGGAGCGGGCGCGTACGGCTCCGCGGGCGGACCCCACGCCTTCCCAGGCGGCTCCCACGGCTTCGCGGGCGGCTCCCACGCCTTCCCGGGCGGCTACCACGACCCGTCCGGCGGGCCGTCGGGGGCCGGGCACCTCGCCTCCCCTGTCTCCCCCGGCTCCCCCTTCTCCGCGCTGCCCACCGCCCCCGAGGGCACCTGGCCGGATCCGGCCGCCGTGCTGATGACCGCGCTCGGCCCCGGGCCCCGGCTCTGGGAGCGCCATCCGGAGCACGCGGAGGCGCTGGTGGTGCGGCTCGGCACGACCGACCGGGCCGACGTGCCCGCCGTGCCCGTGACCGTGGGGCTGCGGGAGGCCGGCTCACTGGGGCTCGCCGGTCCGCGCGCCCGGCTGGCGGGTCTTGCCCGCGCGACGGTGGCGCAGCTCGCCGCGCTGCACTCCCCGTTCGACCTGGAGATCGTCCTCATCAGCACGGACCGCTCCCGCCCGCTGGAGGAGCGGCGGCGCGAGTGGTCCTGGCTGGGATGGCTGCCGCATCTGCGCCCGACGCACGGGCAGGACTGCCGACTGCTCCTCGCGTACGACCGTGAGCAGGCGGCCGCCCGTACGGACGAGCTGGTGCGCCGCCTCGACGAGGGGCCCCTCGGTGCCGGCTGGCCGCACCTGGACCGGGCCGCGGTGGCCGAGGCGGCCCGCGCCCACACGGGCCCGCACACGGTGGTCGTCCTGGACGGCGACCCCGGTACGGCGATGCTGCGCGAGACCACGGCGCGGCTGGCCGGGGCGGGCGCGGCGGCCGGGATCCATCTGATCTGCCTGGCCGAGACCCCGGCCGCCTCCCCCACCTCCCCGGTGTCCGCGACGTACGAGGCCGCCTGCCGGGCGTCCATCGCCTTCCGGGAGTGCGGGGCCGTCGCGATGCTCAGCGGGGACGTCGCCACGGCGTTGCGCCTGTTGCGCACGGCGGGCGGGCAGGCCGCCGGGCACGGAACGGTGGCCGCCGTGGACGCGGTGTCGGCGGCCTGGGCCGAGCGGTTCGGGCGGGCCCTGGCGCCCCTGCGTGAGGAGGGCTCGGCCGCACTGGCCGGCCGTCCGACGACCGCGGCGCTGCCGCCGTCCGCCCGGCTGCTGGACGAGCTGGGCCTGGCCCGGGCGACGCCGGCCTCGCTGATGGCCCGCTGGGCGTCCACGGCGGAGGCCCAGCCCGGCGCCTCGACGCCCCGGGGCGCGGCGGCCCGGACATCCCGCCAGGAGCTGGACAGCCCCAACTCCGGCCGTACCCTCAGCACGGGCCCGCGCGTCGGCCCGCAGCGCACCGCCGCCTCCTCCTCCCACCGCGACTCCGGCCGGGCGCCGTACCCGGCCGCTGGCGCCCCCGACCCTGACCGCACCCCGTACCCCCCGCTCGACGCCCGCGACTCCGGGCGCACCCCGTACCCACCGCTGGATCCACGGGACTCGGAGCGCACGCCCTGTCCCGGCGGCCGACGCTCCGGGCCGGGGCAGGGCTCCGAGGCGCGGGGAGAGGGAGGCGTGGCCCGGCCCGCCGCCCACGCCGGCCGACCGGTCCTCGTGCTCGGGGCGGGCCCCCGGGGGCCCCTCAGCGTCGATCTCGCCGACGAGGGACCGCATCTGCTGATCGAGGGGCCGCCGGGCAGCGGCCGCACCGAGCTGCTCCGGGCCGTCGCCGCCTCGCTGGCCTCCGCCGCCCGCCCCGACCGGCTCGGCATCCTGCTCGTCGACGGCTCCGGCGGCGAGCGGGGGGAGCGCTGCGAAGGACTGCTCCCCTGTACGGAGCTGCCGCATGTGTTCACCCACCTCGTGGCGTGCGACCCGGTCCGGATGCGGGAGTTCGCGCAGGCCCTGGGCGGCGAGCTGAAGCGGCGCGCCGAGCTGCTCGGCGACCTGGACTTCGCCGCCTGGCACGAGCGGCACGCCCAGCAGGAGGGCCCGCCGCGCGTCGTGGGCCAGCGTCCGCCGAGCGGCGCCGAGCGGCGGGGCGATCTGGACTCCCCGGCCAGCGGCACCCTGCGATTGCGCCCTACCGCCCGGTCCGGGGACCCCGGCCCGTCGCCGCTGCCCCGTCTCGTCGTCCTCGCCGACGACTTCGACGCGCTGGTCGCTCCGTCGCTCGGCAGTCCCGGCCGGCCGGCCGCCGGTTCGGTGGTGCGGGCGCTGGAGGCCGTGGCCCGGGACGGTGGGCGGCTCGGGGTGCACCTGGTCGCCACCTCCGCACGCCCGGACCGCACCGAGGACACCGAGCTGGCCCGTGGCGCCCGGCTGCGCATAGTGCTGGACGCCCCGGTGCTGCCGCCGTCCCCGGACGAGCCGGCCCCCGGCCGGGGCAGGCTGGGGCATCCGGACGGCCGGGTGACGCCGTTCCAGGGGGGCCGGGTCACCGGTCGCATCCCGCGTACGGCGACGCTGCGGCCCACCGTCGTCCCGCTGGAGTGGGAGCGGATGGGCGATCCGCCGACCCGGCGCCCGGTCCGGGAGCTGGGCAACGGGCCGACCGACCTGGCTCTGCTCGCCAGCGCGTTGGAGCGCGCGGCCCGTTCGGTGAACGCGGAGCGGCTGCCGGCGCTGGTGCCGTTCCCGGCCTGACGCGGTCGGCGGACGACCCGCCCCTACCCTGCCCGGGCAGGCTTCCGACATGCCCTGACATGACGTCACGAGGCGATCACAATCGGCCTGTTGGGGCCTCTGGCGGTATTGCGGGGCCCGGTCGCCCGGCGTAGGACTGTGCGCACGGACGACGTGGTCCGGGCATGCGGACATGGCCGGACCCGTACAGAAGAGACGGGGCAGTAATGCGCACAACCTTCTCGATACGCAGGGCCGCAGTGGTGTTCGCTGCGGCCGGCGCTCTGGCGCTCACCGGCTGCGGAGGCGACGGTGGCGGCAAGAAGAAGTCGGACGACGAATCCGGCAAGGGCACGGACAGCGCGTCCACGGTCGAGCTGCCGAAGCTGGACGGGGAGAACATCTCCGTCGCCGCGGTCTGGACCGGGCCCGAGCAGGAAAACTTCACCAAGGTGCTGGACGAGTTCGAGAAGCGTACGGGCGCGAGCGTGACCTTCGTCCCGGCGCAGGACCCCATCATCAACTTCCTGGGCACCAAGATCGCGGGCAAGCAGCCGCCGGACGTGGCGATGATCCCGCAGGTCGGCGCGATCCAACAGGCGGCCGCGAAGAAGTGGGCCAAGCCGGTCGGCCCCGAGGCGAAGACTCAGCTCGACAAGAACTACGCGAAGGTCTGGCAGGACCTCGGCGCGGTGGACGGCACCCAGTACGGCGTGTACTTCAAGGCCGCCAACAAGTCCCTGATCTGGTACAACGCCGCCGCGTTCGACAACGCGGGGGCGAGCGAGCCGAAGACCTGGAAGGACTTCCTGACGACGGCGGAGACCATCTCCGCCTCCGGCGTCACGCCGGTCTCGGTGGGCGGCGCGGACGGCTGGACCCTGACGGACTGGTTCGAGAACGTCTACCTCTCCCAGGCCGGGCCGGAGAAGTACGACCAGCTGGCGAAGCACGAGATCCCGTGGACCGACCCGTCCGTCAAGGACGCGCTGACCACGCTGGCCGGGCTGTGGGGGAAGCCGGAGCTGATCGCGGGCGGCGCGGACGGGGCGCTCCAGACGGAGTTCCCGGCCTCGGTCACCCAGACGTTCACCGGGGGCGACCAGCCCAAGGGCGCGATGGTGTTCGAGGGCGACTTCGTCTCCATCAACATCGCGCAGACCGAGGCGAAGATCGGCACGGACGCCAAGGTGTTCCCGTTCCCGGCGGTCGGCGCGGACTCCCCCGTGGTGACCGGCGGCGACGCGGCGGTGGCGCTGAAGGACACCAAGGGCGCGCAGGCGCTGCTGACCTGGCTGGCGTCCTCCGACGCGGCGAAGATCTGGGCCGAGGCGGGCGGGTTCATCTCCCCGAACAAGGGCCTGGACCTGAAGGCTTACCCGAACGACGTCCAGCGCACGATGGCCCAGGCGCTGATCGACGCCGGTGACGACGTCCGGTTCGACATGTCCGACCAGGCTCCGCAGTCGTTCGGCGGAACGCCGGGGAAGGGCGAGTGGAAGATCCTCCAGGACTTCCTGAAGAACCCGAAGGACATCGCGGGGACCCAGAAACAGCTGGAGTCCGAAGCGGTCAAGGCGTACAAGAGCTGACGCCGTGACGACAGCGACCGCGGGGGGCGCCGGGTCGGCGCCCCCCGCCGACGACACGCATCCCCGTCCGTCCCCGCCCCCGGATCCGAAGAGGTCCCGCCGGAGCGTGACCGGCACCCGCAGGGCCATCGCGGCGGCGTTCCTGCTGCCCGCGCTGGTGCTGCTGGGCGCGCTGGTGCTCTATCCGATCGGGTACTCGGTCTACCGGTCGTTCTTCGACCAGGCCGGTACGGGCTTCGCCGGGTTCGACAACTACACGGCGCTGTTCACCGACGCCACCATCGTCACGGCGGTGAAGAACAACGCGATCTGGGTGGTCTTCGCCCCGACGGTCGCCACCGCGCTCGGGCTGATCTTCGCGGTGCTGACCGAGCGGATCCGCTGGGGCACCGCGTTCAAGCTGATCGTCTTCATGCCGATGGCTATCTCCATGCTGGCGGCGGGCATCATCTTCCGGCTGGTGTACGACCAGGCTCCCGAGCGGGGCGTGGCCAACGCGGTGGCGGTGGGCGTGCACGACACGTTCAACCAGTCCTCCGTCTTCCCGAAGGCGCGCCCGCTGCCCGTGCACCCGCTGGAGAAGGGTGACGGCGGGGCGTATCTGTCCAAGGAGCCGGTCCGGGCGGGCCAGCCGCTGCGGGTGCCGCTGATCGGCGTGGCTCCGGCGAGGATGCCGGGTGACGCGCGGCCGGCGGAGGGCGCCCCGGCGGCCTCCGGGGACAGGATCTCCGGGACCGCCTGGCTGGACTTCACCCGGGGCGGCGGCGGGAAGCCGAACGTCGTCGACCCGAAGGAGCTGGGCCTGAAGGGCCTGAAGGTCGAGGCGGTGAAGGACGGCAAGGTCGTCGCCACGGCCACGGCCGGAGCGGACGGCGTGTTCACCCTGCCCGCCTCGGCGGACGGGGCCCAACTGCGCCTGCCCGCCGACAACTTCCGCGAGCCGTACAACGGCGTCGACTGGCTCGGGCCGTCCCTCGTGACGCCCGGGATCATCGGCAGCTACGTCTGGATGTGGGCCGGGTTCGCGATGGTGCTGATCGCGGCGGGCCTGGCCGGTCTGCCGCGTGAGCTCCTGGAGGCGGCCCGGGTGGACGGCGCCAACGAGTGGCAGGTGTTCCGCCGGATCACGGTGCCGATGCTGGCGCCGGTGCTCGCGGTGGTCCTGGTGACGCTGATGATCAACGTGCTGAAGGTCTTCGACCTGGTGTTCATCATCGCGCCGGGCTCCTCGCAGGACGACGCGAACGTGCTGGCGCTCCAGCTGTACAGGTCCTCGTTCGGCACGGACGCGGACCTGGGGATCGGGAGCGCGATCGCGGTGCTCCTGCTGCTGCTGGTGATCCCGGTGATGCTGTTCAACATCCGCCGGATCCGGAAGGAGGGACGCCGATGACGGGCCACGCCCGCCCCGTGCCGCCTCCCGGCCGGGGGTCCGGGGGTCGCCCCCCGGAAGAACGCAGCAACATCCGCCGGATCCGGAAGGAGGGACGGCGATGAGCAGCTCACCGGAAGTGAACACCGCACGCATCGGCCGCCAGAAGGCGGTTTCCCGGCAGGCGAGCGCGCCCGACGCGCCGCCCAGGGCCAAGCAGCCCCTCGGCGCGCGGATCGCCGCCCGTGCGGGCGGCGGGGTGATGCGGGTCTTCCTGATCCTGGTCGCCCTGTTCTGGCTGATGCCCACGATCGGCCTGCTGCTGTCCTCGCTGCGCGGCCCGCAGGACATCGCGGCGACCGGCTGGTGGAAGGTCTTCACCGCCCCGTCGGAGATGACCTTCGACAACTACCAACGGCTGCTGGACAATTCGACGATCACCGGCTCACTCGTCAGCACCATCATGATCACCGTGCCCTCCACGGTGCTGGTGGTGGTGATCGGCTCGCTGGCCGGATACGCCTTCGCGTGGATGGAGTTCCCCGGCCGCGACTGGTGGTTCCTGCTGGTCGTCGGGTTGCTGGTGGTGCCGGTGCAGGTCGCGCTGATCCCGGTCTCCGAGCTGTTCGGCACCATCGGGATCTTCGAGACGACGCTCGGGGTGGTGCTGTTCCACACGGCGTTCGGCCTGCCGTTCGCGATCTTCCTGCTGCGGAACTTCTTCGCGGAGATCCCCCGCGAGCTGCTGGAGGCCGCCCGGCTCGACGGGGCGGGCGAGATACGGCTGTTCACCCGGGTCGTGATGCCGCTGGGCGGTCCGGCGATCGCCTCGCTCGGGATCTTCCAGTTCCTGTGGGTGTGGAACGACATGCTGGTCGCGCTGATCTTCGCGGACTCCGAGTCGCCGCCGATCACCGTGGCGCTCCAGCAGCAGGTACGCCAGTTCGGCAACAACATCGACGTGCTGGCGCCCGGCGCGTTCGTGTCGATGGTGATCCCACTGGCGGTGTTCTTCGCCTTCCAGCGGCAGTTCGTGTCCGGTGTGATGGCGGGCGCCGTCAAGTAGCCCTCGCCACAAGGCCGTACGCCCTCGAAGGCGTACGGCTGTACGTCAACCCGAAGCGGCTCGGTTCCCCGGAACCGGGCCGCTTCGCCGTCTCCGTCCCCCGATTGCCACGTCCGGCGTAACCCTGTCATTCCATCCGACGTTTGCGGTCTGCCTGGTTCCCGCGAACGATCGACCCATGGATGTGTAGTGCCCCGGTTCTCCGTCATCGTGCCCGCGTTCCGGGTCCAGGCGTATCTGCACGCGTGTCTGGATTCGGTGCTGGCCCAGTCCTTCAAGGACTACGAGGTCATCGTGGTCGACGACTGCTCCCCCGATGCCTGTGGGCCGATCGCCGACGAGTACGCCCGCCGGGACCCCCGTGTCACCGCTCTGCACCTGCCCCGCAACAGCGGGCTGGGACCGGCCCGCAACGCCGGGATGGGCCGGGCGGGCGGTGACTACCTGGTCTTCCTCGACGGTGACGACACCCTGCTGCCGGACGCGCTCCAGACCATCGCCGACCGGATCGACGCGACCGGCGAACCCGACGTCCTGATGTACGACTACGCCCGCACGTACTGGACGGGCCGCAGCGTGCGCAACGTCCTGGCCGCCCATCTCGACGAGGGCGGACCCGACCGCTTCCGGCTCACCGACCGCCCCGAGCTGCTGCGGCTCCTCATGGTCGTCTGGAACAAGGCGTACCGCCGCGCGTTCATCGAGGCCGAGGGGTTCACCTTCCCGCCCGGCTACTACGAGGACACCCCCTGGACCTACCCGGTGCTGATGTCGGCCGGGTCGATCGCGGTGCTGGACGCGGTCTGCGTCTCCTACCGGCAGCGGCGGCGCGGCAACATCCTCTCCACCACCAGCGAGAAGCACTTCGACGTCTTCGACCAGTACGACCGGGTGTTCGCGTTCATCGACTCACGCCCCGAACTCGCCCTGTGGCGGCCGGTGATGTTCCGCCGGATGCTGGACCACTACTCGGCGCTGTTCGCCTCCCGGGACCGGCTGCCGCTCCACCGCCGCGCCGCGTTCTTCCGCCGGGCGGCCGCGTCCTGCCGCCGCTACCGCACCCCCGGCGCCCCGGTCCCCCGTCGCGCGCTGCTGCGGCACGGGCTGTTGCGGCTCGGCGCGCGGCGCACCTATCAAGCACTGTCGGGGGCCCAGCGCCTGGGCGGCCGGCTGCGCCGGGGGGTGGCGGGCGCCCGCCGGGCCGTGCGGGGCGCGGCGCTGCGGGCGCACTACCGGATCCAGTCGCGGCTGCCGCTGCGCTCCCGGGACGCGGTGTTCGCCGTCCGGGGCGGCGGTGGGTACACGGGCGGCCCGGCGGCGATCGAGGCGAAGGCCCGCGAGCTGGTCCCGGGGGTGCGGACGGCCTGGATCTGCCGGCCCGTCGACGCCCACACCGTGCCGACCGGCACCCGGCACCTCGCGCCCGGCACCTTCGCCCACTGGACGGCGCTGGCCCGTTCCGCGTACCTGGTGACCGACTCCGCCTTCGACCGGGGGCTGGTCAAGCGCGGGGGACAGGTCCTGCTCCAGACGCACGAGGGCACGCCACTGCGGACCGTGGGCACCGATCTGCTGGACCGGCCCGCCGCCGCCGGGGGCACCGACTTCGAGCAGCTGCTGCGCTCCGTGGACACCTGGGACTACGCCCTCTCGGCGAACCCGCACTCCACGCTCGTGCGGGAGCGGGCCTATCCGTCCGCGTACACGACGCTGGAGTACGGATCGCCGCGCAACGACGTGTACCACCGCACCGGTCCGGCGGATGTGGCGCGGCTGCGCGAGACGCTGGGGATCCCGGCGGGCAGCACGGCGCTGCTGTACGCCCCGACGCACCGCGACTACCGGCGGGTCCAGCGGCCCGCCGTGGACCTGGAGCGGCTGGTCCGGGTCCTGGGTCCGCGGTTCGTGGTCCTGGCCCGGGCTTCGCACCCCGCGGGGCCCGGCGGCCACCGGGCGCCGCATCCCCGGATCATCGACGTCCACGGGCACCGGTCCGTGGAGACGCTGGCGCTCGCGTCGGACGCGCTGATCACGGACTACTCGTCCCTGATGTTCGACTACGTCAACCTGGACCGCCCGGTGGTGCTGCACCTGCCCGACATCGAGGCGTTCGAGGCGGCCCGGGGCACGTACTTCGACATCACGGCCTTCCCGCCCGGCATCGTGGCCCGGGGCCAGGACGAGCTGTTCGACATCTTCGCCACGGACCACTGGCGGGGCTCCCGCTCGGCGCAGCTGCGGGCCGCGTTCCGGGCCCGGTTCTGTCCGTACGACGACGGGTACGCCGCCGAGCGCGTGGTGCGGCGGGTCTTCCTCGGGGAGACGGACGGGCTGCCGCTGCCGGTGCCGTCCGCCGCGCGCCGGACGCCCGCGGCCGTTCCGGCGCAGGACGGGGCCGGGGCGGGCGTCCAGGGCTGACCCGGCCCCGCCCCACCCGAACGCGTGCCCCGCACGTGCCCCGCGCGTGCTCAGCGCTCCAGGAACGCGAACAGCTCCTCCCAGCGGCGCAGGGTCTCCGGCTCGGAGAACCGCTGGACGCCGGACCGGGCCCGCGCGCCCATCGCGTCGCGCAGCCGGGGGTTGCCGGTGAGTCGCAGCAGCCGGTCGGCGAGGGCGGCGACGTCTCCGGCGGGGGCCAGGAGTCCGTCCTCGCCGTCGCGGACGATCTCCCGCACCCCGGGCGCGCAGTCGAAGGCGGCGCAGGGCACACCGCTCGCCATCGCCTCCAGCAGGGCCAGCGGGAAGCCTTCGCCGCGGGAGGACTGGACGAAGACGGAGGCCTCGGCGAGGGCCCGCTCCACGTCGTCGGTGCGGCCCATCCACTCCACGGATCCGTCGAGGCCGAGGCTCGTGCACTGCTCCTTCAGCGCGGCCCCGTCCTCGCCGGCCCCGTAGATCCGCAGCCGCCAGTCGGGGCGGGCGGGGGCGACCAGGGCCCAGGTGTCCAGGAGCAGGTCGATGCCCTTCTGGTCGCTGAGCCGGCCGATGCTGGCGACGGTCCGCGCGGTGCGCGGGGAGGGCACGGCCGGGAGGCGGGAGAGGGCGTTGGGCAGGAAGCCGACGTTGTTCATGCCGTCCCCGGCCCACTGGTCGGCGTCCTCCTCGGTGAGGACGAGCCAGTGGTCGAGGTCCCTGTAGTGGTTCTTGATCCAGCGGTAGCGGTGGCTCGCACGGGAGTAGCCGTAGGACTCGTGGCTCATCCCGATGACCCGCACCCCGGTGGTGTCGGCCTCTCCGACCCACTCCATCGCCCAGACCTGGGTGACGATGACGACCGCGCCGGGGCGGGCGGTCGCGAAGATCTCCGAGAGCCGGGCCACCGCCCGCTTCTTGGCGGCGACCCGGGCCGCCTCCCTGCGCCGGGTGGGGAGGCGGAAGCGGTCGCGGACGCCGTGGGGCGTCCAGGGGGTCGGGGGGTGGGCGGGGTAGAGGGCGGTGACGGGGTGGCCGGGCTCGGCGGGCAGCGCCATCTTGAGGTCGGAGGCGTGGATGCCGATGGCGTGGACCCGGTGCCCCTGGCCGGCGAGGAGGCGCGCGGTCTGGTGCATCCAGCCGGTGACGCCGCCGAGTTCGTCGGTGCTGTTGGAGACGATGAAGACGTCGCGGCTCATCGGCCGGCCCCCCGGTCGTGGTCGAGGTCGATGGTGTGACGGGCACTCCGGGAGGATCCGGGGGCGAAGACGGCGGCGACGGTCCTGCGGGCGGCGTCGCCCCGGTCGTAGGTCCCGAACTGCCGCACGAAAGCGCGGCGTCGGTCGGCGTACCGGGTGTCGGACCTCTTCAGTTCCGTGAGGGTCGCGAACAGTTCTTCCTGCGTCTCGGTCACCGGCCCGGGGGCCCTCTCCCGCAGGTCGAAGTAGCTGCCGCGCTCGGCCGCGTACGCCTCCAAATCAGGAGCGAAGAGCACGACGGGCCGGTCGAGGAGGGCGAAGTCGAACATGATGGAGGAGTAGTCCGTGATCAGCACATCGGTGAGGGTCAGGAGTTCGCTCACGTCGTGGTGGCGCGAGACGTCGACGACGGTCCCGGGCGGACAGAGCGGCAGCCGGGCGGACTCCAGGTAGTGGGCCCGTACGAGCAGGGTGTGGGTGTCGCCGAACCGCTCCGCGAACTCCCGTACGTCCAGGAGGAGTCGGGTTCTGCGCTGCTTTCCCGGCCCGCCCCGGAACGTGGGGGCGTACAGCACGGTCTTCTTGTGGTCGTCCAGCCCGAGCACCCCGGCCAACGGCGGGCGAGGCAGCCGTCCCTCGGTCTCGGCCCGGTCGTGCTCCGCGATCAGGGCGTCGTTGCGGGGGTAGCCGGTGCGCAGGAGCCGTTCCTCGGGCAGCCGGTAGGCGCGGGCGAGGGTGTTCACGTCGTGCTCGGAGCGGACGAGGAAGTGATCGAAGCGGTCCACGGCCTGCTGGAGCCGCACGCGCTGGGGGGCGTTCTGGAGACGTACGCGGGTCTCGTCGAAGCCCATCCGCTTGTACGCGGAGCCGTGCCAGGTCTGGAGGTACGTGGTGTGCCGGGGCTTGCGCAGCTGCTGCGGGAAACCCTGGTTGTCGACCCAGTACTCGGCGCGGGCCAGCGCCCACAGGTAGCGCCAGGACCAGCGGCGTACGAGGCGGGCGTCGTCCGGGAAGCCGACCGGGGAGGGGTCGTAGGACCAGGTGGCGCGGAGTTTCAGGCCCTGGCGGCGGATCTCCTCGTAGAGGGCGCGCGGGCTGTCGCCGTAGCAGGCGCCCATGTGGCTTTCGAGGACGACGGAGCCCCGGCGCACGGGGAGCCGGGCGAGCCAGGTGTTGTAGACGGGGACCTTGAAGCCCCGGGAGCGGTAGCGGTCCAGGCGTTTGCGCAGGGACCGGACGAGGAGCTTCGCCTTGCGGGCGGGCCGGAAGCGGGTGGCGTAGCGGACCAGGCGGTGGGCGGTGCGGGCCGGGCGGCGGCGGGCGGCCAGCCGGAGCGCGAAGTGGTCCTTGAGCGTGATGTAGGGCTCCCAGGTGTCCCCGGCGAGCCGTCCGAGCCGGGGCCTGGCGGGGAACCGGACGGCCCCTTCCACCTGGTCCTGCGGGGCGAACAGGTCGCTGACGGAGCGGGGCCCGTCGGGGCCCCCCGCTGTCACGGACAGCCGCGCGTCCCACGCCGTGTCGCGGACGCCGACGGGGCGCAGGCGGCGCGCGACGTCGGCCCGCGCGCGCCAGCTGATCCCGTTGCCGTCGTGCCGGATCTCCTCGACCGGGAACGCGACGGCGCGCGCCCCGCCCCGGGCCCGGAACTCCAGGGTCGCGGTGAGAGGGGCGTCGGGGGCCGGGCCTCCGTGGCCGGGCAGCACGAGGCGGCCTTCCAGCAGCAGGCGGCCCCGGTCGGCGGTGGCACGGGTGAGCCGGTTCATCAGCCGCGCGCCGCCGAACGTACGGTACTGGTGGCCGAGTTCGGTGACGTCGACGCCCGGCCCGTCCGGGTCGCCGTCGCCCCAGGTAACCCGGCCGTCCGCGCCCGTCGTCAGCGGCGCGCACACGGTGGCGGGCCTGCTCAGCGCGTACGCCGCGGCGAGGACCCCTTCGGCGTCGCCCCTGGCCAGGAGGCGCACGGCGACCCGCTCCAGCGGCGGGAGGCCCGGCAGGTCCGACCGGAAGGAGCCGGTCAGCGCGCGGGCGGCGGCCGCGGCGACCTGGTCGCGGCGGGCGGCGGGCAGGTGGGGGAAGGACCGGGCGAGCGGCACCAGGTGGTCACGGGCGAACGCCTTCTCCCGTTCCTCGCGCAGCTCGGACAGGCCGCGCGCGAGGAGGGTGTTGGCGACGCGGCGGTGCGCCTCGACCAGGGCGGCGAGGTCGCGGGCCCGGTCGGGGACGGCCCGGCCGGTCACGATCAGCCGGCGGACGAGGGCGATCCGGCCGACCGCCGCGGCGGCGAGCGGGCCGAAGAGGATCTCGCCGTGCGTCAGGTCCTCTTCGTACCGCAGCCCGTGCCGTCTGGCGGCCTCGCGGCGCAGACAGAACCCGGTCACCAGGGCGTCCCTGACGACGAGTTCGGGGGCGTCGGTGAAGCGGGCGAGGGTGCGGGAGCGGGCGTACAGCCCACCCTGCCAGGACGGCTCCCGCTCCTTGCCGCTCTCGTCCGCGGCCCGGCTCCAGCGGCCGGCGATCAGGTCGGCGCGGCTTCTCTCGCCCGCCTGCCAGAGGTTGCGGCAGGCGTGGAGCTGGAGGCGTTCGCCGGGGGCGAGGACCAGGACGTACCGGCCGCCCGCCGCGTCCAGGCCCGCGTTGCGCAGGGCTCCGGTGGTGCGGACGGCCGGGTCGGCGTGGAGGAGGCGGACCCGCCCGGGGGCACGGTCGGCAAGGGCCCGGGCGGCGGCCCGGACGGCCGGGGCGGCGGTGGAGGCGAGAACCACGACGGCCTCGGCTCCGCGCAGCGACTGGCCGAGCACGGACTCCACGGAGGCGCGCAGGGCGTCGGCGCCTCCGGGGACCTCGTTGTCCCCGCCGCCGGTGATCACACAGCTGAAGTCGCTCATGCCTGCTCCCCCTTGAGCATCCGGTCGACGACCCCGGCGGCTGCGGTCCCGTCGTCGAGGTCGCAGAACGCCTCCCGGAACCGCTCGTACGCTCCCCGGTAGCCGGCGGTCGCGGCTTCCGGGTCGCGCAGGGCGGCCACGATCCCGGCGGAGTCAGGGATCAGGGGGCCGGGGGCACGCTGCTCGAAGTCGAAGCAGAAGCCGCGCAGGGTGTCGCGGTAGTGGTCCAGGTCGTGGGTGTGGAAGAGCATCGGGCGGCCGGTCTGCGCGAAGTCGAACATGACCGAGGAGTAGTCGGTGACCAGGACGTCGCTGATCAGCAGCAGTTCGGCGACGTCCGGGTGGCGGGAGACGTCCCGGACGAAGGCGGTGTCGGGGACGCTGCCCCCGACGAGGTAGTGGCGGCGGACCAGCAGGACATGGTCCTCGCCGAGGCCCTCGCGGGCGCGTTCCAGGTCGAGTCGGAGGTCGAACCCGTGGCGCCCGCCCTGCCGCGGTCGGTCCTCGCGCCAGGTGGGGGCGTACAGGATCACGCGCCGCCCCTCGGGGAGCGCGAGCCGTTCGCGTACGGTGGCGGCGATCTTGTCCCGGTCGGGGGCGTACAGCAGGTCGTTGCGCGGGTAGCCGCACTCCAGGACCTCGCCCGCGTAGCCGAAGGCGCGGCGCATCACGGGGGTCGAGAAGCTGTTCGGGGAGACGAGCACGCTCCACTGGGCGGACCGGTGTTCCATGGACGCCATGTACGCGGCGTCGGCGTGCGGGGTGCCCGCGAGGTCGCGGCCGATGCGTTTGAGCGGGGTGCCGTGCCAGGTCTGGACGACGGTCTGGCCCTCGGCCCGCTCGAACCATTCGGGCAGGTGGGTGTTGGTGACGATCCACCGGCTGCGGGCCAGCGCCTCGTACCAGTCGGCGCTGTGCAGGGCGACGGGGCGGACGCCTTCGGGCATGGCCGCCTGCTGGTCGCGCACCACCCACAGGTGCTCGATGTCCCGCCCCCGGGAGGCGAGTTCGCGGTGGACGGCGCGGGGCGAGTCGGAGTACTGGCGGCCGTCGAAGCTGGAGTAGAGGACGGCGGGACGCGGTTCGTCGACCGTGGCGGCGCGCAGTCCGGCATACCGCTCGCGCTGGAGCCGCTGTCCGTACGGTCCCCGCTCACCGACGGGGAGTGCGGAGGCCGACTCCAGGACGAGCCGGTCGTGGTGGCGCCGTTGCAGGATGAAGTCGCGGCCTTCGGCGTGCAGTTGCCGGGGCAGGGTGGCGTGCAGGGAGGTGCTCGGGCGGAGCGGTCGGTAGGCCTCCGGGTCCCGCTCTCCCGGCTCTCGCAGGAAGAGGTACCAACGCCCCTCGGCGAGCGGCAGCGTCCCGCCGGGCCCCTCGACGGCGGCGGGTGCGATCACGGCCCGGAAGCCGTCGCCGTCCCCCCGCTCCAGCCGGAGGACCACCTCCTCCCGGTGGCCGCTGTGGCGCAGGACGAGTTCCCGGAAGGCGCCCGTGGGCTCGGGGAAGACCCCGTCGAGGACGAGGGCGCCCGACTCCTCGCGGGCGGCGGAGGTGACGACGGGCTGGACGGGCCGGTCGGTGAGCACGAGGTCGCCCGAGGGGTTGGGGGCCGCGTACAGCTCACGGCCGCCGGGCAGTGCGTAGCGCCCGTCCAGCCCGTCGGTCCGGGCCGCCACGGTCAACGGCGCGCTTTCGCCGACTAGTTGGACACCCCAGATGTCGTCCTGCCCCCGGAAGGCGCTGAGCGGGATGTCCGCCGCCCGGGAGCCGAGCGAGCCGCGCAGGGCGAACTCCCGCGTCTCCTTGGTGCGCCACTCGGTGAGCCGGAGGGCGACCGGCCCGGCGTCGCCGAGGATCTTCACCTCCAGGCGCACGGCGTCCTCGACGGCCGCCTGCCCGGTCAGGACGGCCGCGACGCGTTCGGTGCGCAGCTCCAGCTTGTTGCCGGAGAGGACGGGGACGATACGGGTCCGCTCGTCGGTGTACGTCACGGCGGGCGGGGCCGGGGTGGAGACGAGCCGCATGGGGCCCCGGCGCGGCCGGCCCGCACCGACGACGACGGCCTCCAGCTTCCACGTCGTGCGCCCGCCGCTCGCTCTCGCGGCGAGTTTGCGCGGGTCGACGACGGCCGTGAACCCGGCGCGGTCGTAGCGGTGCAGGGAACGGCCGGAGCGGGCGGTGGCCTCGTCGCCGGGGACCGGGCGGGTCCGCAGGGGGATCAGCCGCTTCCCGGAGCGCAGCCAGCCGAGCCGGACCGGGCCGCCCGGGGCGTTGCGTACGTACGCGTGACCGGTCAGGTGCAGCAGCCCGTCCCGCCAGACGGCCTCGGTGAGGTGGGCGTGGACGGGCAGGTCGGCGGAGGTCAGCGCGGTCGTGGCGGACGGCAGGGGGCCGCGGACGGCGGGGTGGTGGGCGCGGGGGCGGAGCAGCCCGGTGACGTGGAAGGTGTCCCGGTCCTTCTTCTCGTCGGCGAGGAGGGCGAGGAGTTCGGGCAGCCGGCGTTCGCGGATGAGCTGCCACTTGACCCGCAGGTGCAGGGGCAGCGAGGCGAGGACAGCGGAGTCGACGGTGGCGGCGAACGCGCCCGCGTGCTCCAGGAAGGCCTCGTGGAACTCCGCGTCGCCGTCCCCGAGCGCCTCGATGAACAGCCACAGGTCCCCGGAGAGCGCGTGGGCGTCGTAGCGGCGCTTGGCGCCGGCCAGGTCGGGCCGGGCGGCGAGGAAACGGCTGACGGTGGTGACGGCGGTGACCCGGTCGCGGATGCCCCGGGGCACGGCCCGCCGGGTGGTGATCGAGCCGTCGCGGTCGCGCCAGTGGTAGACGGGCTCCTCGACGACGTCGACCGAGCGGGCCAGGAAGTGGGCGGGCAGGACGACGGCGATGTCCTCGTACAGCACCCCGGTGGGGAAGGCGAAGGCGTGCTCGTCCCAGAAGGTGCGCCGGAAGACCTTGTTGCAGGCGATGCGGTCACCCAGCAGGACCCAGTCCCGGGTGACGTGGGTGGCCCGTCGGGCCTTCTCCATCGGCCTGCGGAACATCGGGGACTGTTCCAGATCGCCGTCGGCCCGCAGCCGGAGCACGTTGCCGGTGGCGAAGTCGGAGCCCGAGCGGTCGAGTTCGGCCAGCATGCGGGCGTACGCGCCGGGCGGCACGACGTCGTCGCTGTCGACGAACGTCAGGAACTCCGCGTCGGGTCGGGCCTCGCGGATCCCGGCGTTGCGGGCCGCGCCGAGCCCGGCGTTCTCCTGCCGGATCAGCCGGAAACGCGGATCGCGGTCCGCGAACTTCTGTGCCAGATCAGGGCTGTTGTCCGTGGAGCCGTCGTCGACGAGGACGACCTCCAGATCCAGCATGGTCTGCTCGGCGAGCGAGGAAAGGCAGGCACCGAGGTACTCCTCGACGTTGTAGAGGGGGACGACGACGGTGAGACGGGGTGCCATCGCGGCGCACGATCCTTCCGGGCGGACGACATCAGGGGCAATGAGCGTCGGGGGCTTGGACTTCGGGCGTGGGGCCCGTCGGGGGCCATGGGGTACAACCCGCGCCGGAAGGACGGGTCACCCGAGGGGGCCCGTTCGGGTGACGCGGAGGGCGGAGTCACGCACCCCGGGGGCGTGCCGGGAGCACGTTCGAGCCCCGTACCGGAAGGGCACGGGGCTCGGTGCTCGGCGCTGCCGTGAAGGGCTCGCGTCAGGGCTTCACGGCGATCCGGCCCTCGTCCATCCGCAGCAGCAGAAGGCGCTCACCGGTCTTGTCGAGGAATTCGTCGACCGCCTGCCGCGACCCCTGCCAGTAGCCGTAGTCGTCGATGAGGAGCACCCCACCGGGTACCAACCGGTCGTACAGATGCTCCAGTTCGTGCTTGGTGGAGGCGTACCAGTCGGTGTCCAGGCGCAGGATGGAGATCTGCTCGGGGGCCTCGGCGGGAACGGTGTCCTCGACCCGCCCCTGGACGTAGTGGACGCGCTTCTTCGGGTACGGGACGTTGTCGAAGCCCGCCTTGACGTCCTCCAGCGAGGCGACCGCCCAGATCGGCCGGTCCTTGCCCTGGGCGTCCAGCAGTTCCTGGGCCGACCGCCCGTCGCGCCGCAGATCCTCGGCGGTGGGCGGGGTCATGCCCTCGTACGTGTCGAAGAGGTACAGATCGCGCTCCGTCTCGCCGACGGAGAGCAGGGTCCGGGCGCAGGCCTGCATGGAACCGCCGCGCCAGACGCCGCACTCGACGATGTCACCGGGGATGTCGTGCCGGGCGATGTGGCGGGTGGCGAGGATGAAGGCGTTGAGCCGCTCCGGCGAGGTCATCGAGTACGGCTTGACCGCCCGGATGATGTCCTTCGCCTCGTCGTCGTAGTCGGCCGGGAACCCGGGCGCGGGCTTCTTCGCCCGGGGCTCCGGAGCCGGTGCGGGGGTGGGTGCGGCGGCCGGAGCCGTTGCGGGGGCGGTGCGGGCGGCGGGCACCGTGACGCGCCTGAGCTGGTATCCGGTGAGCTGCTGAAGGACGCCGTTGACGGCGTTGCGCCAAGCCATGCCCCGGGACAGTACGCGCGGTTTGCGCCGCATGTCATCTTTCGTCAACCTGCTATTGATCCCGCCGGACCGCCACATCGCGCCTCTCACGGCTCAGCCCCCCGACTCGGCACGCACGGGAGCCGTTTCCGGCGCGGGCGTCCGCCCGGGTGCGGGCGCCTGCTCGGGTACGGGGGCGGAATCGGGCCTGCCGCACCGTTCGCGGCCGTCCACGGGGCGGGGCAGCGGGACGCCGTCCACGCCGCCGACCCGGTTCGCCCACCACACCGCCAGCTCCCGTACGGCGAACATGGTCAGGCGCGGGTAGCGGGCCGGCTTGCGGAAGACGCCGACGGAGTCGCCCCAGTAGGCGGCCTTCCTGTCGATGGCCCGGTAGTCGTGCCAGATGCCCTTTCTGGGCGGGAAGTCGGTGTAGGCCTCGCGCAGTTCGAGCCGCGAGTGGGCGGCGAGCGCGCGGAATCCGTCGGGGTAGTAGCGCCAGCAGTCCTGCGCGTCGTGGACGTGACCGCGCGAGGGGGCGGTGATGAACGCGTGTCCGCCCGGCTTCAGGACCCGGGCGATCTCCAGCATCGACGCCCAGAAGAACGGGATGTGCTCGAACGCCTGCCCGGACAGCACGACATCGGCGCTGTTGGAGCGGGCGGGGATGCGGTACGGCTTCGCCATCACCGCGTCGACGTTGGGGCCGTCCTGCACGTCGACCCCGAAGTAGTCGATGGGGTGCCCGGCGAGCAGCGCCCGGTGGGTACGGGTCTGCTTGCCGGAGACGCGCGATCCGAGGTCGACGACGCGGTAGGCGCCGGACGCGGGCCCTTCGACAGGCAGATACTCCTGGATGCAGAGTTCCATCTGCTCGTAGGCGGACCGGTGCATGGACGTCTCCCAACATGGCGGGGTGAGCGAGCTGTTGGGCACAACGACCGCGCGGCGCGGAGGAATCGGCGCGGGAGGCCCGTCTTGAGCCATTCGGGTGGCGGACGCGCCGGCCGATCGGGGGCGGGCCCCGCGTCAGAGGGACGGGGCGAAGAACCGCCGTACGACGCGTTCCGCCGCGTGCCCGTCGTCGTACGGGCAGAACCGCTCCCGGAACGCGGTCCGCAGCGCGGCCGCCTCCGGGGACCGCCACTCCCCCGTCCGGAACACATCGGCCAGCTCGGCGGGGGTGGTGGTGACGGGGCCGGGGGTCTCGCCGGGCCGCCCGGAGAGCAGGTCGAAGTACGTGCCGCGCGTGGCCCGGTAGGCGGCCCAGTCGGGGGCGTGGACGACGATCGGGCGGTCCAGGCAGGCGTAGTCGAAGATCAAGGAGGAGTAGTCGGCGATCAACGCGTCGGCGGCCAGGCACAGTTCCTCGACCCGGGGGTGTCCGGTGACGTCGATGACCCGCCCCGCCCCGGCTGACGAGCCGACCGGGAGTGAGCCATTTTCCCAGTCTCTACCCAGCCCCGAGTTGTGATGCACCGCCGATGACACCCAGGTCCCGCCGACCTCGGCGGAGCGCCCGTAGAAATAGTGGGCGCGCACCAACAGAACGTACTCCGGGCCCAGTTCCTCCGCCAGCCGCGCGGGGTCGAGGTCGGGCACGAAGCCGCCGCGGTAGTCGCGGTGGGTCGGGGCGTGGAGGAGGACGGTCTGCCCCTCGGCGACGCCCAGTTCGGCGCGGATCTTCGCGACGTCCCCGGCGGTGGCGGTGGCGTAGGGGTCGTTGCGCGGGTAGCCGAGGTCGAGCCGTTCGTACGCGCCCGGGTAGACGCGGTCCCAGACCTCCGTGCTGTGCGGGTTGGCGGAGAGACTGAAGTCCCACTGGCCGACATGGGCGCGGATCTTGGCGAAGTCGGTCTTCCGGGCGAGGGCGGGGTACGCGCGCTGGTCCAGCCCCATGGTCTTGAGCGGGGTCCCGTGGTGGGTCTGGAGATAGCGCTGACCGGGCCGCTTGGTGAAGCCGCCGGGAAAGCTGGAGTTGTTGACCAGATAGGTGGCGGTGGCCATGGCCCGCCAGTAGGCGCGCGAGCCCTCGATGACGTACGGCACACCGGCCGGCATCCGGTCGCGGTGCCGGGAGGAGACGGCCCACACGCCCCGGATGTGCGGGACCAGCTCGCGGGCCTTGGCGTGGATCGCCGCGGGGTTGCAGGCGACGCCCCGGTTCCAGTACGCCCCGTAGACGGCGAGGTCCGGGTCGAGCGGGCGGCGCAGGTCGGTGCGGTAGGCGGCCCGCATGGCCTGGCGACGCACGAACCGCTTCACGGAAGCTCGGGTGGGCATGGCAGCCGAGCGTAATGGCGGGCCGGGACGGCCGAGGAGCCGCGTTCACCCGTTCGGGTCAGCGCCGGTGACCCCGGGACCCGCCCCGTGTTGACCAGGACATGAAGCCACCACTGCCACCCCTCCTCAGCGTCGTCGTCCCCGTCCACAACGTCGAGGCCTACCTCGGGGACTGCCTGCGGTCGGTGGCGGACCAGACCCTCGAAGCGATCGAGGTGGTCATGGTCGACGACGGTTCGACGGACGGCAGCGCCCGGATCGCGGCGGAGTTCGCCGCCCGGGACAGCCGCTTCCGGCTGGTGCGGCAGCGGAACGCCGGTCTGAGCGCCGCCCGCAACACCGGCGTCCGGCACACCACCCCCGCCGTCCCCTATCTGGCGTTCGCCGACAGCGACGACATCGTCGTGCACGACGCGTACGAGCGGATGACGGCCTCGCTGGAGGCGACCGGTTCCGATCTGGTGACCGGCAATGTGTGGCGGCTGACGGGGCAGGGACGGCAGCAGGCCTGGCAGTACCGCTGGCTGACGGCCACCCGGCCCCGCACCCACATCACCCGGGACCCGCGTCTGCTGGCCGACCGGGTGGCGTGGAACAAGGTGTTCCGGCGCTCGTTCTGGGACACGCACGGCTTCGCCTTCCCCGTGGGCAAGCTGTACGAGGACACCCCGGTGATGATCCCCGCGCACCATCTCGCCCGGTCCGTGGACGTCCTGCACGAGCACGTCTACTACTGGCGGGTGCGGGAGGGCTCGATCACCCGCCGGCGTACGGACGTCACGGGCGTACGGGACCGGATCGCCGCGTGCGAGCGGGTCAGCGCGTTCCTGGGGGGCCGGGACGCGGGACAGCGGCGGGCGTACGACACGTCCTGCCTGCGGGACGACTTCGGGTACTTCCTGGACGGCCTGCCGATGGGCGGTGAGGCCTACCGGTCGGCGTTCCTGGAGGGCGCCGGGGCCTTCGTCGACCGGGCGGGGCCCGGCGCGCTGAAGGGGCTGCCGGTGGAGCTGCGCGTCAAGTGGTCGCTGGTGCGGGAGCGGCGTCTGGAGGAGCTGCTGGCGGTTCTCGCCTTCGAACGGGCCAACGGGGCGGGCACGTTCGCGGTCGAGGGCCCCCCGGGGCGGCGACGGGCTGTGTACCCCGGGGTGCGCGGCGCGAGCGCCCGGCTCGCACGCACGGACGTCCCCGCCGTGGCGCGGTTGCTGGAGGCGCGCTGGGGCGCGGACGGGAGGCTGCGGCTGCGCGGGTACGCGTATCTGCGCAACCTCCCCGCCGCCTCCGCCCGGCAGCGGCTCACGGTGGGGATGGTCCGGGCGGAGCGGGGCCGGCAGGTGCGGCCGGTGCCGGTGCGCTCCGTGTGCACGCCCGAGGCGACGGTGCACTCCGGTCAGGAGCTGCACGGCTACGACCACGCAGGCTTCGAGATGGTCCTCGATCCGGACCGGCTGCCCGCGACGGCGGACGGCGGCGGCTGGCTGGTCGGCCTGGTCCTCGCCGCGCCCGGGGCGGTACGTCGGGTGGCGGTGCGCGCCCCGGACGCGGGCGCGGACCAGCCGCTCGTCCACGACCTGGGCGACGGGCGGCGGGCGGTGCTCGACTACCGGGGCGGCCGGCTCCGGCTGACCGTGTCACGCCTGCGAGCACGGGCCGAGGGGCACCGGACCGCCGGGGCGGAGGGGGCCCCGCTGGAACTCACGGGCCGGTACTTCGGCGCGAGCGGGAGCAGGCCGACGGCACTGGTGCTGACGCGCGAGGGGACCGAGGGGGGCGCGGAGCACTCCTGCCCGGTGGAGTACGAGGAGACCGCCGGGGGCGCGGGGCCGGGAGGGGGCCGCGAGGCGGACGGGGACGGGGAGTCGGCCGAGGGCCGTGGGACGGGCCGGGACGGGGAGCCCGACGAGGCCCGTGAGGCGGGCCCGGTGGACGAGGCGGGTGCGGCGAGCGTCGGGCGCGGGGCGGACGGGGTCGGGTTCACGGTGCGGGTGCCGCTCGCCGACCTCGCCGGCGCCCCTCCCGCCCCGCACCCGGCCCCCCGCGAGGTCGGAACGACGGACGGGCGGCGCTGGCGGGTCCGGCTGCTGCTCGCCGACGGCGCCCGCGTCCCGCTGCCCGCCGCGCCGGACCTGCCGCCGCCCGCGTGCGCGGACCCGTCGGGCGACCTGGTGCTGGACCTGGCGGCGGCTCCGTACGCGGACCGGGTGGAGTACACGCCGGAGGGGGGCCTGCGCGTCTCGGGGACGTACGCCCGCCCCGCTCCGGAGACGTACGGTCCGCCCGCGACGAGGACGTACGGCCCGCCCCCGCCGGGGACGGCGACCGCGCCGGTCGGCCGGCTCGTCCTGCGCCACGAGACGCTGCACGAGACGGTCCCGGCCGAGGGGGCCTTCGGGGAGCCCGCCACGGCGAGCATCGCGGGGACCGACGCACGGACCGACGCACGGACCGACGCGGGAGGCACCGTAGGCCACGACACACAAGCCCGCGCGGAGACCGGCGCGGAAGGTACCGCGGGCACCGACACACCGGCCGACGCGGAGACCGACACAGTGACACCCGCGGGCCGGTTCTCCGCGCTGATCACCCCGCCGCTCCCGGAAGGCCGCTGGGAGGTCCGCCTGGACGGCCGTCCCGTACGCGTCCTCGGCTCCGCCGCCCGGCAGCTCCCCCGCGGCGGAGCCGGAAGCGCCCTGCGTCCGGAGCGGCGGCACGGCGACCGGCTGTCCGTCGTCGCGGGGCCGGACGCGCAAGCGGCGGGCGCGGGGCGGAGCGCGTACGGCAGGCGCCTCCTGCGCGCCGCGCACTACCGCGACGGGCGCACGCTCCTCCCGCTCCGCGACACCGTCCTCTACGCGGGCGGCGACTCCCCGCGCGCCGTCCACGCCGAACTCGTGCGCCGGGGCACGGAGACCGAACACCTGTGGGTCACCGGCACCACCCCTGGCCGCACCACCCATGTCCCGCCCGGCGCGCGGGCCGTCCCGGTGCACAGCGTCGCCTGGTACGAGGCGCTGGCCCGCTCCCGCCGGATCGTCACGGACGAACAGCTGCCCGAGTGGTTCGAGCGGCGGCCCGGGCAGTCGGTCGTCCAGACCTGGCACGGCACCCCGCTCGGCCGCTTCGGCGGTTGCCTGGCCGACACCCTCTACGCCGACCACCAGCACCTCGCCACCCTGCCGCGGCGGTCGGCCCAGTGGTCGGTGCTGGTCTCCCCGAGCCGCTTCGCGACGCCGTGGCTGCGCCGGTCGCTGGGGTACGAGGGGGAGGTGCTGGAGGCCGGGTCGCCCGCCAACGACGTGCTGTTCCCGCCGGACCGGGACAAGGCATCCGATGAGGTCCGGCGCGGGCTGGGGGTCCCGGAGGACCACCGTGTCGTGCTGTACGCCCCGACCTACCGCGACCACCTGGCCCATCCCCCGGCCGCGTCCGCCGACCGTACGGCCCCCGGCCCGTACCGCTGGGACCCGGCACTCGACCCGGCCGCCCTGGCCCGGGCGCTCGGCCCCCGCCACACGGTGCTGGTGCGCCGCCACCCCCGGGTCACCGGCAGCGTCCCGGCCGGGCCCGGTGTGCTCGACGTCTCGCACCACCCGGGGGCGGCCGGGCTGCTGCTGATCGCCGACGTCCTGGTGACGGACTACGCGGGCCTGATGTTCGACTTCGCGCTGACGGGCCGGCCGATGCTCTTCCACACGTACGACCTGGAGCACTACCGCGACACCGTGCGCGGCTTCTGCCTGGACTTCGAGACCCGGGCGCCGGGGCCGCTGCTGGTCACGACGGACGAGGTGGCCCAGGCGCTGCGCGACACCGGGTCGCTGGCGGCCCGGCACGCCGACGCCTACGAGAGCTTCCGCCGCGACTACTGCGATCTGGACGACGGCGGCGCGGCGGCCCGGGTCGCGGACCGGCTGCTGGCCGACACGGCCTGAGGGCGTGGGGAAGCCGGGGCCGGAATCCCTCGGACGGGTGGCGGCGGGGAGAGCGGGCCCGCCGCACGGAACCCATGAGGTGTGCCCCTCTTCTCCGCTGCCTCCGCTGCCTCCGCTGCCTCCGCTGCCTCCGCCCCGCCCTCCGGCCTCCCGCCCGCCACGACCGGAGGCGACGGGGCCGACGGAACGGCCCGGCCGCCCCTGTGGCTGCCGTCGCCGTACCTCGTGCTGGGCGGCCTGCTGTGGGCGGTGCTGTCGGCGGCGGCCTGGCAGGCTCCGCTCTGCTGCGAGGCCGGGCTCCAGGCGGCGGTCGTCGAACGGCTGCGGGTGAACCTGCTGCACCCGGCGTTCCCCATGACCGACCTGCCCGCCGTGGCGAGCGCGCACTACTCCCCGTACGCACTGCTCCAGGGACTGGCCGCCCGCGCCACCGGGCTCTCGGGCCCGTCCGTCGTCGCGGTGACCGCGACGGTGAACCTGCTGCTCCTGCTCGCCGGGATCGGCCGGCTCACCCGGCTGCTGACCCCCAACCGCTGGGTCCCGGTTCTGGTGCTGGTGCCTCTGGCCCTGATCCACTGGGCGGATCCCGCCCGTTGGAGCGCACCCAGCACGTTCGCGGTCGCGGTCACCCTGCACCTGTGGGCCTGGACCGGCCGCGCGGCCGCCCGGACCGCCCGCCCCGGTGATCCGAAGCCCGGCCGGACGCCCCGGTGGGCGGAGGCGGCCGGGATCGGCGCACTGCTCGGGCTCGTCCTGCTGGTCCACCCGCCCACCGCGATCGGCGCGACGATCGGGTGCGTGGCCCTGATCGCGGTCCGGACGCGGACCCGGATCCGCCCGACCGCGTGGCGGTGGGCGTTCGCCGTCGGGTGCGCGGTGGCCGTCGCGGCGCTGTGGCCGTACTACAACGGGCTGACCGCTCCGCGCACCCCCGCCGAGGGCCGGACCACGGGCCCGCCGGTGGTCGAGGGGGCGCCCGCGGCCGGGGAACCGTACGCCTGGGCGACCGCGTACGTGCCGCCGGGCGAGGTGGTCCTGACGGACAGCCGCCCGGCGATGTACGCCCTGGCCGGGCACGGGGCGTACGTGCTGGCCGACGCGCTGCCGGACGCGGGTCTCGCGCGCGCGGAGCGGCGGGAGAGGAGCCGGGCCGTGGCCGCCTACCTCGACGCGTCGACCCCGCAGGTCCGGCGGGACGGGATCACCGCCCGGTACGGGGTGCGGTGGCTGCTGCTGACCCGCTTCCAGCGCCTGCCCGAGAACGCGACGATGCTGGCGTTCAGCCCGGCCACGGGCGAGGTGCTGGCGCGGGTGCCGGCGGGCTGAGCGTCTTCAGACGTGCTGGAAGGTACAGCCGTGGTGGAGAGTCCAGTCGTGCTGGACAGTTCAGCCGTGCTGGACAGTTCAGCCGTGCTTGAGGGCGGCGACCGCAGACGCCGCCAGATCGTCCAGGTAGCCCTTCGGCAGTTTCCCGCGCACCACGACGAGCCGCCAGTACAACGGCCCGACGATCAGATCGAGCGCCCGGTCGGGGTCACTGCCCTCGGGCAGTTCTCCCCGGGCCACCGCCTCCCTCACGACCACGGCGGCGACACCCTGTTGCTGGTCGAGGAGCGCGGCCTTGATCGCGTCGGAGATCTCCGGATTGCGGGCCGCCTCGACCAGCAGATCCGGGATGACCTGCGAGGCGACCGGGTGGCGCAGGGCGTACGCGGCCAGCTCCAGGACGGCGCGCACGTCCCCGTACAGCGAACCGGTGGCCGGGGCGGGCATTCCCTGCGCGGCGACGGCCGCGACCAGGTCGAGGACGAGCGCCAGCTTGGACTTCCAGCGACGGTAGACGGCGGTCTTGCCGACGCCCGCACGCCGGGCGATGCCCTCGATGGACATCCGGGCGAACCCCACCGCGGCGAGTTCCTCGAAGACGGCGGCGCGGATGGCGTCGGTCACGTCCTCACGCAGGACGGCGGCGCCTGCGGGGGCGCGGCGGCGGGTTCCCCGTTCGGTGGTCATGGCCCGCATGATAGTCGGCTGCGACGAAACGGTTGCGTTGCGGCGTAGAAGCGTCCTACTCTCAGCGTTACGACGATACGGTCCCGTCCCAACGAGGGCGTCCCCACGGGACCGTATCGTTCCGTCGCCGTATCGCCCCACCGCCCCACCGCTCGCTCCACCGGTCCCGGCGTTCCGGCGTCATCCCCTCCCGCTTCCATCGAAAGCGATCGTTCGTGGTGAGCCAGACAGCAGCTCCGCCGTCCCCGATGAGCGCCCCCGCCCAGGAGGCCCCCACCTACGCACCCGGTGAGCTGGCCGCCCTGGCCGCCCGGCACGGCCTGACGGTCAGCGGCGCCCGGCCCTCGCTGCCCTCCTACATCCGGCAGCTGTGGGGGCGGCGGCACTTCATCGCCGCGTTCGCGACGGCCAAGCTGACCGCGCAGTACAGCCAGGCGAAGCTCGGCCAGATCTGGCAGATCATGACGCCGCTGCTGAACGCGACGGTCTACTACTTCATCTTCGGCGTCCTGATGAACACCAAGCACGGGGTCGAGGACTTTGTCCCGTTCCTGGTCACCGGGGTCTTCATCTGGACGTTCACCGCCAGTTCGATCACCGCGGGCACACGGGCGATCAGCGGCAACATCGGCCTGGTGCGGGCCCTCCACTTCCCGCGCGCCTCCCTGCCGGTGGCCCTCGCCCTCCAGCAGTTGCAGCAACTCCTGTTCTCCCTGGGCGCACTGACCGTGATCCTGCTGGTGTTCGGCCAGTACCCTCGCCCGTCCTGGCTGCTGGCCGTCCCGGCGCTCGCGCTCCAGGCGGTGTTCAACACCGGGGTGTCGATGGCCGTGGCCCGGCTGACGGCGAAGACCCCGGACATCGCGCAGCTGACGCCGTTCGTGCTGCGGACCTGGATGTACTCCTCCGGCGTGATGTGGAGCCTGGACCACCTGCTCAAGGGAGAACGGGCCCCGCACGCGGTGATGGTGGCTCTGGAGTACAACCCGGCGGCACTCTTCATCAACCTCATGCGGTACGCGCTCATCGACAGCTACACGTGGGCGCAGCTGCCACCGTTCGCATGGGCGGTAGCGGCGGGCTGGGCACTGCTGTGCGGAGTGGCCGGATTCGTGTACTTCTGGAAGGCCGAGGAGACCTACGGACGTGGCTGACCGCAAGGATTCCCCCGGGGACGACCGGGTCCCGACGGTCGTCGTCGACGACGTCCACATCACGTACACGGTCCATGGCGCCCGTACGGGCAAGGGCAGCGCCACCTCCGCGCTCAGCCGGCTCACCACCCGTCGCCGTACCCCCGGCGCGCGCCAGGTGCACGCCGTGAAGGGCGTCAGCTTCGCCGCGTACAAGGGCGAGGCGATCGGCCTGATCGGCTCCAACGGCTCGGGCAAGTCGACGCTGCTCAAGGCGGTCGCGGGTCTGCTCCCGCCGACCCGGGGCAGGGTCCACACCCAGGGCCAGCCGTCGCTGCTCGGTGTGAACGCGGCCCTGATGGGCGACCTGACCGGCGAGCGCAACGTGGTGCTGGGAGGACTCGCGATGGGCATGACGCGCGAACAGATCCGCGAACGCTACGACGGGATCGTCGACTTCTCCGGCATCAACGAGAAGGGCGACTTCATCACGCTGCCGATGCGCACGTACTCCTCGGGCATGGGCGCGAGGCTCCGCTTCTCCATCGCGGCGGCCAAGAGCCACGACGTCCTGCTGATCGACGAGGCGCTGTCCACGGGCGACGCGAAGTTCCAGCGCCGCAGCAAGGACCGCATCAAGGAACTGCGCGCCGAGGCGGGCACGGTCTTCCTCGTCAGCCACAGCAACAAATCGATCACCGAGACCTGCGACCGCGCCCTGTGGCTGGAGGCGGGCACGCTGAGGATGGACGGCCCGGCGAAGGAAGTAGTGGCGGCGTACGAGGCCTTCACCAAGCGAAAGTAACCCACTCAAGCCCGCCCGGCGCTTGAGGGCATCGCTTCCAGCCCGTCCGCGGTGTGAGGACGGGCCCCCACGCCGTGGGGGCCGGCACCACCACGCGGCGCCGGCCCCCACAGACGGACAAGACCCCCTACGCGTGCGTACGCAACAACGTCCGCATCGTCCGCATGGCCACCGACAGGTTCGCCAGATCGAACGCGTCCGACCCCTGGATCTCCTCCAGCGTCGACCGCGACCGGGCGAGAATCGCCGCGTTCTTCGACTCCCACGCCCGGAACCGCTCCTCCGGCGTGGCCGACCCGTTCCCCACGCTCAGCACGTCCGAGGTGAGCGCCGCGTGCGCCGCGTACAGGTCCTCGCGGATGGAGGCGCGGGCCATGGACTGCCAGCGGTCGGCCCGCGGCAGCTCGATGATCCGGTCCATCAGCTGGGTGATCCGCAGCCGGTCCGCGAGGTCGTAGTAGACCTCGGCGACCTCCAGCGGATCCCGGCCCGTACGGTCGGCGATGGCCACGATGTCCAGCGCCGGGAAGGCGGAGGAGAACCCGGCCACCCGGACCGCCAGCTCGTCCGGCACGCCGGCGCCCGTCAGCTCGTCCAGGATCGAGTGGTACCAGTCCAGGTCCGCACCCTTGACCAGCTTGGGCAGCTCGTCCCAGACCCGCGCGACGCCGTCCCGGAAGCTCTCGATCGTCTCCGCGATGGCGACGGGCTGCGGCCGGTTGCCCAGCAGCCAGCGCGAACCGCGCTCGACCAGGCGCCGCGAGTGCAACCGGATCCGGGTCTGGACGTCGGCGGCGACCTTGTTGTCGAGCGCCTCGACCGCGTCCCACACCCGGGACAGGCCGAAGATCTCACGGGCCGTGAACTGGGCCCGCACGATCTCCTCGATCGACGCCCCGGTCTCCTCCCGCAGCCGGTGCAGGAAGGTCGAGCCGGCGGTGTTCACCGTGTCGTTGACCAGGACCGTCGTGATGATCTCGCGCCGCAGCGCGTGCCCGTCGACCGCCTCGGGGAACCGCTCGCGCAGCTCGCTCGGGAAGTAGGCGTGCACCAGCTTCTGCAGGTGCGGGTCGTCCGGCAGGACGGTGGAGATCAGCTCGTCCGCCGTCGTGATCTTGGTGTAGGCGATCAGCACGGCCAGCTCGGGCTGGCTCAGCCCCTTCTCGTTGCTGAGCAGCTCCCGGATGTGCCGGTCGGCGGGCAGGAACTCCAGCGCCCGGTCCAGAGCACCGTCGCGCTCCAGGCGGCGCATGAAGCGCTGCTGGGCGTGGAGCAGCGAGGGCGCCTGGGCGGAGGCGTTGGAGAGCGCGACGTTCTGCGCGTAGTTGTTGCGCAGGACGAGCCCGCCGATCTCGTCGGTCATGTCGGCGAGCAGCTTGTTGCGCTGCTTGACGGTCATGTCACCGTCCCGGACCAGACCGTTGAGCAGGATCTTGATGTTCACCTCGTGGTCGGAGGTGTCCACCCCGGCGCTGTTGTCGATCGCGTCGGTGTTGATCCGGCCGCCGCTGCGGGCGAACTCGATCCGGCCGAGCTGGGTGGCCCCGAGGTTGCCGCCCTCGCCGACGACCTTGGCCCGCAGGTCCTCGCCGTTGACGCGGATCGCGTCGTTGGCCTTGTCGCCGACGTCCGCGTTCGACTCGGAGACGGCCTTGATGTACGTGCCGATGCCGCCGTTCCACACCAGGTCGACGGGGGCCTTGAGGATGGTCTGCATCAGGTCGGCGGGCGTCATCTTACTCACCGACGGGTCGATGCCGAGCGCCTCGCGGACGTGCGGGTTGAGCGGGATCGACTTGGCGCTGCGCGGGTGGATCCCGCCGCCCGCCGAGAGCAGGCCCGTGTCGTAGTCGGCCCAGGAGCTGCGGGGCAGGTCGAACAGCCGGCGCCGCTCGGCGTACGAGGTGGCGGCGTCCGGGTCCGGGTCGATGAAGATGTGCCGGTGGTCGAAGGCGGCGACGAGGCGGATGTGCTCGGAGAGCAGCATCCCGTTGCCGAACACGTCGCCGGACATGTCGCCGACGCCGACGACGGTGAAGTCCTCGGTCTGGGTGTCGTGGCCCAGCTCGCGGAAGTGCCGCTTGACGGACTCCCAGGCGCCCCGGGCGGTGATGCCCATGCCCTTGTGGTCGTAGCCGGCCGAGCCGCCGGAGGCGAACGCGTCGCCGAGCCAGAAGCCGTACGCGACGGCCACCTCGTTGGCGATGTCCGAGAAGCTCGCGGTGCCCTTGTCGGCCGCGACGACGAGGTAGGTGTCGTCCTCGTCGTGCCGGACGACGTCGGCGGGCGGCACGACCTCGCCGGCCACCATGTTGTCGGTGATGTCGAGCAGCGCGGAGATGAACGTGCGGTACGCGGCGATGCCCTCGGCGAACCAGGCGTCGCGGTCCACCGACGGGTCCGGGAGCTGCTTGGCGACGAAGCCGCCCTTGGCGCCGACGGGCACGATGACGGTGTTCTTCACCATCTGCGCCTTGACCAGTCCGAGGATCTCCGTACGGAAGTCCTCGCGCCGGTCCGACCAGCGCAGCCCGCCCCGGGCGACCTTGCCGAAGCGCAGGTGGACGCCCTCCACACGCGGCGAGTAGACCCAGATCTCGTAGGCCGGCCGGGGCGCGGGCAGGTCCGGGATGGCCTGCGGGTCGAACTTCATCGAGACGTACGCATGCGGCGCGCCGTCCTCCGTGCGCCGGCCCCCCTGGTCGCTTCCCTCGCTCGCACTCTGGAAGAAGTTCGTCCGCAGGGTGGCCTTGATGACGGTGAGGAAGGACCGCAGGATCCGGTCCTCGTCGAGCGAGGCGACCTGGTCCAGGGCCCCCTCCAGCTCCTCCAGGAGCCCGTCGGTCAGCTCGGTGCCGGCGCTCTGGCGGCCGGGCGACATGCGGGCCTCGAAGAGCGAGACGAGCAGCCGGGTGGTGTGGACGTTGTTGCGGAGGGTGGACTCCATGTAGTCCTGGCTGAAGGTCGACCCGGCCTGCCGCAGGTACTTCGCGTAGGCGCGCAGCACCATGGCCTGCCGCCAGTTCAGCCCGGCGCCGAGGACCAGCGCGTTGAAGCCGTCGTTCTCGGCCTCGCCCTTCCAGACGGCGGCGAAGGCTTCCTGGAAGCGGGCACGGGCGTCGTCGGCGAGGTAGCCGCCGTTGCCGTTGGCCAGGGGCATCCGCAGGCCGAAGTCGTAGATCCAGGCGTGGGTGCGGTCCGCGCAGCGCAGCTCGTACGGCCGCTCGTCGACGACCTCGACGCCGAGCTGCTGGAGCGCCGGGAGGACGGCGGAGAGGGAGACCTGCTCGCCGGTCCGGTAGATCTTGAAGCGGCGCTCGCCGGGGCCCGCGCCGACCGGCTCGTACAGGCTGAGGGCGAAGTCCTTCTCGCCCTGCTTGAGGGTCTCCAGGAGGACCAGGTCGGCGACGGCTGCGCGCGGCGAGTGGTCGGCCTTGTAGCCCTCGGGGAACGAGTGGCCGTACTGGCGCTGGAGCTCCGCGCCGCGCTCCTCGCCCAGCTCGGCGGTGAGCGCCTCCTGGAAGCCGTCGGCCCAGGAGCGGGCGGCCTCGACGAGGCGGGCCTCGATGCGGTCGGCGTCGGCGTCCGTCAGGTGCGGCAGCTCGGTGCCGGCCGGGACGCGGATGACGAAGTGCAGCCGGGAGAGGATCGACTCGGTGTTCCAGGCGGTGAAGTCGACGCTGTTGCCGCCGAGCTCCTCCTTGAGGATGTCGATCAGCCGCAGGCGTACGCCGGTGGTGTAACGGTCGCGCGGCAGGTAGACGATCGCGCTGTAGTAGCGCCCGTACTCGTCCTGACGCAGGTAGAGCCGCAGTCGGCGGCGCTCCTGGAGGTAGAGGACGGAGGTCACGATGGAGCGGAGTTGGTCGACGGGCGTCTGGAACAGCTCGTCGCGGGGGTAGGTCTCCAGGATCTGGAGCAGGTCGCGGCCGTCGTGGCTGTTGTACGAGAAGCCCGCGCCTTCCACGACCTCGGCGACCTTGCGGCGGATGACGGGCACCCGGCGCACGGACTCGGTGTAGGCGGCCGAGGAGAAGAGCCCGAGGAAGCGGCGCTCGCCGACGACGTTGCCCTTGGCGTCGAACTTCTTCACGCCGACGTAGTCGAGGTAGCTGGGGCGGTGCACGGTGGCCCGGCTGTTGGCCTTCGTCAGGACGAGGAGCTTGTGCTCGCGGGCCTTGGCGCGGGCGTCGGCGGGCAGCCGGTCGAAGGACGGGCTGACCGGGTGGGCCTCGTCCTCGCTGTGGTGCGGGTCGGAGCGCAGGATGCCGAGCCCGGTGCCGGGCACGACGGCCAGCGCGTCGCTGTCCTTCAGCTCGTACTCGCGGTAGCCGAGGAAGGTGAAGTGGTCGGCGGCCAGCCAGCGCAGCAGCTCGCGGGCCTCCTCGACCTCCTCGTCGGCGAGGTCGTCCAACGGTTCGCCGGGCAGGTCGTCGGCGATCCGGAGGGCGGCTTCGCGCATCTTCCCCCAGTCCTCGACGGTCTCGCGCACGTCGGACAGGACGCGCAGCAGGTCGGCGGTGATCTGCTGGAGGTCGGCGCGGTCGGTCTCGCGGTCCATCTCGACGTGGATCCAGGACTCGACGAGCGCGTCGTGGGGCATCTCGGCCCTGGCGTCCTTGGACTTCTGCCGGCTCCGGGAGGCCTTCGGGAGGCCGGGGCCGCCGGAGAGGACCTCGATGAGCTTGCCGGTGACATCGCGGCGGACCGTGACCTGCGGGTGGATCACGACGTGGATGCCGCGCCCCTGCCGGGACAGCTCGTTGGTGACGGAGTCCACCAGGAAGGGCATGTCGTCGGTGACGACCTCGACGACGGAGTGGCTGCAGGTCCAGCCGTTCTCCTCGACGGTCGGGGTGTACACCCGGACGTTGGCGGTGCCCTGCGGACGGTTCTCGGCCAGCCGGTAGTGCGAGGCGGCGGCGCCGAAGACGTCGACCGGGTCGCGCCCGCTGAGGTCCTCCGGAGCCGTGTGCAGGTAGTAGCGCTGGAGGTAGGCGAGCACCGTTTCCTGACCGGGACGGGCGCTCTCGTCGGCCCCGGCAGCGGAAATCCGCGCCCGGGGGGCACCTCCCGGGCCACCGACACCACCGCCCGGACCGTTTTCAGCTACCTTGGCGGCCCCTGCGAGCAGCTCGGCCTTGGCTTCGTCCAGCTTGGTCTGCATGTCCTCTGGCTCCTGTCGCGCGCCGTTGCGTGACGTAGGTGAGAAAAGCGGCGTACCGCCACGACGCGGGGTTTCCGGTCTGGGTCGACGCTATGCCGCTTCGAGAGATACCCGGGACCATATTGGCCATTTTCGGCAGCCGGTCCGGAGTCGGGAGATCGCGGATCGCCCGGGTGCGGTGGCACTCCGGGCGGCGGCCGGGGGCTTCGCTGCCCCCGAGGCGTATCGCGCTGATCACGGCACCAGGCTATCTCTCTCGCACCCCGTTGCGTCATGAGCCGCTTGTGTACAAAAGAACCCCCCGAACTTTGACACTCTGGACAGTGCGCCGCGCCGCCTTGGCGAACTCCCGGAACCCGGGCAGTCTGTCCGTACCGCACGGATCCAGGCCCTCGGCACGCCACCGGGGCAACCGGCCCGAGGAGCCCCGCCATGCCGCAGAAGATCCTCATCGTCACCGGCGACGCCGCCGAGTCACTCGAAGTCCTCTACCCGTACCAACGGCTGCTGGAGGAGGGTTACGAGGTCGACATCGCGGCCCCCGAGCGTAAGACGCTGCGTTTCGTGGTCCACGACTTCGAGCCCGGCTTCGACACGTACACGGAGAAGCCCGGCTACACCTGGCCCGCCGACCTGTCCTTCTCCGAGGTCGACCCCGGGGCGTACATCGCCCTGGTGATTCCCGGCGGTCGCGCCCCCGAGTACCTCCGCAACAACGCCGAACTGCGGAAGATCGTCGGCGCGTTCTTCTCCGCGGACCGCCCGGTCGCCCAGATCTGCCACGGCCCCCTGATCACCGCCGCCACCGGCAGCCTCAGCGGCCGCAACGTCACGGCCTACCCGGCCCTGGAACCGGACATGCAGAGCGCGGGCGCGACCTTCCAGGACACGGAGGCGGTCGTGGACGGCGCCGTGGTCTCCTCCCGAGCCTGGCCGGACCACCCGGCCTGGATGCGAGAGTTCCTGAAGGTACTCAAGTCGACCCACCCGTCGCTCCCCTCCACCACCTGAAAACGCCGGTCAGCCCACCCGGGCACCCCCGCCGGGCCCGCCCGACGGCCCGACGCTCGCGGACGCTTCTTCAGCCCGTCCGGCACTTGAGGACGCCCTTTTCAGCCCGTCCGGCGCTTGAGGACCGGGGTCCGGGGCAGCGCCCCGAAAAGCCCGCACCACGCCCACCCGCACACGGCACCGGCACCCGCGTCGGCCCCCGCACCCCCGCTACGCGGCGAACGTCTCCGCCAACGCCACCGCCTCCCCCAGGCTGTCCACCACCGGCACCCCCGCCCCTTCCAGGCTGCTCCGGCTGTGCGACCCCCCGGTGTACAGCACCGCCCGAGCCCCCACATGCGCCGCCGCCACCGCGTCGTCCAGCGCGTCCCCGATGACCACCGAGTTCTCCGGCACGATCCCGCCCACCCCGGCCAGCGCCTCGAAGTGCCGCTCCATGTGGAGCGCCTTGCTCCCGCCGGACGGCCCCGTACGCCCCTCGACGCGGACGAACCGCGGCTCGATTCCGTACCCCCGCACCACCGGCACCAGCTGCTCGTGCCCGTACATGCTGAGCAGCGACTGACTGCGCCCGGTCCGCTGCCACTGATCCAGCAGCTCCTCCACCCCGGCGGTGAGCCCACAGGCCGCCCGCTGCTCCGCGTAGTACTGGTGGAAGATGCCGTCCATCCGCTCCCACTCGGCCTCGGTGGGCAGCCGGCCCAGGAACCGCTCGTAGAACCGGGGTATGGGGATCGTGTACATCTCCCGGTACTGCTCCAGCGTGATCGGCGCCAGCTCGACCTCCGCGAACGCGGCGTTCGTCGCCTGGATGACGGCATGCGTGTCGTCCAGCAGCGTGCCGTTCCAGTCCCAGACCAGATGAGTGCGTGTCGTCCCCGAAGTCATGCAGAAAAAATACCCGCCGGGTACGACAACGCCGTCCCTCAGCCGATGAGCTGCGGAATCTCCTGAACGCCGAACCAGAGCAACTCGTGGTCCTCGGCCCCGTCCACCGTGAACTGCGCGTCGTCGTCGCCGAGGTCCGCGGCCCCCAGCACCGCGGCCGCGGCGGCCACGTCCTTCTCCGCGTCGTCGGCGTCCACGTGCACCGCCGCCGCCTTGGCCAGCGGCAGCGCGGCGGCGATCCGCACCTCGCCGAGCGACGCAGCGCCCAGCCCGTGGTCGGGGTCGGCGACGGCGGCCCCGTCCGGTACGTCGACGGCCACGACGACCCGGCGGCGCACCTCGTCCGGCTTCCCCGCGATCATCCGGAGCGAGGCGGCGGCCGCCCGGTTGAGCGCCGCGTACTCCAGCTCCTCGATGTCGTCGGAGACGTACCACTCGCGCAGCCCCGGGGTCACCGCGTAGGCGGTCAGCGGCCCGGGGCCGACCTCGCCCGCACCGTGCGCCGCTGCGAGACCGGAGAGGGTCAGGGGGACGTACACGCGCATGGCAGGTCGCTTTCGTAGAGGGAAACGTCCTCAGGATACGTGGGAACGTCCCCTTTCGGGTTTCGGCAACCGGGGTCGTCCGTCCACCGCCAACGGCCCGTCACCCCCACTGCCGCCCTTGTCCCGCAAGGGCCGAGCCACAGACAGGTGAATCCGCCCGCACCCGATCGGCGCCCGGAGGCCCCTTGCGTCGCTGACGACCTCACCCGTAGAAGATCCCCAACACAAGTTACCGTCCGGTAGACACCGGGCCCGGTCAACGGGGGCGACGATCATGAGCACGGACAGGACGAGGCCCGCAGGCCGACGCGACCAGAGTGGTCCCCGGTCAGTACCTCCGCAGCGGTCCCGCAGGCTGCAGCCCCACCGGCCGCAGCGGCCCCACCAGTGGTTCGCCGAGCGCCTGCTCGCGGTCCTCAGCGGCCAGCGCCCGGTGCACTGGATGCTCGGCCACACCATCGGCGAGGCCTACGACCAGCTCGCCGAGCTGGCCCCGACCGCCCCGCTGGGGGCCACCCGGGGCAGCCGCCCCGTCCTCCGCCACTGCCGCGGGGCGCAGCCCGCCATCGGCGTGGTCGAGGCGTTCGCCAGCATCGCCGCGGGCGACCGGGTCCGGGCGATGGCCTTCCGCCTGGAACAGGGCCCCGACCAGCGCTGGCGCTGCGCCGCCGTGGAGCTGGGCGGCGAACGCCTCACGGCCGGCGCCCCGGGCCCCCGGTGACCCGGCGAACGCGGCAGGGGCCGGACACCTCGTGGTGTCCGGCCCCTGCCGGGGTACTGCCGCTGGTGCTACTTCTTGCGACGGCGACCGCCGCCGCCACCGCCCTTCTGCGCCTTGCGACGCTCCGCGCGCGTCATGCCGTCGGCGGAACCGGACCGCGTGTCACCGGTGGCCTCGTCGTTGGCGAAGTCACCCTCGACGACACCGCCCTCGCCGTCCACCGTGGGAGCGGAGAAGTGGAGCCGGTCCGGCCGCTGCGGGGCCTCCAGGCCCTTGGCGCGGATCTGCGGGGCGGCGGCGCTCTCCTTCTCCAGCGAGGTGCGCTCGGCGCCGTCCTGCACCGGAACCTCCTCGACCTGCTGCTCGACCTGGACCTCCAGGTTGAACAGGTAGCCGACGGACTCCTCCTTGATGCCCTCCATCATGGCGTTGAACATGTCGAAGCCCTCGCGCTGGTACTCGACCAGCGGGTCCTTCTGCGCCATGGCCCGCAGGCCGATGCCCTCCTGGAGGTAGTCCATCTCGTAGAGGTGCTCGCGCCACTTGCGGTCGAGCACCGAGAGGACGACACGTCGCTCCAGCTCACGCATGATGTCGGAGCCGAGGGTGTTCTCGCGCTCCTCGTACTGCTCGTGGATGTCGTTCTTGACCGACTCGGCGATGAACTCGGCGGTGACGCCCGCCAGGTCGCCGGCCGCCTCCTCCAGCTCCTCGACGGTGACCTTCACCGGGTAGAGCTGCTTGAAGGCGCCCCACAGCCGGTCGAGGTCCCACTCCTCGGCGAAGCCTTCGGCGGTCTCCTGCCGGATGTAGTCGTCGATCGTGTCGTCCATGAAGTGCCGGATCTGGTCCTGGAGGTCCTCGCCCTCCAGGACGCGGCGGCGCTCGCCGTAGATGACCTCGCGCTGCCGGTTGAGCACCTCGTCGTACTTCAGGACGTTCTTGCGGGTCTCGAAGTTCTGCTGCTCGACCTGCGACTGTGCGGAGGCGATGGCGCGGGTGACCATCTTGTTCTCGATCGGGACGTCGTCCGGAACGTTCGCCATCGACATGACGCGCTCGACCATCTGGGCCTTGAACAGGCGCATCAGGTCGTCGCCCAGCGACAGGTAGAAGCGGGACTCGCCCGGGTCGCCCTGACGGCCGGAACGGCCGCGCAGCTGGTTGTCGATACGGCGCGACTCATGCCGCTCGGTGCCCAGCACGTAGAGTCCGCCGAGCTCCTTGACCTCTTCGAACTCCGCCTTCACGGCCTGCTCGGCCGCCTCCAGCGCGGCGGGCAGCGCGGCCGCCCACTCCTCGACGTTCTCCACCGGGTCGAGGCCGCGCTGGCGCAGCTCCGCCTCGGCGAGGTCGTCAGGGTTGCCGCCGAGCTTGATGTCGGTGCCTCGGCCGGCCATGTTCGTCGCGACCGTGACGGCCCCCTTGCGGCCCGCCTGGGCGACGATCGTCGCCTCCCGGTCGTGCTGCTTGGCGTTGAGGACCTCGTGCTGGACACCGCGCTTGGAGAGCTGCTGGGAGAGGTACTCGGACTTCTCGACCGAGGTGGTGCCGACCAGGATCGGCTGCCCCTTCTCGTGCTTCTCGGCGATGTCGTCGACGACCGCGGCGAACTTGGCGACCTCGGTGCGGTAGATCAGGTCCGACTGGTCGGCGCGGACCATCGGCCGGTTCGTCGGGATCGGCACCACGCCGAGCTTGTAGATCTGGTGGAACTCGGCGGCCTCGGTCATCGCCGTACCGGTCATGCCGGAGAGCTTGTCGTAGAGGCGGAAGAAGTTCTGCAGGGTGATCGTGGCGAGGGTCTGGTTCTCGTCCTTGATGTCCACCCCTTCCTTCGCCTCGATCGCCTGGTGCATGCCCTCGTTGTAGCGGCGGCCGGCGAGGATGCGGCCGGTGTGCTCGTCGACGATCATGACTTCGCCGTCGATGACGACGTAGTCCTTGTCCTTCTTGAACAGTTCCTTGGCCTTGATGGCGTTGTTCAGATAACCGACGAGCGGGGTGTTCACCGACTCGTAGAGGTTGTCGATGCCGAGCCAGTCCTCGACCTTGGCGACACCGGCCTCGTGGATGGCCACGGTCCGCTTCTTCTCGTCGACCTCGTAGTCGCCGGTCTCCTCGATGCCCTTGAGCTGGTTGCCCGCCTCGCCCTTGGTGAGGCGGGTGACCAGCTTGGCGAAGTCGCCGTACCACTTGGTGGCCTGGTCGGCCGGGCCGGAGATGATCAGCGGCGTACGGGCCTCGTCGACGAGGATCGAGTCGACCTCGTCGACCACCGCGAAGTTGTGACCGCGCTGGACGAGCTCGTCCTTGGACCACGCCATGTTGTCGCGGAGGTAGTCGAAGCCGAACTCGTTGTTCGTGCCGTACGTGATGTCACAGGCGTACTGCTCACGGCGCTGGGCCGGCGTCATGTTGGCGACGATGCAGCCGACGCTCAGACCGAGGAACTTGTGGACCCGGCCCATCATCTCGGAGTCACGCTCGGCGAGATAGTCGTTGACCGTGATCAGGTGCACGCCCTTGCCGGAGAGCGCGTTCAGATACGTGGGCAGGGTGCCGACGAGGGTCTTGCCCTCACCGGTCTTCATCTCGGCCACATAACCGAGGTGCAGGGCGGCTCCGCCCATCATCTGTACGTCGTAGTGGCGCTGTCCGAGGACGCGCTTCGCGGCCTCACGGACCGTGGCGAACGCTTCGGGAAGCAGGTCGTCCAGGCTCTCGCCGTCCGCGTACCGTTCCTTGTACTCGTCGGTGAGCGCCCGCAGCTCGGCGTCGGAGAGGTTGACGAAGTCCTCTTCGATGGAGCTGACCTGGTCCGCGATGCGGTGCAGTTTGCGCAGGATCTTGCCTTCGCCTGCACGCATGAGCTTGTTGAAGACGGACACTGAGGCTGGTCTCCTTGCCGGTCGGGCCTGGCACTGGGTCGTGTAATGGACTCTGGCGCGGGCACGGCAGGTGGGCCCCACCGCAACGGCCATCGTAAGCGAGGACACCACCGCGTCGGGAGGGCTGCCGTCGCGTGGACCTCACCGCACCCTTGTAGGACAACGGTCCAAACGCACGGAAGGTGCCGGGAAGCCCCAAAAGTGCTCGCATCAAGGATGCCGGCTCACGAGAATCGGTCCATGGAGCCGATCACTCTCACCACGGAACGACTGTTCCTGCGGCCCTTCGGCCCGCAGGACACCCATCCGGTGCACGCCGCCTGCCAGGACCCGGACATCCAGCGCTGGACGGTGATCCCCTCCCCGTACCGCCTGACCGACGCGGAGCTGTTCACCACGAAGCTCTGCCCGGCGGGCTGGCAGGACGACTCCGCCTACGGCTTCGCCCTGATCCTGCGGGAGACCGGGGCGCTCGTCGGTGCGCTCGGCATCGACCGCCGCAGCCTGCCGGGGACGTACGAGGTCGGCTACTGGTCCACCAAGGAACACCGCGGCCACGGATACGTCACCGAGGCGGTGCTCGGCGCCGCCCGCTGGGCCTTCTCCTCCCTCGGGGCGGACCGGCTGGAGTGGCGGGCCGAGATCGGCAACGTGGCCTCGCGGGCCGTCGTCCAGCGGGCGGGGTTCCGGCTGGAGGGCGACCAGCGGTCCGGGCTGCTCAACAAGGGGGTGCGGCGCGACGTCTGGACGGCGGCCCTGCTCCCGTCCGACCTGGGGCTCGCGGGCTCCCACCCGTACGTCCCCGAACGCCATGCTCCGCGGCCCGGTGGCACCCCGGAGTCCCCAGGGTGACCACGGGATCCGCGGACGGCGTCCGGACCGGACTGTCAGTGGCGCCGTCTAGGGTTCGACGTATGACGCCTGTGCCTCCTCCCGCAGTCGAACTCTCCGCCGACCAGGCCCGCCGCATGGCGTTGCGCGCCCAGGGCCTTCTGGGGGCTCCGGACCGCCGGGCAGGGGTGCCGGGAGTGCTGCGGCACCTCGGCGCGGTCCAGCTGGACACGATCTCGGTGCTGGCCCGCTCGCACGAGCTGATCCCCTACGCCCGGCTCGGCCCGGTGAACCGCCGGACGGTGGAGGAGGCCTACTGGTCGGGTGGCCGGACCTTCGAGTACTGGTCCCACGCGGCGTGCATCCTGCCCGTCGAGGAGTGGCCGCACTTCGCGTTCCGCCGCCGCGCCTACCGCTCCCGCCCGCACTGGGGCCACGATCTGCCCGACGGCTCGTACGAGACCGTGATCAAGCAGCTGCGCGACGAGGGCCCGCTGACGGCGACCGAGCTGGGCGGCGCGAAGAACGGCGGCGAGTGGTGGGACTGGTCGGCGTCCAAGGTGGCCGTCGAGCGGGCCCTGATGTACGGCGAGGTGGTGTGCACCGAGCGGCGCGGCTGGAAGCGGGTCTACGACCTGGCCGAGCGGGCCATTCCGGACGCGCTGCTCCACGACGACCTGAGCGACGCCGAGTGCCGGCGGCGGCTGGTGGCGCTGGCGGGCAGGTCCCTGGGCGTCGGCACCCGCGGCGACATCGCGGACTACCACCGGCTGCGGGCCGAGGAGTTCGACGCCGTGGTGGCCGACACGGGCCTGGTCCCGGTCGTGGTGGAGGGCTGGTCCAAACCTGCCTGGGCGGACCCGGAGGCGCTGGCCAAGGAGGTCCGCGGGCGCCACCGTACGACGCTGTTGTCGCCGTTCGACTCCCTGATCTGGGAGCGGGCGCGCACGGAGCGGATCTTCGGCTTCACGCATCGGCTGGAGGCCTACGTGCCCAAGCAGAAGCGGATCCACGGCTACTTCGCGATGCCGTTGCTGGCGGGCGGGAAGCTCCAGGGCCGGGTCGACCCGGCGCGCGAGGGCACCACGCTGATCGCCCGACAGGCGTCGCTGGCCGGCCCGAAAGCGGTGGTCCCGATGGCCGAGGCCCTGGTGGAGGCGGCGGCCTGGGTGGGCTGCACGGACATCCGGGTGGACCGGGTGGACGCCCCGGAGCTGCGCGAGCCGCTCCGGACGGAGATCGGCCACGCGCTCCAACGCGCCTACCGCTGACCGGTCCCCGCTGACCTGCCCCCGCTGGCCGGGACCGGGGCGGGAGCCGTTCGCTACCTGATCTCCAGGATCTTCTCGCGCATGGCGTAGACCACGGCTTCCATCCGGGAGTGCAGCTGCAGTTTCTCCAGGATATTGCGGACGTGGTTCTTCACCGTGTTCTCGGAAATGAACAACTCCTTGGCGATATCCCGGTTGTTCATGCCGGTCGCCACGAGTTTCAGCACTTCCAGCTCGCGTTCGGTGAGCCGGGGCGCCGGAACGAGCCGCCGCTCGTCGGTGCGCTGGATCATCGATTTGAACTCGGTGAGCAGCTTCGAGGCCATGGAGGGGCTGATCTGGGACTGCCCGTCGGCGACCGCGCGAATGGCCGTGGCGACCTCGTCGGTGGAGATCTCCTTGAGGAGATAGCCGGTCGCGCCCGCCTTGATCGCCTCGTAGAGGTCGGCCTCCTCGTCACTGATCGTCAACATGATGATCTTCGCGCTGGGGGCCACCTCCTTGATGGCCGTACAGGCCTCGATGCCGCCGCGTTTGGGCATCCGGACATCCATCAGCACGATGTCGGGCAGCAGGTCGGCGGCCTTGTCGACCGCCTCGGAGCCGTCCCCGGCCTCGCCGACGACCTGGATGTCCTCCTCCTGGGCGAGGACGATCTCCAGGCCCCTGCGGAAGAGCGCGTGGTCATCGACCACGAGGACCCTGATGGGCTCCTTGCGTGAAGCGCCGTCCGCCCCGCTGCCGGTGTACGCACCGGTGTCGTCGTCGGAGTCATTCGCATCGCGCACGGGCCCGAAGGTGTCCGCCATCGTTCCTCCCCCTGAAGGCCACGGCCTGAAGTGTCGGTCGTTCGCCAACGGCACTTCACAGAACACCGATTGGCTCGGGCCGCCATGATTCCATGTCCGGCCACCGGCACGGTGGTCCTGCGCCCGCGCGAGGGTGCCCCCGGTGGCGCGAAAACACCCCGGGGGCACCCCGACGCTGTGGCCTCAGCCGCCGAGCGCGCCGCCCGCGCCGCCCGCTTCGTCCGCGGCGAGCGGGTCGGTCCTCAGGTGGATGACGCCGTAGTCGTAGGCGTGCCGTCGGTAGACGACACTGGGCTCCTTCGTCTCGGAGTCGACGAACAAGTAGAAGTCGTGGCCGACCAGTTCCATCTCGTAGAGCGCCTGGTCGAGCGACATCGGTGCGGCGGTGTGGGTCTTCTCGCGCATCACGAGCGGCCCTTCGCCCTGCACTTCGAGCGAGCCGATCTTCGTGGTGGGGACGGGCTCCGACGGCTGGTCGCCGACCAGTTCACCGTCCTCGTCGAACGAAGCGACGCCGGGGACCACGTCCCCGACCTCGGCAGCCGACAGGCGGCCGTTGCCTCGGCGGCTGTAGCGCTTGTCGTGCTGCTTGCGCAGCCGGGCCTCCAGCTTTCCGGTGGCCAGGTCGAGCGCTGCGTAAGGGTCGCCCGCCGCCGCCTCCGCCCGGATGACCGGCCCCCGGGAGCGGAGCGTGATCTCCACCCGGTCGGAACGGTCGGCCTGACGGGGATTCGGCTCCTTGGACACCTCGACGTCGAGGCTGATCACCTTGCCGTCGAACTTCTGGATCTTGTCCAGCTTCAGCTTCTCGGCCACGTGCTTGCGGAACCGCTCGGGCACCTCGGTCTTGCGGCCCTTGACGACGATGTCCACGCAGAACTCCGTTCCCGGATCGCTCCGCTCAGCGGCGGAGCATCTCCCTTTTGCACCAGGCCCCGGAGATCACCAGGGCCTCGGACTCGGTGGCTTTCGCCTCCTCCTCCCCCGTCGGAAGGGTCGCAACCCCACCGACTCGCGTGCTTCTCCTACCGGTGAGTTACCTGCCCGAAACCTGATGGTGCATTCATCGAGGTCCGGCATTCACCGTTCCTCACAACCGAACATAGCCTGCGCACCACGGTCTCGGCACCCGCTACTGGCACGTACCTCCGTTCAGGGGGTATTGCCCTCTCATTACCTGCAACGATGCGGGTTCCCGGTCAGTTCCGGTTTATTTCGAAGGCGGAGGGAGAGGCCGCGACGACCGCCGCCCGGCACCCTCCGTGCACGGAGGGCTCCCGACCGGCGCCGCACGCCTCGCCGACCGCCCGTGCCGCCTCCGCCAGCGTCGATCCCGTCGTCAACAGATCGTCGACCAGGATCACCCGGCCGTGCCGGAGAGGTCCCCGCCCGAGGAGTCCGTGCCGGAGGAGCCGCCCTCCCCCCGCCGTGAGCTCCAGCGCGCCGGCCAGATTCGCCCGCCGCTGCCGCGCCCCGAGACCGGCCTGGTCGGCGACCGCGCGCCGCTGCCGCAGCAGCGGAAGCATTTCGGCCGGCAGTCCCTCGCGCCGCAGGTCCCGCGCGGCCGCGGCGGCGATCCTGCGCACCGGGTCATGGCCACGCGCCGCGGTCGAGGAGGGCGCGGAGGGCACCGGGACCAGCAGCAGGAGACCAGCACCGCCCGGCCGCCCCGCCCAGGCCCGTGCACAACCCGCCAGGGCCCGGCCGAGCGCCCCGGCCAGCCCCAGTGCCCCTCGTTCCTTGTGGGCCAGCAGAACCGCGCGTACGGCGTTCTCGTACGGCGCGGCCGCGTACACCGGCGGAAGCCCCCGGGGCCGCGGCGAGGGCCGGACCGGGCGGGCGGGCGCACCGTGCAACGCGGCCGCGCAGGCCGTGCACAGCTCGGTGCGCGGTCTGCCGCAGCCGGCGCAGGCCACCGGCAGAAGCAGACCGGACAGTTCCTGCCACGCGTACCGCATGACCTGACTGTGCCGGGGCCGCCCCGGGCGGGCCACCCCTGTGGAAAACCCCGGGCACCCGGCGGATCCCGGCCCGGTGCCGGATCAGCCGGGGTAGACCAACGACGTGCCCTGTTGGAGAACCGTCTGCCAGTTGTCCCCGGGCGAGAGCTTCACTATGCCGTCGCCGACGGTCTCCGCCATGAGCGGAAGCAGTTCGTCGTCCGCCGCGGCGACCGACTGGACCTGGTTCACCCCGGGCAACGACCCCGAGGCCGACGTGGAGCCGTCCGCCTGCACGTAACGCACCTGCTGGACGCCGCCCTCCTCCTTGCCGACAACCACCAGCCGACTGCGTCCGGACCAGGAGATGGCCGTCACATCCGCGAGCTGCGGTGCGGCCTGGCGCAGATCCTCGACCGAGATCCCGGGCGCCACGGAGGAACCCCGGCGTTCGACCCGACCGATGTTCAGTGTCGTACGGCCGTCCTTCCTCAGCAGCAGGGCGATCCGCACCCCGTCCGCGGACATCCGCAGCTCCTCGATGCGGGCGCCGTCGAGACCCGGCACCCGGACCTCCTGCGGATCGCCCGCGCCCCCGGTCAGCCGCAGCAGCCTGGGACCGGCCGGATCGCGGTCGGCGACCCACAGATCGCCGCGGCCGTCCCAGCTCGGCGACGACAGCCGGTCGGCGGCCTTCTTCGCCTCGCTGCTGACGAGGGGGTCCGTCAGTTCACTGCTCTCCGTCTCCAGGGAGGACACGTAGAGGTGCTGCCCGTCGGCGGAGACCGCGGCGGCCCGCTGTTCGTCCCGGGCCACCCCGACGGCGCCCATGGGCACGGCGCCCGCACCGAGCGGGCCGGTCACGGGCTCGGGCGTTCCGGTGCCGTCGGTGGCGCCGGGGATCCGCTCCACCTGCCCCTTGTCGTTGATGAAGTACTGGCTGTCGGCCTCGTCGGAGCCGATGTCGGCGGAGAACTCCGGCGCGTCGTCGGCGTCCAGTCCGCAGAGCTGGGTGCCCTCGCCGCCCTCCAGCTCCACCCGCTCGACCCGTGCCGGGGTCAGGTCCCCGAGCGTGAACAACACCTGCGCGGCCATCATCCGGCAGGCGCTGGGGCTCGCCTTGTCGGCCTTGTGGTTGAGCGGCACCTTCAGGACGTTCTGATCGTCCGACGGCAGCGCGATGACGTCCTTGCGCAGGGCGGTCCCCGCCGGGAACCGGGAGTCGACCACGGGCCGCAGCCAGTTCGTCGGACCGGCGAGCAGCGTCCTGACGGTCTGCGTGGCGGTGTCCATGCGCGTGACCGGATCCGCGCGGTTGCGTACGTAGACGGGGTCCGCGACGAGTGTCGACCGACCGCTCGTACGCCCGGTGGCGAAGTAGTACTTGTTCACCGAGCGGTAGAGGCGCTTGAAGTCGGACTGCCCGAGGACCAGGCCGTCCGGCACGACGTCGATGCGCCACTCCTGCTTTCCGTCCGGCCCCTTCTCCTGCACCAGGTGCAGAGTCTGGGCGTAGTCGCTGGGCGCGAAGGGACGGTAGGAACTCTGGGCGTCGACCGCGGCCACCTTCTCGCCGGTCAGCGTGTAGGTGGTCGCCTTGTCCCGGGTGGCCCGGTTGGCCTCGTCGTGGAGCAGGGGGCCACTGCGGTTGGGGGCCTGGGCGAGCACCGTGATGCCCCCGCCCGGCTGCCAGGTGCGCCGGGCGTCGGCGCTCAGGTACTTCCGGGTGGTCGCGAACGCGGGATCGTCACTGGTCATCGACTCCAGGAAGCCGTCGACGATCTCGCTGGGCACCGCGCCTTCCCGGGGCGCCACCGCGTACACCTGCACCTGGGAGTCCCCGGGCTGTGAGGCGTCGACCGCCTTGACGTCCCCGGTCACCGGCATCGAGCCGCACCCGGCCAGCACGACGACGCCGCAGCCCAGCAGCGCGACCATCCGCACCGCCCGTCCTCGGCCGCCCGGACCGCGGTCAGTAGCCACGAGTGGTGTCCTCCTGGTCGGAATCGAGTACGCCGTTGCCCGAACGCCCACCGGGGCGCTCCTGGGCCGGGCGCGCCACGACACGTGCCCCGTTGCCGGGCAGCGCGGCGGGGTGCACCGACGAGGGGGCGCCGTTGCGGACGGCGGGGCCGCGACCGGGCACGGGCAGCGGCGGGCGCTCGCCGGCCCCGGGCTGGGTCGGCAAGGACATCAGCCGGTGGTCGTCCGACGCGCCCGCTCCGGCCTCGTCGCGTTGCCGGTTGCCGCGGTTGCGCCGCGAGTCCTCGGGCTCCAGCGGTATCGGCGAACCGCGCAGGGGCTCGTCCGCCGTACGCGGCAGGGTCAGCCTGAACTGGGAGCCGCCGCCCGGCTCGCCCCAGGCCTGCAACCAGCCGCCGTGCAGCCGGGCGTCCTCCACGGCGATCGACAGACCGAGACCCGTCCCGCCGGTCGTCCGGGCCCGTGCGGGGTCCGCACGCCAGAACCGGTTGAAGACCCGGGTCGCCTCGCCGGGCTTGAGCCCGACCCCGTAGTCCCGGACGGCCACGGCGACCGCGCCCTGCGCGACGCCCATCCGCACCACGACGTCCCGGCCCTCACCGTGCTCGACGGCGTTGACCACGAGGTTGCGCAGGACGCGTTCGACGCGGCGGGCGTCGGCCTCGGCTATCACCGGCTGGTCGTCGCCGACGACCAGGATCCGGGTGCCCTTGCGCTCGGCGAGCGGCTCGGCGCCACCGATCACCCGGTGCACCACGGTCCGCAGGTCTATCGGCTCGGCCTCCAGGGCCGCGGCGCCCGCGTCGAACCGGCTGATCTCCAGCAGATCGGCGAGCAACGACTCGAACCGGTCGAGCTGATCGCCGAGCAACTCGGCGGAGCGCGCGGTGACGGGGTCGAAGTCGGCACGCGCCTCGTGGATGACGTCGGCGGCCATCCTGACGGTCGTGAGGGGGGTCCGCAGTTCGTGCGACACGTCGGAGACGAAGCGCCGCTGCATCCGGGAGAGCTCCTCCAGTTGCTGGATCTTCAGCTGGAGGTTCTGGGCCATCTTGTTGAAGGCCTCGCCGAGCCGGGCGATGTCGTCCTCGCCGGTGACCTTCATCCGTTCCTGGAGCTTGCCGGCGGAGAGGCGCTCGGCGATGCCGGCGGCCATCCGCACCGGCGTGACGACCTGCCGCACCACGAACCAGGCGATGGCCCCGAGCAGCACGACGACGAACAGACCGGCGGTCGCCAGGGTCGTCCTGACCAGTGTCAGGGACTTCTCCTCCTGCGTGAGCGGGAAGAGGTAGTACAGCTCGTAGGGCTGCTGATCGATGTCGTAGAGCCGCTTGCCGACCACGAGGCCGGGCTGCGCCTCGCTGCCGTACGAATACCGGATCTCGGAGTACGTCTGGAACGCGCCCTGCCCCTCGCTCACCTTCTGCCGCAGGCGCTCAGGGACGCTGGACGCCTCCACGCTGCCGGAACCGCGCGCGGCACGGCTGCTCGCGCCCTCGGCCACCGAGTCGACGCTGAGCGCCACCACGTTGAAGGCGTTCTTGCCACCGCTGGCGAGTTGGTCGACGAGCTCGGTGCGCCAGGAGGTGCTGCCGGTCACGCCGTCGGTGCGCTCGCTCCCCTGCCCGTCGGGGGCAAGGGGGATGTTGGCCTTTTCCTGGGCCGCGGCGAAGCCGCCGACGGCCTGGGTCTGGGCGGCCTTGCCCTTGGCGTCGAGCAGGCCGTTGCGCACCTGGCCGATGACGACGAAGCCGAGCAGCAGCACGACGCCGATCGACATCAGCAGGGTGCCCGCGACGACGCGGAGCTGCAGATTGCGCCGCCACAACCGGACGGCGGGCAGCAACGGGCGGCGTACCCACCGCATCAGCAACCGCGGTACGGGCCCGCCGGGCGTCCGGTCCTCGAACAGCCGGCCGCCTCGCAGGAAACGGCTCATCCGTGACGCCTTCCGTCCCGGGCCGACAGCCCGCTCCGTACGGACCCCCGGCTCGCCGGGCCCCGGAGCAGCGCTGCCTCGGGGCATCTCAGCTCGGTCCGGCCTTGTAGCCGACGCCTCGGACCGTCACGACGATCTCCGGCCGTTCCGGGTCCTTCTCGACCTTGGAACGCAGACGCTGGACATGCACATTCACCAGGCGGGTGTCGGCCGCGTGGCGGTAACCCCACACCTGTTCCAGCAGGACCTCACGGGTGAAGACCTGCCACGGCTTGCGGGCGAGCGCGACCAGCAGGTCGAACTCCAGCGGGGTCAGGGCGATGGACTGCCCCTCCCGCTTCACGGAGTGGCCTGCCACGTCGATGACCAGGTCACCGATGGTCAGCTGTTCCGGCGCGGGCTCTTCGGACCGCCGCAGACGTGCCCTGATCCGGGCAACCAACTCCTTAGGTTTGAACGGCTTGACGATGTAGTCGTCGGCCCCTGACTCCAGGCCCACCACCACATCGACGGTGTCGCTCTTGGCAGTGAGCATGACGATCGGCACACCGGACTCGGCCCTGATCAGCCTGCACACCTCGATGCCGTCCCTTCCGGGCAGCATGAGGTCGAGCAGCACCAGGTCCGGCTTGGCCTCACGAAATGCGGCCAGTGCCTTGTCGCCGTCCGCTACGAACGACGGCTCGAAACCTTCTCCACGCAGCACAATCCCGAGCATCTCGGCCAGTGCGGTGTCGTCGTCGACGACAAGGACGCGTCCCTTCATAATCGACATCATCCCATTAGCTAATCGTTACCTGCGATGACCTGGCACACAGCTCTGCCAGTCCGGCCCCCGTGACCGGCGAAACAGCGCCCTCCTCGGTGACGATCGCCGTGATCAGTTCCGGGGGTGTGACGTCGAAGGCCGGGTTGTACGCCGGGGCCCCGAGGGGTGCGACGACCATCCCTCCTCCACCGTCGGCCGATACACCCCGCCACGATGTGAGCTCCGTCACTTCCCGCCCGGGGCGCTGCTCGACGATGATCGATGTGCCGTCCCGGGTCTCCAGATCCACGGTCGTCGTCGGCGCCACCACGATGAAGGGCACGTGGTGATACTTCGCGAGCACGGCCAGCGGATAGCTCCCCACCTTGTTCGCCACCGAACCGTCGGCGGCGATGCGGTCCGCCCCTATGAGCACCGCATCGACCTCTCCGGCCGCGAAAAGGGACCCCGCCGCGTTGTCCGTGAGCAGGCTGTACGCCAGACCGTTGCGCGCGGCCTCGTACGCGGTCAGCCGGGCCCCCTGGAGCAGCGGCCGCGTCTCGTCCACCCACAGCCGTCGCAACCGGCCCTTCCGGTGCACCCGCAACGCCACGGCCAGCGCCGTACCCTCCCCCCCGGAGACCAGCGCCCCGGTGTTGCAGTGGGTCAGCATCTGATACCCGCGGTCCGGCATCAGCTCCTCCAGCAACGCCTCGCCGTACTCCGCCATGCGCCTGCTGGCCTGGGCGTCCTCCCGGTGCAGGGCCCGCGCCGCGGTCAGCGCCGCCTCGGCGGCCGCCTCGTCGCCCGCCCCCTTGCCGACGGCTTCCCCGTAGGCGGCCGCCACCCGCCGCACCCCGTAGCCGAGGTTGACCGCGGTGGGCCGCGCCCGCTCCAGCAGACCGGCCGCCTCCGCGACGTCATGGCCCCGCGCCGCCGCGAGCGCCACCCCGTAACCCCCGGCGATCCCGAGCAGCGGGGCCCCTCGCACCGCCAGAGTCCGGATCGCCCGCACCAACGCGGGCACGTCAGTGCACACCAGTTCGACCTCCTCGGCGGGCAGCCGCGTCTGGTCGAGAAGCACCAGCACGGGGCCCCCCGGGGGCTCGTCCCAGCGGAGTACGGAGAGCGCGGGAGGCTCGAAGCCCGCCGTCGATTGCGCGTCCTGATCAGCCATCCGCCCAGTCTGCCCGGTGAGCCGCCCGTACCTGAAGGCGCCAAGGAGACAGAGCGGCTGATCCACCCCGGACCCGCGCGTGGCACGATGGCTGCCAACCTGCCGCCCCGATGAGCGGTCAGGACGGTGAAGGAGCGAGCATGAACGACTCTCCGGGCTGGGCGTCGCCCGGATCTGCCCCCTCCGACGGCAAGGAGACGGCGATTCCCCGCCCCTCCGAACCTCAGGAGGGAAGCGGCCCGACGGGACGGTGGTCCCCCGAGCAGCCGCCCCCCGGGCAGTGGTCCCCACCGAGCAACCCCGGCAGCGGCCCCGGAGCACGGCCTCCCGCCCCCGGCTGGGGCGGTGGCTCGCAGCGACAGGGCTGGACAGGACCGCCCCCGGCCGCCAAGCCCGGCGTCATCCCGTTGCGCCCCCTGAGCCTCGGCGAAATCCTCGACGGCTCCGTCTCCGCCCTGCGCGCCCACTGGCGTACCGCACTCGGCTTCAGCCTCGCCGTCTCGGTGGTCACCCAGATCGCCGTCATCCTCATGCAGCGCTATCTGCTGCCGGAACCGACCTCCGTCGACCCGAACGCCACCGGCACCGAGGCCCTCCGCCAGGCCACCGACTCCGCCCGGTCGACACTGATCTCCCTGGCCCCGGCCTCCCTCGTCACGATGATCGCCACGCTCTTCACCGCGTCGATCATCACCGTGGTCATCAGCCGCTCGGTCCTGGGCCGTCCCACCACGCTCTCCGACACCTGGGCAGAGGCCCGCCCCCGGATCCTCCCGCTGCTCGGGCTGACCATGCTGGTGGCTCTGATCATGGCCGCGATCATGACCGTGGGCATCGGCCCCGGCCTGCTGCTGGGCTCCGAGGCGGGAGCGGCACTCGCCTTCCTCGGCTTCGCCGCCGCCTGCGTCGTGATGCTCTGGCTGAACGTCAGCTTCGCACTCGCCGCCCCCGCCCTGATGCTCGAACGACAGAGCGTCGTCGCCGCGCTGCGCAGGTCGGCGAAGCTGGTCCGCGGCGCCTGGTGGCGTACCTTCGGGATCCTCGCCCTGACCTGGCTGCTGACCTTCCTGCTGACGTTCCTCGTCTCCATCCCGTTCGGCGTCATCGCGGTGATCGCCGACGGAACCGACGTCAGCGAGTTCTTCAACGGCACCGCCCCTTCCTTCGGCTGGCCGTTCCTGATCGTCACCGGCATCGGCGAAGTGATCGTCTCGACACTGATCTACCCCTTCGTCGCCGGGGTGATGGCCCTCCTCTACGTGGACCAACGCATCCGCCGCGAAGCACTGGACCTCGACCTCGCACGGGTTGCGGGCCTGCCCGGCTACGGCGTCGACACCCCCAGGAGCTGATGCGGTGTCGGGGGCGGGGGGCATCACCACAGCACTGCGGGCCACGGCAGCGGGCGACATACCCGTGGACGCTCCGCGTCTCCCCGCACGGGAGGCGGCGGAGAGCGAGCTGTCCAAGCCCATGTACCACGAGAACGACCCGAACTTCCTCCAGCGCGCCCTGGACCAGTTCTGGGACTGGGTCTCCGGGGTATTCGACGCCGCCGCGGGTGCCGCACCCGGCGGCCCGGCCGGACTCGTCGTCCTGGTCGTCCTCGTCATCGGCCTCGTCGCCGCCCTCTGGTGGCGGCTCGGCACCCCGCAACGCTCCTCCCGGAGCCCGGACGCCCTCTTCGACAACGACGCCCCCCGAAGCGCGGCCCAGCACCGCGCCACCGCCGAGGCACACGCCACGGCTCTGCGCTGGACCGAGGCCGTCCAGGAACGCATGCGTGCCATCGTCCGGTCCCTCGAGGAACGTGCCCTGCTCGACCCGCGCCCCGGCCGCACAGCGGACGAAGCCGCCGCCGAAGCGGGCAGTGCCCTGCCCGAGCACAGGGCCCGGCTGCGCGCCGCCGCCCGGGCCTTCGACGACGTGACGTACGGGGGCCGCACCGCGGACCAGCCGACATACCTGTCCCTGCGCACCCTCGACCTCGCACTCGACGAGGCAAAGCCGCTGCTGCCCGGAACCGCCCGAGGAGCCGCCGGATGACCACGGCGACCACCGCTTCCCCCACCTCGACAGCGCCCACCCCTGGCCAGGTCTGGACCCGTGCCCGAGGCATCCTGGCCGTCCTCCTCATCCTCGTCGTCGCCGGCATCACGTTCGCCGTCGTACGTTCCGGAACGAACCACGGACAGCTCGACCCCCGCTCGACGGCCCCCAAGGGAAGTCGCGCCGTGGCCGAACTCCTCAAGGCTCGCGGCGTCTCCATCACCGTCGCCACCACTCTCGACGAAGTCACCGCCGCGACCGGCCCCGACACCACGCTCCTCGTCGCCGGCCCCAATCTCCTGACCCGGTCGCAGCAGCTCCGACTGGACGAGGCGGCCTCCGCCTCCGCAGGGCGCACCCTGCTGATCGCCCCGGGACCGGGAGCCACGCCTCGACTCGCCCCCGGCACCCACGCCGAGTCGCACCAGCCCGTCAGTGCCCTCGCACCGTCGTGCGAGCTCCCCGCCGCCCGGCTGGCCGGCACAGCGGACATGGGGGGTACCCGGTACACGACGCAGGATCCCAGCGCCGTCACCTGTTACCCGGCCGCAGGCCTCCCCAGTCTGGTCGTCCTCCCGACCGGAGACGGCGGCGACACCGTCATTCTCGGCTCCCCCGGCCTCCTCCACAACGAGCGTCTCGACAAGCAGGGCAATGCCTCGCTCGCCCTGCAACTCCTCGGCTCCCGGCCCCATCTCGTCTGGTACCTCCCCTCTCTCACAGATCCCTCCGCGACAACCGACAACGACTCCACCGGCGACGGAACCGAAGCCCCGTCAGAGGACGGGGCGAGAGACGGCGCGTCCGACGAGAGCAGCTTCCTCGACCTCATCCCCGCCGGCTGGCTGTGGGGAACGCTCCAACTAGCCCTTGCCGCAGTCCTTGCCGCCGTCTGGCGGGCCCGCCGACTCGGCCCGCTGGTGCCGGAACGGCTGCCGGTGGCCATCCGCGCATCCGAAGCGGCCGAAGGCCGCTCGCTCCTCTACCGCAAGGCCAACGCCCGCGACCGTGCCGCCGACGCCCTCCGAGCCGCCACCCGCACACGTATCGCACGCCTCGCCGGAGTGCCCGCCCGTGATGCGCACACCCCTGATGTCGTTCTCGCCGCCGTGTCCGCGCGCATCACCACCCCGGACCACGACCTCAGCAACCTGCTCTTCGGTACGGCTCCCTCCAACGACGCCGCCCTGGTCCTCCTCACTGATCAACTCGACGCCCTCGAAAGAGAGGTACGCACTTCATGAGCGCCCCGACCCCCGAGCCGGCCGAGCCCCCGGTGCCCGCAGCGGCCCCCGTGAGGCCTGCGGAACCGGAGCCGTCCGACAGCGCCCGCGCGTCTCTGGAGGCTCTGCGCTCCGAGATCGCCAAGGCCGTCGTCGGCCAGGACCCCGCCGTCACCGGACTCGTCGTCGCGCTGCTCTGCCGGGGACACGTACTCCTCGAAGGCGTACCCGGCGTGGCCAAGACGCTCCTGGTCCGTGCACTTGCCGCATCACTCGAACTCGACACGAAGCGCGTCCAGTTCACCCCCGACCTCATGCCCAGCGACGTCACGGGTTCACTGGTCTACGACGCGCGCACCGCCGAGTTCTCGTTCCAGCCCGGCCCCGTCTTCACCAACCTGCTGATCGCCGACGAGATCAACCGCACTCCTCCCAAGACCCAGTCCTCCCTCCTCGAAGCGATGGAGGAAAGGCAGGTCACCGTGGACGGGACGCCACGGCCACTGCCTGACCCCTTCCTCGTCGCCGCGACCCAGAACCCCGTCGAGTACGAAGGCACCTATCCCCTCCCCGAAGCCCAACTCGACCGCTTCCTGCTCAAACTGACAGTTCCACTCCCTACACGGCAGGACGAGATAGACGTCCTCACCCGTCACGTCGACGGCTTCAACCCTCGAGACCTGAAGGCCGCGGGGATACGGCCCGTCGCCGGGCCCGCCGAGCTGGAAGCAGCACGCGAAGCGGTCGCGAAGACGACCGTCTCCCCCAAGATCGCCGGCTATGTCGTGGATATCTGCCGTGCCACGCGCGATTCCCCCTCGCTCTCCCTCGGCGTCTCTCCCCGAGGCACCACCGCGCTGCTGTCGACCGCCCGTGCCTGGGCCTGGCTGACCGGCCGGGACTATGTCACCCCGGACGACGTGAAGGCCCTGGCGCTCCCCACGCTCCGTCATCGCATCCACTTGCGGCCCGAGGCGCAAATGGAAGGAGTCACCCCCGACTCCGTCATCGCCTCAGTGCTCGCCCACGTCCCCGTACCCCGATGAGGCGGTGACCATGGCCCTCACCGGACGTACCGCGTTGCTGGCCGCCCTGGGATCACTCCCCGTAGGCATCCTGGCTCCCAGCTGGGCCGGGATGCTTGCGGTCAACGCACCGCTCTCACTGGCAATTCTGTGTGACTACGCGCTGGCCGCGCCAGTGCGCACGCTCCGGTTCACTCGATCCGGTGACACATCCGTTCGAGTCGGTGACGCGGCCGAAGTGCAACTGACGGTGACCAACACCTCGCGCCGACGCCTGCGCGCCCAACTGCGGGACGCCTGGCCCCCCAGCAGCTGGACCTCGGGCTCCGAGCGTGGCGCTTCCCGCCACACACTGGCGGTTCCCGCCGGGGAACGGCGACGTCTGGTCACCGTTCTGCGCCCGACCCGTCGCGGCGATCGGCAGGCCGAACGCATAACCATCCGCTCGTACGGCCCGCTGGGCCTCGCCGCACGCCAAGGACAGCACCGGGCACCGTGGACCGTGCGAGTCCTGCCACCGTTCACCAGCCGCAAGCATCTGCCGTCCAGGCTCGCCCGGCTCCGGGAACTCGACGGCCGCACCAGCGTTCTGACACGCGGTGAAGGCACGGAGTTCGACAGTCTGCGGGCCTACGTGCCCGGGGACGACACCCGCTCCATCGACTGGCGGGCCACCGCACGCCAGTCCGCCGTAGCGGTCCGGACATGGCGCCCCGAGCGTGACCGGCACATCCTGATCGTCCTCGACACCGGCCGCACGTCAGCGGGCCGGGTAGGTGACGTCCCCCGTCTGGACGCCTCGATGGACGCCACACTCCTTCTTACCGCGCTCGCCACCCGGGCGGGCGACCGCGTAAGCCTCCTCGCCTACGACCGCCAGGTCCGAGCCCGGGTCCGAGGCCGGACGGCAACGGGCAATGTTCTGGCCACCGTCATCAACACCCTGGCCACACTGGAACCCGAGCTCATCGAGACGGACGCCCGAGGCCTGAGCAACGCCGCCCTCACCGACGCCCCCCGCGGTTCGCTGATCGTCCTTCTCACGACGCTGGAAGCCGCCCCCATCGAGGAGGGGCTACTCCCGGTGCTGCCTCAACTCACCCAGCGCCACACCGTTCTGCTGGCCGCGGTCTCCGACCCTCGGATTGCAGAAATGGCCCACGCGCGAGGAACCGTGGACTCGGTGTACGAGGCGGCAGCCGCCGCCCAGGCCCAGGCCGACCGTGGTCGCACGGCCGACAGGCTCCGCCGCCACGGCGTTGTCGTCGTGGACGCGACTCCGGAGAACCTCGCTCCCACGCTTGCCGACACGTACTTGGCCCTGAAGGCCGCAGGGCGTCTCTGACGGCGGGGAGCCCAGCACTCTTGTTCTGCCCTGCCGGCTCTACAGTCGAGGAGTGCCCCGGGGAACTGCCTGCTCCAGCTCCCGTTCCCCTGCTTCTCCTCGGTGCCGGTGCCGATCGAGTTAGGAACGCAGAAAAGCCCCGCACCAAAAGGTGCGGGGCTTTCCCGGAAAAATTGTTCGGCGGCGTCCTACTCTCCCACAGGGTCCCCCCTGCAGTACCATCGGCGCTGAAAGGCTTAGCTTCCGGGTTCGGAATGTAACCGGGCGTTTCCCTAACGCAATGACCACCGAAACACTATGAAATTGAACAACCGGTGCAATCACAGCCGTTCGTTATTTCAGAACTAACACAGTGGACGCGAGCAACTGAGGACAAGCCCTCGGCCTATTAGTACCAGTCAGCTCCACCCGTTGCCGGGCTTCCACATCTGGCCTATCAAC